>JBAZUY010000001.1:0-788413 GCA_041661245.1 archaeon
CGCGACAACTCAATTACTCCCAGGATAGGTTCATTGTAAGACTAGGGCCCTACTAAGAGGCGCACTAGCGTTCGCTAGACCCAAGTTTCCTTCCCGCGTTTCGTGCCATTTGAAACACAGTTAAGCATGCTTTTGCTCTTGCACTCTACAGCGAATTTCTGACTCGCTTGAGCATACCTTTGGGCGCTCCTGATATCTTTTCAGGAGCGTGCCGCCCCAGCCAAACTACCCACCAAATGCTGTCCCCGAAAAAGGTAAGCAGTATGTTTTCATGAGGATGGTGTTACATTGTCGATTCCGCAAATCCTGACGAACTTGCTTCGATATCTCCCATCTACGCTGTACGCACAAAACCATACCACAACATCAGGCTGTAGTAAACTTCCGTGGGGTCTTCTCTTCCCGTTGGAGTTCCGCAGCATATACACAGCGAAGTATGTTCATTTGGTTGAACCTAGGGACAGTGGGAATCAAGTTACTTCCTTGGTGCAAGCCGGCAATAAACCGGCAAGGTATTACGCTACCGTGAGAGCCTCAGAGTTAGGCCCGCTCTTCACGAGGGCTTAGATCCGTTGAAACAGATTTTCACCTACTCGCAGTGAGCAGAGGTCAGCCTCTATACAAACCATTGCTGGCTAGCAGAGACCTGTGTTTTTGTTAAACAGTCCGACTCCCCTTGTTATTGAAACCTGCGTTGTGAAACGCAGGCACAGCTTCTACCGAAGATACGCTGCTAAAATGCCGAGTTCCCTTAGGTCCATTCCCCAAATACGCCTTAGCCTTCCCAGCCAGGGGCACTCTTCCTAGTTCTTGGTACGGTTTAATACAATCAAACACACATTTTTTTCATGGGCACTAGGCCTTGTCAGAACATTGCTGCCGTTCCAAATTTGTTCTCCTTCTCGCCATTACAGCTCTCCAAAGAACTATCTTTGTTAAATCCCGCGACAGCGGGACTCTAACTAGCCCAATACGTTAAATGTATGCATATCGTTGCCGAACTTATGTATTAAGTACGCGACTATGAACGCGTTTCCCCTTCGTGCCTTCTCCTATTAGGAGGAACACTTAGGACCGACTAACTCTTAGCTTATGATAAGCGCTAAGAAACCCTGGCCCTTTCGGCGGAGGTGATTCTCACACCTCTATCGTTACTACTAATGCAAGGATCCATATCCCGAAAAGCTCCACTCGTTCTTACGAACAAGCTTCTATGCCATCCGGGCACCCCCTTACAAGGAATCTTTCTACTGAAAAATCTTCTGTGTATCGGCAGTTGGTTTGAGCCCCGATAATCTTCGCTGCCATTAGCCTAGGTGGGTGAGCTGTTACGCTTTCTTTGAAGGATGGCTGCTTCTAAGCCTACCTCCCCACTGTTTTAGGATAACGACTAGCTTTACTAACACTTAACCAACATTTAAGGGCCTTAACACAGAGCTGGGTTCTTACCCTTACGGATGCTAACCTTACGCCAGCACCCCTACTCCCGACTTCTGCGAAGAACATAGATTCGGAGTTTGGGAAAAACGCCAATCCTTTCGAATCAATACGTTTTAACCAGTATCTCTACACCATGTTCCTTCTCCGTCGAGGCAACCCTCAGAGGTTTTTCAGGGGGAGCCTGCTATCACCAGATTCGGTTCGCTTATTACGCCTAGTCCCAAGTCACCTAAGAAGATAGACTATCACTAGTTGCGGCCCTCCACCCCCTTGAAGGGGGGCTTCAGCCTGCTAAGGACTAGCTCATCTGGTTTCAGGTCTGGCCGCAGTGACTAAAGCTATGAACTCGATGTCTCGCCGCTCGAAGCGGCTGCACAACATTCGGTTTCCCTACGAATACGTCCTTAAAAAGACTTATTCTCGCCACTACAGCAAATTCCCTTGCTCGTGCTTCACGACGTACGACCCGACACTGAAATTACATACTTACGCTACCTCTCGATAGTTTGATATATAACCTTTCCTTTCATGCCGAGCCTCGCCCGTAACCAAGTAGTTTCAGGTGCTTTTAAACTCCTATTAAGGATGCTTTTCAACCTTCCCTCGCGGTACTAGTCCGCTATCGGTCTAGAGACGTATTTAGGATTGGGAGTTAATCCTCCCGTATTCCCGCGCACTATCCAATGCACGGTACTCGCTCATTAGCAATCAACTCAATTTGTTTCAAGTACGGGACTATCACCCTCTATGGTACTCCGTTCCAGGAGACTTCTTCTCACAAACTAAGTAGTGCGCTAACACCACAACTCCACAACTTTACAGTATAGGATTCAGTGCGTCCTCTTCCGCGTTCGCTCGCCGCTATTAACGGAATCACTATTGTTTTCTTTTCCTTCCGGTACTGAGATGATTCAATTCCCGGAGTTCCTCTTCATTACTGAATAATTCAGAAATCTGTGGTTCAAAGGATGCATGCTCCTCGCCACAGCTTATCGCAGCTTGCCACGTCCGTAATCAGCGCTCTAGCCTAGTCATCCACTACTTGGCGTAACGTTGCCTTTTGTACTTATCAATCTTACGATTGACAGTAAAACCAATAGACGAAGCACAATTTCTTGTTTTGTCTATTGGAAAGCCTATATTTGGATTCGCCATTATATATGCTACTAAAACTAAACCAATGCAACAATCATCTCCAACTTAGATTTTACTCTAAATCTTCCTCGATAACTGCTTCTGCCTTCCGTCAGGAAATAACTCCCGACGGGAACAATTATAACGTTGTAATCACGACATCGCTATCGTGAATGCAAAAATTTCGCTCCTTTCGAAGCAAGTGGACTCTGAGGGATTCGAACCCCCGACCTCTCGCGTGCAAGGCGAGCGCTCTACCAACTGAGCTAAAAGCCCATATTGACAAATTTCAACTATTGCGTTTGCAAAAGCTAAAACTTTGAGCGCTTGCACCGCTTACTATTAGGTCGAAACCTATCTAATCCAATGTAATAACAACACCCACTTCGTAGGCATGTTACTGTTTGAATACTTACCCAAAAAATAATGGGCGTACTCGTTTATACTATAATAATATAAAACTGGAAATTTAATTTCCAATCTTATAATAAATATTATTTGGTTAGTGAAAAAGGTGTATTGGGAGATATATTCTCGGACAGTATCCGAAAAACTTTGCAAATTTACATTTGCTCAGTGCTACTAAACAACTTCTCTGCACTCGGACAAATATTTACATATCTGTCGAAAAGAAAAACTCAACTCTCGCGAATTGAATTATTTTTTACAAACTAAAAAAATTCTGGTGAATTTTTTTGTTATAGGAGGTGATCCGTCCGCAGGTTCCCCTACGGACACCTTGTTACAACTTAGCCCCCCTCGCGAAACCAAGAATTATTCAAACCTAACGGCTTGAATTCATCCAGACTCCACTCGGCTGGCTTGATGGGCGGTGTGTGCAAGGCTCAGGGACTAATTCACCGCGTGTTAATGACGCGCGATTACTGGGGATTCCAACTTCATGAGGGCGGGTTACAGCCCTCAATCCGAACTGAGGATAATTTTGCGGGATTAGCGCCCCCTTTCGGGTTAGCATCCAATTGTATTATCCATTGTGTGTCGCGTGTTGCCCAGGAAATTCGGCTCATACAGACCTACCGTTGACAACCCCTTCCTCAGCATTACTGCCGCAGTCCCTCTAGAGTGCCCACAGTCAAAACCATGGTAGCAACTAGAAGTGTTGGTCTCGCCCGTTGCCTGAGTTAACAGGAAGCCTCGCGGTACGAGCTGGCGGTGGCCATACAGGACCTCTCAGCGTGTCATGAAAGCCCTTCAGACTGTCAATCACTCTGCTGTCCTCCCTGGTAAGATTTTCTGGCGTTGCATCCAATTAAACCGCAACATCCACCCCTTGTGTGAGCCCCCGCCAATTCCATTAAGTTTCACCCTTGCGGGCGTACTCCCCAGGCAGTAGACTTATTGCCTTCGCGTCGGCACTCGCAGTCCATAAAGGAAAACGAACACCTAGTCTACATCGTTTACAGCTGGGACTAAAAGGGTATCTAATCCTTGTCGCTCCCCCAGCTTTCATCTCTCACTGTCGGGATAGTTCTCGTAAAGCGCCTTCGCTACTGGAGGTCCTTTTAGGATCATCGCATTTCACCGCTACCCTAAAAATTCCCTTTACGTCTCACTTCCCCAAGCAAAGCAGTATATTTAGCAATTCAATTAGTTAAGCTAATTGATTTCACCAAAGACTTACTCAACCAGCTACAGGTGTTTTAGGCCCAATACAAGTGGGAACCACTTAGGGATTACGTATTACCGCGGCGGCTGGCACGTATATTACCCCCCCTTTATTCGCCAAGCTTTTTAGGCTTAGCAAAAGGCCACAGTGTGGCCACTCGAAATTCCCCTATCGCGCTTTCGCGCAGTGTAAAGACTTCGAAACTGCTGCACCCCGTAGGGCTAGGGACCTTATCTCAGTTCCCTTCTCCGGGCGCCCCCTTTCAGGGCCCGTACGCATCATCGGCTTGGTGGGCAGTTACCCCGCCAACTACCTAATGCGCCGCAGCCTCATCCTTAAGCAAATACGATCGGAATATAGATCGCTTTCTTTGGGTAACACAACATTCCAGTACGTGTTACCTATGTGGTATCATACCCAGTTTCCCGGGATTGACCCCTCTTAAGGGTAGATTAGCTACGTGTTACTGAGCCGTACGCAACACTCCCTTACCGGAAATGTACTACTTGCATGTCTAATCGAATTTCGATAGCAGTTCCCGCCAGTAGGATCAGCTGGAATTAATTTCCGAAACAAAAATGATTTGCATCACTCCTGTCATTAGCAGATCCATGATAGTCATTTTATTGACCACATATAGTCATTAATGACCATATACTTGCATGGAAAATTATTCAACATTTGTATTGAATTAAAACTACTTATAACTTATTTGGAATTGGTTTGAGCTATTCTCACCTTGATTAAAATAACCAAAATTTTACTCTTGATCATTCCACCTTGTTTGAAAATACATTCAAACTATTCACTAACCAACATCACACCAAAAAAAACTTTGGTGCTCACGTTTTCCGTTCATGCTTATCGCACGAGCAGGTAGGTGATCAATTGAATCTTATAACGCAAACTGCGTTCTAAGGTGTTCAAATTCGAGAACTTGAATTCATCAGTAAAACCAATGAATCAATCTTACTCTAGTAATTCTTGCCACCAGGCAATCAAAATTACTTATATACTTGGTGCACTCAAGGTTTATAAACCTTCCTTCGAGGTCGACGTAAAAACGACTTTTTGGAGGGAAAAATTAATTTTTTTAGGAGTTTTTTAGCAAGAGAGGGACACACTTATTTTTTTGTGTTTTAACAAGAAAAGTTGTTATGTTTAAGTTTGGTTTTTTTGGACTTTTTTTAGAAAAAAATCAATTCCTACCCACTTAACTTAAATTTATTCCGCCTTGAATATTAATATGGTTAAACGAATTCTAAATAATGCTCTTAAGGAGTCTAACGCTTTTGAATCATTACCAGTTTTTGCTTCTGCTGAGAAGGTAATAGATGAAATAAAGGAACATTTTGGATTACTTAAATGGAGTTTGAAGAGAGTTCTTTTCCCAATAGCTATTTTTTATATCCTTGTAGGATTTGTTCTCCAAGAACATGTTTTGGGTTCGTTGGCTTTAGCATTACTAGTATTTTTGTACACAAATTTTCTTCCCGATTTGGATGCATTTTTTTCTCAAGACAAAAGAGATTCTATTAAAGCAAATTGGACCTTACGAAGACTCTCATTATATTTTACTCCCGCAGTAATCTACTATGTATTATCTAAGAAAACAAGACCTATTTACTTAGGATCTTCAAAGCCTTTTCACAACACTAATTCACTTATTGAAATAACAATATTTCTTTTTCTTGCCGGGCTAGTATTACATTTTTCTCTGCTCAAAGCAGTTTTTTTGGCACTATTTGGATTAACCGGTTATGCAACGCATTTATTTGTAGACGGATTATTGCCAATAAAATTACCCAATTTCTTTAATCAAAAAAAGAAAAACTAATTAAATAAAAAAAATTATTTTTTCGCAGGTTTAAAAAAAATGTGCCAAATATCAATTAGTGCTTCCATTTCCATTACTGCCAAAATTAGTTTCGCCACTAAAACGAACGTTATGAGTAACCACCCAAACATATTGAACGTAGAAAAATTATCCAAAATTACAACTTGAATTAAATCCACGAGCACATTTGTAGGATTAAGAGGAATTGCCATTAATATGACTGCCCCAATTAATTTCTTTTCAATCTCAAAAGACATACAAGATTAATACTCTCAAGAGTATTTATTTATTCGCCCTTTACAATTTTCGACATCTGGTCTCGACCTAAGAAAAACAGCAAGAATATATAGTAAAATTGCCTCTAATTACTATGCAAAAATGGTTTATTGTTTTAACACTAGCATTACTTGCAAGTCTTTCTTTTGCAAGTGCTATTTCTGAGACTATGATGATGCCAAGAATTTCTTATGATATGTGCATGGACAGAAATGGACTAGCAAGAGAACAATGCTTCGGTTATGCAACCCCGCTGAATGTAACCGATTGTGAATTACTTCAATCGGATTTCAATAATTATGAAACTCTTATTGTAAAATGTTACTCCCAAATAGCAGTCTACAACAACACAGCTTGTGATCAAATCCCATTAACGAATTACGACAAACAACTTTGTTACGTGCAAGCAGGGGTGTGCAGCAAAATAGCAAACTCTTCCCAAAAAGATAATTGCTACAAAGATAAATTAGATTGTGCAAATATTGTCGACGATAGCAAAAAAACTATTTGCACAAGTGTATTAAATCAAAAGAATTTTGATTCATCAATGGGCAATATTAGTTTCATTTTAGTCCTTTTAATACTCGTTTTGTTTCCAATCTTTGTATTAGCAGTAATCATAAAAACTGCAATAGATTTATTCCAAAAAACCACAATTTCATTACCCTCTTGGGCAATTAGATTAGCACTAATAGGCACATTACTTCTCATTTGGATAATTGTATTACTCATAATGGTTTTTACTGCTAAAGCGACTGTTGTTTATTAAATAGAATTTAAGTTGCGATGCTTAAGCATTATGTGTAAATTATTACACTCATTCTCTGAAACTATTTATTAACGCACACTGTCGCAGTACTTGTATGGTTTCACCAGTTAAGAGATTAAGAGCTATTACAGTCCTTTCATCTAAAGTAGCTTCTACTGGCGCAACTACTGATAATAATAACATCAACTAGGGCCAGCCTTGGGGCCCTAATAAATTCCAGGGCTAAAATTAGGACTTTTTTTGAAAACTTAAGTTTCGGCTTAGTATTCAACAAATAACTGTTTCGTCCTTAACCCGGGAATGTTTATATTCCCAAAATGAGTAACAATGGAGTTGATGTTTGATGGAAAGAGTAATGATTAAAGAAGTTGCAAAACATATTGGGGAAAAAATTCTTCTAAAAGGTTTTATCCAAGAAATTCGTGATCAAAGCAAAGTAAAGTTTGTTATTCTTCGCGATATAAGCGGGATAGTCCAATGCGTTGCATTACCTGAAGAGAAAGAAATTTTCTCAACGATTGGAAAAATTCCAAAAGAAAGTGTAATTGAATTAGTAGGAATAATTAAAGCAGAAAAACAAGCACCGAGTGGATGCGAACTAAAAATTGAATCCTGCAAAATATTATCTGAAGCAGATAAAGAATTACCAATTCAAGTAATCGAAAAAGGAACTGAAGAAACTACTCTTCCGTTAAGACTTGATTATAGATGGATTGATTTAAGAAAACCAAAAAGTGCTTTGATTTTCAAAATTTGGACTACCATGGAAGCCGCGATGAGAGAATATTGGCTCTCGCACGGATTCATTCAAATACATTCTCCAAAACTTGTTGCAGGAGCCACTGAATCTGGTGCAGAACTATTTTCTCTCGATTACTTTGGAAAAAAAGCTTCTCTTGCACAAAGCCCACAATTTTACAAACAAATGGCAATGAGCGCAGGACTAGAAAAAGTGTTTGAAATCGGACCAGTATTTCGAGCAAACCCTTCACATACAACAAGACACGACACTGAATTTACTTCAGTGGATGTAGAAATTTCTTTTGTTGAATCAGAGGAAACAGTAATGCAATTGGAAGAAGAATGGCTAGCGCATGTTCTTACACGTGTTAAAGAAAAACATGGAGAAGAAATAAAAAAAATATTTGGCGAAGAAGTGGTAGTTCCAACTCTTCCTTTCCCGCGCATTACGATGGAAGAAGCACACAAAGTACTCAAAAAAGAATTTGATTACAAAATCAAAGATTCAGATCTTGATCCAGAAGGAGAAAGATTACTCTTTGAATATGTAAAGAAAAAATTTAAACACGAATTTGTGTTTGTAAAAGAGTACCCTGTGAGTGTGCGACCGTTCTATCATATGCGTAAAGAAGGAGAGCCGACGATAACCAAAAGTTTTGATCTTTTGTGGAAAGGACTTGAAATCACCACTGGAGCCCAGCGTGAGCACCACTATGAGCAACTAAAAAAACAAGCTGTGGAAAAGAAAGTTCCTGCAGAGGGAATCAAAGAATACTTGGAATTCTTTAGGTATGGATGCCCCCCTCACGGAGGATATGGCCTGTCCCCTAGTAGAATGCTAATGCTCCTACTTGGACTTAAGAACGTAAGAGAAGTAACGTTCCTCCCAAGAGACACTGAAAGATTAAATCCTTAGAGAAATAATTTTGCTGGGTTAAATGCCCAGCACTTTTCTAAGCAAAAAAATAGTCTACTGCTTTCAAATAAATCCTTCTTTTCGCATTAATCGAACAATTTCTTTTGCACCATTCAGAGTAATTTTTTCCACGTATTGGTTCTGACTTTTGCGTAATAACTCCAAGAAAGATTTTTTCTGAGGAAAGTGAATATTTAGTTCAACAATTAATTTATTGTAAGCATTTTCATCATGACTCAACTTGTGAATATACCCTTTAATTGTTTTTATACAATCTCCCTCAAATTTAATTCCGCGATTCATTTTTTTGTTAAAATCTTTATCCATTAAACTCCAATCCAAAACTGGCAGAAGAGGCATTTCTTTAGAAATGTGATTTAACTGAAGAGCTTGCGTTAAATTACTCGGGAAGAAACCCATTGTAGGAGTTTTACTTGCAAATCCCTCATAGAGTGCATGAATCCCGGGATTTGTAATAAACAGTCTTGATTCCCCAAGAATCTTAATAAAATTATCATGATTAACACTCAAAAACTCAATATTATTAGCAGTATTAATCTCTTTCATTTTTCGCATCGCATAATAATTTCCAGATACAATTACCCGATCAAACCTCTCCTGTAACCGAAGGTTATGAAAGAATATTTTGCAAATTAAATCAACAAAAAGCATTGCATCTTTTAGAGAAGTAAATCTTGAGGTTAATCCGCCAAAATTAACAAATAATTGGTCTTTTGTTTTTTTCCTTTTTTGAGAAGCAATAATTGGAGGAATCAGTTTTAGGTTTTTGAAATTCTTTTTTTGTTTTTTTACTAATGCTGCAGAGTTAAAGTAATTACAAGCCAAGTACAAATCAGCTTCGCGCTGGTTTTTAGAAAAAAAGTTTTTCTCATTTCCCCAATACCAAAACAAACTGTCCAAATAAACAACGGGCGTCTTTATCCCTGCGCTTTTAATCAAATCTAGGTTCGTGTTGTTTGTTGCAGTAACATATGCATCAGCACTTGAAACTATTTTCTTCAATTTTCCATTGTCTTTAGGATATTTCATGAAAACTACATTTAGTTTTGGTTCATGCTTGAACACAGAATAAACTTTTTTTGTCGCAAGAACAATTACTTTTACATGTTTTTGTTTTGCTAAAACTTTACAAACTCCAAAGATATCCGCACTTGGCCCAAAGCAGAATGGCTCAGGATCACAAACAATGATTTTAGTTTTATTCATAAGAAACCCTTTTTTTTCAAAAATACAATAACTTTGTTCAAAACATCCTTAACCTCGCCATCCGCACTAATTACTTTCCCGCATTTTACAAAGTGCGCAAGATACCATAACCCCTCAATATGTTTTTCTTTTAGCGGAGTATAATGTTTTCCCTTTCTTCGAGTTGATGCCCGTTTAATTGAAACTTCCATGGGCAATTCAAAATAAATAATAAGTATTCTTGCATGAGGATGATTTTCTCTCACAGCCCACAATTGTTCTTCAAAATCAAATAATTCATCCAAGATAACAACTTTGTATTTTTTTAATGCAGAATCAATTTTGGATTGAAGCTTACTTATGAGTAACACTTTGTCCCCTACAGAAAATCCCAAATGCCTTTTTCTTCTCTCAAACCCAAAATGGAATACTTTAATTTTGCCTTTAAATTTCTTTTCAAGTAATTGAGCTTTAGTAGTTTTTCCAGAACCGCTTGGTCCTCTAAAAATAAGTATTTTTCCAGAAACTGGTTTTTTAGCAGAAGGAAGTTTAACCACTTTTGGGTGATAATACTTGCTCATGCTGAAAGCAGGAATTGTAGGGTATTTTAGTTTATGCGATTTGCCCGTTTTCACAGAGGTATAATGTAATTTATCAATTTAAATATAATGTTTTGCTGTCAAATCTAATGGCGGCCAAATTAGTAGTCTTTTCGGTACTCATTCCAGCTCATGCTTCTTTTTGTTAAAGCATATCTTATTCCGCTTAAAGCGTGCTTGTGAAGCGGAATTTCTTTCTGTCTTCTTGCAGAGGTCCTAACAGCCATTTTCTTGCTAAACGCAACTTTTCCGATAGATCCAAGTCTAAGCGACAAATCCATGTCCTCACAAACCATATTTATATTTGGAAACCCCCCCGCTTGTCTAAATTCTTTCTTTCTTGCTCCAAAGTTAAATCCAGGAAAAATAGGGTATTTTACAATAACACTTGCTTTTGACTGAATATTCCACCACTTGTAAAACGCATTAATTTTTAGTGAATCCTTTTCAATATTTTCAAGCGGACCAGTACAAGCAACCCCTGTATTTAATCCTTCAATTAATCCTTCTACCCAAGTTGGTTCAACAATTGTATCAGCATCAACAAAACCCAAGTATTTTCCTTTAGCAAATTTTTCTCCAAAGTTTCTTCCATACCCTGCGCCTTGACGTTTACACACAACAACTTTATCGGCTAGTTTCTTTGCAAGTTTAACTGTATTATCCGTGCTTGATGAATCACTCACTATAATTTCATAATATTTTCTTGGAACTGTTTGTTTATTTAGTGCTTTTAGAGTTTGAATTATGTGTTTCTTTTCATTTAATGTAGGAACAATTATTGAAACAAGTACTCCTTTTTGTTTTCTAAGACCAAGTTCTTCAATTACACTTACTTTCCTATTTTTCTTGTGAGCCTTATCAAGTATCTCTTCATAATCATTAATTAATTCCAAAGCATGCTTTTCGAGTTTGAAACGCAAAATAGATTTTTTCATTGCACTTTTTAGATGAGAAAATTTATTGGGGTGCTCAAGCATTTGAACAATTTTTTCTTCAGGATTTTTTGTGTATGAAACAATAAACTCGCTAAACATTTCTTTAACAGGCAAGTCCCTCATCAAGATTAGTTTTTTGCACGCCGCAGCCTCAACAATCACAAGCCCAAATGTCTCGGAAAACGAAGGCAACCAAAATAAATCTGACGAATAATATGCTAATGCAAGATCATTTTCGTATAAGGGCCCAGTAAAATACAAGTTTGAACTTTTTTTGTTCTCAATAAGCTCTCTTATTTCATCTTTTCTTTTAAGCGAAGGGATATCCGGCATTTTTCCAACCCAAACAAAATCATATTGGGGAAGTTTTTTTGCAGCAGCTGCAAAATCAAATATTCCTTTTCGATATTGAATTGAACCGACACATAGAACAACTTTTCTCTTAATCCCAAAACCTTGTTTTTTCTTAAACTCAGTTATTTTGGATTTGTTAACTCCTTTAAACTTACTAAAATCAATTGGGTTTGGCAACACAACTAATTTGTCTTTAAGAAAAATATCTTTTCGAAGCATCCTAAAAATATGAGGAGAGGTAACAAAGATTCTATCACAAGAACGATAAAAGGAAATGAGCCCAAAGTCAATAAAATTGAGTAAAAAATCAGGCACAAGTCCGCTAACTTCCCCGCTAGTCATGTGTGTAGTAGCAACTATTGGAGTAGTAGGGTGCATTGATTTAATTCTTAGCAAATTATCTGGACGACAACTGTGCACATGAATTAAATCATAGGACTCGTTTAATTTTTTATCAACTGAAACAGAAATTTTTTTATTTAATTCTTTTCCCACATTATTTGCGTAAACACTAATTCCTGAATCAGGGTTTTCATTAACAACAAAAAGTACTTTCATAAAAATCAACTAAATTAATTTTGAACAGGCAAAACTGTTTCGGGCTGTTTAGGAACATCAGTTGTACCAGAAGTACTCGCTGTGACTGGCGCTGTTGTTGCAACAGTTTCAGAAGCAACAATATTTATTGATTTTAATTGTGGAGAATTAGTTTCGGAAGAAACTTGGACAGGAGGTTTTACTTCCATTGCTTTAAATTGTAATGGAGAACCAAATGCTAAAACGTGATCAGGAATATCTTTGTAAACAGTTGTAAGCGGGCTAATAAAAGCTCCTTCTCCGATTATTACTCCAGGTAAGATAAATGATTTTGCCCCAATTAGAACTCCTTTTTTTATTAACACGTCCCCGTATTTGAATTCTGTCGGAGTAAACTCGTGGCAAGAAATAAAACTACTTATTCCAATAACAACATCATCTTCAATAGTTATTTGCCATGGGAAAAAAATGTCAAAGAATACATCAGGCATTATTTGAACATTCTTTCCAATTTTTATTCCTTCCAGCCTTAGAAAAAATTGTTTTATTGGCTGACTAAATTGAAAAGTTTGACTCATTCTTAAGCAAAACCAATTAAATACAGTTCTCGCTCGCGAGGATCTTTTTACCCAAATAAAAGAACTCTTTCCAGGCGGCGCAGGAATAGAAGTGACTCTTCTTGACATGAATAAAACAAGTCTTTTCGAATATAAAAAGCTTTTTGGAAAGAATACTTTCTTTCACGTACCAAACAGGTTTATAAAGAATAATTTCCTTCAACTATTTATGGCTAAGAAGAAAACAAGTACGAAAGCTAAAGCTAGTTCCGCCAAAGCGTCACTTCAAAAAAAGTGGAATTTGTTTGAAAAATTACTTGGTTTCGCGGAACTTGGTAGACCCGTAGAATGGAGCAAGACTTTGTTAAATATGACTCTTGCAATGTTAATTGTAGTTTACACATATTCAGGATTTATTAACCCCCTAATTTTCATTGAGGGCTTCTTTTCAGTTGCTTTACTTTGGTCAGGACTTTATGCATTAAATGATTGGACTGATTGGAAGATTGATTCTGTTCATGAAGTTAAAAAAAATAGACCAATTCCAAGTGGAAAAGTCACTCCTAATCAAGGAATTATTTTCTCAATTGCGCTAATCTTAATTTCATTTTTGATTGCATTTTATTTAAGCAGCCCTGCTCTAGTGGTTTGCTTACTTGCAATGGTTGCAAACCAATTGCTTTACACTACAAAACCATTTAGACTTAAATCCAGAAAATACTTTGATGTAATTTCAGGATCAATGATTAATCCATTCTTTAGATATTTCTCGGGAATTGTTTTATTTGTTCCTTTATCCGCTTTGTTTTCTATTTTCCCCCCAGTATTACCAATTCTATTCGTAGTAGGAATTCAATTCAGCGGGTATTCACTTTATAGATTGTTTTCAAAGAAACATGATGAGAAAGTTAAGATGAAAAGTAGTGTTGCATTAATGTCTGAACAGAAAGTAAAATTATTTTCTTACGGAGCAATGTGCATAGCAGGATTATCTTACATTGGACTCCTAATTAATGGCGCTACATTACAAGTATTTTGGCTAGGATTTATTCCACTTCAATTCGTTTGGGCGATTGTTATTGTTTTCTTACAATTTATTCTTACTCCTTCGCTAATCAATGCAGTATTACACCCAGGAAAAGCAGACATGAAATCTTCATACAGGATGACTTACTTTTTGACAATAATGTTCATTGTAGCTAATTTACTAATACTGTTCTTGTTCCCTTAAAAGAATACTTAAAGCTTCTGAAGTCAAGTTAATATAAATTAAATAATTCTTAAAAAAACAGTCTAATTTTAAAGTTAAAAACAAATAAGATTTAAATAAAAAAACAATTTTTGTTGCCAATTGAAAAAATCCAAAAGGCAACAAAATGAGTATGATCCATGGTCCTTGTGACTTTATGATCTTGCTCTTTGTCTTAAGTATCTCTTTTTCCTTCTTTGTCGTTTAGCTTTTTTCTTAGTCCATTTCCATCTTTGTCTAGCCTTTGTTTTCTTAAACCTGCTAGAATCCTTTGATCTTGTAGCCATTCATTTCACCATTTTGCCCAAAAAACAACGTGGGCTTACTTGAAAGATTGAAACTGAAAAGCTTTATAAATGAATTCAATACGTTCTCTTCATGAAAGAAGCTGTAATTGAAAATATTAAGAATGAAGCTAAGACTTATTTTAGTGATGCAAACGGCTGCCATGCCTGGGATCATACCGAAAGAGTACTTGCATTATGCATGCATATTGGCAAAAAAGAGCATGCTAATCTTGAGGTATTAGAACTTTCTGCGATTTTACACGATATTTGCAAGCCTGAAGAAATTAAACTAAAGGGCACAATCTGCCACGCTACCAAAGGGGCAGAAATAGCCGGACAAATCCTTAAAAAATATGGATTCCCTCAGGAAAAAATTAATGCAGTGGTCCATTGTATTGAATCTCATAGAACACGTACGGACAAAAAACCTTCGACTCTTGAAGCAAAAATACTTTATGATTCCGATAAAATTGACGGCATAGGCGCAATTGGCATAGGTAGAGACTTTATGTGCGCAAGTGAAATAGGTGCAAAACTGCACAATAAAAATATTGACATTGAGAAAACAAAACCATATACTGAAGAAGACACCGCATATAGGGAATACTTAGTTAAACACAGATTTGTAAAAGACAAAGTATTTACCACTGAGGGAAAAAGAATTGCAAACGAAAGACATAAATTTATGGAAGAGTTTTTTGAAAGAATGAACAAAGAAGTGGATGGAGAACTATAATACTCTTAACAAAGTTTTGACCCATTAGGAACTTTTCTTTCAACAGAAGCAAGTACTATTTCTCCAGTTTCCAAAGCAAATCCTGTTACGAGACCCTCAGAAATAAAATTAGCAACTTGTTTTGGAGGAAAATTAATCACACAAATTACTTGACGACCAACCAATTCTTCTTTTTTGTACAATTTAGTTATTTGTGCACTTGATTGTTTAATCCCTATTTCCGAACCAAAATCAACTTTTAATTTATAAGCTGGTTTTTTTGCTTCCGGAAAATCTTCTGCAGAAATAATTGTCCCAACTCTTAAATCAACTTTCTCAAAATCACTCCAAGAAATTTTTGGAAAAACTTCAGTCATTGCAATTCACTTCTTCCCAATCAGCATTTTTGCAATCTCTACTTTTTCGTCATCTTCAAGACAATCAAATACTTTCTTAATCAAACGTTTCTTGTCAGCTTTTCCAAGACTTCTAAAATAATCAATTGCCATTTCTTCCATCATACAAATCACTCCCCATATGCTAACTTCATAGATCTATTCATTCCCTGTGTAAAGACCTTTTCTTTGCTGCTTTAATTAATCCAAAGAATAATGGTGCTGGCTTTTCTAGTTTTGATTTTAATTCAGGGTGTGATTGAGTTGCAGCAAAATAAGGATGCTTATCCTTTGGAAGTTCAATGAACTCAACTAGTCTTCCATTAGGGGACATCCCTGACAAAACTAATCCTTTTTCTTTTAGAATATCATGATATGCAGGATTTACTTCGTATCTGTGTCTATGTCTCTCGTAAGCTTTATCTGAACCGTAGAGCTCAGAAACAATACTACCTTTTTCTAAAACTGCTTCATAAGACCCAAGTCTCATTGACCCACCCATGTCAACAACATTTCTTTGTTCATCCATTAAAGTAATTACTTTATCATTTGCTTTTGGATTCATTTCAGTGGAATTAGCATCTTTTAGGCCACAAACATTACGAGCAAATTCAATTGTTGCAGCTTGAAGTCCAAGACAAAGTCCAAGGAATGGAACTTGATGCTCTCTTGCGTATTGAATTACTTTTATTTTTCCTTCCCATCCCCTATTTCCAAATCCACCAGGAACAATTATTCCATCAAGACCTTTAACTAAATCTGCTACCTTCTTGCCGTTTTCAATTTCTTCAGTATCAATCATTGATACACATACATCAACATCTAAATTTGCAGAACAGTGATGCAATCCTTCAACAACACTTGCATAGGAGTCCCCTAACGCAGTGTATTTACCGCATATTCCAATGTGCAATTTATTTTTTTCTCCATTGCACTTTACATCCACCATTTTCTTAGCTAAATTATTCCAAGAACTAAAGTGATCTGCTTTAACATGCAAGTGAAGTTTTTTCTCAA
The DNA here is from genome assembly GCA_041661245.1 of archaeon. Lineage (GTDB taxonomy): Archaea > Iainarchaeota > Iainarchaeia > Iainarchaeales > JAAZKV01 > JAAZKV01. The sequence continues at coordinate 16,595 of JBAZUY010000001.1, forward strand.
TGAATTTGTTAAAGTTTTGTTTTTCAAGTTCCCCAGGAATTAAATAAACCGAAGGAACATCTATTGCAGTCAGTACTCCTTCCTCTGCAACGTTACAAAACAAAGCTATTTTGCTTTTTATTTTATCAGTTAAGTATTCACTGCACCTGCATGCAACTACATCCGGCCAAATTCCTATTTCATTTAAAGTTTTAACGCTTAATTGAGTTGGTTTTGATTTTTGTTCATGAACTCCTGTAGGAATTGGAACATAAGATAAATGAACAAACATTACATTTTCTCTTCCCTGTTCCCAAGCAAGTTGTCTAACTGCTTCAAGGTATAAACTATTTTCCAAATCTCCAACAGTTCCGCCAATCTCGATTAGCAAAACATCAGCTTTTTCTTCTTTAGCAATTGAGTAAAATCTTCCTTTTATTTCATCAGTAACGTGTGGAACAAATTGAACAGTTTTTCCTAAAAAATCCCCTTTTCTTTCTTTTTCAAGAATTGTTTTGAATATTTTTCCCATTGTAAAATTCCATTCACCTTTAGCACTAACACCCATGAATCTTTCATAGTGTCCAAAGTCCATATCGCATTCAGTACCGTCATCAAGAACAAATACTTCTCCATGCTCAACAGGATTCATTGTGCCTGGATCAACGTTAAGATATCCATCACACTTTACAGCAGCGCATTTGTAAGAACTAGATAATAATTTTCCAATAGAAGCAGTAAGAACTCCTTTTCCAAGACCTGAAATAACTCCGCCAGTAACTACAATAAACTTAGTCATACCCCAACACCCACCAATTAATTTGTATATTCTTCTAAACAGCAAAAAAATTATTTAGTTAATAATTAATCTGCAACCCCTAACTAGATATGACAGAAAGCTAATTCCCTTTAAATAACTTTTCACTTGTTTTTTTAAAATTTTTACTTAGCGAAGATTAAAATACTACTAACGCACTTTATTCCAATAAGCCCAAAAATATTTAGGACTTGATTTAAATGTTTGAAGAAATCAGTTATGCGATTATTTTAGGCAAACCAGCAATATTTTGGGGCGGACTTGCCACTTTTATTTTGCTAGTAATAACTCTATCAATTGGCTTTGCAATTCATAAAAATCTAGTAAATATTGATTTTAAGTGGCACAAAATATTCGCATTTACAACAGCACTATTCGCAGTAGTCCATGCAGGACTGGCTCTAGCGCACTACTTATTTATCTAAAGCCAAAAGCTCATTAGAATTAGTTGTAATTTAAGTTAGTTCTCAATTATTGAAGTGCCAGTCATTTCTTCTGGTTTCTTTATCCCAAGAACGGCAAGCACTGTGGGAGCAATATCTTGCAATCCCAAACCGCTCAACAGTTTTGCTTTTTTTAATTTTGGATTTTCGCTAACTAGGATAAATGGGACATCGTTTTTAGTGTGACTGGTTCGAGAAGCCATAGTTTTGTCTTCTGCATTCCCATGATCTGCAAATATTAATAATGAATAATTGTGTTTAATCCCCGCTTCGGAGATTTTTCCTACGCAAGCATCAACTGTTTTAACAGCAGTCGTAATTGCGTCCAGGTTCCCAGTGTGCCCCACCATGTCCCCGTTAACTAAATTTGTAACAATTAAATCATACTTTTCACTATTAATTGCATCAACTAATTTATCTGAAACTTCATAAGCACTCATTTCAGGTTTAAGATCATAAGTTGCAACTTTTGGACTAGGGACAAGAACTCTATCTTCCCCTTTGAATGGTTGCTCTATTTGCCCATTAAAAAAGAAAGTAACATGCGCATATTTTTCGGTTTCACTAATTCTTAATTGAGTAAGTCCTGCATTTGCAACTACTTCCCCCAAAAGATTTTTTAGGGATTGATCAGGAAAAGCAACAAGCGCATTCATTGGAGTATAAAACTGAGTCATTCCAACGTAACAAACTTTTAATGGAGTTACTTTCCACCCTTCAAATCCATTTCCTGCAAAATTCTTTTCCACAATTGCTTGGGTAAGTTGCCTTGTTCTATCTGTTCTGAAATTAAAGAAAATAATTGAATCATTTTCATTTACCCCCGCGTACCCTTTTACTTTTCGAGGAACAATAAATTCATCAGTAATATTTTCTTTATGGCTTTGTTTAATTGAATCAACTGCACTAGTAAAATCTACTTTTGTTTTTCCTTCAACAATACACTCGTACGCTTGTCTTGTTCGTTCCCACCTGCAATCTCTATCCATGGCGTAAAATCGTCCGTTAATTGTAGCAATCTCTCCAAATTTAAGTTCACTTAACTTCTCAGTTAATTTCTTTAGATAATCCAAACTTTTTGTTACAGGGGCATCTCTCCCATCAGTAATAACATGAATTTTAACATTCGTCAATTTGTTCTTATCACACATGTCAAGCAAACCAAGTAAATGATCTAAATGAGAGTGAACCCCTTCTTCTTGGAGCAACCCAATCAAATGCAAACTTGAGTTATTCTTTTTTGCATTTTCAATTGCAGAAACAAAAGCCTTGTTCTTGAAAAATTCTCCGGATTCAATTGCATAATTAATTCGCTCAAGTGATTGAAATATTATTCTTCCAGAACCAATAGTCATGTGACCTACTTCTGAATTTCCCTGATACCCTTTAGGAAGTCCAACGCTTTCCCCAGAAGATTTAAGCAAAGTATTTGGATAAGCGGACATCAATTTATCAGTGTTTGGAGTAGGAGTATTAGAAATCATGTTAAACTCTGTTTCTTTTCTATAACCCCAACCGTCACGGATTACTACAATAACTTTCTGTTTTGCAGGCATGATTAATTGAAAACTCTATGGGTTTAAAAAACCGTTCGAGAAGAAGAAGGAGAAAAAAAGAAAGTAACTCAAAACTTGTTTAAGTCAAGGAAGCAATCCACTTCTTTTTACTTAAGAACTTAATTATTTCAAACCAAGAAACACTTAAACCTGCAGCAAACAAAGCAAGCGCAAAATCAAATATTGTTAATTGCCCAAACTTAAATACTCCTTGCAAAAACGGAATATTTAGTGCAAGTACTAGAACAACTACTGCCCCAGCAATGATAAACCACAAATATGGATTTTTGTCCTTAAATGTTTCAAACATATTTAACGACCAAGATCTGTTTGTTAAAATCAAACACAGGTTTGCGAGAATAAGTGTACTAAACCCTATTGCTCTTGCTACATCTTCACTAGCACCAGAACTAATTTTATAATAAAATACAAATAATACTATTGCTAAAGCAATTATCCCTTGAAGAGCACTGAAAATAACTGTTTTTTTGTTAAAGATTTTTTCTTTAGGGTTCCTTGGAGGTCTATGCATTACATTTTTTTCTTCATTCTCTGCCTCAAATACAATTGAACATGCTGGATCAATAATTAACTCAAGGAATAAAACATGAACCGGGAGCAGTATTAGTGGCCAGTCTAAAAGAACCGTTACAAGAGCTACCCCCGCAATTGGAATATGTACTGCTAAAATGTAAGACATTGCTTTTCTAATATTGTCAAATATTCTTCGACCCATCTTTATTCCATTAACAATTGAAACAAAATCATCATCAAGAATAACAAGAGAGGATGCTTCTCTTGCAACATCCGTTCCTCTTTGCCCCATTGCAATTCCAATATGAGCTGCCTTTAGTGCAGGAGCATCATTAACCCCATCCCCAGTCATTGCAACAATTTCACCTTTTGCTTTGAGTGCTTTAACTATTCTTAATTTTTGTTCAGGCATTATTCTTGCAAAAACATTTACTTCATCAATTCTCTTTCTTAGTTCATCATCACTCATTGTAGAAAGTTCATGCCCACTAATATGTTTGTCATAATTATTCAGCCCAATTTGTTTTGCAATATTTGAGGCAGTGGCTGGAAAATCACCCGTAATCATTATTACTCTGATTCCAGCGTTATAACATTCTTTCACTGCACTTGCAATTCCAGGTCTTACTGGATCTTCAAATCCAAGTAATCCAACAAAATTAAATTTGAAATCATGCTGATTTTCGGGCAATACTTTTGAAGAATCTGCTTTTGCAACTCCAATTACTCTTAGTCCATCTTTAGAAAACTCTGCAGCTTTTTTGAGGATTTTTTCCTTTTCATTTTCACTCAAGTGACAAAGTTCAGCAATTGATTCAGGTGCCCCCTTTGCCGCAACAATATGTTCTTTTTTATCTGGAGAATCCCAAACATGAGAAACTGAAAGTAATGTTGGGCATAAAGGATATTCTTTAAGCAACGTCCAATTTTTATGAATATGATGCGTATGCCCAAGTGAATGCGCACCCATTTCTGTTAAAGCTTTTTCCATTGGATCAAATGGTTCTTTTTGACTAGCAAGAACACCATACTCAATTACCTCATGGAATTCACTTGGCATTCCAGAAGTTTGCGAAATCCATAAGGACGAATCATTTGCATACAGAGTTCGTAAAGTCATTTTGTTTAAAGTAATTGTTCCAGTTTTGTCTGAACAAAGAACTGTTGCTGAACCAAGGGATTGGATTGCAGTGTTTTTCCTTGCAAGAACTTTTTTTCGAGACATTCTCCAAGCCCCAATAGCCAAGAATACTGTTAGAACAACCGGAAACTCTTCAGGCAGAATAGACATCGCAAGGGTTATCCCTGTTAGAAGACTCTCAATCCAATTATTGTGAATAAATCCATAAACTAAAACAACAATTACAAACAATAGTATTGCCGCAATAGTAAACTTTTTTACTAATGAATCCGTTTCTTTTTCAAGCAAGGACTTTTCTTCTTTTACCTCTTTTAGAGACTTTCCAATGGCCCCCATTTCGGTTTTCATTGCGGTTCTTTTTACTTGCGCAATTCCAATTCCAGATACTACAAGTGTCCCTGAGTAAACAAATGGTAAATCATCTCCGCCAGGAGGTTGGAAATTTTGGTTAAGATCTTTTGTATGAATTTTTTTTACAGGCACTGATTCACCTGTGAGAAGACTTTCATCAATACAAAGATTTGAACAATCAATTAAAACACAGTCCGCAGGAATTCTATCCCCCTCAGTTACAATAACAATATCATCAATGACAACTTCTTTTCCCGCAATTCGCTTTGCTTCCCCTTCTCTTAATACTAGCGCTCTTGGACTTGACAAATCACGCAAAGCATCAACTGCATGTTGAGTTTTTTTCTCTTGGTACAATGTAATTCCAATTACAATACAAACAAATCCCAAAAGCATTAACGCCTCATGCCAATCTCCCAAGATTAAATAGATTGCTCCACAAGAAATAAGTAAAATAAAGATTGGTTCAAAAATTATTCCGAATAAAAGATGAAAAATTGTTTTAGTTTTTTCCCCTTCAAGTTCATTAAACCCATATTTGGCAAGCCGACTCTCCGCTTCATAGTCCGATAATCCAGTTAATTTTAGAGAAGCTAATGTTTCTGTTACACTCTGCAAATTTCTTCACCACGTGAGATAAATAACTAAAAAAGGGTATAAAAGTGTATCCGCCCTAGGAATTGCATATGGAAAAGTTAATTGAAATAACCGATAAGAATATTGGTCAAAAACCTAAAGAAGTACTTTATTGGAAAGTACGAAATTCTGCAAGAGCAATTGTTATTGACAAAGAACACAATACCATTGGTTTACTCCACGTCACAAAAAGAAAATACCACACTCTTCCCGGCGGTGGAATTAATGATGGAGAATCAATTCTTGAAGGATTACAAAGAGAAATCCTTGAAGAAATTGGATGCAAAGTAAAGATACTTCAAAAATTTGCAATAGTAATTGAAAACCGCAGCCACACTGAACTAAGACAAAGGTCACACATTTTTGTTGCAGAGTTAGTTGAAAAAGGACAAGCAAACCCCAATCAAGAAGAAATCGAAACCGAATCAATTCCAAAATGGCTTTCGCTTGATGACACAATCAAAGTAATAAAAAAGGAATCAAAAGAGAATAAAGATTATGAGTACAAATTTATGTTCGAACGAGACATTGAGGTTCTTGAACAGTATAAAAAAAGTTTAAAGAACTAAATTAGATTACACGGACTTTCAATTAAGTTGAATTTCTTTTCGGGAACTTAAAGTTACTCCGCTTTTTGTTAATAAATTTACTTCAATATACCATCTTGGTTTTGGCATGGTCACATCTTGGATAAAGTTTATCGCTTGCCCCACTGCCCCAAACCCACTTGCATCAAGTTTTCCTTTACTATGCGCATCAAGAGGAATTATTATTGTAAAATCTACTTCTCTTTGCCCGATCGGATAATTTTGCTGAATAATAATTGGATTTTCAATACTAAAAATAGTAGAAGTTTCGCTTGTCCGATTTCCATTTCGATAAACTTTCTTTGTAATCTCTGCAATCAACTTGACTGTTGAACTAGAAGTTTCAATTTCTTTTTTTAATTGAATTACCATTTTGCCCGAAACAGTTTCCCCTTCTGCAAATGAAGTTTTTGGTAGTGTTACTGAAACACTCCCCGTACTCCAAGCCTTATAAAAATTAAATAAAATAAATGCTAGAACTGCCAGAATGATAACTACTATTACAACTGCAATTAACCAACCGTAATCGTTTAGGAACTGGGGACACTCAACTGGTTGGCCATTAAGAGTGCAACTACCAGCCGCAAAAGTGATAAACGAAATTAGAACTAAAAAGAATGAAATACAAAATAATCTTTTGAAATCCATGCGAATATTATGCAATGGGGCTATATAAAGATTCTGGAATGAAATCTTAAATCTGAAAAAGAAAAAAAGAACTCCCTTAAACCATTTTAGTTCAAGGGAGGTTTGAAATTATTTTCAGTTATATTGTTCGGAAGTTTTTCCCAGCGTACTTTGCTTTTTTGCCAAGTTCTTCTTCTATTCGAAGTAATTGATTGTATTTTGCAAGTCTTTCACTTCTGCAAGGAGCACCAGTTTTTATTTCACCAGTTCGAAGTCCAACAACCAAATCAGCAATGAATGAATCTTCTGTTTCTCCACTTCTATGAGACACCATTACACCCCAACCAGCAGCTTGAGACATTTTACATGCATCAATTGATTCAGTAATAGAACCGATTTGGTTTACTTTCAATAAAAGAGCATTAACTGCTTTCTTTGCAATTCCTTCTTTGATTCTCTTTACATTAGTAACTAACAAATCATCTCCAACTATTTGAACATCTTTTCCGATTAATTTTGTTAGTTTTGTATATGAATCCCAATCATCTTGATCGAACGGGTCTTCGATTGAAACAATATCATAATTCTTTGCAAGGTCAGCATAGTACGCAACCATTTCTTCCCCAGTTTTCCAAGTAGCAGTTTTACTTTTGAAAGTTAAGTTATATGCTTTCTTGTCCGCATCAAAGAATTCACTAGCTGCAACATCCATTCCGATTCTTACTTTTCCTTTGTATCCCGCTTTTTCTATTGCTTGAGTAAGTAAGTCAAGTGCTTCTTTTGCATTTTGTACATTAGGGGCAAATCCACCTTCATCTCCAGCGTTAATTGCATTTTGCCCGTATTTTTCTTTAATTATTCCTCTAAGTGTGTGAAATGTTTCAGTACCGTATCTTAATCCTTCTGAAAAAGATGGAGCATCTACTGATAAAAGCATGAATTCTTGCATTGCAAGTTCATTTCCTGCGTGCTTTCCACCATTTATTACATTAAAACTTGGAACAGGCAAGATTACTTCTTTTACTCCAGCCAAATCTGCAACGTGCTGGTAAAGAGCAACTTTTTTAGCTTCTGCCCCAGCTTTGCAAACAGCCATTGAAACTGATAATATTGCATTAGCTCCAAAGTTTGCTTTGTTTTCTGTTCCATCCGCTTTAATCATTTTTTCATCAATTTCTTTTTGTTTAGTTGGATCCATTCCCATTACTAATGGGGCAATTTTTTTGTTAACATTTTCAACTGCTTTTAGAACTCCTTTACCCATGTATCTTTTTTTATCTCCATCTCTTAGTTCTAAAGCTTCGTAAATACCAGTACTTGCTCCACTAGGAACAGCCGCTCTAAATAAACCATTTTCAGTTATTACATCACATTCAACAGTTGGATTTCCTCTTGAATCCAAAATCTCTCTTGCTTTTACATTTAGTATTTTTGCCATAAAGTACACCTCAAAAATAATTTAACAAACTGACTAACTCGGGAAGCGAAGGGTTTTTATTGGATTTCTAAAGCCTTGTGAATTATTCAACTCTTAATCGCTTTCTGCTTTTGTAATTCCCATAGCTTTTTGCCTGCAAAACTTCTTTTACTTTATCGCTTTTTGCTTCTGAAGTTCCCATAGCTTTTTGTAAATCCCTTTTTTATTTGAAAGTTCTTCGTGTGTCCCAACCTCAACTATTCTCCCTTTTTCAAGGACTACAATCTTATCAGCTTGCATAATTGTACTTAACCTGTGTGCAATGATTATAGTAGTTTTTCCTTTCATCAGGTCAAATAATTCCTGTTGAATTGCCCTCTCTGTAGAAGAATCAAGTGAAGAGGTTGCTTCATCAAGAACAAGTATTTTTTTATCTGCCAGAACTGCTCTTGCAATACTGAGTCTTTGTTTTTCCCCGCCAGAGAGTTTTATCCCTCGTTCTCCAACAATAGTATTTTCTTTTTCAGGCAAATCCATTACAAAATCATACAGTTTTGCAATCTTAAGCGCCCTAAATACATTTTCCCTAGTTGCATTTGGAGAAGAAAATAACACATTATTGTAAATTGAATCGTTAAATAAAACACATTCTTGAGGAACAATGCTAAGTTCTTGTCTTAATGATTCTTGAGTCACACTTCTAACATCCTTTCCATCAACAAGAACTGCCCCATCTTTAACATCATATAATCTGTAAAGCAATTTCACAATTGTTGTTTTACCTGCGCCTGAATGACCAACAAGTGCAACTTTTTCTTTCGGTTTAACTTTCAAATTAAAATCCTTAATTACATCTTTTCGCCCATAAGTAAAAGTGACATTCTTGAACTCAATTTCGCCATGTTTTATTTGTAAATTATTTGCATTTTTAGCATCCGCTACTTCTTGACTTATTTTTTTGTACTCTACAATTCCCTGCATGTCACTCATTGCCTCGTAGGATCTTCTAATACCCCACATAAATTCATAAAGAGGCATAATTAGAGTAGAATAACTTGCATAAATGAAAACAAGAGAACCCACATTTATTTCGCCAAGTAAAGTTCTTGATAAAGTAAAATACATTAACCCAAGCGTACCCAAACCAAAGATTAAAACAAACCCCAAATCAACCCATGCGTAATAATTCCAAAACTCCAGTTGCTTTACAAGCGTTTTATTTGCAATTGAAGAGAAAATGCCCCCCATTCTTTTTTCTTTACCAAAATTCTTTATTGTTTCAATATTTGTAAAAGTATCACTAATAAATCCTTTTTCATAATCTTCAGCATTATTTCGTTCAACATTAACTTTCTGCTGTATGCCCAAAACATAAAGACTGAACAAGATATACACAATACATGCTAAAAGAACAATCAACGCGGAAGTCAAATCAAAAAAAGCAATTGCAACAAAACTAACAAGCACTTTTATTATTAATGGAGAACCTTGGAAAGTAATGAAATCTGTTAAACTTTCAATACTTTTTCCACTCCTATTCAATTTTGAGATTAAACTTCCTGTTCTGTGCGTTGAGTGAAAATTATGAGATAATCCAATCAAATGATCATAAATATCTTTTTTCACATCAAACATCATTTTGACTTCAAATGTATTTAGCCAAAGCATTCGGTAATATTTTGCAAACCCTTGAATAAGCATTGAAACAAAATATACTCCTGCCAAAAATAAAATCAATGAAATAAAAGCTTCTTTTAGCAGATTTCCAGCGAAAAATTCTCCCCCTGAATCAACAAGGAGTTTGAATAAATAGTTTTGACCAACTTCCATGAACGTTTGTGCAAAAATGCAAACAAGAACAACCACAAAATATGCCCAGTATGGTTTAGCAATCGTAAAATAGTACCGCAAGTTATCTGCGTAATTAACTTTTTCTTCTTCACCAGACATATACAAGTATTAGATTTAATAGATTATTAAGTTATCCAAAAAAGGAATTTTTGACGAATAAGGATACGACAAAATAAAGCCTTACAAAAACTATTATGCAATCAGTTTTTTTGCTTCTCTGACCATTTCAAGTTCTTCGTTTGTTTTAATCACGAGAATTTTTACTTTTGAATTAACTGCAGAAATCTCTTGTTCATTCTTTGAATTTTTTTCTTCATCGAGTTCAACACCTAAATACGCAAGTTCTTTACAAACTGCTCTTCGAACAATAGGAGATTTTTCTCCAATTCCCCCAGTAAAAACTAAAACATCAAGCCCATTTAGAACTGCCGCATAGGATCCAATGAATTTTACTAAGTGATAGCAAAATACTTCAATTGCTCGCTTTGCTCCTGCGTGAGTTTCAAGTTGACTTTCAAGAATACGCATATCCGAAGTAATTTCAGATAAACCAAGCAATCCTGACTTTTTGTTTAATACTTTTTCAACTTCACTAATAGACAAACTTTCTTTTGCCATCAAAAATGTTACTATTGCAGGATCGATTGTCCCGCTTCTTGTACCCATTAATGTTCCTTCAAGAGGAGTGAAACCCATTGTTGTATCCACACTTTTTCCATCCTTAATCGCACAAAGACTTGAACCATTTCCAAGATGGGCTGTTATTACTCGCGAATGATTGCTTGCAATTTTTTTTGCTTCACTATAAACAAACGCATGACTTGAACCATGGAATCCAAACTTTCGAATGTGATATTTTTTATAAAACTCATAAGGAATTCCATAAAGAAAAGCCTTTTGCGGAAGAGTTGCATGAAACGCAGTATCAAATATTGCAATTTGTTTTGCCCCGAGGACAAGTTCCATCATTACTTCAATCCCCAGTAAGTTAGGAGGATTATGCAAAGGTGCTAAAGAATTTAATTCTTGTAATTTTTCTAAATTTTCTTTTGTTACAATGAGAGGAGAACGAAATTCTTCTCCACCATGAACTACCCTGTGAACAACTACATCAATTTTTGCAAAATCAATTATATTTCCAAGCTTTGCTCTAACTTCATTAATTGCATCCTTATGCGTATGCATTACAAGATTTATTGCTTCTTTTTTTCCATCAATTTCCCATTTCATTCTTGAACGATCTGAATTAAGTTCCTCACAAAGACCAGAAACTACACAAGCTTCATTATGGAAATAACTGAATTTTAGAGAACTTGACCCCGAGTTAATTACTAAAAAGTGCATATTTATCAAAACCTTAATACTTAGTTTGAATTGGAATGGGTATTTATTGCTTACTCTTCGCCAAATCAAAAATCATTCAAAAGAAACTAATTGATTTAGTGGCTTTCTAATCTTTTCCCTTGGCTCATCAATTGAATACCCAATTGGAACAAACAAAATTGGTTCGTATTCTTTCGGAAGAGAAAGCAGTTCTTTTGCTTTATTCGGATCAAAAGCTCCAACCCAACAAGTTCCAAGACCAAGCTCTGTAGCTTGTAAAATTAAATGATCAAGTGCAATAGCCAAGTCAATATCGCAATAATTTTTTCCATCCATTCTTGCCCATGAATCTTTTTTTGTAGTACATGCACAAATAACTATCGGCGCAGTAACAAACCAATCACGAGAATATATTTGAAGCAATTCTTTTTCCCTCCCCTTAGTCTTAATAACAATTAATTTGAAAGGCTGGGCATTTTTTGCAGTAGGGGCAATTTGCGCAGCTTCAAGAATTTTTGAGAGTTTTTCTTCTTCAACAGCTTTGCTCGAATACTTTCTTACGCTGTACCTCTTTTTTGCAAGATCTAAAAAATCCATTTGTTTTTCAACCCTAATAAATCTTCTGCTTAAGACACATATTTATTTGCTCAACCTAATTTGGTTTAGTCCCCTGATAAAGTAAGGAATCCCTTTCTTTCACAAGCAAACTTCTCCTTGTTTTTAACTCTTTTAGTTCTTCATCAATAAAAATTCTTTCACTAGAAGTGGCTTTGGTCCTTCCTGCCATTAATTCATTAACACGCGCATTAATTCTTGAAATTGTTGATTCTAATTTTGTAACGGGAGTATTTTTTGCTTTCCGAGAAAATTCAAGCCCACTTCCCTTAAATACTTTTGATCTAAACCGAAGCTTGGAATTATCCATTTCTTTTGCTGTAGAAACCGCACGAACAATCCTATCTGTTCTTGGTTCAATCCCTGCCTCAATTAGGGCACGCAATTTTCTAAGAATAAAAGCAGGACGTAAAGGACGCCCTTTTTTTGGAAAAAATACTCTAACCTTTCTCCAATTCGGCAATTTTTCATCAAGAACCTTTGCTGCATGTTTATCTTCAAGCGGCCAAAGAACATTTTTCTTAATCCCTTCTTGTAACACTTTGAGCGGCTGCCACAATAATTGCTCGTAAGATTTTACTGGGATACTAGCTACCCCATATATCGCAGGATCAAGTTTAAATGATTCAAAAAAAGAAACTTTTCCCATAAGATCCATTCGGGCATAATTAGAGTTTGTGGCAAGTTTCATTGCTAACTTTCTATCAATGCTTCGCCCAATTAAAAAGTCAAACATTTTCTGCTGTCCTTCATTAAGTCCTTTATTTTCAGAAAAACGTTTAACCAGTTTCCTAAAATCCGCATCAGTAAGAGAAATTTTATAGACTAATCCTTCGGTTTGCCCCAAACTGGCAAGAACTCTTAATCGTTGAGCAACCTTTTGAGCCGGCCCCCTCCCCACAAGAGCATCCGCATGGGCTTCAGTTAATTTAAGTTCCTTTAAAGTAGTAACAATAACACTTCTTTTCTTTTCACGATTTTTTTGCGCACGCAAACCATTAAACTTTACAGGCATAAACAAAAGACTGCGGAATTTCTATTTATTCCTTTGCCCCTACTTAATCTCCTTCAAATCAAAAGGAGTTTCTTGGTAAACCAACAAACAAAAAAATCATTTAATCTCCTTCAAATCAAAAGGAGTTTCTTGGTAAACATAATAATTCAGCCAGTTACAGAATAATAAATTTGCATGCGCTCTCCAAGAAACAATTGGTTCTTTTGAAGGATCATTATTTGGATAATAATTTTTTGGAACCTTAATTGGCAAGGCTTTTGCAACATCCCTATCATACTCTTTCTTTAGGGTTCCAGAATCATACTCAGAGTGTCCAGTAATAAAAAATTGTTTACCATCTTTTCTACCAACCAAATAAACTCCCGATTCCTTGGATTCAGAAAGAATTTCAAGTTCACTGATTTTTGAAATATCCTCTCTTCGTACTTCAGTGTGTCTCGATTGAGGAACATTAAAGGTTTCATCAAATCCCCTCAAGAGTTTAATATGTTTTTTGTTAATTGTGTGTGAAAAAACCCCAAACATTTTTTCTTTCAAAGGATATTTTTTTACTCCATAATGATGATACAATCCTGCTTGTGCAGCCCAACAAATATGAAATGTTGAGAAGACATTGTGTTTACTCCAATCCATTATTTCTTCAAGCTCTTTCCAGTAATCCACTTGCTCAAACTCCAATTGTTCAACTGGAGCGCCAGTAATAATTAATCCATCAAATTTTTTATCTTTTATTTCATCAAAATGTTTGTAGAAGGAAATTAAATGATCCTTAGAAGTATTTTTTGATTCGTGATTTTTTGGGTGAATAAAAGTCAAGTTTGTTTGAAGCGGAGAGTTACCAAGTAATCTTAAAATTTGGGTTTCGGTTGTAATTTTATCAGGCATTAGGTTTAAAATTAATATTTCAAGCGGTCTAACATCCTGATGCATTGCACGAGAATGAGTCATTACAAAAATATTCTCTTCTTCAAGAACTTTTTTTGCAGGCAAATTATTGGGAATATTTATTGGCATAATCACTCACTTTTACAAATAACAATAAGATTACTTTTAAATATCCGATTTAACTACCGCTAGAGATGGTAGCAGTTACACAACGACCCGTTGAATAACTATAGTTATAATCTTTGAGACAAGAAAACCCGCTTGGGCAAGCAAGGTTAGTAGACCCCCCACAGTATATTGTTCCCGCAATACATGATCCCTTGTAAATTGGTTGAACTCCTTTACAATACGCCAAACATGGAGTAGGATAAGTATTACCATCATTCCCGCAAGTCGGAGTAAGTTCAGTAGTATTACAACTACTGCAAGTATTACTCCCGCTAGTTCCACCACTTGCTCCAGAATTTATGGACGCAATACACTTTCCGGTAGAATAAGAATAATTATAATCATGCTGACAAAAATAATTCACAGGACAACTCTTATTTGACACACCCCCACAATAACTTACTCCACTAATACAATTACCAATGTACCCTACTGAAGTTCCATGACAAGAAGCAAAACAAGGAGAGGAATAAGTATTACCATCAATTCCACACACGGACGCAGTACTTCCAGAAACAACTGAACACCCGCAAGTATTATTTGTACTTCCACTTGATGTTGTAGATGCAATACACTTTCCAGTAGAATAAGAATAATTATAATCATACTGACAAAAATAATTCACAGGACAACTCTTATTTGACACACCCCCACAATAATTCACATTGGCTATGCATGCTCCGGCATAAGCTATTTGCCCGCTTTTACAATAAGCAAAGCACGGGGAGGAATAAGTATTACCATCAATTCCACAAGTAGGGTTATTTTCGTTCGTCAAACAAGTACAAGTAGAAATTGTTCCTGCAGAATTATTTGTGTCCGTTGCATTATTGGTGTCCGTTGTAGTACTTGTAGTAGCAGAATTACAATCAGATGAACAAGTAGAACTACTCTCCCAACTTTCACAAACCGAATTACCACAATTCGAACATACTTGGTAACTTGTGACAACAATACTTCCAGTTGTACTTGTATACGAATATGGGATTACTGTTAATCCTGAACAACAACCAGCCGAAGTGGAATTTATCCCAGTCCCTTGAGTCAAACAATTAACGCATTCTCCTTTGTAAAGAAAACTTGCCCCCGCGGACTCAAGTTCACACAAATTAGAATAAGTTTTTTTTACAGCTAACTCCCTGCAAGAAGAATTAATACTCCCCGCGGTGGAAATCGCACAAGTGGCAGGAATAGTTTCTCCACACACAGCCCCATCTTCAGAAGAACACTCATCACTCGTAGAAACAACTACTGAGTTATTTCTATCATAAACATTGAAATCCGTTTGAGTATTTGTTGTATTACTATCAATCAGACTTGTATTTGAGTCAACAACAATAGTTCTAATGTTCTTGTCGAAATCATTATGGTCAATTACAATAATTCTGGTTCCGACATAAGAATCATTTGCATCAAAAACGGAAGAAATAATATTTACATCCTCCAGCCTATTTGAATCAACTAATGCCACTTCTTTTGCAAGAAGCACATCAATAGTTTCAATCTTTTTCTCAATATTCACTTTAAACTCTTCCTTGGACTCAACAGTAATAGGCACTTCTCGAGGAATAATGATTTTGTTCAACTCCTCATCATTAATCGGAACCCCGTTCTTTGTCCAGTTTACAGTATCAAAACTTGCTTGAGAAAAAAAGATTCGCCCCATTCTCGAATCAACTCCAGACAGTACTCCATCAGTACCACCAACCTTTTCATATACATCCATAGGCGCTCCTGGAGAAGGAGAAAAAGTAATTTTTGTGCCTTTGGGGGCATTAACAAATACCGTGGTTAATTTACTATCCAAAACATCCTCGGGCAAGACCATTGTGCTAGTCCCTTCTTGGAAAACTATTTTTACTTTGAGAAGTTTTGGAACCTCTTTAAAAGTTGCTTTATAATTCTCAAGCTGTTGATTTCTTTTTTCAATAAAAGATTGATTAATTACCATGAACGTAAAAACAAAAACCAAAACGATAAGGCAAATTACGAACACTACTAGGAAAAATTCCATTGTAAGCAGCTGCTTTCTTTGTTTGGATTGCATAAAAAAACCTTAATTCTGTTTTACTTCCTCTTTCTGTAAAGGGGCAGAAGAAACCACTCCTTCATTTGGTTTATTACTTACTTGTTTTTTTGTATTATTAAGCTTTAACATCTCACTCTCAAGGTCATTTAACTGAACATGATACTGCTCAAAGAGTCTTCTAAAAGTGGTTTCATCAATTTTTCGCATCATGTACTCATGTTCAAGACGCTTAAGTTTACCTGTAACCTCTGAAATCTTTTCCTCATAATTTGCTTTCTCTCCTGAAAGAACCATTAAACGCATAAAATAGATAGTTGCTCCAGTGATTAAAACAAAAAGAACCGAAACAAAAATTAGAATTGGCAAAATATTGGCAAAAGCTTCTTTTTGAAAGTCAAAAGGTTTATAGTTTACATTTACTTGCTCGATTGGAAAAGGCGTCCAATTAACAACTGAGGGAGTGGCAAAATTAGTTTTTTGAGGAGAAAAGGAATAAATCGTTGCCCCTTGGGGAAAAGATAATGTGAGAGAACTATTTTTTCCAAAACTGTTTGTGAAATCATTTGGCATAATTGAGAATACAAAATTCTTATCCTGCGCAGTGCTCAGTTTTGAAGAAACTCCAAAAAAATTCATTTGCAAATAATTCCTATCAGAAAAAAACTGACCATAACAGTTAATCCCTGAAGAAAACCCATTAAATGATTTTAAAACAAGTTCTTGAAACCCACTCGGGCAAGGAACTTCATCAGAAACAATATCCATTGTACCGACCGAAACATTATTCCCATTTCCTGAAGAAACATCCACATTAACAAACTCTGAAAGCAAACACTCTTTTGAATAATCAATCCCAAAAACCATTATTGTTTCAGTTGAAGAATCTTCTTTTAGCAAAAATGTTACTCCCGCATACCGGACAGAGTTTGCATCAAATGTGCAAGGTACTGCAAAAACTGAGGAAATGATAATTAAACTTGATAAAAACGTGAATAAGAGTCGATTATTTGGAAAAATCATTCTTATACAAGAAAAAAAGAAGTATAAAATTGTTATGTCTTGCCCAACAAAACTCAAAATACCTTAACTTATGCCTCTTTAGAAGTAAACACAGATTTGACAGAAGATATCTTTTTCAAAAAACCCAAAACTTGAAACAATATTGTACAAATCCCTAACAGAATAAGAAATACTTCTGCAATGTTAACAAAGGTACTTCCATTTTGAAGAGGAAGAAATGCGTCATGAATATTGAAAATAAAATGCAAAAAAGAAAGAATGAACGCCACATAAACTAACCTTTGCAATAATTTCCATGAAGAAAATCCAAATACTTGGATTACTTTGTTAACAGAAGTTATTGCTAAGATAAAAAGGATAATCAGTGCTGGAGCCGCAATAAAAATCCAAATACTCGTAAAAATTGGAGTCAAATTTAAATTATAAGAATAAATTAGAACCAAGAAAAAATGGATTGCGACAAAAACAAAGGAAAGCACCCCGATTCTTCTCCTATGTTTTATTAATGGTCCGCAAATATTCCCGACGCAAACAAACGTGGGGCCAATTAAGAGAGTAACACAAAGCAAAAAGAAGCCCGCTAAAGCAAAGTACCTAATCAAAATAGTTTGAGGAGGAAGAGGAAATAAAAAACTGTAAATCAAAAGCAAAGCTAGCACAAAAATTATTGCAAACCAAGTTTTTTTTCCAGCCATATAAATCATGCCCTAACTTTTAGTCATCCCACTCATCATCATATGGCCTAAATGGTCTTTGAGGTTGAGGTTGCGTAATAGTGCCAGAAGAATTCTGCAAAGAGTTTGTATCCAAAGCAGAACTATTTACAATAATTTCTTGACCTAGTGTTCCAACTAAATAAGTAGCGAGCAGTGCGTCCGCATAATTTGAATGCATATTTCCTCTCCCGCCCTTAGTATCATATCCATTAGTTGCGTCTGTTCCACAATAAGTTAAATATCCATTTCCGCCAGGGTGCACAACATAATCACTCAAATCATAAACTTTTCCATTAATAATCATCCAACAATTCCCA
This sequence comes from archaeon, assembly GCA_041661245.1. Taxonomy (GTDB): domain Archaea; phylum Iainarchaeota; class Iainarchaeia; order Iainarchaeales; family JAAZKV01; genus JAAZKV01. The sequence continues at coordinate 34,622 of JBAZUY010000001.1, forward strand.
ACAGAACTGTGCTTTGCAACTTCACTTGCGGTCAACGAAATCTTAGTCTGAGTAATTCCTGTAGCGGAATTATTATCAAGAATTGTTGCCCCCCCATTTGTGTCAAGGTATGGCAAATAATTTTTATTTGGAGCAAGATCCAAAGGATTAACACTAATTGTGCAACCAAAAAGCAAAACAAAAATAAAAAAGAACTGTAGAAAAATAATTATTTTCTTCATAACTTATCACTAAATTTCTGATACAAATTTGTAAGAATTAATATATAAAGAATACTTTTTTTCTAAAACTATTCCAAATGAGTTCCATCACAAAATGGTTTGTTCTGTGATTTACCACACCTGCACAAACAAACTCGGTTTCTTTTCTCGTACGCTTTTCCATCAGAAGATTTAATTTCAACTTTCCCTTTTACCCAAATTGCTCCCTGCCCTTCAGGCTCAGTAATTAAGCTAATTGATTCTTTATAATTTGGTTCAATTTCTTTTTTTGTTTTTGTATCAATAACAACAAGCCTTCCGGTAGGACAATTACAAGTTTTTTTTACCGCTTCTTCTTTTGATTTGGTACTTTCTGCACCTTCAACTAAATTCCAGACTCCTTCACCAACAGTACAAAACCCAGAGTGATTACAAAAAGAATCATTATCTAAAAGAGTTAATTTTTTTCCAACTGTTTTTTCAACATTACTTGCGAAATTTTCTTTACTTGCAGTTTCGGTTCCATCAAAATCAATTTTGTTATGCTCCCCACAGCAAAATGGAGGAGTCTTGGTTTGACCGCATCTGCAAAGCGCATAATTCTTTTGTGTTTCAATTACTTTTCCTTTTTTCCATCCAACAGCAGAACCATCATCAGTACACACCATTATTGCTTCATCAAGGGGCAACTCAGAAACTAAATAAGGCCCGTTTTTAGAAATTGTAATATTCTTTGAGGACTTCTTCGTTAAACTTTCTTTTGAATCCATAATTTAATTGAAATACAACTAAATTTAAACAAAGCCGTACCCAATTTTTAAAAAGAATTAATTTCCAGCAGGATTTAAGAACTTGCCCAAACCATATTCAGTCATGAGTCTAACTATCAAAAACCTTTCAATTAACATTGGGGATCGAGAGATACTAAACGAAGTTGATTTGGGTATTGCTGACGGCGCAAAAGTTGGTTTAATTGGTAGAAACGGAGTGGGAAAAACAACCGTTCTAAAAGCAATCTTAGGAAAACAAGAATACCATGGGGAAATTCAATTTAATGGAAAAGCCGCTTATTTCTCACAACATGTAGATTTAGATTTAACAAAAACTGTCAGACAAATATTGGGAGAAAGTACACAAATTCATCACCAAAATGCTTTTGAAAAAGAATTAGCAGAACTTGAAGTCCAACTCACATTACCCGAAGTATATGAAGATCACGATAGAGTAACTAAACTTACTGAAAGATATGTTGAATTACAAGGCGAACTTGAAAAACAACAAAATCTTAGACCCACAAGTAAAATTAAATCAGTTTTACAAACTCTTGAAATTAAAGATTCCTGGCTTGATCAAACAGTTGGATCTCTTTCCACAGGACAAAGAGCAATTGTTGCACTTGCACAAATATTATCTTCAACGGCAGATTTCTTACTCCTTGATGAACCAACAAACCACTTGGATTTTAAAAGATTAAATATTTTAGAAAATTATTTACGCGAGTTTAAAGGAACATTACTAATGGTAACACACGATAGATACTTTCTGAATACTGTTTGTGACAACATTTTAAAGATGGAAAACAGTAAATGGACTAAATACACTGGAAATTATTCGGCTTATTTAAAATCAAGTGAAGCAAATTTTGCCGCAGCAAAAGACGCATACGAAGTTGAACAAGAATACATTGCTAATGAAAAAGACAAAATTGCAAGAATTGGAAAAAGTCCATTAAAAGTAAAACAGGGAAAATACCGCGAGAAACTTTTAGAGAAAAGAGAGGTTCTTGAAAAACCCGAACTAGATAAAACTAAATTTAAAGCAATAATTGAATCAACTCCAATTCACACAAATCATATTTTAGAACTTGAAGATTTAACTATAGGATATGACAAGGATAAACCCCTATTATCCCATTTAAACATTAAAGTTGCCGTAGGGGAAAGAATTGTGATAATTGGAGAAAACGGAATCGGGAAAAGTACATTATTCAAAACAATTGAAGGAAGAGTAAAACCATTAGCAGGAAGAGTAATACTTGATTCGCAAGCAGAAGTAGGATACATTGATCAAGAATTAAAAGATTTAACAACTCACGGCACATTGTATGATGAAATATACAACATGCTTCATGATCATGCAAGAACAAGACAACACTTATCCCTAGGCGGATTTGTTGATGATGAAGAAGTATACAAACCAATCTCCCAATTGTCTCTTGGAGAAAAATCAAGACTCAACTTAATTAAAGTATTAACAAAAAAACCAAATTTGCTTTTGCTTGATGAACCAACAAACCACTTGGATTTGGATGCTTGTGAAATAATTGAAAATGAATTCTTGAATTACAAAGGAACGATAATTGCAGTGTCACACGACAAATATTTCATTGAAAAGATTGCTGAGAAAGTTCTAAAAGTACAGGAAGGAACATTAAAAGTAATAAAAAAAGATTAACCCCTCTGTCGCTTGACACCTCAAGCAAAAGGTTTAATACTCCTAAAACTTATCTATTCCAGAATGTCTGCTACTTCAAAACCAAAAAAGAATAATTCTTTGTCAAAAATACTAAAACCAATTGTTAACTCAAATACATTCAACTATGTAGTACTTTTTGTAATTATTTTTTCGGCAATACTTGTAGGGTTTGGACTTAACATAACTCCAACTTCAGTTTGGTATCCAGTTATTAGTTTTTTAGAATTACTAATTCTTATCTTTTTTGGCATTGAACTAATACTGCGAATTCTTGCAGAAGAAAACCCACTTAATTTTTTTAAAGACCCTTGGAACACATTCGATTTTATTATTGTCTTAATTTGTTTTATTCCATTTAAAGATAAAACGGTTTATGTTTTGCGATTAGTCCGCGTACTAAGAACATTCCGACTCTTCAGAGCATTTCCCAACCTTAAACCAGTAATTAGTGGCTTACTCAACAGTATTTCTTCAGTAATATTTGTTGCGCTCTTACTCACAATAGTACTTTACATTTACGCAGTAATTGGAGTTTCTCTTTTTGGCGCAGTCGACCCCACCCACTTTGGCTCGCTTTGGAAAGGATTATTCACTTTGTTTCAAATACTAACCCTCGAAAATTGGAACACAATTATGCTCCCATCAAATGCAGCTTATCCAATAGGTGGGCCACTTTATTTTATTTCATTCATAATAATTGGGACTATGATAATCATGAACCTTTTCTTAGGAATAATTATAGGAAACATGAGCAAATCCATGGATAAGTTAAATTCTCCAGAAAAAATGAAAAACTATTTAGATGAAGATGCAGTTCGAGAAAGAAAACTCGCAAACAAACTTACAAAAATTGAAAAAGAGCTGGAAATATTAGTCAAGAAGAAGAAAAAATAGAAAAAGAAGCTAATTAAAGAAGTAACAAAAATAATATTCCCACAGTATTACAAACAAAACTAATTAATGCAATCTTTTTGATACTCATTTTGGATAATCCTGCAAGCATAGTAACTGCAGCTTCATCAGGAATTAATGGGGAAGCAAAAAAGAAACCTGCTAGAACAAATAAAAAATAATGCCAAACCTTGGGGCTAACAACTTTGTGAAGTTTTGCTTTAACAAACATAAACGGTCTTTCTTTTCTTAGTCTATTAAATTCTTTCTCAAAAGAAACTTTTACAAATTTAAAAATAAACAAATCCCCTAATAAAGAACCAAACCCACCAATCAACGCCGCCAAAAGGATATTATCCGGACGCATTATTATTAATAATCCTGCAGAAAAAGGAGAAGTAAACCCAAAAGAAAATAATATTCCTGCCAATAAAACTCCAAAATAACTCCAATTCCCCAAGTGCCCCAAATAATAATTCAATACCGAATCAGTAAACGCAAAATATGCTAGCAAAATGCATAATGCAAATAAAAAAATTTTGGGATATTTGAATCTAAATAAAATTTTGAAAGGAAGTAAGGAAATAACCCACTTAAGAATAACTTGTTCTTCCTTCACTAAAAATGAACCAGATTTACCTACAAACTCATTAAACTGCATGGACCAATAACAATTCTTTAGAATATAAAGTTTTACGCAAATACTAACTTGCGACTTTCATAAGCTAAAGATTAGAGCACACAAATAACCTTTTCAGAATAAAGAATTATTTAGTTCTTGGTTTTGGCTGAATTTGCATTCGTTGATGCGCTGCATTTGTTAAAATGTTTTATGACATGAAAGAAATGCATAATTGCTGCAAGTAACTAAATGCAAGTTGAAAATAAAAGAGCAAGAAATAAAAGAATAATTTGAAAAATTATACCCCGACCGGGATTCGGACCCGGGTTACAAGCTTGAAAGGCTCATGTGCTTGACCGCTGCACTATCGGGGCAATATTTTTTTATTTATTTTATTTGATTTATTGCCTTATTTACCAAGTTTTTAGCTTTGCTTAAAACCAGGCTTTTTTGTTTTCTTTGCAATTAAACATTGTTTAATTGACGCACTGCGAACCGATATGTTTGCTGTGTAGAAAACTTGCGACAGAAATCATTTATAAAGCTTTCATTTACTCTTTTTGTTATTAGCAAATGGTGAATTAAAAATGGCTGACTTTAAAGAATCAATGGCTAGACGATTCAACAATGTATTTGTTTGCCAAAGATGCAATGCAACTAATAGATCTTCTTCAGGAAAACCAGCACAATGTAGAAAATGCGGGTCTCTAAGACTAAGATTAAAGAAGAAAAAGAGAAAAGCTGCTGCATAAAAACAGGGCTTTTTTCAATTATTTTTTTCAAACTTTTTCCTAACTTCTTTACCCCGATTGTTTTTTATACTTGTTAAGTCTAATTTTAAGTATGAGTATTAAACCAGTTTGTGATAAATGCAAAAAAGAACTCCAAGTATTCGGAGGGATATTATTTAGCCCCCCGAATGAAAACGGAATGGTTAGAAAGTGGCATATTTGCAAACCCTGTTATGACATAATGGAAAAAGAATTAAAGAAATAATCTCTAAGGAAGGATGTTTATGGCTAAAAAAGCAATTAAGAAAAAAATTGTTAAAAAAGCTACGCACATTGAACCAAAACATTCGCACAAACTTCACGCAATTAAAGAAAAAACAAAAACTTTTTTTGAATTAATTAGAATAGGGAATTGCTTAATGGCTGCAATAGCTGTATTAATTGGATTTTATTTAGCAGGCGGATTTGATTATAGATTAGCCGCTCTTGCAGCAGTAAGTGGATTTTTAATTTGCGGAGCAGGACAAGCAATAAATGATTACTTCGACGCCAGTATTGATGCTAAGACTTCAAAGGAAAGACCAATCCCTAGCGGAAGAATACAAGCAAAAAGGGCATTACTTTATTCAATTTCAATGTTTTTCTTAGGAATATTTGCTTCATTTTTTATTAACCCAACAACAGTAATAATTGCATTAATTTTTGCAGTGCTACTGGTTGCATATCCGTTATTCATGAACAAAGTAAAATATTTGGGAAATATTGTTGTTGCCGGCGGAACAGCAATTACTTTTATTTATGGATCAGCAGCAACAGGAAATATTCCCTCACTAATAATTTTTTTAGCTGCAACTGCATTTCTTGCAAACATGGGAAGAGAAGTAACAAAAGATATTGAAGATGTGAAAAAAGATTTAGGGACAAAGAAAACCCTGCCAATATTACTTGGAATCTCTCCTTCAAGATTCTTTGTGTTAATGTATTACTTACTAGCAGTAATCGGAGCAATATGCGTTTATTTGCTTTTCTTATTCAGATACCCAATGCAATACTACTTAGTATTCACAATTTTATCAAGTTTATTATTTGCTTACGCACTAGTACTACTTTACAAAAACAATCCAATTGAAAGCCAAAAGATTTCAAAAATTGCAATGCTTGCAAGCCTAATTGGATTCTTACTAATCTAATTACATTCTAAACAGGTGCTGTAAAATGATAAAAGCTATTTTTCTTGACTTCGAAGGAGTAGTCACTGAAAATGGTCAATTCATACACACGCTTGTCGCAGATTTATGCAAGGACAAAATTAGTTACGAAGAACTAAATGAACGATATTCTCAAGCAAGTATTTCAAATCTCACTTTCGACGAATTTCAAAAAGGTTTGCCAAAGGACTGGCTGGAAAAATCTGTTGGAAAAATTGTTTTTCATAAAGGGACAAAAGAATTTTTAGATTGGGCAAAAGATAAATATCCACTCTACATCGCTTCGAATAATATCCCTGTGTTGTGTGAAAAAGAACTGGATCACTTAAAAATCAGAAAATTATTTAAAAAAATTTTTATCAGTTGTTATATGAAAAAGAAAAAACCAAATGAAGATTTTTTTAAGGAAATACTTAAAGAAAGCAATGAAAAGTTACCTGCCCTTTTTGTAGATGATGCTAAAAGAAATTTAGTAGTTGCCAAAGAAATCGGATTTACAACCGTTTGGGTAAACAATACAAAAACAAATTTAATGGAAGATAAACGAAATCAAATTGATTACAACCCCGATTACGAAATAGAAGATTTAAGAGAAATAATTTCAATTATTGAAAAATTAAATTCCCCTTAGGTTTTATTCCTGTACCAAAAAAACTTATTAAATGAAAATTTTTACTTCATCTACATGAAACCAAAGCGAATAGTTGTAATTGGCGGCGGAAGCGGAAGTTACAACATCCTAAAAGGACTCAAACCCTATTCAAAAAAAGGATTGATAAAACTCACCGTAATTGTTGCAATGACTGATTCGGGGGGGTCGAGCGGACAAATTAGAGATGAATTTGGGATACTTCCACCAGGAGATGTAAGAAGATGCTTAGTTGCACTCTCGGATGAAACTGAACTTGTAAAAAAATTATTTCAACACAGATTTGAAAGTAAAGGGTCACTAAAAGACCACAGTTTTGGAAACTTATTTATTACAGGGTTAACGCAAATACTGGGAAGCGAAGAAAAAGCAATTAAAGAAGCACAAAAAATACTCAAAGTGTATGGAAATGTAGTGCCAGTAACTTTTGATGACAGCCATCTAAAAGCGACGCTAGAAAATGGAGACATTCTTCTAGGAGAATCAAAAATAGATTTACCAAGAAATAATTCAACAAAAAAAATAGTTAACTTAGAACTCACCCCAAATGCAAAAGCAAACAAAGAAGCCCTCAATGAAATTAAACAAGCCGATTGGATAATACTTGGGCCAGGAGATTTATACACAAGTATAATTGCAAATCTACTTATCCAAGGAATTTCAAAAACAATAGTAAACTCAAAAGCAAAAAAAGTGTACAATTGCAACATCATGACAAAAAACGGCGAGACAAACAACTATACTGTAGCGGATCACTTAAATGAAATAGAAAAATACTTGGGAAAAAAATGCATTGATTATGTAACATATAATGACAAAAACATTCCTCAAGAGTTAATCACAAAATATGCAAAAGAAAATGCAAAACCCGTCGAAATCAGGATTACTGACTCCAAAAAACCAGGTTACATTGGAGCCAATTTACTTACGAAAAAGGATATTGCAAGACACGATCCAAAGAAAATCGGGAAACTCCTTAACAAAATATTTTTTAAAAAATAAAAAAGCAATTAGCAAATAATCTTAAATGGAAAAACTAATTTTATCCAAACCATTGGCTTAAACTTTTTTGCTTCTCTGTTTCTTCTTTCTTTTTTAAGAATGCATTAATGGTAGTCTCCACTCTATCTTTTGAAAAATCATGCTTCTCTACTAAAAACTCCAGTATTTTTTCTTTATTCGGTTCGTGTGCATCAAGCTGTTTAGGATTAATCTCAACACTAACAGGATTCATAAATAATTCCTCGATTTCTTTGTAATCAAATTCTGGTTCAAATTTTGTGGCAGCAATTATTTCTTCAAAAGAATTATGAGTTTGAACTAATTTAAGTGCAGTTTTTGGACCAATTCTTGGGAATTTTTCATTAAAATCAGTTCCAACTAATATTCCAAGCCAAATTAATTTTTGTCTTGTTAGATTTAGTTGCCCCAAAACTTTTTCAAGCTCCAAGTGTTGGGGTTTTACTTCCACGTAAAAATTCTTTCCCGCAACTTTTCTCTTACCAGTCATCCCAATGTTTCTAAATAAATGATTTGCCCCAAAAAGTAAACAATCAAAATCCTGGCTCACTGCTCCAAAGAACTGTCCCCTACTCACCATTACACTTGCTTGAGCTTCCCCTTCTTGTGGAGCCTCAACTATTGGAATACCCATGTGAGTTAACATTTCTTTTGCCTCAAGAACCATTTCAGGAGTCATTTTTAGTGCACGAGAGCCAAATTTTTGTGCATCAGCCAAATTTCCTTCCTGTAAAGCAGTAGAGGACTTTGTTTCGGCATCAGTTCTAGCTTCCCTTCTTTTTTTTAGTGTTCGAGATTTAAGATCAGAGGGTTTTCCATCAAAGATAAAAACAGGTTTCACACCCATATCAACTAAATTAATCGTTCTATAAAACAACCCAGTCAAATGTGAAGTAACATTACCATGGGAATCAGCTAAAGGTAAGCCATCAGGCCCTCGAATACTTGCAAGAAACTGATAAAGCATATTATAAGTGTCAATTCCAACTTTTTTTCCAACTAAATAATCAAGTGAAATTTCTTCTTTTTCTACTAGTTCAGAAATATTTACTCCCATTTTCTCACAACAAAAAAGAGTTAGTTTATTTACTTAAAACCCACCCTTTAGCCAATTTCTAAATAAATTATGTATCAACCTAGACCATAATGTTTATATAGTAAAAATACCACAAATACTGCCTGTCCGGAAATAATAACATTGGTTGGACTGGTGAGCCTACCCAATTTTATAAAATCCAAAAACAAATAACTCTCTGAAGCGAAATTGAGTATTCAATTAGCTTTTGGCTCCCGATAGTTTTTATCGGGGGCAATAATCCTTTCCCTTAAAAAATTAACCGAACCCTTGTTGAATTTCTAGCGAGAAAAAGATACTAAAAAAACATCGTCAAATAAGGAATCAAGTTCATTGTCAAAGAAATTATTAATAACCAAATAAATATTCTCCCAATTAACTTTCCAGTTTCTTCTTTATTAAATCCAATAAACACAAAGTATGGTGCCAGCATTATTTTTGCCATTCTTCCCCCATCAAAAGGATTTGCAGGGAAATAATTAAATGAACCTGCAGCAAAACCAATTATTACAACTAATGTAAGAATCATTCCAATATTACTTATTATTAGTTGAAGTAAAACTATTTCTCCTTTTGGTTCATACCCTGTTTTAATTGCCCCAAATTCTACTCCAATTCGTTTAATTCCCAAATCTTCAAACTTGTAAGGAGTAACTGAAACATTTACATCACTTGAAAGGTTTGTATCGGGATTAATTCTTTCCACTGTAAAATTAATATCTCCATTCGCATCCCTAAACACTTGGTTAATTACAATTATTCCATTAATGTCAACCCCATTAACTTGTTTTATTATATCTTTAGCAAATAATTTTCCTTTAGCAGGAGCATTAGCATCAATTCCACAAAAAGAAACTTTATCTGAAACTTTTACTATTTGCACTCCATCATAAGTTTTATTGAATTCTTGTTCAATGCTTGGAGCAAGAGGAGTAACGGCCATGTAAAAACCTATTAACAAAATGTACGCAACTGCAACCATTAGCAAATTACTTGCAGAACCAGCACTAAGAACCATTATTGCTTTTTTATCTTCTAACTTTTCAAAAGTCTTATCATCTTGTTCAACAAAAGCACCAAGCGGCAAAAACCCAGCAACTAAAAGTCCAACGGATTTAATTTTTTCTCTATAATACGCCATCATTACTCCATGACTGGCTTCGTGAATAATCAATACAAGCGCTAAAGAAACCCAGCCAATTAACGGAATTGCTACACCCATTCCTGGAATTTCAACACCCGGAATTACAGGCGCAACTGAGGGGCACAATTGCTTTTGAGTAAATAAACCAATTACTGCAAGCACCCCATAGCCAATTAAAATTGTAAGAGACATTCCCCCAAAACCCAAAATTACAAATCCAATTAAACTTGGAATGTATAATGGAGCAAGAATTGGAACTGAAAATAATATTTTACAAAAAGTATCAAAGAAAACTGCTAAAATTACTGCACTCACAAGTAGAACTGCAATTCTTTTCCATCCGCCAAGTTTTCTGCCAAACCAATAATCTACTCCAACTAAACCAAATCCCAAAATTGAACCAAGTAAGCAAATTATTTCAAATATTTTTCCAAAATGAGAAATTGATTCAATTAATTTAACAAAATGCTTTGTTTTAAGCATTACAATCCCATATTTTATCAAAAAGGATTGCGCAAAATCAAACCTCAGTAAGATTGAGTTAATAATAAGAATTAAACCAAGCGCCACGAATAATATTACAGAACTTGTCAAATAATTTGTGGAATTAAAGTACCAAGCAAGCAACAGCATGCATACCCCAAATAACATAACTATCCCCAAAGCGTTACTTGAAGGCTTAACATAAGGCGGAGCCAAGTGTTTTTTTAGTGCTCTTCGATCGTGAGGCATGAAAGAAAAAATGCACTAAGTGATTATAAAGCAAATCTTTTCATTTGGTTTTAGAAAGATTTAATTAGCCCGCCCACAGTAACTTACTTAGGAATACGGTCGCAGTTATTTTAGCCCATAATGAAGGAAACTATTTACCGCACTTCAACAACTAATTCCAAAAAACAAAACCGCCATGGTAAAAGGCCCAATATTTAATCGAACAATGGCTGGACAAGATGCCGGATTTCATGGCGGACAAGATTTAGCACACTTTGAAATAAAAAACATTGCAATCACACGACTAAAAAAAGCTGAAGAAATTCGAACGAAAAGAACCGAAACAATTTTAGCTAAAAGAAAATTACTTGTAAGAAGATAACTCCCAAAAAAGCTTTAATTATATTTCTCAGTTAATTTTGTTTGTATTTTACCAGCAGAGGAGAATACTTCCCAGTATAAATATGTGCAGGAATTGTAACTCCATCACCAAAATCCAAAGCTTGTATATGATATCCTCCACCATAAAGATTTCCGTTCAAATCAACATATACTGAATTATAACCATCGCCAGATCCGAGGTCAATTGGATTTTTAACCCATTGAGTTGTTCCTGAAGAACTATATTTCAATAAAAATCCACTGAATGTTGCTGAAGGGTTTTCATGCAATAATAATGCGCCATTACCGAAATCTACATTTCCATCTACAATCCCAGCAACATAAATATCCCCATACTTGTCACTTGCAACCCCATAACCATATTCATTTCCAGTTCCATTTAAAGTAGAGTTTACCCATTGTGCTGTTCCAGAAGAATCATATTTTGCTACAAAATAATCAAGATTTCCTTGATTTGCTACACTAACACTATTACCAAATCCAAGCGGATTGGATCTTGAATACCCTGTAATTAATACATTCCCGTTTATATCAACTGCAAGTCCCGATAGTTGATCCCAGTTTGTCCCAATACTATTCTTTGCCCACTGAGCCACACCTGATGAATTATATTTCACAATGAAAAAATCATAACTTCCTTGATTTGCCAAAGTAACCCCATTACCAAAATCTAATGTTGCTGAATTACCATAACCCCCAACATAAAGGTTTCCTGAAGAATCAATATCCACTGCAATTCCATTATCTGCTCCTGTCCCAGATCCTGCTTGAGTAGTTCTAACCCACTGCGCCACTCCAGAGGAATTATATTTAACTAAAAAGAAATCAGTACTTCCTTTGTTTGCAAATGTTACTCCATTACCAAAATCAAGAGTTGTAGCAAATCCATAACCCACGGCATAGATGTTGCCCATTGAATCCAATTTAATTGAATGAATTTCTCCAGCAGCACCTGAATTATTTGCTGGATACGCTACCCATTGAGCTACCCCACTAGAGTTATATTTTACAACAAAATAATCTTGATATGCAGTATTAGTCATTACTACCCCATTACCAAAATCAAGTCTGCCATAAGAACGACCACCAATATATACGTTGTGCGCCCCATCCACTGCAACTGAATAAGAAAAATTATTATTTTCTGTTCCTACAGGAGTAGCCGTTTGCGCCCATTGTACAACCCCTGAAGAATTATACTTTGCTACAAAAATCTGCACGTAATAACTAGGATTTGTTAAAGTTACTCCATTCCCTAAAGTAAGAGAAGTTCCACCAAAATAACCGGTTACATAAATATTATTTTGATCATCTGAAGTCACTGCGGTAACCATACTATCAGAAGAAGAAATTTGATTACTTGTATTCCCATCTCTGGCAAATTGAGCTAAGGGTTCACTAAATGGGCCGACATCTGGCAGTGTTGTAGTAGTAACCGTAGTTACCTGCACTAATGCTGCAGGATTACTTGCAATTGCATCATTCACACAATTAATTGTTATAGGAATTGTAAAGGTTTTTGAAACCCCATACTCGCTAGTAGCATAAACTATAAGGTTACAAGTTTTATTCGTCCCAGTAAACCCCACACATGAACAAACAGATCCAACACTAGGAATACCAAAACTTCTCTTATCCCCCTGAACTAAGTTTACATTATAATTAGAGTCAACGCCCCCAAAATTTATTTTGCTAATAGTCAAACTTCCGCCAGAATTATTTGTTAAACTCAAAATCCCATTGCCGTCATTATCTACAACCGCATCATTTATACTAATTGAATTAGTAGATTGGGAAAGTTTACTTGCAGTAGTAGAAACTGTTCCCGCAGAACCTGATCCCAAAGAAGAGATTATTCCAACAACAACAAGTGACAACACAACAACGACTGCAATAATAACTAAGTACTCAACAGTACCCTGACCCCTATACGACGCCCGAGGTAAAATCCAGGAAGGGCCAAGTGATTGACTCATGCGATAAATAACACTCAATTCAATATAAATATATTACTTTAGAAAAAATTAGGCAAGTTGCAAAGGAGAAATAGATTGCTTTCTTTGCAAAATATACTAGTTATCACTTAATTTCTATTTTTTTGAGATGTAGTACTGGAGGGGTTTTTGGAACCCTCCAATACTAGTTGTGAATTTAATACAAAATGGTTTCCCATTTTGTAGCAATAAAAAACCTTGGGTTTTTTATTTCAACTCTAACCGATTTATCGGATGAAGTCTAAATCAAGGTCTCTGTCTCTATATCCTCTGTTTGACTCTTTTGTGTCCCCTTTTCCAGAGAATTTACTTGGAGATGCTTTGATATATGGTGAGTGAACTCCTGTGAAAATACAGATTACTTCAATCTTATTTTCGAAAGTTGGGTCAACTCTTGCACCCCAGATAACTACAGCTTTTGGATCAATTCTTTCTGTTAACATTTCACCAACAGCGTTAGCTTCACCTAAAGTCAAGTCAGGTCCTCCAGTAATGTGTATTAAGCATCCTGTAGCTCCTGCTATATCTATGTCTAATAAAGCGTTCTTCAAAGTGTCTTCAACAACTTCGTTTACTTTATCAACAGACTTTGATTCACCAACAGCAATAACTGACAAACCTTTGTTTGACATTATTGATCTAACGTCCGCGTAATCCAAGTTGATTAATGATGGTTGTGTAATAGTTTCTGTAATTCCTCTTACAGTTCTTGCGATTACTTCATCAGCAACTTTGAATGCATCTTGTATTGGCAAGTTAGGTACTAATTCAACTAATCTATTGTTATCAATTACAACAACAGTATCACAAACTTTTTGTAATGTGTCAATACCTTCTTCAGCTTTAATTAATCTTGCTTTTTCTAGAGCGAATGGATAAGTTACCATTGCGATTACGATTGCTCCTTGTTCTTTAGCAATTCCTGCTACGATTGGTGCAGCTCCAGTTCCTGTTCCTCCACCCATTCCAGCTGATAAGAATAACATATCTACTCCAGCTAGTACTTCTTCAAGAGCGTTTCTTGAAACTTCAGCAGCTTTAGCTCCAACTTCTGGATATCCGCCTGCTCCTAATCCTCTTGTTACACTTTTTCCGATTAAAACTTTTGTTATTTCATCGTTAACAATTGCCAAGTGTTGCTTATCAGTGTTTAATGCAACTAATTGTGCCCCAGATATACCCATTGCAGCTAATCTGTTAACAGCGTTACATCCAGCTCCCCCACAACCAACAACCATTATTTTTGGTGTACCAAATTCTTCAAGCTTATCATCTTGTACAGATGATGCTTTTCCCATTGCTCCTTCAATTAAAGACTTCATCAAAATCACCCTTTTGTCCTTTTGGGACAAATTTTTAATTACATCTATTGCCTCACACCTTGCTTATAAACCTTTCCTTTTATGTATAGGATTTTAACGGTTTATAGGGAAAAAGAAGCTCAAATAGAGCTTTTAACACTCACTTCGTTGATTGTGGAACTAGGTAAAGTACAACCAAATGGCTTAAATTGCCAAAATGGCAAGGTTGACGTAAAAAAACACAATTCACAAGCCAAATAAGTGTTATAATTGCTTATTTTAACTAAATTAAGCACATTCTGACCATATTTGCCACCCAAAGCACTACTATTACGCAATTCGCAAGAAAGTGGCATGTAGAAGATAAATTGTGGGCAAATACCATAAAATGGCAAAAACTAGCCAAATCACCAAAATTCAACTAAATAAGGCTAATTATACATACTACTTTTTAGGTATTTTGGCTTTCTCTGGTGAAAAATGACAAGGAAAATTTTCAAAATCCCAAATTACATAACAAAAATGATCCACTTAAAGGAGTTTATTAAAAAAAAGGTTTGGTGAGACCACTCACCAAACTCAAAGCACTTATTCAACTAACTTACCGATTAAGTACTCTTCTGCTGGAACCTTGACTGAACTTGCCTGCGCAAAAGTTTCAGTGGCATTTGTTCCACACAAATCAACCAATGTACTTGTAGCCCCTTGTGGAATAGCCAAAGTCATTGGAGTGATATCATAAACACTTCCATTAAAAGACACCCAACAATCTTCTGGTGCATTATGTGAACCCACATTAATGAAATTATAAGTCGGAGTAACAACCTTAGGTTGACTTTGAGTACATCCAAAAAGTAGAAGTACAAACAAGAAAACTAATCCAACCGCAATTCCTTTTCCAATTTTCATTCAATCACCTTGCTTAATCTAGCACCAAAGTTATATTTATTCATATTTAATTTCAACCACCAAAAATATTTTCTTAAATTGGCAAAGTATGACCGCGATAGGACTAAGGGCCATACTCTGCCAAAGTGTTTGGGAGGTGCCTTGGGAGGTCTAACTTATTAATTTCCCAATATAATACTGTGAAAAACCTCGACTTGAATTCATTTCCCTATTTGGTCTTGCGCCATTAAAGTCCTGTCGAGGAATATTATTGTCAGATCTAACTCTATTGAAGTCAAATCCCTGACTATTAAAGTCAGTTCTTGTCCCATTAAAATCTGGGCCACCAAACCCTTTGCTTTGAAGAGCTGCTGTTGCATCCACACCACAATAATTTACAAATTGGTTAGGCACATTTGCCTGAAAGGAAGCAATCATTTGGGTAATGTCGTAAACATTACCATCAATTGCAACCCAACAATCATTTGGTGAATTATGCTCGCCCAAATCTTGTAATGTATAAGTGCTGTTTGAATTTATTTGCTCAGTACAACCTAACATAAACAAAGTACTTGTTATGAATAATCCACACACCATTGTTTTTCCTAGCCAATCCATACAAAACTCCCCCCTTTCAAATCTTATTCATACTTTAGTGCATCCACTGGCTTCATTTTTGAAGCATTACTTGCAGGCATAATTCCCGAGAGAACCCCAATTATTGTTGACAATAAAATTGCGAGAATTACAAGCTCGGGAGAAATTATCATTCCCGCACTTCCGCCCCTACTGCCTGGGCCTGCACCAATCCCTATGTTAATCCCCATCATGTTTAGGATAGAGGTTAAGACGAATGCTACAAATACTCCAAGTATTCCTCCAATCAAACCAAACAATCCTGATTCAATTACAAATAACAAAAGAACCTCATTGTTTGTCGCCCCAAGTGCTTTCATGATTCCAATATCCCTAGTTTTTTCTAGCACTGAAGTGAACATACTATTAGCAATACCAACAGCTCCAACAAGTAATGAAACCGCAGCAATCGCTCCGAGGAAAAGAGTTAGTGTCCCCGTAACCGAAGCTATTTGTTCTTTTATGGTTTGAGAAGAAGTGATTGTAAAGTTTTGAGTTTTTGAAGTAACTCTTCTTGATTGCATTAAACTATCCGTCAAAGCATTAAGATCAACATCCACATTAGCAGGATCTGAAACTGCAACTTGAATTGAAGAAAACTGATTTTTGTTTACATCCACAACATCCCAAGCAGAAGTGTAAGGCATGTAAATTGTAGAATCAGTACTTCCCCCAAAGCTTGAACCACTTGAAGCAAGAATCCCAACAACATTAAATGAAATTCCATTAATATCAATTTGTCTTCCAAGAGTAATAGGTTTTGAAAAAGTTGTTGTCGCTAAGTTATATCCAATAACAACATTTCGTGTATCTGAGGTACCAAGTAATCTTCCTGAGGAAAGAGTAACACTTGTCGTTGAAGTCCAAGTAAGTGGATTAACTCCTGTGATTGTTGCAGTGGTTTTCTTATCCCCAAAAGTAACTGGGGCTCTTCCTGAAACAAGTTGATTAACTGCAATAACATCTGAATTATTTTTGATTACTAATACATCAGAGTTAGTAAGCACTGGGGTTGCAGTGGACGAAGAACTTGAAGTACTTCTAGTCACTCTGACTTGCCCTCCCCCAAAATCTCCTCCGCCCGGCATCTCAAATTCTCTTCCGCCAAAAGCACCTGCCCTACTAAATCCGGGCGAAACAGTGAGTACATTAGCACCAAAACCTGAAAGACTTGCATTAACACTTTCTTGAGCTCCATTCCCAATTGAAATTATGGAAACAACTGCCGCAACTCCGATGATTATCCCAAGAAGAGTTAACCAAGCCCTTAATTTTCTGTGAGTAATACTGTTTAAGGACAGCGACAAAGAATCTTGTATTTTCACTCTTCACCACTTTCCTATTTTGAATAATACCACAAGTACCCCAATTAGGAATACTGCGGCAAGTATTGTTGAAGCTAGTGAAGAGGGTATGAAGAATAGAATGATTGCAGGAACAATAATTCCAATCAAAGCAGCTATCCCAAATACTTTCCATTTCTTTTTAGCAACGAATTTGTTAAATAGTGCGGCAATTATTACTATTGCAGCAAGTATTCCAACTATTAACAAAGTATCACTACTTCCTTGTTGTGTTCTCCCAGTCGCAAATCCTACCCCGCCACTTACTATTCCAGTTGTACTGCCCTTTGCAGCACCCAATTGGAAGGGATAATGAATTGTTTGTCTTTCACCAGTAGTATCTGTGTAGTAAATATCTACATTGAAACTTCCTTGAGTTTGTCTTTGAGCAAAATTATTCAGAGAGTTTTGATCAAATGAGTTAAAGTCTCTTGGATTACCAACAGGAGGTTGAGTGGCAGAATTTGTTTGCGTACCACTTCCTGTTCGATTCAGATTTCTCAAAGCAGCATTTTGATCAGTCGCGGAAACAGTGAAATTTGCTACAGAGTAATCTCCCTTGTTAATGTTCCCAATTATTACGGTATCACTGCCAGTAATTGTTAACCCAACTTGGGCAGGCATTTTTACAACAACCGCACTTGCATTATTTGAACCAATATTTGCAAGACTGAATGAAATTTGTCCGGAGGAAAGCGTATCTGCACTAATTTGGAAATCACTTTTTCCTCCAATTATTAATCCAACTTGTGAGGTTTGTGTTTTTGTCCCAGTTGAATCATTATAACTAAGAGTAACAGAAAGCGGATAAATTCCTGTTACAATACTTGGATCAGCAACTACTAAGTAGTTGAAATCATATTTTTCTCCCTGTCCGATATAAGAAATAAATCTTTTGTTATCCGAACCCAAAGGCAAAATTGCTCCAGTGGACTCTGTCCAAGAGAAGGCAACGTTTGAAAGGGGAACTGAGGAATTATTTGAAACTGTTACTGTCAATGGAGTTTGACTTCCAGGACTAATCACTGAAGGATTAATTTGAATTGCAACATTGTTTTGTGCAGAAGAAACAGTAACATTAACCGTTTCAACTTGACTCACAACTTGCCCTTGCCTCAAATAATTCACATTAAGTGAAACATTGTAAATTCCTGCAGGAGTATTATCTTTCACCCTAAATTTAAGCACGAATGTTTTTGTCTCGCCAGATTTAATTTGAAGAGAATGGTCACTAATTGAGACTGGTTCAAAATAATTTCCAACCTCCAACTCAGCATTTACATCATCCATGTTAACTGTTGCACCTTTATTTGTCAAATCAACGGCAAGACTAACAAGGTCCCCAGCACTAATTGTTGACGGCACAAATCTAGGCGAACTAATTTCTGCCAAATATAAATAATCTCCTTGTGTACTTGTTGCCGCAAATACTTGCGGAAGCATTAATGCACAAAACAGCACTAATAATACTCCAAACACTTTTGTTCCTTGAAATGAATTCATTTTACTTTTCATTTAGCCACCCTCTGTTTTACATCCGAAACTATTTTCCCATCCCTCAATGTGATCACCCTTTTAGCAAAAGCCGCAATATCGTGCTCATGCGTAACTACAATAACAGTTTTTCCTTCTTTCTCGTTTAGTTCCTTAAACATAGCCATTATTTCAAGACTAGTTTTTGTATCCAAGTTACCTGTTGGCTCATCAGCCAAAACCATTGAAGGTTTAGTGGATAATGCTCTTGCTACTGCCACTCTTTGTTTTTCTCCCCCCGAAAGCTGGGAAGGCAAATGGTGCTCTCTATGCGCAAGACCTACTTTTTCAATCAACTTGGGAACTTCTTTTGCAATTTCACTTTCATCAAATTCGTGAATTCTCATTGGAAGCGCAATATTTTCATAAACAGAAAGAGAGGGGTATAGATTAAATGCTTGGAAAACAAATCCTATTTTAAGTCCCCTAATTCTTGCAAGCGCGGATTCATTTAGAGTAGTAATGTCTACTCCATCAAGATAAACATGTCCCGTTGTGGGGACATCAAGTGCTCCGACTATATTCATTGTAGTTGATTTACCCGAACCTGAAGCACCAATTATTGCAACAAATTCACCTTTATTAATTCTCATACTTATTCCCTTCACAGCGGCAACTTCCACTGCCCCCATTTTATAAATTTTGTAAGCATCCACAATTTCAAGAACTGGTTTTTGGGCAGTTCCCTTTTTCGCAGTATCTTTCCCAAAACTATTTTCTTGAACTTTTTGTTCGTTTGTGTTTTTACGCATGCTTTATATTAGTTTGTAACCATTAATAGAACTATTTGTAACCAGGTGTAACGCTTGTTACAGGGCTTTGAAACGTGATGAAACATGAAACCAATTGAAACCAACTTTTTACGAGGTAAAAAACATGCATTTGTGATGTGGGCTGCATTTCTTTATGGAGGATTTGCAATACTACTCTTCGGGATGGATCTTTATTCAGCGGTATGGATGGGAAGCAGCACTTTTATTACTGCTCCTGAAATAAGAAACTTTGATCAAAATAGATTTGTTGAATTTAATGATACAAACCACCAACTTGATTTAAATCGCCCTCGTGCTGGACCACCATTTATATCAAACCCTCTTAGAATAATTACTTCTCCCATTTCAATGTTAATTTTGCTAAGCGGAATAATCTCTCTTGCTTGCGGATTCACTATAATGAGTATCACTAGACAAAAAGAAATTAAGAAAATCAAACAAGAAACCGCAGATTACTTACTACTTCCTGATGAGAAAAAAGTAATTGAAGCACTAAAGAGAAACAATTATTCTCTTGCCCAAAGTAAAATTGCAATTGATTCAGGACTCAACAAAGTGCAAGTACACAGAGTAATCAAAAGACTTGAAATGAAAGGATTAATTGAGAAACACGATTTCGGCTTGACAAACAAAATTGTGTTAAAGAAAGAATTGTTTGAATAAACATAGAAATTAGAAAATCAAGGGTGCAAACATGCACCCTTGTTTATTTCTTTAATCTTCTTCAAGTTCAGAAATCACTTTCTTTCGAAGTTCCTCAACTTCTTTTTTGGACTCGTTCTTAGCCTTAAAGAAAGAATCAATTTCATCATCATAATTGTTTTCATTACCAATCCTTTGCCAAATATTTTCTTTGCTAAACCCATTCTTTTCAAGAGCCTTAGTTGTGGCACTAATTTGCGAAGTGTCCACATCGTTAATAACTGGTTTTCTAAAATCAGGGGAATATACTTCGGTAACTACCCCATAGATTATTGGCTTAGAATTTCCTTTCTTTGCATAAAATTCAGATAATCTTGCTTTGGCATAACCCTCTGCACCTGAAGAAAATTCCTTTTTCAACCAATAAGGCAACTCAACAATAAAAACATCAAGCACATTTTTTCTAATAATAAACCCTTTCTCCCTAAATGCCTGCCCAATAGGTTTTCCTTGCTTTATCGCATCATTCACATCCTTAAGTTCCCCCCTAAATTTAGTTGAAAACACAGTGGCTGCATAAGTTCGTGCAATTCCATGCGCATCAACAAGCAAAGACTCCCTAAGTTTATCAGTGTGCTTCTTTACGATTGCATGAATCGGACCGTACTTTTCTTCTAATACATCCGTGTGTAATTTTTCAGTTAAAGGAAAATGCTGCATGACCAGACAAACACAATTCTTGAATATAAGGGTTTCTAAAAAAAGAATTGGGGGAAATTACCCCCAAATTTAATTATTATTTCAAACTAGTACTCTTCAGTTCGCATGTAATAATATTCTTTTTCATGATCGCATGCAGGACACTTATCTGGAGGAGAAGTTCCAATGTGCATGTATCCGCATTTTCTGCAGAACCAAACAACTGGTTTTTTCTTTACAAGTAAAGATTTATTCTCAATTGCAGCAAGCATTTTTTCATATCTTTCTTTGTGATGCTTCTCAGCAACAGCAATAGCCATTAATCTTTTTGCAACAGCAGGCAAACCATCTTTTACTGCTTGTTTTGCAAACTCAGGGTACATTGATTCAAATTCATGAGTTTCCCCCCCAATTGCACCTTTCAAATTATCAATAGTAGAACCAAACATTGCTGCGCCTTCTGTTTCAACCATTACTGGGCCAGGCTGTTTTCCTGATTTTAATAATAATTCATTAATCATCTTGGATAATTGTTTAGCGTGTTCTCTTTCTTGATCAGCTGTTTCTAAAAATATTGCTTCAAGTTCATAATAAGCATCTTTCATTGCTTGTTTTGCAAACATTGTATATCTGTTTCTCGCTTGAGATTCGCCAATAAATGCTTTATTTAGATTCTTTATAGTTTCTTCCATTCTACCACCTACAAAAGTTAAACAAATGGAGTCAAAAGAGCTTAAATAATTAGCTGAACAGATACAAATTGAAAAAGAACTATTACTTCCTTAAATCAAATTTTCTTCCAATTGCTTTTGCAACAATTTCAACATCTTTAACAAAATCTTTCATGTCTTTGGAATACAATTGTTGATCTTTATCGCTAAGTGCAACAGGGGGATTAAAATGGGTTTCAACAAGTAGTCCATCCGCTCCGCTCGCAATTGCTGCTCTCGAGAGGGGCAAAACTAATTCTCGCTTTCCTGCAGCATGAGAAGGATCAGCAATTACGGGTAAATGAGTTAATGATTTTAAAACAGGAATTGAAAGAGCATCAAAATTATACCTTACAGTTGGTTCAAATGTTCGTAGTCCCCTATAACACAAAATAACATTTGGATTCCCTGCTTGCAAAACATATTCGGCAGCACTGAGAAATTCTTCAAGAGTTGCAGCAAGTCCATTTTTTATTATAACTGGATTTTCTACTTTGCCAAGTTCTTTTAACAAATCATAATTTTGCATGTTTCTTGCACCAACTCGGAGAATATCTATTTTTTCACTAGCAAGTTTTACATGTCTTGTATCCATTACTTCGGTTTCAGTAACAAACCCAAATTTCTTTCCAACATCCGCAAGTAAATCAAGTCCTTTTTCCCCCATTCCTTGAAATGCATAAGGATTTGTTCTTGGCTTAAATGCACAAGCTCTGAAAATTTTTATTCCTGCTTTTTTTACTTCCACCGCAGTGGATTCTAATTGCTCTTTTGATTCAATTGAACAAGGGCCTGCAATTAATTGTAAATCTTTAGGGCCAAAACTAACTCCTTTAATTTTTACTTCAGATCTCTTTGGATGATTCAATAAAGAACCCAACTTGAAATTATCATGATTCATAAATGTAAAAGAAAAGCAAAAAGAAGATAAATCCACTTTCTTTAAATATTCTCTTTAAACTTTGTGAAGGACTCGATGATATGATGCATGAAATCTAACTGGTTTTTTTAGGTTCACAAGACGATTTCTTTGGATCAATCGTCTTATGTGTAACTTTTCACTAATGTCCCCAGCATCCGCGGTCGAATAAACTTGCCTAATCCCTTTTTGCCCCGCCATTTGATTTACACCACGCACAATTGCACCAATAAATGCTTTTGTGGATTTACTTGCATTACTATACTTCACACCTAAAAAACCTTGCATTTCTGCATCAAACGCAACATTTGGATCAATCCCTGCAAGAATCAAAGCGGGTTTTCCATTAACAACCCTCTCGTGAGCAATAATCAATCCATGATTACTTTTTGTTTTCTTATCCAAAATGTGAATTACATGCGCATTCTTATCGTGGATATTAAACTGTTTCTCCCCAAGAGAATTAACCACTGCCCCACTCGATCTTAATTTAAAACAAGTTCCTCCAGATTGCCCAAACTCCCCTAAAAGAGAAGATTTATCAGAGACTAATAAGAAAGATTGCGTTTTTCCAAAAAGCGTTAGCGAAATTTCTACTGGAGAAAATGAAACTTCAGACAAAAAAATCCCTCACATTAGATCAAACCTTTAAAATCAAAACCTAATTATTTTTTCTTAACTATTTTCTTATAATGTTCTTTGTAATGTTTTTGATAGAAGTTTAACCCTTCCCACTTTTCTAAAGCTTGACGAAGTTCAGAGTGAGTTTTAGCGTATTCTTCTGCAGTTTGTCCACTCATTTCAGCATCAACAGCTTGTCGCATTGCACGTGCACCAGCAACTGTTCCGCCAGGGTGACCGTGAATTCCTCCGCCCGCTTGAATACTAATATCTCGCCCCATCGCATGAATTAATGGAGCTATTTTTCCAGGATGAAGTCCGCCTGAACAAACAGCTAAAACTGGTTTTAAATTGTGCCAATCTTCTTTGAGTCTATGAGTTGCTAAATGAGAATGAACAACTTTGTGTTCTATTTCTTCTCCAACATTTGTTACTTCTTCTTTTCCTTCATACATTTTTCCAACAATTCCGCCAACGTGAAGTTGATCAATTCCAATTAATCTTGAAAGTTTTGCAATAACAAGCATACTAATTCCGTGCTTTGGATTTCTTGTCAATGCAGCATGCATTGCACGATGACCATGATAAACTACTCGCAAATCTTGATCTCTTAATTCTTGAATAGCAGACCAACCAACGGTTAACACATCAACCATTACAAATTCTCCGCCCTGAGAAACAACATGTTTTGCTCGTTTTAGCATTTCGCCATAAGGCGCAGTGACATTTGCAAGGTAAGCTTTTCGTTCACCAGTTTCGCGCTCTGCTTTTGCCCTAAGCCTAAGAGTAGCATTAATTCTTTTATAAAAATTATTAAAACACATTGAAGTTAAGTTTTCATCATCTTTAACGAAATCACAACCTCCAACCCAAGCATCATAAGCAACTTTTGCATGAGCAGCTTCATTCAAACCAATTTTTGGTTTAACAATAGTTCCTACAAAAGGACGATCATGTATCTTTAGTAAATTTCTAACCCCTGGAATTCCATAATGAGGACCGCGGTAATGTTTAATGAAAGAATCTGGAAAATCAATATCTAATAATTTTAAATTAACAACATCACTCATTCCAAAAATATTTCCTGCAATAGAACTCATTATTTGAGCAACATTTCTTTCTTCAAAAAGTTTTTTTGAATACGCAATTTTTACGATTCCTTCTTTTTTATTAACATAATAAACTTTAGGAGATAACTCATTGAACATTTTTTGATCAAGAGTACCAATGTCAGTCCAAGTACCAATACTTGATTCAGATGCAATTCTTTGAGCAGCACCTTCAAGAGTTAATCCTTTAGCAGGTTCTAAATAATATTCACAAACTAAATCATCTTTGGTTGGACGATAATTGCAATCCAAATACCCTTCATATTCTTTTACTCTGCCAGCAACAAACTTTCCATTACTCATGAAATAACACCCAAAGAACTGCAAAATAGTGGTTTTTATTCAATAAAAACCTTACGAAAAGAAAAAGCAAGAATTTCACTTAGCCAATATGCACTACAGTTATAAACAGGAAAAGTACTCATATTCACAATATTGGAGGATTAAATATGAAAGCAAATGTAGCAAAATTTGATAGAATCCTAAGAGCAATTGTAGGGATTGTTTTACTTGGAATAGCAGTAATCTATAACCCAATAATTGGATTAATTGGTTCAATAATCGCAGGAATACTCGGAATAGTACTACTCGGAGTAGCAATAACTGGATTTTGCCCAATGTATACCCTAATTGGATTTCAAACTCTAAAGGAAAATAAAAAATCATCTAGAAAATCCGCTGTGAAAAAGAAAAAGAAATAAAAAAAAAACTATTTTGTGAAAGGTGACAAATCACTTTTCACAATTTATACCCCCTTTAAAAAGTTTACTTCTTTAAGGCTAACCGAATATCTTCGTCAGTAACTGTTTTTCTTCCAGCATGCTTTGAAAAGATTGCTGCTTGCTGGCCAATCTTCATTCCTTCTTCTTCCAAATAAAAAGCAAGTTCTTTAGCTGCACTTTCGCTAACTCGTATACCTGTTGCTTTTCTAATTATTCTATCAACTGCTGCCAACGGCAATTCACTCATTTACAACACCTTTTTTCCGAAAATTTCCACTACCAAAAATGTTTTTGATAATTTTAACCTATACAGTAAAATCGTTAAAGAATATAAAGGTTGTTATTTTGCTCGTTAAGGACAACTTAAAAAAACAAACTAAATAGTAGATTTGTGATAAGATGAATATATTTCTAATTGGCTATCGCGGAACTGGTAAAACTACTCTTGGAAAAATAATTTCAAGAGAGAGAAAAATGCCGTTTATTGATCTTGATGAATTAATTGTCAAAACTGTTGGAAAAGCTATTCCCCAAATATTTTCTACTGAAGGAGAGGCAAAATTTAGAGAATACGAAACTAATGCACTAAAAGAAGTTTGTGAAAAACAAAATCAAGTTATTTCTTGCGGGGGAGGAATAGTTACTCGTGAAGAAAATATAACCCTTCTAAAAAAGAACGGGCTTGTAGTTTTACTTAAAGCGAGTCCTGAAACTATTTTCAACAGAATTTACAAAGACAAAAATAGGCCCGCTTTAACCGACAAGGATCCAATGGAAGAAATCAAACACATGCTAGAAGTAAGAAGAACCGCATACGAAAAAGCAAAAGACTTTGAAGTGTGGACTGACAAAGAAAAAGCAAAAAGAACTGCAGAACGAATAGAAGAAGAAATGAAAAAAAGACTAAAACTTTCTTAATCGACTCCCGGCAAATCACTTCGAGAGGATTTAAAACCCCTCGAAATAGTACTATTTCATGAGTTTTATCTCACACAAGCTAATCAAACCCGATACGGTCGAAGCAAGATTATACCAAGAAGTGCTTGTAACTAGAATCATTGAGAAGGGAAATACGTTAGTTGTTGCACCAACTGCGTTAGGAAAAACTCTTGTTGCAGTAATGCTTGCAGCACATACTTTAGAAAAAACTCCTGAGAAAAAAATTCTCTTCCTCGCACCAACAAAACCTCTCGTTGTTCAACACGAAAAGAGTTTTAAGAAATTTCTTAACATCCCTGAAGAAAATATTATTTCAATAACAGGAACCACAAAAGTAAAAGAAAGAGAAGAATATTACAAAACAAAAAAAATAATTAATGCAACCCCCCAAACAATTGAAAATGATCTCTTAAATGGAAAAATCAACTTGAAAGATTTTGGACTTGTAATTTATGATGAAGCCCATAGAGCTGTAGGCGATTATGCTTATGTATTTGTTAATCTTCAACTGCAAAAACAAAATCCAAATTGTCTAGTTCTAGCACTAACTGCGAGTCCTGGAAGCGAAGAAGAACACATACAAGACGTTTGCAGGAATCTTGCAATAAAAAACATTGAAATTAAAGACCAGAATGATGCGGATGTAAAACCTTATGTAAAAGAAATAGAAATTGATTGGGTGAAAGTAGATCTCCCAAAAGAATTCTTAACTATTAAAGAACACTTAGAGAACTTTCAAGTAAAACAATTAAAACAACTAAAATCAATTGGGCTTGCTACAACCGAAAATAGAAGATATTACAATAAATTCAGACTCCTTGAAATGCAATCAGAAATACGCAGAAAAATAATGAGCAGCGGTTCGAGTCAGCCAAGTTTATTTTTTGCAGCAAGCAAATGCGCAAGTATGCTAAAAGTCAGTCACGCAGAAGAACTAATTGAAACCCAAGGAATTGGTGCATTAAACAATTACTTTGATAAATTGCTTGACGAAGCAGCAAAAGGAAAAAGCAAAGCAGCAAAACAAATAATTGCTGACGAAGATATTAAACTTGCAATAATGTTAACACACAAATTATTTGATGCAAAAGTTCAACACCCAAAATATGCTGAACTAAAAAAAATTGTTTTGAATCAATTAAGAAATGCCCCTGAAAGCAAAATAATTGTATTCAATCATTACAGAGATTCAATACTTGAAGTTGTGGAATTTTTAACTCAGGGAGAAGGGGCAAGCATAATTCACCCAACAAAATTCATTGGTCAGGCAACAAAAGGAACAGAAAAGGGAATGAGTCAAAAGATACAACAAGAAGTACTTGATGAATTACGCGCTGATAAGCACAATGTTCTCGTTGCATCAAGCGTTGCAGAAGAAGGACTTGATATCCCTTCAGTAGATCTTGTAATATTCTTTGAACCGGTACCAAGCGAAATACGAACCATTCAAAGAAGAGGAAGAACTGGAAGACACGAAAAAGGAAAAATGATAGTGCTCATGGCAAAAAATACAAGGGACGAAGCATTCTATTGGACTGCAAGAGCAAAAGAAAAGAAAATGAAAGCAACACTGCACACAATGAAAGATGCCCAATTATTACCTGCAAATAGTGAAAAGAAAAAAACTCCACTCGGAATAGAACAAACCCTACTTTCTTCATTTGGGGAAGAAAAAGAAAAGAGTGATAAAATAATCATTTTTGTGGATTCAAGAGAACAAGCTTCAAGTGTAAACAAAGAACTTTTCACTCATGAAGATGTGAAACTAATAATGAAACCACTCGATATTGGAGATTATATTTTAAGCAAAGATATTTGTGTTGAACGAAAAACAATCGAAGATTTTCTTTCCTCAATGATTGACGGACGATTATTCTCCCAAATCATGAACATGAAACAAGCCTATGCAAAACCATTAATTCTACTTGAAGGAAATATGGAAGAAATATTTACTACAAGAAACATTCACAAAAACTCCATTATTGGAGCACTAACTTCTATTGCACTTGATTACCAAATTGCGGTACTTAATACAAAAAATGCAAAAGAAACCGCGGAGTACTTGTATGTTGTTGCAAAAAGAGAACAAATTGGAAGAGACAAAGAAGTAAGAATCAGGATAGGAAGAAAAGGACTCACACTTGCAGAACAACAAAGATTCATAATTGAGGGACTTCCAATGGTCGGACCACTACTCGCAAAATCTTTACTTGAAAAATTTGGATCAATTAAACAAATCGTTAATGCAAATGAAAAAGAATTACAAGAAGTAGAGAACTTGGGAAAGAAAAAAGCAAGGATTATTCAAAAAGTTTTACTTGAAAAATACGATGACAAGAAATTACTTTACGAAAGCGAAGAAGAAATACCTTTAGAAGAAAATGTAACAGAGGAAGCAGAAACTATAATCAACAAAGAACCGACCGAGGACTAATTATTTAAATCTTACAAGCACTAATTAGTTTATATGAAAACGCAACAAGCACAAAGAAAAAAGCAAGGACCAGTAAAAAGAGTAGTTCAACAACCAGCCCTCCTTGCAAGATTGATTAGGAAACATCGAATCCTCAAAGCAATCAAAGCAAGTCCACTTGTTGCAGAAATTCGAAGAAATCAAGCACTAAAAACAAAAAAACCTCTTCCTGAAGGAGCAAGACTTCAAGTCGCAAAACTATTTTCAGGCGTAAGCCCATTTAGTCCAAATGTTATAATAGAACTTGGACAACACCGACTCGCAGCTGATGCAAAAACAATAACTCACCCAGAACGATTTGATCACCATTTCAAAAAAGGAGAAAGAATTCTATACACCCATGTAGAATCAACTGATCCGAGAGTAATTATGAAATTATCCAAATTCATGACAACTGGAGAAACAGCAAAAATGCTTCATGAAGCAGGATTCGCAGGAATTGTTGGAGATACCCCAACACAAACACTTGTGAAAATGTACTTGAAAATGGGCTTTCGCGCAGTAGAAGCACCTTTACCAAAAGCCGTAAGAGTAAGAGAAAGAATAAGATATGCAAAAAATGTCCAAATAAGAGGATACCCTCGCGAGTTCCTTAGAAGTCCAATCAAAAGAGTAACTTTTAGATTTGATGGAGCAACGCTAAAATAAATAATCTAATTTTTCCCCCTCAAAACAACCTTTAAAAACCTGCCCTATTAGTATTTTGATAATTATATTGGTGAGTTAAAAATGGTACAATGGCATTATAGAGATGATAAGAAAGTTTCTGGTGGAAAGAGAAACACTGTAGGCTCAAGAACTAAAAAATTAGCTTGGAAAGGTGGAACAGCTGCTTTAACTAAAACAGCAACAAGCGTAAAAAAAGACAATATTGAAGTTAACAAGGGTCTAGGAAATACAAAAAAATCAAGAGCATTGTCACTAAAAAATGCTAATGTTACTGACGGAAAAGGAAAAATTGCAAAATACGAAATAATTGCAGTTAAAACTAATAACGCTAACAGATTATTCGCAAGAGCAAACGTATCAACAAAAGGCGCAATAATCAAAGTAAAAGTTGGCGAAGCAGAAAAATTCGCAAAAGTAACAAACAGACCAGGACAAGAAGGCGTTGTAAACGCAATCTTTGTTGAAATGAAAGAATAAAATTCTTTCAGACACAAAATGAAAGAATAAATCTTATTTATCTGGCGAGGGAAACCTTGCCAAAACCTTTTTTAATAAGCAAAGGACAAAAAACCGCCTAAAAAAGGATTAAAATGGCTTAAATTGGCAAATTGAGCAAAAATACTTGCCCCTTTATATATAAAAACAACTCGGTAAACATTTATTAACCTGCCGAATGAACCTTTATATAATTATACACTAGTTTTGTGACTTTTTGGTGAGCGATTAAGCAAAGCAGTGTAAAGTATATCTGTTTGAGGGTGATGAGTTTGGTAACTAAATGTCCTGAATGTGGAAGCGAAAAGATTAGAGTAGACCACGGCAAAGGAGAAGCTGTGTGCATGAACTGCGGATTAATTGTTTCAGAAGACGAAATGATTGACACAGGCAAAGAATGGAGATCATTTGAGGACAGCGAGGATTCATCAAGAGGCGGAAGCCCAATGAAATATGTAAAACTAAACAAAGGTTTAGTTACAATGATTGATAGAAGAGGAACAGATTTACGAGGAAACAAATTATCTTCAAAAGGAAGAGCACAAATGTACCGCTTAATTAAATGGCACAAAAGAGCAAGTGTTTCAAGTTCAATGCAAAGAAACTTATCAATCGCTTTAACAGAAATGAGAAGAGTTGCATCATACTTAAACATCCCGGACACATTAGTTGAAGCAGCAGCATTACTATACAGAAAGACTGTAAAGAAAGGATTAATCAGAGGAAGATTAATCGAAGCAGTTGTTGCAGCAGTATTGTATACAGTTTGTAGAACATACCACGTTCCAAGAACTCTTAACGAAATGGCTGAAGCAAGCGGATTAACTAAAAAAGAAATTGGGAGAACATACAGATTTTTAGTTAGAGAACTAAATTTAGGTGTTCCATTAACAAACCCAATCCACTACATCCCAAGATTCGCATCAGAACTTAACTTGAGCGGAGAAGTTCAAGAAGAAGGAAGAAGAATCTTAGAAGAAGCTATTAAGAAAGGATTAATTTCTGGAAGAGGACCAACAGGAGTTGCAGCAGCAGCAGTTTACATTGCTGGACTTTTGAAGGGAGAAAGAAGAACTCAAAAAGAAGTTGCAAACGTAGCTGGAGTTACAGAAGTAACAATTAGAAACAGATACAGAGAGCTGAAGAAGAGATTGAACATCGATGTAGCAGCTTAATAAAAAGATTAATTGGCGCGCTTTAGGTTAAACTAAAGCCGCCACTTTTATTACTACTTCTGGGCGAAATTAAATGCAAAATTGGACCAATTGGATTTGGCAAGAAAAAAATTCTATTCAAACAATAAAAGCTCTTGAAGAAAAAATAAATTGGTTCAAACTAAACACATCTAACTCAAAAACAAAACTAAGCATTAAAATTACTCCTTATTATTTGAGTCTAATTGATAAAAAAGATAAGAATGACCCTTTGGCAAAAATTGTTGTGCCTTCAGAATTAGAACTAAAAACAAACAATCTTGAATTAATTAATCCAATTGGAGATGCAGAACAAAATGAAGAAATTAATAACAAAGCAACGGAAATGCTCGTACATAGATACCAAGACAGAGCACTAATTCTCACTACAGATACTTGCGCAAGTCACTGCAGGTATTGTTTTCGAAGATCGATTGTTTGCAAAGGAAAATTAAAAAACACCAAAAAAGAACTTCAAAAAAGTATTGGTTATATTAAAAAAAATCCCCACATTAAAGAAGTAATCTTATCTGGTGGAGATCCACTATCCCTTTCAGATAAAAAACTAAAAGAAATTTTACAAAAACTTTCGAAAATTAAACACGTACGATTAATTCGAATTCACACTCGTTTTCCAGTTTACAACCCTTTTAGAGTAACCCCTAATTTGACTAAATCTTTAAAATCATCAAAAAAAGAGCTATGGGTAGTTCTGCACATAGCACACCCACGAGAAATAACTTCTGAACTAGAAAATGCAATTAAACTTTTTAGAAAAGCTGATATTGCGCTACTTAACCAAACTGTACTTGCGAAAGGAATTAATGATAACCTTGAAATATTAAAAGAACTAAGTTATAGACTAGCAGAAAACCACATCAAACCATACTACTTACATTATCCGGATATGGCAATTGGAACAAGTCACTTTAGAATACCCCTAAAACAAGCAATTGAATTACACAAAAATTTGATTGGCCACTTGAGTGGCTATTTAGTTCCACAATTAACTTTAGACATCCCAAAAGGCTATGGAAAAATACCTTTGATTCATAATTTTATTAGCGAAATTAAAACTTTAAACGAAACTAAATTCATTGAAGTTGAATCGCCACTTGTTAAGGACAAAAACGGAAAGCATAAAAAGAGTTTTTACCAGGAAGTACTTACTTATGATTAATTCGTGTAGTAGCTTAATTTGCCGCACACAATTTTGATGGTGAACACTATGGGAAGCTTTGTTGAACTAAATGACACTCTACAAATAACAAGCGAACAAGGTTTCCCAAGAGAACTTCAATTAGAAAAACACTTAAAAAAACCTTTTACTGCCGAACAATTTAAGGACAAGGTATTTGAATTTTCAAGCAAACCTAAAATTAGACTCTACCAACAACCACCAGTTCGCAATTTTCTTGTGCAAAACATTAATGGCAAATGGCTTTATTGGGGATTAATCCACATCGTTGAAATTACTCACGACATGACTAAGCAAACCACATCAGGAAAATTTAAAATAATTTACATTTACACTCCTGAAGAAATGAAATACGCACACAAATTAATTGACAGAAACAAAGACACTGACTTTTTGAAAGTAATGTGAAGTTTGCAAATCCACCACATTTCTATTTTAAAAAAATTTAACTCATTAAATAAAATAATTATTGAATTTAACTTGTTCTACAATCTGCAGTGTTAGTAATTCCTTCCCATGCAAGCGGAGGATATCCGATTCCCTCACAAATGTTGCTCCAATTCTTATCAGCACCAAATGTCCAAGCATCCGTTCCAGTGTATACTGCATGAGTAATTGGGAAGAAAGTACTATCAGTTGTTGAATAGAAAGAATTTGTGACTGGGTCTTGGCCAGTATCTCCACCAATTAAACCCCCACTCACATAATAACCATCAACCATAATTGGTCCAGTAGCAAAACAATTTGTAACAGCACCATAACTTCTACCAACTAATCCCCCAACTTCAATACTCCCACTTGAAGTACCAGTTGAATAGGAATTTAAAATTGGAGGAGAACCATAACCGTACTGTTGACCTGTAAGCCCGCCAATGTTATATGTTCCAGAAACACTCGCAGTAGAGTAAGTATTAGAAACTCTTCCAGATGTTTGAGCCCCAATTAACCCACCAACATGCCAAGACCCTGACAACCCAGTAACTACCCCAGTACTGTAACAAGCATTAACAACACCATAACTATTAATTCCAATTAATGCACCAGTATCATTAATTCCAGTCACATTAGCATCTACGAGACCAATATTTTTTATTGTACCATATTCATTCACACCAAACAAACCAACAGTATTCTGAGCTCTGTTAATATACAATCCATATATTTTGTGCCCCCCACCATCAAATGTTCCTCTAAAACCACTAACTGTTTGAAGAGGCCCAATTGGAGCAAACCCATTTCCATCATTCCAAAAAACTCCGCCCGCATGAGTCGCAGTATACATGTTTAAATCTGTTGTCAGCAAATAGCTTGCCTGAAGATTTAATTGAATGTCATTCATGTCAAGCACATCATCAATCAAATAAGGGGACAACGCAGTTCCGCTTCCTCCGCAAATATGCCCAAGCGGACAAGAATCACAAGCATCACCAACACCATCCGAATCAGTATCTTTTTGAGAAGTATTTGGAACAGATAAACAATTATCACAAGCATCACCAACACCATCATTATCAGAATCCTCTTGGCCAACATTTGAGACCAAAGCGCAATTGTCTTTTGAATTATTCAAATCATCCAAATCAATATCCTCGACAAAAACTGGAAGAGAAGAACCACTCCAACTCCAAGGAATTCCCCAAGCTTGTGAAGAAGTATAAACTGCATGAGATGGAGAATACAAAACGCTCTCTGATCCAACGTATGTTCCAAGACCATTATCAAAATCAGTAAAATATGAATTTGTTATTGTACCAACAGGAGTAAGATTTGCCCCTAGTAATCCACCATAAGTTGAATTCACTCTAAGCCGACTCGTTGAAAAAGAATTAATTATACTCCCGCTACTTAATCGACCACTAATTCCTCCTCCAGAAGAGCCAGCATTTACATCCCCTCGTGAATAAGAATTAATTATTCTCCCAAATACTCCCCCACTAATTCCTCCCGCACTACCCATTCTTGCATTAACATCAACATCCGAATAACAATTTAGAATTTCCCCAGATCGTTGCATTCCAACAATTCCACCAACATACTGCGCGCCAATAACTGACCCGCTAACAAAACAATTTTGGAGTTTACCATAATTAATGCCCGCGATTGATCCCGCAGTAATTCCTGTAGAATTAACGTTTACATCAATTAGTAAAATATTTTTTATAATACTACTATACCCTGGAGAACTAAATAACCCCCTACTATTCCCCGAACCAATTTTTAATCCCATAATTTTATTCCATCTACCATCGAGTCCCCCATTAAATTGATTTGTGCCTGTTCCAATCGGCACAAATCCGGCCGCAGTATTAAATGGATCCACATCACAATTAATGTCATTCATAAGAACATAATACCCGTTCAAATCATTCCAAATATTATTCAAATCATTACAAGTTTGAATTTTATAAATATTTGAATAAGAAGAATCAGCGAATCTTGCGGTTAAAGGAAGAACTGGATTTCGAGCATTATTGGAATCCGCATTCAAAACACATTCTACATTAGTAGTATAGGAATATTTTTTTTCAACCCCATACTTTGAACGAGTATAAACAATTAATTCACATTGCTTTTTTTTACTAGGAGAATCACAAACACAACCTGTTATTCCATTTAAAGAAAATGTTTTTTGCTCAATTTCTCCAAAATAAATATTATCATAAGGAACTTGCTTTCCGCCAAGACTTATTTTTTCTATGGTAAGTGAATCCCCCGTATTATTTCCAAGAACTATTATTGCATTTCCAGAAGCATCCAACACTGAATCAGAAATTGAAATCGAAGAAGTTTTGTCACCCAAAGTAGACATGTTTGTTGAAGTATCCCCCGTATTTGTATTAGAGGACATTATCCCAACCACTACAAGAGAAAGAACAACTACTACCCCAATTATTACAAGATACTCAACTGTACCCTGCCCCCGATTAAACATACTAAACTAATGTTTCCAGAATATAAAAATCTAATTTTTAGTTAATTTTTTAAGTAATTAACTTTTATATACTTGGAAAAACACCATAAAGTAATGAAAAATAAAGCACAAGTATTCTCACTAGAACATACCCTCTTACAAGGACATTCTTCCATTCGGGGGCAAGGAGCAATAGAATATTTACTAATAATCGGCGCTGCAATACTTGTTGTAGCAATAGTTACCCTCGCAATTACCTCTTTACTTGGCCAAGGCCAAACTCAAACTACAAGCGGAGCAAATGAACAAGGCAGTGCGCTAGGAGGATTAACAAGTCTTGCTTACGTAACAGTGTCTGGAAGTAATTATCAAAAATCAGATCCGATTGTAACTTCACTTAAATCAATGTGGACACTTAATGATGCAAGTACAATTACTGATTCGGTTGGAGGAATAAATGGAACTTGTGGTACTGCATGCCCAACATTAATTAACGGAATATCAGGAAATGCATTTCATTTCACAAGTGGAAACACTGCACCTGAGCAATATATACTAATAGATAATATTCCAGCACCTAACGAAGTAACATATTCTACATGGTTTAGAACTTCGAGTACTGGGTACATTTCATCATTTCGCACATATAATGACCCAATATCTTTAGATCCGGATAATCCAAATCATTGGAGAGGAAGCTTAAGCATCGATGCTTCAAACTATTTATTCTGGGAGGTTGGCTCTTGGACAAGCGCAGAATGTCCTTCCAACTCCTTGCACCTGCTCAAATCAAAAGAACCGATTACATTTAATGAATGGCACATGGCAACACTCACAGTGGATTATAATCCATTCATTGGAAAATTTTATCTTGACGGGGAATTACAAGCTACCCACAATGACGGAAAAGCATGCAGCAATAATTCAAACTATTTGTGGTTAGGAAGAAGAAAAATACTCGGGCAAGGAACACCAACAAATTTTATTGGAGATATTGATGATTTTGCAATTTGGGATAGACAACTTACAAGCGATGAAATAAAAACACTTTATACTAATGCTAAGAAATAATTAATTAAAAAAATAAAATAAGCAAATGGTTTTTACCAAATGCTTATTTCAAATATTATCCCACCTACTCGCGAATAGTTTCTTTTATTTTTGTTCCAAAGTGCATTCCTGCTTCCCCAACTTTAACAAGAACTTTGTCCCCAACTTTGAGGTCAGCTACAGAAATATGCTTTCCATCTTTTTGAATTAATCTAATTGTTTCAGCGTTTTGAAGAACAACTCCGGATTTATTTCCGTTAATTTCTGCTTCAACTAAAAGCAAAGGTCTTGTTTCAATTTTATTTCTCCCGATAATAATATTTTTTGCTTCCCCTTTGTAATTAATTGAAAGAGCTTCATCTCCGCTTTTTAATTCCATGGCATATTTTGTTTTTCCTTCGGGCAATAAAATATACGAATGAACTGCACCGGCATTAACTCTAAAAGGACGAGTTGCACAATACTCAGCCTCATTTGATTCTGATTGAATTAAGAAAAGCATTTTTGGAGAATTCCCAACAAGCATTCCTTCCCCAACACTCATTAAATTACAAGTGTCAATGCAAGTTCTTTCTCCAGAACCAAGTACTTTTACTTCGGTAACAGTCGCCTCAACTAAATCAACTGTGCCTGCACTTTTTGAAAATTCTTTTACAGCCGCCATAATCTCCGCTCGGTTTTTTGGTTTGATTATTACTCCTTTTACGCCTTGTTCCATCACAGAAAGCA
Source organism: archaeon (assembly GCA_041661245.1). Classification (GTDB taxonomy): domain Archaea; phylum Iainarchaeota; class Iainarchaeia; order Iainarchaeales; family JAAZKV01; genus JAAZKV01. The sequence continues at coordinate 71,297 of JBAZUY010000001.1, forward strand.
TTGTGGAAATATCTTGAACTCTGCAACCAACATAAACATTTGATGATTTTGAAATTAAATTCTCAAGAGGAATTATTTTCCAATCAGTAACATAAGCAATTACTGAACTTTTTTTTGCATACTCAAGTGCTTTATTTTCTTCTTCTTTTTTTGTAATTAATTGTTCAAAAATATCTTTTCCCAAAACTCTATCCCCGTCTTCGGAAATAGTTTCAATTCTCCCGAGTTTATGAACTTGTTCGGTTGTACCTTTTGGAACGATTATTGTTCTTATCCCCGCTTCAAGAGCAGAGGTAACAAGTTCCTTTTTGTAAGGTCTAATGTCAATGATTAATTCTTTTCCTGTTGTCATACAAATATCACCATTCAAAATATTTTTAATTTACTAAGTTAGCAAACTAATGCGCACTTTTTGCATTTGCTAACTTAGCAGAAACTTTTTCATCCTTAAGATCCGCTTCTTTCATTGCAGCATCCACCGAATAATTCTTGTGAAGGATTAAAGAAACTGCTTTTATTATTTTTTTTGGCTCTTTATGCTGGAATGCATTTCTACCCATTGCAACTCCTGCTGCGCCAGCATCCATTGCATCTTTTATCATTACAAGAACATCCTTATCAGTTCCTTTACATCCACCCGCAATAATAACTGGTACTGGACAACCAGCAACTACTTGCTTGAAACTTTCCTTACTACCCGTGTAATTTGTTTTAACAATATCTGCTCCAAGTTCTGCCCCAATTCTTGCCGCAAGCTTTACTACTTCCACATCTTTTTCATTTTTTACTTTTTCTCCTCTTGGGTACATCATCATCAAAAGCGGCATTCCAAATCTTTTACAATCTCTAACAACTTGCCCCGCTTCTTCCATCATTCTCCCCGTGTCAGCTGCACCAACGTTAATGTGAATTGAAATCGCATCCGCTCCAAGCGAAACAGCTTCCTCAACAGTCGTAACCATTACTTTGTTTAACGGATCAGGCGAAAGCGAAGTTCCTGCACTTAAGTGAACAATCAAACCAATATCAGTTCCACCCCCGCGAAAACCGACACCAACAAGTCCTTTATGCATTAAAATTCCATTTGCTCCAGATTCAGCAATCGTAGAAACAGTTTCTTTAACATCAATCAAACCTTCAATTGGACCATCACTAATACCATGATCAATTGGGACAATCAACATTTTTTGTGATTCTCTCCCCATTATTCTTTGCATTCTAATTCTTTTTCCAATCATCATTCCATCCATTTTTTTCACCAGACCATTTATTTATACACTTTGGAAGAACTAAAACCTTCCGGAGCTATATTAAAACAAATTAATTGTTCGAATACGACTCTGGGGATTAGTCCAGAGTCTATTCATAAAAATAGAAATAACCAAAGTAAGAGCTAGAATTAACACCTGCTGAAACAGCACTCATTGAAACTAACTCATCCATTACTAATAACATTCCTTTCAACCTTTATAAACACTAACAAAAACTACCTGTAACAAAATATACACCCAAAAGAAGCTTACATATGCCTCCAAATTGCCAAGGACGGAGGCATCTTTATATTCTTAATCGTTTTACATATTGTCATGAAGACAGGATTATCAAGTTATTTTGATTCAGCAAAAAGATGTTGCATGTTATGCCACACTTATAGAAACATTAAACCTAGTGAAGAGCAAAAAGAAATGGCAATGGCTTCAACTAGAAAAGCATATGACACTTTAAGAGAAGCATTTGAAACTTTGAGAGCAGAAGATGCCGAAATGGGCAAACTTGACACAGTTCGAGCAGCAAAAGTTCTTTGCCTTGATGCAATGGATGCATGCGGAACATGCGATAAGCAAAGAGCAAGAATAAGAGAGATTTTGGTCGATATTAAGTAAATAAATATTTACTAATTAGCCAACTTTTTCTAATTCAAGTATATTTTAATACTAAAATAGACCTAATTCTAACATGCTAAAACAAGTATTGAAAAGAAGTGCTATTAGAACAACTATTAAAGTAAAAAAGGCTATTCAGAAATTTAGAATTGGTTCTTATTTTGCAGGCAAAGCAAGACACCACGAAAGCGCAACAAGATTTGCTTATGCGGAATTTGGAAGAGGATTACTTTCAAAAATAAAACCAATTATTATTTCAAAAGGAACTCCCATTGGAACAACCCCAAATGGAGCAGGCAAAAGTTTTGTAGTAATGCCCCTTGGAGGAACTTACGAAGCTGAACAGACAATTGGAGTGATTAAAGGAAGCGAACCCAATCATTTTTCAAGACCACAAGCATGGTTAGGACTCGGATTTAAAGAAAACGCAGTAATTGTTGAATCAATGCAAACAAGAAAAGAAGCAATACCTGCACTTAATGCATTTAGAAGAGCAACAAAAAAACAAGCACTAAATTTTATGTTAAAAGAAGTTGAAGAAAAAGCGCGCGAACTTGGGTTTAGTGAAGTAAAAATCAGAACACCAGAAACCTTATTCTTTTTCCATTTTCCACACAAAGTTAAATCCCCAACATTAAGTGATAAACAAATACGCGCACAAATGAAAGTGTTGTACGCAAGAGTAGCAAGCGCAGAAGGATACAAACGAGAAGGAATATTTTACGTTAAAAGATTATGACGAGTTGATTAAATGCTAAAAAGAATTACAACCCCAAAATCAAAACTAGTGACTAGTTCTAAAAGAGGATTATTTGTTACCGCGAGAACTAGGACCTTTCTTAAAAAACATCCACAAATATTGGGCTTAATAAGAAGAGCAATAAAAGAAAAATTTGATAACACCAAATCAGTTTCTCAACTAAAAAAAAGAAAAGCAGTTTTCAAATATGACCACACAGGAACTTGGAAGGGAATGGAAAATTATGGGACTTACAGTGTACAAATTGGATCAAAAAAATGGTTTGTAAAACATGAAGTCGGAGGAGTAGAACACCTTGCAACACTAATTGAAAGATTTAATGCAACAAGGAAAATGATTAAAGGAATGCAAGGAAAAGTACATGGATTTAATGTACGTTTAATAGAACCTGAACTAATTTATGCTCAATCTCATACCCCTTTAGGAGAAGTATTCCTAGCAACTAAATTTTTTGAAGAACACAGAGTAAAACTAGTCTCAGACCTGTTTGCTGAAGCGGGACTTGTGAGCAAATTTTCAAAAATCCGTCTAGTAATCCCCCAATATGATAAAGAAGCACGAGAGTTAGCACTAAAACTAGGAGTTGCTACTGCAAGAATAGAATCCGAAATGGGAGCACAGGTAAAAACTGGAGAAGACCGCCGACCTAACCTTTTTTATGAACATAAAACAAATACTATTTGGATATTCGACATGGGCGGATCAACAAAGATGATATAATATGTTAATCGCAGGAATTGATGAAGCTGGAAGAGGCCCTTGCTTTGGCCCAATGACTATTGGAATAAGCGTAATGGAAAAAGAAACTGAGCCCATTTTGAAAAAACTTGGAGTAAGAGACTCAAAAGAGATTTTGCCAAATAAACGAAAAGCATTAATTGAAGGAATTAAAGAAAATTGTGTTGAACACAGAGTACTAATACTTGAACCCGTTGAAATTAATGATTTAATGACTCAGTATTCCTTAAATGAAATTGAAGCAATAAAAATCGCGTTACTAATTAATGAACTAAAATCCAAACCGGAAATAGTTTACGTGGATTCCCCTGATGCCGTTAAAGGAGCATTTGAGAAACGAATTAGAAAATACTTGGATAAAAAACACGCTGCAATAAAAATTATCGCTGAAAACAAAGCTGATTCAAAATACATCGTTGTTGGAGCGGCAAGTATCTTAGCAAAAGTTAAACGAGACGAAGAAATAGAACAACTATCTGAGAAATTCGGAAACATTGGATCAGGTTACCCATCAGACCCTTACACAAAAAAATTCCTTGCGGAATATGTGGAGAAGAACAGAAAACTTCCCCCCTTTTCAAGAATATTTTGGAGCACATGCACAAAAGCACTGGAACAAATAGGTTCAACACAGCAGAAATTGTTTTAATTTCTGTGTGCAGTCACAACAAAAACTTTTCTAGTTTTTGAATGTCAAAATTCTACGGAATTTTTCCACAACAAAAACTATTTTGATTAAAAAAGAATAAGGCAAATATTTCTTTACTCGTTTTCTTTCATTGCTTCATTAACACTTTCCCCAAGAGAAGGTTTTGCTTCTTTAGAAGTTTGAACAACAGGAGTATAAGGTTCGCTAGAAACTCCCATGTGAACTTCAGCTTTCTTTTTTGCTTTACCAAAATCTTTTCCAAAGTACTCAATAAATTTAGTAGTGGTAGTAAGAGTAAAACTTCTTCCTTTAGGATCTTTTTTAATGAATCCCTCATCAAGCAATAATTTTAGATGATCATATGCTTTGTTGTTTCGATACTTCACTACAACGGATTGTGAAATTGGCTGCTTGTATGCAATAAATGCCAATGTTTTCATTACTCCCCGCGAAAACATGGAGTTTTGAGCAAATTGTTGAACGTGATCCTCGTAATCCTCTTTAACTCGCATTTGATAACCAACAGGCAACTCAACTATTTCAAGCGCACTTTTTCTAGAATTATAAAAACTCATAAGTTCTGTCATCATTGCTTTTGTCTCAAGTCTGGATTGAGTAGCCGCAATATTATTTAGTTCATCAAGAGTAAGTGGCTTTGGGCTCATAAAAAGAGCCGCTTCCATTATCTTTTCTTTTTCCAATCTATCCATTAAAAACACTCAATCAATAACTCAATCAAACTAACTTTAGAAGAAGTTTAAAGTATTTAAAGTTAGCCTTCAAACATAAAAAAGAAGCGTTTAATATAACAAAATACAATGTTTTAGTAGTATGGCTAACGGAAAAATGACTTTCGGAGAAGCAACCGAAACTGAAAAGGCAGAAATTGAACTAAACTGCGGGTACCCCGTTGGAGACGAAACTGTATTTATGGCTCGAGTGGGAAAAAGACCCGTAGGTTTTGTTTGGCTTGGGAAAGGAATTTGCAGAAAGATAGTTCTCTCTCCGGAAGCTAGAGGGAATGGAAACTCCGAAAAACTACTCGAATCTGCTTTAAAGTTTTACTTTAAAAAACACAAAAATGTAAAACTCACAAGGCTTAGAATAATTTACGAAGGATTACGTAATGGGAAAAAGAGAGAAGGCTCACTTGAAAGATGGGTCCTTAGGCAAGGCGCAATACAGATGAGGACTAACGAGGGAACACACGCATTTGTCAGACCAAGACAAGGAGAAACAATAATCGCAGCAAAGAAAAGATTCCTCGCAAAACCCCCTTTAAGAAAATTACGAAGGAAATGAAAAATTTGAACTAAAAAATTATTTCTTTTTGATTAAGTTCATTTCTTCCATTTTTTCTGCAATCCAAGGAATTGCTAAAAAGAATACCAAAATTGGAACTCCAATATACCAATAACCGTCAACTACAAGCCAAAAACTTGCAATCAAAACAAGGACAATGATTGAAATATACTTAAAATAAACAAACTCTATTTCACGAACTGATTCAAGAGCACCTTCTCTTGAAAGAAACTTTTGCTTTAAACCATTTTTTGAACTATTTTTTGTAACAATCTTTTTAGTAGCCATGAAGAACCAACGCGTTTGTACAATATAAAGATTACTAACTAGGTTCGGACGAATTTACTCAATTAGTAAAGCCGGTTTTCCAGGGAAAGCATTCTTTGCTTTAGCTTCAGTAGAATCAGAAGCCTTAATTATTTCGATTACCCCAAATTCACTCTCAAGAACTGGTTTTGCTTCATTTAGTACCGCAACTTCATCAAACTTTTCAAGCAACACAAAATCGTTAAATTTATTCATTGCAGTTTTAACAAAAATTGGGATTTCCCCACCGTATTTTCTCAAATCTGGATCTGAAGTAACTGCCTTAATCGCAGCACCAAAATCAGGCCGAGTATTACAAGCTTTCTTTATTACTTCAAGAGCAGTCCATTTCCACTCGGGTGCAACAAAAATCTTTACTTTTGAAACTTTAGCAATTTTTGCGAGTTCTTTTACTCTAATAATATCCGTTCGAAGATTATCCACGATTACATCAATTCTTTCAAGATTTTCATCAATCAAACTCTCATCAAGCACTGGCCACTTTTCAAGGGAAACAAAAGTTTTGTTTCCTATTTTGTGCCACAATTCTTCAGCAACATGTGGACAAAATGGAGAAACTAATTTTAGTAATTCTTCAAACGCACTTCTAGGAACACTATCAAATCCGGATAAATAATCAAGGAAAGTTGAAATTGCTATTACACACTTTGGATAATCAAAAGTATCCACATTCTTTGTAACATCCCGAATTGCAATATTTAATTTACTTAATGTTTTCTTATCAAGCACGCTTTTGTTAGCAGAAACTTTTTCGCTCACTCTAAAGAACTTATTAATAATTCTAAAAGCCCCGTCAACTCCTTCGTCACTCCACTCCATTTGTTTATCTGGGGAAGAAACAAACATCAAGAACAATCTTGCAGTATCAATTCCGTATTTATTTGAAATATCAGTTTGGAAAACAACATTTCCTTTTGATTTTGACATTTTTGCCCCATCTTTGTAAACGATTCCTTGATTGAATAATTTTTGGAAAGGCTCATCAAAATCAACGTAACCCAAATCTTTTAGTGCTTTGATAAAGAAACGAGCATACATTAAGTGCATTACCGCGTGCTCTGCTCCCCCAACATATTGATCAACAGGCATCCAATATTTTGCTTTAGCAGGGTCAAAAGGTTGAGTCTTATTTTTGTTATCAGTGTACCTTAAGAAATACCAGGAAGAATCTACAAATCCGCCCATTGTATCGGTTTCTCTTTTTGCAGCGCCCCCGCACTTTGGACACTTTGTATTAACAAAATCTGGATTTGAGTTAAGTGGATTTCCACTAACTTTAAAATCAACTGTTTCGGGCAACAGAACTGGCAAATCTTTCTCAGGAACCATTACTACTCCGCACTTTTCGCAGTGAATTGCAGGAATTGGAGTCCCCCAATAACGTTGACGAGAAACAAGCCAATCTCTAATACTATAATTAACAACTTTTTCTCCAAAATTATTTTCAGCAAGCCAACTTGCCATTTTTGGCAAAGCTTCCCTATTGTTCATTCCTGAAAATTGTTCAGAACCGAACAGAATTCCATCTTCAATAAATGCATCCGAGAAATCTCTTGGATTAATTTCTTTTCCATCTTTACTAATAACAAATTTTAATGGAATATTATATTTTCTTGCAAACCTAAAATCTCTTTTATCATGTGCATCACACATTACTACCCCTGTTCCATAGAGCAGAGCAAAATTTGAAACATAAACTGGAATTTCTTCCCCATTAGCAGGGTTAATTACATATTTTCCTGTAAAAATTCCTTCTTTTTCTTTTTCTTCATTAGTCCGATCTTCTATTTTTTCTTTAACACATTTACTTACAAATTCCTTAACCTCATTTTCATATTTTGTTCCGTTTACTAATTCTCCAACAATTGGACTTTCTGGAGCCACCGCAATAAAAGTAACTGAAAAAATTGTATCGCATCTTGTTGTAAAAGCTTTAAGAACTTTTGAAGAATCTTTTAATTTAAAATTAATATTTACTCCTTCACTTTTACCAATCCAATTCTTTTGCATAGTCTTAATCTTTTGAGGCCACTCTACTTTGTCCAAATCTTCAAGCAATCTATCCGCATACTCGGTTATTTTCAAAAACCATTGTTCCATATCTTTTTGAACAACATCATTATTGCATCTCCAGCATTTTCCACTTTCTGCTTCTTCATTAGCAAGAACGGATTGACAAGTTTCACACCAATTAACGGGGGCTTTTTTTCTAAAAGCTAAACCTTTCTCAAAGAGTTTTACAAAAAAGAATTGATTCCACTTATAATAATCAGGTTCGTGACTTGCAAGAACTCTGTCCCAGTCATAACTATTCCCCATTGCTTTTTGGTATTCCATTATTTTCTTTATCGCACCCTCAGTGTAAACTCTTGGATGAATTCCTTCTTTTTTTGCAGCAGTTTCTGCAGGCAACCCAAAAGAATCATAACCCATTGGGTAAAGTACATTAAAATTATTCATTCTCTTAAATCTTGCAAAAATATCCCCGATAGTAAAGTTTCTAACGTGCCCCATGTGAAGAAAACTAGCACTAGGGTAAGGATACATTTCTAGAACGTAACACTTTTTCTTTGAAGAATCCTCTTTAGCAGTGAAGATTTTGCTAGTTTCCCACTCAGATTGCCACTTTCTTTCAATTGCCAAAAAGTCAATTGCTTTAGTACTTTCTGCTTCAATTACCATAAAAGAATCAGTTTAGAAAGCATTTTTAAGGGTTAAAGTAGGGGACTGAAAAAAGACTTTTTAGGAGGAACATAACCCTGCTTAAAGGCAAGCTTCGAGAACAACAGGTTCGATTGTTGAATTAAAATGTGGTTCTGCCCCAACGGAAACAATCAATTTCGCGGACAATTGCTTAGCAATTTCTTTCCCTTTCTCAATCCTAACTAAATGATCTGTTTTGTCAACGAGAACAACAATCTCGCAAGCTTTTTCTTTTACAGCATTATAATCAAACTTCCAATCACAACAATTATCAAGCGCTGGTCTTGATTTACCATCTTTCAATTTACTCATGGAAGGAGTTGCCACTAAGATTAGTTTCTTTATTTTTACTTTAATGACCGGCAACAGTTTGAGTGCTAACACCCCACCTAAGGAATGAGCAACTAAGACAGTATTTTCATTAAATTCACAATTCTTCAAAACAAATTCAACCCATTTCCCAATATTTGGTTCGGCAGGATTTGGAAGATCTGGAGCAAAAACAACTTTTTTATTTTTTAACAAAAGCTCCTTTGTTAACCATGGCCAAAAAACACTTTTAGAATTATCTTTATAGGCATGGAAAAAAACAAACTCGGAATTACCTTCATCAGCACTTTCATTTATTCTACGAGGAGGGATTTTATTCATTCTTATCAAATAAATATGCTGAATAAGTATTTTTAAGGATTTATTGAGCCTCAAAAAACACTAAGGAAAAGGATTATATAGTAAGATTTTCTATTTCATTGCATGGATAATAGACTCCCTGGAATTGCATGGATGTGCGCTTTATTTGTGTGCATTATGATTGGGGCATACTTCTTCGGACAAACTGGAATAACTATTCAAAGCATAATGACAATAAACTCTTTTCCCTTACTAAGTGCAATTCTTTCAATTAATTTTTTAGTATTTGTAATTCTTGCATCTCTTTCACTAGCATTAATTTTAATCATTGGAAAAAAATACACATTCAAGTACGCATTATTGTTTTCAATCACAGGATACTTAATTGGAATAATACTCAGCACAATTCTGTTCAAACAATTAGCAAATGTATTCATCCTAATGTGTTTCGGTTTAATTGCAATCCCTGCAGGAATTGTTTACATTAACAAAAGAGAAGAAGAACTAAAATATTTCAAGAAAATAAGAGCAGCATCAACTGGGGCAGGAAGAATGTTACTAATACTGGGATTAGGATTTTTCTTTACACTTTTATTCATTGGAATTACAAACCAAGCAAAATTAAAAGAAGAATTTGTTCCAGGTTTTTTACAAGTAACTATTGGAGATGGAGTTACATTAGATGACACTTTCCAAGGCCAATTAGTGGATGCATTACTTGGCTCACAAACTCAGATGATTGACACAATACTTGGGTTTGATGAATTCAATTCATTTCAAACAAACAGTGACATTGACGGATTAATACTAAAAGCAAAACTTGAGGCAATTAAATCAAACTTAACCAGCCAACAGACAAAAAATATTGCCTTGGCAAAACTCAAAGAACAAAATATTGATTTAGGAAAAGAATTAATTGCTAAAATTAATTTTATCAAACAAGTTAGTGATTTTGTTTGGGTTCTTTATGCAATAAGTGGCTTTTTACTTTTCACAATAATTGGAAGTGCAATTATAAAAAACCTAAGTGCAATCTTTTACACAATATTGTTTTTTGCATTTCCTGAGGTGCACATCAAAAAGGGAGAAACCGAATAGAATACTAAGGAATAAAAACCCTCAAAGCAACAATACATAATAGGACAATAATAAGGAAGAGAGGCACATATGGACTCTAGAATAATTTTGGATGAAAAAAGTTTCAAAGCACTTTCTGCGGATTCAAGAGTGAGCATACTCAAAAACCTCGGGGAAAGAAGAAAGACACTTACTGAACTAAGCCAAAAACTTAATCTTGGAAGTTCCACAGTAAAAGAACACTGTGACATTTTGGTTAACGCGGAACTAATTAAACAGATTGATGAAGGAAGAAAATGGAAATACTACGAACTTACTTCAAAGGGAAAACAAATTACTCAACCTAACTTATTTGATGAAGTAAAAGTACTAATTGTATTATGCTTATCCACTCTTGTTGTTGGAGGATTTGTATTCTTTATTTTAATGAACTTAACAGTAATGCAATCAAGCGCAGACCAATCAATGCGAGCAAATGATTATTCAGCAGGAGAACAACTACTAAAAACCACTATGGCAGCAGGCAGTGAAATTGCCCCAGTTGCACAAATCCCTCAAGCACCGATAGTTCAAGGAATAAGCTTTGAAATATTTGCAATTAGTGTCATTGTTGCATTAATCTGCGGAATAATTCTTGGTTGGTATTTTACTAGAAAAAGATAATTAGAAAGCCATTAGCTCGAAATAAAGAGTAAACTAATTAACTCAGAGTTCTATTTTTTTACTTAAAGAAAGCAGAAATCAATAACAAAATAATTATAACTACTTCAATTCCAATGAGAACCATTGCCAGCCCTCCAAGGGTTTCAATCAACCCTCCCTTATACTTGTCCTCGGACAAAGGATTTTTCAGTTCAACAGAATCATTTTCAAAAACTCGCTTATCGCTAGTTTCTGAAGCACTTTCTTCGCCAACAGGATTCTCGGCAGCAATATCCACAAGAGTAGTTTTACTATAAGGCAGTACTGGGGCAGCGGCTTTTGATTTTTCGCTCAAAACAACTTTTTTCTTAACAACAACTTTCTTTACAACTTTTTTCTTCTTTACACTACCTGCAGATTTTTTTTGGACAGATTTTGCTTGAGGCTTAGTTGAATCAGTTTTTGTTTGAACACTAACCACAGTTGATTTTGTTTGATTCGAAGTGGAATCAGTGGATTTCTTTTTATCCCCAAGTTCAAGTGCTATTTGATTAGCTTCTTTAAGTGCATCATTACTCTCTTCAGCCATAATAAAAATTATGCCATTGCCCCCTTAAATACCTTTTCATTACCCTGCAATTACTTCAAGTTAGGAGGAAAGAATAAAAACCGTTTACCCATTGATTTCACTACACCGAGTGAGCAAAAATGACTACTTACGATATTGTAATAATTGGGGCTGGACCTGCAGGACTGACTGCGGGAATTTACTGCGCAAGATACGGACTAAAAACAATTATTATTGAAAAAGGACTAATTGGCGGCACAGCAACTTGGGCAAATAGTATTCAAAATTACCCTGGATTTGAAGATATTTCAGGAATGGAACTAATGGGGAAATTTAAAGAACAAGCCCAGAAAGCAGGAGTAGAATTTGAGCTAGATTCTGTTAATGAAATTAAGGAAAATAGAACCGAAAAAGAGGTTATTCTTCAAGGAAAAATAATTACTGCAAAATCAATACTTGTTGCTGTTGGAGCAAAAAGCAAATGGCTAAAAGTTAAAGGAGAAAAAGAATACTTAAACAAAGGAGTGCATTTTTGTGCAACTTGCGACGGCCCAATGTACAATGGAAAAGAAGTAGCAGTAATTGGAAATGATAACAGAGCTGCTGAAGAAGCCATTTATCTTGCAACTGTTACAAAAAAAGTTTATTTAATTAGTTCAAAAAAAGAATTAACTGCAGACAGCACAAAACAAGCTTCGCTTAAAGAAAAAAATGTGGAAATACTTCTAGGAACAAATGTAACAGGATTTGAAGGAAAACAAATGCTTGAAACAATACTTATAAAAAATTCTGAGGGAAAGGAAAGAAGTATTCCAGCAAACGGCGCATTCATTTACATTGGCTCTGAACCAAACACGGAGTTTGTTAATGTAAAAAAAGATGAAACCGGAAGAATAATTGTAAACGATGCAATGGAAACTAGCACAAAAGGAATATTCGCAGCAGGAGATTGTATTAAAAAAGAACTAAACCAAATCGCTACTTGCATTGGAGAAGGGGCAACAGCTGCGCACACCGCAGCAAAATATATTCAAAACAAAGATGTTTCAAATAACTAATAATCCAAACAATATTTTACCCGCATTCAAATCAATTAGACTCTTTTTGCAGTAAAATCTTTTTCTTTAGGATCATAATCAATTATGACTCCGCGAAGCCCCTTTTCAGTCCGCTTATCCATTAATACATCAACAGAAATCTTCTTTTTTGATTTTGATCCTTCCACAGTAGTAATGAACTCTTCAGCAGTTTTTGTATTAGCCCCAACGAAATCAAATTCTCCCATCAAATTATTCACTATTCGCACATACTTTTTTCCTTTAACTCTCTCTAAAAGCTTTGTTACTGCGTTTTGAGAAAAAGCAACTTTAGGAGCACTCTCGAATTCTTTTATTTTCTTATTAACTTCAATTACTAGCTGATCAATTTCTTTAGGATTCAAACCGTGTGCTTGACAACCCTCTTCCAATGTTTCATATACTGAAACATGACATCCAATACAATGCAACCCTGCTTGCGCAAGAACCGGCGCAGCCTCGGGATAATTTGTCATTATGTCCCCCAAAGTATCTTTTTTTGTAATCATAAAAATCCCCCTAATAACATATGAATTAGTGTTCATACATGTTTATAATACTTCTCAGCAACGCAGCGGCAGAAACAATATTAAAAACCTAATTAATTAACCCCAATCCTTGGACACAACTTTTTCTTATTCAAAAAACACACTTCGCAATTTGGATTTCTTGCAGTGCAAATTGCACGCCCGTGCGAAATTAATAAACCATTAAGTTCATGCCAAACTCTTTTATCAAATACTTGCATTAAGTCCTGCTCAATCTTGTTTTGGTTATCAAACTTTGAAAACCCCAATCTTTGAGCTAATCTCCAAACATGAGTATCAACTGCAATCCCATTAACAATTCCTTTATTTGCAAGAACCAAGTTTGCTGTTTTCCTTCCGACCCCTGGCAACTCTATTAATTCTTCCATTTTCAAAGGAATTTTCCCTCCATACTTATCTCGAATTATTTTAAAACACTCAATCACTCTTTTTGCTTTCTGCTTGTAATACCCCGTTGGTTTAACTTCCTGCTCAAAAACTTTTAAATTAGCGCTTGCAAAATCATTCACCCTTTTATATTTCTTAAATAAGATACTTGTAACCTTATTCACTTGAGCATCAGTGCTTTGAGCAGAAAGAATAATTGAACAAAGCATTTGAGAATCTGTAGAATAATCCAAAAATAACAAAGGCACACTAGAATAATTTTTCTTTAACTCAGAATAAACCTTTTTAGCCCTGCTTTGTATATCCACACTCGACATAATCACACACTTCACTTAAACTCAAATAACTTTCTTTGAAAACCACTATTTTCATCAAAATTCGAAACCCTTACACCCACTCTTCTAACACTTGAAAGAGTCTCATTCAAATATTCCTTTAAAAGATTGTGAACTATCTCTTGCAAATCTTCAATAGAAGAAATTGGTTCAAGTTTTGTTTTTGATTTAGTCACAGTATCCATCCGATCAGTAACAATTATTAGTGAAACCGTTTTGAATCTTTTTTTAAGTTCCAAAATCTCTTTGTAAAGTAGAACTGAGAGAAAATCAATATTTTGAACAACAAACTCATACTCTCTTGAATCCTGTTTTATTGTCATCATCCTTGAGAGTTGTTGTTTTTCCCTATTGACCTCAACGGACCTATCATCTTTTCCAAAAGCAAAATCATAAAACTTTACCCCATTTGCTTCACCAAACCAAGAAATTAAATCAACGCGTTGAAACTTTTTAATATCCGCTACAAGCAAAATATTATGTTTCTTAAACTCCTCTTCAGTTTTTGGTCCAACACCATGCAACGCAGAAACTTTTTGCTTTAAAAGAAATGAATCAACTTCATTTGGTTTTACTACAGAAAACCCATCAGGTTTTTTCATTGATGCCGCCATTTTTGCAATTACTTTATTTGGAGCTAGTCCAATTGAACATGTCAATCCTAATTCTGATTTAATTCTTTGTTTAATTTTATTACAAATTTCAATTGCTTTATCATAATCCGAGGGATTAGTTAAATCAAAGTAAGCTTCATCCACAGAAACCTGTTCAACTTTTTCACAAAAAAAATCCACTATCTCAAACACTTTAGCAGAAATTTCTTCATAATATGGCTTGTCAGCATTAATGAAAACTGTTTCTTTATTTGCTAGTTTTTGGGCTAACGAAAGAGGCATCCCTGAACTAATCTTTAGTGCTCTTGCCTCATAACTACAAGTGGCAATTGCCCCTGAATTCTCGCGAAGAGAAGGCATTACTATTACAACCGGCTTTCCTTTAAATTCTGGTTTTCGGATTATCTCCGCTTGCGCATAAAAGTAATCCAAATCAAGTAAAGCAATAATTCGTTCCATTTCCCAAAACCCGTACATATTCTTTCCCTTCAACACTTTTTTAATGATTAGCAACTCCTTATTTGTGATGAACAATAAGCAAAAAGAGAGCGCAGTAAAAGAACTCTACGAAAAATACCCTTACCCATCAAGGGATGACCCTAGTGAAGAGGATGTAAAATATTTTGCTAAATGGGTAGCAAAGATATTTGGAGAGAATACTACTTTTTGGAAGGATAAAACCGTACTCGAACTTGGGTGCGGGACAGGAGAACTCGCATGCGGTTTAGCCCTTTGTGGAGCAAGCGTAACTGGAATTGATTTTAGTTCAACTTCAATAAAACACGCCACTAGTCTTGCAAAAAAACTTGGAGTTGCAAACAAAGCAAAATTTATTGAAAAAAACATTTTAGAAATTACTTCGGATGATTTTAATAGAGGAAAATATGATGTTTGCATTGCACTTGGTTCACTCCACCACACAGTTGCCCCACGAAAAGGATTTGAGATACTTTCTTCAAAAGCAAAACAAAATGGACTTGTTATTGTTGGGTTGTATAACAAATACTCCCGAGCAAGGCAAAGAGTAAGACGAGTAATTCTTAGAGCATTTTGCGGGAATGATATTGAAAAAAGAATTACTTTTGGAGAGAAATATTTCGGAACAAATGGAAACAAATCCTGGGCAGCAGATAAGTATGGACAAATTCACGAAAGCTACCACAGTATTTTAGAAGTCTTAAAATGGTTTAAAGAAGAGAATCTTGTTTTTATTGCATCAAAACCAAAATTCAAAATGCCAATAATCGATGAGATTAAGTGGATGATGGAGAAAAAAGAGGCCTTTTTTGTAATGGTTGGCAAGAAAGAGGACAAGAAGAGAAGCGGGGCAAAGGTTTAAAACAACATATGAATGAAGTTTCATTTATCTTTGAGGTGTTAATTAATGGCTAAAGTAACAGTGTACTCTACAAGCACTTGTCCTTACTGCGTAATGGCAAAGGACTGGTTGAAAGGAAAAAAAGTAGAATATGAAGATGTTAATGTGGGAATCAACCAAGAAAGAGCTCGCGAAATGATAACAAAAAGCGGACAAATGGGAGTTCCAGTAATTGACATTGACGGGGAAATAATTATTGGGTTTGACAGACCACGAATAGAAACTGCATTAAAAAATAAAAAACTAGTATAATAAAAATAAATAAGTTAATTTGGAATTGCACTCATTCGCTAACAAGTAGTGTGGATGAGTGCGTTAACTTTTTCTCCGCGTTTAATATCAGCATTTATTCTATCCACTGCCAAAGGAGAAGGTAAGATAATTAGAGCCGTTCGTTGTTTTAAAATAGTTTCAGCATCAGGAGCCAATTTCAACAAACTCTCATGCCCAATGCCAATTACAACTTCCCAAGGATTTCCCCTCAAAAGCTCTTTAGCTTCATCAAGATCAACAAGGTGAATGGACCCATACTTTTTGTTTAATTTATCATAATCTCGTGGAAAAACTCTTCCATCCACAAATAGGATATCTCTTAATTCGGTTCCGTCAAAAGAAATTTTTCCCCACTCAAGTCTAAAACTTTGAATCTTTTCTTCCAAGTATAATCACTTCACTTCAAATTTTTAGTTTTCCTTCAAAAAATTTGAAATAAATCATCAAGACTACTACTAACCCGCCGAGAACTACCCACCATTGTCGAGTTAAATCAACTTCAATTAATCTCATGGATTGCATCCCTAGTTCTATGAGCAAAATTACTAACCAAAGTAAAACCGCCCAAAAAATTGCTTTCTTCCACCAGACGTTAACAAACATTGCTCTACTTCTTGTATGAGAACTTACTTGAGGCATTGGTTCTTCCTCGCCCGATTCATCAATATTTTCTTCGCCAGTTTCTCCCGTTTCATCATCTAAAGGTTCGCCGAATTCATCAACAGCTCCTTCTTCATTCGCTTCCCCTTCTTCTAAAGGGGCTTCCTCGTTGGAATCAAAATTCTCTTCAACTTGTTTTTTTCCTTTTTGTAAAGGAACTGGATCTTCAGTATCATCAATACTGTTTTCATCCAAATCAGCTTCCATTTGTTTTCGCTTCAAGTATCTACTTCGTCTTGAATCAAACTTTCTTTGTGGCTCTTCATCCATTTGATACTTTTGTGCAGGAGGAAGAATTCGTTGCTCAGGTGCAGAAACATAAACTGGTTTTTCAACAATAAAAGTTTTGATTCTAACAGTTTCTTTCTTTTGCTGAGGGATAACATCTTTCATTCTTGCAAAAAATCCCATCGGTACTTCTTTGACTTTAGTAACAGGTTTTGCAGCGAAACGCTTCTTAGGCTTACTTTTCTTCTTGGCCATAACTAGCAACTAAAAGGGAAAAACCCCTATTTAATGGTTTCTAGAGGAAAAATTCCAAAAATAAGAACTTTGATTTATGCAGCTTCTATCACAACTAGTTGAACAAAGATAGTCCCAAAGAACTCATTTTGGTAAGCAATTACTTTTCCATTATTCATTAAGAACAAAACTGGAAGAAATGTATCTACAATAGAATCGACTTCACCGCTATTACCAGTCAAGTCACTAAACAAAACTACCCCTTGCGAATCAGCTTTACTTTTAATTAAATCAAAAACTTCCTGCATTTTTTCTTCAATTGAAGAAGAATCAAAATTAATTTCAATTCGAGGCATGTTTCTTGCAGAGGCTTTTTTTGGGGTAGTTCTTTGAATAATATCCTCAATACTTGAAACTAATTCATCAAGAGTAATTCTTCCTTCCCTTGCCATTCTATTACTCATTAAATCAGGAACTTCTCCAAGCATTAAGGCTCTTTGCTCAGGAGTTAATACTGCCACTTCCTCTTTATCATCAAGAGAAGATAAACGCAAATATTTTGATTTAGTTTTAACTAAAATTGCACAAGCTAAAATTGCATTAGCTGGAACTCTCAAATTATGCCCCGACAAATCATTAATTTTTTTAATATACTTCTCAGTTAATTCAATGACATCAATATCCCAAGGATTCATTTTCTCGGATTCAACTAAATCAAGCAAAATTGTTTTCCACGCAGGCTGATCAATAAGATCCACTAAATCCATTTTGGAATAATCTCTTTCAAATTCTACTTCATTTGAATTAAATTCAGATTCATTTATTTCAACTTCAACAGAAACAGCTTCCGCGACAGAGGAAGAACTTTTTGATAAAGACTTAGGCATACTATAAATAAGTGCGAGGATGCTTTTAAACTTTTCTTATGTAGAAGTAAAGAGTTTTGTAATGGAATAACTTTGCAAATTCTCCAAGTAAGCCTTAAATATCACTTAATCCCTTAACTTTGAAGTAGAAAAAGAAAATATTTTTTTTTGAAAGGTGATTGTGTTGGAACGAACTAAAACTGGAATACCAGGCGTTGATGAATTATTAAATGGAGGAATACCTAAAGGAAGTAATGTTTTAGTTGCAGGGGGAGCAGGAACTGGAAAAACTATTTTTACAACACAATACTTATACAATGGAGCTTTACAATACGGCGAACCAGGAGTATTTGTTACACTTGAAGGCAATGTAAGAGATATTGCTTGGAACATGGAATCATTCCAATGGGACATTAAAAATTTGCAAGACCAAGGAATGTTCACTATTTACCGATTAGGAATGGAATTTATTAAAGATCGAGCAATGCTTGAAGAAAGACTTGATGAACAACTTGCTGAAATAAAAAAAGAGGTAGAAGAAATTCACGCAAAAAGATTAGTAATTGATTCAACAACTGTTTTTGGAGCATACCTTGAACCAAGTTTATTACGAACTACTTTATTCAAATTTTGTGATCAACTAAAAACAATGGGTTGTACAACATTACTCACTTCTGAAACACAACCAACAAAAAATACTTTCTCAGCATTTGGAGTAGAAGAATTTGTTGTTGACGGAATATTTGCATTATATTTCTCTCCACCAAACAGAAGCTTGTTTGTTAGAAAAATGAGAGGAACAGTACACGACAAAAATCCACACCCATTAGAAATTACTAACAAAGGAGTAGTTGTTAACTCAAGAGATAGCATTATTTGGGAATCAATCAAGTGATTGCAGGCAATCAAATGATTACCAGCATTTAAGGAATCACAAGCAATTAATTAATCAATATTTATAAAAGGGATCGAAATTATGCCACGAGTAAGACCTTTGTTCAGATTAAAAAAAACAATCCCTGGACAGACTGTTGCCCACTGGAATGAGCCAAAACATATTGTTAATGGAACTTTTAATCCACAAGAGGGAAAAGTACATCAACTTGCCCCAGGAACATCAAACAAAAAAATGAGAAATCTAACAATGAGAAGAATCCCAGACATTGAAAATATTAAAGCAATTCTAAAAAGAAGAAAGCAACTTGCCAAATCAAGAAAACAAAATTAACGGTGAATAAAATGGTTTCACTAAGACCCCCATTACTTAAGATAAAAAAGCCAATAGACGGACTAAAGGCCTCTTCCAGAAGAAGCGCAAGTTCCCCAAACCCTAATGAAGGAATAATTTTTCAGCTCGCAGCAAATGCAGGAAGTAGAAAACTGCAAAGAGCAATTATCCGCACAGAAAAAGCACTTGAAAAGCACTACCCTGAATTTTCAACTGTGAATGGGCGACAAGTTAGAAATTTACCATCAAATGCAAAGATAAAACTCACAAACAGACTTGCAAGATTAAAGTCGATTAAGTAAACTTAAAACCCTTTGGAATTACTATTTATTTATGAGACTGACAAAATTCGCACAATCCTGCATAATGCTTGAAGAAGGCAAAACTAAACTTTTAGTTGATCCGGGCGCTTATCTCCTTGATGAAAAAACAATCAAAGCTTGGGGCAAACCAGATTTTGTTTTAGTAACACACAAACACCAAGATCACTTTGATGAAACAGCTGCTAAAAAAATTATTTCCTCAAGAATTAAATTTTATTCAACAAAAGAAGTTGCAAAAACTTACCCATCAATTAAGTTTAGAACTGTAAATAAAGGACAAAAATTTACTCTTGGGAAATTTACTGTTGAAGTTGTACACGCAGAACATGGATACAACCCACTACTCAAAGGAGAAAAAGAAGTACATGAAGGAATTGGATTCATGATAGACAATGGACTAAGAAAAGTTTATCACACAGGAGACACAATTTGTTTCCCAAACAATTACAAATGTGACGTAATTTGTTTACCTTACAATAACCACGGCGTTTGTATGGGACCATTTGAAGCAGCACTCTTTGCAAAAGAAACTAATCCAATTTTAGTTTTACCAATGCACGCAGATAGTCCAAAATTTCCTGCTGATAATCTAAAATTTGAAGAAGAATTAAAAAAGAATGAATTAAAATATAGATTCTTAAAAATAGGTGAAAGTATCGAACTTTGAATTCAGCACAAGTACCGAACTCTAAGTTCAACACAATCAAAAACTAAAAACTTATTTCTAATTCTTCTTTGCAATTTTTGCAATTATATTTTCTGCTGCGGCAACACTATCTGCAGGAGAAACATTCCCATCATACCTATGCAACAAACCTTTTTTGTCATAGTATTGGATTAATGGAGAAGTTTTTTCTAGGAAAGTATCGTATCTTTTTGCAATAGTTTCTGGTTTATCATCATCACGTTGGATTAACTTTGCACCATCATCATCACAAACCCCTACCTGTTTTGGAGGGATAGTTACAGTATTGTAAACTTTTTTACATTTCTCGCAAGTCCATCTTGATGAAAGTCTTCTTACTACACTTTCTTTTGAAGACTCAATGTAAATAACTGCGGCCAATTTTTGGTTTACTTTAGCAAGAATATCATCAAGCATTGGGGCTTGAGCAAGAGTTCTTGGAAAACCATCAAAAATAACTCCGTTAAATCCTTCTGAAGAAACTTTTTTCTTTAAGTCCTTTGAAAGCATTTCTCCAACAAGATCATCAGAAACAAGTTTGCCTGAAACCATTATTTCGTTAAGTTTCTTTCCTAAATCTGAACCGCTTGCAACTTCAGCCCTAAGCAAATCTCCCGTAGAGACTTGATTTAATTTGTACTTATCCATTACAGCTTGTGCAACTGTACCTTTCCCTGCGCCAGGGGGCCCTAAAAATATTAAGTTCAATGCCATTTCTTCTCACCAAAAGAAAATTTGAAGGAATGGTTTTAAAAATCCACTTTGGGGAAGGGGTTAGTTAAGGACTTTAATGTCAAAAACAACTTGCTCCTTTGTTGGAGAAAACTGCCTTACTCTTGCTCTTCGAATAATTTCCACTTTTCTTTTTGCTTTCTTTGCGGCGTCAAATATTTGTTTCTCAGGAGTAGCAAAATCATCCTTTACTACAATTTCATAAAAATGTATTACCCCTTTTGGTTTAATGCAACTATATGCTTCTGAAAGAAATTGATACCCCGTATGAGGAAGAGGCATCGCAATTCTGTCAAAGAGTTTTTTGTATTTTTTATAAACTTTCTTTACATCCCCTTTTACAAAAACAACTCTTTCATCCCCTTTAGGAGAACCATTATTTATTTTATTAATTACTGCATTTTCTTTTGCATATTTATGCGCAACCGGATTAAGTTCAATTGCAACAATCTTTCCTGCTTTGGAATTCTTTGCAAAAACAATTGGGTAAGGGCCAACACCACTAAACCAACAACCAACTACTTCATTTGGCTGAATTAGTGAAGCAATTCTACTTCTTTCTCCGCCAAGTCTAGGTGAAAAGAAAACTTTTCCAAGAGGAACTAATAAAGTACAACCACTTTCACGATAAGTTGCAACAGTTTGCTTTTTTCCAGCAATTACTTTAACTTTTTGAACACGATATTTTCCTTCATGATTACTTTCAATACTACAAACGGTTTCAAACCGAGGATTCATTTCAATTAAAGTTTCCCCAATCAATTTTTTTCTCTTTGAAAGTTCCCTTGGAATTTCAATTACTGCAATATTCCCAAAAGAATCAAAAGCATTAGTTGCAAAAGGTTTTTCTTTTTCAGGGAGTTTCAAAAGAAGCGCTTCCCTTAGAGTAGTTGGTTTTTTTTGTTCTAAACTAACTGAATCCATACTTTATTTGCTTAACAAAAAGGGTTAAATACAAATCCGCCCTAACTTTGGCATGGACACAAGCTTGTTTTACGAGTTCTTTGTTAAACCAATAATAAGCCCCGAAGTACAAGGATACAACCTAGTAAACACCGCAATTTACATTATCCTGTTGGTTTCAGCCTGTGCATTAATTTACTACCTCTTGCGGAAAAGAATTGAATTTAATTACAAATTTTTTATTGCACTAATCCCTTACATTTTATTTGGAATTTCTCTAAGAGTAATCATGCACCAAGTAGAAGCAGGAAGTTTATTCATTTACGGATTAACTAAAACAGCTAATCCTCTTGAAATTGGATTTTGGTTTTTCACTCCAGGAGTATGGATTTTCACTTTTGTTGTTGTACTAATTGGACTACTCCTTGCAGGCATATTAAAGAAAAACAAACAATTAGATTACACAGTTTTGTTTACCATTGGAGGATTATTTGCACTTTTCCCAATAGTGTTTAACTTTATTCATTTTAATAATTGGGTAGTTTTCCTTGAAACAATTGCCCTAATTGCAATTGTATCTTATGGGATATGCAAATTAATTGACAAATATACAAAATACAAAATCTTCTCTGACCCAATTAATTTATTTATCGTAACAGGACAAGCAATTGATGGAATTGCAAGCAGTATTGCAATAACTTTTTTTAATTTCTCAGAACAACATGTCGTTTCAAACATGGTAATGAATATCCATCCAGCTTTATTTGTTCTAATAAAAGTTATACTTTCAATTCTGATTTGTTGGAGCTTGGACGATTATTTGAAGGATGAAAAGAAAGAAGACAAAAAACACTTAGAAAAGATGAAGAACAAGAAAAATCTCGTGGGTTTTATTAAAGTAATAATTGCAATACTTGGATTTGCTACGGGCCTTGCAAGTTTATTCAAACTAGGGATAATATAACTTGCTTTTTCAAAGTGAATTATTCAATAAGACTACTGTATTATTCGCGCCTTAATCAGATTTGATGCTACTGAGGAAATAGTTTGATTGGAAAATCCAAAAGCAGTACCTGAAACTTTCCTAAATTTTACTTTTACCCGAGCGCTAAATTCCCCAAATGTACTTTTTTCAGTTTGGGACAAAAGAGCCCATAAAATGCATTTAGCAACAAGTGGACGTACTGTGACTCCGACTCTTTGTGCAGGGCTAGAAGCAAATATCTTTTCTCCAGAAAATAGTAATTTTAATCTCTTATCAAGCCCAGGGTGTGTGAAAACCGTATCTGCATTAAGTTTTCTTTGCCACACAGGAGAAACAGCTGATTTCTCGATATAAAAACGCGCTCGCTCGGAGACAAATCCCAAATTTGCAGCTTCATGCAATGGAAGAACATTATCTCGTTGAAATATCTTAGACTTGCCCATACTTGGCTCAGGATCATGCTTTGGTCTGCCCCCAACAGTTCTTCCAAAAAAACTATATGATTTCTTCAAAATATATTCCCCCAAAATACAGGATGCTCAATAGGAGTTACGCGAGCGAGTATTAAAACCTTTTCAATTATTCAATTTTTGATCAGAATGCTTTATTTAATTGGAATTGGACTAAAACCATCACACTTGACACTTGAAGCACTTGAATGCATAAAAAAAAGCGACCAGGCATTCCTTGAAGTCTATACTTCCCAATATAGTGAAGGACTTTTAAAAGAATTAAGAGATTTAACTGGAAAAGACATAAAAGAAATTAACCGAACAGATGTTGAAGAGAATTTTACTTCCGCACTTACAAGCGCAAACAAAAACAATATTTGCTTACTTGTATTTGGAAACCCCCTAACTGCAACCACACACATTCAACTCTTGCTTGATGCCAAAGAAGCAGGAATAAAATACAAAGTTATCCCCGGAATTTCAATTACAAATATGATTGCAGAAAGCGGACTTGATGAATACAAATTTGGACGAACAGTAACCATTTGTTACCACTTGCCAAATTTTGAACCAGATTCATTTTATACCCAAATAAAAGAAAATCAAAAAATGGGACTACACACACTTTGTTTACTAGATATTAAAAAAGATCAACCACAACAAAGACTAATGAATTCTGTTGAAGCAATAGAAGTACTTGAAAAAATAATGCTTAAGAAAAAACAAAAGGATAAATTCTTGTATATTGCACTACTCGGAATGGGATCTGAAAAACAAAAGATTCTCGTTGGAAGAAAAATGATATTCACTTCAAAAGAAATTCATGAAGTTTACCCGCAAAGTATGATTATCCCCGGAAAAATGAATGAAAAAGAAAAAGAAATTGTAAAAAAGTTATACGATCCATTAATTGAATGGAAGGATTAAAGTAACAGAAGAATTTTGAGAGTAAATGGTGAATCAAATATGAGTGCAGAAAAAGATTTGATTGAAAAAGTAGAAAAATACGAAAAACTCACTGCAAGAGGATTAAAAGAAATTAAAATGAAAAAAAACTTGCCTGAAAAAGACAAACTTATCGCAGAAGATTTCTTACAAATGGCAAAAAACTATTATAATGATGCTTTGTTTTTTAAAGAAAAAGGAAACTTACTAACATCGCTCGCAGCATTCTCTTACGCACACGCTTGGCTTGACGCAGGAGTACGAGCAAGAGTATTTGATGCTACTGACGACCAGTTGTTCACGCTGCCCTAAATAATCTTCAATAAATAAAACCAAGTACTAATTAGTTTTTTGAGACCAATTCTTCAGGACTAAAAACAATTCCCTTATAAAAAAGCGCCCTAAATGCCGCAGAAACAACAAAATTAAGTTTTTTGCCTTTTGGAAATTCATAAGCTTCCCCATCCTCTTTAATCATTCTTAGATTTTTTGAGACAAGACTAAAAAGAGCTTCCGAATTTTTTGGTTTTTCTTTAAGTGCAGCAACAATTGCCTGCGCAAGAATAATTGGTTGAGTAGTATTAGCTCCTTTGCTAACCTTTCTAGTACGCAACTCGGCAAGATAAATTTCTAATGCTTGCGAAGAAGAGGGTTTAAGAA
Source organism: archaeon (assembly GCA_041661245.1). GTDB lineage: Archaea > Iainarchaeota > Iainarchaeia > Iainarchaeales > JAAZKV01 > JAAZKV01. The sequence goes on from JBAZUY010000001.1 coordinate 96,088, forward strand.
AATAAGAATGTAAAGGCAAATAATTTGCTCGTAAAGGAATTCCTGCTATACGAAGAGCATTTTCTCGCCCAAAAGCCTTACTTACTGCAGGAGAAAATTTTGCTTGAGCATATTTTCCTTTTACTCTGGCAGCTACCCCTAAACCCATATACAAATCAATCCCATTAGTTAACTAAAAGAAGCGCCTAGCTTATATTAATAATTACCACTTATCCAAAGTAAATCTTTCACTTAACACAAACTAAAACCCCCCAGCAAGTTTTAAATAGCAGAACTTTCTTTATTTGTCATGTCATTATACGGACCAAAAATTAGACTTCCAAAAGTAGATATCCCAATCGCTTCAGGCGGAGGGGCATCTTGGAACCTTGAGAAAGAAAAAAAGATTGCAATTTATGCAATTATTGCAATCGTAGTTATTGCAATACTTTGGCTAGCAGTACCAGTTATATTCACATTTCTTACAAGCGGACTTGATTCAATGCTTAACCCCGCAGTAACTATTAATTGGAGAAATAATCCACTAAATATCACAAATGGGGTAAGAGAGGCTGAACTTGATTTGACTTTAACAAATACCTCCAAAGAAGAACAAACTGAGGTTAGTTTTAATATTACTACAAACTCAAACGAAATAATAATTTTCTGCCCAAATTCATTATATGATACAAACAAAGGGAGATATGTTCTTGAAAATATTGCACCAGGAGATAAACGAAAGATCCCTTGTATTATTAGAAGAAATCCTGATGCTAGTGTATTTAGTGGAAGTTATACTCTTGATGTAATAACTAGTTTAGGGAATGTTAAAACTAATTTAGAAATCATTTCAAAATAAAAAACATTCGCAAAGTAGATTTAGTTAAAAACAAACAAAGAAAAATTCTATTTCTTTGACTTTTTCTTAACTGGTTTTGCAAGTTCTTTTCCATTCGTTTCCAAATGATGAAGTTTCTTAAGTTCACTCCAAGATCTATAAAAGAAATAACCCACAATTAAGAAAGTCATAACTGGAGAGATAATTGAAGGAATCTCAAACCCAAAAGCATCAAGAAGCATAATTGCCCCTAAAAAGAAAATAGAATACATTGCCCCATTCTTCAAATAAGCATATTTCTTTATGTTCTCAATATTACTAATTGTAATTTCTCTCACCACAAATGCACCAAGCCCATTTCCTAAAATTATTAAAGGCACTGCAAGAGTAAAAGCAAACGCGCCTAAAACACCATCAATAGAAAAAGTTGCATCAATTATTTCCAAATACATTAGCTTACTAACATCCGACATGAAAGCCCCTTTTGATTTTACTAAGTTATGCTCATGCTTTTCCACATTTTGCTTAAATCCATGCATTATAAAAAAAGCAGTTGAACCAATTACGGCCGCAAGCGCAAGAGAAGGATTATATTGAAGAGCAAACCAAACAAGGGACGCAAGCAAAACAGAAACTACTGCATAAAACCAAACCCATTGCGCATGGAAAAACCTTTCATGATGATGCGCATAATTCTTTGGTTCCATAAACAACCAATGAAAAAATAAGAATACTAAAAAAGTTCCAGCCCCCGCTAATAAAAATGGGGCAGCACTTGCAATAGCTGAAATAACTTTTGGATCAGAACTAAAAGTTGCTGTCAATGCACCAATTGGACCAAGAGAAGGAACTGTTGCCCAAACAATTAACCAAGGCAATAAACCTCTAACAACAAAAACAGCAATAATTAAACCCCAAAACAAGAACCACTTTCTTGCCCATTTACTCATTCCCTTCAAAACATCCGCATTAATTATTGCATTATCAACACTATTAATTGTTTCAAATAAACACAAACCGAAAACAACAAGAATTATTGATACAATATCCATGAAATATTAAGGCAAAGCAAGATTAAAAAAAGAACTGTTCTTCCTTCAACTACAAATGGTTACATCAACTGATTATGACAAATACTTAGCAGCAAAAGCCGCAGCATTAATCAGAGAAAATTTTTCTGACCGAGGAGTAATCAACCTTCTTGTGGTTAGATGGGGCAAAACTAAATCCAAAAGAGTTTTAGGACACATTAAACCCATGGAGAATGTGGAGTACGGTTCAATCATTGAAATAAACCCAATGTTAAAGAGCCTTAATGTGCCCGAATACGTACTTGAGTATGTATTAATGCATGAATTAACGCATTATTTCCAAGGATTTGGTTCCAATCATCAAAGGAAACACAAACACCCACACAAAGGACACATTGTTGAGAAAGAAATGGCAAGACACGGTTGGGACGAAATAACAATCAAATCAGAGAAATGGATTAAAGAAAACTGGAAAAATATAGTAATGATGGAAAAGAACTAAATTCCAAAGTTTTAATGAAAAAAGTTACGCTAATTATTTAGCGTGGTACTTTTTCTCTTCAGCAACTTGCTCTTGCAAGTAATCAATATATTCATTCTTTAAACTCTGAACCGTAGCTAGTTTACCAGATCCAAGGAAAGTATAAATATTTTCAAGGAAAATATTTGAACCCATTACTGAAGGCATTGCAACAAAATCTACTCCTTTATTGTAAAAATCAAGTGCATTTGAGTAATAATGCGCAATAGAAAAAATTGGCAAGTTTGGATAAATTGCTCTTGCTTCCCTCACAATTGCAAGCGCTTCTCGGTGATTTAAAATTGTTATAACCATTAACTTTGCGTCCACTAAATCTAATCTCTCCCAAAGCGTTTCATTCTCTGAAGAACCATAAACATAAGGCAAACCATCCCTTTGCCCTTGAGCAACTACTTCAGGATCATGATCAACTACAAACACTTGATTATTTTTCATGAGAGCTTTTGCTAAACCTCTGCCAACAGTTCCGCCCCCAATAATAATTATGTGATCTTTCAAAACTCTTTTTGCAGGAACATTCTCAAGTTCTTCTAGTTTTCTATTAAAAAATTCTTTTCGCATTGCTTTGGGGAGTTTTTTTACTTTATCATAAAGAAATTGTGAAACTCTGCTTGAAGAAACCATTAAGTAAGGAGTCATAATCATTGAAAGCGCCACTACAGTTATTATAAATGAAAATAAACTTGGAGAGAAAACTGTTTCATTTGCATTCATTGCAAGTACTGCTGCAATACCTGCTAATTCAAAACCAAACTCGGAAATACTTGCTAAACCTAAACCAAGTTTTACACCCATCTTGCTTCCATACCCCATTAATAAGGAAATACCAAAGAATACTACGGGCTTTATTACAAAAACTAATAATAGAATTGCAATAACTAAAAATGGATTTAGTGCAGAAAAACTAAAGCTTAATTGGATTCCAAGAGAAACAAAGAAAATTGTTAAGAAGAAATCACGAAGAGCCCTAATCTTTGAAAATATTTCAAGATTATATGGAAGAGTACTTAATGCAAGTCCTCCAACAAATGCCCCTATTGCAATTGGAATGCCCAAAAGTTCACTTATTCCAATAAACACAAACGCTGTTGCAATACTTGAAAGTAAGAATAATTCTTGTTCCTGAACTGCAACCTTAAACAATCTTGGAAACACAACCTTGTTCATAAAGTACGCGATGAGGATTAAGAAAATACTTTTTCCCACAATAGAAATCAATAAAGAAACATTTCCCAAATTTGAAATATTTGCAAGAAGCGGAACAAAGAAAATTACCAAAAAATCTTGCAATAGAAGAATTGAAACCATTAATCTTCCTTGAAGAGTATTTAACTCCCCTGAATCAGAAAGAAGCTTTACCACAATCATTGTTGAAGAGAATGCAATTATTGTCCCAACAAACAATGCTTGTTCAAATGAAAGCAAATTTGTCGGAACTGTAAAAAGGAATGTGAAAAAGATTACTAAAAGAACTTGGAGAATAGTTGCAAATACTACTGGTTTTCCAACGTTAAGCAACCGGTGAATATTTGTTTCAATTCCAATGGAAAATAGTAAAAGTGCTGTTCCAAGAAGAGAAAGAAGTTTAACTTCAGGAGTAATTGCTTTAATCCCAATCTCAAAAGGACTTCCTAAAAAACTCAAATCCATGCTCCCTAAAACCAAAGGTCCTAATAAAACCCCCGCAACAATATAACCAAACAAAGTCGGTTGTTTTAATTTTTTTAATAATGCACTAACTATTGTCGCGACAATAATTATTTCCGCAATATGCGTGAACAAGAGAACTGCATCCAAACAAAATCACTCAAAAATACTTACAAAATAAGGGTTTTTTGGTTTAAAAGAATTGCTTTCAAGCTGTATTAACTAATTCTTCAAGGAGTTTTAAGTTCACTTCTGAAAAGTCTTTAATTATCAAATCAGCAGTTCCCTCAAAATCTTTTGGAGCAGTAAGCTCTGTTAAGAGGGCGATAGATTTCATTTCCGCGCGGTTTGCTGCTTCAATTCCATTTTTTGCATCCTCAAACACAACACACTCACTTGGTTTTGCACCCACTAACTCTGCCGCTTTAAGAAATAAATCAGGATTGGGTTTATGTAAAGCAACATCCTCAGCAGTAACTAAAGCATCCAAATATTTGCTAACTTTTATTAAATCAAGAATTCTTTTTGCTCGCTCTTTAGTACTAGACGTCGCAACTGCAATCTTCACTCCTTTTTGTTTAGCGCAAGAAATTAAAGAGGTAATAGTTTTATTGGGACGCAATTCATTCTCCATAAGAGAGAGCTCAATTTTAAATGACTTTTTTGAAAACTCAAGAGGGTCAATTTTTGGCAAACTAAACTCTTTTTCCCACTCTTTAAGCTGGTCACGAAGAGACATACCAACAGATTTTTTTCTCTGCTCAGGAGTTAAAACAACCCCATATTCTTTTAGAAGCACTCCAAAAGATTTGGTAATAAATGGCGGGGAGTTGACAAGCACCCCATCCATATCAAAAATAATCGCTTTAAGCATTTGATCAACTTCCGTTCACAACTCAATCTTACTTCACAACAGCTTTAGCAATCGTTGAACCATCTTTGTTATCCACAAGTTCAATTCCTTTAGATTTGAGTATTCCGCGTATCTCATCTGCACGCTTCCAATCTTTGGTCTGTTTTGCAATGCTTCTCTCATCAACTAGCTTTTGTTGTTCTTCAGTTATTTCAAAAAACTTTTCAGAAAAATCAAGAACTCCCATTACTGAATCTATTTTCTTCAAAAAATCAAGAGCTTCAATTGCACCATTTACTCCAAGCGCACCATCATCAATTTGTTTATTAACTTTTTTAGCAAAATCAAAAACATACTTCATTGCTTCAGGAACATTCAAATCATTATCCATTGCTTCAGTGAACGCACTAAGTGCTTCATCAACAAAAATCTTTACAGAGTCATTTGCTTTTGTTTCTTTGATTGATTTTAATCTCTCAATCAAATTTTGTAATCCATCAAGAGTCTTTTGCGCGTCTTTTACTGATTCAAAAGTGAAATTTAATTGTTGTCTATAATTTGTATTAAGGAAAGTATACCTAATTGCTTTTGGTTTTAATCCTTTGTTCAATAAATCTCTCAAAGTAAAAAAGTTTCCAAGAGACTTGGACATTTTTTGCCCTTCAACCATTAAGTGCGCAGTATGCATCCAATAATTAACAAATTTTTTCCCACTCGCGGCTTCACTTTGAGCAATTTCATTTTCATGATGAGGAAATTTATTATCAATTCCACCAGTATGCAAATCAAAATGTTCTCCTAAATACTTCATACTCATCGCAGAACACTCAATGTGCCAACCTGGACGACCTTTCCCTAAAGAAGTTTCCCAAAATACTGGCCCATCATTTTCATCCCAAGCTTTCCATAAAGCAAAATCTCCAATTCCTTCTTTTTCATACTCATCTTGTTTAATCCTTGCACCAGCTTTTAGTTGAGTTGGATCAATTCCTGCTAGTTTTCCATAATTTGGAAATTTTTTAATTGAATAATAAATACTTCCGTCTTCTCCACGATAAGCAATTCCTTTGTCAAGAAGTTTTTGAACAATTGCAACCATTTCAGAAATGTGCTCAGTTGCAGGGCAATAAATTTCTGCAGGCAAAATATTAAGTGCTGCAACATCTTCCAAAAATGCTTTTTTGTAAACACTAGTATATTCACTCAAAGCCATTTTTTTCTCAATGCTTCCTTTAATTGTCTTATCATCAACATCAGTATAATTCATTACTTGTTTTACTTTGTACCCCGAAAATATCAAGTAACGCTTAATCAAATCTTCCCAAGTATAGCACTTCAAATTCCCAATGTGAATATAATTGTAAATTGTTGGACCGCAAGTGTAAAGTCCTACTGCACCTGGCTTGATTGATTTAAACTCTTCAAGCTTATTTCCAAATGAATTAAAGAATTTTAATACCATAAAAGCACTACCTAAGAACTAACCAAGAGATTATTTAAAGATAAGTTTTTGGAAACGAAAACAAAAAATACGAAGAACTAGGCAAAGAATCTAAGAAACCTTAATCAGAATCAAAATCTTCTTCATCACTGCCGGAAGATGCTTCTTCTTCCTCTTCTTCCATTTCGAATTCTTTACTTTCAATAAGTTTCAAAGCGCCCTTTTTGTCGGCAATTACAGTGTACTCTAGGTTACATTCAGAGCAAGCAACTGCATCTCCTTCTTCAAGGTCATCAATATTAACCTCAAATCTTGCCTTACATTCAGTGCATAATTTCTTCATTGAAGCCATACTTATTTTCCACCCATTTTCCTTTATAAACCTTTCCAAAATGGTCAAAAAATGCATTAAAATTAGTTTAAATGGCAAAATAAGAGAACGAGCTTAGTTAGGATAAGGGAAAAAGCTTAATTTTGCCCCGTGTGGGTACTAAAGAAGAGAAAGGATTATCCCTAAGGTTAAACCATAGAGAATAGTAAGAATAATCCAATTCAAAGCTAACTTTGATCCAGTTACTCCAAGTACGACTTTAAGCAGTTTATATGATCCTACAAGCCAAGCCACTGTTAGAATTATTGAGAATAATATGAATAAAACTCCTAAAAACATTAAGAGCCCAGAACTAACCATTGGACCAAAAAGAGCTGTAAGAGCGAAAACCAAAGCCCCAACTAAATTAATCGCCCATAGCTTTCCAACAACTGACAAACATTGAGCATAACTTATTCCAATTAAGCGCTTTTTCTTTCTAACATGAACAAATTCAAAAAACCAAACAAATCCTGAAAAAAGCAACCATTCTGCAAAATTCAATAATACAAAGTATATGCTCGTGTAAATATTTGCTGAAATAAAGAAAGAGGCAAGAGCCATTAATATTCCGGAAATCAAAACAATTCCAAACGCCCCCTTAATATCCTCGTTATGGAAAGCATCCTCAAAAGCTTTTGTTGGACTGAATAAAACACTAGCACACATATTTATCACTAAATTATCATTTACTATAAGGCAATTACTCCTATTTAAAGCTAATTCTTGCCCACCAAATCATAATTCTTTTTTCATTAAACAGTTATCAACATATTTTTCATTAATTAGAGCTGCTTTTTTCAATAACCCGTATTTTGAAAATCCAAGTTTTTTATAAAGCAAAATTGCAGGTTTATTTTTTGAATCAACTGCCAAAAGAACAAGTGTTTTGGACCCAGGTAAATTCTTCAAAGTGAATTCCATTAAACCAATTCCAATACGATGACGACGATGAGAAGACTCAACAACAAGCGAAGAAATTTCAGCCCTGTGCTTATGTAAACCTTTGCCGAAAACTACTTTGACATGCGCAACAATTCTTCCATTTTCTAGTGCAACAAATCGCTTATCAATTCCCTTAATAGTAGCACTTAATTTTTTTTGAACAGAAGATTTTTTCCAGTGCGGAAACAGAGCATGCACCTCGGAAATAGTGTTCAAATTTAATTCAGAGAGTTCTCCAAATATAATTCCGTCAAGCGAAGCTTTTGGGGAATTAATTTCATTTTTGGCACCCGCCAAAGGAAGATTATGCCCCAAAGCCATAATTTTAATCAACTCCTTTGTTTCTTTGCCAAATCACTCTTTAGTTGGAGTCTTACTCGTTCGTTAGCATCTTTTGAGTCCCCAACTTTATTACTAGTATGAGTTTTTGAAACATCAATCAAAAAATTATTGTGAATAATATCTCTTCCAATTAAAACTGAATAAGGCAAACCTTCTCTATCTTCAATATTTACTCCAGTTTTAATTTTCTTACCTTTAACAATAATAATTGCTTCAGCAATTGCTCTTCTTGTATAACCCCGAGGAGAAGAAGCACTCTTTATTTTAACACTTGAAATAATTGGTCCAACCCCTGCTTTAGCAGCGGTACGAACATCAATACAAGTTCTTGTAGCACCAGTATCAAAAAGAGCTTTTTTTATTATAACTCCTTTCTTCCCCTTTATTCGAACCAAATCAACTAAACCAATTATTTTTTTTCCTTTGCTCATCAAATCAAATCATACTTATAAGGAAAACCGTATTATTAACCCTTTTGGGAAGGTTTTTACAAAAATCAAAAAGCAAAACCTTTTATAGGAATGGATACACAGTAGCATTTGTTACATGGACATACTAATACTCGCGGAGAAAAAGAAAAATGCTGAAATGTTCGTGAGCGCAATTAAGGCAAAAGGCCATAATGCAACCTATATTCGCTTGTCCAAAATAATATTAGTCAGCAAACAAAATGAGAGCTTAATAAAATCTAAGGGAGAGGAATTAGCCCCCTATGATGCAGTATTTATCCAAGCAAGAACTACCCTTGCCCCATTCATAGAGCCATTACTTGACCAATTAGAATCAGAAGGCTGCTACACCACTTCTAAAAAAGGCTCGTATTATATTGGAATGAACGAACCATACCAATTTGTAACCCTTTCTGTTGCAAAAGCACCAATACCAAAATCAATTACTTCAGGAAATGCAAAAAACATTGAACACTTGTCAAAAAAACTAACTTACCCGTTACTTGCAAAATCCTTTATTGGAAGAACTGTCCAACAAGCAATCGTAGTAAACAACGCAAGAGCGCTAAATAGTTACATTAAAAGTATAAAAACAGAGATTGACGGATTCATGTTACGCCAATTCTCCAAAGCAGACATCATTTCGAGTGTAATGATTGGAAAAAAAATATTCTCGGTGAAAAGAAAATTTACTGACGGAATAACTGCTGAAATTAGCGAAGGAAAAATTTACAAAGTAAGTGAGAGTGAAACAAAAACCATTTTCTCAGCAGCAAAAGCCTGCGGGTATGATATTGCAAGAGTAGATTTGTGTAAAGGAAAAATTGTGAAAGTTGATCCAATAATACCTTGGACGGATTTTAATAAGATTTGCTCAGAAAGAATTGAAGATTATGTGGCGGATTTTTTAATTGAACAAGCTATCCAAAATGAAGGAAAAAGAAAAGTTAAATATGATTTCCTAGGATTAAGAAAAATATTTGGAAAAACTATTCTTGGGTGGTTATTCAAATGACTCCCACAAAAATAATTTTCCCAGAACACACTCAAATACAAAAAGAAAATAAGAGTCTTTTAATAATCGGGTCAAAAACTTACAAACAATCAACCGTAAACATGCTTCTTGAAGAAGCAAAAAAGAAATTTTCAAATGTAATGTTTGTCCCAATCGACAAAATACAAATACTTTCAGTTGAAGGAAAAACTGAACTCATTTACAAGGACAAAAACCTTCTTGAATTTGATGCAATTTACCCAAGACTTTCTTCAAGAGACTTTTTACTAGGAGAAGCGGTACTGAAAACAATTGAGAATAGCAAAGCATACTGCCCAGTAAATCTATCTGCATACCAAATATCAAATCATAAATTTTATACCTCAAAAAAATTATCAAATCAAGGAATACCTGGGATTACAAGTACTTTATTTATTTCCCCAAAATATGCAGATTATGCCGTGGACGAAACAGGGTATCCTTTTGTAATGAAATTAATCTCAGGATTTGCAGGAAAAGGAGTTGTATTAATTAACTCTAAAGAACAAATGGAAAGCATACTTGAAGCAGTACACCTCTTTGAAGAATTTATTTCAACCCAAAAATTCATTAAGGGAAAAGACTCGGATGTACGATGCTATGTTATTGGAGATTATGTAATTGCAGTAAAAAGAAAATGTAAAAAAGGAGATTGGAGAGCAAACATTTCAAGAGGAGGAAGTGCAAGTCTAATTAATCCAACTCCCGAAATGCTAAATATTGCAAAAACAAGTGCAAAAGCACTTGGAATGGATTTGTGCTCAGTAGATTTAATGGAATACAAGAAAAAATGGGTAGTAATAGAAGTAAACTTTATGCCAGGACCTTTTAGAAAATTCCTCGGAAGCATGATTGCACAACAATGGATAAGATTTTTGTTTGAAAAATCAGGTAAGAACCAAAAATAAACCAAGAGTCAAATAAAAAGCAATATTAACTTCGCGTATGCTTACATATTACAGGCGATATTATGCGATTTTTCAATTACACCCTTATTGATCAAAAAATCTGCCAACTAGCCGGCGCTATTGAAACTAATCTACTAACTTACATTAACCCTCAAAATCTTGGAGAACAAAAGAAAAAATTCTTTGAATCCTTAAACAAAAATGAACAATATAACCCAGTTTTTACTTACGCGTCAAGAAATCCACTTTATACATATTTTGACATGAATCCCAATTTTAAAATATACCAAAATGAATTAAAGGAATTAATTAAAGACCTCGGGGAAGACTCATTAGGAATAATATTTGAAAAAAAAATAATTGATCTTTTTGAGAGAATGGAACTAGTACGAAGCGTAGGAACCGAAAACTTTGCAGGAAACTCCGAATCCTATTATGGCACTGTGGACCCCCAAACATTAAGAAGAGCTAAAGAGTTATTGTCAAAAGAAATTGTTCTTGAGGAGAAAAAAATTCACTTTGATGAAGCGAAAAAAGTAATTGAAGCATTTTTGAAAAAGAAAAAACTCAATTACAAAGTAAAACAACGAGAAACTGAAAACGGAGCAAAATTTTCAGTAAATATAAGAACAAAAGAAATCTTCATTAACAAGGATGTGTTCTTTTCTGAAAATACACTCCGAAGACTTATTGCTCACGAAATAGAAGGACACGTTTACCGATATGAAAATGGACTCCTGCAGCCATATGGAATATTTTCAAGAGGATTATCAAAAGAAACACTTGAAACGGAAGAAGGCCTTGCAGTTTATATTGAACAACAACAAAAAATTAATATTGATGCCCAACTCAAAGAATATGCTGGAAGAGTCATGGCTATTACTACCGCATCAAAGAAAAGTTTCTTTGAAACATTTGAAGAAATGAACAAATACTTTTCACAAGAAGACTCCTTCACACTCGCGCTCCGAGCAAAAAGAGGAACATGGAAACAAGATGTTGGAAGTGCTTTTACAAAAGATGCACTTTACTTAAAAGGGCTGCTATTGGTTGAAGACTTTTTGAAAGACCAAAAAGTTGAAACCCTTTACCACGGAAGATATTCCATAAACGACACCCCATTGGCTTTGGATATTGCGGGACTTGTAAAACCAGCACATCTGCCAGAGTGCTTAAAGAAAGAGAGCGCGAGAACATGATTTCAATAGATGATTCAACGAAAATCAAAAACATTAAACCACTTACTCTTCAAGCCCTACAAAAAGTGTTTGACCTCTATGAGATTACCCCGAAAAGCAATGTGCTTTTGTGGAGCAATACAAGCAAAAATAAGGTTTCTGAAAAACTAGCAAAAACATTTCTCCAAAGACTCAATCAACTCGGGTGCACCACATCTGTAATAATTGAAAAAGAAAAAACAAAACTGGGCCCAGCATCAAAAAAAACCCAAAAATGTATTCTTTCATTGACCCAGGGGGATATCTTTATTTCAATAGGCGCAGGAAATAGGGGATACGTGGAACAGAATGGAAAACATGTTTTAATGAGAAAACTCATGAAAAAACAAGGGTTTAGGATGGTTTCTCTTGGAGGACTGGATTCAATAAAACTGCATAGAATAAATTCATTTTTTGAAAGTTTTAATCATAATCAAAAAGAAATTAACTCCCTCAATAAAAAAATCAAAAATCTTTTAGAAAAAACAAAAACAATCAAAATTACTTGCCCAAAAGGAAGTAACTTAACAATGGAACTTAATAAAAACCCCGTGATTTCAAACGATGGAAACTGGAAAAAATACTCCACAAACTACCCAATAGGCGAAGTATACACCGCACCGAAAGAAGATTCCTGCAATGGAATTGCATTTGTTTCAAGCGCAAAGGTTTCTGGAAAAACTATTCTGCCCAAAAAACCAATAAAATTTATTTTTGAAAAAGGCTTACTTAAATCCACAAATAGCAAAGAAATTAACTCAAATCTAAAATATGTGGAGAAATTCAATAAAAAAAATAATATATTAAATTGGAAAACCGCACCCCGAACAATTGCTGAGTTTGCTATTGGAACAAATAGAAAAGCAAGTATTGTGGGCGCAATGATTTGTGATGAAAAAACTCTGGGCACTTGCCACTTTGCCATAGGAAACAATAAACACCTTGGAGGAAAAACTTACTGCCACGGACACTTTGATAACGTAATAAAAAATCCCACAATATGGTTTGATGGAAAAAAAATAATGACAAATGGAAAACTTTTATTTTGAATACAACAACAAAACTAATCCAATAAATATTTTATGTTTTCATAAGTTGTCTCTTTAGGAGTAAGTACTAAATCTGCTTGGGAATAATCTTGTTCAAAAAAAACATTTGTTTTGATAATTAGGCATTTCATTCCCGCAGCTTTTGCGGCAGTTAAACCCAAAACTGAATCCTCCAGCACAAGACAATGTTTTGGATTAACTTTAAGTAGTTCAGCAGCTTTCAAGTAAGGATCGGGATTTGGTTTATGTTTCACTGTATCCTCAAGTCCGACTATTTCATCAAAATAATTTCTTATTCCAAAATCTTCAAGAATTTTAGTTGTAACCTCTCTTTTTGTTGAAGTCGCAATCCCTAACTTATATCCCTTTTCTTTCAAAACCTTTGCTAACTCCACTACTTCTCTTACAAGACAATTCTTTGATAAAAGTGAATAATAAAATTCTCTTTGGATTTTTCTATATTCTTCCCAATCCACTGGATACTTTGAGAGTAAAAATTCTTTATAATGATCTGGAGATCTAGCATATATTTGCTTAAAATCAGTTTCATCAAAGTTAAATCCAACTTTTTTTAAACCTTGTTTTATGGATTCTTTGTGAATCATCTCAGAGTCAATTAAAACTCCATCTCGATCAAAAATAATAGCTTTAATCATAAAAGTCACAATAGTTAACTAAAAAACAACTAGTTTTCTTTTTGGATAAACCTTAGACTTTTTCTTTTCGAAAAAGAAAAAGGCTTGGATGCACGGGAACGGAATCGAACCGTTGAACGCACTAAGCGACCAGATTTTGAGTCTGGTGGGTTTAACCGCTCCCCAACCCGTGCAAATTGAATATCAAGAGCTTTGTTCTTGAATAAAAAAAATAGATTTCGTTAGTTATTAAATACTGCGTGTTAGGGGCAAAAATAAGGAGATTTGCTTAATTAAACCTTTTTACTTAAATTCCAAAATATCCCTATATTTTACTAACGGAGTATCTTTTGATTTAATAAAAATTGACCCCTCTTCATTAGCCAAAAGCTCTTCAACAGAATTTGAACCCACTTTCAAATCCATAATCGTTAATTCTTTCCCATTTAGTTTAGCCTTCATTTTTTTCTTTAATTTACCGCACTCAACAAACCCCAAAACCATTGTAAGAGTCCCAGTATCATAGACCCCCGAAACTTTGAATCTATTAAATTGTTTTGCTTTTTGTAAAAACACTTCTCCGGAAGTTTCTCTATCCTTCGCACCATTTTTTACATGATTAGGAATTAGAACTGAAGAATCCTCTGCCCCGCCAAGAATCATATCCTCTTCGGATTGAACAGAATCATTCTTTTTCTTTAAAAAATCAAACAAACCCATAAACTAAAGATGCTTAGAAACAAATAAAAAGTCTGCCAAAGAGACAAAATACTCCAATTGCTATTTAACAATCAAAACAATGCTTAGGAAATCCTTTTGAGAAAGCCAACTACATTTATTGAGATAATGCCCACTAAACAGGCAGGATTAAATACTTGAAAAAGTAGAATTACTAATCGACTCTGTGCGAGGTGAAAAATAAATGGCTCCAAAAAGTAAAGCAAAACCAAAAGCAAAAGCGGCTAAAAAAAGTGGCGGATGTTGCTGCTGCCAATAAATAAATTAAATTAATTCGCTGGAGTAAAAAAAACTCCAGCAACTATTTTTTTAAAAAATAATAAACGTGAGAAAAATATCTCTAAAAAAATACCAATGCTTATATATTAGATAAGGACTCTTCTGAATAGAACTAATTTTTTTGGTTCAGGGGTGAAATAAAAATGGCAGCAAAAAAGAAAAAAGCAGTTAAGAGAAAAGCTAAGAAAAAATAATTTTCTAGTAAAACTATTTTTTGTAAGGCGAAAGGATTTTTCCTTTCGCCAAAAATAAAACAGCAAAACAATTTTAACAAACTTCTCCAGTTAATTGCAAATATTGTATTTCAACTGCAAAATAAATAAATTAATCAATAAATTTTTTATAATAAAACAAATAATTCATTATTGAAAAAATCTATCTGGTTTAAAATACTTTCATCATTCATTTATTTATTGCCTTTAGTGGATTACAATGTTTCAAAAAGAAGAACAAGAAAAAAATCACGATCAAAACTCAGAAAAAAATTCTGTTCAACAGGATTCTGAAACTAAAAATGGTAACGGTAACGGACACGACGAAACAAAAGTAAAAACAAAACAACCTTTTGAATCAAAAAAATTCTTATTCGTTTCAATAGATGCACTAATCACAGACATCGCATGGCAGGTAAAGAAAGAAGGACATGAGGTAAAATACTATATTGAAGACAAAGGCGAAAATGAAGTTGGGGACGGATTCGTTGAAAAGGTAACTGACTGGGAAAAAGAAGTTGATTGGGCGGATGTAATTGTTTTTGATGATGTTTTAGGACACGGAAAAAAAGCCAAAGCAATGAGAGATAGAGGAAAAAAAGTTGTAGGCGGAACACCATATACTGATCGATTAGAGGATGAAAGAGCATTTGGACAAGAAGAATTAGTGAAATACGGAATACCAGTAGCACCATACAAAGATTTTACTAAATTTGATGATGCAATTCAATTTGTAAAGGATAACCCTGGAAAATATGTAATAAAACCAAGCGGAGAAGCGCAAAACAACAAAGGACTATTGTTTATCGGTGAAGAAGAAGATGGAAAAGATGTTATCCAAGTATTAATGGATTACAAAAGTGCTTGGCAAAAGAAAATACCTGATTTTCAACTCCAAAAGAAACTCAGCGGAGTAGAAGTTGCGGTAGGAGCATTCTTCAATGGAAAAGAATTCATTTACCCAGTAAACATTAACTTTGAACACAAAAAATTATTTCCTGGAAACCTTGGACCCTCAACAGGAGAAATGGGAACTACAATGTTCTGGACTGGTCCGAACAAATTATTTAACTCAACTCTAAAAAAGTTCGAACAAAAGTTTGCAGAAGAAAACTATGTAGGGTATATTGACATTAATTTTATAGTAAACACTAACGGAATATATCCCCTTGAATGGACTTCACGCTTCGGATATCCAACAATAAGTATCCAGCAGGAATCATTCATTACCCCTATTGGAGAATTTTTATACGATTTAGCAAACGGTAACAACCCAAAACTTAAAGTAAAGAGCGGATTCCACATAGGAGTAAGAATAGTAGTACCTCCCTTCCCATTCGATGATGACAAAACTTTTGAAGTAAAGTCAAAAGACTCAATAATATTTTTGAAGAAACCAAATTATGAAGGAATACACTTAGAAGATGTAAAAATGGTTAATGATGAATGGCTAGTAACAGGAAACACAGGGGTAATACTAATCGTTTGCGGAAGCGGACAGACAATGAGACAAGCTCAAAAACAAGCATACAGCCGAATAAAAAATATTCTAATACCCCACATGTACTACCGAACAGATATTGGGGACAGATGGTTTGAAGACTCGGATAAATTAACTACTTGGGGATATTTAAGAGAAGCTTAATAATAACTGATTTCAAAAAATGTTTTTTTAACTAGTGCTCGACACGATTTTTGTGTTAAATGATTGGTATGAATCATGAGAAAGAAAAAGTTATTCAAAAAATAAAGAATACTTACTGTCGAATAATGCCTTCAAAGCTTCACGGCGTTGGAGTATTTGCGATAAGAGACATCCCAAAAGATATAAATCCATTCGGGATAGAAACAAAACAAAAATGGGTCCGAGTTCACTTAAAAGACCTTGGCGAAATACACCCAAACCTTAACGAGATGATAGAAGCATTTTATGTAATAAAAAAAGACGGAAGTGTATGGATAAACTCAGGCGGACTCGGATCAATTGGAATATCCTTTTACATGAACACTTCAAAAAACCCAAACATGAAAACAATTGATGAAGGATTTACTTTTATTACAAGCAAAGAAATAAAATGCGGGGAAGAGTTGCTCGCAGATTATGGAGAATTCGACTGGAAATACAAGCAATCCGAGAAAGATAAAACAAAAACTAAATTGATAAAGAAAAACAAAACTAAAGGCAAGTAAAAAAATGGAAGAATTAACTGCGAAGATGATCTTATGAAATATCCCTCAAAAGTAATTAAAATTTCTTACGGCAAAGCACTAGTTGCAACAAAAGATTTACCTGCAGGGACAGTTGTTCAAAAATTTGAAGGAGAAATAATGACTTACAAAGAAGTTCCCGAGGATATGGTTTGCCATGCGATTTGCGTTGGAGAAGAAAACGAGGATAAATGGGTTGTTTCAAAAACAGATGCAATTTATGCCAATCATGCATGCGAACCAAACTGCGAAGTTGGGGATGATTTAAACATCATAACCATAAAAGAAGTAAAAAAAGACGAAGAACTAACATTTGTTTACAATGAACTTAGTCCTGAAGAACGAGAAGCAGAGTTCTTGTGGGATAAAAAATGGGACTTTGAATGCAAATGCGGCAGTAAAAACTGCCAAGGAAACATTAACAAATACGTAAAAAGAAAATAACTTTGTTAGATATATCAAACGCTATTTCTTTCACAAAAATATAAGAAAAAGCGCTGAGGCCGAGCGCAGGTTAAAACAACCTGTAGCACAGCTTCGAGGGAAGAACGACGTTTTGCGAGGTTTAAACATGCCCTAAGAATAATACTCTCTTTGTCATATATTTAATTGCTTCCTTTAACAAAATTTACTCCATCAAGAATCATTTTTGTTTTTCCAGTATCATCATAAGGCGACTTGTCTATTCTAAACTTTTTACCGATACCAACAAATTCAATGGACAAATTTCCATCAGCAATGACTACTTGCCCCCCAGAAACTTTTAAGGATGCAATTCCAGAATAACCATCGTAACTTCCCGAACCATCTTCATGTATTGTTAAATACTGCCCGTCAGAAGAAGCCCAAACACCAGCATACTCCTTCAAATCATCTGTTAAAGGTTTATATTCAATACATCCAATCGATAAACTTAGCAATATAATTAATACAAGAACTGCTATTTTCATTTAAACCACATTCCCCTAACTTATTCATTTACTTTGAACAAAAAGGCATCCCAAAACTTTTATTAACAATCTGCCCACACAAATTTGTGTCATTTAAATTATAAGCTATATTACCATAACACATATCCCTAGTATCACTATGTTCATTAGTTATTTTTTGGCAAATACTTGGATCCAGTTTTGTTTGAGCATACATATCGTAACATTCAAAATCAGTAGCCACACTTTTACACGGCTCAGGGTATATACACCAAGTTTCATTACGCATTTTTTCGCACAAAACAGTATTTGATTGTTTTATGGCTAAAGAAATTATGCAGTTATAATTATGAACCATAAGATCTTCAATTTGCTCACACTCCAAAATATTATTATCAAAAACAGCCGAACATGCTTGTTGTGAATCTTTATCAGTATATAGCTGGCACATAGCTTGATCCAGTTCGCTTTTACCAACCAAACTATTTCTCAAGAAACTGTCGAGGCAATTTTTATGCAATATTTTTTCTTCTATTTTTGAGCACAATTCGAAAGAAGACGTTGATTTTGCAATATTATCAAAACATAAATCCATACTTATTTGTTCAATCGAAGAAATTCCAGAATCTAAATCCATTGCAGAACACAAACTAGAATCTTTTTTTGCCACAGCAACCTTAAACAAACAAGTATTTCGCATACTTGGAGAAAGAACCTTATCACAATTATTTTCCAGTTTAGATAAAGAGAGTTGATAATAACAATAATCACTTGATTTTGGGTTTTCTGTTATTGAGCTGCATAACTCAAGATTATTTGAATCAACCGCCACTCTTGCAATACAATTAGTTGAGTCGTTATAAACTTTAGAACACAAAGAAACATCTTTGTTCTTAACAGCCAAGTAAGAATAGCACTCATCCTTAGTGTGTTTTTCATCTAAACCAGCAAAATCGGGTAATTGCTCACATTGAGCCACATTTAACGGTGGCCAAATCTTTACGCTACAACCAAATAGAAACAAACTTGCAACAACACAAACAACTACAAATAAAAGATACTTCGACTTAACCATGCTCAAATAAAAGTCTTTGTTATTTAAATAACTAACTAAGTGGTTTCAGAATAAATAATAAACCCATAAAGATATTCTTTTTAATACGCTGAGGACGAGATTTGAACTCGCGCTCCCTTTCGGGAAATGGATTAGCAATCCATCGCATTGGGCCGCTCTGCCACCTCAGCTGAATCTTTTTAAAATACAAGTAACTGCTTTGCAGCAACTTAGAACTAAAGAATTTTCCAAGTAAAAGTATTAAAAAGCATGGCTGGAAGGTAAAATAACAAGTAAATATTTAACTAAATTATTGCCCCTCTATTGAAATAACTTTTGAAATTATTGGGCAAGTGAATGATTCAAACTCTCCGGGAGAAAGTTTCTTGTTGATATAGTAAGCTATGTCTTGAGTAGGATCCATCGTGAACTCAATGTAATGTCCTTGAATAAGTCTAAATGGAATCATGGAATCTATTTCTGAAGAGGACAAATTCAAAGAATCAGGTAATTTTTCAATAATTTTCACTGATCGAGTTCCTTTTTTGAACGCTTTCATTACAACAACGTTCATTTTTGTTTTTGACTCAAGTACAAGAGTGGAACGCACAAATGAAACATTTTGATTCAAAACTTTTGCTTCCTCTACCCCCATAGAACCCAAAACTGAAGAAAAAGTTTCAACAACTGCAGGAGTTGGTTTTTGTACTGCTTTGCTTGGAGAGGAAGAACTTTGAGGAGAAATTTGGGCAGGAGGAATAATGCTTTTTGCAACACCAACAGGAGGAACTGGGGGCAACACAGGTTTTGAAGGAACAGGATTTTGAGCAGGTTTTGCAAGCGAAGGATTTAATGGAGAAGGTTTCAGTTTCTTTGCAACCAAAACAAATGCCCCCACTAAAACAACACAAAAAATTATTACAACCACTGAAATTATTAGAAGTAAATTACCCGTGTTTGCTGCAGTTTTCAAATCGGAAGGAGGAGAATTTTTGTCAACAAGAGGAATTGCTTTAGAAGTATTTGTGTCCTTAGGAACAACTGGTTTTTGATCAAAAAGTATTTTTGAAACAACAGGTGAATTAAAGTCACTGATTTTATTCACATCAATTTTTTGGTCAACAAAATAAGTAATACTATCTTTTGGAGAAATAGTGAACTCAATTACTGGATCTCTTTGCCTTACAACAAACTTCAACGGAGAACTAATCAAATTAGCATCAATTGCAACACTCTTTGGAACAAACTCCACAACAGTAACTTCTTTTACATTTTTGTCAACAAATGAAAAATTAACCGTAACAAGAGTCCTTTCTTTTTTAACTCCATTAGAATCCCAAATTTCTAAATTAGAAAGTACTCTGGAGGAAGAAAATGAATTTGCAGTTTGGGAAACAACACTTATTTCTACAGGAGTTAAAAGCTGCTGAATGAAAGTATTTTCCTTTACTCCAACAGGATATTGAATAATATTTTTAGCGGTCTCCTCAGTTACACTTCGCTTTGGTTCAATTAAACCCCCTCCCCCGCCTCCACCAGTATACCCTCCAACAGCAGTTGATGGAGAAGACACTCCGATTGAAAACTCCATATTATTATCTAACGCATAATCATTTTGGAAAGACCCAATAGAAACTGTAAAAGATTTCATTCCAGTAGAAGTAAGTTTTTGAGTATGCACGGAATAAATTGCACTTGAGTTCTGGGCTAAAACAACAGAAACCGAATCAAGCACCCCACCTAACGCAAGGCTCTCAAGAACAAGATTAGTACTTATTGCAGGCCCCAAATTTTCAACATTAACATCAATCGGCTGGTTTGAATCAAGTAACGCAGGAGAATCAAAAAGTACCGCGGCAACTCTTACAGCATTACCATCAATAGTTATTGAAGAAAAATAATTATTATCAAGCGAATTATAATCATTCGAAACAGGCTCTAAACTTGCAATTAACTCGTGAACACCGACTGTCGAAATACTTTTTGTAAAAGAAACATTTCTCAAATTAACATCAGTACTAAACACCGCAATATTAGAGTCAACTACTGCCCCATCAACAAAAAGCAAAACATTCAAATCTTTATTAAGATCAACTCCAAAATTCCTTACATTAACATCCACCCGAAAAGGAGTATTTTTTAGAGCGTGATTTACATCGTACAGAGGCAAGAGACGAGAATAAGAAAAAGAAACTAGTTTAACATTATTCCCATCAATAGCCACATACCTAAACGAAGAATTATTATCATTTACATTATAGTCAAAAGAATTCGGAAGCACTACAAAGTTGAAATCTGAATTATAATCCAAAATAGTTCTTGAAAAACTAATTATTTTACTTTCCCCAGGAATAAAACTACTCAAGTTTGAGT
This sequence comes from archaeon, assembly GCA_041661245.1. Taxonomy (GTDB): domain Archaea; phylum Iainarchaeota; class Iainarchaeia; order Iainarchaeales; family JAAZKV01; genus JAAZKV01. The sequence goes on from JBAZUY010000001.1 coordinate 117,159, forward strand.
CAATAATATTTTCATCCAAATACATCAGAGTATTCAAATCAACTGTTTGAGTACCCGCATTCAAAACATTAACATCAAAAGTAACTAAATTCCCCAAATATGCAGAAGTGGATTCAATTGATGGCACAATAGAAACAAGTTTTGAATCAACTAGCTCAACTATAAAATTAAAATCAAACTGATTATCATTCTGTATTAATTCATTAACAAGAGGAAGAACGCCTACAGAAAGATTCAATTCAGAATACACTCCAGCAGGCAAAACAAAGTCAAAGACTGCACGTCTAATGGAGTTTGAATCAATAAACAATACATTGGAATCAACAACAACTCCGTTAAGATATAATAAAACATTTACATCCTTGCTTGTGCCCAAAATATTTTGTATATTTGCATCAGCATAAATTACTTGATCTGTACTCTTCGAGTAAACTTCCCCCAAAGCAGAACCATCTAATGTAATTAATCTCGCGCCAAGAACAGCAACATTATTTCCATCAACTGAAAGAGAAAAGGACAAATTATTATCTTCAGGCCAATAATCTATTAGAGGCGAAGATAAACTCAATAACAAATTTTTATCACCCGCTGAATCAAACACTGTGTTGAGCCGATATGTGCTATTTGAGAACGCAGGCAGAGAGAAAGTATTTTGACCCCCCAACTTAACAGAACCATTAAACAAAGTTAAGTTAAAATCCTGAGTCAAATTTGTATCATTAGTTAAATTCACATCAAAGAAAAAGTTTTCATCAACTAACGCAAGAGAACTTTTTTTGGAAACGGAATCAATTCTGGAGTTAAATGGTTTTCCTGAAAAGGATAACGCAAAGTTCTCATCAGTAAATCCATTCGCAAAAGGACTAACTTGGGAAGAAACTCTTACCGCATAAACTCCACTCAAAGGAGCCCTAACTTGTTCAACATTATCAATTAATGAAACAGAGGAAGAAACAACTAAACCGTTTCTGTCAAGCAAATTCAAATCAAGATTTGTTAAAGAAGAACATACCGCACTAATATCACAAAACCTGTCCCACACCAAAGATACTTTTTCATTTGCGTCCAAATAGGAATAAAATATTAAAGAATTATTTTTGTCAATTGATTTGAAAAGAGTTTTATTACCATCAATAAATGCTTTATTTAAATCCAAATACCCCCAACCAGAGTACTTATCCCACCCTTGAGCATTAATATCCGTGGCACTATTAATCAAAAGCGCTTTTGACTCAAGCCAATTTAAATTAAACCCATCAGTGACTAAAGCAACTGCCCCCGTAACATGCGGCGCAGCCATACTTGTGCCCCCCATTGTTGCAGAAGAGGAATTACTAAGAAAATACGCGGAAGCAATTGGATTTCCAGGAGCAGCAATATCTGGTTTTTTTCTTCCATCAAAAGTTGGACCCCTGCTTGAAAAAGAAGAAATAGAATCATCCGCTCTTGTAACACTACTATTTGTGTCCATGGACGCAACAGCAATTACATTATAAGTGTCTGAAGGAATTGCAAGAGAGTTTCCATCATCCAAACAAGCATAATCTGATCCTCCAGGGCCACTATTTCCTGCCGCAAAAACTAATACTTTTTTATAAAAAACAGCTAACGCATCAACGTACCTGGATTCTCCGGAGTTCCCATCCGATACTGCAAAACCCCCACAATTTTCATTAGGTGTACCCCAAGAACTATTTGCAACATCCGCAGGATAGTTTCGATCCAAGGCAAAACAATTTTGAAGATTATCAAGCAAACAATCAACGTCGGGATTTTCAGTAAACCCTTTTCCGTTAATTAAGTGAGTTGTCCCATAGGATACTCCGTGAGAAATTAATCCAAAAGCATTCCCCGTCGCAATTCCTGCAACATGAGTACCATGCCCATCAAAATCCGCAGACCCGTAAATATTACAATCAAGATTCTCAATTGTTTTTCCAGAAAATGCAAAATGCGTAGTTCGTATTCCAGTATCAATAATACAAACACTTGAAGTTGAACCTGTTAAGGAGTTATTATAAAAAGTTGAAGCATTAGTTGAAGGAACAGAATATTCTAAGAAAGGAATTGCATGATTAATTGAAAACCCACTTACGGAATCACTCAAAATTAAGTTTACTGCATTACTTTTTGTTGTAGTAACACTATACAATTTACCGCCAAGAAGTTTATTTGCCCATCCTACGCCGCCCAAAAATTGTTCAACCGAACCAGACCCGCTTGATTCAACAAGAAAGGAAACTAATTCATCAGAAGAAGGAGAAGAAGCAATTGCTAGCGAGCTCATGGATTTATTTTGCACAGGAACTAAGGAATAATAACCCTTTTTTTCTTGAGGAGTCATGTTTTCAATTGAAACCGAAAAGGCAAATCCAGAGAAGAACAAAATAGAGAATATTATTAATCCAATAAGAGCAGTTCTCATGCTTATTATTTGGTTAAAAGCCTTATTAAACTTTTTACCCCAACAAGCGAATCATTAAAAATCTAGTTTTTATACTAATTGTGTAGAAAATACAGTATTGATTGATTATGTTTTGGGACAAAGTAAACAATTATTCAAAGCCATTACGGCTCTCAATACTTGAAGGAATGTTTGCTTCACTAATGTTTGGTGGAGGAATGATCTTTATTGTTCCTTTTGCAGTATATTTAGGCGCAAATAGTTTTGAAATTGGATTAATTGCAGCACTCCCAGCACTTCTCGCTGCATGGTTTCAATTAGGCACTCTTGAATTTCTCAAAGTATTCAAAAATAGAAAAAACACAATTATTCCCGCGGTATTTCTTCAATCAATAAGTTGGTTACTAATCGCATTAATTCCATTCATCTTTCCAACAGACCAAATATTTTGGCTCATCGTAATAACCACCATCGGAACATTAGCTGGATCAATTGGCACTCCTTTGTGGCAAAGCTGGATGAGAAGTTTAACAGCAACTGAACTAATTGGAGAATATTTTGGAATAAGAAATGCTATCACTGGTGCGATTGTTTTTCTTACAATGCTAGGTTGCGGTTTATTGCTAAAATTATTTGAACCAAGTCTGACTTTGTATGCATTTGTTGCAATATTTTTGATTTCATTTATTGGAAGACTTGCATCGTCCATTACTTTCACAAAAATGGAAGACCCTTGCTGCGAAATAGATGGCACTGAAAAAATATGGCTATTTGATTTCATTAAAGAACTAAGAACAAATAATTTTGGATACTTTGTACTTTTTGGAACACTAATGACATTTGCAATATCTTTAGTCGGACCATTCTTTTCACTTTACTTACTGGATAACTTAGCACTGAAATTTGATTATTTTACATACACGATAATCATTTGCTCTTCGGCAGTGGCTTCACTAATCTCTATGCCCTATTGGGGAAAAATTATTGACAAATATGGGACTATTAAAACCCTGAAAGCAACTGGACTCCTTGCAAGCATTTATCCATTAGCACTAATACTAATACATGACCCTTTAGGTTTAACTATTGCGGAATTTTTAAGTGGAATAATATTCAGCGGATTCAATCTTTGTTTAGCAAGTTTCATTTATGAATCATTCAAAGCAGAAAAAATCATAAAATACGCGAGTTACCAAGCAGCGCTATTTGGAACCGCAACATTTTTTGGAATAATGCTTAGCGGGTACGTACAAACATTTAACGTTTCTTTTCCAATACTTACAAACACATTTTACATTATCTGCCTTGTGGCAGTTGTGCTAAGACTAACTATTTACTCCGCACTCGTTAACAAAATTAAAGATGTTCGTGAAACAAAGCCAATCCAAGAGGACCAGCTCGTTATTGGAGTACTAACATTTGAACCAGTAAGAGAAACACTATACACAAGTGCATCATTATTATTAGCTACTACTGAACGAGAATTTAATACTACAATTAGAACAATGGAAATCATCAAGGACAAAGGCGGAAAAGAATTGAAAGAAGGCGCAATTATTGTTGGCAGAATAGGAGTTAATGGGACAAGAAGGATTGTTAAAACTGCAAAACAAGCTGAAGAATTCGCAGTAGGCGAAATAGAACGAGTAGAAGATATTACACTCACAGGACTTGAAAAAGCTGAAGAAATTACTGTTAAAGGATTAAAGAAAGCAAAGAACCGAATCATTAGAGAAAAAGAAAAAAGAAGAGCAAAAGGATTTATCTAATCCTTTTACAAGCAAAAGGATTTATCTAATCCTTTTACAAGCAAAAGGACATAGCAATCCTTTTACAAGCAAAAGGATTTATCTAACCCTTTTTAAAAACTAAAACTAATTAGAAACTAATTTGTCAAAAACTTTATCTTGGCAAGAAAGTTAATTTCAAAGTGAACCCTTGACCAGCAATCGCTTTAACAACAGTTCCTGAAATTGGTTTTCTTCCTTCAGTAAAAACATGCAAAGAACCCCAAAGGTCTCCCCCACCCAACTTGAAGTGGCCAGAAGCACGCATTATTTTAGTATTAGCAAAATCAATTTTCTTAAACTTACTTCCTTCCATTGCATTAACTGTTCCTGAAGTAAGTACTCCATCAACATCAACAACATCACATTCAGAAATATTATTCATTTCCATTCCTTGTTTAATGCAAGAAACAATATTGTCCCCCTCATCAAATGACAAAGTCAAGAACTGTTTCTTGATTGGCTCCTTAATTACTATTGAATCAATACTTTTTGGCATAAACATCACCGATTTCTACTTACGTATACTCTTGCACATAGTGAAACACAATCGATTTTTAAGGATTGGGTTTGAAGAAAAAGCGAGTCAAGACATCAAAACTTGAATTTTGATCCAGGAAAATCAAAAGTAGCGAAATAATCCTTTGTATTCTCAGCCCTTCGGATTAGTTCCACTTTGCCATTCTCTCGCAATAATAATTCAGCACTTCTTAATTTTCCGTTATAATTGAAACCCATCGCATACCCATGCGCTCCAGCATTATGAATTGCAATTAAATCCCCTACTTCAATTTTTGGAAGCATTCGATCAATTGCAAACTTATCATTATTCTCGCAAAGAGAACCAACAAGATCATATTTTTCTGTCCGAGGGGCATTTTCTTTTCCAAGAACTGTAATGTGATGGTATGAACCATAAAGAGCAGGCCTCATTAAATTTGCCATACACGCATCTACTCCAATATATTCTTTGTAAATATGCTTCTCATGAATTGCGCGAGTGATTAAAAAATCAAAGGGGCCTGTAACCATTCGGCCATTTTCCATTACTACTTTTAGAGGAGCTAATTTATTTTTCACGATTTTTTCTTCATACATTTTTTTTATTCCATTTGAGACATACTCCAAATCAACTGCTTTTTGTTCGGGTTTGTAAGGAATTCCAATTCCCCCTCCCAAATTGATAAAATCAAACTTTATTCCAACTTTGTTTGAAATTTCAACTACTAAATCAAATAACATTTCAGCAGTTTGAATGAAAGCATCAGATCTTAATTCATTTGAGGCAAGCATTGTATGCAACCCAAATCTCTTTACTCCTTTTTGTTTTGCTATTTTATATGCTTCAAATAATTGTTCTCTTGTCAAACCATATTTTGCATCCTGGGGACTACCAATAACATTTCCTTCAGCTGTTGCCCTTAATGGACCGGGATTATATCTAAAACAAATAAGCTCAGGAAGTTTACCCCCCAATGCATTTTCCAAATACTCAATATGAGTAATATCGTCAAGATTAATTATTGCACCAAGCATAAACGCTTTAACAAATTCATCTGCAGGAGTATTATTTGAAGTGAACATTATTTGTTCCCCTTTAAATCCAAGTTTTTCTGCAATCAAAAGTTCAGGAAGAGAACTGCAATCCACGCCCATCCCTTCTTCTTTTAAAATTGAAATCAAAGTTGGGTTAGGACAAGCCTTAACTGCAAAATAATTCTTAAAACCAGTAATCCAGGAAAATGAGTTGTATAAATTTTGGGCATTATTTCTAATTCCTTTCTCGCCATATAAGTGAAACGGGGTTGGATAAGTTTTGATTATTTCTTCAATTTGAGATTTTGTAAAAAATAAATCATTATCATTATTCATTCAATCAACTCTTTTTTCTAAACTTTTTTTAATAGAATGTCTGTCCAACATATTGAGTGCCGCTAAAGCTTTAAATTATTTTTAATACTTTCAACTGCTTTAATCACATTCTCTCTATGCCCAAAAGCACTTACTCTAAAATATCCTTCCCCGCTTGGACCAAATCCTGAACCGGGAGTAATTACAACATGCGCTTCAGTTAACATTTTGTCAAACAAATCCCAGGATTTCATTCCATTTGGAGTTTTTACCCACAAGTAAGGAGCATTAACTCCCCCGGAGACAACTTTGAGTCCTTTTTCTTCAAGACCTTTTTTTATTATTCTTGAGTTTTCCATATAGTACTCAATAATTTCTTTGCACTCTTTTAGTCCTTCTTTACTTAGAGCCGCTACTCCCCCATCTTGAACAATATTACTTGCTCCATTAAACATAGTTGTTTGCCTTCTATTCCACATTGAATTTAATTTTCCAATACTAGCATCCTCACACACACAATTCTTTGGAACAATACTCCAACCCAATCTTACCCCAGTAAAACCAGCTGATTTAGAGAAACTATTAATTTCAATCGCACACTCTTTTGCGCCAGGAATTACATAAATTGTTTTTGGTAAAGTTGAATCAGAAATAAACTCATTATAAGCCGCATCAAAAATTATTACTGATTTATTTTTAATTGCATAATCCACAAATTCTTTTAACTGCTCTCTTGTTGCAACAGCCCCAGTTGGATTATTTGGACTGCAAATATAAATTAAATCAACTTTTTCTGTTGGAAGAGATGGAAAGAAATTATTTTCCAAATTGCACCCCATGTAAACTAATCCATCATAAGTAACCCCTGTATTTTTTCCTGTTCTGCCTGCAATTACATTAGTATCAACGTATACTGGATATGCGGGGTCTTGAACTGCAACTTTACATTCATTTGAAAAAATTGACTGAATGTTTGCAACATCACACTTTGCACCATCACTCACAAAAACTTCATCAGGAAGAATTTCTGCACCCAAATCTTTGTAATAACTTACAATTGCTTCTCGAAGATTCTTATTTCCTTGTTCATCCCCATAACCAGTATAAGTTTTAACGTTTGAAAGTTTGTCAACGGAAGCGTGAAGCCCTTTAATTATTTCACTTGGCAAAGCTTCAGTTGTATTTCCTACCCCTAGTCTTAAAATTTCAATACCTGGATTCTTTTCTGAATAAACTTTTACTCTCCTTGAAATCTCTGGAAATAAATACCCTGCAGAAAGTTTATCATAATTAGAATTTATTTTTGCCATATAACTCACCACATCTTCTAATAAATAACGCTTATAAAAATCCCATTTCTTTCATTAATTGTTCAACTTTTTTTCGGTTCTCTGGCCTAAGTTCGCAAATAGGTAAACGATAAATCTCTTTGCACATCCCTTTCATCACAGCCATTGCTTTAATTGGAATTGGATTAGTTTCAATAAAAGCCATTTTGAAAAACGGCATTAACTTTTCATTCAACTTTTCAGCCAAAGAATAATTTCCTTTTAGGGCCACGGAAGTTAATTCTACTACCTCTTTTGGGATAACATTACTTACAACACTAATAATTCCATCTCCGCCTGCTTTGATTACATCAAGAGTAAGCGCATCATCCCCACTAAGTACACAAAAATAATCTGGTTTTTTTGCAATTACATCCTTGATTTGATTTAAGTCCCCACTTGCTTCTTTCACTGCAACAATATTTGGGCAATCCTTAATCAAACATAATAAAGTATCTGTTTCTAAATTTACCCCACATCTGCTTTTAATGTTGTAAAGTATTATTGGAAGTCTTGTTGATTCAGCAATTTTTTTGAAGTGACGATACATTCCTTCCTGAGTTGGTTTGTTGTAGTAAGGGAGAACTTGTAAAATTGCATCCGCCCCAAAATTTTGAGCATGAATAGTCATTTGAACAGCTTCATAATTTGAATTACTCCCAGTGCCTGCAATAACTGGAACTCTTTTGTTTACTTTTCTCACAGTGAAATCAATCACCGTGTCACTTTCTTCAGGACTAAGCGTTGGAGATTCCCCAGTTGTTCCGCAAACAACAATCCCTTGCACTCCAGAAGCAATTTGAAATTCAATTAAATTCCCAAGGGCAGTATAATCAATAAGATCATATTCATCAAACGGAGTAATAATTGCAGTATAAACTCCGCGAAATAATTTTTCAACCATATTTTACCACTTCAATTTTTTATTATTGTTTTCATTAAATCATCAATATTATAAAATCCTTTTTTTCCATTAATGAACTCTGCCGCAAGTACAGAACCAAATGCAAATCCTTCTCTCCCTCTTGCAATGTGTTTTAGTTCAATTGTATCTACTGGGCAATCAAATAAAACAGTGTGAGTTCCTGGAATGCTTCCGCACCTAACACTCGCAACATGTAGTTCTTCCGGATCGGGTTTTCTTTCAGCAAATCTATCTCCAACAATTTTCTTTTTCCGAGTCATATTATCTAAAATTATTTTCCCAATTATCTGAGCACTTCCCCCAGGAGAATCTTTTTTCTGATTATGGTGAATCTCATAAACTGCAGCATCATACTCAGGAATATTATTCATTACTTTGGCAGTCTCTGCAACTGCGTGGAAAAAAACATTCATCCCAATACTAAAATTTCCACTCCAAATACAACCAAGTCCATTTGTAATAGATTTCATTTCATTCATCTTATCGTACCACCCAGTAGTACCGACAACTAAGTTCTTGCCAAGTGAAGAAACTTTTTTTACATTCTCAAAAATAACTGCAGGCGCAGTGAAATCAATACAAACATCCACTCCTGCAAGACTTTGCGCATTAATTTCTTTAAAATCAGAGTCCTGCACAACAGGATCAATTTTTACTATGCTATGTCCTCTTGCAAGTGCAACTACTTCCACAGCCTTCCCCATTTTTCCATAACCAATTAAAGCGATTTTCAAAAACAACACCAATAAAGAATACGTAGTCTATGCCACAATTAGTTTATATAATGGGAGCATTTACTACGATATTCGTAATAGTTCTTTCTTTTTTACTCAAACAATTAATCTTCTTTTAGAACAGGAAATGTTTCTGTTTGAATAACTCCGTCAATTGATCTAATTAATTCGAGAATTTGATTTAATTTATTAAAATCCTCTGCTTGAACAAAAGCAATTATTGAAAATCTTCCCGTAACTTCAAATACTCTCGAAGCACCGAGTTTAATTATTCGTTCAGAAATCTTTTGAGTAGGAACACTAGAGGAAGTAGTTATTTCAATTACTGCATTCGTAGCAGACCCTAAATCAATTGTAAATCTTCTAATTATTCTTTTTTCAATCAGTTTTGCAACTCTTTGTCTAATAGTACCTTCAGAAACACCTAACTCTTTTGCTATTGAAAGAAAAGGAGTTCTTGAATCACTTGAAAGCTTTTGAATAATAGCCCTATCAACTGAATCCATACTTTCTTTAGCCATCATAAACCTTTTATACCAAAATGCTGTATTTGCATAATGGAAGAAAGAGCACAAGGGGCAATTGAATACTTATTGTTAATCGCGGCAGCAGTAGTTGTTGTAGCAGTAGTAGTTGGAATGATGATTGGGCTATTGACAACAGGCGGAGACCAAGCAACAAATGCAGGAAGCGATTATAATGGACAGCTTAATGATTTAAATAAATTAAAAAGACCATAAACTAATCCAAACTAATTAAGAAAAGCTAAACGAAAAAACAAATTAAAAAAAATTAACTCTTTTTAGAATTAATTTTTTATTTCTTTTCTTCTTTTGGAACAACTAAATCAATGGACAATTCTTTCAATTGTTTTATAGATACTTCACTTGGAGAGTCATCCATTAGTGAAACAGCCGCCTTGTTCTTTGGGAATGCAATTACATCCCTGATACTATCAGATTCATTTAGTAACATTACCATTCTGTCAAGACCAAATGCTAAACCACCGTGTGGAGGAGCACCATATTTGAATGCTTCAAGGAAGAAACCAAATTTCTTATTTGCATCTTCATCGCTAAGTCCAATTGCTTTGAATACTCTTGCTTGAACTTCAGGATTGTGAATTCTTACACTTCCCCCTCCAAGTTCAATTCCATTTAATACTAAATCATAAGCAAGTGCTTTCATCTTTAATGGTTCTGTTTCCATTAAAGCAATATGTTCTTTTCTTGGAGAAGTAAAAGGATGATGAACAAATGTAACCTTATTATCTTCCTCACTCCATTCAAACATCGGGAAATCTTTTACCCAAAGCAAATTATAAGTATCTGGTTTAATTAATCCAAGTTGTTTTGCTAATTGAACTCTTAAGAAACCAAGTGCATCATTAACAACTTTTGGTTTATCGGCAACGATTACAACTAAATCATTTTCTTTAGCTTTAACTCTTTCTTTTAATTTATTCAACAAATCTTCACTGAAATATTTTGCAATTGACCCGTCAAACTTTCCATTTTGGAATTTCAAGTAAGCCATTCCGTGAGCTTTGTAAATCTTTACAAAATTTTCAGCATCGTTAAGATCCTTTCTTGAGAAAGCAGCCTGGCCTTCGACATTAATGGCTTTAATTATTCCTTTATTTTCTACAACAGTTTTAAATGCATTAAATTCTCCTTTTGAAAGAATATCAGTTACTTCAACTAATTCTAAACCGAATCTTGTATCAGGCCTATCAATACCATACTTTGCAATTGCATCATCATACTGCATTCGAGGAAGTGGAAGTTTAACTTCAATCCCTTTCATTTCCTTAAAAATTCTCTGAATAAGTTTCTCATTCACATTCATTACATCTTCTTCATCAACAAAACTCATTTCAACATCAATTTGAGTAAACTCAGGTTGTCTATCTGCCCTTAAATCCTCATCTCTAAAGCATCTTGCAATTTGAAAATATCTATCCATTCCGCCAATCATTAATAATTGTTTAAATAATTGTGGACTTTGTGGAAGAGCATAAAAGTTTCCAGGATGAACTCTACTTGGAACCAAATAATCTCTAGCCCCTTCAGGAGTACTTTTTGCAAGAATTGGAGTTTCAATTTCTAAAAAATTATTTGCATCAAAAAAATCTCTAATTACTTTTACTAATTTGTGTCTAAAAATCATGTTCTTTTGCAACATTGGATTTCTAAGAGCTAAATATCTGTACTTTAACATTAAGTCTTCATTCGTTTCTGTTCGCTGTGTTAAATCAATTGGCAAAGGGGCAGATTTAGTAATTATTTCAACAGTATCTACATCAACTTCAATATCCCCAGTTGGCAAATCTTTCTTTACAGTCCCCTCTGGGCGAGCCTTTACAGTCCCTTCAATTTGTAAAACAAATTCTTTTCTAATGGATTTAGCAATTTCGTGCATTGCTTCACTTTTCTTGTGATCAATAACAACTTGAGTTAATCCGTACCTATCCCTTAAATCAACGAATGTAATTGGACCGTGATCTCTAACAGTATCCGCCCAGCCCTGCAAAATAATTTTCTTTCCTTCAAATTGAGCATTTAATTCTCCGCAAGTATGAGTTCTATTCATTCAATCACTAAGTAAGAAGTCGACAAAAAGGGTTTAAAAACTAACTCCAAAGCGAAGTCGTTTAAAAACATTAAGAGAAATATCCATTAAGGTGATACTAAGTATGGTAGAACAAAAGAAAAACACTGTTAAAGAGTTCATGGACTTTTTAAGAGAATATAACGTAATGGCACTTGCAATTGCATTCATTATGGGTGCTGCAGCAGTAACATTAGTTAAGTCACTAGTTGACAATATCATAATGCCAGTAGTTGGTTTCTTAGTTCCAAACGGAGCTTGGAGAGAATTTGCTTTACAACTTGGACCAATATTCCTAAAGTTAGGGGCATTTGCAGGAGATTTACTTAATTTCCTAATTATCGCAGCAGTAGTATTTGTAGTTGCTAAATTTATTATGAAAGAAGAAAAAGTAACTAAGAAATAAAAAAATAGAAAACAATAGAAAAAACTTATTTTCGAAAGGCCCATTTAGGGCTTTTCATTTTATTTTAACTAAGATTAATTAAAATCAACTTTGATTTTTTTGTCTTTTCTTTAATTCTTTTAAAACAACTTTTCGCATTATTTCCACAGGAGCTTTTTTTCCAGTGAACATTTCGAATTGTGCATATGCTTGGTTTAGAAACATTTCTACCCCCGGCACAACTTTACAACCCTTCTTTTTTGCAACTCTAATTAACTTAGTTTCAAGTGGATTATACACAATGTCAAAAACAATCATTTTTTTTCTAATGACTCCCTCATCAACAGGAAGTTCATTTACTTTAGGATACATTCCGACAGGAGTAGCGTTAATCAAAATATCACAATCCTCTGCAAGTGCACTTAACACCCCTATTTCTTTTGAAGAAACAGAAAACTCTTTTGCCAACTTTTGAGCATGAGAAAAATCTCTATTAAAAATTGTTACTTTTGCATGCTCATTAACGAGCCCAAGAACTATTGCTCTTGCTGCACCCCCCGCACCAATCACAAAAACATTTTTTCCTTTTAGAGGAGTTATTTCTTTAAGAGGATTAATTGCCCCCATAACATCAGTGTTATAGCCAATTAACTTTTCATTTTTTACTAAAACTGTATTAACCGCACCAACTTTTTTTGCAAGCGAATCAATTTCATCCAAGTACTGCATTATGGTAACTTTGTGAGGAATGGTAACACTATACCCGCTGATTCCAAATTCTTTTATCGCATTAATCGCATTTTTTACATCCTCAACTTTGAATGCCAAATATGCTGCGTTTACTTTTAATTTTTCAAAAGCAGAGTTATGAATTAATGGACTTAAGGAATGCTCAATCGGATTACCAATTACCCCAAACCATTTTGTATTTGAATCAACCATAAAAAACACGTTGGTAAAAATAATTCGGATTAAGAATTCACTAAGTTCGAATAGCCAAAGATTGACTTTGTTTAAACAATACTTCCCCAATACCTGTCCCAATACTCTTTGACAATTCGTTTGAATAACCAAAAATACTATCAAATAGTGTAGGGGCATAGGAATAATTAGTTACTTCAATTTTATTGCCCAATCTTTCTTCCATATATGCAATGGCTTCCTTTTTTCCGCCAAGAGCATCAACAAATTTTGCATTTACTGCTTCTTGACCAGTCATTACAAACCCATCAGCATACTTTCGAACGTAACTTTCATCCAAATTTCTACCCTTTGCAACTTGCTGAATAAATACAGTGTGAAGTTCGTCAAGCTGAGCTTGAAATCTTGCTTCCTCTTCAGGAGTTACATGACGATAAGGCGTTCCAAAATCCTTATCTGCCCCTGCAACAAATCGTTGGTATTTTACATTAAAATCAGAAAGTAAATCAGAATAATCAAGCCAACCAGAAATCACTCCAATTGAACCAACTAATGAAGCTCTATTTGCAAAAATATAATCTGTTTCACTCGCAACCCAATACGCTCCACTCGCACCCAGTTCTCTAACAAACGAAACAGTTGGTTTGTTTAAATCCCTTATAGCTTGAGCGATTTCATCAGAGGCTACCCCACTCCCACCAGGAGAATTAATTTCAAAAATTACTCCCTTAATACTTGAATCATTTTTTATCTCATCCAAGTAACCTACAATCTCAGAAGAAGAAGTTCCACTAGCGCCAGAAAATAAACTTAAAGAAGACTCCGTTGACAATTCTCCTGAAATTTTAATTAAAGCAACTTTATCTGAAGAAAAATCAACTTTTGGGGCAATAGAGGGACTAGCCGCATTAACAACAAAAACAAGGCTCCCTAGGAAGACAACAAAAACTAGAAAAAGCCCAATTAAAATAATTCCAAGTTTTGTAAAATTAACATCGGATAAAACTGGGGCAGAAACTTTCTTTTTAATCATATAAGAAAAGGAAAACTTTGTTCTTTTAAAACCCACTTTTTGCAGAGTCTTGTTAAACAGTCCAACTAAAGTAACCCTTCTTTTTTTAATTCACTCTTGATTTCCTTTATTGATTTCTTGTAATACTCCCCATCAAGAATCAATTTATCTGCAAAATTATCCAACCTGTGAAGCAAATGTCTTACCCTTTCTTTATCCATAACCTTTCACCACACTTTCAAAAAATAGATGACGCCTTGGGTAGGACTTGAACCTACGACCACCCGGTTAACAGCCGGATACTCTACCTGCTGAGCTACCAAGGCATCAATTTTACCCAAATCAATTCTTGACCAGGCTTACTTAATTAAATTCACTCGGGAACCATTTATAAATTTTCCCAATTAGCTAAAATTCACAAAAGCTTCTCTTTTGGAGGATTATTGAGCAAATACATTCTAACTCTTTTTTTGAAATCATCTAAATATCCTGGAGGAAACATTGCTCCCGCAGCAGGAATATGCCCTCCCCCCTTACCAAGAGGAGTACCCGCAACACCAGCTTTTGCTAGTTCGCCACAATTAACCTTAAAGTCCTGCCTTCGAATAGAACACTTCATCATTGAGCCAGGAAATTCAAAAATAATTATTACTTTATTTTTAAGTTCAGTAGAAATATTATTACTTAATTTTGAAGAAAATCTTGGATACGCATGGAAGAAATAAACCCCTGCATCTTCAAAGTATTCCGCTTCTTTATAAAATTTATCCTTCAATGCAGCAAGTTTTTGATCAAACAATTTCTTTAATGTAAAATATTCAGATTTGAGTAAATCTTTTGGAGATTTTGCAGAACAAATAAAATTAAATAACTCATTTATTTTCTCGGGATACTGCGAAGAAACACACGCAACAACTTCATCCAAATCATCAAGTTCGCTTCGTTTAATTTTATACTTCTTTTGAACTTTAACTAAAAAACTAGCCCATTCATCAAAAGCAAAATCCCCAATTACTCCAATACTTGCAACCCAATCCGCACAATAAAACAAATCACAAACCATTTTGCTTGTCGGATACTTTGAAGGAGTAATTTTTGAAAAAGTTACTGGTTTAATCACAAGACATCTAAAAGAATTATTTCTAATTACTTCACTTTGGTGATGATCAATTACCAAAAAAGGAGCAGTGTGTTTGCCAATTTTTAACAACGCATCCGAAATTAATCCATCCCCAAGGTCAAGAAAAATTGTTCTCTCGGGAGCAAACTTAATGAATTCTTCAATTGGAATACTCAATGACTGTGCGTAATGATCATAAAAGAAAATTTTACTTTCAATTCGCTTTGAATCCAAAAACTTTTTCATTTGAACTGACGCAGTAATTCCGTCCTGGTCATTATCTGAAACAACTGCAATACGCTTAACATTATTAATATCCAAAAAAGCATTAATCTTCTTTTTAGTACTATCAAGCAAAGAAAGTTCTTTTTGAGGGGTTTTTTTTGGTGAAACACTTGCCAACCTTTTCTTAGTAGATGCTTTTCTTAAAACTTTTACATTTTTCTTAATTTTTTTAGCCATAATCTCAGTACAAGAGTTAACTCCGCGAAGTTTATTAAATCACGCTTGAAGCATAGGAATTTAAAGGTCTGAAAAGATTAATCTATAAAGGTGATTAGAAATGGTTTATGAACACACTAATTCGAAAGGAAATAAATACTATTTACACGCAAGAGGAAAATTATTCTACTTTGCTAAAGACCCTAAAGACGGAATAGATATGCCAAAAGGATACAAGGTAATTGAAAATTCAACAACTGGATTACCAATGATAAAAAAAGAATAACTTAATTCGACAAGGATTGTGAATAATCATGCCTCAAAGCCTCGACCCACTAACTCATGCGAGAAGGAGCGCCAATAACTCTAAATTAAATAAGAGAATCAACAATGTTATTGACGCGGGGCAACAAAAAAGGGGCTTTAACAGAAGATACTGGTTTCGAATAGTCCGAGTCCCAAATAAAATCGATCAACTAGCAAAACGTCGTGGCTGGCCCCCATTTTTAGCAATGCAAAAAAAGGCAGTGCTTACCTCAAGAATGCTTGCTTATTACACGGACCACATGGTAACTGCAACAAAACTTGCATACAAATCCGCTGGAGAATCAATGACTATTAAAGAAGAACAAACGCTTTGGGAAAATGTTTTTGATGGTGCTCTCCAGAGATACCGCACTGACCCAATTAAACTCCCTTTAGAAGAAATAAAAAAATTAACTGAAAATAAAAAATATATTGACTTGGAAGGAATGCCTGAAAGAGACTCCATAATGCACTTAATGAGACATATCCCTGATTTAATTAGCCCCCCTGCAAGAATCTTAAGACAAAGAGCAGTAGAGTTTAGAAAAAGACCCACACACATTCAGAGAATAATCGAAACCCTAAAGAAACAAACCCAAAAAGAACTCCAGGACAATCTTGGAAAAGAACTTGACACCCTTCTTAAAAGAAATATTCCTGAAAAAGAACAAGCAAGCAAGGTATGTTTTGCAGCATCAATATACGCTGATGCACTTGAACGAAAAGCAAGACCTCCAGGCGAAAAAGCAAACAATTGGTCATACTATTATGCAGAAGGAATGTTTTATGTTTTTGACAAAATTAACCAAACTCACCCAGAAATCATTGATATTATTCAAAGTTTAAAGTAACTCTAAACCCTAATTATTTAAACTCTATTCCAGCTAATTAGTTCAGTTCAGTGGGTGGTTTAATGAGTATTGTTGAAGCAAAAGAAACAAAGAAAAAGGAAGAAAAAGACGAACGAACTAAACTTGAAAAAGAGTTATTTTCTGATCGAAAGAATGCTTGGGAATTATTAGCTGAAGAAAAAAAACTTGCTTTTAGATTTAATGAAGATTACAAGGATTTCATTGAAGCAAATAAGAGCGAGAGAGAAATTGTAACTTGGGCTGAAAGACAAGCAAAAAAAGAAGGATTTGTTTCAATTAACGATGCCACTGCAACAACAAAAAAAATATATGCAACAAACCACGCAAAGAACATTGTACTATTTGATTTAGGAAATGAACCATTGTCTAAAGGAATTAGAATTATTGGTTCCCATATTGACACACTAAGACTTGATTTCAAGTTAAGCCCAATATATGAATCAGAACCGTTTTTGATGATTAACCTTCATTACTATGGAGGAATAAAAAAATACCACTGGTTAAACGTTCCACTAGCATTACATGGAGTAGTATTCAACAAGAAAGGGGAAAAAGTTGAAATCACTATCGGAGAGAAAGAAGACGAACCAGTATTTGTAATTACTGATCTTTTACCACACTTGGAAGGATATGAGGGAAGAGAAAAATTAGCAAAAGATATTATTGCTGGCGAAGCACTTGATGCAATCGGAGCAACAATACCAATCGAAGACAAAAAAATCAAGGAAAAAATAAAAGCAACTTTCCTTAAAGCACTAAATGATAAATACAAAATAATTGAGGAAGATTTCATTTCAGCAGAACTATCCCTATACCCCGCAGTAAAAGCAAGAGATGTAGGTCTTGACGGGGGAATGCTTGGAGCACCAGCACATGACGATAGAATATGCGCTTATGTTGCTTTACGAGGATTACTTGAAAGCAAATCCACAAAACCAAGAATGGTTCTTTGGGTAGATAAAGAAGAAATCGGAAGCGTAGGAAACACTTCAATGGATTCTTACTTCCTTGAAAACTTAATTGAAAGAATTGTAAAACTCCGAAAAGAAAATACTACTGCAAGAGAAATACTTTCTAACTCAAAAGCAATCTCAGGGGATGTTACAAGCGGATTTGATCCAAAGTTTGCTGAAAAGTTTGATGCAAGCAATGTAAACAAGCCAGGACACGGAGTTGCAATTGAAAAATACACAGGATCTGGAGGAAAATACTCTGGAAGCGATGCTAACGCAGAATATATTTCATGGATTAGAACAATGCTTGATGAAGCAAAAATACCTTGGCAACACGGAGAAATTGGAAAAGTAGATCAAGGAGGCGGAGGAACAATTGCATGGATGCTTGCAAAATACAATTTGGATATCGTGGATATGGGCCCACCAATACTTGCAATGCACTCCCCATTCGAACTGGTAAGTAAAATAGATACCTACGCAACATACAAAGCTTACAAAGCATTCTACGAAAAAAAGTAAAACGCAAAGACAAATTTTTGCAAAGGAGTTGGGTTTTAAAACAAACCCAAATCCAATATTTTTATGCCTTGGCACAAAGTTGATTCCATAGTTGTGACAAATTACTTCCAATACTGGAAGCACCCACTTGTGAATAAATACTTGGATTCTAAACAAAAACTTACTCCCAGCGAACACTATGAAGGAATGCTCATTATTAAATCAAAAGGAAAACCAGTTTGGCTATCCCACCCATTCAATTACACTCAAGCAAAAAAATCCCTAAGAGGAGTAGATGTAAAACAATACGCTACAAAAAAAGAAATGAAATCAATACTTAAGAAAAATTGTGGGAAAATAATCGGATTTGACTCAAGACACACTGCAGTATCCACATTAAGATCACTAAAAAAACTAATTAAAGGAAAATTTGTGGATGTTTCAAAACAAATCGAAATTGCAAGAGCAATAAAAACACCAATCGAAATAAGGAAAGTAAGAAAAGCAGTTGAAGAAACAAAAAAAGTATTAGTAAAAGTAGTTGCTGAACTAAAAGAAGGAGAAACTGAAGAACAAATTATGTTAAAAATAAAGAATTTATTTGAACTACGCGATTGCGAAACCGCATTTTGCATTGTGGCATTTGGAAAAAACACGGCAAACATCCATCACGTTTCAACTGACAAAAAACTTGAAATGGAAATGCCAGTAATGATTGATTGCGGAGCAAAATACAAAGGATACTGCGCGGATATTACTCAAAGCTTTTGGTTTGGAAACAAAGCTCCAAAAGAGTACACACTCACAAGAGAAAAAGTAAAAACTGCACTCCACAATACTGAAAGAGCAATGAAAATAGGAATAAAAGCAAATAAATTAATGGCACAAGTAAAAGAACTTGGAAATATGCCCCATGCACTCGGACACGGACTGGGACTTGAAGAACATGATCCTCCGGGAGCAATAGGGCAAAATAGTAATTGGATGCTTGCAGAAGGACAAATACTTGCAATAGAACCCGCAGTATACACTAAACAATATGGAATAAGACTTGAAAAAAGTTTTTTAGTAAAAAAGAACAAGGCTGAAGAACTTTAAATAAATAAAATCAACTAATTAATAGTTAAATATTGGGGAAAGAGAAAATGCAATTCCACGAAGCAAAAGAGAAAATACTTACAAGTCTGAAAAATAGACACATGTGCTTAGTCATTGGCGAATGTGAGGTTAGTTATATTGGAAGAGCCTCCTCTACACTCGGAAAAGGGCAAAGACTAGTAATGATAAAAGCGGACTCCTCAGTTTCAATTCATGAAAATCGATTAATTAGACCAACTAATTATATGATGGATGCAAGTATTTCTTGTGAATCAAGTGAAACTAAAGCTGGAGAGAAAACTCTTACTCTTGTTGCAAAAAAATTAAAACCAAAAGAAACAATTACTGTTACATTTTACTCAATACTTGCTGCCCACTCTTATGATTTGCCTGAGAGTAATGATTTACGATTAAGCGGATCTGAAAAAGAATTAAATGATGCACTAATGGATGACCTTTCGTTCCTTGAACCAGGGCTTAAACCAATAAACCAACAACAAGTATTTCGAAAAGGAGTATGCGACATCGTTGCAGAAGACGCTAAAGGAAACTTAGTCGTAATTGAACTAAAAAGAAGACAAGCGGATTATGCGGCAGTAACTCAACTAAAGAGATATTCTGAAGAAGTAAAAAAAATGAAAGGGATTACAACAAGAGGAATATTACTTGCACCAAGCATAAGAAAAAGCGCACTTGAACTACTAAAACAATACGGACTTGAATACTTTAGCTATGATTTTGAAGTAGGAGAAAGAAGTAAAATCAAAGGAATTGGAAAATCACAGATGAAACTAAGCGACACATTTTAATTAAAACAAAAACTTATTCAAATAAAAGTATAGTAAATTAGAGTTCAAAAAGTATTTCTTTTACTTTTGAAATTTCATCTCTGGCAGACTCTACAGTGCACACAGGCAATACTTCCTCAATAACAATTGGAACATTTAAATCAGCCAAAGGTTTTATTGAATCAAGGAACGTTTTTGTGGAGTAACTTGAATGCAAATGATCCAAACCATTACGGGCAAAACTAAAATGAATTTGCTCAATTCTTCTCCCCCAGTTTTGCACAATTCTTTTTGTTTCGCGCGGAGACCAATAGAAAGCATGAGAAACATCAAGACACAAACCAAAATCCCTATTCTTTTTTAGAACATCCTCAAATCCCAATCTTGAACGACAAAATGGAAGACAATTCATATTCTCAGTTAAAAAATTCATGTGAAGTTTATCAAGAACACGCCTTGGAGGAAGAGATTCAGGGTGAATCACAATAGAGTGAGCATTAATTTTATCATAATCCGACTGTATCTTTTCAAACAAAGAAAGTGCTTCGGCAATAGAATCCGGAACCACTCGTAAAGAATGAATACTATTCAATTTCAATTTTTTTAAATAAACTAAATCTGATTCAAGAATTGGACGCGCAATTAAACTAGCCCCATAATGCCACTCAATTCCATCAACATCCAATTGAGACAATATGCTTTTAGCAGCAGTAATGTTTGAATCCATTAACTTGTAAATATTTCCATTAGTAAAACAGATTGGCTGCATAGTCAAATAAACCCCTAAACTTCTTAAAAAGCATTCTTACTGCAATCTAAGAAAATATTGCTTGACAAGTAATCCAATTAAAAGAGGTTCTGTTCGAAATAAAGTAGTGAAAATTAATGGAAGCACACAACGAACTCAAATTCTTTTATGGTTCAAGTAACCCTCTTCTTGGAGAAGCAATTGTAAAAGAACTTGGGGTTGAGAACGGAAAAATATTACTAAAAAAATTCTCTGATGGGGAAACTTACGCACAATTCGGAGAAAACGTAAGAGCCAAAGACGTATTCCTGCTTCAAACTGCATGCGAACCAATGAACGACAACTTAGTGGAATTACTTTTAATGATTGATGCAGCAAAACGCTCATCGGCCGGAAGAATAACCGCGATTATTCCAAATTATTTTTATGCAAGACAGGATAGAAAAGCAGATTCACGAGAACCAATAACTGCAAAATTAATTGCTGATTTGCTTACTACCGCAGGCGCAAATAGAGTATTAACTCTTGATTTGCACTCTGAACAAATTCAAGGATTTTTTAATATCCCGCTTGATAACTTGCCCGCAAGAACTATGATGATAAAAAAAGCAAAAGAACTTAGTGCCAATTACATTATTGTTTCCCCTGATGCGGGAGCAGCAAAAGTATCTACAAAACTTGCGCTAAAAATGTGCACAGGGCTTGCAATAATAAACAAAATGAGAACAGAACACAACCAGTGCCAAGCAATGAACATAATTGGAGACAGTGTTAAAGGAAAAGATTGTTTTATTTTTGATGACATTATCGATACTGGCGGAAGCTTATGCAACGCTGCCCAAGTTTTGAAGAAAGAGGGAGCAGAAAAAATATATGCATTTGTAACACACGGGGTGCTTAGTGGAAACGCAATTGAAAAAATCGAGAATTCAGTAATTGAAAAACTTTATATCACGGATTCAGTGCCTTCAAAGAAAAGCAAAAAAATTGAAATAATTAGTGTTGCAAAATATTTGGCGGATGCAATAAAGTGTATTAACGAAGATAAAAGTGTAAGTTTACTATTTGAAGAAGCATGAAAAAATCAAACCTCCTAAATTATAATTCACTTACAAATCTCACACACATCAAGAAGAGTACAAGTGCAATTTGCACCAACTAATGAAGAAATACTTGGTTTTGTTTTACCATTATCCCCCGAAATAAATTCTTTAACATACGTACCGTGAGAAGTTCGTAAAACTAGTACAAATTCTTGCGGAGCAATTACTCCAACCCTAACTAAAGTTACCTCTTTTTCTCGAGTTAAATCAGCTCTTCTTTTTGCAACTCTGGTGGGGGTTTTTTGCATCACAATCATTTTTTCCCCAAGTTTTAATTTAGAAAAATCAATTTTCTTATCCGAGTGAACGAGCGCTGAATAAATTTTGTCATGTTGTGCATCTTTTAATGTGGAAACTGCATCATGCGTAACAAACTCAAGCGAATTAACTGAAATTTTTCCTTCATGCAACTTGTTAATCTTATTTTCTAAAAGTTTTATGTCAAAAGTTCTTTTTGCGGGCAAGAGAAGTTCAGCAATAAAGGGTCTTCCCCCCCCAAGCATCAAAACATCCATGTCCTCTCTTCCAGCACCATGAAGTATGGCAAGTTTTGCCCCAAACGCGGGAGAAAGAACACTCCCAATTAATTGTTCCACGCTATCAACTGAAAAATGACCAGTGTTCTGGCAATACCAACAACCCTTTCCTCTGCACTTATTACAAAAAAATTCCGTTTGAGCAATTTCTCTGCTATACTTGCAATATTTCCCTTTAATATAAACCGGATTAAGTTTTACTAAAACTAATTTTTTATTAAAATCAATTAAAAATTCCAAATCCGGATAATAAATTGTCATTTTTTTATTCATTTTTTCTTGAATCCTACTCATCAAACCAGTTTGAATAGAATATTTTAAGTGACTTTTTGCCGAATCAACTACTCCCAAAGGCCAAGAAACTCCTAATTTAAAAGATTCAAACTCAAACTCTTTTGAGAGAAAACAAATCTTTTCATAAAACTCTTCAACTAGTTTATTTTCTTCAAAAAAACCATCAAACTCAAACGAAACAGCATAATGATACTCTGCAGATTTTACTTTATCTCTAAATTGGAGTTCATGTAGTAATGCTTCTTCTCGTGAAAGAGAGGGGGATAAATTAATTCCACTTGTCATAAGAGATAATCCAATAAAAGGAAATAAAAGAGTAGTGCCACGGGAAAGAAAAATAAAAATTAATTTTACTAAAAAAATAATACAGGGCACACTTTGTGCCCCATAAAATAACTACATTAATCTTGTTGTTTTGCTAAAGCAAAGATTTGCTTTAAACCTACTACAAGAGCAGCTGCAGCAGCCATAGCAACTATGTTTGTTACAATAAGAACAAGCATTGTTCCAACAGGCTTAATTAACTGATCTAATCCTAGTAATCCGCCTGCTGTTCCGCCAACCATAGCGATAGCAATAGCAGCAACCAAGAAATCAGTTATATGCTTATCCTTAATATTCAAGAGTCCTACAATTAAACCAAGAACAACAAGCAATAAAGTTGTCATACCGGCTACTCCTTGAATTGTTGCGGGAGCAAAAGCTGCCAAGATACCAATGATTACTGCAAGTAATACTCCAACAAGGAATGCATAACTGCCTAATTTTTGTGAAGCCATCTAATATACCTCCTGTTAAGAGAAGAAACAACCCACTATAAATATCTTCTCTGAAATAATACGACAAAGAACGAACAAATGCATGTATTCTTGCTCTTTTTACTTTTCTATTAAAATCCTTTTTTTTACTCCAAAAGCATCTTCAACTAACCTTTTTTCTTTCTCAGTTAATTCTTCCAATACTGGAGAGGAGAAGGATTGAATTATTCCGCTTAATGAAAGAGCATATTTGAATGCCTGAAGTTTCTTTTGAGTTGGAAGTAATTTATTTAAAGCAGAAATCTTTGCTTCATTTCTTACAAGTTTATGAAAATCAAGACCCGCATAATTATCTACTAAATCAATATAATATGCAGGAAATGCATTTGCAGAGAGCGGACAAAGCCCACTAAAACCTCTTTTTAAGGCGTCAAATGAAAGTTCATCATTTTCTTCAAAAATCTTTGTAAACTGATAATACTTTCCAAGTTCATCCAAATAATCACTGCTCTTGGAAGAATCAATTACTCCAACTAAACGCTCCCAATTTATTATATTGTCAAGCCAAAGAGGAGGAATATTTTTTTTGTAAATAGAGGGATTATTGTACAAAATAATATTTGCACTAGTTTGTGTAAAAATTGAATCAAAAAAATCAACAAATTCAAGTTCTCTCTCAAGTGCTGCAAGAGGAACATTTACTACACACAAACCAGAAAATTCTTTTGCTTCATTAATTCTTGAGATAATCTCATCAGTACTCGTACCAAAACAACCAACAATAAGCACTCCTTTTCCATTTATTTCATTAGAGACTATTTGAAGGATTTTCTTTCTTTCTTCATTTGAAAGGAACTCGCTTTCAGAAAATGAATTTAATACAAAAAAATTCTTTACTCCTTTATTCATTAAACGAGCAGTGAATGCTTTTAGAGCAAGAGCATCAACAGTAAAATCCTCATTCAGAGGAGTAATAATTGGAAGAAGAAGACCCGAAAGTTTTTGTGGAACAAAAACAGGAACAACTTCTTTTCTTCTAAAAAAAGTCAACCCCATAAAACTTGCCCCTAGTTATTCTGATTCACTCTCTTGGATATCACAGCTTTTGCAATATCCTTGATATTATCCCCAACAAGAGCTGCTTTCATTATATCAAAAACATATTTATCAAGAGCAACTGTACTTGTCGGCGGAAAATTGTCCAACAATATTTTTACCGAAGAAAAATCAAGTGAAAAATAAGCAAGCCCATTGATTCGTTCAATGGATTTTCCTCGGTCAACTACATTTCCCTCAAATATAGCAAAATCTATTTTTGAGAATCTGTTTGTATAATATCCATCTACCCAAATATCATCACTCAAAAGCAAAGCGTCCTTTGGGTGAAGATCTCGTTCTTTTAATAACTCAAGAATAACAACCTGTTTGTGGTAATTATCCAAAAAGTTTTTATCTTTTTCCAAGTTCTTCATGTGAAGTTCCTTGTCAGCATCCGCTTTCTTTGAAATATAATCATCACTAACACACAAAAAATGTTTTTTATCAAAAAACTCGTTAAATTTGTTTTCACAAAACTTTCCCTCTGCAACAGACTCGTGATGCGCTGAAACTAAAAATAATTCTATTTTACTTGACTTGCAAAATTTGGTCAACTCTTTTAAGAACTTTAAAACAACCTTTTCGTCAGCTTTGTAAGAACCTTGGGAAGAAAGTACCCCTTCCATTTCAATAAAACAAAGTTTTTTCATAAAATAAACAAGGAAAGAAGCATTAAAAAAGTAATTTTTGGGCGAGTTTTAACAAAAATCAACAAAAAAGAAAGTTTTTATAGGGGAACGAGGTTATTTGATAATATGGCAAAAGTACAAACAGGATTATTCCTTATAGGAATAGGGATTGGAATGATACTGAACTCAGTAATTCCACTGCCTGCAGAACTTAACTTTGTAAAACAAATTGCATGGCTAGTTTTCATTGTAGCAGGAACTTATTTAATTATTATAAGCACGGGCTAGAAGCAAAAATAACCTTTTGGTTTAAACAAAACTAAAAACGTACACTTAAAAACACTTTAACCCTCAAAACTGTAAATGATTAAACGACTTATTCTTGGTTCGGCAGAGAGTCCTAAAGAGGTAATCCTTGTAGGAACAGCCCATATTTCAAAAGAATCAATTAAACTTGTTGAAGAAACAATTGAAACAGAACAACCTGATGTTATTGGAGTAGAACTGGACAAAGAAAGATTAGCACAATTATTATCTGGAAAGAAATGGCAAGAGACTAATTTAGTAGAAATAATTGAAACTGGAAAAACATATTTGTTTTTACTAAACGTTTTGCTTTCTAATTTGCAAAGACAACTCGGAGCAAATGTCGGAGTTGCTCCTGGCGCAGAAATGATGGCTGCAATAAAAAAATCCCAGGAAAAAAAAGTGCCCCTTCAATTACTTGACAGAGATGTAAGAATTACATTAAAAAGAGCATTTAATGAAATGAGTTTCGGAGAAAAAGCAAAACTTGGCGGATCAATAGTTGCAGGGTTCTTTGGGGCTGGAGAAAAAATTACTGTTGAAAAGATAGAAGAACTGAAAAAAGAAGATTTGATTAATAATTTAATGAAAGAAATGGGAAAACAATTTCCCTCAATCAAGAGAGTTCTTGTTGATGAAAGAGACACTTATATTGCAGAAATGATTAAACATTCCCCTGGGAAAAAAATTGTGGCAGTTGTCGGAGCGGGCCACTTGCAAGGAATTGTAGAATACCTCGAAAAAGAGAAAAAAATAAACTTATCAGATTTAAATAAAACTCCGAAGAAAACTAATTACTTTAAAATAATAAGTACAGTTCTTCCAATTGTTTTCCTCATAATTCTTGTTTTTGGATTTTGGGCCAAGGGAATTGATGCCACACTAAACATGCTTCTTTACTGGATAATAATTACTGGGGGATGCGCTGCAATAGGAGCACTTGTTGCAAGAGCACACCCCTTTTCAATTGCAGCAGCATTTGTTTCAGCACCAATTACTACTCTTCACCCCGCACTTGCCGCAGGATGGATAAGCGGACTAGTTGAAGCAAGATTTAATCCACCAAAAGTACTTGACTTCGAAAAATTACCCGAAGTATCATCCCTTGGAGGATTTTACAATAACAAAGTAACACATATACTAATTGTTGCAGCATTGACAAACTTAGGTGCAACAATCGGAATAATAATTGCATTCCCAACACTCGTTGCACTACTCGCGTAAAACACTTTTTAAATAAAATCCCATATTAGGTCTATATGAAAATTAAATATAAAACCTGGCAAGAGCAAATGAAACATTTGATTACTTCTGTTGAAGAACTTTCAAAATACTTGCCTTTAAACGAAAAAGAAAAGCAAGAAATTGAAAGAGCAAGTGCCAAGTTTCCTTTACGAATAACCCCTTATTTTCTAAGTTTGATTAATCCTAACGACAAGGAAGATCCCTTAAGAAGACAAGTTATCCCAACTGAAAAAGAACTCGTGCAGGAAGAAGAAGAACAATTAGTGGCATGGGATGAAGAAGCATGCTTTGCAGTCAAAGGAATCGAACACAAATATCCTGACAGAGTAGCATTTCTTGTAACACGAAACTGCGCAAGCTGGTGCAGACATTGCGTGAGAAAAGTAATGTGCGAAAATGTCAAAGGACTCAACCTAAATGAACTATCCTTGAGTGAAATAGATGAAGCAATCAAATACATAAAAAACAATAACGCTATTTGGGATGTTTTACTTACAGGCGGAGACACACTAATGCTTTCTGATAAAAAACTGGAATACATTCTAAAAGAACTTCGAAAAATAAAACACGTAAAAATAATTAGGATTGCGACAAGAACTCTAGTTTATCTCCCCCAAAGAATAACTCCACCTTTAGTGAAAATGATTTCAAAATACAACAAAGAAGAGTACCCAATTTACATTGGAACACAATTTAATCACCCGAATGAAATTACTCCTGAATCAAAAAGAGCAATCAAGTTACTTACTGATGCTGGATTTGTTTTGTATAACCAAGCCGTACTACTAAAAGGAGTAAATAATAAAGTAAAAACTCTTGAAGAATTATTCAAAACCCTGCTTACACTAAAAATACGCCCATATTACTTATACCACTGCATGCCTACACTTGGGACAAAACACTTACGAACCACAGTAAAAGAGGGAATTGAATTAATGAAACAATTACAGGGAAGAATTTCTGGATTAGCAATTCCACAATACATTATCGCTTCAAAAGAAGGGGGAAAAATACCAATCCCTTACAGAGAATTTACTTTTTCAAATGGAAAAGTGGAAGCAACAAATTACGAAGGAAAGAAAATTACTTACTTTGAATAAAATAAAACTTGTTAAAGAAAAATCCAGAGTGCCAAATATTAAAATCCCTAACAAGTTATTTTTGACTATGGGATAATTTAACTCATACTCTTGATAAGTTTTTTTATCATTCAGGAGCTAATCCTTTTATACTTCCATAAGGAATATTATTTATGCTCCCAAGCACAATGTCAAAAATAAGAAAACTTATTCAAGAACAAGCAAAGTCTAGAGCTAGGGCAATGGAAGAATACAAGGGAACAACACAAGTAAAAAGAAGAGTTCTCCCACTTCCAAAACCAGTACTTCAAATATTAAGAAAAAGAGGAAATCGGCCAATAAGAGTTGTTTTTCTTTGCGAACAAGGAATAAGTAATTCTGCCCAAACTAGACAGGAATTTATCTCTTATCTAAGAAGAGTTGGACTTGACCATAACAAAGTATTCTCTCTCGGATTTGACTCCATGGATTTAGCTAGATCAAAATACAATTTAAGACAAACAGATTATTTTGTTGAAACACTCCCTGGGCTTCTAGGCCATTTGCCAAAATCAAACCCAAAGTTAGCTACTGCATTAAAAAATAGTAAAGTACAAATAATTGGAACTGACAAACTTGCAACAGTAAACGCAAAAGGGGAACTTGAATACCCCTCCCTTGTAAAAGAAATATTAGCTAGAGAAGCAAAAAAATAATTCTCTAGTAAAAAAAATGTTTAAACCTTATACTTTATTCAAGTCTTGTTCCTTGGGGAATTGATTCATCACAAAAGAACACTTTGTATTTGTTGTCATTGTTTCTTGCAGCAAGGATCATCCCATTACTTTCAATTCCAGCTAGTTTTGCAGGAGCCAAATTGTAAACGAATGGAGCTTTTTTTCCTTGCATTTCTTCTTTAGCAAAATATGGTTTTAGCCCAGCAACAATTGTTCTTTTTTCTGTTCCAAAATCCACACTTAATTTGTATAACTTATCCTTTCCTGCAATATCTTCTACAAGTTCAATTAAACCAACTCTAAGTTCAACCTTTAACCAATCACTAAAAGGAATTCTATTACTTACAATTCCAACTGGCGCAGAGTCTACTTTCTTTTCAACAACAGAAGTCGCTTTTTGTTCAAACGGCAGATTTGCTATTTCTTCAGGTCTAACTTGTATATCACTCATAAAATCACTAAATAATTTGTTAAATAAAAGAATTAAAAATCAAGAGGGTACTTTATAGAACACTTACTCAAAAACATTTGAGAAAGCACTTTTTAACACCCTACAAACACAACTTGTTTGTATAAATGAAAAGGAATGAAAAATAGAACTATTTTTCGGGAAATAGAAAAGAAGATGATAAAATGGATGACATATATAATACAAAACCAATAACACAAAACAAAATTGTGTTCTTTGATATAGATGGAGTACTTACTCCAAACGCGGATTTTGTTCCGGGAAAAAACCCAAACATTACAAGCGAATCAGTTAGGATAATGCACAAATTCGTTGACAAAGGATTTTTGCTAGTATTCATTACTGCAAGAGGAGTAAATGAACTAAGACTCAAAAACGGATTTGAAGAACTATTAATAAAAGAAAAACTCTTAGACTATTCTCTGGTTTATGGATCTGCAGGACTTGATTACGCAACGTACAGTAATGAGTTCAAACTCAAAAATAACCAGCCAGTATTTAGGAACGAGACAGTATTACTAGAAAAAAAAGCGGTAATCAAAAGAGAAACATTTGGGAATTTGGATCAATTCCTAATATACAAAATGCTGCTCGGCAGAGAAATTCAACAACAACTAAAATACAAAGGGTTTCATATTGCTCCTGCAATAAATGAAAAACTATTAACGGACGCAAGGTTATTTTACCAACTGAAAAACAATACTAACGCAGAAAGACAAAAAGCAGTGATTGCTTCCCAGAAAATCGCAAACGAAATGAGAGAAGCTTTCAAAAAAACAAACAAATATGGATCTCCAGTGGACTTAATTGCAAAAGATATTGTTGCAGGAATTGCAATAGAACCAACAATGCTTGGAAAACACTTTGGAGTACTAAGAGCACTCAAACTACTAGGAATAAAACCAAACGATGAACTCATCGGATACGCATTCGGAGACAATAACTCTGATGGACAAATGAAAATACGAAAAGATATTGAATTTGTTAAAATAAATGGAACAAATACAGATTTTGTTAAAAAGGCCGAAAAGATACTCCGAAAATACTAATTTGAAAGCAAACAAAGAGTTCTTGAAAAAAACAGAGAAAGACTCCTCGAATCACTAAATCTTTTTTATGTACCCTCCAACGGTTGAGGCATACCCCATAGAACTTGCAACTTTTTCATGCAAAGCTCTCATCCGGCGCTGAATTTTAGCTGATTCCGACCCGAAATAATTTTGAACCTCAACCTTACTTGAAGGATTAGAAAGATCTTTTTTACTTACTGATTTTCCTTTATTCGAGCGCATTAACTTAGTTTTCAACGAAGGATGATCAAAATAAAAATTTGATTCAGCGGAACTAATTTGAATTGTATGATATCCCGCAGATTTTCCAACCCGCTCAATTTCAGAAAGAAGATAATTCGCCACGGGCATTCCAACAACTCGTTCAAAATCTTTTACCAACGTAGAATTTCCATACGCCCCTTGGATTTCCCTTACCAAAATAACTCCGTTTTCATTAAACTTAACACGAGCTTCAAAAATAGGATGCTGTTTAATTGATTCCACTCCTTGTTCATCAATTACCCGAGCCTTACTTGAAAAAACAGCAACTGACAAAGGAACAGCATAGACATAATCTCTTGGACGAGCAAACAAATCCACCATAAATGTTGATTCCCCCTTTATGAAATGTGGCTTAAAAGAACGCACAAAGCGTTTTGCATTAGTGGCTTGGAAAGCAGGAACATCCTTCAAAAAAATTCTTTGCCTCCTGCGAGGAACAGCAAACTTCTCTTCTAACCTCGCACTAGTACGTCTAAGCAAAGTTCTAATAGAGGAAGTAATTTTAGGCATAAAAATAAATTATCGTTCTTTTCTTTTCTTAATGTAAGGTAAGAGCTGTCCTTTTTTTTCCGCTTCTTTAATCAAATTTTTTGCATACACCATTCTCTGAAGAGACCCGATCAAAGAAATTAATGCGATTAAGTACAAAAACAAATCAATGTAAAAGAAACCAAATACTGCAAGCAAGAGTGCAAGTAAAACAAGAACTAATTTATCTGCATGCTCTCCAATAGCAGGCCAATCCCTATTATCAGTAATAACAATTAATGCAACTCTTGGTTTTGCATAACTTGAGATTGCTGAAAAACCCAAAGCCAAAACACTCGCAATTGCTAACCCAGGAACAAAAACAAAACTTCCAAGCATTGCAAAATCCACGAATTTATCAATCATTGTTTCAAAATAATTTCCCCAATTACTTCGCATATTTAGTGCTCGAGCAACTGTCCCATCAATTAAATCCATTGTTGGAGCAAGAAGGAAAAAAACAAATGCAAATAACCAATTTTGTTGAGAAACAAAATACGCACCAATCAACGCAAGCACTAAACCCATAATTGAAATTAAATTTGGAGAAATTTTTAGTTTAATAAAAGGAATTGCAAGAACTTGCGCTAAAGGTTTAATGGAATTACGTAAATTTGATAACATGCTTATCTCTCCTTCATCAAGTGTCTTCTTGCAAATTGAGTTTGAGCGTGATGCCACAATTTTGCTTTGGCATTTGCTACAACACTTGTTCTGCAAGCTTTTATTTCTTTTCTAAATTCTTCCTCATTAACAGCATCAATTTCCGTTAACCCGTTTCCGATTTCCTCAGGAGTATGAGCATCACTTACCCCAAGCATCGCAATTTTTCCATTAACATCCTTACTCATTGCAAACTTTTCTGATTTTTTATTTAATCCTTGATAATATGCTCTTGCATTATAAATTTCCATTGCATCAAATTTCTTCCATTCTTTTGGAAAAACTTTCAGATTACTTCTTGGCCAATCAAAAGGGTGAGGACAAGAAATTAATGCATCTTGCTTTTTTACTTGATCAAATATTTCTTCCAAAGGTGCAGGAAATATTGGTTCAGTTAAACAATAAACTACTACCTCTCCAACACACTTCTTGCCCTTCTTATCTTTCAAAACTTTAACTTCTTCTCCAGGAATTAATACTACTCCTTCTTTTTTTGCAAGTTGCTTAATATTCTCATTTCCATGATACGCGCCCATGTTATTGTGATCCGTAAGTGAAAAACCTATTCCTTTTTTCTTACAAACCTTAACAATAGTAGAGGGCTTAGTTAATGCATCAACACTAAACCTTGAATGCATGTGTAAATCAAAAAGCATCAAATCAAATCCATTTTCCAAAGTGTTTTCTTCTAAAAGAATAAAGGGACTAACTCTTTAAAACCCCTTTTACTCTAAATTATGACATTATGAATGTTACCCAAATGCGCTCAGATTTCCCTATTTTACAAAGAAAAATCAAAGGGAAACCAATCGTTTACCTTGATAATGCTGCAACTTCATTAAAACCAAAACAAGTAATTGATGCTGAAAAATATTACTATGAAAACGCCTGCGCGAATGTTCACAGAGGGCTTCATATTTTAAGTGAAGAAGCAAGCAGAGTACATGAAAGTGCACACGAAACTGTTGCTAAATTTGTAGGTGCAAAAAAAGAGGAAACTATTTTTGTTAGAAATGCAACCGAAGGAATGAATCTTGTAATGTACTCCTTATACAACTCAAACTTTTTTAAAAAGGGAGACAAAATTTTAGTTACAAAAATGGAGCACCACGCAAATATTGTCCCTTGGCAATTCCTTGAGAAAAAA
Source organism: archaeon (assembly GCA_041661245.1). Classification (GTDB taxonomy): domain Archaea; phylum Iainarchaeota; class Iainarchaeia; order Iainarchaeales; family JAAZKV01; genus JAAZKV01. The sequence goes on from JBAZUY010000001.1 coordinate 149,848, forward strand.
ATCGGAGTAAAACTTGAATATATTGGACTTAACAAAGATTACACACTTGACATGAAAGATTTTGAAGAAAAAGTTAAAGGGGCAAAACTTGTTTCGGTTACTGGTGCAAGCAACACTGTCGCATCACTTCCCAACCTACGCGAAATTGAAAAAAGAGCACACAAAGAAGGCGCCCTTGTTTGCATTGATGCTGCCCAATTAATCCCCCACCATGAAGTAAATTTTTCTGCAATGAATTTTGATTTTTTAACTTTCTCAGGACACAAAATGCTCGCACCAACTGGAACGGGGGCATTAATTGGAAAGAAAAAATTACTAGAACAATTGGAACCATTTATGTTTGGAGGAGACATGATTCACACGGTGGATTGGCACTCATCCTCATGGAATACTTTACCAAATAAATTTGAAGCAGGAACTCCCAATATTGCTGGAAGTTATGGAATCAAAGCAGCAGTAGAATACTTAAAAAAAATTGGAATGAATAATATTGCAAAACACGAAGAACAATTAACAAAACTCGCTCTTGAAGAAATGGATAAGATTGACTCCGTAAATGTATTCGGGCCAAAAGATGCAAAGAAGCAAGGCGGAATAATTTTGTTTGAATCAACTAAGCTCTCCGCACACGAACTCGCAATGGCATTAAGCGAAAGCGAAAACATTTGTATTAGAAGCGGAATGCACTGCGCAGAACCAATGGTGTCCTCATTAAACAAAGAAGGATTAGCTAGGGCAAGCTTTTACCTATATAATACAGAAGAAGAAGTAAAGTTCTTTGCCAACTCACTAAAAGAAATACTCAAAACCTTCGGATAACTCAAAAAATAAGCATTTTAATCAAAAAAAAGCACTAAATAGAGCGAATTTTGGAAGAAAGTCAAGCCAAATTACGACCATTCACTCTTCAAGTTCATTCATTTTTTCAATATCATTTGTTGCAATTACCAAAAAATCTTTCTCGCTTAATTCGAACACTAAACGCTTTTTTTCTTTAACAGAGGGATGAACTAGGGTAGTTGCCCCATATACAGCAATTGGCGGAAAATAATCTTTTTCAATTGCTAAAAGACTAAGAACCTCTTTGTCTTGAGCAGGAACAAGATCCTTTTTTTTAAACAATAAATTTGCTTCTTTTGAAGTAATTGAGTCTTCTTTTCCAATAACCACTACAAAAAAATCCATTTCATCATCAACGAAAGGCACAGCTTTGGCAATACTACTTTGAGAAAGATGAACTGAGTCCGCAACCTTTTCAATTGAAGTCACGCACGGGAAAGAAATAATCTTTCCATCCAACTTATTTACTTCCAAGAAATCTACGAGCATAATCATCACAACAGAATAACATATTTAACAATAAAAAGAATTATAACCCCAAACACTAGGAATAAAATTACACTTAAAAAAATACTAAAAAGAATAAAGGGGGTGCAGGAAATTTTCCCACACCCCTAGGAGGTTATGATTTTAACTATTTCTTAAATTTTGGTTTCTTTGCACTTGCTTTCTTTGAAGAAACTAATGCTAATACAACTAATATTAGAAGTACCAACAATAGCAACCCAACTATTGGAGCAGTATATGCTGAAAACCAACCAGTTATACCTAATGGTTCATTCTCTTTTCCAGAAAATGAAATTAACTGAGATTTTTCAAAAGTTCCTGCAGAGGTTTCAATTGTAAGAGAAACATTCTTATCAGAAGGTTCTATTCCTTCACCAAACATAGTAGTTAATTTTACTACTGTTGTTTCGCCAGGAAGCAAAAATACTCCTTTATTGAAATCCACAGTTGCATTCATATCTTTGATTGCAATATTAGTCACATTGAAACCAACATTTGAATCATTGGATACAACAAATTCAACTGTTACTTCTTTTCTAGTGAATACTTTTGTATCTGAAACTGTATTGTTAACATTAACATCTGCACCAACAACTAAACTACATGATGCCCCTCTTGCTCTTACTACAAATTTAATTTCTTTTGTAATATTTGCATCATTAGAGATTGTTATTGTTGCGTTATAATCTCCTTCTGTTCCTGCTGGAGGAGAAACATATACGTAAAGTAATTTGTTTTCCTTTGGCAGTAATGACAAACTATCTTCACTTAATGTTACCCACGGAGGAACAACTGCTCTTACTGCAATTTCTTGTGCAAAGTAACCAGTATTTGTTACAATTAACGGAACGATTGTTCCATCACAACAATTTGCATCAATTGTATTTTGAATAGCAAAGTTCATATCGTGACATTCAAGTTCTGGAATTGTCACTACGCTAACAGTCTTAGATAAAGTTCCTGCAATTGATTGTGCAGTAATTGTCTGAGACAAAGCATACTCTTTTGGAACTGATCCAACAAGAGAAACTGTTTTTGTTTCTTTACCGCTAATTAATACTTCACTTTGAGTGAAATACAACCAGTTAGAGTCAATTGACAACTTAAAGTTTTGAGTTGCAGTTCCGCTATTTGTAAAAGAGAATGTTTGATTTACTACTCCCTCTTTACAAACCAAAATGTTATTTGCTTGCATTGAAGCATCATAACAATTTTCGAAAACGAACGGGAAACTAAGTTTATTTTCTGCGAAAGCTGATTTAGCTAACACTGTTTCGTTAATTGTTCCTGCACTTAGAGGAGTTATTGTGAAACTTACATTTTCACTTGAGTTTGCATTAAGAGAAATTGCTTTTGTTTCAATTGTATTATTGTCTAGCGTAATTGAAACATTAACATCCGCATCTTGAGTACCATAGTTTGAAACTTTGAATACTTGTGTTTTCTTTCCTAAACATGCAGAAGTACTTGATTCAACACTTGTGATGTTTAAATCATAACAATTTTCAAATACGTAATCAATACTTGCTTCGAAGTTAGTGTCATAATTCTTTGAATTAACAACTATTACTCCTGAAGTTACCGCAGGAGAATGTTTCTTAATTATCATTGAAACATCTACTGGTTTATTCACATCAAGTGCAATTATACTCTTTTCAAAGTAAGCAATATCTTTGCTTAATGGGTTTCTGTTTGAATCAAGCAAATACAGAGTTAATACATCGTCCTTATCTGCGTAATTAACTGCAGTGAATACTACATTTTTATCAAACTCTTCACAAGATTTTGCTCTGTAATAATTTGAGTTAACAAATAATCCTCCAAAAGATATTGGGACAAACTTTTGGATGTTTTGAATTAAACTCTTTGAACCATTTGCATTAGTTCTTGTATTTGCCAAGTTTAATTTGAAATTGTAATCTCCTGCTTGCGCATTACAATTCGATTTTACTTTAAGTTGAGTATTAAGTTGTTCGTAGGGATTAAGAACAAACTTAGTTTGAGGATAACTACCCCAATTATCTGGAAGTCCTGTTTGTAATAAAACAAATTCATCAATAAACTTTCCAGTATTTTTTACACTAATGTTAAATACATTTTCTTGGCATGGTTTTGAAGAATTGTATTGAGGAGAAACTGTGTAATCAAATGAGTGACATTGGTTTACAACAATTTCCAAGGATTTATTGTAATCTTCTGGACCAGAAATTAATACATTTGCTGAATAATCGCCTGAATTTGCATAACATTCAGGAGTCACAAATGCATAAAAGTCTCCGCAAGTATTTGCATCAAGAGCTAACGCACTTGGCGCAATTGAAAGCCACTTAGCAGCTTCGCCAGTTGCTGAAATATTATAAGTTCCAGCTACATCCGCACAAACAGTGTACTTTTCTTTTATTGAATCACATTGACACAAATTTGCGTAATATGGACCGTCCACTGATAACGCACTAACTGTTGTCAATGCTATTAACACTGCAAACAGTACTCCTAGTATTCCTAACATTCTACTTTTCATTCCCAATCATCCCCATAAAAATAATTAATCATTTGTTACCCAAGCTTCTTTCTTTCTGGGCCTAGTTAACTCTGCAATACCCAAAATAAGCATTGCAAGCAACACTATAAAAACAACTGCTAAAAGTATTGCTCCTAAGACTCCGCCAAACATTCCATCAAATCCTAATCCGAAGAGACCTGCAAATAAACCAGTTCCAAAACCACTTTTTGGATTTGACTCTATTGTTAAGCTAAAAGGCTTCTTATTAGCCATTCCGCCAGAAGAAACAACAAACACTGGAGAGAACACTCCGTTTGTGTCCCCTGCAACTATGCTTCCTGAAACACTAATACTTGCACCTGAAGCAAGAGAACTGATTGTAACTGAATTAATGTTTACATCCTTTGGAACATTCTCAAAAGAGACAAGAATTCCTTTAACAGTGTCATCACTATTGTTTCTGATTACAATATCATAAGTCGAACTTGTATTACCTTTCATTGTAATTTGTTTTGAAGAACTTACAATTTCAAGGTCATCAAAAGTTGTTCTGCCTTTTACGTTAAAGTAAATAGTTGAAGTCAAAGTTATTGGACCAACTGCTTTAATTTTCAAACTTTGATTGTCCCTAACTTGCGCAAAAGGAGTAGTTGTTACTGCAACATAAATAATTTTTCTTTCCCCTTTCTTTAATTTAACAATCGGTTCTGAAACACTTGCATTAACTCCTGTTGGTAAATCAAGTGCAGAAATTGTATAATTTGCATCAAAGTCCCCGCTATTGAATAACTCTAGTTCGAAAACTTCAGTACTACACCAAGCAATATCTTTTGATTGAGTTCTAACAATCAACCCTGCGTGGTCTTCACCTAAAACATTTAGGCAAATACTTTTTTGCTCAGTGAAAGAATTCCATTCAGAGCCATCACTACCAGATATTGTTAATAATTGGTTTCCGGCTTGTGCATCATTTGGCACTTGGATTGTGTAATTAATTACTTTACTTTCACCATAGTTTAGTGAAACTTTATCATATGCTAAAACACTTGGCATTCCGTAAAGTGAAAGGAAGAAATCCCTTGGATTGTAAGTACATTCTTTTGTTCCTGCTTGTCTTATAATTGAAAATTGGCTTTCAAATGTTTGACCTCTTCTTACATCAAAACAAACATTTGGGGCTGACAAAACAAAAGTTCGTTCTTTAATTTCTGAACAATCCACAACATCAACTGTTAATCTTTTTTCTATGTGGTAATTATCCGCATCCCCGCTTAATGCAATAAAATATTTTCCTGTTGCAAGATTTTTTGCATTTATTACTAAGGGAACAATTTTTTCTTGCCCGCTAGTTAAATCAACGTGATCTTTTGTAAAATATGGAAGAACAAATCCATTATCTGCAATTAAATTAATTTTCTTTGTAGTTGAGGAAGTGTTTCTTACAAATACTGAGAGTTCTTTACTTTCCCCACTGCATACTTTGCCATCAAAATCAGTTATTCTAAAACCGTCAAAGTTAGAACAATTTCCAATATGGAAGTTATAATTAAGTGATAGGTTTGTATCATCTGCAAATAACTTTACTTCATAATTAGTTCTATCTGCGCCGCAAGTATTTGCGTTCAAGGTTAGAAAAGCAGTTTCTTTATCATTTACACAAACTTCATTCGGAGTTACTGAAACGTCCAAAGTATTGTAAGGATAAGATTCTGCTTCAAAATTATAACATTTTCTTGATCCTGAATTGTTAATTAATTTTACTTGAGTACCATAGGTTGTACAAGTTTCTAAACAAACATCAGTATTTGTTGACTCGAAGTATATTCTTCCGTTTGTATCTGTAGGATTATCGTTTTGATCAAAACAATTAGTGCTAATTGTTGTAGTTACATCCGCATATTTTCCGTTTCTATCAGTTGCACGTATTGTCAAATTATTTGACAAGTGCTGATTTGTGCTTAATATACATGAAAGATAATTTGAATCAATTGAACAATTAACTGCATTTGAATTTGATTGAGAGATAATTGAGAAAGTTAATTTATTAGTGTCTTCAACATCGCTTGCATACTTGTTCAAGTTAATCAATCTTGAATTTGAATCATTAACACAAACTGAAGGAATTTCGTTCCAACTAGGAGTGTAATTTTTGAAAGTCAATTTGAATGTATCTTCATCATACAATCCAAATATGTCAGTAGTTCTTACTACAATATTTGAATAATTTTCACTGCAAGAATTTACTCTGCAAGAAACAAAATAATTGTTCACTAAATTACAATCAACTAATGATTGGTTGGATTCTGAAATAATTGAATAAACAAGCGTAGATGCGTTTTCATCTCCCGAATAATTTCTTAAATCAATTAAATTATTCAAATCACTTACACAACTCTTCTCATAATCAGGAACATTAATGTAAGGAGCTTGGTTGATTACGTTCACATCAAAAGTTTTTGTTGTTGTTACATCACATGCGTCAGTTGCACTTATTGTAACGTGTGATAACCCCAATGCTTGTGCATTACATTTTAGGAATCTATTATTATCAACTGTGCAAGAAATACTTGCGCCATTTACGTTAACTAAAACGTTTGTATTTGCTGGAGAATCATCTACATCGCTTATATAATCCCATAAATCTAATTGGAAATTTTCAGTGTATTTTATTGTTTTATTTTGAATAGTTTGAATATAAGGCGCACTATCTAATGAACAATCTCTTCCAATTAATTGGCAATCAATTATTACTGAAGAAATTGCATGGCTTGCTTGGAAATTTAAGTTAATTGAGTTTTGTGCTTGTAAAGTTACTACTCCGCTAAGCGTTTGTCTATCAGCACCACAAAATACTGTTCCAACTGGATCTCCAGGGTTTGCATATCTATCAATAGTTGTTCCTATTTCTGTTCCGTTAATTGAAATTGTTGTTACTTCATCAGGTTGGTTTTGGTTTGGAGCATCACTTGCATTACCAAATCCGGTTGAAACAACTTGAACAGAACAAATGTGTTCCCCGCTTGATTGAGAAGTAAAAGAATACGTGCATGGTTCACTGCCGCCAGGACCACAATTACCATACATTCCGGGCAATGCTTCTTGTCCGCCATGCAAAGCACAATAATCATCCGCTCTGCAATTAAAAACACTTGAACAATCAAGAGTAGTTACACTTGCATGAGCAAAAACAGTCATTGCCAATATTAGTAATAAAATTCCACCTAACAAACAAACGTGATTGAACTTCATGTTAATTCCCCCTCTTTACTACTCTTGCAATAAAAGCGACTACCAAAACTGCAGCCACAATAACTAAAATCCAAAACAAAACCCAATCTGTTAAAGTAAAACTACTTAATTCTCCGCCCCCTAAACTAAATGAAAATAAACCACTCAAAACTTTTGTTGCATCTTGAGAAAAATTAGAATTTGCTTTTGGTTTGAATACTAAAACAATTTCTTTTTGAACAGTTTCATTATTTGTAATTGCTTCAATTGTTGCATTAACTTCTCTCTCATCACTAAATTTATTATAAACCGTTACTCGCGCTGTTGCTTTTGAATTAGGTGCAATTTGGTTTGGCACTACAACTTCAACTTTTACTGGTGCGAAAACATTTACTGATAAATTCACTGCACTATTCGAAGGGTTATTTATTTCAACTAAAAAAGAAGTTTTATCAAACACTGTTACTGTTTCTGGTGCGCTAATATCTAACGCATATGCTTTGGAAGTAAAAATAACTATTACGAATAATATTAACACGAGCAAGTACTCTTTGTCAAAAGAAGAAATTTTCTTTGAAACACTCGAAATGTAATTTGTGACCATAATTAATTTACCCCTTAATTTGGATCTTCAATAATAAACCCTGATTAACCCCTTAACCAGACTTTTGTTAACTTTGATAAATTACAAAGTTAGTTCTATTAAGTAATTCCTGTGGAAGAAGTATTTAAACTTAACGTGTTCACTAAAAGAAGGGACTTTAGGCTATTTTTGCTTAAAACAGCTAAATGAATTAGTTTACTTCCGTCTAAGAGACTTAAGTTTAGTTACAGTTTTTCTTCCAAAAGCAGCAGTATTTTGTTTCCAAACTTTCGCTCGCTCTCTTGCCCGCACTAATTGACTTGGAGAAACTCTTCCATCTAAAATAGCAGCTTGTAATTTTTCAAGTCGTTTCCTTTTTCTTACACCCAAAGCAACACCCACAGCCGCACCAGCAACAGCACCAGCCGCGCCAACAGGAATAGCTTGCTTTGTTAGAGGAATAGTTGGTTTTAAACTTAAATAATCTGGAGCCCCACCCAAAATACGATCCTTACCAATTGAAACTAAATGATTATTTGAATCCCTAACTGTTCGCCATTGTTTTCCAACAGGAATTTGGGCAGGCTTTTGACCTTTTCGAAATAATTTTTGTGCAATACTCCTTGAATCTCTTTCCTGAACTAGCACTCTTGCAACTTCTTCTTGCGCGGATTTACTATGCAAATAAGAATTAACTACATTTTCTTTATAACCTAAAGCCAGACCTGCCGCAATAACTCCAACTATTGCACCGCGTTTTGCAGAACCCCAAATACCAGGAATTCTTCTTGCAATTCTATTCGCAGCAGCAATTCTCTCTTGCTCAGTAGTAGGTTCAGCCATTTTTTTCACCAAAAACAATATTCACATTCAACAAAAATAATTTTATTTAATTGAATTAACTATAACTTTGTCTTGTGCGATAAGATTATCCTGAAGTTCAACAACCACAGTATTACTATTTGCCCCAGAAGTAAAAGTTATTGAAAAAGGATTAGTCCCAGAAACAGTTGCATTTGTGTTTTTAGTTTGAATAAATTTATCTGATTTATCCAAAGTTGCAGAATATTCTCCGGAAAAGTTTGTTCCAACATATTTTACAGTAAATGAATCTCCTTCATTAAATTCTTTATCCTTAGAAGAAGAAGTCACAACAAAAAAAGGACTTATATTTGGCAAAGCACTTGTAGAATCTTTTGGAGTTGCAATATACTGTGAAGCAGAATCAAAAATTAAAACCCTATACAAATTAGTTCCAACTTTCTTTGATTCAAATACTACAGGATTATTTACTTTTGTAATTTTATAATTTGAATAATCATTATCTTTTATTACGAAAAAGGAAATTCCAACCTTGCTATCTACTTCCCCTGACAAATCATAACTCACATCCGCAGGATTTTCTACAGGCAAAAAAGTAAATGATTTTAAGTCCCCAACAACACTAGGCGCTGCAGACCCCGTTGCGGCAGGAGCGCCTTGTGCAACTCCGCTTTGGAGAATGTTCACCTTTGATCCAGTGGATTCAATAACAATTTTTGCATTTAAAGTTTTCAAATAATACTCAATAGACTGCCCTGAAAGAACATTAAGATTTACTTGAGGAATATTTAACTGCTCTTTCCCGCTTGTCATATCCCCAATTGTTGATATTTCTTGCCCTGCGGAAAATACAAGTCCAATCAAACAAACAAATAATGCAAAAGAAGCCAAAATAATTAAACTATTTTTAGTAATCATATGAACCATATTAACTCACCACTCTCATTCCTATTGTTGTTCCATCATTCACATACAAATACTTCTTTGCAATATTTGGATATGCTGAATTAAGCACTGCATAATTAACGTTAACTGAATAGGTCTCATTCTTTGTTGGTTGACCATCAACAAAAACAACTGAGATAATATTTTTCCCATCTTTAATATCTTTTTTAATTTCTTTAATTACAGAAATCCCTTTGGAATCAGTCATACTAATAACTGAATTAATCTTACTTAACTCACTATCGTAAAGCCACTTATCTACATTTATTCCTCTCCAAACAGTATCATTTCCAGAATAACTAACTCCTGAAATTTCAAACACACCAGGATTTGAAGGGAATCCTGCCGAAGTCAAAAATGACATCGCTGCAGATTTATCTCCAGATTTATAATAAAGGTTTCTTACAAAATCAGGAAGATTAGGCAACGCAGGGCCCTCCCCAGTCATTACTTTTTCAGTGTACTCTTGATTAAATCTTGCAAACACCATTAACATGTGAGTCCCATTAGGCAACTCGAAATTATTATATCGGTCATTTTTAATGTCTGAAATAATACACTTTTTATTTTTGAAATATTCTGCCAAAGCAGCAGGATCTGAATCTGTAGCCACCGCAACTGAGCAACCATTTTGAACCAAAAACTTCTGTTCATTATCCTTCATAGCAGGCAAATAATCCGCACCCAACCAAATAAGTTCACTAGGATCAAAGAATGCGGTTGTTTCCCAAACAAGATTACCAGCTCCCCCATAAGATTCATCTATTGCACCATCAAAAGAATCTTTCAGAGCTTTAAATCGTTTAACGTTCAATTCAAATTGCGGATCAACAATGTACTTTGCACCAATTAATTTCCCATCAACACTTGTTGCATCCTTCACCATTAAACTTGGAGGAGAAACATTGGGCAAACTTGTTAGAGCTAAAACCCCAATAGCAGTATTATTTACAATTGCATGAGGAATACCCAAGTAAATACCTCCAAATTTAAATATTTTTGAAGCACCTTTAACTACACGAGTATTTTTTATTGCTTGATAAGCTCGACTAATAATTCCCGGTTTAGCTGCAGCAGTAACTGCAAATGCATTATCTGCATATCTTGCGCCTGTACCCGCAATTTCTACTATTGACCCGCCAACTTCTTCAGTTGCTTTCAACATTTTACCTGCCCCAGCAACATCATCAATTGTGAAAAGTAATTTTTTTCCATCAGCAAGAACAGTGTAAACAGTTCTACCTGCAGAATCAGTTTTTGTAACTAGTGGACTTCCAGCTTTGTAAAGTTTTTCTAATTTAGCAGTTATTTCTCCAGTCATCCTAACCTTGTCAGCATTTAATGCAGGATTAGCTACTGCCCCACTATAAGCAGGACTATTAACATAACTTCTAACATCATTTGCAACTTGAGAAAGCATTTTGTATGCCCCTCGAGATTCTTTTAGACCTTTTAACTCACCAGATTCTTTAAGAGTATTTAACAAAGCCTTGTACGAAGTAGCATTTTCTAATTTTAAAATATTTTTACTTGAAGTCATGGATTTTATTGTCCTACTTGCATCATCAAAGAAAACTCCTTTAGTTTGTAAAAATGTTCGTTCAGAATCAGTAATAGCATTAACTGGATCTTTAATTCGATCAACAATAGTTGCAAACTTGGAAGCATCATCAGGAGTTGCCATTAATCCTTTAAAAAATTTTCCAGGTTCCCCAACAAATTTTGAACCAAGCGGCAAACCAGATGCCCCTGCTTTAGATACATCAATTGCAACCGCAGTATCTGCAAGAACAGTAGCTGCTTGTCCAGTTTCTTGGATTGTATCCAAAAACTTTGTTTCTACTGTGTTTGTTGAATCAAAAGTTTCATCTAAAACAAAACAAACTACATTAAAGTCCTTTCCGGTCCCAACGTCCCCATAAAATGGACTCCCCTTATTCTTTAATGCCTCTTCAATTAAACTCAATCTAACTCCTTGATCAACATTCATACAATTATCAAAATCATAATCTGCAAAGGTAAAACTAACTAGGAAAAGCAAAAAAGCAAAAAGACAAATAAGTTTACTATTCATTTGTAACAACCTCATTTACTGCAAAAGAAGCACAAACTGCAAAAACAGAATCATAATACCGAGTATAAAAATCTGCAGAAGCAACGTATCTTTCGCTGTTTAAATCAATAATTAACGTGTTACCTTGCAAATAACTGTTTTTTAGTGCATTTAATCCAGAATACTTTGCACTCAAACTAGACATATTAACATCCAAATCCCCTAAATAATCAATATTTTCGCACAAAGTATTTTCATCGGAAGTATACTTATCTAAATCAGCTAAAACAATTTTTTCTTCTTTTTTCAAATCAATTACTCCCAAATAGTAAGATTTTAAAGCAGCCGAATTTACATCCCCTATAACTAGATCAATAGAACTAATTCCTTGTCGGAGTTTATCTAACTTAGAAACATCAACCTCGGCAGAACCCTCGTTTACTAATGAAGAAAAAGTGTATCCATTTTTTGAAAAAACATCCTTTAAAGAAGATTCAAAACTTGTAAGAACTGGTTTTTTCTCAGAAGGTTGATTGAAATAAAAAAATGCACCTGCAACAATAAGCACTACTAGCACTAGTAACCCCAAGTTTCGCCAGCGTTTATCCATTGAATATCACTTTATTACTATTATAGATTAATTGTTCGGGAATATAAATACCTTTGCCCTAAAGCATTTTTCCCAACTTTCACTAATTGTCGAAACTGAGTATGCTACTTTAAATATTCTTTTTCTCTATTTATCTTAGTGCTTAATTTATGGCTAAGGTTATTGGAAAAAATATTACTCTTAATTCTGAAGAAACCTCTCTTTTAGGAGAAGGAAAAGAGTTTGAACTTATTCCAAACAACAAAGGAGTGTTTTTACTAATTGACAAATCACTCTTAAAAGAAAAAGAAGGACAACAAGTTTGTGTAAGTGTTCCCCAAAAAGAAAATTTGGAAGAAGAAGCACAGCAAGTAATTGGTTTAATTAAACAAGGCAAACTTGGGGACTTAGTTGAAGGAAAGTTTGAACTTACTTTAAATGAAAAACAAAAAAAAGCCCTACTTGAACTTATTTTGAAAGGAACTGTTTTTGTTTTCAAACTAAACGAAACTTACAAAAAAGGAGTTTATAGAGTAAAAGAGGAAGAACTTCCAACAGAAAATAACCCTGAAAAGAAAGAATCAGAAAGCATTAATGCCCCTGAGAAACCATTTGACAAATACACTCTTGAAGAAGATGGGTTTTTGATAATTAAAGGAAAAGAAAGTGCAGCAAGAGCGTCATTTCAATTTGAAAAAGATATTAAAGAAGGGTTATTAAAAGGAATAAAAAGTTTTGACGGAAATTATTACTTAATTCAAACAGATTTATTACAAAATTATATTAGCAAAGCAATGGGAGCATTCACAAAAAAATCCACTCAATCCTTAGAAGAGCTTTCTACAAATTTAAAAGTTTCAAAAATGCTAATGAAAGTAATCTGCGAATTCTTAAAAGACGAAGGCGAAGTAATGGAAAGAAAAAAAGGAATGATAAGCTATATTAGATAAAAGAGGATAAAATAAATACCAACAAAACTACTTTTTAAAATTAATTTCCACTTAAAGCATTATTGTATAATGCATTAACATCACTTGCACTCAAAGCTTTATTCCAAATAGAAATTTCCCCAATTTTTCCTTTGAAATTTACTTTGTTTGGGTCAGCATCAGGCACAATATCCCCAAATCTTATTCCGGGGCTTGTAGCATTTCCAGTCCCATATGCCCCAGCAACTAATGAAACTCCGTTCAAATAAATACTTTTGAAATTACTACTTTTTGAAGAAACAACTGTTAAAAGATACCACTTATCTTTTTCCATCAAAACTGAATTAAAAATATCCTTTTCAACGCCACACGAATTATCTATGTTGAAGGAACAAACATAAAATATCAAATCCTGGTAATAATTTCTTAAAAAAACACCCCCCATATTATTCCCACTAGCCACGTTAGTAATAAACAAACCATAATTTTTTCCATCTCCGGAATCAACTAAAGTAAAGCCTGGAGATAACCAAACGGAAATAGTTCTTTCAATACTATTGGGATAAGTATCTAAAGAAAGAACATCATTTTGTCCATCAAATTGCAAAGCATTCTCACCAAATAAACCAACCACCGGAAGTGGACAAGAATCACCAGAGCAAGTTAAAGAATTCTCGCCAATTGTATCTGCAACTTTCCCCCCAACAACATTGTCCATTCTCCAAACAGAATTCAATTCAACAACTAACGGATCTGATTTCAAGTAATAATGATTATTCACCCTATAATACGCCCCACTAGTTTCTTTGAGTTGATCAAATGAACTATTCGCAGAAGTTATTCCAGAAATACTTTGCTGTTGACCTTGATTCAAAACACTTGTGATTGCAATTGTAACAATTGCTACAACCAAAATCGCAGCACCAATAATCAACAAATACTCAATCGCACCCTGTCCACGCAAGTGGGCCTGCGCCCTAGAATTATCAAAAAACATATCCACAATAGCACTTTTCCACTTAAAAAACTCTTCGAAAAGTCCTTTCACTAGAAATATAAACCTTGTTTGAAGTAAATTAATTACAACTGGGGTTATGGTATAGTGGTATTACGAGCGGCTCCAGACCGCTATAACGGGGTTCGATTCCCCGTAACCCCACTAAGTTATCTTTTTATTTTATTTAAAACTAATATCTCACTTGAAAATCAATAAATTTTTCTGAATTCTTTATTTCATCCATCACAACATTATCCACTCGCACGTGAGAAGGATTCTCTTTGAAATAAAAAATAAATTCATTAATATTTTCCTTTTCTCCCTGCAAAATAGTTTCAACACAATTAAAATCAAAAGAATTTTTTACCCAACCGGTTAATCCAAGAGAATTTGCTTTTCTTAAAGCCAAAAACCTAAACCCTATCCCTTGAACCCTGCCAAAAAAGTTAACTGAAAAAGTTACAATTACCATAGCAATTAGACAGGCAAAACAAAGTAAAAAGGTTTTGGAAAGCACAAACAAAACTTTAAATGTCTTTTATTTCTTAATTAACTTACTAAAGCGCTGTTTTTACAGAACGTTTTAGGCGATTACCCAAGTCTAAGGTGTTTGTTTGATACAAGAAAAAAGATTTACTAAAGAAATGGAACTCATTGCTTATGAAGAATGGCGAAAAGAAAACGCATTCAAGTTTGATAAAAACTCAAAACTCCCTGTTTACTCAATTGATACTCCCCCGCCATACATTAATTCTCCAATACACATTGGGCACGCTTCAACTTATGTAATAATGGATTTTATTGCAAGATATAGAAAAATGACAGGACATGAAGTACTATTTCCACTAGGACTTGATCAAAACGGATTACCAATTGAAATAAGCGCTGAAAAAAAATACAATGTTAATTTTACTAAAACTAGTAGGGCACAAGCAGTAGAGTATTGTAGAAAACTACTGGATGAAACTAGTGCTGAAAGTATTGATTCATTTTTCAAATGCGGAATCGGATTCTCTTCATGGAACGAAGGAGAGGAATTGGGGGAAATATACCAAACTGATTCCCCGGCATACCGATCAGTTACACAAAGCACATTTGTTACACTTTATGAAAAAGGATTAATTTACGAAGCAAACAAAGTAGTAAACTGGGATCCAAAATTACAAACAACTGTATCTGATTCAGAAATAATTTACGAAGACAGACCAGGATTTTTCCACGAAATTATTTTCAAAGTAAAGGGCACAGAAGAACAAGTAATTATTGCAACAACAAGACCAGAACTTGTTTGCACATGCGCAATGGTAATATTTAATCCAGAAGATAAACGATACCAACATTTAGAAGGCAAAACTTTAATCACCCCCTATTTCAACAAAGAAGTCCCATGCAAATCACACCCTGTTGCAGAAATCGATAAAGGAACAGGAATAATGATGATGTGTGCTTATGGAGATTTAACAGACATTCGATTTTTCATGGAACAAAAATTAGAGGGAAAAGTTGCAATCAATAAAGATGGAACACTAAACGAAAATGCGGGAGATTTAAAGGGATTAAGAATCAAAGAAGCGAGAGAAAAAATAATTGAAGGACTAAAAGCACAAGGATTACTAAAAAACATGACTCCAACTGCAGCACACCGAACACCAATCGGAGAAAGAAGCGGAGCAGCAATTGAGTTCATTGAAATGAAAGAATACTATTTAGAACAATTAAAATTCAAAGACGAAATGAGAAGAATTGCCAGTGAAGTAAATATTTACGCGCCACAATCAAGACAAATATTACTTGATTGGATTGATTCCGTTTCAATTGATTGGCCAATTACTAGAAGAAGATTTTACGCAACTGAAGTACCTGCATGGTATTGCAAAAAATGTGGAACTATTTGCTTAGCAGAAAAAGGAAAATACGTACAACCTTGGAAAGAAGAATACACTGGAACTTGTAAAAAATGTGGAGCTAGTGGAAAAGAAAACTTTGTTGGAGATGAAAGAGTATTTGATACTTGGTTTGATTCCTCAATTTCCCCACTTTATATCTTAGGATACGAAAGACACCCTGAATTTTTTAAAGCACACGACAAGTGTTCACTTAGACCACAAGGAAAAGAAATTGTTAGAACTTGGTTATACTACACTCTTTTGAAAGATTATTTACTAACTGGAAAAACTATTTTCAAAGATGCTTGGATTCACCACCACATTGTTACTGAAGATGGAACAAAAATGAGTAAATCAAAAGGAAACGGAATTGATCCGCACAAAGTTTTG
Source organism: archaeon (assembly GCA_041661245.1). Taxonomy (GTDB): domain Archaea; phylum Iainarchaeota; class Iainarchaeia; order Iainarchaeales; family JAAZKV01; genus JAAZKV01. The sequence continues at coordinate 166,120 of JBAZUY010000001.1, forward strand.
GAACTGTATGGATCCGGACCATTTAGAACATGGTGCGCTGTTGAAGGAAACTTGGACAAGAATGATTTCCGTTGCTCAATGCAAAGAATTGAAAACGCTGGAAAATTACTTGAAAAACTTTGGAATGTTTCAAAATTCGTTTCAATGTTTGAATTCACTAGCGAACAAGAAAAAAATGTTGAACTAATGGAAATAGATAAATGGATTACTCAAGAAGTAGACAAACTAGTTGTTGAAGCACAAGAAGGATATGAAAAATATGATTTCCACAATCCAGTTGTTCACATAATTAACTTCATTAGAGACGAATTTGCTTCACACTATGTTGAAACAGTAAAGAGAAGAGCATACAATAATGACCCAACAATTAAATTCACTAGTGCACAACGAAACGCCGCAGTAAAAACTCTAAGGGATTCACTCAAAACATTACTTGAACTACTCTACCCAATTAACCCTGCAATGACACACTTCATTTACTCACAATTATTTAACGCACAAATAATTAAAGCAAAATTCCCTACTACAAAAGGACTCACAAGCACAATAATTGGAATGGAAATGATTGAATTTAATTCAGCATGCTGGAAAGCAAAGAAAGACAACAATCTAAGTTTAAAGGACTCCATGAAGAGTGCAACTGCCCCTGAATCACTAAAACCAATCGAAACGGAACTAAAAGCAATGCACAATTTACTTGCAATAGAATTTAAAGGCAAAGAAAGCAAAGTTGAAGCAAAATAAACAAAAAAAAGCTTTGACAGGAACTATTTAATACCCCTTTTTCCTTTCTAAATAAGGGATTTTTGTTGAAGAAACTTGCACTACTATTATTACTATTACTAGTACTAAGCACGGCTGTAAGCGCACTAAGTTCGGATGAAGCAATAGCACTTGTTTCAGTAAAAAATAATTACTTACTAACAGGGGAAAGCGCAACTACTACAAAAGACCCAATAACCTACCAAGGAAGCCAATACTTAGTTGTTGCAACAATGTCAGGAGATGCTGTAACTTGCTACATCCCAATTAGAAGTTCTGATTCAAAAATAGCAACACTTGATCTTGAAATAAGAGAAATAATCAAAACAACAATTGCTTATTCTAAAATGACTGAACTAAAAAATAATACTACTCCTGCAGACTGGCCATTTTCATATTCCACTAAAAACTTTTTTTATGATTTGAGTAATGATTTCACAAGCCTCGCAAACGATATTTTAAGCACACAAACAATACTAAACGGAATTGGAACTACAGAAGCAAAAACACTCGCACTACAAGTTGGTTTGGCAAAAAATGCTGCTGAAGATCTTTCAGACAAAAGTAAAACACTATCAACACAAATAGAAACTTCAAGACTTTATGAAGAAAGTTATTTATCCGGCCCGGACACAAATAAAACAAATAAATACGAAACAAATTACAAAAACTTTTTTACTTCAGTTGCGGATTTTAAACAAGAATTTGTGGATTTACAAACAACCATCACTGAAATTAATCAAGGAGTAAGCACACTTGATCCATCAAAATTAACTACAGACCAGCAAAAAACCTACCAAATATTACTTACAAAAGTACCAATAGCAATCTCAAAAGGAACAAGAACTAACCCAGGAAAACTTGACTCATTCTTTAGCACAACAGACCAATTACGAACAATGATTGAAGGAGTATTTAATTCTTCAAGAAACTCAGAGGGATACGCTACCACACTTGATGCAAGAAAAGTAAGAAGCGACGCATGGATCAAACTATATGGAACAAACGAAACAATGACTAAATTAGACCCAAGTTTTACTACACTGCAAAAAGCAGCCACTGCAGTATTATCCACTGAAAATGTAGATTATTGGAAAGACCAAGATTCCGTAGAAGCACTAAAAGTAAACTGGAACGGAGCAGAACAAAGATACAACAATTCAGAGTACACAAAAGCAAAAGAATACGCACTAAAGGCAGAAAAAAATGTTACTAGTATAATGAGCCAAGGATTAAAACAAACAGAAAGTCCAATTAACCAAGACCTAATAATTAAAATAGTCGGAGGACTAGTAATACTACTAATAGGATTATTCATTTTTGAGAAATACAAAGCAAAGAAAAAAAATAAAGAGGACGAGTACAATGAAGCATAAATTACTAACAATCCTAATGATACTTGCGCTATTTGCTACTGTTGCACACGCGAGCCTCTTAATTTCTGCAACAGTGGACAAAGATTCCCTATCTACTAACGAAGTTGGATTACTTACAATAAAAATATTTAATGACGCGGATATGAATGCAAAAAATGTTATCCTAACAATCAAAGGGGATGAACAAATTAAATTCTTTGAAGACGCAGTAGAAAAATCAAGCATTTACAAAACCATTGATTCAATTGGAGCAGGACAAGGAATCGAAGCAAAAATAAAAATCAAATCCATTTCATCAAAAAACCCAAGTGCAAACATATACGTATACTACGGATTTGAAGTAAACCCAAAAAATGCGGCGGTTACTGTGGTTCAAACAGTGGATTTACCACAAACAATTACTTCCACAATGGAAAAAAAGAGTGTTAATGGAAAAGACCTTATTGTAACAACATTCAAACTAATTAACAATTCAAGTTACCCAATTACAAAAGTAAGCGCAGAAGTAATTGCCCCCACTGGATTTGAGGAAAACACACAACCATTCTTTTCAGAAACTATTAGCGCAGGACAAACAATAAATCAAACCTTCAACATAGCTGCCCCGCTTGAAGCACGAGGAGAACAAAAATTCATTTTAGCATACGGATACTTTGATGCAAATGTACCACACTACTTTGAAAAAAGTTATTCAATGAACTTCCAAAAAGCGGACTATGGATTTTTGATTTTGATTGGAGTAATTGTTCTAATTATTGGAGTTTATACTTACATGAAAAAAGATACTAAACCAGCAGTAAAAGGAACTGCCGAAAAGAAATAAGTACTAATTGTAAATTACAAAAACAAATTCAGACAAAATGAATAACTAGATTCTAAACTGAAATTTCAATAATATCCTTATTCTTTAAAACAAAATCCGGACCAACTGTCTGCCCAGGGAATTTTGCCGAACCCCAAACCTTTGCATACTTTAAATTCTTTGCAAAATCCTTGTGCAATACTTCAGCAAGATCAAGAACAGTTGCACCTTTATCAAGCGCCATTGGATCATTCAAATCCGCATCCTTTCCTGGTTTTTTTGTGTAAACTAAAATTTTTTCCAAAAGCAAAAACAACCTATCCTTCACATCAACCAAATTATGATCAGTTATTTGATAAGGATTAACAAAAACTGCACGCTTATAACAAATCTTTTCATTCAATGCCTCAGCAACTTCACTTAGAGAATTAATTGTTCCAGAAATAATTACTTGCGCATTAGTATAACCTGAATTTTTTAAATACTGTTCTAATTGTTCAACTGGAAATTTTAAAAATTCTTTTCCGGACAGTGCAATTCCTGGAAAAGAAGAAACCTTAACTGAAATAGGGGGCTTTGTTTTGTTAATGTAAATGTACGCCTTATTCATTTCATCCAAAATTATTCTTTTGTGTTCATCTGAATTAAAAGTAAATAAAACCGCATCAGAATTTCTAATTACCCCCATTATTTCTCTCCCTTGAGCTTTTCCTTCTGCAGAGCCTTCAATTATCGCAGGAATCTCAACTAATTGAATTCTCGCACCATCGTAATCAAACATAGCAGGAGTAGGTTCTTTTGTTGCAAATGGATAAGGAGTATCATCAGTAATATGTTTTCCAACAAGTCTATTTAATATCCAAGATTTTCCTGAGTTAGGCAACCCAACAATAACAATCTGGCCAATCCCATCCTTCTTAATATACATTGAAGGCCCGCCAGAGCCTTTCTTAGCAGAACCCGCAGATTTTTGTTTTTCAAGTTCATTTCTATACTCCGAAACCTTTCTATTCAAATCAGCCCTAAGTTTTTCAGCACCCTTATGTTTTGGCGCCTCGGATTGCATTTCAAGAAGAGCTGTTAATTTTTCCTCAGGCGTTTTAGCTTCCTCAAATTTCTTTTGAGCAACACCATATCCCACAGAAGTATTTGTTGTCATAATACAAAATAAAGAACTAAAACGTTTAAAAACTTGAAATCAAAGAGAAAAAATTATAATTTAACCCTTAAAACCAATAATTCTTCAAAAAACAATTTTCTTCTTCCGACAACCTTAACACCAAAACCCAATTCAATAAGTTTCTTTTTAATTTCACTTGGTTTATTAAGTGAAGAGACCAAAAGCAATAAAACTCCATTTTTATTTAAATGCGCAGGAAAAGAGGAAAGAAATTTATCAATCGTTTCCCTTCCATTTTCCCCCCCATCCAAATCCACCCACTTTATTTCATCACTAGGAACATAAGGAGGATTAAATGCAATAAAATCAAATTTATCTTTTTTTAAAGAAGAAAACAAATTACTTTTTTTGAATTTTATTACGGACCCAACGTGTCCAGGAAATTGAGTCCTCTCTTTGGTTGAATTTTTAATATACCCCAAAATATTTTTTTTAGATTGCTTTAATGCAACCGCATTAATGTCAACAGAAACTAATTCTTTTGCCCCACACTTAAGCATTGCAATTCCTTGCACCCCACTGCCCGTACCAATGTCAAGACATTTCTTTCCACTTAAGTTTTCTTTTAGAATACATTCTTCAAGCAAATAAGAATCCTCAGCAGGAGAATAAACTTCTTTTGAAACTTTCATTTAAACAACCACACAAAATAGTTCTTTTCAAAAAATTAATTTGCTTTATCTGAAATACTCCACAAGTGATCAAAATCAGATTTAAACTCGGCAGCAATAGAATAACTCTCAATAAAAACCAAATTCTCATCATTCCGTGTATCCGCATTTTGAGAATAATTAAACGAACCAGTTGCAACAAAATTACCATCAATAATTGTATATTTACTATGCATATACCCCGAACCATTTCTTCTTGAAACCTTAATCCCCGCATCAATTAATTTCTCATCATCACTAGAAGCATTAGCACTCTGATCATAATCAAACACAACTTCAATCTCAATGCCCCTCTTCTTTGCATTAACTAAAGCATCACTAATACCATCATGAGTAAATGAATAAATTGCAATGAAAATATTTTTATCAGCTGAATTAATTTTTTGAATTAGTTGCTCTGCACACGCATCCCTGGGACAAAAAAATACTCCGACTTTGTCCACTTTAACTGGTTCAATAGGTTTTGAATTAGTATCAAACAAATCAATTCTAAAATTAGAAAGATTACTATCCGAATTTGCCCCACTTGAACTAATAGTAGGAATAATGGAATACCCATTATCAGTTCTAGCAAAAAATACAAATAACCCTCCAATGGCTATTACGAAAACTAAGAACCAAACTCCCGAACTAATTCCTTTACCTTCTCCAAAACCCACACTAGACCCCACCAAGGATGGAATAAAGCAGTTTTTATTCATTTCCCCCCATTGGTTAAGGTAAAGAAAGGGATACAAAAGATGACAGTACAGAAAATGGCAGAGCTCAATACAAAAGAAATCAATCTTTGGGTAGGTTCAGACAAAGTAGTACGCTTTATAGTAGTTACAAAAAATCTCACTGCATTCGCAACAATAAAATATTTAATTAAAGTAATACTCTCAAAACACTCTGAACCCCTCCCACTACTTTTAGATACAAGAGGGGCAGATTCAATTTCAGATTTATCAATTTCAATACTCTTAAGTCCAAGATTAAGAAAAATGACTCTTGCATCAGCCCTCCTAGTAAAACGCCCAACCCCTGCCAGGATAATTGGAATGATTAACAAGGAACTTTTAGAGAGCAAAGTAAAATATCCATTGAAAATATTTACCGAAGAAGAGGAAGCTCTGGATTGGGCAAAACAATATTCCCCAAAGAATTATGATTTCTCAAAACTTTAATATTAATAAAAAAAATGATTTTTATGCTGTACGATGCACACTGCCACCTTGATTTGATAACTGACGAAGAACTACAAAACGCACTTACCCAAGCAAAAGAAGAAAATGTTTTCCAAATGATTTCTTGCGCCACTTCATTTTTTTCAAACGAACGAACACTTGAACTAGCAAAAAAATATCCTTCTATTAAAGCCGCTATTGGAATATACCCCCTTGATGCACTTGAACTAAACGAACTGGAACTGGACAAAGCCTTTTATTTTTTTGAAGCAGAAATAAAGAAAGCTATTGCAATAGGAGAAGTTGGACTTGATTTTAAGTATTCCAAAAAAAAAGAAGAACTGGAAAAACAAGTTCAAATCTTTTCCAGATTTATTGATTTGGCAATAAAATACAATAAACCCCTAATTATTCATTCAAGATTTGCTCAAAAACAAGTACTTGAACTACTCGCAGAGAAAAACGCTAAAAAAGTTTTACTACATTCATTTATTGATTCACAAAAACTAATGGAACAAGCTGCAAAAAAAGGATACTTTGTTTCAGTAGGACTAAGTGTATTATACAATATTGAAGTTCAGAAGAATATTTCTTCTTTCCCACTTGAAAACTTACTCTTTGAAACTGATTCCCCAATTAGATTTAATGGAGAAAAAGCAGCCCCATCAAAAGTAAGTTTAATTGCAGACAAAGTTTCAGAACTTAAGAAAATCCCTGTGGAAGAGATAATCAAACAACAAGAAAAGAACTTTACCGCCCTTTTTGAAAAAGTAAAGTAACCGAATATTTTTTATACTTCCCCCACAGAAGATGTTTAAGTGAAAAGCGCATGATACTGATATTTCTTTTCGTTTTAATAGTTGCACTAATTATAGCAAACATACTCGTTTCAGTTTCAAGAGAAAGAAAAACAAAATCAAACGAAAAAGGCTTTGCTAAACCCCCGCTCGAATACGTGGAAGAACCCGAAGTAGTAAGCGCATCCGTAGCCAACCTACAAGAGAACAATGCCCTCTTACAAGGCTCACTACAAGCAACAAACAAAAAACTTGAAATGCTCAACGAAAGAGTAGCCAATGTCGAAAAAATAGTAATGAGCATGATACAAAAGAAACTTGATGATGAAACAAGCGACGAAACAAAATACTAATTCTTAAGGGAACAATACAAAAACTAATTCCAAAAAAAATAAGTGGCCTCAGAGCTGTCTTAGCCATGTCCAGCCATGGCAGAACTGAAGATTCCAACGTCCTTTCTACGAAAGGACTGAAAACTAATTCCAAAAAAAATAAGTGGCCTCAGAGTTGGATTAACTAATCACTAAATCATTAGGGATTTACTTCATCATTGGCCAATAGAATTATGTTTGCCAATAATTAAAAACTCTCTTTTAGAGCCACAAAAAGAAAAGAAATGCAAGAGTGTTTGCACAAAAACTTAATGCAACAAGTTCAGGTTCGCTCAGTTTTGAAATAATGGCAACAAGTTTCTTTCCAGTGTCATTAGGCAAGGGTGCTGCAACAATCCATCCTGCAAGAGCAAAAGAAGCATAGTTAACTAATTTCCTGCCAAACCAGTTCTTTGAAAAAAAACCATTCAATTGAATTAACTGTTTATCTTTAACATGAATAAAATCATTCTTGAATAATCTCCTAATTAACCTAAAAATGGATAAATCCACTATTACAGCCCCAATTCCTGCAAGTAAAGCCGCTGCAAAAATATCCGGAACGTACGTATTAACCATAAATGAAGCTGAAAAAGGAGCAAGTATTCCAAAAGGAAACAATGCCCCGGCAATAAAAACAAAAATATATGCGGTATTCCCTAAGCCAGTTGCCCATTGCAAAAGATCTTTATTTAGAAATGGTAAAAATGAAATCGCTATTAAAATAAGCAACACCCAAAGCTTTGGATACTTAATTCGCAAGAAAAGTTCTTTGGAAAACATGTTAAAAGTAAGGAATTTGGGGTTTAAAACGCTAACTCTAACGGGGCTTTTGAGTTAACTCAGAAAAACCAGCCTTTAGCAATGATTAAATAGACCTGAAGAATTAATTAATTATGAACAATAAAGTAAAACTCCTTTTACTTGGATTAGTACTTATCCTATTCTCAGTAAGTGCCCTTTCAATTGCTTCTCCAGAACAAGGAAAATCAATTGCATTTTATTTACAGACAATTAACGCGAGTCTTTTAGGAAACCAAACTACTACCCAACAAACCACTCAAATTACTACTACAGGAACAGGCACAAGTGTTATTGCAAATCAACAAACACTCACTGCAGAATGTATTGAAAGAGTTTTAGTTCAATATGATTCCCCTGTAAAAAATATGGGACTTGGAGAAAAGATTATTAGTGAAGCAAAAAAATACAACATTGAAGCAGGATATGCATTAGCAACTTTTAGAGCAGAAAGTACTTTTGGAAAAAATGGTTATGCAGTAGATAACAAATCAATTGGAAATAGGAGAGATACTAGCGGAAACTTTATCAAATACAATACATGGGAAGCAGGAATAGAGGATTGGTTTAGTTACATCAACAGAAAGTACATTAGCGAAAAGATTACAACTGTAGAAACAATTGCCCCAATTTATGCTCCATCCTCGGAGAATAATACTGCAAAATATATTACTGACATTACTGGATTCATGGCACAACACAAAGGAATGTGCTGAAATTGTCACATTAAATAATGGACCTCATTACTTTTAGTCTTTCTTTTGCGAACGCTTCGGACTCAACAAATGCGGAAGTTTTATCATTAATCGTATTTGAGGAAACCATAACCAATTCCCCGTTAGTAAGTGCAAATACTTTGTCTGAAAAAAGTAAAGCGTCATCAGGATTATGAGTGACAAAAATTGCAGAAATGTTTCGGGATTTAAGTATTTTTCTTAAATCTTTAATTAGTTTTTCTTTTACATTCCAATCAAGCGCACTAAAAGGTTCATCAAGCAAAAGCACTTTTGGATTAGCTGCCAAAGCTCTTGCAATCGCAACGCGTTGTTTTAATCCCCCCGAAAGTTCTTTTGGGAGTTTATCTTTATCATCAAGAACCCCAAGCAGGACTAAATTCTTCAAAACAATTTCCTCTTTTTCTTTATCAGTTACTTTTTTTGAAAGAAGCCCCAAAGCAACATTTTCATACGCATTCTTCCATTCAAGAAGACCAAGTTCTTGGAACACCATTGCTGCAAAAATATCCCCCCTTGACTCGAGATGAACTATCTTTCCAGAAGTAGGAACACTAAAACCCGCAACTAAATTTAACAAAGTTGATTTACCAGATCCGTTCTTTCCGCAAACTGAAATTATTTCTCCGCAAGAAACTTTCAAATTAATGTTTGAAAGAAGAGAACGTTTTGTTTCCCCCTTTTGAGCACAAGGATAAGAAAAACTAACTCCTGAAAGATTAAGACAAAGTTCATTCACCATGCGAAACACTCCTCCAAGAAGTAAGTTTTGTTTCAATAACTTGAATTACTTTTTGTAAAATTAAACCAATTACCCCAATGATTAACATTGCTGAAATTACACTAGAAGTATTCAATGAAAAACGATTTATTTCAATGAAATACCCTAAACCCTGACTTGAAGCAATTATTTCCGCAGCAATAACACACATCCAAGCCCAGCCTATTGCAGTTTTACAACCATTAATCAAATACGGAACTGAAAATGGAAATACTATATGAACAAATTTCTGACTAAATGTAAGGGAATAGTTCTTTGAAACTCTTTCACAAACAATTGGGAGCGAAGTAACTCCAAAATACACACTTGTAAATACTGGAAAGAAACTTGCAAGAAAAATAATAAAAAATGCAGAAGCATCCCCAATACCAAACCACAATATTGCAAGTGGAATCCATGCAATTGGAGGAATTGGACGAAGTAACTCAATTATTGGCTTAAGCACTGCATCAATGTATTTGTTCATCCCAGTCAAATACCCTAGAGTACTTCCTAGAATTAATCCTAACAAAAATCCAATTATTGCCCTGTTTAATGTTGCTAAAATATGAGGAAATATTTCCCCTGTAAAAATTAAAGTAATTAAACTCTCAAATACTTCCAATGGCCCTGGAAAAATGAAACTGTTGAAAAGCATTGCAAAAGTTGCCCATATTGAAATGAAGAGAATTGCAGCAAAAACTGCCCCCATCCATTTCAATAAATGCTTTTCAACCATTTTTTCACCAATTTTAGTTTACCATTGACAAATCTACTTTGCTATTGAAATCATATCCTTTCTTTAGTATGTTTTGATCTCTTGCAAAATCTACTCTTGATTGCAAATCAATTATATCCTCTAAAGTCAAGTCAAAATTCACTTGAGCAATTGTATTTGCATCAAAATTTGGATCTGTGTAAGAGATTTTTTTTACCACATCTAGATTCATTTTTGCATCTTCTGAAACCCAAGCATATACTTTGTCTTTGTTTTGTGCAAAGTAAAGACTTGATTCTTTCATTGAATCCATGAATGCTTTTGCAGCACTAGGATTTTTAGCAATGAACTCTTTAGACATTGTTACAATTGCATAATCTTTTTCGCACACAATAGTTTCCGCTAGACCTTTAGATTCAAGAGCAACCATTGTACTTTTTCCCCACCCAACCCCATCAACTTGGTTTGAACTCAAAGCTGAAGCAAAATCATTTGGACCAATATTAACCAAAGTTACATCTTTGTTTGGAACAAGTCCATTCTTTGCTAATTGCTGATAAACAACAATGAATGGCCCAGAACCAAAAGGAACACCAAATTTTTTTCCTTTCAAATCCGCAACAGTACTAATTCCCGAACCTGTTTTTGCTAATAAGCAATCATCAAAGTAAGCGAATTTTCCAACAACTTCCCAACTAGGATCTTTTTCCAATAAGAATGAAGTTGGAGCCCAACCCATTAACATTACATCCAAATTTTTTGCTGCCGCTGCCTCAGACATTGGAGGACCAGTTAAAAATGCAGTAAATTTTCCTTCAAGTCCATTCTTTTCTAATATATCTGTTTTAATTAAAGGCTCAGAAACATAAGCGCTCTCCGCGAATGTATTAATCCACCCTACTCTAACCACATTAGTTTCTTTTGAAGCACTAAGCCCAAAAAACCCGCTTTGCGCTCCAAAGTTCACCGCAACAGCCAAAACAGCTATTGCAAGTACTACTCCAATAACTAAACCAATATTCTTATTCATTTACTCACCGTAGTAAGTTTCTTTCGCCGGGCATATATACTTATGTGGTATTGGTACAACACCACATTTATAAAAAGATTGACAGTTAGTCTTTGTATGGACTTTTCAATAATAAAAAAGCTTGGACTCTCTGATGGAGAAATAAAAGTTTATGAAGTTTTGTTAAGTAAAGGGGCCTCCCAATTAAATGTGATTCATGAATCAACAGGAATTGAGAGAAGAAACATATATGACATCTTAAACAAATTAATTGAGAGAGGACTTGTAACTTACATTAACGAAAATAGAAAGCGAAAATTTCACATCAGCCACCCAAATCAATTAATCCATTATATCGAAGAGAAAGAAAGTGAACTTGAGAAAGTAAAAGAAGATCTTTCAAAAGAACTCCCGCCCCTAATAAAACAATTTAATGCACGAAGAGAATCCCCAACTGTAGAAGTTTACCGTGGAGAAGAAGGACTAAAAGCGGTTTGGGAAGATTCCCTAAATTATCCCGAGCTATACTGGATTGGGGCTGGGAGATATATTCCAAAACAAATGCCCACTTGGTTTAATTACTGGAACAAAAAAAGACTTAAGAAAAAAGTTGTTTGGCACAACTTACTTCGATATGAGCTTAAAAAAGAAACTAAAGAAATGGAATATGAAGAAATCAAATTCCTCCCTGAAGAGTTTAGTAAAAACCCAACTGTAATCGGAATTTATGGAGATAATACTATTAACGTTTGGACAGCAAAAGGATTCTATTTCGTAGTACTAATCAAAGATAAAGCAATGGCTGAAAACTATATAGCATATTTCAAATATCTTTGGGATAATGTTGCAAAGAGATAAACAGGACTTTACCCCTTACCGGCAAAACGCTTGTGTTTTGGATAAACCCACCTACCCCTGGCAAAACGCTTGTGTTTTGCACCGGCAAAACACTTCCTCTGCTCTTTAAATACCAAAAAATAACAACTAATTCATGATTCTTGAGAAACTACAAAAACTAGGAATGGCTGCTAGTTACGATTCATGCGGGGGAGGAAAAGAAAAATCCTTTAGAGAATATGGAATACCATATGAGTATCAAAATTTTATTTACAATTGCACACAATCAAGTGAAAATGTATTCACAAGAAAAGTAATGAATAGTGCAAATAAATCAAATTTAAGGAACACAAAACTCTATGAGAAGCAAGAGGTTACAACTCAAGATAAAAAAGAGTTGTGGGGCAAAATGTCAAAAGTTCTTCCAACTTCAAAAAGAGAAGAACTAAACAAACCCAATAAGTGCTTACTAATGAAAGTACTTCAAGACAATACCTGTGTTCATGATTGCAATTATTGTGTTAACACTACTTGCAAACAAAAAGTCAGTCTTGAACCAAAAGAACTAGCTGATTCATTTGAATACTTATGGAAGAATGGATACACAACAGGATTATTTCTTAGCAGCGCAGTACACGGCACACCCGAACTCAGCACTGAAAAAATGATTGCAAGTACGCGCTTACTCCGCGAAAGAGGATACAAAGGATACATTCACATGAAAGTACTCCCTGACACACCGGATTATTTAATTAAAGAAATGGCACTTTATGCAAACAGACTATCAATCAATATTGAATCAACTACCACTCAAGGCTTTGAAGAAATCACTACAACAAAAAACTACAAAGAAGGAGTATTAAGAAAAATTAATACGCTTGATTTGATTAAGAGGAAAGTTGATCGTGAACAAAACAAAAACGCAGGTTGGTTTTGTGACAATGACCAAGTAGAAAATGGAACTGATATGCGATTCAAGTCATTTACTACCCAAATAATTATTGGTGCAAACGAAGAAACTGATCAAAACATTTTAGATAGAATGAACTCACTCTACGAAGAAACTCAACTCTATAGAACCTACTTCTCCGCTTTCTCCCCAGTAGAAGGAACTGCATTTGAGAAAAGAAAAGCTGAAGACAAAACACGCGAACATAGATTGTATGAGACTGATTGGTTGTTCCGAGTGTATGGATTCACGAAAAAAACAATTGAAAGTGGACTTAATGAATATGGAAATCTTCCCCGAACACAAGATGTAAAGGAAAGCATTGCGATTGCGAACAAACAACTCTTTCCACTTGACCTTAACTCTGCAACACGAGAAGAACTCTTACTCGTGCCAGGATTTGGACCAAAAACTGTTGAAAAAGTACTACAAGTACGCGAAGAAAAAAGAATAAGAGAATTTACTGATCTGCTTGAAGTCGGAGTAAGAATCTCAAAATCAAAAAACTATTTGAATATTGAAGGAAAACAATCAAAACTAACTTGGTACTAAGATTTATTCAAAAACCACACACTATTCAAATCCCGCTTTGGGATAATAATATCGCACCAATTACCATGATTCCAATAAAAAGTGCTTTTTGAAGAATAGATTGCTTAGAAATATTTTCCTTCCCCAACCAAGGCGCAAACAAAGTAATCAACACGCCAATGGATAAAATGAAAAATGGCTGAAACCCATTCACAATTGAAACTAAGCCAAGCGGAGCAAGGAGAGTAACAAAAGAAAAAAGAAATGCAGCTAAGATGTTAATTATTTCATTAAAAATATTCAAACCCAATACTTTCCCAGAGTTCTTTTTGAAAACCGCAAAAAACTGTTCGCGATATTGCTTTTTTAGAAGTAATAAAAGCCCAAAAAGGAAAAATCCTATTTGTTCCCAAAACAGAGTAGTAAAAAAATCTGTTTGAACAGCAACATATTTTAGAATCACATAACTTAAAGCAATTAAAAAAGAAGCAAACAACATATATGCCAAAACTTTTTTGTTAAAGTGCAATTTTCTAGAGATAAAATTAGTTGAAAGTCCAAACGCACCAAATACAATTAACGCACCAGCAACTAATTGCAACCCTGATAAACTTTCCCCCAAAATCAAGAAACTTAAGATTACTCCAAACACCGGAATTGATTGAAAAATTGGAACAACTTTTGAGGCCTCATCAAGCTTAAGCGCCCAAAAATAAGGAAACATGTAAAGAATGTAAATAAAACCTACAAAAATCATTACAAGTGCGTAAAATAAAGAAATCGAGAAAACTGCAGGGTGAATTAAATAAATTACAGGGAGAGTCAAAAGACTAATAAAACTTGAGAACAAAATTAATGCCCCAGTTTCACCCTTAAAGTAGCCATCAATTAAATATTTGTCAATTCTATTACTAAGCGCAAAAAGAAACGGAGGAATCAATGCAAGCCAAAGCCAATCCATAATAAAAGAAAGAAAACTTCAATTTTTAACTTTGTGGTATTAAAAAATATGTCCAGGAAATAGTGCCCTTCGAGATAATTTAAAAAGTACAAAGTAGTAATGAATAGTATGAACTCGCCAGGAAAAAAATCTATTTTGAAGAAAGCAATCTACAAATTAGGAAAAACACGAACTGAAGAGGTAAACTCCAGAATAAAAAGCATAAATCGAAGACTTGCTAATCGAGATCTCACTAAGGCACGATTCACACTTGTTGAACCATATCACCCGCAATCGTTAGGGCACCTTAAAAGAAATGGACTCCTATTCAATCCAAATAAAGGAGGAAACTGTTCAGGGTATGCAACAAGAATTGCAACCGCGGTTTTTGGCAAACAATACACTAGGGGCGCGGCTTGGGAGCTTGCAGCATTAAATGAAGTAAGTTACAGAAAACCAAAGAATGCAATTGAAATAAGCAAACAAAGATTGTTAAGACTGATAAGAAAGAATGTGATTAGGCCCGGAACAATAATTGGAATATATTACCCAAATAGCCCACAAAATATTAAAGGAAGAGAAAATACTCACGTAATGACTTACGCAGGAGAAGGACAATTTTGGCACAACTATGGGGGGCCAAGAGCAATTTCAATAGACTCCATTTACAGTAAAACAAACAAAGAGGGCGAGAGAGTTTTCTTCCCAGTGATTGTGATTAATCCAAAAAGGACGAAATAAAAATAAAGAGCTTAAAATAAAAAAAAGCATTGGCTTAATTAGGCCAACACTTTCGTACTCGCAACTATGCGAGTACTTTTGCTTCAGCCTTTAGTTTATCAGCAAGATCTGTTTTTTCCCAAGTGAAATCAGGATCATTTCTTCCAAAGTGACCATAAGCAGCAGTCTTTCTATAAATTGGTCTTCTTAAGTTCAATCTATCAAGAATGTCTTTTGGTTTAAGTGGGAAATACTTTCGCACTAAAACAACTATTTTGTCTTCAGAGATTGTATTTGTCCCAAACGTATCAACAAATATTCCTGTAGGTTCAGCAACTCCGATTGCATAAGCTAATTGAACTTCACATTTAGTTGCAAGCCCTGCAGCAACAATATTTTTTGCAATATACCTTGCAGCATATGCAGCACTTCTATCAACTTTAGTTGGGTCTTTTCCAGAGAAAGCTCCTCCTCCGTGTCTACCCATCCCACCATAAGTATCTACAATTATTTTTCTTCCAGTTACACCAGTGTCCCCTTCAGGCCCACCAATAACAAACTTCCCAGTTGCATTAATGTGAATCTTTGTATCCTTGTCAAGCATACTGCCGCAAACAGGAGTGATAACCTTTTCAAAAATGTCTTTCTTTAGTTGAGCCTCAGAAACTATTTCTAAGTGTTGTTGTGCAATAACAACTGCCTCAATTCTTTTTGGTTTACCATCATCATATTCAATAGTAACTTGAGTTTTTCCATCAGGACCAAGATCTTTTATGATACCTTTTTTTCTCACTTCAGCAAGTTTCATTGCTAATTTATGCGCAAGCATTATTGGTAATGGCATTAATTCAGGAGTTTCATTGCAAGCAAAACCAAACATCATTCCTTGATCTCCAGCACCCTGTTCTTTGTTTGAAGATTCATTAACTCCTTGAGAAATGTCAGGAGATTGACCATGTAAAGAAACCCAAACACCAGCATCTTCCCCATCAATTCCAAATAAAGGATTAGTATATCCAATTTCTTTTAGCACAGTTCTTGCAACTTTTTGCACGTCAACGTAACCTTTAGTAGTAACTTCTCCAGCAACGTGAATTGATCCTGTTGTAGTTAAAGTTTCAACAGCAACTCTTGAGTAAGGATCTTGTTTTAGTAATTCATCAAGCACTCCATCTGAAACTTGATCACAAATTTTATCAGGGTGTCCTTCAGTCACACTCTCTGATGTAAAAAAATATTTCTTCTGTTCCATTCTAAAACCTCCAAAAAAACTATCCGACTAGTTCAAAACCCAAAACGAGGGGTTAATTACTAGTTGCTGATTAGTTGCTGACTAGTGATAGGAGGTTTGAAGGGTAATTTAAACCTTTCCAAGGAAAAAATCAATTTAGTTGCTGCAACAGCACTGCAATAGAACTGTTGAGATAATTTTTGACTTGAAACAAAAAGGTGGATAAAATGAAACAAGAAAACAGAGTGAGCCCATATTTTTCTGATGAACAAGTAAAAATTATTGATGAACTAATAGATAAAATTGGGTGCACAAGAGCGGACGTAGTAAAACAACTCGCACTAATCAAATTAACAGAAATGGGTTACTTTAATAAAAATAAAAAATAATTATTCAAGCATTGATTTAACCCAAAGCTCGATTTTTCTCTTTGATGCATTCGGCCCAAACTTTTTTCTTGCAAGAGTAAGGAGTTCTAACTTGGAAGGATCTATCCAGGGTTTATTTCTTGCCGCCCTAGTTGCCCTTGCGCTTTTTGTAAAAAGTCTTTTGCTTAGTACTGCTTTCGGCACGCCCGCAAATATTCTTCCAGTCATAGGAAAATAATTTTCCAAAAAGATTATTAATGCCCTCTAAAACACCCCCAAACACTAAATATAAATAGACTAAATCCCAAAGATAAACATGGCAAAAAAGATAAACTACACTGAAACCAAAGGATTTGTTGTTTGGATTGAAGAAGGAATTGCAAGAGTCAAAGTGAAACCAAACGCAGAAATTGACTTAATGGACGTTGTGTGTTACGAGAAGGCGATTACTTGTTTTGCAAAAAATACTCCTATGCTGGTAATCTTTGATATTCGCGAATTATTATCCATTTCAGACCCTGCATTAAATTATTTGCTTACTAATGAAAAAACCATGAAACCACTCACGATTGCGGCTGCGATACTTTTTTCATTCCCCACAATGAGGATAAGACTTATTCTTAACGTCCTAACACTATTAAAAAAACCACCTTTTCCAATGAAAGTTTTCATGGATGAAAAAAAAGCACTTGCTTGGCTGAAATCCTTTCCCCAAAGATAAGGATTAGATTAATTGACTTATTTAATCAATTTTAAGGACTCTTTTTTTGCATAAGCTCTTTTTGCATTGAAGATATTTGGTCTCTTAATGCAATTGCCAGTTCAAAATCAAGTCTTTCTGCAGCAGCACGCATTTCAACTTCTAGTTGAGTAACAAGTCTTTCTTTTTCTTTATTAGGAATATGCTTTGTATCCTTAATTATAATGCTCTGCTCTTCAATTGCTTTAATTATTGTTTTAGGAGTAATGTGATTCTTCTTATTATATGCTAATTGAATTGTTCTTCTTCTATTTGTCTCAGCAATAGCTTTTTGCATTGAATCCGTATTTTTATCAGCGTATAAAATTACTTTAGAAGTAGAATTTCTCGCAGCCCTCCCAATAATTTGAATCAAACTCTTCTGGTCTCTTAAGAATCCTTCTTTATCAGCATCAAAAATAGCAACAAGCCCAAGCTCAGGAATATCAATTCCTTCTCTTAGTAAATTAATTCCAACTAAAACATCAAACTTTCCTACTCTAAATTGCCTAATAATTTCACTTCTATCAAGGGTTTTAATTTCAGAATGCAAGTATCTTGCCTTAATTCCCTTTGAAGCAAAAAAATCCGCTAACTCTTCAGCAAGTTTTTTTGTTAAAGCAGTTACTAAAACTCTATTTCCTTTCTTTATTACTTCATCAATTTCTTTTAGCATATCTTCCATTTGCCCTTTTGTTCCCCGCACTGTAACTTCAGGATCTACAAGTCCAGTCGGCCTAATGATTTGTTCAACAAAATTCTTTGAAACCAAGCGTTCGTATTTATCAGGAGTTGCACTAACAAAAACAACATTTTGTTTGTTCAAATACTCCTTTTCAAATTCACTAAACTTAAGCGGCCTATTATCAAGTGCACTTGGAAGTCTGAATCCATAGTCTACAAGAGTTTGTTTTCTTTGTCTATCTCCATTATACATTCCATTAAGTTGTGGAATTGATTGGTGAGATTCATCAATTACAATCAAAAAATCTTCTCCAAAATAATCCATTAAAGTATAAGGTTTTTCCCCTTCCGCTCTTTTATCAAAATGTCTTGAATAATTTTCAATCCCTTTACAAAACCCAAGGGTTTTCATTAACTCAAGATCATAATTTGTTCTTTGTTTTAATCTATGCGCTTCAATTAAACCCAGTTCTGGAAGTCTCTTGTCAAGTTCTTTTTTTATTGAATCCATCGCACTAATTGTTTCGCTTTCAGGAACAACAAAGTGACGGGCAGGAAATAAATGATAATGCGTCAAGCGTTGTAGAAGTGCATTAGTTTGTTTATCAAGAATATGAATTCTATCTATTTTATCCCCATCAAGTTCTACCCTTAGAATATTTCGCTCATACCCTGGGATAATGTCAATAATACTTCCTTTTACTCTAAATCGTCCACTCATTAATTCTAAATCATTTCTCTCATACTGTGCATCAAGCAACTTTGACATTAATTCGACCCGAGGAAAATTCATTCCCTCTTCAAGTTCAAACCCCATCCCCAAATAGTTCTTTGGATTACCCAACCCATAAATGCAAGAAACACTTGCAATAACAATAACATCATTTCTTGATAACAGAGAAGTTGTTGCAGAGAGACGCATTCTTTCAATATATTCATTAATTTGAGAATCCTTCTCAATGTATTGATCAGTTGAAGGAATATAGGATTCAGGTTGGTAATAATCATAAAAAGAAACAAAATATTCCACTCGATTATTTGGAAAAAAAGCTTTGAACTCATTGTATAATTGAGCTGCAAGAGTTTTGTTGTGCGCAAGAACTAAAGTTTTCTTTTGCACATTTTGAATTACATTTGCTATTGTAAAAGTTTTTCCTGAACCCGTAACTCCTAAAAGAGTTTGGGGAGATTTTCCTGTTTTGATTCCTTTAGTGAGTGAATCAATTGCCTCTGGCTGAGAACCCGCAGGCTTAAAACTCGAAACAAGTTTGAACTTGTGCTCTTCAACTTTTTGCATAAGTAGTACTTCCTATAAGAGATTTAAAGAACTTTCTAGAGCAATTTGCCGGGCGATTTTTATTTTCCAAAAACTTCTTTTCTCTTTAGAACTTTTCTATACGCATTGGCAAACCTGTGCGCTTCATCCCTAATAGCTTGAAGCATTTGTAAGCCTTTATGTTTCTTATCAAGTTTAATTGGAAATTTTCTATCAGGGCGATAAATTTCTTCAAATTGCTTTGCAAGCGAGATAATAGGAATATTAAGTTTGAGTTGTTGCAACACTTCACTTGCAACCCCTAATTGAGTTGGCCCCCCATCAATTACAATAAGATCCGGATTTCGCATTGTTTTTGATAATGATCCCGAATATCTTCTTTCCACAGCTTCCCGCATAGCCATTAAATCATCATTATTAGTTTCTGCCCTAATTTTGAATTTTCTATACTCCGATTTATTTGGAAAACCATCTTTAAATGAAACCATTGAAGCAACAGTATTTGTTCCACTCAAGTGAGAGATATCAAAACACTCAATAACGTGAGGAACTTTTTCTAAGCCTAACGCTTTTTGAAGCTCTGTAATTCTCTCACTTCCTGCAAAAAAAGTTGCAGTAATGTTTTTTGAAACAAATTCAAGAAGTTCTTTCTTTTCTCCACTCTTTGGAACGATTACTTGCACTTTCCTTTTTTCTTTTTCACTTACTTTTTTTGTCAAGTATTCTTGGATAGTTGGATTCACTTCCACTGGAAGAATAATTTCTTGAGGAATGTTTGACTCGTCATAAAATTGCACCAAAAACTCTTCCAAAAAATCCTCTTTTTCAGGAAAAACAAATTCTTGTTTATCTTCGACAACCCCTTTTCTAACATTAAACAGCAAGAGATGAACTTCTCCGGCAGAGATGGTGTAATTAATTACGTGCGCATCAATGGTTTTTGTAAACTCCACTCTCTGACGTTCCTTTAATGTTTTAAGCGCAGCGATTTGGTTTCTTAGAGTAATAGCATATTCAAAATTATTCTTTTCTGAATTTTCTTTCATATTTTTTTCGAGTTCTTCTATTAATTCATCCACATTCCCTTTGAGAATCTTTTTTACTTGATTCACTCGTTTATTGTACTCCTCTTTATTCATTAATTTTCTTAATTGGGGAGAAGGTTTTTGAGTGAGAACTTTAAAGTTTCGGCTCACAGTATCCATTATTACTTTTCTAATACTCCCACTCACAAACGGGCCAAAGTATTCTCCCTTTTCATTCCTAATTCTTGCAACTTCAAGCCAAGGCAATTCATCCCCGCTTACTCGAATATAAGCATATCTGCGCGAATCCTTCAAATCAAGATTAAAATGAGGATAATATTTTTTTATTAAATTATTTTCAAGCAATAATGCTTCAACTTCAGTTGAAACTAAAACAAAATCAATCTTTTTTATTTTTGTTACTAATAGTTCTGTTTTTGGATCATGTTCTTTTTTTTGAAAATAGTTAGAGACTCTTTTCTTCAGGTCCTTGGCTTTTCCAACATAAAGCACAACATCATTCTCATCTTTGAAGAGGTAACACCCAGGAGAATTGGGCAAGAAACTAATTTCATTTGGAGAAATCATACAATTCACTTATCCTTAAATCAAAAATTATGCCCTTATTCCTTACCTAAATCAGTAGTCCCCAAATAATCCCTTAATAAAACTGGAAGTAATTTACTTTCAGCTTTTCGCAAATGCTCCTGGTAAGCTCTTCTTTTCATTCTATTTTTTTTTGCAAGTGCATCCAGTGTTGCCCCTCTTGGCCAAGAATAATATTTTTCATTAACTGCAAATCGTAATGCATCAGTTTGTTTTTCTGTCAAAAAATCTTTTTCCATTTCTGGGGCCACATCCCCAATTCTTGTTACTTTCAAGTCCCCTATTTCATGAAGTTCTTTAAGGACACCTTTTAGACTTTTGAAATCAGTTGTAATAATTGAATGAACATCAACCCCCCCTTTCATTTCAGGAGGCTTAAATAATAATGCGCCACTTGCAATTATTTCATCATAACTTGAAGTAGGAACTTTAACTTTAATCATTGCAAGAGTAGTATTTGCCTGACTCTTAAGCAACTCAACATCAACTACTGCGGAATGTTTCTTTAATTCTGAGAAAAAAGCACTCACTTGTTTTTTACTTTCCCCAGTAACATTAATCAACGCCAAATATCCATTTTTGCCAATACTCTTTCTTATGAATTTCATGGAAACAAGTTTCATTACAAGCCCAGGATAATTTTCTGTAACCTGACTAAAACAGTCATGGTGAAAAATACTCAAATCAAGAACCTTAACATCTGAATTCATACTAAACTTGATTTTTGTAATTGTTTATAAAATAGTGACATACGTCACCCACGGGGTAATATCCCTCCGACAGGGAAGGTTACTTGTGGTGATTTATGAATAAAAAAATAGTAATCGGAGTAATAATAATTTTAGCAATAGTATTAGTAGAAGGGGCAGTAGCAATTAATTTCTCTTCAAGTACTGGACTTTTTGCCTTGCCCGCAGAAAAAGAAATCTTAATTGGAGTAATACAGCCATTAACAGGAAATGCAGCAAACTTTGGACAAAGCGGGAAAGCTGCGCTTCTTCTTGCACAAGAGGAAATTAATTCTAATGGAGGAATCAATGGAAATAAAATAAAATTAATTTTTGAAGACTCGCACTGTAGTTCTGAAGCAGCTACTACTGCTGCACAAAAATTAATTGAAGTAGACAGGGTAAGCGCAATTATTGGGGGAAATTGTTCCTCAGAAACTCTTGCAATTGCGCCTATTGCGGAGAAAGCAAAAGTGCTTGTTTTGTCAAACGGTTCTTCAAGCCCTGCAATAAGTGATTCAGGAGATTATATTTTCCGAGACTATCCATCAGACAGTGTTTCTGGAAAAATAGCTGCAGAATATGCATACAATGTTCTTGGAGCTAGAAGCGCAGCAATTCTTTACTGGCAATCAAATTGGCCAATGGGAATAAAAAAAGTGTTTAAGGAAACATTTGAAAACCTTGGAGGAAAAGTTATTTTGGAAGATTCATTTTCTACCGGAAGCATAGATATGAAAACCCAATTAACAAAAATTAAGAATTCAAAAGTAGACGTGGTTTACTTTCTCGCAATGACTACTGAATCATTAACCGGAGTACAACAAGCCAAACAAATTGGTTTAGAAACACAAATGATTGGGGGAGAACCTTGGGATGACCAAGCATTGTGGGACTCTGCAAAAGATGCCGGAGAGGGAAAAATATTTGTTGCTCCAAAAGCAAGTGAAAATGAATGGTTCATTAACGAACTAACCAAACAAAACACTCAAAACATTCCTGGTGCGGCACAAGCATATGATGCACTAAAAATAATTGCTAACGCAATTACAAAGTGCGGAACTAACGGAACATGTGAAAAGGACTACCTTTACGCAATGCCAGAATACAATGGAATAAGTGGGAAAATACAATTCGATTCAAAAGGAGATTTGAAAAATCCTCTATTCACAATAAAGAAAATAGAAAATGGAAAAATAATAGAAGTGGCTGACGCAAGTTAGCCATTTTTATTTATTTGAATTCAAAACTATTTTTTGTTTTCTAATTTTTTCTTTTCTGTTAGGTGCAAATAGTTTTGATTAGTTATTGTACTTTTTCCTGTTTCGGTTTCAATTTCTTTTCTTGTATTGTGAGCGATTTCTCCCCCTCTTTTCGCTGAACTTTTTAATTCAGGCAATTCTTTTGCATCTCTTGCTTTCGTAATATCGGTTGTTGCTTTTTCTCCAACCATTGTGAAAATCAATTCCCAATCATTCATGTGATCTCGCAAGTTCTGGTTTTTCTTGGGCACGCTTTTGAATTCTTTGTATTCTTGCACTGTTTTTCCGAATGTTGCTTTAGTTATTTCGTTTGTTAAAATAGCAAAATCTGTTTCTTGTTTTACTCCTCTTTCTTTCCATTCATCAGTTAACTCTTGCCTTATCGCCATTCCCCTTAGTCGTTTATCTATCCACTCTTTTGGATAACCTTTGAGTTCATAGTATCCTTTTGCCCTGTTTTGGGCTAGTTCGGGGTTTTCTATTTCTTGTATTCTTTCATACCCTGTTTTTGCTAGCCATAATTTGAAAGGTTCAGCTTTTGGCGAAGGAATTGATTGGATTATTCTAAATGCACCTTCAGTATTAGCGCAATTCATTTGTTGTTTGCCCCCAGCAGTATCAATCGGAAGGGTATGTACAAGTTGTACCCACCCTTTGCTAAGCTCTTCATCTCTTTCACGCATTCTGTTAATATACTGTTTGACATCAGTAGAATCAGTTAATGCAAAGACAATGTCTTCAAGCACAAACCACCATTCTTCCTTGTGCCAAGTTTTTCGTATTTTTTTTCCTTCAAAAACCGCTAAAGCATTTTCTTGATTCATTAAGTTCACTAATAACAACGCTAGTTAAAGAGTATAAAAACATTTGTGGAGTGCTTTGCCGGTGGTCGTAACCAATTTTTTATTTTAAGGTTTGGCAATCTTCCAAAGTAACCCAAAGTGTTTTCTAAACATGGAAGCAACTAGTTCTGAGCGGATTACTATCGCAACCAGATTTGGTTCCCAAATATTGATGTTCACAGTATTCCCGTAAATGAATGTAGCAACTGGACCAGAAAATTCCTCCGAAACATACCGCAGTTCAGTAAAGTAGACAGGATTATTTCCTTTTTTAGTATAAATCCCATAATATGGAATTTTTTTGCTTTTCATTTCTCTTATCCATTTCTCTCCAAAAAGAGGCAATTTTTCTCTTAACTGCCCTTTAACCCCATATGCATAAATTGGTCTCCCAACTTGAATCATTTCTCTCCAGGCTGATTTCATTCCCTCAGGGCCTTTGTAAACTTCAACCAGTATTTCGCTCTTTTGAGATTTGAACAGATCCTGAAGTTCCGGCAAAAAAGTTCCCAATAACTCTTCTTTCTCTTTAATGAATGCATACAAATTATTCGGATCAGATGCATGATACCGCGTAGTTTTTCCTTCCTTAAATATTGTCACAAGACCTTTTTCTCTCAACTGCTCAAGCACATCGTATATATTTGTTCTGTGAAATCCACATTCTTTTGAGATTTCCCTAGCAGTGCAATCATTTAGTTTCAGCACAGCATAGTACACCAAAGCCTCGGCTTTAGTTAATCCTAACTCCACTAATTTTTCTACACCCATGACAAATTAATGCTGGCCCCTATTTTTAAAGTTGTCTATTATTAGACACACCTTGGATATATACCTCCTCTGCAGGAGTGTATATGGTGATGCCTCAAATGAACGCTAAATCAAAAACAATTCAGGACGGATACAAGATACGAAATGTTAGATATGAAGAAATCCATAATGTTCCCCAGGATTTTTTTGATACAATTGTAAAAGGGTTGAGTATAAAAAATGGGGACAATATAGGCGACCTTATGTCAGGGTATGGAGCAATTAGTAGAGAAGTATTAAAGTACGCTGAAAAAAACAAAAAGCGCATTGAACTATGGTTGCTAGATAACCATCTTGAACAACTCGACAGATCCCATGAGGAACTAGCGCATTGGGAACACCCATCAAATTTACAACAATTGAAAATCCATCGAATCCATTCAGATGCGCGGTTTTCAAATGTACTCAAGGAAAATTCACTTGACCATGCAGTAATGAAAATGGGGCTACACGAAATACCTCAATGCGATCAACAAGGCGCAGTGGATAATGCGTATAACTGGCTAAAAAATGGCGGAACATTAATGATTTGGGATCGAATGGCAAGAAAGAAAGAAGACCAAGAATTATTTTCCAAAATAATTTCTGAAAAAGACCGCTTGGCAGGATTTGATAGTTTTGTAAAAAACAGGTATTTCTTTAGACTCGACGAAGGAATAGAATATATGAAAAAATCCGGATTTAAAGAAGTCAAGGTGTTCAAGGAGATATACTTGAACTTCACAAGCAAAGTTAGATTACATACAGAATTTGGAGGAAACGAGAACACTCTCAAAAGCTGGAACGAATTTATTCGAGCAAGTGTTCCAGAAGCTATGAAAAAAAGATTAAAGTATCAGGATAACGGAGATGACATAAAAATGGTTTTTGCAAAAGCAATAATTTGCGGAAAAAAATAGACCAAGAATCGCCTAGTGCCCTTTCTTCAAAACAGGCGCAAGGAATTTTCCAGTATAACTTTCTTTTACTTTTGCAATACTTTCAGGAGTTCCTGTTGCAATTATTTTTCCTCCGCCCTCTCCCCCTTCAGGGCCAAGATCAATTAAGTAATCTGCGCATTTAATTACTTCCAAGTTGTGTTCAATAACAACAACTGTATTTCCTTTGTCTACTAAAACTTGTAAAACATCAAGGAGTTTTTTAATATCGTGGAAGTGAAGTCCTGTTGTAGGTTCGTCCAACAAATAGAGGGTTGAACCTGTTCCTCTTTTTGCAAGTTCTTTTGTAAGTTTAATTCTTTGTGCTTCTCCCCCAGAAAGAGTAGTTGCGCTTTGACCAAGTTTTATGTATCCTAGTCCAACTGAATTTAGTACCCCAAGTTTTGTTCTAATATGCGGAATTGCTTCAAATAATTTAGTTGCTTCTTCAACACTCATGTTTAATACATCAGAAATATTTTTTCCATTAAACGTAACAGTAAGTGTTTCATCATTGTATCTTTTTCCTTTACACTCTTCACACTCTACGTAAACATCAGGCAAAAAGTTCATTTCAATTTTTATTGTTCCATCACCCTGACACTTTTCACATCTTCCGCCAGGCAAATTAAAAGAAAATCTTCCCTGATCATATCCTCTCATTTTTGCTTCCTTTGTTTGTGCAAATAGCGCACGTATTTCATCAAATACTTTAATGTAAGTGGCTGGATTTGATCTTGGAGTTCTGCCAATTGGAGACTGATCAATTACAACAACTTTGTCAATCTTTCCATCAACTTGAATACTCTCGTGCTTTCCTGGATTAATATTTGCAGTTGAGAGGCCTAGTTTTTTTATTAATCCTTTTTGAATAATTTCTTCTAACAAAGTAGATTTTCCTGAACCACTAACCCCAGTTAAACAAGCAAATATTCCCAGCGGGAGTTCTACATCAATATTTTTGAGATTGTGTTCACTACAACCCTTGAAAGTAATACTTCCTTCTCCTTTCCTTCTCACTAGCGGGATTGGAATACTCATTTTTCCTGATAAGTATTGCCCTGTAATTGATTTTGGATTCTTTTCGATTTCAGTAGGAGTCCCTTCGGCAATTACTTCCCCACCATGAATTCCAGCACCAGGCCCCATATCAACAACATAATCTGCTTTTCTAATTGTATCCTCGTCATGCTCAACAACAATCAAAGTATTTCCAATATCTCGAAGTCTGTGTAACGTTTCAATTAATTTATTATTATCTCTTTGGTGAAGTCCAATTGAAGGTTCATCAAGAATGTAAAGTACTCCCATTAAGTTAGAACCAATTTGTGTTGCAAGTCTAATTCTTTGAGCTTCTCCTCCAGAAAGAGTGCCCGCTTGTCTTGAAACAGTTAAGTAACCCAACCCCACATCATTAAGGAATTTTAATCTTGAAATTATTTCTTTTAAAATTAATTTTGCAATTTCTCTTTCTTTGTCCGTGAGAGAAATATTTTCAAAGAACTCAAGTGCTTTTGTAACTGAAAGATCAGTAAGATCCACAATAGATTTATTGGTTATTGTTACAGCCAAAACTTTATCCTTTAGTCTTTTTCCATGGCAAGTTGGGCACTCTCTTGATTTCATGTACTTTTGCAATTCTTCTCTTCGATACTCAGATTCGGTTTGTTTGTAAAGTCTATCCGATTGAGGGATTAATCCTTCCCAACCATCAGCAAAATTCATGTTAGCTCCCGTATCCCAATGCCCCTTAATCGGAGTAGAATCTCCATTCATTAACACATCAAATTGTTTTTTTGTAAATTTTTCAATCGGAGTAAATAAATCAAAGCCATGAACTTTTCCAACTGCCTGAAGTTGTTGTGACCTCCAAGAGAGATCCATTTTTCCGTAGATATCAATAGCCCCATCGATAATACTTAGTGATTTATCAGGAACAATTAAGTCACTATCAAATTCTATTTTTACGCCCAATCCTTTACATTCCTCACAAGCACCAAAGGGAGAATTAAATGAAAACATTCTAGGTTGAAGCTCTTCAAAACTCATTCCACAAACAGGACACATTAATGCACTCGAATACAGGTGTTCTTTTTCTTTTGAATCAAGAACAATAACAATTCCGCTTCCACGCTTAAGAGCACTTTCCACTGATTCAACTAATCTTGTTTTTTCTTTTGCATTAATTCTATCAACCACTGCTTCAATATCGTGCATTTGATATTTTGAAAGAGTAACTTTTTCATCACTTCGCATTATTGCCTTATCCACTCTAACTTTTGCATAACCTTCTTTTCCCAAATCCAAAACTAATTGTTCATACGTTCCTTTTTTTTGTCTAATAATTGGAGCAAGAATTGTCAAGTCCCCGTGGAGTTGCTCGCGAATTCTTTTTGCAATTTGCTGTGGAGTTTGTGATTCAATTTTTACGTGATGAATTGGACAATGCGGAATCCCAACCCTTGCATAAAGCAGTCTCAAATAATCATAAATCTCAGTAACCGTCCCAACAGTGGACCGCGGATTATTTGAAGTAGATTTTTGTTCAATTGAAATTGCAGGAGATAAACCCTCAATTGAATCAACATCAGGTTTGTTCATTAAACCAATAAATTGCCTAGCATAAGCACTCAAAGATTCCACATATCTTCTTTGCCCTTCAGCATAAATAGTATCAAAAGCCAAAGTTGATTTTCCCGAACCTGAGAGCCCAGTTATCACTATGAATTTATCTCTCGGCAGTGAGATTGTAACATTCTTCAAATTGTGTTCCCTTGCTCCGCGAACAATAATATCCTTCATACCAAAACCACAAAACAGTGACTTACTCGATTAGAAAGTACTTAATGCAATAGTTAATAAATAATTGGAGAGGAGTTTGCCGGAACAAAAATAGTAAGCAAAAAGAATTTAATACTCCCAAAGCATTAGATTAGTATGTTTAAACCTAAACGAGCATCTATTCCAAGACTACTTTCAAGACAAATTACTGCTGGAAACAAGTTAGGCACAACAGGAGTTAAAGCTGGCACCGCCATTTGGGCAGGGGGAAGCGCTCTACTTTTGCAGCAAGCACACACTGCAAGTCAAAGTAACTTGCTCCCAGGAATTGGATTAATTGGAGCAATGGGCGGACGCGCACTAATGAAAGCATCAAGCAAAATGGAAACCGAGTTAAAAGAAAAAAACCTGCTTAAATTAATTGGAAAAAGAAGACTGGCGTTTGAAGTATCTCAAAAAACTAACGACCCACAAATGAGGTTATTCACCCTCCTAATAGCAAGCGCAAAAACACAATCAGAAAGAGAAATTCTAAAAAGAATTATTTCTGGCGAAAGAACAACAGCCCTGGCCCCCGAATTAACAATCCTTGCAAGAAGAGTAATTAAACTAGAAAACTCACAACTAACAAAAGGATTCCACAAAGAAATCAGATCAATACGCGGGATACCCCTAAAAAAACTTGATTTCCTAGCAAAAAAAATAATAGCTGAACTACAAGGAAATAAATTTAAAACACAACAGGACTTCCAACAAAGAGTTCAAGAATACATTAACCCCTATGCACTATCGACCACAATGGATCGATTTGAAATAACAAATCCTTCATTTGGAAAATCATTTTTAAAACTCCAAAAAGCCCAATTTATCCGAACTATTCAACGAACAACAATAGCTAATCAGCGTACATTAAACGAATTGGCCCAAGACCCAATTTTACGCCAAATCAAAGAAGATATAACTCAATTAACGATAGACCAATTAGGTTCAGAAAAAAGAGCAAAGGAATTTTTAGATCACCATTCAAAGGTAACAACTCAACTTGTAAGATACATTGAAGAAGAAGTCCATGTTGCAACACGTGTAGAAACAGCCAAAAGAATAATATTGGATCTGCGTTTATTAAAACTATAATTAACAAAATAGCGGTAGTGAATGTTAAAAATAGTCTAATTTAATTAAGCAGGAGTACTAACTTCCCAAAGAATTTTGTAAACCGCTCGCATAGAAGCAACTACTTCTTTGTTTTCAATCAAAATTGCCCCTGGCTGTTCCCCGACAGTGAAGAAACCCATTTTGTCCCCATAAATAAAAATAGTTGCTTTGAAAGTTGTAAGATTGAATAAATAACGCACATTTCTTTTTCTTTCAGGTTCTGATTTATCATAAATTTTAGGAGTACTTTTTGAAGTAAAAATAACATTATGCCAAAATCCTTTCTCCACTCTTTTTGCAATAAAGTTTTGGATAAATAACTCTTTGAATAATTGCCCAAAAATATCATAATCAATAACAAAAAAAGTATCCTTTCCAACTACAAGCATATCATCCCAAATACTTTTGATTCCCTTCATCCCAACAAAGGTCTTAACATTAAGAGAAGTTTTTGCCCCAATTGCAAGTTCTGCAAATTCAGGCATTGCGGCGGCTAAAAGTTTTTTCTTATTCTCAATCATTTGGAGCAAGACTTTTGGTTCAACCGCATGAAACACTTTAATGTTATCTGTTGTAGACTCAGCAATTATTCCCCTCGCCATCATTTTATCCAAAATGTCATAAACGCTTTGACGTAAGATGTTTGTTTTCTTTGAAACTTCCGCAGCAGTGGCATGTCCAGTTTTTAGTAGTATTAAATAAATCTCAGCCTCCTTATTTGACAGACCAAATTCTTCGAGCACTTCCTTTAGTTCCATATTATTATTACTAGGGAGAATGTAATTTATATTCTTATGCATGTGTCGCAATATTCCTACGACAATAACATAAGTACCACTTCCAAAGGGAGTTACTTTGGTGAGCACGAATATGAATGTAAAGACCACAGTAATAGGAGTAATAGCATTAGTAGTGATATCGCTTCTTTTTTTAGCGATTTCACCAAACGCAACAGGTAACTTTGGAGTAACAGCTAGTAATGAGGAGAACATTAAGATTGGAGCAGTACTTGCTCTTAGTGGACCATCAACAATTTGGGGAGAAAGTGTTCGTAATGGAATGGAACTAGCCCTACTTGACCACCCAAACCTGACTGTAGACTATGAAGATAGTAAAGGAACAGCGGCGGATGGAATAAGCGCATATCAAAAATTAAAACTTGAAGAACCAGACATATACGTGAGTGCATTAAGTATAGTAAGTGTTCCACTTTCAACACTTGCAAAAGAAGATAAGAAAGTAATGATAATCACTCAAAGTGCAGCAAACAATATCACAAACGAATACGCATTTAGATATTATACGGATGCAAATCATTTCGCAACACCATCATTTGAATCAGAAAACACTCCTCTTATGAATGTTAAGAAGATAGCAGTAGTATTTAGAAATGACGAATATGCAAAATCAGTTGCAGCAAAAATAAAAGAACTAAGCACAGAACAAGGAAAAGAAATTGTTTTCATGGAATCCTACACTCCTAACGAAACAGATTTCTCAACAATACTTGCTAAAGCAAAAGCAACAAACCCCGAAGCATTATTGTTTGTACCAACTCCTCCAAGCGAATCGTTAGCAATTTTAAAGAAAGTTAACGAAATGGATTTCAATATACCAATAGTAGAAGTATCAAACGTTCAATCAGACCCAGAGACACAAGCAAAAGCACCAAAAATGACTTTCTATACAAACGAATTTGCTTTCTCAATCCCTGGAAACAATGAAGAGTTCAAAACAAAATATAAAGCAAAATTTGGGAAAGAACCAAACTTTGTTGCAGCATTTGGGTACGATATAATCAACTTGATTGCAAGTTGCCCAAAAGATAAAATGAAAGAATGCTTAGAAAACAAAAACGAAGTAAGCGGAGTAACTGGTGTCGCAAAAGATATTACAAACAACGACATAGTGCTCCCAATGTTTTTGGAAAGAGTGAACTAGAAACTAATTAATTAAGTACTATCGCTAATGCGATAGTACTATTTTTTTATTTAACCAAAATGCACAAAGATAGTTACTTGGATTTATCCAGCGTACTGTAGACTGTTAGATTGGATGATTTTCTTTCTTTTAATTTCCAATATTCCTTGAATAGATTTCTTTGCCTCAAAAAATAGTGGCAACAATAGTGAAACACCAACAACAACCAACCAATCAGTGGAATTTAACGGAGTTGTACCCATTACTTCATTCATAAATGGTATGTGAACAACAATTATTAGTAAAAGCAAAGAAATTATCCCAGACACAAGCAAAGGCTTGTTTGATAATATTCCCGTATAAAGAAGGGGCTTTTTTGACCGAGCATTAAATGCAGAGAATATTTGGAATAAAACTATTACTGAAAACGCCATTGTTCTTGCATGAACTAAATCCTTTGAAAAATACATTAAATCAACAAAAAATACAATTATTGTCCAAAATGCAATTATTGTGGATGTCCAAATAATAAAACTCATTACTTCTGTTGAAAGAATTGGCTCTTTAGGGTTTCTGGGTTTTTCCTTCATTACCGAATCCTCTTCTTTTTCCATGCCCAAAGTTATTACGCAAGCACTATCCGTCACAAGATTAATCCAAAGTATTTGAATAGGGATTAAGACTAATGGCAATGCTTCAGGCCGGAATAGTACGCTAAATAAAATAAAAAATAAAATTAATACTTCACTTAAATTAGTCCCAATCAAATACGAAATAACTTTTTTGATATTGTTATAAGATATTCTTCCTTCTTTTACTGCCACTGCAATTGTGGAAAAGTTATCATCCTTTAGTATTAAATCACTTGATTCTTTTGTTACCTCTGTTCCGCTTTTTCCCATAGCAATTCCCACATCTGCTTTTTTTATTGCTAAAGCATCGTTGATTCCGTCCCCAGTCATGGCAACAACATGCCCCTTTTTTTGCAATGCTTCAACGATTCGCATTTTGTGCATTGAAGAAGTTCGGGCAAAAATAGTGGCATGGTCAAGTGCAATAGAAAGTTCTTTGTCATTCATTTCATCTAGTTGATCCCCAGTAAAAGAAAGCGAATTTTTATCCATTAAACCCAAGTAAGTTGCAATACTTTCAGCAGTTGTTTTATGATCCCCAGTAATCATCATTATTCTAATTCCTGCTTCTTTACATTCTTTTATACTCGCTTTCACTTCTTCCCTTGGAGGATCAATCATTCCAACTAAACCCAAGAAAGTTAAATCCATAATTTCTTTTTGAGAAACCTCTTTCACACTTTTCGTTGCCAAACCAAGAACTCGCATTGCAGAAGAAGCCATTTTTCTATTCTCTTCAAGGAATTGTTTTCTTATTCCTGCGGTTAATTCCACTTTTTTCCCATTAACAAAAGCATACTTGCATAAAGCCAACAACTTTTCCGGCGCACCTTTCGCGTGAGCAATAATTTCTTTTCCTTCTTTGTTGAACGTAACCATGTATTTTTTTTCTTGATCAAACTCAAACTCTGCAACCCGAGGAGAAGAATCTTCAAGTTCATCTTTGATGTACCCTGCTTTTTCAGCCAAAACAAGTAAAGCCGCTTCTGTTGGATCCCCAATTATTGAAGTGTCTCCTTCTTTCTTTTCAAGCGCGGCATTATTGCATAAAACTGCAGTTTTAAATAAAGAAAGTAAGTGTTTTTCTTTATGCACACTTGTAACTTCTCCCCCAACCAAGAAATTTCCTTGAGTGGAATAACCATCCCCAGTAACCTCAATAATGTCTTCATTAAAATAAATTTGTTTAACAGTCATTTCATTTTTCGTTAAAGTACCGGTTTTATCTGTACAAATAACAGTTACATTTCCCAAAGTTTCAACAGCAGGTAATTTTCTCACAATTGCATTTCTCTTAGCCATACTAGTTACTCCGATAGCAAGTACAACAGTAACAACAATAGGCAATCCTTCAGGGATAAATGAAACAGCTTGAGCAATAGAAAGTTTTATTGTTTGAGCCAAAGTTAGATTCAAAAAAAGCTGACCTGCAACTAGGACTATTATTACTCCCAGTATAACTAATACTCCAATGTTTTTCATAAAAACATCAAGTTTTATTTGCAAAGGCGCAGCCTCATCCTTAGTTTCGGATAACATTCCTGCAATTTGCCCGATTTGAGTATTTTGCCCAGTTGCAACAACAATAGCTTTTGCTTTACCCCCAGTAACAATTGTATCCTTAAATAACATATTTTTCATTGAACCAATAAGAGTTTTTTCTGGCAAAATTTCTACAGTTTTCTTTGAAGGAACACTCTCCCCTGTGAGCATGGATTCATCAATCATCAAATTTGATTCGTGAATTATTCTTGCATCAGCCGAAACTTTGTCCCCCACTTCAAGAAGAATAACATCTCCCGGAACAACTTCTTTTGCAGGAATAACTAACTGTTTTCCCCCCCTAATTAATCTTGCACTTGTTGCGGAGAGTTTTTTCATTGCAGCAAGAGCTTTTTCTGCTTTAAACTCTTGAAACGCACCAATAATAGCATTAACAAGTAAAACAAATCCAATTACTGCCGCATCAACATATTCTCCGGTAAAAATCGAGAACAAAATAGCAACTAATAAGGCGGCAACTAAAATACTTTTGAATTGCCTGAAAAAAACTTCTACAATAGAAGTTTGTTTTGTTTCTTTGATTTCGTTAGGACCAAATTCAATTAACTTCTTTTCAGCAGACTCAATAGACAAACCAATTGTTGAACTTGAACCAAGTGATTTTTCAATGCTTACAAGCGGCAAATGATGCCAAGCAGTAACCATTTTTTCCATTATAAAACAAGAACTTTAATTAATATAAAGACTTGGGTAATTAGATTTTAAAAAACTAACAAACAAAATAC
Source organism: archaeon (assembly GCA_041661245.1). Classification (GTDB taxonomy): domain Archaea; phylum Iainarchaeota; class Iainarchaeia; order Iainarchaeales; family JAAZKV01; genus JAAZKV01. Next base: position 200,508 of record JBAZUY010000001.1, read on the forward strand.
ACGCAAGAACACTTAATTTTGATTGGGTTTCTTGGACTCAAAGTAACTATACTTTATTCTATTGCCCAAACAGAGATATTGAACAAGTACGCAAGGAAAATATTTTAGAAAATAATAAACCTTTTTTTACTATTCTTCTTTTTTATAAAATCCGCATATTCTTTATCAAAAGTAAGCAAATGATGATCTAACCAATCTTCTAAAAAATCAACAACATCCCTAAGCTTTACTTTTCCAACTAAAACTCCATCATATAACAAGTTCGTTTTTTCGAGCAATTTTAAGTGCTCTATACTGTGTTCTAATATTTTATTATAATTAATGGATTTGAGAAACTTTTCTTCAGTATCGAAATGCTTTCTGGCATAAGCTTCAAGTTCTTTAACAATATCATCTGCGCCACTATTAGGATTTTTTTGTTTTAGCAATTCATCAGCACGATCCAACAAATCAATAAAATATTTATGCTGCTCGTCAATCTCCTTAACCCCAACAGAGTACTTTTCACTCCAAACAAACCTTCCCATAAATATCGTACCAAAATATAGAACTTTAAGAATAAGAAGCTTACTTAAGGAACAACTGAGTGAAACTACTCTCTTCACACTTAGACAAAAAAGTCACCAAAGTTTTTTCTTTGGGATAACCTAGCACTTTCTTTTTCGCAAAAAGAAAGGGCCGGACGCAGAGGCCGAGATTCGAACTCAGGTACCCTTTCGGATAACGGGTTAGTAACCCGCCGCATTTGACCGCTCTGCCACCTCTGCTTGAAGACTTTCCGCCCCTTCAGGACCAAGTGAAACTTTTGTTTCACGGGTCAAGCAAAAGCCTTACTTTTGCTTTGACGTGTGCCCCCTCGCTTCGCTCGGTGACACTGATTTATTACAAATTATGCATTCACAGAGAATTAAAAACTTAACCAAAAACCTAATTCAAAAAAAAAGGTAGAATTTATTCAAGCAGAACCGACTTTACCAATCCACTCAAGCACATCTTTTGGAACAGTTACTTTAGTCCCGTAAGTTTTTTCAGCCCAATCAATTCCCATTAAAGTATGTCTGATATCCTCAATAACTGCCCTTCTAATACCTGGGATTTTATCGTAGGTAGCCCTTTTTTCTCTTGTGCCCGCATGTTCAAGTAGTCTACTTAAAAAAAAGTCAGCTACATCCTCTTTTGGAATAAGTCTTATTTGAGGAACTTTAGGATTCACGTGAATTGCTTTTCCCCCACTAAAACGCACATAAGCATCATTGAATCCACCAGGAGTACTCCCCCTCATTTGTTCTTCCCTAGCAGTCATCATAAAATAAGGAACTAAAGCAGGTTTTGGAGAATAATACTGCGAATAAGTTGCAGGGTTAATTTTCTCTCTTTTTAGGTTAAGCGCCTTAATTTTTGCTTCCAAGAGTACTCTATTTGTTTGTTCATGCATAAGTGCTGCCCTGCTTCTAATTGAGTGTCTAATCGAAGAAAACTTACTCTTTATTTTCCCAATCGTTTTACGCATAACTAATATACCCCAAAACAAGAATAAAAATCTGCCCCCTCTTTCAAAATTGAGGGCTTGCAAAAATAACCCAAAAAAATACCTTTATTAGAGTGTGTATTAGGTATTATTTTAGATACACATGGAAGTACTAAAAATTAAAGGACATTCGGTAAATTTTATCCCAACAAAGGACAACTTTAACCGAAGAGCATTACAATACAAAAACAGGCTAATTTCAGCCCTAGAAAAACTAGGAACTGCCCAAGACCAAATAGACTTGGATTTGAATGGATTCTGCGGAAGAGAAGCAAAAGCAAGTGTTACTTGGTACTTTAATGGATTTAGAATGTACTACGAATGCTCTACTCAAAAAAAGTACGTGGACAATATTTTTATTATCTCAAAAATAATTGAAAACGAAGTAGAATTAGTTTTATCAGAAACAAAGCCACTAGAAGAATTTATTGCAGAATTTAGAGAAGATGAAGATGTACACGATGAAAGAAAAGAAGCAAGAGAATTCTTTGGACTTGATGAAAAACACAAAGACATGGAAGAAATCAACAAAAAATACAAAGAACTCGCTAAATCATTACATCCTGACACTCCCACTGGGGATGTTGAAAAATTTAAGCAATTAAACCACCACCACAAGATATTGAAAAGAGAACTTGCTTGAAATAATGCTAATTTTGCACCATCAATCAAATTAATAAAATCAAACAAACCTAATTATTCAAGTGATTATATATGCCTGGACCAGCTAGAAAACAAAGAACTCCAATATTCCAAAAACCAGTAGGGACTGAATTTTCTACGCTAGGCGAATCAAAAGCTAAAGAAGAACAAAAACAAAAAATTAACAAAATGCCTCACTTTGTTTCAAAGAAAAAAGTAATACTATTACCAGGACCAGTTGCAGAGAAAAAAGAATAAAACAAAAAGAGTTAAAAAGAACAAAACTCAACCATTTGTATGCCTAAACTTAGAAATCTTTCTTCAAGAATAATCATCGGTCTTACTGGAAGAAGTGCTGAACAAGTTATTTCCAAAATAAAAGAAGCTGATAAACTGGGCATTAAAGAAGCAGGACTATTTTTAGAAATCGTTCCACTAAAAGAAAGGGCAAAAATCTATTCCGCACTAAAAAAATCAAAAATACAAAAAATACCCCTTGTGCACATTAGAAACGATATGGAAAAATGGGAACTTGATTACTTAGAAAATGAATACCACCCGAAATACTTAACGATACACGAAAACAGTTTTAAGTATTTAACAAAATGGAATGGATATCACAAAAAATTATTCTTAGAAATGAACTTTGATAACGAGATCCCAGGTTTTGTGGATGTTAACAAGATTGGCGGATTTTGCATTGACTTATCCCACTTTAAATCCGGAGAAGAAAGATGGACAAGCGACTTTGAGTATGTTATAAAAAATATGACCAAGAAAAGACCCCTTTGCAACCACTTAAATGGATACACTTGGAAGAAAAGAAAAGACATACACCGAGTAAAGAATGTCTCAGAATTTGAATACCTAAAAACCCTCCCCTCATTTGTGTTCGGAGAAAAAATAGCTCTTGAAATGTTTAACCCAATAAAACAACAACTAGAATACAAAAAACACGTTGTAAATATGCTAAACTAAAGTTTAACTTTTCAAATAATTGAAAATAAACAATCAAGGAAGTTTTGCTATTATCGCATTTGCAAGTTGAACTACTTTAGTTTTATTATCCTCATAACTTACCCCATCATTCACTTTTACCGAAGCAAGAACTCCTTTAGCATAAAATCCTAAAGAAGCTGATTCATCAGAAGTACTTCTTTTCTTAAACCATGCTTTTTCTCCAACACCCGTAGTTTCTTCCCCGCCCTCATTAATTGCAGCATCAGCTTGAATACTCACCGTGTCAGCAGGATAATCTTTAGAAAGCATCATAAAGAAAGCAATAATTTTTCCTTTGTCAATATTTTCAATATACGCACAAGACATAGTAGTATCCACATACTTTGATCCATAAGTATCATAGATAACATCCTTTGATACTACTCCATTAACCATGCTTAAAGAAAAATATTCACAAGCATCCTCTGCCCAAACCTTTTCCCCTGTAGGAGTAACTGAAATTGATCCCCCAGTCGCAGTAGTTGATTGAGTACAACCAAAAAGTAATAAAACTGACAAAATTATTCCAATAAAAACAATATTCTTATTCATTCATCCACCAATAAAACTAATGTTATACTTGTATTAAATACTATTGTCCTAATCAAGTCAAGAAGCCATAAATACAAATAAACTAATACGTGGAGAAAGTTACTTTCAAAAACCATTCATTGTAATCACTGCAACAAAACCAAGTTGGAGACATGCATGAAAGTCAAATAATCATTTGCATAAGTTTAAATTTTTAGGAAACAGTATTTTATTTATGATAAAAAGAGTTCAAGCAAAAACGAGATAGAAGAAATTATTGCCGAACAAAAAAAACTTGTTGAAAATGGAATGCGAAAAGCAAAAGGAAACTAAAGCGAATTTTTTTCAGCAACAAATTCATAAAATTAGCTTTTTAATAACAAGGGCAGTATTTCTTTTAGTGTACTTAAATGACTCTTAAAGAACTAGTTGATTTTTTTACAGAAACTAATAAACTAAAGTACACAATGCGTTATAGTTCCTGCCCAAAAAAGATTCAGGATTCTTCTGCCGAACACTCCTGGCACTTAACCGTAATGATTCCTCTAATAGCTGAAGAACTCGGACTAAAAATTAACGTACTCCACGCTGTTGAAATTGCACTTGTCCATGATTTAGCTGAAAAAACATTAAAAGAAGATTTTGATTCATTCTTAGTGGCAAGCGGAAAACTAAGCGAAACTGACAAAGACAAAGGAGAACTTGAAGAAATGAATAAACTAAGAAAAAAGTATTCTTTTGGAGAAAAGATTTATTCCCTTTGGAGAGAATATGAAGATAACAAAACTCCAGAAGCAAAGTTTGTAAAAGCAATGGACAAACTTGAAGCACACGCGCACATAATAGAAAAAGGAACATACGGCAACAACGAAGCTGGAGCAATACACCAAGTCTACTACGCAGACAAAGCAGTCAAAGACTATCCCGAACTAAAACCATTACTTAGCGAAATGAAGAAAAAACTTAGGCCAGTACTAGAAAAACAAGGATTGAAATGGAAAAAAGAATACGATTGGCCGCAGTGAAAGTAAATTAACTTATTTTAAACTTACAGTTCTAACTAACACCGGCAAAACACTTACTCCAATATTTATAAATTCTCAAAATAAGTTTCTTTTCAAGGAGGTATTTTTGTGCAAAAAGAGCATGATTCATTATTGATTCAAAATGAATCATTTAAAAGTTCTTCGTTTCAGAGTAATAGTATGAACGTTGTCGTTAAAGGAGTTCCAAAACAAGTACTTGAAGAAATGCTTGCAAAAGGTTATGCGAGTACTCAATCAGAAGCCATTAGATTAGCTCTCTTTTGGTTTGGACAAAGCAGACTAAATTTAGACGAACTCGCAGCAAAAAAAATGGACAAACTTTATGCAGACATAAAAAGCGGCAAAAGAAAAACATACACTTTGAAGCAGATGGTACAAAAATACCCTGAATTCAAAGAGCTGATGTAATTGTTTGAAATAATTCCTTCTGACGACTGGTATAAATGGTGGGATAAAGTTCCTCGCGAACAACACCAAAGAATAATCAAAAAAATGCACGAACTAAAAGAGGACAAACAATTCAGACACTTAAAATTGGGTTCCCCCCACTTTGTGCTAGAAGCAGGACAATACAGAATACTTTTCATTGAAGAAGAGAAAAAACGAATACTTATTTTTGTTGGAAATCATAAGGACTATGAGAAATGGATTGGGATGAAATAAATTAATTCTTGCTTAAATTAATCTAGCAATCATTTCCAAAATCCTTTTGCAATATTATTAAATATTCACAAAGCGTGAGTAATTGTATGTACCGAACGAATAAGCACTTTGGATTAAAGAAGTTAAGAAAGATTGCTGGCGCTGACTCAAGATGGTTTGTAAGTCCTCACATTGTTTTAACTTCACCAGAGCAATTCAGAATGGCACAAACAAGAGGGAAGGCAAGACTACTTGTTCGAACTGATGAAGCGGGCAAAAAATATGATTACTTTATGCATGATTATATGCCCCGATTTGAAATACCAGGACCCACTCTATTTGGACAAATAGATAATCAAAAAGTTCGACTAGCTTCACTTGGAGAAAGAGAAATACAAAAAAGACTTGCCCAAGCAAAAGAAGATGCAAATATACAAAGATACCAAGGAAGACTTAGATACATCCTCCACCCAACAAGAAAACGCGAGGACATCGCTTGGACAGGACGAATACTAATAAGACAAGAAAGAGAAGTTACAAGGGACAAAAGAGGATTCATACAATTCCCCCAAATAGAAATAAGTCTCACAAAAAGCCCAAAACCTTATGAAAAACTCCACCGAAACCTACCCCCAACAACAGAATACAAACTAACATACAAAGAAGGAAAATTCTCTCCAACAACACAAAACGCTCCCACAAAACTACAAAAAGAACAACAAAAACAAGCCACCCAAATCCTCACCCGACTCAAAGCACTACTAAAAACAGGAGTTGAGTCAAACCAATTAAAACTCGGCCGAACAACCCAAATACATTTTATTTCTTGGAAAGAATCTCCTACTACCCTTGAGTTATTTGACTTAGAAGAAACACGAGGAGCAACACGAGTAAGAGTAAGAAGATTGAACTAGGGGGAAAATTTAGAAAGATAAGCGGAATTAGGAGTTTTGAACTGCGGTCTGCAGATTAATAAAGGACTTTGAACTTATACTAAGTATGCCGGACGCAACCAAAATAGAGACTATTAGCGAACTTTTGAAAGCCGCCAAATGGCTTGAGGGAAAAACACTTGCAGAGATTTCAGATAGCATAAAAGACGAAGATTTTGTTCCAAGAGTATCATCAAAAGCTTATGTTGGATACGTTATTGAGAAAGGGTATTTTCAAATAGAACGAAACAATGATTCTAAACCAGATTTTCCCCAACTCGGAGTTGAATTAAAAACCTGCCCTTTAAAATATAATAAATCAAAAACTAAGCTTACTGTTAAAGAACCGCTTTCTTTGAATATAATTAATTATAAGTTAGAATGTCAAAATACTGATTTAACTGAATCATCTCTATTTAAGAAAAATAGAACTATTTTGTTTGTATTTTATATTCACGATTTTGAGAAAAAACGCTCAGAATATTTAATTAAATACACCTTTATCTGGCATATGGATAAACAAGTTATTTCTGAGTTAAATCCGGATTATCTGAAAATAATCAAAATGATAAACGCAGGAAAAGCACATGAGATTCATCAAGACCAACATAAATATTTGACTATTTGCCCAAAACACGGAGGCAAATTCAAAGACCCTCTTTGCAAGAAATCAAAGACTACCCAACCATTTAGCAAAGCTCCTGCCGAAGTAAGGGCGTTTAGACTCAAAAATGCATATGTTGATTTAATAATTTCTCGAGAATTAGAAACAAATCCCTACTGGCCCCGTTAAAGCTATTACTAATCCTCGTGTGTGATTTGTTAATTCTATTCAGATTCAACAATTTTCAACAAGGTCTTACCAAGTTTTTCTATTACCCCAACAACCAACGCATTGCCCATCATAAAGTATCTCCATCGCAAAGGCATCCCACAGTCAGTCCATCCTCGAGGGAACTCGTTTAATGCCTCGCATTCTTCAGGAGTCAATAAACGCAACTTATTAGTTTTTGGATCCATTACCACATGAGTAGATCGGTTCAAAGTGGCTTCGGAAGTAAGCATTGTCCTTGAAGGTAAGTTAAGATTATCCGGAAAAGCCATTCCCCCCTCGGCATAACTATATTCATGCCCACTTTTAGATTTACGATTAATCTTTTTAGCACCCTTAAGATAATTCCATTTTTCCAAACTTCCATTTATGAATAATTTATCAGGAACGACAAGTTTAGTTTCAGTTATTATTTCATGTAACGGTTTTTGCTTAGATAAAACTGGAAGTACCTTAATTGTTTCAACAACCCCTTTGGAATCCATAAACCCCGAATTTTTGAAACTCGCTTCAAATTTATCTGAAACTGCTTTCAAATTCCCAAATGAACCTAAATCATAAGTTTCTCTAATGGACAAATCGGATTTTTCAATATCAAATTGATTGATAAAAAATCCTTTCGATTTTATTACATCCACGTGAGATAATCCCGAAAGTTTTTTTGCATATGAAGTAGTTTTATTTGCAGCAAAAATAAATGTTCGTCTTCTTCTTTGAGGGTGCCCGTACTCCGCGGCATTGATTACTCGCCACTCAACAACGTATCCCAACTCATTAAGGCACTTTAGAATTACTCCAAAATCCCGACCTCTTTGTTTTGCAGGAGATTTAATCAAACGATCAACATTTTCTAAAAGAACAAATTTAGGTTTTTTGCTTTCAATAATATCTCTTATTGACCACCACAATACCCCTTTCTTTCCTTCAATTCCTTTCGCACCAGTTGTTGCAACTGAATAATCCTGACAAGGAAATCCACCAACCAACAAATCGTGATTAGGAACATCTTTTTTTACTTTATTGATATCAGCACAAACAACAGTTGATTCTTTATTTGAAATGTGATTCGAGTCAAGTGATTTTTCAAAAAAATCTTTTCCAAAATAATTTTGAGTATAACATTGGAAAGCATATTGAGTCTGATGACTTTTACCCGGTTCCCATTGATTCGCCCAAATAGTTTGAAACACATCTTTTGAAGCCCTTTCAAAACCAAGTCGAAATCCACCAACACCGGCAAAAAGTTCTACAACTTTAATTTTACCTTTCATGATGATAAGAGGGATCAAAAGCTTTTAAAACATTTGGAGAGTGTTTTGCCGGCAACAAGATTTTAATACCCTTTTTCCATTGATTCAATATGCAACCAAAAAATGAAGAAGCATATAAAACGCTTAAACAAGCGTATGAACGTATTTTAAAAGAAGCTATTAATAAGAGTCATTATTTGAAAATTAATAATTTTCCAGCATATTCTGTTGAAGAAATTCTAAAGCTCTATAAAGAATTATCTGATGGAGCAGAACTTGAACTAATAAAAAATAATGATGAAAAACTATACTTTTCAATAATATCTTACTTTGAAAGTATCAAAAAAATCAACATTTTTCAGATAATCCTTCCGAAACTAATCAAAGACTCTGCAACACAATATTTTTCAAGTAAACCTGAATCTGAAAAGCTAATTTCAGGATTTGAATTTTGGTACATTAAAAACTCACCCCTATTCAAAGAAAGCTTTATTAGCGAAGTTACAAAAGGGCAGGAATTATCCAAAAGTTACCCCCAACTTAGGGCATATGCAAATCATTGCACAGGAATGTCAATGGAAAAACTAATCACCCACATCCCTCAAGAAAGTGCTTTATTTGAAAGAATAGAGGCTGGGCTAAAAAGTACAGACGAATATAAAGTTTTCATCAAAGAATTTAATTTATTTAATAAACTCGGGACAGAACTACCAGACAGAATCCGAAAGAGAATTTCAAAAGAATCTATGGAAACCTCTGAAAAACCAACACTTTCATTTGTAAGAGACCCTTTATTTTTAGCAGTAATTGGAATTTTTGGAGGATTACTCCTTGTAGTCTTTTTTGGAAATTTTACCGGATTTTTTACACAGTTGTTGCAACCACAACACAATTCCGATTTTCAAAGAGACACAAACCAAGAGATTTTTAATCAACTACACTCCGATATTAATATTGTCAGGCAAGATGACCTCAACACCCCACCCACAAATACGGAAAAAATACAACCCCCCACTGAACCTCAGCTCACCTTTAACAATTTCTATGAAGGCTACAATCAAGGATTTATTATTCAAAATAATACTGATTCAGACATCAATGCAAAATTAAGCTACACACGAATCCTTGACGGATACTATAATCCAGGATATTGTTCGGGCAACTATGCCGAAACAAAAGAAGTATTTATTACAGCCCATAGCAATTATTCTATAAATATACCTGGGGGGCAGTGTTCGGGGCACATAGATAAAAATTCAATAATGTATACACTCTACCAGAAATAAAAATTTATATAATATGAAAAAATACTGCGTTAAGGCCAAGTATACCCTAATTTAAGGTTTGGAATTTTCCCATCAAGCTCATCTTGAATTTTGTCAATAAATTCTGCAAGATGCTCAATATTTACAACAAAAACTGTTTTTAGGTGTGCACCAACTCTTGCTTGCTGAGGGAGTGCTAAAGGCTTACCGCCAACATCCATAATTTCCGGAAAATCGTATGCAATGTAGGGCACCTCAGTTATGGGCGCAATCTCAGTTAATTCCCCGACTGAATTAAGACCTGCTTTAGAATAATCTATCACGCCTAATTTTGCGTTAGTAACAATAATTGGAACAAAAATTCCCTGAACAAATTTCTTTTTCAACACATCTATTAAAACACAACGCAATTCTTTAAGCACCTGACGAACATTTTCATTAACCTCTTTATAAGAAACATTTACTTGGCCTCTTGATTTGCTGAGCCGTTTTTGTTCATTAATTTCAATAACGACATCAGAATAAGTGCCCCTAATAGAAGACCCAGTAGTGTGAACCAAAGGGGCCCAGTCTTTTTTTATATGTGCAATATAAAGATGAGCTGGACGCTCAGCAACAATCGGAAAAAGCCAAGTATATGCAGTTCTTTTACATTCAATAATAAAAGTGTAATGCCCGAGCATATTTGAAACATGACTAATTATGTCTACTTCCACTCTCGAACCATCTTCATCAGAATAAACCTGTCCCCTGTTAAGAGACACTGTACCATGTACACCCTCTAAAACTTTTACCGCTTTGTCTTCCAAAAGGAGCCCTTTTCTATTAACAACTTTTACCAATTCAGGAAGTTCAGAGCTTAAAAGTAATTCGCCGGGCATTAATTCACCTTATTTTTTTAATTTTTCCAAAACAATTTGATTATCTCTCAAAACATCTTTTAGTTCGTTATAACATTGAATACCCAAATCCACAGTTTCTAAAACTTTGTTTTCAGCATCTCTTTGAAAACGAGAATCGTCAAGATAATCATTTTCGTCAAGAAGATTATAATGCCCAATATTAGAGTGAAGTATTTTATTTCTCAATTCTTTAAAACTTTTAATCTTTTTCCTTAAACTTGCTGGAGGAAATACTAAGTTAGAGTGCTTTGGTTTAACGCTTGACCTTTTTAATAAATCTAATTTTACCATCCCTGAGAAAAACACAAACTCTTGCCTCAGAGACAACTCAAGAAAATCAATAAGTTCGGCACATTCCTCAGTGGAATAAATTTGACTTACCACAGAGTCAAGCAAATAATCGACATAAGCGTCAAGTCTTGCAATAACTTCTAGATAATATCCCTTTTTTTTAGGTTCAATAATCTCTTTGTCAAAATCAAGTGCAGTCTCTATTTCCCCTTTATCTAATAATCGAGTAGGCATCTTACTTACCTCTCCCTTCGTGCTTTGAAAGTTACCCACCCACGAGATGTCTTAAAACGAACCCATCCCTTTTTCTTATCATCCATAACAAAAACAAAATGCGGAACTTTTTATATGCTTATCGAATGAATTAAAAACTAAATAATCAACTGACCTTATTTTCTACCAATATGCAAAATGTCGTAAACTATTTGAGCCAACCAAAGCATTTTGTAGGATAGGGCATAATGTACTTGATACCAAAAAGATTTATTTTTCCAGTTCTTATTAAGTCTCTTTTTAGCTATTAAAACTACTTTAGCATATCTCTTCCTTGACATATTGGCAACAGCATTATACTCCGCAACCCCTTCACTGAAGGTTTGAGCAACAAAAAATAGCAAAACAGACATAATCAACGCAAAAGCAAAACAAACTAAACTTATAAATAAAAATTCAAAATTTAATCGTAAAAAGAATAGAATAATCCCCACAACAATAGCCGCCAATAACTGTATTGAAGATAACCCAAAGATAAATGAGAAAAAGAATAACAGCACTACAGTTAATTTAAGGAAAATATTTGTCTCAGAATGTCCCAACTCGTGCAATAGAGTGTACTCCAACTCGTCTTTTGATCGAGACAAAACTCGCTTATTTATTATTATTGACCCATAAATTGTTTTTTGGCCCCCAAACCAGTCTTTGTCATCTTGGTAAATGTAAACCGTAACATTCTTTCCCGAGGACAAAGAGTAGGTTTTCTTTCTCAAAAATGCTTTGTCACACTTTTTAAGATAATAAAAAGTTTTTTCATCCATCGAACCAAAAAAAGGCAACAAATATAAGGTATCTAAAATAATCATTCTTATTGAATCTACCAAACTATGCAAAGACAACCCCATAATTAAAATAGATAATTTTTCTATATGAACCTTTTGGTTCAAAAAAACATTAAAAGCAAAGGGCTTTCGCCCTTCCACTTTTAGACCTTGTTTTGTTCAGACTCTAAAAAAGAACTTGCACAACATACAAGAACAACCAAAGAGCCAATGTAGCTAAAAATATTTTTTGCATCTTAAAACCTCCGTGGGATGAAGCATCAACAGAACATTTAAGAAAACTACTCAAAAAGAGTGTCTTTTTTTCAGAACTACTAAAAAAATAGAATCGTAGCAGGGGCTAAGCCCCCACTACAACTAATAATTAATTTACTTCTTCTTTCCTTTAGCATCTTTTGCAGCCATCTTTTCTTTGATTGCAGCGTGCGCAGCAGCTAATCTAGCAATAGGCACACGATATGGTGAGCAACTTACATTACTCATTCCGATTCTGTGACAGAATTCAACAGTAGCTGGATCTCCACCGTGTTCTCCGCAAATTCCAATATCGATGTTTTTATTCACGCCTCTTGCGAGTGCAACTGTTTGCTTCATCAATAGTCCAACACCTTCTTGGTCGATTGATTGGAATGGATCTCTTGCATAAATTCCTTTCTCAACGTATTTGCCTAAGAATTTACCTGCATCGTCTCTTGAGAATCCGCAAGTCATTTGAGTTAAATCATTTGTTCCAAATGACATGAACTCAGCTTCTTTTGCTAATACATCTGCTGTTAATGCAGCTCTAGGAACTTCAATCATTGTTCCAACAGTGTAGTGAACTTTTCCTTTAGCTCCAGTTTCTTTTGCAACTCTGTGTGTCAATGCAGCTAATGGAGAATATTCCTTAATGTTTCCAACGATTGGGATTTCTATTTCAGGAATTGCTTTAATTCCTTTCTTAGTTACGTTCATCGCTGCGTTAAAGATTGCTCTTACTTGCATTTCCATTATTTCTGGATAAACAACAGCTAAACGACATCCTCTGAATCCAAGCATTGGGTTGAATTCGTGAAGAGATGCTATTGTATCAACTATTGCTTTAGGAGTTGTGTTTAACTCTTTTGCAATTTCTTCTATTTCTTTTACTTGATCTTCTTTTGGCAAGAATTCGTGCAATGGAGGATCAAGCATTCTAATTATTACTGGTAATCCATTCATTGCTGTAAAGATTCCTTCAAAGTCTTCTTGTTGGTAAGGCTCAATTTTTGCTAAAGCTTTCTTTCTACCTTCAAGATCTTTTGCTAGAATCATTTCTCTAACAGCTTTGATTCTTGTTGCTTCGAAGAACATGTGTTCAGTTCTAACTAGTCCGATTCCTTCTGCTCCAAATCCTCTTGCAATCTTTGCATCATTTGGTGTATCAGCGTTTGTTCTAACCTTTAGTGTTCTAAATGAATCTGCCCAACTCATTAAAGTTGCGAAGTCTCCACTTAAAGTTGGTTCAACAACAGGAACTTTTCCAATTATTACGTGACCAGTTGATCCGTTTAATGAAATGTAGTCTCCTTCTTTTACTACTGTTGTTCCGCAAGTGAATTTCTTTCCTTTTTCATCCACTGTTAATTCGTCACATCCAGCAACACAGCACTTACCCATTCCTCTTGCAACAACCGCAGCGTGAGAAGTCATTCCCCCTCTTGCAGTTAATATTCCAACTGATGAGTGCATTCCTTCAATATCTTCAGGAGAAGTTTCTAGTCTTACTAAAATTACTTTTTCTCCGTTTTCTGCTTGAAGTTTTGCTTCTTCTGCTGTGAAAACAACTTTTCCTACAGCTGCACCTGGTGAAGCTGGAAGTCCAGTAGTTAAATTCTTAGCATCTTTTAGCGCTTTAGTATCAAATTGTTTGTGTAGTAATTGATCTAGTGAAGCTGGATCTACTCTTAGTACTCCTTCTTCTTTAGTAATCAATTTTTCGTTAACCATATCAACTGCGATTTTTACAGCAGCTGGTGCAGTTCTCTTTCCGTTTCTAGTTTGAAGCATGTACAATTTTTCGTGTTCGATAGTGAATTCGAAATCTTGCATATCCTTGTAGTGCTTTTCTAGTTTAGATCTAATTTCAACTAATTCTTTGTAAACTTTTGGTAGAACTTTATCAAGTTCTTCAACTTTCTTTGGTGTTCTAATTCCTGCAACAACATCTTCTCCTTGTGCGTTCATTAAGAACTCTCCGTAGAATTTGTTTTCTCCAGTTGATGGGTTTCTAGTAAAAGCAACTCCAGTACCAGAATCGTCCCCAGTGTTTCCGAAAACCATTTCTTGAATATTAACAGCAGTACCCCAATCACTTGGAACGTTGTTTAATCTTCGGTAAACTATAGCTCTATCGTTCATCCATGATCTAAATACAGCGTCTCTTGATCTCTTTAATTGTTCAATTGGATCTTGAGGGAAACTTTCTTTTGTTTCTTTTTTATAAATTTCTTTAAACTTTTCAACTAATTCTTTTAACATAGGGATTGTCATTTCTGTATCAAGTTTGATTTTGTTTTTGTGTTTTATTTCATCCATTGCGTGTTCGAATTTCATTCTGTCTACTTCCATTACAACATCAGCAAACATAGTGATGAATCTTCTGTATGAATCAAGAACAAATCTTTCGTTCTTTGTTGCTTTAATCATTGTAGCAGCAACAACATCGTTCATTCCTAAATTTAATATTGTGTCCATCATTCCTGGCATTGAAGCTGGAGCTCCAGATCTAACAGAAACTAATAAAGGGTTTTTTGTATCATTAAATTTTTTTCCAGTTTTCTTTTCAAGTTTTTTAACAGCTGTCATCATTTGTTCGTCAACAGCAGGAGTGTGTTTTTTTCCGTTTGCGTAATAAGCTTTACAAACATCAGTAGTAATAGTAAAACCGTATGGAACTGGTAATCCAGTGTTAGTCATTTCTGCTAAGTTAGCTCCTTTTCCACCAAGAAGTACTTTCATTGATCTGTCTCCTTCTTCAAACATGTACACTAATTTTTCTGCTTTAGCCATATTTAATCCCCCATAAAAATAATTGAACTTTTTGAAAATCCACCAGACTTTCTTCTGAATAGATTGGGAAAAAAAGGTTAATAAAGGTAAGTAAAGGCTTTGACTTAACTATAAAATGTCCCTAAAATAGAGTAGAATTAATTTATTAGTCCTTAACCAGTTATATTACTTTGAGTGACATTAATATCATATATTTTTCCAACTGTTTCCCATCCCCAACTCATTCCTACTCCACCATATGCTAAGGGGTATTCTCCAGCGCCATAAACTGTGTCATTAAAATCCATGGTCTCGTGCCCATTAACTGTAACTCTTGTTCTGTTTCCATCAACTTCAATCTTAATGTGATTTATTCCAGTATTAGTGTAAGCTGCAATATTTCCTGAAGCCAAACTAACTCCAACACCATGTTTAGGATTATCATATCCTGTTCCTTCAATCCAATAATCATGACTTCTTCCAAATCCCCACTCTCCTTTAGTGGAAGATCCAGGGCAATCAGCCGTTTGTAATGAAAAAGAATACCCTGTGCTCACAGGACTATTCCAACTCTCTTGTCCATTCACTGTTCTAAAAGCAAAAGTTGAACCCCTATAACAAGAAGGAATCCAATGTGGGTTAAAACTTCCCACTGCTAAATTCTCATAATCTACTTCCATAGTATAACTCGTCCAATTAGTATCTCCAATGTGAGTCATTATAGTTGCACTTCTTCCATTTCCCCAGTGACCATAATTAAATCCAACTCTTGATGCTGAGACTACATTTAAACTTCCACTCGATTGTCCAAATTGAAATCTCCATAAATTCCAATTAGAATCAATTGTGCCTGAGTCAAAATTGTCGGAGAATAATACTGGAGAAATAGGAATGTGATAAGAAATATTTCTATCAGAAGCCGCACTTGCAGAATTAACTGCAGTGTAACAAGTTACATTCCAATTATAATCCCCCTCGCTTGGAAGAGAATAATTAATTGAATAATTTGTATCAGAAAGAAGAAGAGAATTAATCAAAATATGATTTGCATCAAGATTAGAATTTATTTTCAAATTACAATCCAAAACATTCGCATCTAAACTTGCAACAGCAAAGTTAAACTCAACAATTCCATTCACAGTAATATTCCCATCAACAGGACTTAGCAGACTAACTATTGGAGGTCTAATTATTGGAACTTCAATTGGAACTACCACATTTTCATCAGCCAAATCTAACGCACTAATACAAGTTATTGTTGTACTTATTTTGTAATTGTGATCAATTCCATATTCGCTAGTTCCATAAAAAATTATTTCACAAGTTTTTGTTTGGCCAACAAAACCATCACAACTACAAGCACTCCCCAAATCATCTAACAAAAATCCATCTTTTCCAAATGAAGACCAATCAGTATCTCTGGTGTTTACTTCTTTACCATCAACATTTATTCCTGTAATAGTCAAACCTGCGCCAGTGTTATTTCCCGCAGCAATATATCCTCGCCCATTAACATCAATTACTGCCTCACTAATACTAATGGCGCCGCTAGTCTGAGAAATTTGCCCAGAAGCAGAAGAAATAGTACCCGCAGAACCAGAACCTGTTGAAGAAATCAATCCAACAACAACTAAACTCAAAACAACAACAACCCCAATAATCACCAAATACTCAACAGTACCCTGTGCTGATGCCTGCGCCTCAAAAGGTGCACAGGACAGGCCTTGTCCTAAAGAGAGGGCTCTCCCCCTACAGGAGGGCTTGGAAGTAGAAACTGACTTACTTTTCATACTAGAATGTTGTCCAAAGAAGTATATAATGTTTTTTAGTCCTCACAAAACGATTATTAATCAAGTAAACAAATAATACTATTATGGCAACCACTCAACCAAAACCGGGTAAAGGAGGACTAAGAGTACTTGCTGCAAGAAACCAAAAGTATCACTTGACCGCTCCAAGGACAATAGAAAGAAGTGTCATTGTGAAAGCCAGATTAGGAAGAGTAAGAAGAAATTATTTGAGTGAACTAAGCAAAAGAAAAGGACTTGAATGGGTTAACACAAGAACCCCCTTAGGAACAATTGCTAATAAATCAGGCTATGAATTAATTGGAACAGGAATCAAAGGAATACCAATAAAAATTATTCCCCTAAAACGCGAAATCACTTTAGATCAAATAAAACCAGAACCACACAAAATTGCATTTATTCTTGATCCACTTGGAAGAATAAGATTCTTTTGCGCAAAAGATGTTTGGAGCAGACACTTGGAATGGAACGAAATAAGACAATTCAAAGTTTTACCAGGAAATAAGCCTGTTTTAGAAGCAAAAGAAATGGAATTAGCTTCATCCGCGACTCAAGAAGATTATGACATACACCTTGAACTTAACAAACACCGACACTCCATTAGTTACATTAAACAAAACGCAATAAGAACACTAATTTTGTTAAGAAGACTACTTTAATAAAAAAAAAATAAAAACGATTAGAAACTTAATATAATTGATGCACGGGGACGGGATCGAACCGTCGAACGCACTAAGCGGCAGGGTCCTAAACCCTGTGGGTTTGACCGCTCCCCAACCCGTGCAAATAATTCTAACTCGCACTTAGTGCAAGTCTAGTCAATAAAATATTAATCCAAAGGACCTTTTATAAAAGTTGCTAGAAGCCGCAAAACTAAGTCAAAAAACTACTTCTTAGCGATTTTTTTAAATTTTCTACTACTAAGTATTACTTTGACTCCCAATGAACAATTCGTTTTTCTAAAAAAATTATTAGTTTATTCAAAAAATAACCAATTAACCCAATAAGCAAAACTACGGCGTAAAGTTTCGCCATATCATAAGAATACGCTGCATCAATAAGCACTTTCCCAAGACCGTGAGTAGTTCCCACAAACATTTCAGTAACTATTATTACTACAATTGCAAGACTTGATGCAGCCCTTAATCCAACAAATATTGTAGGAAGCGCTTCCATTAAACGAACTTGAAAAAATATTTCAAACTGGGTTTTGTGCAAACTTCTCGCAACAAGCAAATACCCTTGCGTTGTGCTCCTCAAACCTTTTGCAACATGAAGCGCAAGGTAAATTGCACAAATCCACGCAGCAAGTGCAAGACTAGTAGAATCCCCCGCACCAAGAATGATTATGCACAACGGAAACAAAGCTGTTGCAGGAATACTTCTAAAAAAATCAAGCAAAGGAGAGAATGCATCATAAATTTTTGTTGAATGAGCTAAAATTATTCCCATAACAAAACCAATAATGCCCCCAAATACTATCGCAATAACAATCTTTAGCAAAGTACTAACTAAATCAATTACCATTTCATTTGAAAAGAATAATTCTACACCGCGTGTGAGTACTGCAAACGGATTAGGAAACAAAAATGAATTCACTACTCCGCTTAGGGAAACTATTTCCCAAAGAAGCACAAGCAACACTGCACCCATGTAATGCAATGGATTGAAATTCGTCAAGTGATTTTTGTTTATTGTGTTCATAATATTCACTGCCCCCTTGTTAGAATTTCATAAACTTGTTTTCTTATCCCAAGAAATGCATCGGAGTAACGCATTTCGCTTGTGCGTCTTGGCCCTAGCCCAACAGAAATTACTGCAACAATTGATGAAGGCTTTTCTGAGAGAATAACTATTTTATCTGAAAATAAAACTGCAGTATCAATATCATGTGAAACAATTACAGCAGTATTATTTCCATCCTTAAGTTTGAAAAATGCATTTTCAACTATTTTGCTATTTGATTGATCAAGACCTGTTAAGGGTTCGTCAAATAATAAAATATCTGAGATTGCTGAAGCTCTGGCTATTCCAACCATTTGCTTTAAACCACCAGATAATTGATAAGGATAAAACAAAGCATAATCGCTAATCCAAAAATCGGCCAATTTATTTAATGCAATAGAATCATTATTGGATTTACTATCAGAAAGAGCAAAGGCAATATTTTCTTTTGAATTAAACCAAGGAAGTAAAGTGTTATTGCTTTGAGGCAAATAACCAACTTTCATATTTTTTTGATCAATTCCGTGAAACAAAACTTTTCCAGAATCTGCACTATCAAGCCCTGCAATTATTCTTAGCAATGTTGATTTACCACAACCATTTGGCCCCAAGATAGAAACGAATTCTCCTTTTTGGATTTTTATGGAAAGATTGTTAAGGACAGGAAGTTTTTTTTGCCCTTGACTAGTCACATATGATTTTGAAATTTTATTCAAAACAATTTGTTCAACCATATTCAACCCCCCCAATTCTTTTTTTATATAAAAAATATGTTTTCAACGTTTAGCGTAGCACGATTTACAATAATGCTTTAGGCCACTTGCATGGAAGACACCGATGTAATCAGTGGTCTCTATTCCGCAAACATTACAAACTTCAGCATCCTCCATACATTATCCCCCCATAATATTTTACTTATTTTTTTAATTTCTCTATCGCCTAGTTCCTGATTAAAATTGTTCTAACATCCGGCGCACTTTTGATTACATTGTAATCCACAAATACGTTCACGAACTTTTGGTACGCACTAATTACTGATTCATTTGCATCCGAACTCAAAACCATTAATGGAGTTGGAGTTTTCTTTGCAACAGCCTCAGGCAAAGACAAATACTTTACCAAGTATTCTCTTGTTGCTACATTTGAATCAGTTTCTTTAATTGCTTCACCCATTACTTTGATGAATGCTTTTGCTTCAGTTGGATGTGCATTCATAAAACTTGAAGTGATTACTCCTGCCCCTCCACACCAAGGATCTGCAACATTTTTTACTAAAGGATTAGCTACTAAGAGTTTTGATACTCCTTTGAACTCCCCAAGTGTTGAAGTTGGTTCAAGAGTAAGGACCGCATCAACTGCTCCTGAAGCAAGACTAGTTAATTGATTTGGAATTGCAAGTTCAACTAAAGTCACTTCATTTGGATTAACTCCATTCATGGCAAGAACTTTTTTTGCCATTGTTTGAAATTGAACTCCAGGAATGTGCGCAAGTTTTTTTCCTTTTAATTCACTTATTGAAGAAATATTTGAATCCTTTGTTACTATTAATTCATCATTTAGAATATTTTCTGTACCGCAAGTTAGAGAATAAATCCTAATTGTATCTGGATTTTTTGCATCAACTATTGCAGTTATTCCTGACGCCACACTAGGCGCACCAGCATCTTCTTGTCCCGCAACCAAAGCATCAATTATTTGATTAGGAGACTCTATTCTATCTACTACTACATTAAGTCCTTCTTTCGCAAACATACCTTGTTCAACTGCAACAAAAAGCGGTAAGCTTTGCGCCGCAGGAAGGAACGCTACATGAATTACTGTTTTATCTTCTTTGTGCTCTCCAAGCACACTAAGCGTTGCAACAGCAAGTACAACAAGTACCAAAATTGCTAACACTGCAATCATTACATTTTTTTGAATCTTCATAGACCCACCCCTAAGATTTATATGCTTTGCCGGACATTATTAAGAGTAAGTAGTACAGTACTGTACGACTAAAGTGAGTAAAATGAGTGACAAAAATGAACTATTTTCAGAATTCGGCTTAACCGGAAATGAAGGAAAAATATTTGAAGTACTTCTAACAAATAGCCCAATCACTGGCGCTAGTGTTGCAACAAAACTCGGGATTAACAAATCCGTGGCATACTTTGTTCTCGATCAGTTAGTACAAAAAGGATTTGCATCCTACGTGGTAATTAATAAAAGAAAAGAATACCGCGCAATTGACAGCACAATGCTTAAGTTAAAACTTGAAGAAAGAAAAAATGAATTCTTAAAAAAATACGGAGACATCACATCTATTATTTCGCAAGCAACTCAAAAGAAAAAGAAAAGGGCATTAATTAGCATTTACAATGGATGGGACGGAATCAAAACAGCATTCGGAGACATCCTTTCATCCACAAATCGCGGAGAGGAATATTTTGTGTTCTCAGTAAATCTTTCAGATAACACCTTGCCCAGGTTTAGAAGGTTCATTAGAAATTTTCACGCACAACGTGCGGCAAAAGGAATTGAATGCAGTATTCTTGTAGACAACCACTTAAAAGATACAATTGGATCTGACCGTGAAAAAGACCCACACACCCAAGTTCGATATGTTAGCGCGGAACAATCCGTACCCTTGGCAGTAAACGTTTATGCAAACAAAGTATTACTCGCTGTTTGGGGCGAAGAACCACTAACCATAATAATTGAAAGTCAAGAAATTAATGAATCTTTCAGATCCTTCTTCAAAATGCTTTGGAAAACAGCAAAAATCAAATAGAAGAAAAGTACCTATTCAGGAAATACTTTTTTTCTTCGAAAGGGTTATATAGCTCTTAAGTCCTATTAAGAACGGGTTGAATGGTAGTTAAGCGGACAAATCGTGGCGTCTGCATGACTGCAATTTGATATGGGTGGTAAGTATGACTTTAGCAAAATTAGAAGGAGACTTGTTAAAAGTTAGAGATGACTTGACAAGAGCTAAGCAAGCTAATGTTGGGTTTGAAAGAGTACTACAAGAAATGAGTATTCTTAAGAGCAGAAGTATAGCAAATCCTGCAACAAAAGAACAAATTATTAGCGAACTAAAAAACAAAGAAATCCTAAATTTGTTCTCAAGTATTGAAATGGATTTTGAAGAATTAAGACAAACAATGACTAAACAAAGCATTGAGAAAGAAAGTATACTTGATTTCATTGAATCAATTAGAACAAAAAAATCATTCAGTTTTAGTGATACTGAAAAAGCAATTTCGTTCCTTGAAAAAGCAACTGAAGAACTTGATGCAAGCCACATTGCAGTAAGACCAGAGTTCATTGGAATGATTGACTTAACTCCGTTAAGCATAGAAATGGGATTAATGAAAAACAATACAGGAGTAATCGTTGAAAGAGAAAGATTCCCTGAATTCATTGTAGCATTAATTTCAAGAAAAATGTTTCACGATTTAATCCTTGAAACAGACAAAGCAAAAATTGTTCTAAAAACTGCAAGAGAAATGAGTGTAGAAGCAGAAAATGCTAATATTAGAACACTAAGCAGAATAGCAAAACCAACTACATATTAGATAACAGAAAATATTAATTAAAAATTGCGGGCAAAAAAACCACCTTTGTTCGCAGTTTTCTTTTTCTAAAAAAAATATTTATTTGATTTATTAAAAAAAATAGTTTACAAAAATAATTAAACCAAGAAAGCACTTGCTGTAACACTTGAATCCCAAGAAAATCTTGGTCTTGTTTTAATCATCCAAACTCTTTCAGTATTATCATCAATTACAAGCGCATATCCTTTTTGTTTAGGCATTTCAGCATACAACTTATCAAGATCAGAATGCATGTATGATGGCCTTAGTGCTCCAACCGCAGCAATATCTGGTTGAGAAGTCATTCTGTGAGAAATAAATAAATCACATTGAGAAATTGCATCAGGGTGAATTTTTTCAGGACGCTGTGTTGCAAGAATTAAACCTAACCCCGGTTGACGACCAACTCTAACCCATTCAAGTAAAACAGGCAAAGCAATATTTGGTTCATCTTTTGGCATAAACATGTGCGCTTCATCAATTAATAACCAAACAAGAGGCATCTTGGAAGAACGTTTATTTTCCTTAATTAATTTAATTTCTTCTTCTTTTCTATAAAGCATTCTTTGTTCGAAAATCTTTTTTCCAATTAACGCAACAACAACATCTTTTACTCCTTCAGCACCAACAGTTTGTCTATATGAAGAAACATCAACAACAGTAATCATTCCAGGAGTTGCAAGGTCACTAATTTTTGTTCCTTCTTTTTCAATTAATTGCCAACCCTTAACCATTGCAAGTCTACTTGATACCCCTTGTCTTGCTTCAGGAGTAGATTCTTCATCAGTTTTAACTGCCATTATAATATCATCAATTCCATAATAAGTTCCAACTTTTTCTTTTACTTTTTGAACAGCACGAGTAAGTAAAATTCCTTCAGGATCTCTCCAACTCAAATGAAATAAAGCCATCCATTCAGTTTCTTCAAGCTCTGAACATTTAAGTGTAAAAGCCCCATCAATTGGAAGTCCTTTTTCTTGGTAAAATGCTAATTGTCCTTTTGGAACTAAAACTTTTACATCAGTTTTTTGCGCAGTTAAATCCCATTCACTAAGTTCAACTGAACCCGCATTACCCGCAGGCAATTTTAATCCCCAAAAAATTCCAACAGTATCAATAGTAATTGCTGCAACTCTGTTTTTTACTGCAGGATCAAGTCTTGCAAACTCTTCCATTAAAACAGCAAGAGTGTATGACTTTCCCCCTCCACGTTTTCCACAAATTAGCATTAAGTGAGGACGAGAAACATCAACTAGGACCTTTCTTCCAAGAACTGGTTTTTCTCCGCTTGACATTACTACTTTTCCTAAATAAGCACACCCTTGAGAGCCATATTTTTCAAGATCTTTTAAGTCTCTTCCAAGAATTGCTGGCTCTTGTGTAAAATCCTCGTTCATGCAAAAACAACTCAATTGAAGTATTTAATGATTTCTTTAAACACAATTAGTTTCATTAAAGTGCCTTAAATAAATCCCAAAAATCATAACCAACATTTGCAAAATAAAGAAGCACAAAAGTCAAATCGACTAAAATAAAATAACCCATTATGACTGAAAGCAAAACACTAGTAAAAATCATTGAAATTCCAATAATAAACATAAATGCCCCTGTAGTAAAATGCGCCAATAAGCGTTGGGAGCTACTTTTCTTACTAATCTTCTCGTAAGTAAATGCAAAATTTCCAAAACAGGCAACTACTGCTATTGTCGAGAGGGCAGCAAGAACACTTCCCGCAAGACCTAAATTCGAGGCAAGTATACTAGTTTCCACAAAATTTTTTATTGGAAAAACACACAAAAGAAGTAACAAAACTACTAAAGCATTTTTTAATAAATTTTCTTTAACTAGCTTATTCAAAAAATGACCCCCTTATTTTCTTCGAGTTGCAATTAGTGCAATTACAGAAAGAAGAACAAGTACTACAAGCAATGGATTTGAATCAGGAATAGCAATAGTTTTTGATTCACTTTCTTTAAGAGCAAAAGAAACTTCTTTTGTTCCATTAACATCAACACCAAGGAAATTACCCCCATAACTTAGAGTAGCAGTATAATTTCCAAGAACATTACTATCCATTACAGCAAATAAGGGTTGAGGAATTTCTTTAACATCTCCCAAAGAATTTACCAAGTGCCCAGAAACGATAGTACTATCAGATTTTTTGAACTGAATTTTATTAATAGATATTTTTCCACTACTTCCATCAAATGAAATCTTAGGCGCATCGTTACTTGCGAAATTAATTTTTACAATACTTGGAGAAACATTATCTGAAAAGCTTTGAATTCTCTTACTAGCACTAACACTAAAACTCAATTGCACAGTACCGTCTGGCAAAAATTCAAATCCTAAAAACTCAGCTTTAAAAGAAATATCTGCAAGAGTTGGAATGAAAGGAGTTTCAATTAAAGTACAAGTGTTTCCGCTTTTATTATAATCTCTGTTACAAGTCCATTCACAATAATTCAAATCAGTTGCATTCTTATCAAAAACATAATTCCAATCCCTAAACACTGGTGAATCAGTTCTCCCAGTTAATACTCCTTGTGAAACTCCTCCAAAAGGAGCGCTACCCAAACAACCGCCAGAAACTATTTTGGAACAAGAATTATTATCAATTGGTTTAGCATATCCACTAGCACAACTCCATTGACAAGCATTCAAATCAACTGCGTTCTTATCAGGAACATAACTCCAATTCTTTGAAGGATAAGGAAGAGCAGTACTTGCAAGAACGCCCGAGTCAACTTGACCAATTCCCGCAGGTTGACCATCTAAACAAACATTACTATCTGGAGGAAGCACCCCAGTTAAGTTACAAGTATTTCCATCATGAACATACCCAACTTTACAACTCCACTCGCAAGGAAGAAGATTTTCAGGAACTAATTTAAAATTCCAATCCTTAAGAGTACTACTTCCATCATAATTTGGTTTACCAAGGATTGTGTTTCCATCAATTGGTTTTTGACCAAGTGCACTACCACAAATAAATGCAGAACTGCAAGTACTATTTAATCTGAAATCCAAGTTATCAGTAACAAGAGAATCACAACAAAATGCTCTTTCTCTATCCAAAACAATTTTTACCTTACCGCCAGTAGGAGGAACTGTAGGAACAAATGCCCCAGTCGCTGTTCCATCCTCGTAAATTCTACCAAAATAATTTAAAATTTGAGAGGCTTTGTAAAGTGGGAAAACATCAGGATCAACTGAAGAGTTAGTTGTACATTCAAGGTTTGTATCCCCATAAAATCCAACTCTTGTTAAACTAACAGCAGGAACTGAAGGAATAGTATTACGAACAGTAATTATATTAGAATAAAACCAGTTATTGTCACCATAAACCGCACCACTAACATTCTTTCTAGTTTTTGAATCAACTACTTGAACTGCAATTTTATACTTGTACCCTACAGGCAAGTATCTCGCATTGAATACAAATGAATGAGAAAGATTAGTTGTAACTACTTTTCTTGTGCCCTGCCCTACTCCGGGATTATATATTGCCCCACAAGTTCCATTAGTGCAAGAATTTCCTGCCCCGCATTGTTCAACAGTTAAATTTCCGCACGAATCATAAACATTCACATAATTTTTATCCGCGCTGCAAACTCTATTAAAATTTTGAAGACAACAACTTCCACTCACACACGCATTTCCGCTTGAACAAACTTCAGCAATTCTTTTTACTCCGCATGAATCAACCATATACCTTGTATTGGAATCAAATCCCACCCCGCAAGTATAATTAGTTGTGTCCGAACAACAAGCATTACCGTCCCTGCAAGTTTGATTTAATAGAGGATTACATATTTGCACATCAGAAATAATTCCGCAAGTATTTCTTGTTTGAATCTTAGTCAAATCCCCACTGCAAAAAGTAGTTCCTGTGGCAGCGCAACAAAACCCGCCCACACAAGTTTCTCCGCTCGCACATGCAACAATCTCGTCCGTTCCTCCACAAGAAGAAACAGTTCTAACACTATTACCCTGGCAAGTCTTTGTAATTTTACAGCAAGCTCCATCAATACATTGTTCATCATTTAATTGATTACAATCATGTTTAGAAAAATACTGCCCATTTGAATCAAAATTAAAAATGGAATTAAATCCTAAACCGCACACATTTGTTTTTAACGGAGAACAAGAACTGTGATCCCCATTATTAACATCAACAAAACAACCACTAACTAAATTACAATCCGTTACTGCAAGAGCACTATTAGCAACAACTCCACAAGAATCATAAATCTCGATTTGGTTTGAATCATTACACTTTGAAGAATAAGGCAGTCCACAGCACTTGTTTGAATCTCTGCAAACCTCATTTAGAGAAGTATTACAATCAGAATTTGCCACACACGCACTTCCAGATGCAAAATTTAATTTATTTGAAAAAGGAGTGCTTTCAAGTTGAGAAAAACTAAATTTATTTATTTTATTTTCAATAGAATCTTCAAAAAGAACTCCAATAGCTGAATCCTTAAAATTATTTATTCCCATTCCTAAATTATTGTCAACAATATTCCAATCAGTTCCGTTTGCACTGTATAATAATTGAAAATTATAACTAACAACACAACTATTTGGACTCAATGCATTTAGATCCACAACAAACTCAGTACTTTTATCCAAATAATTATAAGTGTTTGAATCATTATTGCCATTAGTTTTGCTCTTAAAAGTAAGAGCGGTTATTTTATTTCCTTGACAAATTTTACAGGAAGAATTACAATCTCCCCCCCAATAATTTGCTCCGCCTAAAATAGTGTCTTTTTTACATTCCATTCCTAAACCATTATCATAAATTCCATCACAATCATTATCTGTTCCATCACACTGAGAAATAGATTCGTTCCCGCATTTACCCGCAGGATCAACACAACTATTATATGGGGAAGTAGACCGAGTATTAGAACAAACATCTCTTGAATCACAACTATTAGAATAACCTGTACTCACACTTGCAGTGCTGCAACTTCCACCGCACCCATTTCCCTGACCGCAGTAAGGAGAATTACAAACCGGAGTGCAACAAGACCCATGAGTTTCACACCCATTACCCCAAGAACCATCACAATTATTGTACCCTGAAGAACAACTCTTTTGACAACAATATTCACAAGTCCAATCCCCATAAACTGAATTCACTTTAACGTGCCACGAGTTGTAACAATATTGAAATTTTGCTGCACATTCCTGCCAACTGTGATGCCATTTATCCTGATACCAATAAGCCGCACAACCACTAGAACCAATTTTTGGAGCCTGCGAAAAAACAAGCGCAAAACAAAACAGGAACACTATCAAAAGAAAAAGATATTTTCTATTTAAAGAAATCATAGTAGTAGTAAGTAAAAGTCCTATTTAATACTTATTCTATTGCATTTTTTTAATAAAAAATAAAGTGTTCAAATAAAATATAAAGAGGCAAAGGAGGAGGTCACTTGATTGGCACTCTTGCAGGAAAACATTGCCAAATCATGCTTGGGGTTGGGTAAACGAACCATCTGCTGTTGAGTTGCTAGTAGTAGTTGATGCAGATTGTGCGTTTGGGCGCATGAATATAACTTTTTTTCCTGATCGAATACTTTTCAAGTGGCCTTCCCTTACTAGATTGTTTAAACGCTGGCTCGCAGCGTTTGTATTTCTATAGGAAAGTCTTATTTGTACATCCTGTGAAGAAGCAAAACCAGTTTCATCAATTAATTGCATGATGTGCTGATCCGGCTCCGATAGGATCCTTTGTGTCTTTGTGTTAGAGTTAGAGGAGTTCTTAAGTAATAATTCCTCAATCCTTGCGAATTTTTGTTCAAGACGAGCAAGTATTTGATTAGTTTGCTCTCGTTCTTTTGTTAGCTTGAATAATAAAGCCGCTAGGAACGCTGGATTGCTTGACTCTTTCATAACCTCTTGCACATCGATGCTTAAGTCGCTAAACTCTGGAGATATACGCTTAACCGCGTTCAAGTCAGCTAGCAACTTACTTGCATCATACTGCGAGATATCATGATCAGTCATGCACTATCATGATAGTATCATGATATATATAAACCTGTATGCTAATCCAAAGACAACCACTTGGGAAGCAAAAACTTACTTTCCAAACTCACTAAAACAAGCAAATTTTTGATAAAAAAATTCAAAAAACAATAACTAAATAAAAAACATTTTTTTTGCAGGAAACAACTACTCAATTGCCCTGCAAAAGAAAATTATTTAACCTAATTTTTACCAATAACAATTTCAATTGAAGAAACTTTTAATGGTCTTCCATCCTGTGTTACAACTTCTTCTGTTGCAGTATTTATTGAAACAACTTTCATTGTGTTGTCCTTGTTTTTTATTATTTCAGCAACATCAACTGCTCTTGAAATTGATTTTCCGCGTGCTTTAATTATAACTTCATTAGCACCCATCCCAAATTGAGTAACAACTGCTAAAACATAAGCCATTGCCCCTTTCTTTCCAATGTAAACGTAACTTCCTTGTGGAGCAGAAGTTTTTGCAACAGGAGTTTCTTTTGCAACTTTAGCTTGCACTTTAGGTGCTTCTTTTGCAACCTTAACTTCCTTCAATTCTTTAACTTCTTTTGGTTTTGCCTGTACTTTTGGTTCTTTCTTTTCAGCCATGATAGATTCCTCCGAGTGTGTGAATTATCTTTAAGACATTTAAGAAAAAAATGATTTTATAAAGGAATCGAAAAGGTCAGTGAGTCTAACAAAAATAAAAAATTAATTAGAGAAAAAACAGAATTTAAAAAAATTAATTTTGAATTCTAAAAAAACTAATTAAAGAATTAGAGAGGGCATAAGTAGGGCATTAGCCCCACCCATGTCAATTAATTTTATTTCAAATAATTGATTGTATTTGTTAATATCCCAGGAGTCATTCCAGGATCATAGTTGAAGTATATTACAGTTCCCATTGGGAAGTGTTTCTTCTCTAAGATTGCTGGGTATGATTTTGGAGTATTTTCAGCTTTAATGTAAGCGATTGTTTTTGCGCCTTCATCAGCTTGTATTGGTAGAACAACCATTGATTTTGGAGCTTCTCCCATTGGTGGAGCAACTTCAATACCTTGCATTATTGGGTGTTCGTAATCTTGTTGCCATACTCTTCCAACAACAGATTGTTGATTTGATTCTGAGCATGATGGAACTCCGTCATGACCTGCAGTACAATCAGCAGGAATTATTTTACCAAAAGTTGCTTTCCATCCAAGAACATCGCTTGCAGTGTAACCATTGAATCCAACACTTTGGTAGATTCCTGAGTTCAATACTACAACTAACTTTCCGCCTTTAGCAACATACTTTTGTATCGCATCACCTAAGGCAACTGTTACGCTCTTGTTTGAAGAATTACTTTGATCTAAAAATACTATATCATATTGTTGTAGTTCTTCGCTTGAAGCATTACCGAATGAATCAGCTGCTCTTGTTCTATATGTTAAAAAATAACTTAAATTATCCATTACTACTCTTTCACCAAGAGATGGTTCTCCGATGAATAATACTTGTACTCTTGCACTACCCTTTGGTAAGTATGGTACATCTATTAGTCCAAAATAGTTTAAGGATGCAACACCAATGATAACTAAAAGTATCAAAGGGATTAATCCTTCGAGGTTAAACCTCTTCATTGCGGCCCCAATAGCTGGTGCGGGACCCGCAGCTTCTGCTCCTTCATCATACATCTTTACACCCTCTCCTTTTCACTTAAACCAATTAATTGGTTAATATAATATTGTTTTTTATCTTTTTAATGGTTTCTATGCCATCATTTTCTGAAAAATAATACTTTTTGGCATTAATAAACTTAACTATAATCCTTTGAAATCAATTCAATCAAAAGCAACTTCAAAATTATTTTCATTCTCTCCCAAGCATTCCATAATACATGTTCTTCAAATAATAGAAATAATTATTATCTTGTAAGAACCATTCAGGAGGATATGCGTAGTATGCCACTCTTTCTCCCAAACCTAAAGTTGAAGTAGTTATTAGGGGGAGATTTTTTGAAATAGTTATTGTTTTCCCAGTCCCTACTCCCATATGGTTTAGATTTAGTACAACATTACTCGAACCCGAATTTGCAATTTGTCTAACAATTGAGAAATCTCTTTCTTTATTTATTTTAAATGTTAATTGAGGAGAAGTACCAAAAATTAATGGATGCTTTCCTGTAGCTTCTGCTTCTAATCTTCCAACCGTGAAGAGCGCATCAGTGCATTTTACTTGATTACAATAATTATCCAAATATCTTAAACCTAAAAATTCATCAAAGCTAACTATTTGGTAGGCTTTATCAGTTTCTTTTACCCTAATCCAAGGATTACTTGCAAGATTTTTTTGAGTATTAACATCAACTAATTGCCCATTAAAATCTCCTTCCGCAGTTTGTGTTCCTGAATCCCCAATCCAAACTAATCTTCCACCGTTTTTGTTCACATAATCCATGAACATTATTAATTGATCCGCAGAAAGACTTTTTGCCTGCTCAACTATAACCAATTTGTATTGTTTTAAATTTCCTGCCGAGAGTCTATCAACATGTTGTATATCAATAGCACTAGCTCCAACATATTGTGGGGCTTGTAAATATTCTTTTAGTTTTTCTGGGTCACCCATTCCGCTATCCCCATGAGCAATTAAAACTCTAGGGCTACCCATAATCATGTCATAAGCATCACAAACGAATGGAGAAATACTATTGCACTTTATTACTCCTGACCAAATTAAAATGAATACTATTACAACTAGCAAAACAATTACGCCCACAACTTTTGTAAGTAAATCAAATTGATTAGTATCCAAAAAAACACACCCTTCAAATCAAGTTTTTAAACCCTGTTAATCACTACTTTACTATTAAATAAATGTCAACCTTATATAAAAATGGTGGTCTAATGGTAAAATTCGTGAAAAACAAACCAAGTGAAGCAGGAGGAGGGCCATCCTCAGCAATCGGAATCATGCGTTTCTTTGATGCAGATTCTAAATCGCCCAAACTACACCCCTACTTTGTTGTGGGAGCAATAGTAGTATTCATAGTAGCAGTAGTGTTACTAAAAATGATAATTAAATAAAAAATTAGAAAAATGGTAAAAGACAATCAGACTAATCTTTGGTCTTTTACTATTTAATTTATTTTCTCAAGAATCAAGCTCTGGAGGAATTTGCATTTCTGATTTTTTAATTTGAGCGGCATCAAAATCAATTAAGTAAACTTTTGGTTTTCCATTCTCCATTTTCACTACATAGTTACCTGAATGTTCATGACCATGTGCAACACCAATTTCAGTCAGTTTATCTTTAATTGCCCCAATTTGTTTTCTTAATTCCGCAAGCCACTTTCTGCTACCTTTGGCACGAATAAAAGTAAATAAGGATTGTCCATCAATAATCCCTGCAGAAACATTATAGAACCCATCAGGATTTTTTCGCACCCTTAATTTTCCACCTTTTTCCAAAATTGGCTCCACAGGTATGCCTGATTTCTGGGCTAATTCCCATGCATTAAGTGCTTTTTTATCAATAGTAACAATTCTGGCTTTTTTGAATAGTCTGCCACCCAGTAAAACTGAAGAACTTCCATCCTTTAGTTGCCATCTCCGAGCTATATTCTTAGTCGGATCAATAAATTTAGAGTTTCTTTCAGCACCTGCATAAATTTCGTACTCTGGAGGAAAGTATTTTGAAATTGACAAAGCTCTTTTCATACTTTTAGTGATTTGTAAGTCCATTCCTTTTGATGCCCTATTCAATAAAAATGGAAGCGCTTGTTTGTGCTCAGAAGCAATTACTCCAAAAAGTTCAATTGCATAATGCTGAACAAGCGGAGATTTATCGTAAAGCATTTTTCCAAGTCTTGGTAAATCTTTTGGTTTTCCTAAATACCCTGCAGCCATCATCCCCTCTACCCGAATACGCGGGTTTGGATCTTTTAACATTGCCCAAAACAAGGGAAGCAAACGATGATTTTTTGAATCCCCAAGTTTTTGGATTGAGCTAAGAACTTCTTCCAAAGAAGGATTTGACAAATTTCTAAAAAGTTCTTTTTCTTTTGTGGAAAAAGCAGCGTACACTGGACCGTTTCGAATATCTTCCGAAATAATTTTTGTTCTTCTCCGACCACTACTTGCAGTATTTGGTTTAAGTAAAGCCACTCTTTTTCTGAGTGAAGAAAATCTACTTGGAAGAAGCAATGGTTGCATAAATAGTGTTACTTACCCAACTATAAAATTGTTCGTGCCCAAAGATTATTTCTTAATTTCAACCAAAACACAATTGTTTTGGGACATTAAAAAAGTTGCTACTTTTTTAATTCGAACCCGAATGATTTTTCGTAAAGTTTTTCCATGGTTTTGCCAGAAGTGATTCTTATTTCTGAAGAAGTTTTTTCTTCAATTCTTTTTCTATGTCTTTCAATAAACCCTCTATCATCACTATCAAGTTCAAGGATTACTTTTTGTCCAGGAACAAGTCCAGCTTTCTTTCTTGCATCTTGAACTAATCTCAAAAGTTCACTTAATTCCCATTCTTCTTTTAGTTCGCCATTAGCTTTTACTAGCAAGTAAACTTTTCCTTTACCAAAATCTTTAACTGCATAATCACTAGATAACTCTTTTCCTTTTGGAAGAGTTGTAAACTTTTTTACATTAACCATTTTCATTAATGCATTTTGCATTGTTTCGATTTTTTGTTCAGCATCAAGTGCAAGTTCTTCAAGTTGCCATCTTACTCTCAATTTTTGTTCTGCACGTAAAGCCAATGCACTTTGTGCAACAATATTAACAAAATCAAATTCTTTTTCCAAAGCTTCGTTTCTAAATCCTTTAACATCCACAAAATTTAGTAAGTGAACACTTTCTGAAATATTTTTTCCATTAAAGTGCTGGAAGTAATATTCACTTGCGTGCGGTGCAATTGGGGCAAATAACCTTAGCAACACATTAATTGTGTATGAAACAACTTCTTCTACTTCTTTTTGTGAATCCGAACCAATTCTTGGCCTAATTAATTGCAAGTAAGTTCTTGAAAAATCCTTATCAACAAAAT
Organism: archaeon; assembly: GCA_041661245.1. Lineage (GTDB taxonomy): Archaea > Iainarchaeota > Iainarchaeia > Iainarchaeales > JAAZKV01 > JAAZKV01. Next base: position 233,606 of record JBAZUY010000001.1, read on the forward strand.
CTTGTAACGCAATAGCTGCACTTGAGAATTCAAATGCATTATAATATTTGATTGAATCTGTAGAAAGTTTTTCAAGTTTGCTCATGAGCCATGCATCTTCACCGTGAAGTTTTGCAATAGTTGGTTTTAATCCCAAATCAATTTGCATATACATTCTTGCATAATTTAATGCATTTGTGAAAGTGTTGAAGAAATTATTTAGATCAGCTACTCCTTTTACATCAAACTTGAAATCAGTTCCCTTACTTTGAAGTAACAAATAAGTTCGCAAGTAATCTCTATTGTATTCTGCAATAATATCTTCTGGAGCAACTCCCCCTTTACTCTTTGACATTTTTTTATGCCCAAGATCTAGTACCATTCCGTGTACACTTACTGATTTGAATGGTAATTTGTCAAAACAAATTGTTGAGAGTATTGCTTGTGAGTTCCACCAACCTCTAACTTGTTCAGTCATTTCAATATTTAAATCTGCTGGCCAAAATTCATCAAATAATTTTTCATTTGCAGGGAAACCTAAATTTGCCCAACTAGAAACACCACTATCAAACCAAACATCCAAAATCTCAGGAATTCTTTTCATTACTTTTCCACACTTACAAGGAATTGTTACTTCATCAATGTAAGGCTTATGTAATTCAATGTCTTCTTTTAATCCTGATTCTCTTTTTAATTCCCTAATTGAACCAATTACTTTTCTCTCACCACATTCGCAAGTCCAAATTGGTATCGGAGTTCCCCAATATCTTGCTCTTGATACTGGCCAATCCCCTAAGTTTTGCAACCAGTTTTTCATTCGGTCTTTCATCCATTCAGGAACCCATTTAACATTTTCATTATCCGCAATCATTTTTTCTCTAATTTCACTAACTCTAATGAACCATTGAGGAACACTAATCATTAGCAAAGGTGAAGCACATCTCCAGCATAATGGATAATCGTGAGAATATTTCATTTTGTATGGAAGCAAATTTTTTCCTTCAAGTAAAGCAATAATGTCTTCGTTACTTCCTCTTGCAGATTTTCCAACAAATCCTTCAACTGCATCTGTAAAAGTCCCATCTAAATTAACTGGACTTAAAATTGGTAGCCCTGCTTTTGTCCCTGCATCAAAATCTTCTTTACCATGACCTGGAGCTGTGTGAACTAAACCCGATCCATCTTCCAAATTTACATATCGATCTGAAAGAATTACTCTAAATCCTTTTTCAATTTCAGTTTTATCTTTTAACACACTGTCAAATAAAGGATCATAACTCATTCCTTCTAGTTCGCTTCCAAGAACTGTTTTTTCAATTGTATACGCAACTTCCATCTTTCCTAAAACGTCACTAGCTTTTTCTTTTGCTAAAATTAATACTTCCCCGCTTGAAAGTTTTGCAAATACATATTCATATTTTGGATGAACCATTACCCCAGTATTTGCTGGCAGTGTCCAAGGAGTTGTTGTCCAAACTAACAAGTAAGTATTTTCTGGATTTGAGGATTGTTTTACTAAACTATTTTTTCCTTTTGTATTAACTTTTAATTTAACAAAAATAGAAGTGTCTCCTAATTTTGTGTATTCGATTTCATTGTAAGCTACAGCAGTTGCACAGTGAGGACAAACGTGAACTGGATATTTTCCCAAGTACAATAATTTTTTGTCTTCTGCTTTTTTGAAAGCAAACCAAATAGCTTCAATGTATTCGTTAGTCAATGTTAGATAGGGATCTGAGTAATCCATCCAATCCGCTAAATTATCAAATTCTTTTCCCATTGTGCTAACAAATTCTGTTGCAAATGCTCTGCACTCTTTTACAAAAGGTTCAACACCATATTCTTCAATTTCTTTCTTGAATTTAAATCCTAATTTTTTTTCAACTTTGTTTTCAATTGGTAATCCGTGAGTATCAAAACCTGGTCTATCAAATACTTTTTTTCCTTGCATTCTTTGAGAACGAATTGCACAATCTTTCATTATTTTGTTTAATCCTGTCCCCATGTGAATGTGACCAGTTGCGTAAGGAGGACCATCCATGAAATAGAATTTTTCTTTTCCTTCCTTTTGCTTATTTCTTACTTTTGAAACAATTTTATTTTGAACCCAATATTCTCTGATTTTTTCTTCTTCTGTTCTGTTATATTGAGAAATATTTGAACTCATAAAAATCACTATTTTTACAAAATTTTAGGTTTATGGGCAGTAAGGGATTTGAACCCTTGACCCCTAGTGTATAAGACTAATGCTCTAACCAGCTGAGCTAACCGCCCCTAAAAACCCCCGTTCATTAAATAAGAAACTAAAAATGAATGCTTAAAAACTTGGTCCCGAGGACTAATTAAATCAAAATCAGAATAATTGTAGTATGGCTAACTCACTTGTTTGCATAATAATAACTCCACTAAAAAGCTTAAAAACATGCTGGAAATGAAGAAATTAAAAAGCCCTCCAAAGAGAATGACTTTTTGCACACTGCTTACAAGTAACCCTAATTTTTGCTTGGAAGGAAATTAAATATTACTATCATTAACACTACAAATACTATTGCCCCAACTCCAACATAAAGGATTGGAATTCCAAGAAGAGTAATTTCAAGTACTGGGGAAAGTTTATCTGAATTATTCAAATCAATTGTACTTGGCCCGCTTTCTTGGGTAACACAAGCAGTTTTGTTGGCTTTCCATTCCCCATCACAACAAATTCCTACAGAAGAATAACAAACATTATTGCATTTAGTTCCATTACAAACGCATTTATGGTTTTGCGCAACAAATCCAGTTGAACATGCTAATGGAGAGCACGCATTACTTATACATTTTTCAGTTGACAAACAATTAGAATCCAATGTGCATCCGCTTGGGGTTTGTCCTTGTGTTTGAACACATGCCCCGCTAACACAAGTCTGGGAAGAAGTACAAGCAGTGATTAATACATTTGATTCCACTGATAAACACTGTGAATTAGCTGTCCCCGCGTTAATACAATTACTATCTTTTAATTTTCTCATTACATTATTTGAAGAACAAAAATTTGATCCTATAAAAGTATCTACTCCGCACTCTAAATCATTTGAACAAGAAATGCACACATTACAATCAGTAACACAAGAAGAACAATCTTCATCAGCATTACAAATTCCATCCCCGCAATAGAGCTGAGTTTCAGTAACAAAAGAATGTGTTAGCCCAGAAATTTTGAACATATTTCCATCAACTTCGCAAGAAATCCCTTCCTCTTCCCCAGGGCAATAAATTGTAGTACATCTGTTTCTTGCTGAATTAATATCATTAACATCTTCATCAAGTACACAAACAGCATTACTGCTTAAACTCTTTTGTAAATACATTGTTTTTGTTCCTTGAATATTCAAATCATTTACAAGCAAGTAATTCCAATTCTCATCAATAAGTCCTTTTGTAATCACTGTTTTCATTAAATTCAAATCCCCAACTGAAAAATTATGGTCAAAAGACAATGCGTTTTTATCACTTGAAGAAATCAAAACTGATTTTAGCCCAGCAAAATTTGAATCAATGTTTGAATTGTTATTTACTTTTATTAAAGCAACCGAACCAGTTCCGTTAAATGCAGAAGGATTGTAAAATAATCCTGAGTATCTTTGGCAATAACCAGAAATACAAATATTACTCCCGCCACAAGAATAATTATCAGATCTATTTGCATAAGAACAACTCGCATTATAATTACCATCATTTAAACAAGAAGCAACTTGACAAGGATTAGTTGAAACACAAGGTCTTGCAAGAGAACAAGCAGGAAGCAAACAAACTCCGCTCGCATTGCATACATTTGCATCGCTGCAAGAAGTATTTGCGGGTTTATTTCCAGTTGTTGCACAAACAGAATTCCATAACCCTTTATTGTTGCAACTATTAATCAAACATGGATTAACGGAGGCACAATTTGAATCAAGAGAGCAAGTAACCAAAACACATTGCCCGCTTGCGTTACATTTAGAACCCGAATTACAATCAAAGTTTTCTGCTTTGTTAGTGAAATTACAAACACTATTCTGACAAGTTCCTACTTGGCAATTATTTGGAGTAGCACAATCTGAATCAATAGTGCAATTATGCTCCACACACTCTCCAGTGCTATCACAAATCTTAGAAGAACCACAAGAAGTACCAAAAGAAAGATTTTGAATTGAACAAACAGAATTCCAATCCCCTGGACTTAAGCACTTAGCAATTTTACAAACTTTTCCAGTATTATTTGGGCATTGAGAATCAAGTGAACAACTAATTGAAGTACAAACTCCCGTATTACTGCAAACTTTTCCTGTTCCGCAAGAAGAATTAGTTGTTTTATTTCCAACCTCAGTACAAGCACTCCATTGTCCATTTGCACAACTTTGTGTTCCAGTTTTGCAAAGATTTGTTGGCGAACAGGATTGAGTAGCTCCAGAGACACAAGAACAACCTTCATTAGAAACTCCATCACAATCCTCATCAAGCTGACTAGCATCACAACTTTCAGTAGCAGGCAATACTCCCTCCTGAGTTACAGTGTCAGACCAAAAACCATTATTACAAACTCTGGTTACAATTCGTTCTCTACAAATACCAACATTTGAACCAGTTCTTGTAGTAGTCGATTGACCAGGAGTACATTCAGTAGCTAAAGAAAAACAAGAGAAAATTTTTTCTCCTTCCGAACCAATATTTGGAATAATATCGCTAAGCGAAGAAGACTCAACTGCATTTATCGCATCATATAATGCGTAATACTTTGTCAGACTCACATAGGTAGGATAGGAATATGTGGAAAGCGAAACACTTTCATCCTTAAGTGAAAGTCCATGAGAATTAAAACATTCAGTATAATTAGCGTCACTTCCGTTAGGAGGAGTAACAAACCTCCACAAATAACATTCAGTAGTTTGCCCTAAAATTGTTTGAGAAGAAAGTTTACTAACTTGGATTTCTAAAGCAGTTCCCCCTTGCGAAGTAGAACAAGTACAACTCCAAGGCATTGAATAATAAGGAGAAGTCATTGAGGTACAGGAAAAAGATTTGTTTGTATCTGAATCAAAAATTGAGATTGAAGAAGAAGTGGAGGATGGAGAAACTTGTACAAAATCAGTTCTTGTTTTTGATAAGTATTTATACTCCACACGATTTCCATCAGAAGTGGAAGTTGAATTAGGAAGGTACAATTGAGGAGGAACATAATTAGTATCCGTTTGTGAAAAATAATCAGAAGTTACTTTATAATTTAAAGCATAATTTTTTTCCAAATATGCATAATACTCATTTTTTGCAGATTCGGTAAATGCTCCAAGAGGAACATTAGTGCCAAAGGGGAGGGTAAAAAATCCTGCCATGCTTTCAATAGAACCCCCTATTAAAGAAGTTGAAGGAATTACAAAACTATTATTGTCTTTTCCATCTGAAGAACCACAAACCCCTTTTTCACAAAAAGAAGCACCAGAAGTACAACCAAATAATAAAAACAAAGAAAAAACTAAACCAGCAAGAAGAACTATTGGCCTAATTTTGTTTAATTTCATAAAGCAAATAAACTCAAACTATTAATAAATATTTAGTACGCGTCATTTTGCTCAAAATCGAAAGAATAAAGGAGTAACTTAGGATCTTTTCTTTATTTCTTTTACTATTACTTTTGCTTCATCTTTTAGAGCCAAACCAAAACTTAATCCAATTACAATGCTTACTGAGAAAATAAAACCCGCGAACGCAATTAGAAAAGCACTTTCAAGCATCCCTGTAGGAAGACCAATTAGTCTAATTCCCATTACTACTGTAATATAGACAATCGTTAATTCAATTACAATTCCTGCAATTTTTCTCAAAGAATGCTTTGTTGATTCAATTGCATTTCTAACATATCTTGCAACAATTAAACCCGCAATTATTACGACAAGAGCTGCTATTAGGAGTAATGCAAAATTAATCCAAAAACCAAGAACTTCATTTAAGGTAGAAAGTTGAATTAGTTCAGTTGCTTGTTTTAAGAAGACAAAGAAAATGTACCACTTAACAATTGATCCACCCAAAACGGAAAGTTTTTTGTTTGCAATAGAACTAGTTAAGTTTTGTTCCTGCATCCAATCATCAAAGTGTGCAGTTCGGAGGAGTCGAACCACTAATTGTTTTACAATCCACCCAATAACATAACCAACTACAATAAACAAAATTGCTGCAAAAACACTTGGAAGCGCCGCAATAAAGGCAGTAATTAGTTGATTAAACGCCCCATTAACAGCAGTCATTGAATCATTTAGAAAATCAACCATATTACTTCTAGAAGAACCTAAATTATTTAAAGAGACCAGTTTGAATAAACCTTAGTCATTTTAAAGAATCAACAACTAGCTTTTGCACTTCTTTAATGGCTAATTTTAAGTCATCATTAACAATAATATGACTGAACTTGGATTCAAGCTTTAACTCGTCTTTTGCAGTTTTCATTCTTTGCTCAATAACACTCATTTCATCAGTGCCTCTCTTAATCAACCTTTTTTTGAGCACACTTAAGGAAGGAGTTTTTATAAAAACATCAATTGCAGAAGGATATTTTTGTTTAATTGCAAGTGCTCCTTGAACATCAACAACAAAAAGAACACTCTTACCCGAATCCATTATTTCATATACTTCTTTTTTTAGTGAACCATAATAGTTGCCATAAACAGTAGCATACTCAAAAAGCTCATCTTTTGCTATATGCTCTTCAAATTGGTCTCTTGAAATAAAATGTTGATCAATATCTGCTCTTTCTCCTTCGCGCATAGCACGAGTGGTACAGGTAACAACTTTTTTGAAAAAATCAAATTCTCGTAAAATAACCTGCGCAAGAGTACTCTTACCTGCCCCAGATGGACCAGTAAATACAAATAACTTGCCTTTAGGAGAAGGCGCGGATGCTGAAGTTACTAAGGCTTGTTTTATTTCATCACTAACACTTTCTGCAAAAGATGCCTTGTGTTTGATCTTAATATTCATACTCGAACTGTAACGGAAAGGGAATAAAAAGGGATTTCTCAAGAAAGTTTGAGTAAACAAAGGATTAACTAATAAATTAAATTAGAGTTATTGTAATTCCTTTGGAACTTTTTCTTCAACGAATTTTTTAATTAAATCCGACATGGATTTAGGACAAACAAGTAAAGCAGTAGGAGTATCAATTACAACCAAATCATTACACCCGACTAAAGCAATGGATTTTTTTGAGTCAGTTGTACTCACAATATTCCCTAAACTATTTAATTCCAAAAGAGTTCCATTCATTAAAACGTTTTTATCTTTTACAATTTCTCCAATTGTACTAAATGTGCCAACATCGTTCCAATAAAAGCTCGCAGGAACAAAAAATACTTTTTCAGCTTTTTCCATTACTGCATAATCAAAAGAAATCTTTTTTATTTTTGGGTAAATCTCTTCAACGCTCGCCCCTTTTCTTATTTTTATTAAATCAAAATAAATCTCAGGCTCATACTTTTCAAGTAAATCAAGAATAACTCCGGCTTTTGCAACAAAAATCCCAGCATTCCAAAAATATCCATCCGCAACATACTTTTTTGCAATTTCGCTTGTTGGTTTCTCACAAAACTTTTCAACTTTATTGCCAAGCCCCATTTTAATGTACCCATAACTCACTGAAGGAGAAGTAGGTTTTATTCCAACAACAATAATTCCTCCTTTGTCTTCTGCAAATTTTACTGCATTTTTAATTGTATCCTGAAATTCTTTTGTTGGATTAATATAAGCATCGGAGGGAGTGAAAACTAGAACATCATCCCATTTGAAATTAATTGCACACAAACCAATTGCAGCAGCAGTGTCTCTTCTCTCAGGTTCAACAATTAACCTAGCGTTTGGAACAAATTCTTTTATTTCTTCAACAATATTCTTACCAGTAGAAATAGAAACCGTGTCAACTATTGGGAGCAATCTTTCAATTGCACTTTCAAGAAAAGTTTTTGATTGAAAGAGTTTTAGCAATTGCTTTGGTCTTTTTTCTCTCGAAAGCGGCCAAAGACGTTTACCCGAACCGCCAGCAAGAATTACCCCTCGAATCATAAGGATACTTTGTAAAAAAGGTTTATTAAACTCGAAGCTAAATGCTTCGAGTTCTTAAAGAAAAATGGTACAATTAACTTTCACTAAACCATAAATCCCTATAAACCCCTAAATTTATTAACTTCGGGAGAGAATACACTTATATGAACCTAAGTTTTTTACGCAGAGCAAAACCTCTTGCCCCCGCAGCTAAACCAAAAAGAACTCTTTTGCGGGATGGAAGAGAAACTATTATTGGAATAGGGGGAAGTGCGATTAATAGAATTTTTGTACGAACAGTCCCTGGAGAAAAACATGTTGTTACGGGTAAAGACACGCGCCCAAACCCTTTTACACTAAAGGCAAAAAAATAATTAACATCCCAAACCTTGTTTGAAATTTACCGCAAATGGTGCGGAACTTTATGCTCTAACAAATGTTTTATCTTTTCAGCAGATTTCTTTGGGCAAATTAATAAGGTATCGGGAGTATCCATTACAATTAAATCATGACAATCTATTAATGCAACATTTTTGGTTGAATGAATAATATTTCCACTGCTATTAAGTTCGAAAAGATTTCCTTTCATTAACGCATTCTTCCCGCCAATAATTTGCTCCATTGAGTGAAATGCTCCCGCATCATTCCAATAAAAACTTGCAGGAACAAAGTTCAAATGTTCCACTTTATCAAGAACTGAATGAAAATTTACTTTTTTAATATTAAAATAAAATTCATCAACTGAAGAAGAATTTTTTATTTTCATTAAACTTTTATAAATTTCCGGTTCATGTTTTTGTAAAATGTCAATTAACACTTGTGCTTTACAGACAAAAATCCCAGTTATCCAAAAAAAGCCTTTTTGCACATACTTTTTTGCAACTTGTTTTGTTGCAGGTTGTTTGTAAATTTTTTTTACATGCTTTCCTTTTTCTACTTCAATATACCCATAACGATCAGATATTTCCAGAGGCTTAGCACCAACCAGAACAATTGTATTTTCTTTTTCTGCTAATTCAATTGCTTTCTTCATTGTAATTTGAAACTTTTCAATTGAATCAATAAAAGAATCGGCAGGAGTAACAACCAAAATATCATCCGGTTTAAATGAAATTGCTGCAAGACCTAAAGCTGCTGCAGTATCCCGTTTATCAGGTTCCACAATCAAATGATTTTTTGGTAAAGATGCCCTCACTTCTGCTTCAAGTGCTTTACTAGTTGAAATTGTTACTGAGTTAGTTAATCCGTAAAATCTTGAAACACTTTCTTCTAAAAAAGTATGTTCAACAAAAATGTTTAGAAATTGTTTGGGCCTTTTTTCTCTCGAAAGCGGCCAAAGACGTTTACCCGAACCGCCAGCTAAAACTAATGCTCGAATCATAAAAATCAATTCACAATAAGTATACTGATGTTATTAAAAAAAGAGTTATCGCGAATCCCCAAAAGCTTGGGGACTCGCAATAAAAAATTAGAACTCACTTATAGGGACATTACATGTCCATTCCGCCCATGCCGCCCATTCCGGCGCCGCCTTGAGGCATTCCTTTTCCTTTTGATGTTCCTAAAATGATATCATCAATTCTTAGAATCATTTGAGCAACTTCACTAGCTGAATCTATTGCTTGTGTTTTTACTTGTAATGGTTCTAAAACTTTTGAATTCTTCATATCCTCTATTTTTCCTTTGTAAACGTTTACTCCAAAGTATTTTCCATCTTTCTTTGAGTGAGCGCTTCTTAGGGTTACAAGTGCATCAATTGGATCCATCCCCGCAGTTTCTGCTAACGTTCTTGGAATTACTTCTAAACTTTCAGCGAAAGCTTCAATTGCTAATTGCTCTCTTCCACCAACAGTTTTTGCAAAGTCTCTTAGTCTCATTGCAACTTCTGCTTCGCAAGAACCAGCTCCAACTAAAACTTTTCCCATTTCAATTGCACTACTTACTGAACCAATTGCATCAACAATAGCTCTTTCTGCTTCGTCAACAACGTGCTCTGTTCCGCCTCTGATTAAAATTGAAACACTCTTAGGGTTTTTGCATTCTTCAACGAAAACCATTGCATCGCCAGCAACTTTCTTTTCTAAAACTTTTCCAGCATTTCCTAAATCTTTAACTGAAAGTTCCTTAATGCTTGTTACTACACTTGCACCAGTTGCTCTTGCGAGTGCATCCATGTCAGATTTCTTTACTCTTCTAACAGCAATGATTCCTTCTTTTGCTAAAAAGTGCTGAGCTAAATCATCAATTCCTTTTTGAGTAATAACAACATTTGCCCCAGCTTTCTTTATTGATCCAACCATATCTCTTAGTTGCTTTTCTTCAGTATCAATAAATGCCTGTAATTGTTCAGGAGTATTAATTTCTATTTTTGCATCGCTTTCTGGTTCTCTTACTTCTAAAGCTAAATCAAGCAAAGCGATTTTTGCCCCAGTTATACTTCTTGGCATTCCAGTGTGCACAATTTCTTTGTCAATTACAATTCCACTAATTAATTTAGTGTCTTTTAATGATCCGCCTGTTTTCTTTTCAAGTTTAATATTATTTTCATCAACTGTAATTTTTCCAGTAGTGTCCGCAACACTAGTTATTGCTTCAACAACTAAATCAGCAAGTGCATCAGCTGATTCTGCTGATTTTCCTGTGATTGAAGTTAATGCAATAGTTTGTAAAGTTTTTTTATCATCAAACTTCACGTTGTCAGCTGTTTCTGCGTAAAATTCTTTTGCTTTAGTTGCAGCTTGCATGTATCCGTTAATTATAATACTTGGGTGAATTGAGTCATCTAAAAGTTTTTCAGCTTTTTCTAAAAAAGTTCCTGCTAAAATTACTGCAGTAGTTGTTCCATCCCCAACTTCTTCATCTTGAGTTTTTGCAACATCAACCATCATTTTTCCAATAGGGTGTTCAATAGCCATTTCACTTAGAATTGTTGCTCCATCATTTGAGATAGTAACGTCGCCAAGATCATCAACAATCATTTTGTCCATTCCTTTAGGACCTAAAGTAGATTTAACCGCTTGAGCAACAGCTCTTGCTATTAAAATATTCATTCTTTGAGCATCTCTCCCTCTAGTTCTCTTTGAACCCTCACTCATAAACGCGTTTTGTTGTTCTGCTTCAGCCATAATTAACACACCTCAAAAATAGTCTTCTTTTAAGTAAGACTTGATAAAAACCCTTAAAAAAGGTTGCGAAACAGGTTTGCCGCAGGCTATTTAGCTAAAGAATTTTGATAAAGTTCTTTTACTTCAGTAGAACTTAAAGCCCATCCCAAAACGCTAGTTCATCCACTTGAAGGGTTCCTGATCCAGCCCCACTAATGTACCCTTTATTTCCAGAAACCGGAGGGATAGCCATATTAGTCGATTCTCCTTTTTTGTCACCATTAATATACAAATATAACTTACACAACTTAGAAATTATTTCAAAAGGTTTTCAAATCCAGGAGTCCATTCATCGCTTATCATTAATACTGAATCAATACTTCGGATTACATCCGGAAAATTCTTTTTCAAATCTTCAATAATTGCATAGTACTCAGGATAATTCTTTACAACAAGTTCAATTTCAATCTGCCAAACATTTCTAATAAAATACTGAGTGTTTGGGATATTGGAAACATAACTTAACAATTTCTCTTCATCAGTTTTTGTATATTTTTCAATTTTAATTATACACTTATATAACTCAAATCCCAATTTATTCAAATTAAGTCCAACACGGTATTGAATTATTACTCCAGTGTCTTGAAGTTTTTTTAGTCTTGAAAGCACTGTTGCAATACTGCTTTTTGTTTTTGTAGATAACTCAACAATTGAAATTCTTGCATTGTTTACGATTACGCGCAAAATTAAGTAGTCAAGAGAATCCAGTTTATTTTGCACAATTTCTCCAGCAAACATCACTTGTTCAAAATTTTTTTCAGCACTATCCAAAAAATATCGCTTAGGGTATTGTCTAACATCAATTAATGGATCCCCAGTCAAATCAATAATACTATTTCTATACTTTGAAATAAATTCATTTTTGAAAATAAAAAACTCATAATCTGTTCTTGTAAAAACTGCAAAAATTAAGTCCCAAGTTCCAGAACACTCTCCAAGCCAATAAACAATTGGAGAAGATTTCAAGTAATTAAGTAAATCTTCTTTTTCATTAGGAATATTTTTTAGTTTTACATAAACTTTATAGATTTTATACCCCATTTTGTGAGGATTTATTGATGCTTGAAAAGCAGTTATTACTCCGTCCGCAGCTAATTTGTTAATTCTATAATCCACCGCCTGCCTAGACTTATGCACTATTCGAGCTAACTTAGTGGAAGGCAGTCTACAATCCTTATCCAACTCAAAAAGAAGGCTTTTATCAGTCTTATCCAAACTCAGTCCATTAACATTAACCATAATTAGCATAATTGCATTATTTAATATAAATCTTCCTATTTATGCCAATTTTTTATTAAATGGTTTAATGTATGACCTGCCCCCCAATACTATTCACTAAGGTGAGTAAACAAATGACAAAGGAAATTTTGGAACAAAAACTGCCAATAAGATTTGAAAGAAAGGCTAATACCAAGTGGTCAAATGGAGTAAAAGAATGGCACATCCAAAACGCCAGTGCAGGGCTTTATACCTTGGATGTGGAACACATTTCAGACGAACTAGTTAATGCCCACAATAACCCAACAAATTCAGAAAGCGTAGCTTCAAGGTACCGAAAGGATCTCTGCCTCCACAAATGCCCAGCTTGTTTTAATGAACAAAGCATGGTTTACTCAAAAGAAAAAAGGGACCTAGAGGGAAAATTAATTCAAAACTCCACTCAACAGTTAAACAAAATGCTAAATTTGGAAGAAACTTTAGGAGTTATTGACCAAGCAATAGAAATTGCAAAAAAAGAAGGACACGATTTTAAGAGCGTTAAGTTTTTGGGTCCAGGAGAATTACTAATGAACCCACAGTTATTCAAAATAATTGAAGAATACCACAAGCGAGGAATCCAATTAAACATATTTACAAAAGCTGCCCTTTTAGGAGAAGATTCGCTCGCACAAAAGTACCACAAGATGAACGCAAAGAACTTAGTGGAAAAACTTGCAAATTATTCAAACGTAGGACTTCTTGTAAACTTCCAATCATTTGATGAAAAGTTACAAGACACGCTTGTTACAAGCACTGATGAAAATGGAAATATTGCAGGACTGCAAGGATACTCAAAGATAAGAGAAAAAGCACTTGTAAATTTATTTAACTCCAAGTTTTACGAAGCAGGAAAAACAAATCGAATCTGTATAATCAACGCCCCAATAGTCCCAGAAAACATTGAGGAATCATTTGACATATACAAATTTTTTGTAGAAAGAGGAACACCAATTGTAATGACTCCATCCATGATGAGCGGGAAAGGATGCGGACAATATAAACGACAAGAAAAAACATTAACTGCAAAACAATGGCACGATAAATTAGTTGAACTATATGCAAACATATACGCATATAACGTAAAAAATGGAGTACAAACCGAAGAACAAATTAAACACGAAGGAATAGCTTCGTACGTTGGGGCAGAACCATGCAACCAAGTTGCAACTGGATTGTATTTGCGAGCAAACGGAATCGTACAAATGTGCCCAGGAAAATTTGATAAAGAAACCGTTTATGCAAATGTTCTTGATACTCCACTAAACGAGATTTGGGATAATTCTCCTAACAAAAAGATGGGAATAACAAATCCAAAAAATCTCATCAACAACAAATGCCCCGCAAAAGACGGACTTGCATTCCCAATAGATTTCTACGACCGAGTAATGGAAAGATACAAAGAAATTCTAAAGAGCGAGTCTAATTTAATCTTTTCCACCGCAAAATAACTATGAACTATAGCAAAGTAAATCAAATTGCAAAGGGGTGGAGTTCTTACATTTGGATAGTTAAAGATGAAACGGGAAAGGAATTTGTATTAAAAGAAGTTAGAGAGAAATCTCCAAGAAAAGATTTGGCAGAGCGAGAAGGAAAAATGCTGCAACTTGCAAACTCTGTTGGAGTTGGACCAAAAGTAATTGAAGTAAATTTTGAGAAAAACTTTGTTGTAATGGAATATATTCGCGGAGTAAAGTTATTTGATTGGATAATGAACGAAGGGCCTTGTAAAGAAAAAAGCTTCGAGAAGGAAGTTAGTGCTGAAGAATTGTACTTTTTTATAAAAGAACTATACAGACAACTCTTTGCTTTGGAGAAAGTAAGTTTGAGTCACAACCAATTACAAGTTGGGAAAAATATTGTGGTAGAAAAAAGATTTGACTCAAAAACAAAAAAGGAACAATACTTCCCAGTAATAATTGATTTTGAAAAAGCTACAATCAAAATGGAAAATCATACAAAAAATATTGGACAAATAGATGCAATGCTATTTTACAACCCGAATGGAGCAATTGCAAAAAAGGTTAGAGAGAAATTAAATTTGGAATAACAGAATTGATCTATTCTTTTGCCCAAAGTTCCATCTCATAAATTCTAAATTTTGAAGGCGGTTTTGTAAGACCTGTGCCTGAAGGAAAAATGTCAGCCCCACAATTAAGCACATACCATTCAGCTATGCTCCTTGTAGAACTAACCGCCAAATACTTGCCAAGCATTGTTCCATCAAGGATAATTCCTTTTGTTTCTTTTACAGCACAATAATACCCCCATTGGCCAAGACCTGTTTGGAAGACATCTGTTCGCGAATCAGATTTTAATGAATTAAAAACCACCCCATTTGCGGAATACCTCATTGAAGTTGTAATTGATGGCGAACCATAAACCGATTCACTTCCCCCTCCACAAGTTCCCCTATTCCCGGTACACGCAAATTGAGTTACCCCTACCCCATTTACATCCTGTCCAACTTTATCCAAATATCCAATTCTTAAAAAAACCGTTATGGGTTTTGATGCCAAAGCATCAGGAACAGAAATATTAAAGTCAAAATTCTGATTAAAATCAACATATGTTAATTCACTTGCATCAAATAATTTACTCCAATCAGCTTGAAGAGAAGGTTTAACATCAAATAGATTACTGTAGTGCCAATTGCCCCACGCATCATCAGAAACTATTTCATAAATTCTTGCACCAGTCAAAGTCACTTCTGCACTTGTTAATCTTCTTTGACCCAAAGTACTTTCGGATTTACAACCCCAACCAGCAGGTGTCATCACTAAAGCCTCACCTGAATTACAAGTCGGAAGAGTTGTCCCATTTCCAAATCCACAATCTTTTGCTGATTTAAAATTCCCATCAGGACACAAAATAACTGCTGCTCGATTAGCCAAATCGATTACACCATCCCCATCAGCATCAATTGAATTCAA
This sequence comes from archaeon, assembly GCA_041661245.1. Lineage (GTDB taxonomy): Archaea > Iainarchaeota > Iainarchaeia > Iainarchaeales > JAAZKV01 > JAAZKV01. The sequence goes on from JBAZUY010000001.1 coordinate 248,985, forward strand.
ATCAGTCGAACTTTTAGAAATTTGTTGCAAAATGTGATAAGGTTTAGACACATCAACAGAACCCAAAGCAGAAGCAAAAAAAACAATTCCCAAAATGAAAAACAAAGAAACAAACAAAATCTTATCAAACCTACTAAACAACATACAAAACCAACACCAATACACAGAACTAAACTCACTTATTAACTTTTCTTGAAGTAAAAATCATTGCAACAACCATAAAACAAACCAAAACCGCAATTATTGGATTTGCATCAGGAATAGTTGTAGAAGTATTTTCTTTAGTTGCTTTAAAAAAAACGTCTTTTGCACATTCTTTAGAAACAACTCTTAACATAAAAATATTTGAACCTGTTTGCGGGAGAGGAAGAACTATTGCAAAATTTACTCCAGAAGCAGAACAAGGAATATTTCTTAAGGCTGAATTAGTATCCGCCCCCAAAAGAAGATCTCCTTTTTCTGTAAACAAATAAATATTCACATCTTCAGGATTTCTACAAGCAAAAGAAACGCTTGTGTTTGATCCGTACTTAATGTCTTTTGCATCTAAAAAAAATAAATTACAACCCGAAGTCGGAATTGAAGGGATTACAACTGGATTTGGCACAACTCCTTTTTTACAACAAAACTTTACTTCACTTACCCCAAAAACATTACACTTTGATAAATGTGCATTTGTTTGGGAACTCAAACCAAATAAACAATCATCAGCACCGTTACAAGTAGAAGAATAATAACAAGTTCCTGCCGAAATAATATCAGTTTTCATACAAATGCTAGTTGAATAATTATTTGTCAAATAAGTTTCAGCATGTGCGTTAGTAGCATCACTTAGACCCAAAATTCTAAAACCACTTGAACAATTTGATAAATAACTTGAATCAACAAGTATTGAATTTACATACGCACATTTTACTGAATTCACATCACACGCATGGGAATCAATAGTGACATCAGAATATCTCACAAGCTCGCTACTTGCACTTAACGCGAAAGAAAAAAAGAATATGAATACTACAAGCAAACCTGCTAAACGCATGAATAGTACTAAACCAAAACTAGTATTTAATACTTACAAGAACGAGAAAAGTAATCGCGACAAGTTGAACTCTAAGTTTAACATAGACAAGTTAACAAAACAATTCTCTAATGTAAGGTTCAGTTTCCATTGCAAGAAGTTCTTCTTTTTTTACCCACTTATATTCAGTGTGCTCGGGGCTTAGTTTAATTTCTTCACTTCCAATTAGTTCACACTCAAAAACAATTAGATACGCATGATTAAGGTTTTTTTCAGAATGAACAAAAATTGGTTTTATGACTTTAACTTGCAAATTAGTTTCTTCTAGCACTTCACGCTTCAATCCTTCTGTCGGATTTTCGCCATGCTCCATTTTCCCACCAGGAAAATCCCAACAATTTGGGTAAACTTTTGCAGTCGGACTGCGTTTCACTGCCAAGCATTTGCCTTTATAAAAAATTAGGGCTTTTTGTGGAACTCGAAAATCATATTTTTCTTGCATTTTAACCAACAACACAAATAATTTGAGAAATTGATGGAAAAAGAAGTGCAAATACTTTTACACTTTAAACTTTCTATCAATGTCCTGTTCCGCCATGACCAGACGGAATTTAAGTACACTCGCATTGCAAGTGTACGAAATACAATTTACACTTTAAACTTTCTATCAATTTCCATTACTAATAAATCACATGCAGTTTTGATTGATTGCATTTGCTGAATTATTCTTTCTTTTTCAAGTTCTATTTCCCCTACAGCTTCGTAAGGTTCAATTGCTTCTTTGAACATTGATCTATCAACGTACGGGTAAGGAAATGAATCCATTTTCTTACTTACTCTTGAAACAATATTTCCCATCCAAACATTTAATCCTCTTTTCACAGGACCTTTAATTGTTTTTCTTTCATCAAGGAATTTTCTTAATTTGTTTGTAATTGTAGCTTTTGGAAAAGGCAAGTCCTCTTCGTCAAGTTTTAGTAAAACCGCTTTTGATTTTGTTTCTTTATCAATTTCTGTTATTACCGAGTCACAATTTTCTTTAATTGAATTAATCTTTTTTACAAGTTCTTCTCTTTGCTTATTTATCCCTGCAATATCTTCATAAGGAGCAACAGCATCTTTTAGCATTTCATAATTAACAAAAGTATAAGGCTGAGAATCCATTTTCTTCGCTACTCTTTCAACCATTTTTGAAACCCATAAGTTCATTTCATCCTTAACAGTCCCCTTAATTTGTTTACCCTTAGAAATATCCTTTCTAACAAGTTTAGTTATTGTAGCTCGGGGAAAAGGTAATTTACTATCATCAGCTTCTAAAGTAGTGCTTGGAATTGCATCTCCGCTAGACTCCTCTTTATCTTCGTCAGAATCTGCTAAAACAGCATTCTTTGGGGTTTCTTCTTCCTCTTCTTCATTTTCTTCTTCCTCATCTTCCTCTTCATTAGCTCGTTTTTTGTCAATTTCAGTCATTGTAGCCCACTTCCCCGATACCCTAATTACCCAATAAATAAAACCCTTAAGAAAACACTTAAAAAGGAACCTAAACCTCAAAAAATTGACGATTTTATAAAAAGATTAAAAAAACTAGCGCACTCGATTAATTTTCTTAAAAATTGTGGCTTTTTTAGTGAAAAGCAAAAAAGTTAAAAAAAATGGTTAATTTGCCACACAAAATTCATTATTTATCCAATAATTGAAGCAAACCTCAACAAGATATTCTTATCCGATAATTGAGGCGAACATTAGCACAATGCTTGCAAGCATTAAAATTCCAATAATTATTATTTGACCTGCATCAAGCATTCCCCATTTTGAGAACATTAAAAATCCTGCAACTCCTAAAAGAACTACTCCAATAACAAGCATTCCGTAAGAAAAAACAATAGAAGTTTTTCTAAACTTATGAACTTTCATTTGCTCAACATCAAGTTCTGTTTGAGCCAATCTGGAATTAAGAGAATCAAGCGCAACTTTAACCAAAGAAACTGTTTTTTGAGATTCATTAATTACACGATTAATTCTATCCTCAAATCCTCTTGATTCAACCAAAATATCTTGTTTAACATCTTTTAACTGAGTAGTTGCAATATCAGCAACTTTTAGTTTTTCTTCCTCTTCAATCAAAGACAAATCTTTTCTAATCAATTCTTCAAAATCTTTTTTCTGGGAAACCATTTCCTCTCTAACTAAACTATTAATTTCTTTTCTAAGAAGGGTAAAAGTATCTGCTTCAGCAATTAAGAGTAACCTCTTGGATTGCTCTTCGTTAACACCCAAGTCCTTAAGAGTGGAAAGAATCTTTTCTCTACTCTGCCCCTCTTGAACCATTTTCTGAATAACATCAATAATTGATTCTTGCTTGCCCATTTTCATTCACCAAAAAATTATTTTGCAACTATAGTAATAAGTTTGGAATTCTTCTTCTCAAGAGCCCCAACTTTAAGTATAAACGTTATTTGCACTTCACCAAGTTTATTTGGTGTCAAAGTAGAATATATTGTTTTGCATTCGTTCAATTTTAATGAAGTACTTCTGTCAAAAAAACTCTCCTTAAAATTACCTTCATCAGATTGTTCAAGCCAAATTACTTCCCCAAGTTCTGAATTAGAAGTATTACACAATTTAACTGGATAAGTATATTTTTCGCCCAAGTAAAGTCTTGAAGGAACACTTACCTCAGCTTTAACAGGATCAAGAGTGGAAGCATCAAGGGGAAAACTAAGATTTATTTCACGATTAAAAGAAGCATTAATTTTAACTAAATAATCAACTGCATCAGAAATTGGCTGAGAGGCAACAAACTCATAACTCTGCCCAGGAGTAAGAAAAGAATCCTTGGCTTCCTTTGCTCCATTAATGTAATATTTACTTCCGCCAGCAGAACTCTCCACATTCACCACAATACCATTCACTTGATGACCAGAGTTATTATCAATAAACATTTTGATTACAACATTACTCCCCGCAACCGAAACAGAAGCATCCCTGACAGTTAATCCTTGATTAAAAAAAGCCAAGTAAAGAATCCCAAAAAAACAAAGAGAAAAAATTATTATGAACAAAGGATACGTGACCTTTCTTGGAGAATACATGCACTAATAAGCAAAAAAGAAGTATTTAATAATTCCATTTCCACTAAAATCGCATACATTATTGCTAAACTCGCCAGAGTCTAACAAAACCCTCAAAAAGAACTTATTTGGACGAACTATTGTAATATTAGATGTATTTCTTTAAATCAATTGATTCATCAAAGAATTGGGAAAGCTTTGGAGCCAAACCCTTTTTACTTGAAATGTAAAACCCATTAGCATTCTCCTTATGGAGAATCTTTGTTAAAGAATAAATAAACTTGAAAACCACTTCTTCTTCATGGTAAAGGTTTAGCACTCCAAGCGAATCAAAAATAAACGCTACCCCTTTATTGTATTCAAGAATGTTAATTAACTTTATTTGAATTTGAGTTAAGTTTCTCAAAGAATCTACAAAAAGAACATTATCTTTATCAGAAACAAGAGAAATTCCTTTTGCAACAGTATCAATAATAATATACTCCGCAGTAATTCCTTCAGCTTTTAACGCATCTTGAATAGTTTTGTAATTATAATTCATTAAAACAAAAACCGGTTTTTGGTTACTTTGAATAACAAACCTTGCTAGTCCAAGCAAAACATCTTTCGAGTTAGAAGAATCACAAGAAACTAGAACTTGCCCCTTAAAAGTAAAAGGAAGTTTTGTTTTCAAATCAAAAAGAACCCTTGAAGACCCCGCCAAAGAAGAAAACATATCAAATTTGGCTTCTTGCTTTGAAACTGCTTGAGAAATCTTTTGCTTATCCGACAACAACTCTTCAAACTTTTTCATTTGTTCGTCAGTAATTGCAAACTCTTGAGACATGAACTACTAAGAACCAAACTCATTATTAAACCTTCAACCCCCTAAAAGACAAAACTATCCCGGTGAAGTAAAGTACTAAAAAAACGGAACAAATTAAGCAAAAAGAACGACAAAAGCCACTTTTATAAATAAGAAAGAAGTAATATTCATAAAATTTTCTTACAAAAAAAGTGATAAACAATGGGTTTCATTCCTTTCATTGGGCAAAAGAAAGACAAGCCAGAAGAGAACCCAAAAAACGAGGTAACTCAACCCAGTTCGAACCAAAATACAACTGATGAAAAAGGACTTAATGAACTAAAAAGATTAACAATGGGGCAAGATGGCTCATTAAACCAACAACCTAATCAAGAAAATCCAAAACAAAGTAGTTTTATTCCTCAACAAAATCCTGCTAATTTGAAAATAAATAAACAAAACAAAAAAAACGAGATACTTACGGAAGAACAAAAAATCTTTACCCAAATAAACTCTGTTAAAGAACTTACCAAAGGAGAAGCAAGTTATGAGGTTCCAAAAGAACTAACTGCCCCAAAAGCAAATAGAGAAATTCCTGCACCAAAAGAAAAAATTCTACCAAAAGAATCTATCAAAAAAGAATACCAAAAAGCTGAAGAAAATACTACTGAAGACACAAATTCTTCAGAAAGTGCATTTAGTAAACTCCTAAAACTTTCTTCCTCAAAAATTGAAGAAGATAAAACAAAAAGCACAATTTCTACTTCGGAGTTTTACAAAAAAACTATTACCCCTCAAAAAGAAACCTCAACTACTTTTGACGGAGATGCAAAAAAGATTGTTGTACAGGGAGAGGAAACAAAACCAGTTATTCAAAAAGAAATCCCCCAAACTTCAAACGAGACAGAACAAAAAACAAATGAAGAAAGTCAAAAAGAAGTTGTTTTTGATTGGATGAAAGAAGACATTGTTGATGAACCATCCCCTGAAGATTTCCCTACAGAAGAAGGCCCTAACTTTTTTGCAAAAGAAAAAAACGCTTTAGAGGAAGAACAAAAGAAAACTGAAGATACTTTCTCCGCAATGCGAACCCCAATTGATGACATGTTTGAACTACTCGAAAAATACCGAAAAATTGACATTGGAGAAGTTGCAACTTATTTAAAAGTTACAACAGAAACCGTTGACCGACTCTCAAAAATGTTTGAAGAGGATGGAATACTTGAAATAGAATACCCCACAAGTTTAACAAAAAAACCACTACTCATTTTGAAAAATGAAGTTATTTCAAAACTAAACAGGCCTCCAGTTGGAGAAGTATTACAATCCTACCAAGTAGAAGTGGATTACGTTCCAGCAAAAATTTCAATTGTAATTACACCAAACGAAGCAAGACCAATTTATGGAATAGAAATGCCCTCAATTGGAAAATATACTAAAAGATTTTTGAGTTACATTAAGGATGAAGTGGCCGAAACAATGCCAATTGAACTTGAAGAAATAGTTGATCCAAAAAAATCAAAGAAACTAAAAGAAAGATTCTTCTTTGAACTAAATGCACACTTAGCAAAATACTTCCCTTCTGCTTCAAAGGAATTACTAAGCATGCTCTCAGGAGTATTACTCCACGAAATGTATGGACTAGGAGATATTGAACTAATAATGGGGGATGATATGCTTGAAGAAGTAGGAATTAATTCAGCAAAAACCCCAATCACTGTTTATCACCGTGTACACGGATGGTTGAAAACAAACTTAATGCCGGGAAGCGAAGATGAAATAAATAATTTCTCCTCACAAATTGGAAGAAAAGTTGGAAGAGAAATAACAACACTAAGTCCAATACTTGATGCGCACTTGCTTTCAGGGGATCGTGTTAACGCAACACTGTTTCCCATATCAGCTGAGGGAAACACAATTACTATTAGAAGATTTGCAAGAAGACCTTGGACACTAGTTGATTTTATTGGAAAAGCACACACAATGGATGCTGAAATGGCCGCAATGCTATGGCTTGCAATGCAATACGAAATGAATATTATAATTGCAGGAGGAACTGCAAGTGGAAAAACATCCACACTAAACACATTACTTGCACTTGTACCAACTTACCACAGAATTATTTCAATTGAAGATGTAAGAGAAATAATACTTCCTTCATACTTGGATTGGAACTGGGTACCAATGGTTACTAGAAGTCCAAACCCTGAAGGACTAGGAGAAGTAACAATGCTTGACTTAATGGTTACTTCACTGAGAATGAGACCAGACCGTATAATTGTGGGGGAAATAAGAAGAAAGAAAGAAGCAGAAGTACTAATGGAAGCAATTGAAACAGGACACTCAATTTATTCAACAATCCACGCAAACTCAGGTTACCAAGTACTTAGAAGATTAGCTGAAGCACCAATCGCAATTCCATTAATGCAAATTGAATTAATTGATTTAATAGTTGTGCAATACCGTGATAGAAAAACAAACAAAAGAAGAACATATGAAATTGCGGAAGTTGAACAAACATCCACTGGACAAGGATTACAAGTTAATACAATCTACAAATGGGTTCCAAGAACGGATAATTGGGAAAAACTAAACAAACCAACAAAATTAATTACATTACTAAACGTACACACAGGACTTACTGAAGAAGATATTTACAAAGAAATCAAAGAAAGAGCAGAAATACTTGAATGGATGAAAAGAAATACCCTAAATGATCTTGACCAAATAGGATTCATAATGAAATTATTTTATTCAAACGCTACACGAGTAAAAAAAATGGCAAAAGATAATACTCCGGCAGAAGAAATACTAAAGTTAATGAACCAACAGGATGAGGATTCAATAGATAGAGGACTAGCCGCATAAAGTTGATTTGTTTAAATAATGAACAAAGAATTATTTTAATTAATGAAAAAGTAGGAATAAGAGAAGTAAATTTAAGTAATGGTGAAGAAAGAATGGAAAAACAAAACCCAGTGATGATGCTCTACCCACTTGAGAATGCTCGCCACTTTAGCGACAGATTTCTATTCATTGGAAGGTTTCTCTCAAAATTACTTTTCTCACTAAAATACGATCTTCAAAAAGCAGAAATACAAATAGATGTAGAAAGGTACTGTTTAGCTAGTTTAATCTCGGCACTAATTTATGGACTCATGTTTTTGTTTGTAGGACTGGCATTCGGAACAATCATAACAAAACAAATCGGAGCAACAACAATTGCAATAATGCTAGTTTTCAGCATAGGTTCATTTCTCGCAATGCTAATATTCCACTTATTTTACCCAAAACTTGCAGCTTTCCAATTAGCTTCAATGGTTGACCAAGAACTATTGTTCGCACTAAGAACAATGCTAATTCAATTAAGTTCAGGAATAAGTTTATTTGATTCCATGAAATCAATAGCAAAGTCAAATTACGGACAAGTATCCGCGGAATTTAATCTAGTTGTAAGAGATGTTAACTCAGGAATGAGCGAAACTGAGGCACTTGAAAAACTTGCATTCAGAACAAAATCAGAAGTACTTAAAAAAACAGTTTGGCAAATAATTACTACTATTAGAAGCGGAGGATCAATTGTTAACGCACTAACCTCCCAAGTTGATGCACTTGTTGCTCAACAACTTGACACAATAAAAGCATACGCGGCAGAGTTAAACCTTTGGACACTTGTTTACCTAATCATTGCAGCAGCAATGCCTTCACTAGGAATAACTTTTCTAACAATTGCTTCTTCAATCGGGGGAAGCGGAATAGGAACAGAAGCAGTTGCGCTAATAGTATTACTATCATTAACAATTCAAGTAGGAATGATATTTTTGGTTAGATCAAAAGTTCCAAAGGTTGTGAAATAATGTTTAACACTGCTTCAAAACTAATGTCTCTCCTTGTTCCAAAAAAAATAATTGAAGAAAAAATACGCCCCGCGCTATGGCACGCTGGATCAAAAGACGATGCTAGAAGCTGGTTAGGCATAAGACTATTTGCAGCATTCTTATTTGGAGCAATAGGATTTTTGATACCATATAGTTTGATTCCATTATTTAATGTTGCAACAGGATCGGAAATATACTTCGAACCAATGACAAGAGTACTCTTAATGTTCGCCGGCGCAATTATAGGAGTAGTTGGAACAATCGCTTTATTTTATTTACACATTTCTTATGTAATTGATGGAAGAAAAAGAATGGTTGAAAGTATTCTGCCTGACTTTTTATTTCTTGTAGGAAACAATTTGAAAAGTGGAATGGCTCCATTCTATGCATTTCGTTCAGCAGTAAGACCAGAGTTTGGCCCATTAAGTGAAGAAATCAAAATTGCTACTCAAAAAAGTTTAGGAGTAGAATCATTCTCTGATGCACTAAAATCAATTGGAAGCAGAATTGATTCAAAAATACTAACAGACACCACAAAATTCTTTGCACAAGCACTACGTTCAGGAGGACACTTAGCCCTACTAATTGAAACAACTGCACTTGATATTAAACAAACAAACAGAATGAAAAAAGAACTTGTAACTTCAACAAAAATGTACTCCATGTTCATTTTATTTGTTGTAATAATTGCCTCCCCAATGCTCCTAGCCGTAAGTGTTCAATTTCTAAATGTTTTAAGCGGAATACAACTAAAAACCTCTTCAATTACAGGAACTAGTAATGAAGCAATAATGAAACAATCTGGGCTAGGGGCAGGACAAATCACTATTACTTCAGAATTTATGAAAAACGTTGGATTTTTTGTAATAATAACAAACTCCATTCTTGCAAGCATATTCATGGGCACACTTGGCGGAGGAAAAATTAGAGACGGACTAAAATTCGCACCCGTCATGATAATAATTGGAGTCGTACTATTCATTATCTTCGTTGGAGCAATCGGCGGACTACTTGGCGGAGTTGTAAAGTAAAAAAAACTCTTCAATTAACTAATTATTAAGATCAATCCCAAAACGAATGATTTATATAGGGGGAAATACAACATATTGGAATAGGTTTTACTTAAAGGGAGGTTAGAAAATGAACACACGAGCACAAGAGCATAAAGCTCAGGGAACAATTGAATACTTAGTAATTATCGCAATTGTTGTTGTAATTGCTTTAGTAGTAGTAGGACTATTATTACAAGTAATGAACCAAGGAAGTAACATTCCGGAAACATCAGCTAAAACAGCATGGAAATCAACAGAACCATGGGGAATAGTTGACTGGTCAAGAGCTACAGATGGAAATCTGACATTAGTTCTAAAGAACAACACTGCAGATACTCTAGAATTCAATGAATTCGCAATAGGAAGCAGCTCAGCAGATAAAAATAGCAACCCTGCAACAGTTCCAGCATATGCAACAAAAGTAATTGTAATAACAACAAGTGCAACATGCGCATCAGGAACAAAATACTCATACTCAAAAACCGACATATACATAGACTATAACTCAACATCAATCAACGGTAAGAGAATGGGCGGAGCAGGAGACATAGTAGGAACTTGCTAAACACTTTAGTAAAACTGTAGGCGAACAACTGTTCGTCTACGGCCTCTTTTTTTTAATCAAATTTTTTAGTTAGTGGACCTAAGAATAGAATAATTTTAATTAATTACAAACAAGACTATCCCAATAACAAGACACATTAAACTAATTTTCTTTTACTTTTGTAGAACTAGAGTAGAAACAACATTATAATCCTTTGAAATAGAAACCATTTTTGAGTTAATCCTTGTAGGCAAAAGAACAGAATCAGTAGAGTAAATTGCTTTAATTACATAAGAAATATTATGATCCGAACTTGCCCCTATGCTCACAAAATCATTTACCCCATTAGTTTTGCCAATTGAAATAATACTATTTGAATCCAAATATCCTAGAGTAATTGTGTTAAGCTCTGAACTGGAAATGCTTTTTGTTAGAGAAAAAGTATTTGAATCATCCACATAAAGAATATTTACTATTAAATCTCCTACGGTTGTATTAACATCTAAAAAATTCAAATCCCCTTTAGCTCGAATATTAAGATCAATACTTGTGAATTGAGAAGAATTTAATGCAAATAAACTAATTGAACTAGAATTGTAATTATAATCCGCTTCTGCACTACTTCCAAGGAATACTTCAGCAGAACCATCAACAAGCGAATTCAAATCAATTGATTCAGACCCGGGGGTTAATGGAAAATAGTTGTTTTCCAAAAAAGAAGCGTAATTTAACAAATTATTTTGTTCATTAAATGAAGTAGAGAGAGTCCCAAACAAAACTACTTGATTAATTGAATCATTAACATCAACATTAAGATTTAGAACTTTAAACAAATTAAATGCAACATTATCTGATAAAAAGATTGTTCCCAAAGGCCTTGCTGAAGACGCAACTAAATACTCAGAAGACGCACTAACATCCGCAAAATTCATTGCAAAGAAAACTAAAGTGGAAGCAAATAATATTGAGGAAATTGTGAACAAAAATCCTCTAGTGAGTTTTGAAGATTTCATTCGCCCCCACCCCACACATCTATTCTTGCGATATAAAACGAACTAGTTGCCCCGTCTCTTACTATAAACGCTCTGTCAATTGAAACTACTTTTGTTGAATTCTTAGTGCACCCTGTTTTAATTGCGTGAATAATTGGATTAGTCATTGATGCATCAAACACAGTTGCTTCAAAACAATACCCGCTAGGAGTAGAGTTAAGACTTGAAAGCAAAGACTCTGAAGAAACTAATCTTACTGAGTTCTCTAAAGCCAAACTTTTTTCAAGAACCGCACCCTCATCAAAAGCCAACGTTCTCACATCCACTGTGTTCCAAGCATTAAGAGAAATGTTTGATAAATAATAAAATGAAACCAAAACAAAAACCAAAACTAGCGTAGTGCTAATGAAGGAATCCACAGTAATAATAAATCCTTTTTCTTTTACATTCATAAAAATCACTATTTTTATATACCTCGAATTTTACTAAATTCTCGGACTCATAAAAATCACTATTTTTATAACCTTCAAATTTTCCCTAAAATTTTCAGACTCATAAAAATCATTGCCCTTCTAAGGAAATTATTCCCTGCAAAATTAACTGACGAGAATCATACAAAACAATTCTTTCGTAAAGCAATTTTATTCTTGGATTTGCAGATACTTTTCCCCCGCCAATAACCTCAGTATTTCCCCTATCAACTAAACGCAAGTAAAAATCATACTCTCCCAAACCCAATTTTGTTTTTGTTTGTAAATAAGTGGAACTATTATTCAAATCAGTAATTAATGCAAAAAATTTATTCTCATCAATTACATTTGAGGATTTTGCAATTCCAAAAGAGTTTACATCACTTAAAATACGCTCATCCCAATCCATTGGAGAACCACTAGAGAAAACCAATGAATTCAGTACAGAGTGAACTACTTCATCAGCTGCTTTTTGATCAGTAATAAGACCAACTCTTGCAAAAACAGAGTTACTTGAAGTGAAAAACAACGCTAACGTGAAAATGAATACTCCTACCGCAATAATTAAGTCAGGAGAGAAAAACTGTCCTCTTTGCGAAATAAACTTTTTACTCATAAAAATCAACAAATAATTAATTTTTTATAATTCAATTAAACCAAACTCCTAATTAAAATTACTTTAATTGTAATTAACATCCACTCCGTTAATTGTTCTTCTAAAATAAACTATTCCATTAAAATCCGTAACGTTAATGTTAACATTATTCGTTGAAACAAATGCATCCGCAAAAGTATCATCAATCCAAACTTGGACACTTCCCCCATTTAACTCAATTTTTTTAGTGCTCCCTTGCCAATAAATTGCATCCATAATAACTGAATTCTCATCCATTACATATACATTGTTTATATTTCTTGCAATTCTATTCGCGGCTTCTTGCGCAGTCCATTTTTCGGCAAAATTCAAACTCAATTCAGAACGAGACTGAAAAATAGTCATACAATAAACAAAAATCGCTAAAACAAAAATAACACTAACAACAAACTCCATTGTAACTTGCCCTCTTTGCGAAACGTACTTCTTTTGATTAGTTTTTTTCATCAAATTTCACTTTCCACATTAACTTTACTTAGTATACAACACATTAAAGTCCTTTAAATAACTACCAACCCAAAATGTTCCCGCATTTTGATCAGTAAAATTCTTTCCAGGCTTGAAAAATGCATCAATCCCCAAATATTGAGAATTTGGCAAACTAGAATTTAGATCCATCCAAGAACCATTATTTGCATCAGAAATATACTGCGAACCAGTTCTTGTTGTGCAATTTGCATCACTACAAGAATAAACATTAAGATCTAATTTAGAAACTCCTTTTCTGTATAACTCGTTTACTTCAGAAGCTGACAAAGCACGATTCCAAATAGCTGGTTCTTCAATAACTCCTTTTGCAAAAGAAGTATAAGCCGGACTATTAGGCCATGCAATCCCAACTCTTAATGGTGCTGTCGTGTTAGCCAGAGCAGCATAAGTGCCATTAGTTGTAATGGAACTTGAAAGCAAAAGCCCATTACGATAAATCTTTATCCCCAAACCGCTTTTACTACCATCATAAGTCACAACAATGTGCGCCCAAGTATTTGTGTCTACTGAAGCATTGAGATCAGAAGTAACAAACAAATTTGACGAAGATGAACCCCCGGAATAAAGAAATACCCCATAATTACCAACAGAACTTGTCCCCATCAACCATTCCGCACCGTTAGTTGTATTATCTATTTTTCCAATAGCTCTAAAACCATTAGCATTGTACATTTTTAACCAAGTGGAAACAGAAAATGGAAGATCACTTGTGCCATTACCAAATGAGTAAACATCTTTATCCGCAACTTCGAAGTAATCATTTATCCCATCAAGATAAAGTGCATTGGTATCCCACAAACCAACCGCATTAACATCCGCACCACCAACCAAAGAACCATCACGAACACCAGTCGCAGAATTCAACAACCAACCAGAAGAATTCTTATCATTCAAATGCCACAAACCAACTAAACCATTTTGATACATTGGTTTTTGAGAACTATACAAATCACTAACTTCATTTGAATTTAGTGCTCGATTCCAAATTGCAACTTCATCAATGGAACCCGCCCAGTATCGGGAAAAGGACTGCACATTTCCAATTTTTAAAGTACTATTTGAAGTAATGCTACTTGGAATAGCTCCGCCGTACATTGATAATGTTTGCAAAACTCCATTAGCATATAACTTTATTCTATTTGTATCCCCAGTCAAAGAACCATCATAAACACCAACAACATGAACCCACTTCCCAGTAGTTGGATAAGTAACTTGCCCAAAAGAAGTATTGCTGCCCGCTACAAAAAGTAAACCGTCTCCAGAATCATATTTGCTTTGAAGAAATATTCCATTAGATCCATCCCACCAACCAGCCACCCCTTTATTTAATGCCCCCGCATTACTTTTCACCCAAGCGGAAATTGAGAATTTAGTAACTGTTGACAATTGCACACTTGAATTCATGTATCCGTTTGTCCCCCCAAAAATTCCAGCATTAGTGTCCCACAAACCACTAGCAGTAACATCAACGCCCCCACTCAAACTAGTATCCCTACTCCCAGTAGCAGAATTTAAAACATACCCCGACGCATTCTTGTCATTCAAGTGATACAAAGCAATTAAATTAGAATCAAATAAATAATTAGAATCAATACTTGAACCAAGTTCATTAATCCCCACTAGTTTTAATTTATTCCAATCCTCAATTTCTTTTCCAAAAGAAAAACCAACATCATGATTAACTCGTAAACTATTCCAATCTGCAGTGGAAGTTGCATCAACAATATTTGAATCAACTAATTTTGCGGATAAAAACCTAGAATACTCTGATTGAATTTCTGCTTGAGAAAGCGCACGATCATAGATTTTTAGTTCATCAATGGATCCATTAAAATATTGGGAAACACTTCCCGCATACCCCCCAATTGTGCTTAAATTTAATCCCCCGTCCAAAGTTTTTGAAACGATTGAACTACCAACACTGACCCCATTAACATAAAATACTTGATTAGTTGAACTATAACTAACAAAAGTGTATAAATCCCAACTGTTTAATCTATTTACTCCATTTTCATTAATAATTGACGCACCATTATACCAAACTCTAATTCCATTACCATTTGCATTATCATGAGAATACAGCGCTAATGATTTAGTAGCATCTGATCCAGTTCCAACCCCTAAAAGAATAGCAAGAGGATTAGTTTGATAGGACGAGGATTTCGCCCAAAAAGAAATAGTGAAAACATTCCGACCAGCCAAATTAGTTGGGGACATATTCACATACCCCGTAGTTCCATTCAACCCCAAAGCATTACTATCCCACAAACCGATAGCATTAACATCAGCACTACCAGTTATAGTCCCATTATTTCCTCTCGCTGAATCTAAAACTTTATTTGTATCAAACTTTTCATTAAACTTGTAATACGCAACTAAGTTCGTGTCAACCCAATTTCCTTTTTGGGAAATATAAATTGCATTTATTTCATGAGCAGATAACGCACGATTCCAAACTGAGACTTTTTCAATTTTTCCAAAAAAGTTTCTTAACGCATAGGAACTATCTGAAGGAGCATTGCCTATTGCTTGGTTCTCAACAAGAATTGTTGAATTTGACATTACTCCTGAGGAAACAAAAGCCCCATTAACATACAAACTCAAAGTATTTCCACTTCGTGTAACTGTAGTAAAATACCATTTATTTGAACTAATTCCCGTAAAACTCAATAGAGTATTTCCGGAAGTGTGTCCATAAAATAATTGAATTGCATTTGCACTAATATTGTGAGTAAATCTTCCATCTCCAGAAGAATCACGATAAGATTGAATAATGTGCTGATATTTACTTGCATTATAACTATTAATCCAAGTAGAAATCGTGAAATCAGTAGTGCTTGGAATAACTGTGTTAGGAATATCAACATACGAATCAGTTCCATCAAATTGAGCAGCTTGAGAATCCCATAACCCTGACGAATAATTATTATCTGCATAAGTTCCGTTATTTCTATTCCCACTTGAATCAAATGCATTACCATTCAAATCCCACGACGCGATTAAACGAGGTTTATAAAATTGCCCACTCTGAGAAGAATAAATCAAAGAAATTTCTGAAGCGGTTAATGCACGATTCCAAATAGAAACTTCATCAATTAATCCTGTAAAATAATTCGAAGCAACTCCAGAGTTATAAATTGCCCCAATCGTAAGTTTTGCAGTACCTGCATAAATAGTTGTAAACGCATCATCCGCCACTTTATTTACAGACGAATCTTCAACTCCATCCACATAAACCTTTAACACGCCAGAATTCCAAACCATTCCAACTTGATGCCAATAATTGTCAAAAACAAGCTTTGATGTTTCATAATATTTTGTTGGACTCACAGTTCCTGAACTATAAACTCCCACTCCTAATTTGCCCCCTGAAGCATCCGTAGTACTCCCCCGAAACATCCAACTTCGTTGATTAGCCCCATAATCAAATTTTCCCAAAGGATACTTATTGCTTTGAGCATTACCCTTAACCCAAAAGAAAATAGATTGCTGAATAGAACCATCAAAAAATGAGTTATCATGCCCATCAACAAAATCGTTTACCCCATCAAATTGCCCAGCTTGTGTCCCCCACAAACCAAGAGAATAATTACTATCTGTAAAAACTCCATTATTACTAGAACTAATAGAATCATTCGCATTCCCATTCAAGTTATACAAAGCAATTAAATCAGGTTTAACATATTTTCCTGCTTGAGAATAATAAAGAGAAGAAACTTCTGTTGAAGATAGTGTACGATTCCAAATTGTTAACTCTTCCATTTTACCATCAATATATCTTGGATATGCATACGAATGCGCCAAGTACAATGGATACGCGCTATCATCTAATACTGCCCCAGACGCACTCTGATATTGAGTAACTGTTTGAGAGAGCCCATTCACATACCATACAGGAGCATTTGATGCTGATGAATTATTATAAGTAATTACAATGTGCACCCAAGTTTTCAATGGAACTGCAGTAATTGGAATTGACCAACGGTTATACGAAGGTCCCGCAAAGTTTTGCCCAAAAATTATTCGATTGTTTGTTAAATCCGTAGCAACAAACCAAAGATCCCCTTTGTTCAACCAATGCGCACCAATAGTGTCAGGCCCATTATAATTATTCAAATAAGTCCAAAAAGAAATTGTTTTTGAAGTAATATTATTTAATGAAGAATTACTAAATTGCGCATATCCACTAGTCCCATTTAATGAAATTGCATTAGTATCCCAAACACCAACAGCAGTTGTATCCGCCCCACCATTTAGATTCGCATCACGAACATTAGAAGCAGAATTCAACAACCACCCACTAGAATTCTTATCATTCAAATGCCACAAACCCAACATATTTGGTTTTACATATTTTCCGGCTTGAGAAGAATACAGAGAAGATATTTCTGTTGAAGAAAGAGAACGATTCCAAATAGATATGTCCTCTAATTTTCCATTCAAATAAAAACCAGACCCTGGACGATAACCAATGTTTAAAACATCTGTTCCAGAAATTGGTGCGGTTAATGTTCCCGAGCTAACAAGAACACCATCTTCATAATATTTTCCCGAAGTACCCGAAAGAGTCCCAACAATATGAACCCACCTATTCAAAGGAAATGCTCGACCAGAGTAAAAAAAAGAATTATTACATTGAAAGGATATTCCATTGGTTAAAGTGGCAGACAATACAAAAGAATACTCGTCAGTTGCACCATAAACCCCTCTTTCAATTAAAACAGAGGTTGTTGGAATGGATCGCACATACACCCAAGCAGAGATACTAAAGTTTCCCGAAATATTTGGCGCAGGAGATATTACAGAGTATTGATTTGACCCACTAAGATTTAATGAATTAGTGTCCCAAAGACCAGTAGCATTAACATCCGCACCACCATTCAAATTACCATCACGAACGCCAGTAACAGAATTCAAAACAAAACCAGAAGAATTCTTATCATTCAAATGCCAAAGACCAACTAAACTTGAATCAAATAAAGTATTTGTGTTTTGTAATTCGTTGCCATCAAAATAACTTTCATTTCCATCAAAATAACTTTCAAGTCCATCAAAGTATACTTCACTCCCTGTGTCAGAAGTATTCCAATCTAATTCTCCAGTAGCCAAGTATGCATTTAGATCAGTGTTTTTGTAAACGAACGCACTTGAAGCATTATTTGGATTTATTGAGTTTTGAGAAACTGAAGAAAACCAACTAGAGATTGTTGCACTTGATGTTTGAGTAACAATCATATTCAAATCTGCACTTGCAGTAAAATTTCCCACAGTTGCAGTAATTGTACCCAAATAATTATTCACAGAACCATATGCCGGAGCTTTAACTAATAAATTTAAATCCACACAAGAATTTGCACTCAAATTTCCAGAGAAGGAAGTAAATGCAAAAGAAGAAATTGCTCCAGAAATAATTGGAGAATTAATTACATAAGAATTACTAGAATTATTGCAAAGCAAAATATTTTGATTAGTAATAGATTCTCCAAGCACTGAAAAAGTTTTTGTTGAAGGAAGCAACACTATTGAAGACTCTGCAGGAGAACAAGTAATATTTAATGGAACTGATAAACTTGCATCACTCAAATCAGAAGGAGAAAAAGTAATTGTGCCAGAATAAGAACCGTAAGCATCAGAAGGACAACTAATGTGAAAAGGCATTACTACTTCTCCGCCCGAAGAAATTACTAAAGGAGAACTAATTGTAGTAGTTGCACTTACTCCCCCAATAGTAGAAATACTAAAATCATAAGAACTATTATCTAATCCAATATTTGTTATTACTAAATTTGAATCAAAAGAAGTTCCTTGCAATAACTCTCTATTAATTTGTGCTGGAGAAAATAATAAGGGCTGAGAGGATATTGCAACAAAATCATTAAACACGGTTATAACAAAAACTCCCTCCCCTTCTCTTGGCCACTCCCCGCGAACATCCACTTTTGTTGGAACAATTATTTCTCTCCCGCTAATATTTAATGTAATTTCTCTCCCCACAATAGAGGATTTGTTAAAATCAATTCCATCAGGCAAATTAATTGCAAGGTTTTTTACTGTCCCTGGGCCCAAAAAGTAAGCATCATTAACCGCATTAGCAAGAGAAATAGCAACTACTCTCCCTTGTTCAACGTGCTGAGAAATAGTAGAAATTTCTATTTGATTATATACTACCGAAGTCAAATAAGTAAGAATGAATAATCCAAAAGCCAGAACAATAATTGTTTCTACAGCTGATTGAGCTCTACTGGAAGGACGAAAATACACCAAAAATAACCCCTTTTTTTCTGTTATATATTAGGAATTTAGGGTTAAAAAGGATTCTTTCGAGTAAAAGAAGCTTACTTAGCTAGTCACATTAATTACTAAATTTGAGGTATAAGTATCTGAATTTGCACTAACTGAAATATTTGCATCATGCTCCTCAGGATACACCCCTGCAGGAACATTTATTCCTAAAGAAAAATTAGTGCAAGAAGAAGGAGTAAGAGAAGTAATACTGGGAAGAGAAAACCAAGTAGAGGCATTATTTGTAGTTAACCCATTTCCATCCTTTGCCCAGGAAAGAGAAACTGTACTTGAACTCAAATTACAAACCGAAAAATCTTTGGAGTAGTTAGTATTTGATACCGCAGAAAAAGTAGTGTCTTTAGGATAAATTGAAACAACAAGCGGAGCAATAAAAGATTCCACTGAAACGATTACTTTCTTTTCTTTATTAACATCCACTAACCCCGTATTTAATTCGCCAATCACATTAAGTGTACCAGGATAATTTCCTGAAGCAGAGTTTAGGAGTACTAAATTAAAATCAATTACTTTTGTTTCATTAGGAGTGAGAACAAAAAAAGTATCTTCCTCCAAGAGAACAAGCTCTGCATAAGGAGAGTGATTAAAAGAACTAGTCACCCATATATTCAAATTAGTATCAAAACTATTTCTAACCATGAGTGTTTTTGAAACGGTGGATCCTTGTTTTGCTGAAACATAAATACTATCTGAACTCAAATCAAAATCATTGTAATAAAGGTTCACTACATTTCCGTCAAAGAAAAGAAAAACATAATACTTTCCCGTAGAATAATCTCCACCAACTTTTTTCCAAGAACCGTTAAAATTCACATCCGCTGTTGCGGTTACATCCGTCCCATTCGCAAGACGCAAAGACAAAGTATTATTGTAAATGTTACTATCTGAAACAACTATTGAAGAGGGAACTTCAATTAATATTTTTTCTTTAGAACCAACTCCTGAATAATACAGTGAATTTGCTGTATTCACCATGAGTTGGATGGAGTTTTTTGCAATAGACGCATCCTTTGTCTGGTTTGAGGTTTCCACTTGCCAGGAATAAATAGAGTAAATAATTGTGAGAGCAAGCATTGAGATTCCAAGGAGTAACAATAACTCAATAGTGGTTTGTCCCTTTGTGTGCATAGCGAAGAGTATGATTTTGAAGGTATTTATTAATTACCCCGTCTGAAATAACGCAAATAAGCAGGTTTTTATTTGAAAATACCATTAAATCTAACATGCAGAACACTTTCTTTCTAAAAGAACCTATTTCTTATGCTGACAAGAATGTTTCGTTTGTTGCACTAAATCAAAAACAATTAAAACCAGCAATTGATTTCACTACTACCACTTTTCTTGCACAAGACCAAACAAATGTTATTCTTGTTTCTTTTACTCAAAATCCTCAAGAGTTAATCTCAAACATTCCCCAACAATGGAGAAAAAAATTATTTATCATTGATGCGTTCTCAAAAGAAGACCAAAAAATACCCCAAGTGAGCCACATTGACAATGCAAGTGATCTCACAAGCATAATGATTGCTATTGAAAAAGTACAAAAGAATTTGGATGGCAAAATAATTATTTTATTTGATGCAATAAACATGCTTTCTATTTATAACAAAAAAGACACCTTGGGAAAATTTATTCACATTTTTTGCAACAAAACTAGACTTGAAGAAAAAACAGCAATTTTGTTCACAGTAAAAGAATCCACTGATGATGAAATACTTGAACTATTAAACGAATTCGTGGACAAAGCGTATGATTTCTCTTCACTATTCATTAGTGCAATTTCTACACTCAGCGAGTGAAAGAACAACTAAAGAAAAATAAACTAAAAAAAATAAACTAGAAGAAGAATAAAACTAGAAGAAACTAAAATGAGTTAGCGGTTTTTTCAAAATACTTCAACATCTGGATAAACAGTGATTCCTTCTTCTTCAAAGTTAACTGCACAAACCTTGTTTGTGTGTTTTGTTCCGCGCATCTTTAGCACTTCAAGAGAGTGAACCCTTATTCCTTTTTCTGAATCCTGATCGTAATAAAGAGAAACTATTGCGTCACTAATAAAACCAATACTTCCTTCTTGTTCTTCAACATCCTTTGGAGAATCCTCGCAGACAACAAGAGAAGTTACTCCCCACTTTCTTAATAAGTTAAAAAACTCTAAAACTTTTTCTCTTCTCTTATATTCATCCCTAAATAGTAATCCATAAGCTGTAATTGAATCAACAACAATTCTTTTCGCCCCAACTTCGGCAAGAGCATCCCTAATTTGTCCTCCCCCTTCTTCAAGTATTTTTGTTACTTGGTGAGGTTTGAATACTAATAAACGAAACTTGTCTTCTTTTTCTAATTTTTCAAAATCCCAACCAAATTGATTAGCGTGTTTAAATAATTGATCTCTTTCTTCTTCAAAAGAAAGCAATACCCCAGGTTCATCATATTCCTTTATTCCTTTGTACAAAAATTGCATACTCAAAATTGTTTTTCCTGTCCCACTTGCCCCAACTAATAAAACAATTGATTCTCTTTCAAACCCGCCGCCAATTAACTCATCAAATCCTTTAACCCCAGTTCTAACTCTTGAATCATCATTGCCCTCATTAACTCTCTTAACAATTATTTCTCTATCATTGAAAGAATCCGTAACTGAATCAGATTCTAAAGCATCTTTCTCATTTTTTATTTGCATTGAACCTGCAGGATCAAGCTTTACAGAAAACCCGGCTTCAGAATAACTCTTTTGGGAAGCATTTCCGGGAACATACACATTCTCATTAGGCATAAAACACACTATAGACTGAGAAATAAATGCTTTAATACTATTTAAAGGTTTAGATTAAAGGACAAAAATGATAGACTTTGGTTAAGAATAAAGTGCCTCAGCTCGCCCATCATTCATCAATCACGCTTTTTAGGGCGCGCTATGTTCCCCCGAAGGAGATCAATTCAGAATGAAAGCTTCATCACAGGCAAGTAAGAATTGATTAAAAACGCTTATAAAATGGCTTAGAACGCCAAATTGAACCATTTGATTTAAATACCTTTAATTGCTATTGTCTTTCGATTAAAGCCTTGTAAAAATGGGCTTTGGATTTTTGGAGGAATTAATTATGGCTGAAGTATTAGTAGTAGCATCAAAAGTTAAAGACGCAATTAAGGAAGAAGATTGCAACACTGCATCTGACGTTGTTGACGCTTTAAGTGGAAAAGTAGCTAAAATGATTAAAGAAGCTGCTGCAAGAGCAAAAGAAAACGGAAGAAAAACAGTAAGAGCATGCGACTTCTAAATTAAGTCAAGTGTTTTATTTAATGTGTTTTGGATGAGCAGAAATGCTTATTCCAAAGCAACTATTTTTTAATTTTTGAATAGAAGAATTTAATTTTTCTTAAACAAAGTAGTATATTTTTGAAAAGAAACATTTTTTTGAGCAAACTCTTCAAGTATTTTCTTTCCTGTCGCTGTTACAAACTTTGGTGCACGTTTATTCTCAAAAATAGCGACATATTTTTCGTATTCTTTTTCACCAAATTGATTGGCCCCAACAGTAGGATCAATTGCCCCAAGAGAATCCGCTTCAAGCACAAGAAGCTCTTCTTTTGAGGTTAACTCTTCAAGTTTATCATGAACCCCAATAAAGTAACAAATCTTATCAATCTCTTCAGGAGAAAAGCCAAGTGAGGGAAGAAGTACTTTTGCTTTCTCAACACCCCTTTGCATATGCTTTGATTTTACTTCAAGCCTTTGCTCGAGAGAATATCCGTTCGCTAGTGAACCCGCATAACCAACATCATGCAAATACATTGTCGTAACTAAAATTCTTTCATCTCCCCCTTCAGCAGAAATAATTTTTCGCATTGCATTAACAGAGGCCAAAGTGTGTAAATAATCCCAATCATCCTCGGCAAAAACTTCTTTTACAAATACTTTGAGTTTATCTTCAATTTCTTTATCAAGCTGCATAAAAAGAAATAATTTTTTCTCCAAAAGTAAAAAGTGTCCAGGAAATTGAGTTCTTGACTAAAGTAAAACTCTGTCAGTTGAATAATAATTAATTTCATTCTCCCTATCAACAACAGCTATTAGTGCAGTAATATGTATGTTCCCCGCAAGTCTAGTCATTCTACTAATTTGAGTCATTGAAAGTTTTTCATTCTCAGGAGCAACATGCAGACCATACTGTGAATGAACTTCCCCCATTTTCTTTCCTTTAGGATAAACTCTAAAATCAAAACCAAACTTTAAACCAGTCTTAATGCAATACCCCTTCTCCTTAATATCCGAGTAAACAATAAACTTAGAGTAAAAACTCTTGTCCGATTCAAGCCCAAGAGAAATTATTTTCTTCAAAGGAACTTTCTTATCTTTCTTATCAAGAACAGCAATCTTGCCTTTGTCAACCAAGTATGCGGTTTCAAATAGATCCAGAACCAAATTTCTTCCCTTGCTTTCCCCAAATCCTTTCTCAACAAGAGTTCCTTTAAGAGTAGAATCCTCAACAACAACTTTATTTTCGAACAAATGCACAGTATTTGAATTCGCTTCAACAACCATAATATTCACCAAAACCAATAATTAATTCTACCAACAATCTTATCCAATTCATTCATTCTCTTCTTTCTTTTCCACTACATCAACTACTTCATATTGTATTTTGTTCTTCTTAAGTTCTTTTAAAATGTCGCCAAAGAACTGATTTTTTTGATTAACAAAAAAAACTTTATCCACTTTTTGTAAAACCGCTAAAGAAATTATTTTATTAATAGTTGAACCCCACTCTGTTGCTTCACTGTACTTTTTCTTCTTCTGAGCTACAATCTTTTTCACTTCTTCCATTACCGCACGAGATTGTCTCATTTCCCCAATTGCAGAAGCCGTTTTGTTCATGAAATCCTTGTCAATAATTTGAAGCAACACTATTTCATCAACTTTTGAAGTAAATGCCTCAACAAAATCACTCTCTTTTTCTTTTCCAGTTAAAAGAGGAACAAGTACTTTCACCATAAGACCAAACAAAATACTTACTGCCCTAAAGTGATTAAAAAACCACCTATTTACTTCACCCCCCTAAAGCCCTCTGCGCTAGGATTAAATACATAAAATGCCTCTGTTTAAGCATGAAAACACTTAGCTTTGACATTGATGAAGTAAACAAGCTATTCATTGAAAAAAAAGTGTTTGAATTAAGAGGAATAGGAAACAGACTAATCAGAGAAGCCTCTTTACAAAACGATTATGGAAAAGCAGAACTAGGAGTAATCGCTTACGCATTACACAAACTAGAAACAAAAGATCATTTTATTCGAAATCCAAAATGGGGAAAAGTAAAAGCAGGGATCCAGTCAAGTTTTGAAGTAGCCAAAAATGCAGCTAAATCAAATGACCAACAAAAGTTTTTGGAATCTGTAAAAATAATTATTCAAAGCATTACAAAAATAGATGATGAACTTGGTAACTTTGCACAAAACATTTATGAAAAAGCAAAAGTAAAACAAGCATCATTAGCTTACTCTTACGGACTGAGTATTTCCCAAGCAGCAGCACTAACCGGCGCAGACGTTAAAGAAGTACAATCCTACATTGGATTTACTACAATGCACGATGAAGAACCTGATGAGAAGAATATCTCGGTCAGAGTAAATGAATTAAGAGAATTACTAGAGGTTGATTAGAAACCTTAAGTAAAGAAACATGAAAAAGAATTTTATTGGTGAAAAAATGAAAGCAGTAATTGACACAGGAACAATGATTACCCTCTCAGGAACATGCTTAATGAATGTATTCAAATCATTTGTGAAAACAAACCACATTGAATTAATGATCTCAAGCACGGTAGCGCAAGAAAGTGTATGGAAACCTCTTTACAATAAACGATTTGCATTAAGTGCTGCAAGGATAAAATATGCAATGAGCGAACAAACAATAAAAACAATTCCAATTACTCCCGAGATTTCTACCGGAATGCAAAGAATACTTCAACTCTCAAACAACATTTATTTCACTAGCGACGGCCCACTTAAAATTATCCAAGCAGGAGAAGCAGAAGCACTAGCACTTGCAAGAGTACAAGGAGCAAAAGCATTATTCATTGATGAAAGAACAACACGCTCCCTCATAGAAAATCCTCAAAGACTAAAACAAGTTCTTGAAAGAAGACAAGAACAGCCAGTAACAATAAACGAACAAAATCTCAATGCAATACGAAATATGTTCCCGAACCTAAAAATGTTTAGAAGTGTAGATGTAATTGCATTCGCATACGAACAAGGATTATTTGATCACGAACTCGCACACGGAAAACTAGAACTAGAAGCCGCACTATGGGCTGCAAAATTCGCAGGATGCGCAGTAAGCGAAAGAGAAATTGATGAATTCTTAAATAACCGGGATTTTAAAGAACAAAAATAAGTGATTTTGTGAATATAACAAAAGCAACACCTGATTGTATTGATTGGCTTAACGAAATGATAAAGCGTGAATTCCCTTACACTACTTTTACTCCAAAACACATTGAAGACCGACTAAATGACCCCAAATATATTTTATTTATCGCAAAGCAAGCGAATATAATAACCGGTTTTGCGGAGATTGAACTTTTCTTAGAAAAAAAAGAAGCAAGACTAAACGCAGTATTTGTGGAAGAAAGTTGGAGAGACCAACGAATAGGCACACTTTTGGTGGAGAAATGTATTAACGAATGCAAGCACAAAAAAATACAAAGATTATTTTTATTAGTAAAAAATGAAAATGTTGGCGCCCAACACATGTACGATGAAATAGGATTTAAGTTTTTTGCAATGCATGACAAAATAATTGATGACTCCGAAGTAGAAGTATGGGACATGAAAGTTTAGCTTCGACAAGCGACGAAAACAAGATTAGCCTTTTTAAACACTCAAACTAAAAGTGAATAATGAAAGTAATTCTAACAAAACACGCCGAACAACGCGCTCTTGAAAGAAATATCTCAAAAGATGAAATTTTTGATGGATTAGTCAATCCTTACAATCTTGAAAAAAGAAACGAAAAGAACTATTGTCAGAAATACACTTCACGAGGAGTAATTGAAATTGTTTTTGAAAGAAAAGATAACAATTTAATAGTAATCACAGTATATTGGGTATAAGTATGGACATAAATTATGACAAAGAAGCCGATGCGGTATATATAAGACTAAAGAAGGGAACTGTTGCTAAAACAAAAAAAATAGACGACATTACGTTAATTGATTTGGATAAAACAAATGATGTATTGGGAATGGAACTGCTTAACGCAAGTAAAAGAATTCCTCAAAAATCGCTTTTTGAAGTACATGTAAAAAATCTGGCACTAATAATGGCAAAATAACTTACCACTCTAATTTTTTCCCATCAATAAGAACATTGGGTTTAATTAAGATTAAATCATTATGAACCGGACTCTTATTTTTTCCACCAAATGAAACATTATTTCCAAAAGCAATGTGAACTGTGCCAAAGATTTTTTCATCGTGAAGAATATTTCCTATTGGGCCTTTGTGCCATTTGTTTGTTCCAATTCCAAACTCCGCCACAATTAAACCATTCTCAGCACGTTGGGCATCAATGAAAGGTTGTGCGCTCGGGTTCCACTCTGAAATTCTTCCATTCTCAACCTTAAGCCACGCCTTATCTTCCGGCTTAATTAATTCTTTAAAATAATCAATAAAAATTTCCCCATCCATTGTCTCTTCAATTGGAGCACAATAAACTTCCCCAGTTGGAAGATTCATTACAAACCCACCTTTTTTTGGTTTTAGCCCATGCAACTCTCTTTTCTTTATTGAGAAAGAAATATTAGTTCCAGAAGGAGTTGTAACTTGCACTTTATTTTTTCCCCTTAATTGCTTTGCGATCTTGTTATTCTCTTTCCAAATTTCATCAAAATTTGCTTCCCCAATTTTTAGGAATATTTCTTCAGTAATACTTGGGAGAGTAATTATTTTTGCACCTTTATCTGCAGCAATTTTTGTTTCAGGAGACCAAGTAATACTCTTAGTTGTTGGAGCAATAATTATTTTTGATTTAACCATTTGGGACAAAATTTCAGGAATTGGCTCGCTAGATACACGATCTTCCCTAAGTTTACTTTCAGCAAAAGGAATTTTTTCCTTATCAAGAATTGATTTGAATGCTTCAAGAACTGGGTTAGGAGTATGATCATTAATCAAAAGAACTTTAGAGTTTTTTCTTACTTCTAAGAAATCAAACAAAATCATTCCTGCGGTCTTACTTAGACCTTCAGACACAACAGGTTTATTTTCATTTAATTTTGCTTCAATTAGTTTAATTTTTTGTTTATCCTTATCTCGATTAAAAGATTTGTATTTAGATAATTCTGAGCGTAAACTAGAACACATTAATTGTACTCCATTATATTCAACAAAATTCTTTTCATCAAGTGCCCTTTGTCCAACTGGAGAAATTTTGCCATCAATCTTAACCTTATAATCTTCCAATATCTCAACTTCTACTCCATTAATTTTGAAAACTGCATTATAATAGGAGCTAATTTCATTTTCGTGCGGAGTAATCGGAATGACACAATATTTTTTCAAAGACTTAGTAATTTTCACCAAATCATTTTTTGGAACAACTAAATCAATATCATGCGGGATAATATTTAATCCTTGAAAAAATAGACTGCTTGAACCAATAACACAAAACGCAATGTCTTGTTTTTGCATTACTTTACTAATGACCTTCAAACAATCTGGAAATTTATCAACAAGGGACATACAAATCAGTCAAACTCAAATTACTAGTAGTTAGAATTTAAGTAATTAATAATCCTTTGCAATGTAAACTACTTTTGTTGCTTTTTTATTACAAACAACGCAGTTACCTTCGCCAATTAATTTGTCAGTCGTATCAATTCTTGTTCCGCGTATCTTTCCGCCAGTTTCTTTTTCAACTATTTCAGCACAAGTTTCTCCATCCTTTTCAACTGAACAAAAATTAGCTCTTGCAATCCCAGTTCCAACAATTGCTTTAATTTCTTCAACGTTAGTAACATCCTTGATTAATCCTTCAAAGCTCTTCTTCGCATTATTCTTCAAATTTTCGCTTAATTCTTTTCCTTGTTTTGCAACTTCAACTAATAAATCACTTTCATTAATTGCAACTTTAGTTTCAGTGTCTCTTCTAAAGATCATTAATTTTCCTTCTTTTAGATCTCTAGGCCCAACTTCAATTCTTAGTGGAACTCCTTTCATTTCCCAAAAATAATATTTTTCCCCAGGTCTTTTGTCGCTTGCATCAAGTTCTACTCTATAATTTGCATCTTCTAATTTTTGTAAAAGTTCTTTCGCTTTGTCTAAAACTTTTGGTTCTTTCTCAGCCATTATTGGGATTATTACAACTTGCTTTGGAGCAATTTCAAAAGGGAATTTTAATCCTTTATTGTCTCCGTGAGTTAATACAACTGATGCAAAAATTCTTGAAATAGCAGGACCATAACAAGTAGTGAATGGAGTTTTTTCTTGTTCATCTTTGTCAACAAACTTTACTCCAAAAGATTTTGCAAAGTGCTGATTAATCATGTGAGTACTTGGTTGTTGTACTACTCTTCCGCTTGGAGTAATAGCATCTGCTCCAAAAGTTCTGCTTGCTCCTGCGAATTTATCCCACGCTGGTCTTTCAAATACAATAGTTGGAACTCCGTAAACCCCAAAAACAATTCTCTTTGTTGTTTCCATGTCATCCATTACATTTTGGAAAGCTTCTTCTTGAGTTGCAAAAGCACAATGTGTTTCAATCCAATGAAATTCTCTACTTCGTAAGAAAGGTCTTGTTGCTTTTGATTCGTATCTAAAAACATTTGCTCTTTGATAAGTTCTAAACGGTAAATCTTTGTAAGATCTTAACCATAGTGCGAACATTGTGTAAAAAGCTGTTTCACTAGTTGGTCTTAATGCAAGTTTTTCTTCTAACTTATCAGTTCCTCCTTTTTCTACCCAAAATACTTCGGGAGAGAAACCATCAATGTGCTCTGCTTCTTTGTAAAAATAAGATTCAGGAATCAAAGTTGGATACCAATAATTTTTGTGCCCTCTTTTTTTCAAATCCTTTTCCATGAAATCATACATTAATTCCATTGCCTCAACTGACCAAGGTTGGAAAACTAAACAACCCTTAACCCCGTATCTAATATCGGCAAGCTCAGCTTCTTTGATTATTTCAGTATACCATTCACTAGGCTGATTCTTATAATCAGGGAGTTTAATTTGTTCTGCCATTTTGTACCACGTTTACTAAGGAAAGTAATAAGGAAAGGGATTTTAAAGGATATCAAAAGCCGATAAATTTGAAGCCCCGAAGGGCTTTTGATAGTTATTAAAGGCACCTGTGCCTTTAATGGAAAACATGGAAATTGGGCAAAAAATGACTAGTTTTAATAACAATTATAAAGTCTTGGAAATAAATTTTATTTGTGAGAAAATGAGAGTATTCTTGTTAAGACACGGAGAAACTACTGGCGATGTTGAGAAGCGCTACGGCGGAGACTATGATGACTCCCTCACTCTAAAAGGACAAGTACAAGTACAAAAACTTGCTAAAAGACTAAAAGAAAAAGAAATTTCCAAATTATTTACTAGCCCAAAAAAGAGAGCAATGGAAACAGCAGTAATTATTGGTAACGAACTTGGAATCGAAGAAGCTACTCCTGTTGAAGAC
This sequence comes from archaeon, assembly GCA_041661245.1. Lineage (GTDB taxonomy): Archaea > Iainarchaeota > Iainarchaeia > Iainarchaeales > JAAZKV01 > JAAZKV01. Next base: position 278,927 of record JBAZUY010000001.1, read on the forward strand.
ATGCGAGAAAGAAACCAATATGGAATACTTACTGGAATGAAAAAAACTGAGGCTAAGAAAAAATATCCTGACGAAGTAATGGACCTTGAGGAAAACAATCCGCACCACCATGTTAAAGACTCTGAAGAATATTTTGCATTTTGCGAAAGAACACTCGCAGCTTTTAATGAAATAATTGAAGAAGAAAACGAAATGGAAACCGATTCAATTGCATTCGTGACCCACGGCGGACCAATAACAATTATTTTTAGAGAAATACTTGGATTTGAAATAAAAGGAATCAAAGACTGTGCACTATTCGAACTAGAATACGATGGCGAAGGATACGAAATAATTTCAGCTGACGATGTTGACTCAATAGAAGCTGGGCTAAAATAATTAAAGGATGAACCAAGTTAAGCTTTTTTTATAACTTTAACAATTCCTTTATTTGCATCAACTTCAACTAGATCCCCATCCTGTAATACTCTGGTAGCTATTTTTGTTCCAATGATACAAGGTTTTTTTAATTCTCGGGCAACTATTGCAGCGTGAGAAGTAATTCCACCCTCATCAGTAATGAATGCAGCACAAGATTTTATTGCTGACGTGAAATCCACGGTAGTCATTGGGGCAACAAGTATTTCCCCCTGCCTAAAAAACTTGACTGCTTGACTAGTCAATATCTTTCTCACTCGTCCTGTCACCTTGCCAGGATAAGCAGACTGGCCTTTCAAAACAGAATAATCCCCAAGTATTGGAAACTGCTCGCTAGTCTCAAGAATTATATTTTGTGAGGATATAAACGAAGCCAAATCAGATTTTTGAATTATTTTTCCCATGAAAAAACAAAATCCTTTCTCTCTTAAAGAAGTGTCAATATTTTTGCCCGATAAAATCTCCTCAAAGGTCAAAAAACCAACCTTGTTTTTTTTGGACCCAGGAATGCGAAGCAGAAAATCCTCCGCACGATAAGTCAAACCGTCATAATCCAATCTGTGTTTTTTGAACAACTCAAACAACTCCTTAGGTGCATCCGGAAGCGTTCCTAAGAGGTTTCCTATACTACTGAATGGTTGAATGAAAGAAACTAATTCAAAAACTCTTTTTGAATAGGAATAATCATTTTTTGATAAAATGTGCAAAAGCTCTTTGGAATAAATTTCTGCTTGAGTAGCTTCTGCACTAACTTTTGCAAAATTATTCATTAACCCGGGAATTAAACTCGTTGGTTGCTGATTTGGTGAAGTAAAGTCATAGTACACTTCAACCAAACCATCTGAAGAAGAAATAAATAATGGCTTAAAATAACACTTGCCATTAGTTAACCGTTTAATTCTTTCAAACTCACCAAGAGTCATGAACTGCATACGCAAAACCGAATACTCCCGCGAAAATAATTTCTTGTAACTTACTTTGCCCTTCTCCCCACCTTGTTGAGTTTGATTACTGTCCTCAGATGTAACTTCCCCCTTCTGCAAAATAGTAATCTGCCCATGACTTGCTCGAATCTCTACTAAATCCCCAGTGTGCAAAACTTTTGTTGCATTTTTTGTTCCAATAATACAAGGAATACCTAGTTCGCGAGAAACTATTGCGGCATGAGAAGTCAACCCACCTTCGTCAGTAACAATTGCAATAGCTTTTTTCATAATAGGAACAAATTCAGGGCGAGTCATGGAAGTTACCAAAACTTCCCCTTCATTAAATTCATCTTTTGAAGGATTATGAACAATTTTAACTCTCCCACGAATTACTTCCCCTTTTTTTCCCCGACAAGCAATCGCACCAACTAATGTGTCCTTAGAAACAATCATTTTTGGAACTGAAGCAATTAGTTCTTTTGCTTCTTCACCAAAAAACCGTAGGACTTTATTTTTTTTATAAACGAAAAACATTCCTTCATGCCTTCTTTCAAAATTTTGTATGTCAAACTTTTTTCCAGAAAGTATTTGAGCAATTTCTTCAATAGTCATAACCGCAACAATATTGTAAGGAATATTGTATCGGGATGAAACTTCCCGCATTATTGCGAGAAGATAATTGAAATGCTTCATCATGCTGGATTTTCTTTCATCCATCCAAATATGCATTTGCTTGTAATACCACAAATAATTTTCTTCTTCTTTTGTAGGAGTAAATTTAGCGCCCTGCACTTTTTGCTTTTCTTTTAACCGTTCGTGACTCTTTGCAAGTCTTTCATATTCCTCAACTAAAGATTCAATTGAATTACTTGCAATGGTTTCCTTAATTGTTTGAATAAGATTCGTTTCATCAAGATTAATTGCATCATAAAACCCAGTTCGAGCGTAAAAGTACTTTTTTGAATATTCTTTGAAAAGTTTTCTAAAAGAAGTACTCGGAGGCAATTCATTCTTTGTGATTTTTGTTAGAAGAGATTTATTGGATTTAGTTTTGATGCACAAATCAAGGAACAGCATTCGTTCTTTACTAAATACCGAAATCATATCAGGCATAGTCATATCCGAAACATATTCGTGCGCTTCCCCTTCAGTTACAGAATGATTCTTCAAAATCAATGGAATCAATTTTTCTTCAACGACTAATCCTTTGTCTTCTCCAATTGAACTATATTTCCACCACTTGCAAGAAAAGTTTTCAAGTTTGGCCAAATAACCCAAAAGTTGCTTATCTTTAAGTCGTGATAATTTATTTGGCGAAAGCGCAAGCTTGTCAATTTTTTTCTGTATCTTTGTAGCTTCAGTAAGTGTTTTCAAAAATTTCTTCTTATCCTTAATTGCATTCTCCCAAACTTTTCTCTCAAGACTCTTCATCATATCTATTGGAATTACTTGCTGTACCCGCTCGTCAGCATAAGGAATAAACAATGGAGAAAAATCATTCCCGAACCTGTTTGGTCTCGCAAAAGAAGCAAACATTATCTCGCCCACAGGAACACAAAGACGAGCCTCTTTAATATCAAAGGAATTATTTAGCAGATAATTTTTTACCCAAACCAAGGAATCTTCTTTGAAATTTACCTTCCCCTCTTTTGGAATATTTTCTTCTTTTGCCACAGGCATTAACTCATCATTTGATTTATCCGTAAGAGTGGTAATCGGCCTGGATTGTACAATGTAAAACTTTCTTTTTTCATATGCCCACTCTATATCGCATGGAAAACCATAATGTTTTTCTATTCGTAAAATAATCTCACTAAGTTCAAGGATTTGTTTATCTGAAAGCTTTTGCTCCGCACCCTTTTCTTTCACACTCTTCCATTCATTCCCCCCAGTTTGAACTTTAAATAATCCTTTTTCTTGTTCACTTACATTCTTGTCAATTATTCTTCGCGGAACTTTTTCAACAACATAAGAATCAGGAGTGATTTGCCCAGAAACAATCGCTTCCCCTAAACCAAATCCTGCTTCAATAATTAATTGATTTCTATCTTGGGTTACGGGGTGAACGGAGAAAGCAATTCCGCTTACTTCGGACTCAACCATTTTTTGAACAACAACCGCAACACTGATTTTTGTAGTGTGTAAGCCTTTTTCAAATCTATAAAAAATAGCTCTTGGAGTGAAAAGGGACGCCCAACATTTTTTTACATTCTCAAGCAAAGTTTTGTTTGTAGTATTAAGGAAACTATCAAGTTGTCCTGCCCACGCCGCACTTGAAGAATCTTCACTTGTTGCACTGCTTCTGACTGCAACAAATTTGGAATCTAGAATTTTAAAATCTTTAACAATTTCTTTTTCAATATCCTTTGGCATTTTGGCATTCATTATTAGGGCCTTAATTTGTTCAGACGCATTCTCAATGGATTGCATTTCTTTGTGATTTACTTTTTCTAAAATTGAATCAATCTCCACGTTCAAATCAGTACTTTCCAAAAACTTTTCAAAAGAAGCTGAAAGAATCACAAATCCATTAGGGACAGGAATTCCAGCACGAGTCATTTCCCCTAACGAAGCCCCTTTTCCCCCTGCTAGCGCAACACTCGCTTTGGAGATATTTTTGAACCAATCCAGGAGCTTTTCTTGAACCATATTACCACTAGTATTCAAATTAAACGAGCTTAAAACTATTTCTTTTGTCAAGAATATTCCATTAAATATAAAAAAAAAGAATTGATTGCAAGCAAAGGCCTGCAATCAAAAGTACTTAGGTTTAGTTTAGTTCAAATTGTACGCCTACACTTGCACTAACTTCTACATCTCCAGCCACTATTGGAGTTGGAGCACTAGATCCAGCACTTACTACTCTTGCAGAATCATAGTTAACGTAATTTGGAGTATAGTAGAATGAGTTCTCTGAAATACTATACACTTTTCCAACTGTGATTCCTAATCCTTGTGCAATTGAAGTTGCTTTTGCTTTAGCTGTAGCACTAGCTTCGTTTAAAGCAGTTTTTCTAATTTCAAGTTCTTTGTCTTTACTTAATCCGAAAGTAATACTTGAAACTCTATTTGCTCCAGCAGTTACAGCACTATCAATAATTGTTCCTGCTCTTGAGATATAATCTCCACTAAGAGTTACTTGAATTTGGTTAACTGTCCTGTATCCAATTGATTCAGAATTCTTTGTAGAATCATTCCACTTAAAATCTTCATTTACTGAGTAAGAAATTGTTTTTACTTCTGAATAAATTGAATTAAATGAGCTAATAGCAGTTTTTACTTTATCTGCAATTACTGCATTATCACTCTGACTCTTTTGTGCTGATGGATCAAGTGTTTCAACACTCAAAACAATATCCACTTTATCCGGTGTAACCATTTTTGTTACGCTTCCATTAACACTCAAAGTCTTAATATCGGGAGCAGAGTCATTAGTAACAACTACTCTTTGGTTTTGCATATTACCCGCAGTAAAGGCTCCAACAATTAATAATCCTACTAAAAGCACAACTGCAATAATTGCAAAAAATTTATGCCCGTGACCGCCACAGCAGCCCTCATCGCTTTCATACAATTCTTTTCTCATAAATAAACCTCCAGTTTAATTGGAAAATAATACTAGATTAGTGCAAAACCCTATTTAAAAAAATATTCATTTAGTTCGGAAGAAAAAGAAGGACTATTTTTGCAGGTTCAAAAATAAAGATTAATATAAAAAAACAAAAAGAAGAAACAAAATGGGGATAGCAAGATTCGGGAACGCAACGACCCCGTTGCAGCAGGACACCATCTTCGCTAAAGCTCGATGGAGTAAAATAAAAAAAAGAAACAAAATGGGGATAGCAAGATTCGGGAACGCAACGACCCCGTTGCAGCAGGACACCATCTTCGCTAAAGCTCGATGGAGAAAAAAATAAAAAAGAAACAAAATGGGGATAGCAAGATTTGAACTCGCGTTTGACGCTCCCAAAGCGCCGGTCCTAACCAGGCTAGACTATATCCCCATATTGCGATAAACCACACGACTTTGTTCATGGGCTTTATTATCAAAAAAGTCTTCAAAATGGTTTTTAAAAGTTGGGTACGGTCATTTTTTTGTCTTTTTCTTAGCATCTTCCTTAATAGAAAGTTCATTCATTGCAACTAACAAAACAGTCGCACCAATAGTCCACCAAAGTCCACTAAAAGCATCCATAACAGCAAGCAACCCAAATACTGCCGCAAGGTAACAAAGGGACAAAAACCAGTTAAAATCCGTTTTAATTTTATTTAAGTACTTTATTGCCAAAACATAAGCAACCAAATACCCCATCCCTATAAACAAGGGAGGCAAATTAAACATTACTAAAAAAAGACCAGCAACAAAAGCAAGCCCAATCGTTTCAACGGTTTTCTCAATAGGGTTCTCTCCACCCCTTGCAGCAATATACCCAAAAACAAACAAAAACACAAAAGACCCAATTACCCCAGTCATCCCATGCGCAAATGGATCAAGCCCTGCAATAAATTCCCATCCCCAAGCCATACTAAATACTACTCAAGAGGAATATAAAAATCTAATCAACCACAATAGATTTAGAATTAATTCAAATAAAGTGAAAAAAATGAATTTTAAAGAAACTGCAGAGTACTTTGACAAAATAGAAAAGGCTTCTTCTCGACTAATAATGACCGACCACTTAGCCGAGCTATTTGATAAAACTCCCGCAGAAGATGCAAAAAAAGTAGTTTATTTATTACAAGGAAGAATATCCCCTCAATTTGAAGGAACTGAAATTGGGTTTGGAGAAAAACTAATTGCAGAAGGAATAGCAAAAGCAACAGGATTTACACGAGAAGAAGTAGATGCCCTCTTTAACAAAATAGGAGACCTTGGAACTGCAGCAGAAGAAATGACACTAAAAAGAAAACAACGAGCACTCTTTGCAGAAGAGTTAACCGTTGAAAAAGTTTTTTCTAATTTAAGAAAAATGTCAACCTCTGAAGGAAGTGGGAGTCAAGAATTAAAGAAAAAATTACTTGCAGAATTATTTAACTCTGCATCACCCACAGAAAGCAGGTATATTGCAAGAATCCCTCTTGGAAATATTAGATTAGGCATAGGCGACCCAACAATAATGGATGCATTCGCAATGATTTTATCAAAAAAAGAACAAACAGAACTTGAAGAAAAGAAAAAAAATGCAAAGAACAAAAAAGGAGAGAAAGAAATCGAAGACGAACAAAGAAAAATAAAAGTTGCTATTAGAGAAAAAATTGAAAGTGCTTATAACGTTGATTCAGATCTGGGGGAGATTGCACAAGTATTAAAAAAAGAAGGACTTATGGGACTTGAAAAAATAAAAATAAAACCAGGAACCCCGATTAGACCAACCGCTGCAGAAAGATTACCAAGTGCAAAAGAAATTATTGAAAAACTTGGAAAATGTGCAGTTGAGGCAAAATATGATGGATTTAGAGTACAAATCTCAAAGGACAATGACATTATTAAAATATTTTCAAGAAAAAGCGAGGACATTACTCAAATGTTCCCTGAAATTATTGACTCTGCCAAAACCCATTTACTTGCAAAGAAATGTATTGTAGAAGGAGAAGCACTTGCATTTAATGACAGTACTCAAGAGTATTACCCATTCCAAGTTACAATTCAAAGAAAACGAAAATATGAAATCGAAAAAAAGGCAAAAGAGTACCCGCTAAAATTATTTTTATTTGATGTGATGTATGTTGATGGAGAAAGTTATTTAGAAAAACCCTTAACCGAGCGAAGAGCAAAACTTGAGAAAATAGTTAAAGAGGGAGGAATAATCAAATTAAGCGAACAAAAAATAATTGACAATCCTACTGATCTTGAAAATTTCTTTGAGGATGCCATCTCCAGGGGACTTGAAGGAATAATTGCAAAAGACCTTTCTGCACCCTACATTGCAGGAGCAAGAAAATTTGCATGGATAAAACTAAAACGCTCATACAAAGGAACTCTTGAAGACACACTTGACCTTGTAATAATTGGTTACTATTCAGGCAAAGGAAAACGAACAGAGTTTGGCCTTGGAGCATTACTCGTTGCAGCTTATAACTCAAAAAATGATATGTTTGAAAGTATCGCAAAAATAGGAACAGGAATGACTGAAGACATTCTAACTGAACTTGAAGAAAAACTTTCAAAAATTAAATCAAAAACAAAACCAGCAAGAGTTATTTCTGAAATAGAACCTGACTTTTGGGTACAGCCCTATTTTGTAATAGAAGTTAGAGCTGATGAAATTACGTTAAGCCCGATGCATTCATGCGGAAAAGAGGAAGGCAAAGGATTTGCATTAAGATTCCCAAGAATGATAAAATTTAGAGAACACAATGATAAAAAAGCAGAAGACGCAACAACAGCTGAAGAAGTAAAAAAAATGTTCGCAAACCAAAAAAGAGTCTCCCTCGAAGAAATATACGGCGAAAAGTCATAAATTTACTCAAAAAGCAAGGTTTAATTAGTAGGAAAAAACACTACTTTGTTGATTAAAATGAAATACCTAAAGTGGACAATAATCATTCTCTCAATCATACTCGTAGCAGCAATTATATTCAACTTAGAACGCTGGGCAGGAGACTGGAAAGACTTATTTTTTTATCAGGATAATTGGATAATGTACATTTTTGTTTTTGCAATGGTGTTTGCACTAAGCGGAATAATAAAATGGATTTTATCAGCTGAAACAAAAATACTGCGGTAATAAATAAAACTTAAATCAAAAAATGGAGAAGAAGAGTATGAAAGTATTTGAAATATTAGTGTATGCAATAGTTGCACTTGCATTAATTATGCTTTTTTTTAGTTTGATTCCCATACTTTTACCGCAAGAAACCCCACTAACTCAATTAAAAAAATCCGTTGAACTTGCCCAAACACAAACAATGCAAGGAAAAACCATTTCCGAGGGCTATTTGAATTACCCCAAAGAGTTTAATATAGATGCGCAAGATTTAGCCGATAAACAGAAAGCAATTGTTTCATTCGAATGCAATAACCCCAGCGATTGTTGTATTAGAAAAACGGATGCTAATGAAAAAATCAAATGTACAAAACCAATTGAATGGGATTATGATTTTATTAATGTAAAAGAAACAAAAAGAATTTTGTCAAATACACGGTGTATCCGAATTGAAGGAATGCCAGTTTGCAAAGTATACTTTGGGTTAGTTCCTGCTCAAGCATCAATAAACAAACTTGATTTGATTGGAGAAAACAACAATACGACCCAAATAAAGGCGACTCTAAAAAATTTGGGAGCGATTCAAATCACCTACGGAACAATAAGCATGAGTCTTTACAAAAAATCTTCAAACGGATGGGACTTAACTGATTACAACACAATTCAAAAAGAAGTTCCCCTAATAATGCCAAGAGAAAGCACGACAATTATTTTTGATGTACTCCCTGGCAATATTGGAGAATACAAAGCAGAATTTACTTTTGATGCGCTTAATGGAGGAAATGACCAAAATTCTATTACCTTTAAGAAAGAAACAAACACTTCCTGTGTAATTGATGAAAGTACAACAGATACTGTTCAAAATGCAATAAATGGAATATATGAAGAAATCCACTACTGTACTGGCTGCACATATGCTCATGAATGCGTAGGAGCATGGAGCAAAAAAAATCCTAACCAAACCTATTATTCAAAAACAAAAGATGAAACCTATTGCACAAAAGGAACATTTGAAGGACAATGCCAATAAAACTCAAAAAAACCAAAAGTAAGGAAAAACACGCCCCTAAGAAAGCAATTAAAAATCAAACCACCCTAACTATGCTTATGAAACTAATAGAGTTTTACAAAAAATACTCCCTAAAAGAAGGAGATAGTGTCGAATTTGATTTTGAAGGAAGCAAAATAAGCGGAACAATCCTTCCAAGTAACGAAGACTTACTAATGTTAAAACTCGCTTCAGGATATAACGCAGGATTTGATTTAGCTAAATTAAAAAATGTAAAATCATTGGGCGAAAGTAAATCCGTTGGAAAAGCAAAAACACTCGAAATCAAGAAAAATCCAGCCCTTCCCACAATTGCAATTTTGCACACTGGGGGAACAATTGCTTCCAGAGTAAATTACTCCACTGGGGGAGTAATCGCATCTTTTAATATTGAAGATTTAATCACAATGTTTCCTGAACTACCGACTATTGCAAATATTGAATCAGTTTTTGTTGCAAACATGATGAGCGAAGACATGCAAAAAAAAGATTTCCAAAAAATCTCAAGTGCAGTTGCTGATCAAATAAAAAAAGGAGTAAAAGGAGTAATCATCGGACACGGAACAGATATGCTTGGATATAGCGCAGCAGCACTTTCATTTGAACTTGAAAACTGTCCAATACCAGTACTAATTGTTGGGTCACAGAGAAGTTCGGATAGAGGAAGTAGCGACGCAGCAATGAACTTAATTTGTGCAAGTACTTTTATTACAAAAACAAATTTCAAAGGAGTGGCTGTATGTATGCACCACTCAACTAATGACGATTCATGCGCAATAATTAATGCAACAAAGGTTAGGAAAATGCACACCTCAAGAAGGGATGCTTTCAAACCAATAAATGACACTCCAATTGCACTTGTAGAATACAAATCAAAAGAAATAAAATGGATAAAAGACAAAACCCTTTTTGAAAAAGCAAATAAAGAGTTTAAACTACTTAACAAGTTTGAAGAAAAAGTAGGTTTAATTAAAATGCACCCGTTCATTTCAGAAAAAGAAATTGAATTTTATAAAAAAGAGAAATACCCCGGGATAATTATTGAAGCAACAGGACTAGGCCACACCCCAATTAGGGAAAATGATTCATTTGTAAAAAAAATCAAAGAACTAATTGACTCAGGATGCATTGTTGGAATTACTTCCCAATGCCTAAACGGAAGAGTACACCCATTTGTTTATACTAACTTAAGAAAAGTTGCACAAACAGGAGCAATTTATTGCGAAGATATGTTACCAGAAACCGCACTAATGAAATTATCTTGGTTACTTGGAAATTATTCTCCAAAAGAAGCACGTGAACTACTCCTAAAGAACTTACGCGGAGAAATAACTGAGTTCACAAGAACAGACACTTACACAGAAGAAGAATAAAAAAAAACTATTCTAAATAAGGCCCATGAAGAGGACCTTTAGTCCCATTACTATCAGAAGTTTTTGGCCGAGTCGCAATTTGTTTTCTCCTCCGCGCCACAAGACGATCAAGAGTAAGTCTTTTCCTTTCAGAAATACGTGAACCCCTTCCCCTTTCTTCAGCCGCTTCCCTTTCAAGAGAATGAAGCAAAACACCAGGAGATTTTAGTTTATTTTGTTTAGGAAGAACTCCCAATCTTACTAATGCTCTCTTTATTGGCAAAACAAACACCTTAAAGTAAACCTTAACTAATTATGACAAAAACGTCTATAAAAGCCTTCCCTGAAGAACTTATTCACTCATTCACGTTAACGAAAGCTTTATAAATAAGGTTTGCAGTAGTATATGTATAGAACGAGGGTGAGCATATGAGAGCGACATATTTAGTTTTGATAGTTGCCGCAATATTATTCATAGCAAGCGGAGCAATGGCTTATTCAGGATTTAATAGATATTATTACACAGACAACTACTATCCGATGAACTACTACCCAACACCAGCATACACTGCATATTCTTACGCATACCCATCATACACAATAGCAAGTAGTTATCCATCATACGTTTACAATACAACTTACTACAAATCAGCAGCAGTAGCATACTACCCAACATACAGTTATTACCCAACATATAGTTACATAGCACCAGTTGTTCCAGCATACTACGGTGGCGGATATAGCACTGGAATTAGTATGTACAGTAACTCTGACGGATGGGGATTATCCATCTCAAGAGGAAGTGTTTGCGGATACTACGGATATTGTTAAAATTAAAAAATTAAGTTAAGGGAATTCCCTTAACTTTTCTACTTTTTTAAAATCTATTTTTTAGTCAAAACCTATATATCTTAAGAAAATTTTTGTTTTAGAGTAGTAACTATTTCAAATCCTCAATTCTAATAATCACTACTTTATCTTTAACACAAGCTAATGCATTGCACTTTTTTACTGCAGCATCCATTTGGCCTTGTGTTGCTTTGTGAGTAATAAACACAACAGGAACTATTTCCCCACTAATTTCCTTTTGCTCACAACCTGAAATTGAAATTTTTTCTTCAGCAAATATTTTTGCAACAGCCGCAAGCCCGCCAGGTTGATCCAAAAGTCCAACCCTAAAATAATACTTTGAGATTGTGTTTGATAGAGGTTTTATTTTTGCATTTTGGAAGAATCTTTGAGCAACTCTAGTCCTTGAAGCAAGTTCAATAATATCAGTTACAACAACTGTCGCAGTAGGCAATTTACCCGCACCCTTACCTGACAAAAATATTTCCCCAGTTTGTTTTCCAGAAAGCAAAACCGCATTAACTTCATTATTTACTCCATAAAAAAGACTGGATTTTGGAACCATTGACGGTTGTATTCTTAATTCCACTTCCCCATTCTCTTTTTTCGCAATAGCAAGCAACTTTATAGAATACCCCAACTCTTTTGCATAATCCATATCTTTTTTTGTTAAATTAGTTATTCCGCAAGTAAATGGTTCGCTAGCAAACTTAGCATCAAATGCAAGAGAAGCAAGTAAAAACATTTTTTGTGCAGCATCTTTTCCCTCAACATCAAAAGTGGGATCCCTTTCTGCGAAACCAAGTTCTTGCGCCTTCTTTAGTGCAACCTCATAACTCATTCCTTCATTCATTCTTGTTAAAATAAAATTAGTTGTTCCATTCAAAATCCCATAAATGCAGTTTATATTATCTGAGGAAAAACTTTCTTCAATTGTTCTAATAATTGGAATACACCCTCCAACAGAGGCTTCAAATAAAACATTTACTTTGTTCTTTTGCGCGGAAGAAAAAATTTCATAACCATGCTTTGCTAAAACTGCCTTATTTGCAGTAACCACATGCTTCTTTGCTTTAATCGCATCCATTATTATTGTACGCGCGGGCTCATATCCCCCAATAAGTTCAACAATCACATTAATTTTTTTATTTTTTAATAATAACTTATAATCAGAAACACAAATATCATTTACTTTCAACTGTTTGGCTCTCTCAGTAAACTTATCACAAACCGCGACAAGGTTAATCTTTACTCCAGTTCTTTTTTCAATTAGTTTAGAGTTAGTTTGAAGTATCTCAACTACCCCTGAACCAATAGTTCCAAGCCCTACTAAACCAACATTGATTTCTCTAACCATTACAAATAGTTGAAATGTACAAATATATATACTTCTTACTATTAAGTGTAAAAATTAATACACCCTAAAGGGCAAGATTTCTGATTTTTAATTCTTTTTGTACCCAAAATACTCATATGACAAACCTAGATTATAAGGGCCTTGGATTAAAAGCAGGGCTTGAGGTGCACCAACAGCTAGATACGGGAAAGCTATTCATTAGGACCCCGAGCATTCTTACCGATGAGATTGACTTTACAATTGAGCGAAAACTAAGACCCGTTGCAAGCGAACTAGGAGAATATGATAAAACCGCCCTTGATGCATTTAAGCGAAACGAAACCTTCTTTTATTCTGGAAAAAAAGAAAATATTTCACTGATTGAACTTGATGAAGAACCCCCTCAGCCAATGGATGATGGAGCACTTAAAACAGTTCTAGAAGTTGCCCTACTTTGCAATTCACATCCCGCAAACAAAATTGTAACAATGAGAAAAACAGTTATTGATGGATCAAACACAAGTGCATTTCAGAGAACCGCAATGATTTCATTCGGGGGAAGTTTTGAAATAAAAACAAGTGCAGGAAATAAAAAAATAGGAGTACAAACTATTGTTCTTGAAGAAGATGCGGCAAGACCAATAAAAAAAGAAGCAGGAAAAATTTATTACAATTTAGATAGACTAGGAATACCTTTAATTGAACTTGCAACAGACCCTGATATTCGAACACCAGAAGAAGCAATACTCACTGCAAAAAAGATTGGAGAAATATTAAGATTAACTTGCAGTACAAAAAGAGGAAAAGGAACAATAAGACAGGATGTTAACGTTTCAATCGCAGAAGGAACAAGATGCGAAATAAAAGGATGCCAGGAACTTGAATTAATTGGAACAGTGGTTACAAAAGAAGCAGAAAGACAAGTTGATTTAATTAATCTTAAACAAAAATTAAATGACAGATATGCAAAACATAAAGATAAAAAAGATTTATTCCCAGAAACAAAAGAAACAACAAATTTATTTACAAACAGTGAATGTAAGTTCCTTAAAGGAAAAAAGTCTTTTGCAATGAAAATCAAAGAAGCAAAAGGACTATTAGGCGAAAAAGTTGGAGCTAAAAGATTTGGAAGCGAACTAAGCGCATATGCAAAAGCAACAGGAGTAAGCGGATTACTCCACAGAGACGAACTGCCAAATTATGGAATCACACAAATTGAAGTTGACAAAGTAGAAAAGGAACTAAATTGTACTAATGAAGATAATTTTGTTTTAATTGTTGCAGAAGAAGATGCTGCAAAAAAAGCATTTGACGCAATAAAAAATAGATTCCTTGTAGCATTTGAGAAAATTCCTGGAGAAACACGAGGAGCACTAGAAGACGGTAGCAGCGAATACCAACGTCCATTATCCGGAGAAGCAAGAATGTACCCTGAAACGGATATTCCTACAAAAGAAATTAATGACAAGTATTTATCAGAACTAAAAAAACAATTACCGTTAAGTGTTTTGGATAGAGAAAAACTATACACAAAAATGGGGCTAAGTACAAACCACATTGAAGAAATGAAACTCTCAAACTATGCAAGATTCTTTGAGGGCACCGTAGACGAAGGAGCGAATGCAAAAGTACTTGCAAGTTTATTACTTCAAACACTAACAGAACTAAAACGAAATAACATTGCTGTGGAAAAAGTTACGCTTGAACAGATAAAAGAGCTCGCACTTGCTGAAGCAAAAGGAAAGATAAATAAAAATGATTTAGGGGAAGCAATAAGCGAACTATCCAAAGGAAAAACAATCGAAGAAGTACTTTCGCTAAAGAAAATAATTGAAGTTGATACTAAATTAATTCAAGAAAAGATTGCGGCACTTGTTGCTAAAAACTCTGCCCTCGTAAAATCAAAAGGAATCGGTGCAATAGGACCACTTATGGGGGACATTTCAAAAGACGCTTCCTTCAAAGGAATTGATGGAAAAATATTAAGTGAAATATTAAGAAAAGAAATTAGCACACATCAGTGAAACTATGGACTCACTTGAAATTAAACTAAAAGAATTCATTAAACACAACCATATCCCTTGCGAGCACTTTCATTTTGAACAATCCTGCCACTCAGTAAAAGAAGCAGCAAATGCCGTGAACACACAACCCACAAACCTTGTCAAAAATGTATGCCTGGTTGGAGAAAAGGATAAACTAATTATTGCAATAGTTTCCGGAGAAGAAAGAGTAAGCACCACAAGAGTAGCAAAAACACTTAAATTAAATTCTGTACGAACCGCCACAATTGAGGAAATACTCAAACTAACAGGTTACCCTGCTGGAGGAGTGCCCTCCTTTGGGTATAATGCAATATTTATCATCGACGACCAAGTCATGGAAAAAGAACACGTCTACACTGGAGGCGGCAGCGAAAACTCCCTTGTAAAGATCAGCCCAAAAGAAATACAAAAACAAAACAACGCCCTAATTGCACGAATTAGAAAATAAAAGAATGTGAAAATATGTCTTCAAAAATAATTGAAAAGAAAGTTTGGCCGGAGTACTTTACTGCAATACTTGCAGGAGATAAGAATTATGAACTCAGACTTGATGACTTTAAGGCAAACAAAGGAGACACTTTAGTTTTAAAAGAATGGAATCCAAAAACAAAAAAGTACACTGGAAGAGAAATCAAAAAAATAATTACCTGGATTGGAAAAACAAAAGACTGTGAAAAGTTTTGGCCAAAAGAAGAAATTGAAAAATACGGATTTCAAGTACTTGGATTCAAATAAAACTAATTTAAAAATTAAAAAAGAATAACTAAACTAAAGCATTCCTCTTGCACCCTTTTTTACTTGTCTAAAACAT
Source organism: archaeon (assembly GCA_041661245.1). Classification (GTDB taxonomy): domain Archaea; phylum Iainarchaeota; class Iainarchaeia; order Iainarchaeales; family JAAZKV01; genus JAAZKV01. Next base: position 294,418 of record JBAZUY010000001.1, read on the forward strand.
TTCTTGTGAAAGTATTGCCCGCCCCAGTGTTTATCAGTAGGCGCTTTACCGCACAAAGCACATTGCTCATTATACTTCCCAACTGGCTCGCTTGATTCTTCTTTTCCAGAAGATTCTTCTTTTTTAATTTCTTCTTTTTTTCCAAAAACATTCAAATCCATTTCATCACCAAATTTTTTAAATATAAAAAAATGTCCAAGTAAATGCGTTACATTTACCAAGCATAATGAGCCCTCATTTTGTTACTGAAAGCCCAAGCATTTTAATTGCCTTCTTCATACTCCTCTTTGAATTATTGTGAGTAAGTAACTTAACCGCTTCCTCAGGGAAACACCATTTGAAATCGTCATGTTCAATTAATTTTTCCCCATTTTCTTTAGGCTGATTGTCAAAATTAATTCTATTATTGCTAGAAACCCTAACTAAATAAGTTTGCATAAAAACATCCCTGTTGTGAACTCGGTCATCAAAAGTATATTTATCCACGAGCCCAACTAACTCATACTTTGGAATGCCCGTTTCTTCAAGTAGTTCCCTTCCAATAGTACTTATCGCTTCTTCCCCAGCATCAATACCCCCCTTTGGATATTCCCAGCCAGACCAATTTAGCACCCTATGCAAAAGCAGAAACTTTTCGCCATCAAAAGCAATAATCCCCACAATATCCCGCCTTGACCTAACACTTGAGCGCTTAAGCGGATCAAAGACTACTTTCTTGGAAACATCTTCAGGATACATAATAACTAAACAAAAAAGCTCCAATAAACTATAAAACCCTCGCTTAGGAAAAAAGAGACAAAAGCGAACATTAAATTACCCATTTAGTACTAATAATAACACATGAAAGCAGCTAAACAAAAAACAAAAAAGGTTCAAAAAGAAATTAATTCAAATAAGCTAGACTTACGAAACCGAATAAATATTTTGCTAATAGTTATACTTGTAATAATTTCCTTTTTGGTTAGTTTTGTTGCATACAATGCATTACCGGAAACAATGACGATTCACTGGGGAATAAATGGAGAAGCAAACGGGTTTGCACCAAAAACAATTGGAATAATGATAATGCCAATAATTACTCTAATTCTTGTTGCTATTTTAATTGCCGTACCAAAACTTGACCCATTAAAAGGAAACATCGAATCATTTAAAGAAAAATATTATGATTTTATAACAATCTTTTGTGCGTTCATGCTTTACTTACACGCAATAACAATCTTACTTAACTTCGGAATCCAAGCAAATATGATAGCACTATTAGCTCCAGCATTTGCACTATTAATGTACTACATGGGAATACTTCTTGGAAGTGCTAAAAGGAATTATTTTATCGGAATTAGAACGCCATGGACACTGGACAACGAAACCGTGTGGAATAAAACTCACAAACTTGGAGAAAAATTATTCAAATTATCTGCGGCAATTTCAATACTAGGAGTAATCTTTCCAAATCAAGCCATAATCCTAATCCTTGCCCCCATAATTATTTCATCAATATACTTAGTGGGTTTCTCTTACCTAGAACACAAAAAACAACTCAGAAAGTGAGAGAATGACCAAAGTTTATTTTACAAAGATTGATTCTTATTCTAAAACTAAAGAAATTAACAAAGCAACTCTAACCCTATTTAAAAAAATTCAATCTGAAGAAAAAATACTTGATTTCTCAAAACCAATTCCGATAAAAGTTCATTTTGGAGAGGACAAATGCACTACTTATATTGAATCTAAAAAATTTGAAAGTTTAATTGACTATTTTAAAGATAATTCAAGACTAAAAAACACCCCTGTAAAACCAAATATATTTTTCACAGAAACAAATGCATTATACAAAGGAAAAAGAACAACAAAAGAATCCCACACTAACCTTGCAAAAGAACACGGATTCACCCAATTACCAATTATTATTGCTGATGGAGAAATGGGAGAGAATTACTCCGAAGTTAAAATAAAAAAACCCCCTGCAAAACATTTTGATTCATGCAAGATTGGAAAAGTAATTGCTGACTCAGAGCAACTAATTGTAATTGCTCATTTTAAGGGACACATGATGGCCGGATTTGGAGGAGCAATAAAACAACTCGCAATGGGATGCGCTGCAAGAGGGGGAAAACTTGCGATGCACGCACAATCCAAGCCAATACTAAATCCCCTTGAATGTAAAAAATGTCATACCTGCGTAAAAAACTGTCCCGCAAATGCATGCATTATTGACACACTTGTACCACACATTGATTACTCTAAATGCATTGGATGCGCAAAATGTATTGCAGTATGTCCTTACAGTGCAATGAAAATAAATTGGGCAAGTACTCTTCCTGGAGATTTTGAAGAAAAACTTGCAGAATATGCATACGCGGCACAAAAAGGAAAAAAAGTAATTTACATTAGTTTTGCACTAAATATTACAAAAGAATGCGATTGTATGGGGACACCACAAAAAACAATTGCAAAAGACATTGGAGTACTTGCATCAATTGACCCAGTGGCACTAGATACGGCTTGTCTTGATTTATTAAAGAAAAGCGAAGGAAAAAAAATATTTAGAGGAGAACATGCGTTAGAACATGCAGAACAACTTGGCTTCGGAAGTAAAAAATACGAGTTAGTTGAAGTAAACTTAGAATAACCCTTCCAGAAATCCTTATTAATCAAGAAAACTAATTTCTAACATGGCAAAAGAAAAGAAAGCCCCGCTTGGCAAGAAAGCAAGTAAAAAAACAATTCACACTTTTGGAATCGCTTCCTTGTTTAATGATATGGGAGCAAACATGATTTACCCGATTTGGCCACTGTTTCTTACAAGCGTTCTTGGCGCAAACATGTCAGTACTTGGATTAGTTGACGGACTAGGGGATGCACTTGTTTCACTCTCCCAAGCACTAAGTGGATACGCTTCTGATCGATTAAGAAAAAGAAAAGTATTCATTTGGTTAGGTTACCTTTTAGGAGCACTCTCAAGAATAGGTTACGCTATTTCAACAAGCTGGCCAATGATAATTCCATTTAGAATACTTGACCGAGCAGGAAAGATTCGTGATTCTCCAAGAGATGCAATTGTAGCAGATGAATCAGATAACACAAATCGAGGAAAAAACTTTGGTTTAATTAAAGGACTAGATAAAGCAGGAGGAGTGTTAGGAATAATTTTGTGCATATTTTTTGTGAATTATTTTGGTTACCAAAATTTCTTTATCCTTGCAGCAATCCCCTCAATTTTGAGTGCGGCACTAGTTTATTTTATAATAAAAGAAAAAAAGAATAATAAAATAAAATTATACAAAGGAATACAACTCAGAAACTTAACCCCCCAGTACCGTCTCTTTCTTGTTTTAAGTGCAATATTCGCGCTCGGTTCATTTAGTTATTCCTTCTTGCTAGTATTTGCAAACAAAGCAGGATATCAAATAGAATTTGTCCCAGTACTTTACTTAATCTACATTTTAGTAGCCGCATTATTTTCAATTCCATTTGGAAAACTCTCAGATAAAATTGGGAGAAAAAAAGTAATGTACTTAGCAATGCTCTTTTGGGCACTAACTTGCATTGTTTTCATTTTCTTTAATTCTCTAATCGCAATAATGATTACTTTTGTGCTGTATGGACTTCACCACGCAGCAATCGCCCCTGTTCAAACGGCATACGTTTCAGAACTCTCTCCAAAGAAATTTCGTGCAAGCGCACTAGGCGGATTTCAAATGAGCCTCGGATTATGCGCACTCCCTGCTTCCCTTATTGCAGGAATACTATGGGACAATATTTCTCCTGCAGCACCATTTGTACTATCATTGGGACTAACAATAATTGCAATTGTTTTATTACACTTTGTTAAAGAAACTTAATAAATGAATTAAATTAGGCAGATAAAATAAAATAATCATTCAACTTGGTCAATTATTGATTTATTTATTTGTTGAGCCATGTTTTTATTTTTTGCAATGCTTAACTTCACCTCAGCTTTTGCAGAAACTATTTTTGCCAATTCTTCAAGGTTAAGATTTTCTAACTTTTTTACTTTCTTAAAAAAAGCATCAAGTGCAAGAGCCGTTTCTTTTTGGTAATTTGTTTGAATCACAAGAGATCCATGTGTAGAAATTGCATATTCTTTATCAAACTCTGAACGTGATGAAAGAATAGACACTTTTACGCCCAAATCCCTATAAAACTTTACAGTTAGTTTGTCTAAAATAGTGTTTCCTGTAATTAGAAAATAGGACTTTGTTCCCCCAGATAATAATTTAGTCATGAGTTTTCGTTCAGATTCAGGAAAAAGAATTGCTTCCCACATGTGATGCGTTTGATAACAATTGATATCCCCTTTTTCCGTTTTATTTGACTCGAGTGAATGCTGCCAAAACTTCATCATTTCAGCAATTGAATCAAAAGTAAATACAGACAAATCTTCCCCTATTGCATCAACGCGCTTACGTACAGGCGCAATTGAAAACAATTGTGAATGTAGCGCATCAATTTCTTTTTTTGCTTGGGAAATCCAACGTTTATCAATTGAATACTTAGAGTTTTCCTCTATTAATGCACCCGCAATAACTAACTCGTGCACAGCTTTTCTAACCCCTTGAAAAGTAACTTGCTTACCATGTCTTCTTTGCACCAAATTGGTTAATTGAATAATTTTTAGAGGAGATTCTTTTGTAAGAATTCCAAACACAATTGATTTCACAGAATCTTTCCTTCCAAAACAAAGTTCTAGTAATGAATCCATTAAACCATTAAGTTACATGGAATAGTTAAACCTTTTGGTTTAACAGAAATTGAACCCATAGTATATCTACCATAAAACCAGCAACTTCCTTACTATGAATAAAAAACTAATAATAATAGCTGGTGCAAGAGGAGATCTTGGAAAATTTTACTATGCTCACTTCCAAAAAAAATATGGTGCAAATTGTATTGGGCTAAGCAGCAAAATCAACTCCCCGAACACAGGATTACTCAAGATAGATTTGTTTGACAAAAACGCCTGCAGCACTTTTGTCCAAAACTTGAGGTTATCCAAATACAAAGAGATAATCTTGATTCATTCTATAGGAAGGTTTCTTTTCGAAGAAAAGGGCGTGCCAATAATTGATGAAAATCATGATGGAATTGAAGATGGAATTTATTTAACAAATGTAACAACTTTTCTCAATATTTCCCAGCCCTTAATTGAAAAAATACAAACCTTGCCAAATACATGTTTGACTTTATGTGCGATAGGATCAATTAGTGATAGGGAAATGGTTCCTTTTTGGCAATCCTTCTCAAAATCAAAGAATATATTGCGAGAATACATTCACGCAAACATATCCAAGAATGTTCACGGCGTGTTTATCAATATTTCAAGCACAGAGAAAGAAGAAGAAAGAATCTTTGCTCATAAAAAATATTGGTTATCTTCTAAAGAAGTTGTTAACGCAAGTGTTCGGGCGATTGAAGACAACAACCTATACTGGCAAGAGATTGACATACTCAAACCAGATCCAGAGTATTACCCCACATATTACAAAGACTACGAAGGGATATACAAAAAATGGATATTTGAATTATATGGAAAAAATATTTGAAACGTACTTTCCTAAGATTTACTTTTCAATTCGCACAATTCCCTGTGTTGCATCAACGGTTACTTTCATTCCATCCTTTAGAACTTTTGTTGCAGTAGTTGTTCCAATAATGCAAGGCTTTTTCATTTCGCGTGCTGTAATTGCCGCATGGGAAAGAATTCCGCCAGCATCGGTAACAAAGGCACTTGCTTTCTCCATTAATGGCAAAAACTCTGGGCGAGTCATTCCCGTAACAAGAATATCCCCTTCGTTAAAAACAGCATATCGTTTTGGATGAAGAATAATTCTCACAGTCCCTGAAACAATTCCTGCAAAAGCAGTTTTTCCTTTCAGAGTAGTTTCTTCTTTTGGTTTTAACAACCAATTTTTTATTTCTAAATACTCTTCACCAACAAATATTTGCTCCGCCCCATTATTGTACCAAATAACACAACCATTAGAGCGATCTTGCAAAGTTTTTTTTGAAGGAATAACTTTTTTCTTCAAATAATCCCGCAACTCGTTTTTTGTTAAACAAATAAAAAGTTCTTTTGGGATAGCTTCCTTTTCACCAACACTTGATTCAATTAATCGAACAACTTCTTCAACACCAGTGTAAACAGACTCTGTTGCAACACGCGCTTTTTGAAAATCATCTAAAAGTAAATCAAGTGATTTTTTTGAAAGATAATCCGCAACTCGTTTAATTAAGAGATTTGGAACAACTTGAGCGTACAAAGATTCTTGCAATGAATCAAAATCTTTCTCGGTAAATTTAGTTTTTTTCTTAAGTTTATTAATTAGTTCAAGAGTTTTTTTAGTTTGAAGGAGAACTTTATTTACCCACTTCTTACCAACTTTAACATCCAGTTCAATTTCGCTTGCAAGAGGAAAAACAAAATCCTTTATTTCTTCAGGAGTATAAAACTGAGAACTCACTCCATTTTCAAATAAATAAAAAGTATTAGTAAACTTTCTTCCAACACGCTTTTCTATATCTTTTGTATACAAATCCCCATACCAAGTACAAAAAACTAAACCCACACGAACAGACCAATTTTGAACCCACACTTTTTTTGAAAGAGTTGAAACATCCATAAAATTCACAAATAGAGAATATATACTTAAATAAAAATTAAATAGCCCCTCCAGTTTTGCAACGTCCTGTTCCGCCATGACCAGACGGAAGACGCTTAACGTGCTATCTTCGATAGCACAAGAGACTTACTGATAATTAAAATTAAATAGCCCCTCCCAGATTCGAACTGGGGTATCAGGCTTCAAAGGCCTGCATCCTTAGCCACTAGACGAAGGGGCTGACTAATTAATCACTTGCTTTGCAAGTAATAGATTTTACGCTTCCGAAGATTTAAATGCCTTCTTGAAAGGCAAAAAATGACCAGGGCCATATCATTAACACTAAACCTGCCCGTTACATATTGAAGATTCATTTAGTTAAGGCGCACAAAATGAACAGGCATAAAAATAGAAGCCACCTACTATTCTGATTGATATGAAACTAATCCAATGGACTGACGAGCTTAGTACTGGAATCAAAAAAATTGATGACGAACATAAAAAGTTTTTAGGGTTACTTAATACTTCAAACAGATTAGTTAGGGCTAAAAAATATAAAGCACTAAATAAACAACTTCCGGATCTATTTTCTTACGCCAAAACTCACTTTTCAACAGAAGAAGACCTATTCGAGAAATACAACTACCCCTTCTCAAATGAACATAAAAACGAACACCTCCAACTACTCGAAAAAACCATAACCTTCTATGATGATGCAAAAAATGGAAAAAACGTCGGAGAGGATTTAATGGATTTTCTTAAAGACTGGTTTCAAAACCACTTGAAAAAACACGATTTTAAGTATACTAAATACTTCCAAAAGAACAAAATCAAAGTCGAATAGACCAACAAAAAGTTGCCCAAGGGCACTAATTTAAAGCTTTCTTTGGAATAAATTTTTGTAATGGGCGGGTAGCTCAGCCCGATTGGAGCACGCGACTGATAATCGCGCGGTCGTGAGTTTAAATCTCACCCTGCCCATAAAAATTAGCAATACCAGCGTCAAACCTGGTATGTGCTAATAGAGTAAATAAGCCTAATCAACAACAAACTCATTGAAAATATTCTTTAATATTTTATCTTCTTTCAATTTAATCTTTTTTGGATTAAATTCAACTAAATCAATTGCTGTTGCTTTTTCTAACCCATAAGAGAAATATTTCTTTGCTAGCGGAACAGACAATCCCCCCGCATGAACGTAGCCAGTTGCTTGCATTATATTTGAGTCCAAAACATCCACATCAAAAGAAAGGTACAAATTTTTAGCATTTATTAAAAACTCATTAAATTCTTTAAACACTTTTTCTTTATTTTCTTCAAGATCTTTAAAATAAATTTGTTTTACTCCGCTTGTTTTAAGGAATTCTTTCTCTGAGGGATAAATCTTTCGAAGACCAAAAAGCAGTATGTTTTGGGGAGGAACTATTTTTTGTTCAACTAAAGCACGAACAAAATCCTCATGACTCGGAGTAGAAAGCCCTTCATCACAATCAGAATGAGCATCAAAAATTAAAATTGAGGAATCTTTATTCATCCCTGCAAAGGCTTTGAAAGTTGAAAAAGTAATATCGTGAGTTCCGCCAAAGAAAACAACTTTCTTCCCAATGCATTTAGTAAATGCTTCCGTAGATTGCAGCACAATTTCTTTTTGCTGTAGTTCAACATCGTTTTTTGTTAACTCAAATTCATTTAATTGAACTGAAAAAAGCTCTGATAAGTAATTTGGGGCATTTTCACACCCACTATTCTTACCAAGCGCCCCTTCGCTTGTTGAAACCCCAAAGAAACAAAACTTACTCGCAGGCATAAAACCAACCTTTATTTTTTTAAGAATACTTTTGGAAGAAGTTTAGTTGAAAGAACATACGCTACATCAAATGAAAAAATTGTTACCCAAATAATCCACTCGTTTAAAAATAATGACACTAAAAAAGCAGTTATTTCTAAAAATGGTCTGAGCGAAAAAAAGGAACGCTTAGAACTGTTACCCAAAAACTTTTCAGAATACTTATCCGCAAATTCATCAAGGATACTTGCGGCAAAAAAAGCAAGTGCTAAAGCGACAAAAGAAAGATTTAATCCAACATTTAACAGCCCTAAAGAAATTAAAAATGCACAAAGCAAAACAAAAAGAAATAATGCAATTAAATGCCCAATCACATCAATTTTTCTAGCTAATATTTCCCCAAGAATTGTTCCAATCGCAAGCGGGAAAAGAATTGGCCACAAAACAACGACTATTGCAATAAGTAATCCATATAAAACGCCCAATGGAAGAGAAAGTTTTCTTAAAACACCCAAAGACTTGTTTTTGTTTAAAATAACTTTCAAGTCATCTTCCAGGAAATCAACAAATTTAACTAAAAAGCCAATTAGGAATGATAAAATAGAAACACTAAGAAGCACTACCCAAACCATAAACACAACCACTTTTCAAACAATTTAACAGTTTACTTTTGAAGATAAGCTGCTAAAAGTAAAGGAAACAAAATTGAAGCATCTCCTTGGACAGAAACGTGATTTGCTTCTTTGTTTATTTTATTCCAACTAACTGCTTCGTTAGTTCTTGCCCCTGAAAGAGATCCATCATAAGGATCCGTGGAATTAATGTAAATAGCATAATCAAGCCCGCCACGAAGTAAATTAACTCCAATAGTGTGATGCTTTGCCACTCCTCCTCCCAAAACAATTGCCGCAGTTTTATCTGCAGTGAGAACAATTTGAGAAAGAGACTCCTCCGCAGTATCATCAATTACAAAATCCTTATGATCTTGTTTAAACATATAAACTTGCAAACCAAATGCTCCATCAAGCATTGCTTGACAGAAAATCGGAATATTATTTTTTGCACTCCAATAGAGGAAAGAATTATCATCATTTAATTTTTGGCCCATTCTCTTTGTAATATCACAAGGCGCCCAAATCTTTTTTTCAGAATACATTTCTTTTAAGATTGGCTGGATTTTTTTTTCAAACCAAATATATCGATCGCTTGGAACCAAAATATTTCCAATTCGGTTAATATCCTTTTTATTTAATTCAACATCATTCAAATCAAAACTACCAAGCAAAAAAGGCATCTCGGATTTAATGAAATCTTCTTCAATTGAACCAACAGTAGTAATAATAACATCCACTAATTTTTCTTTTGCTATTTGCGCAAAGATTTCCCGCATACCACTTGAAACCATATTTGAAGTAAAAGTCAAAAAAACCGTGGCTTTATCTTTTTTCATTTTTCTTAGAATCGTAAGTGCTTTTGAAAGATTAGTCGCCTGCAAGCCGAAAGTCTCCATTCCCTCAACAAGCCCCGAAATGGATAAATCGGAGTTTAATTGAATTCCTTTAATCTCGATTTCTTTAACCATAATACCACTAAAATAAACCCACTAGCAAACAATTAAATGCCTTATTTTGCCTTGTTTTGGGCTCTAAAAAACTAATCAAAAGTAATAACGTATTTCTTGTAGTTTGTTGGAAAATGCTCTAGTTTCTTTGCTTGGTCAGGAGTTAACCCTTCCAAATATTCTTGAATAAGCTCTAAGGAATTCTTGTGCGCACTTATCGCAACATTGACCTTTTCTTTTTGCATAAAATGAAGTAGTTGGGTCATAAAAGGAAACACTCTATTTCTAACAACAGCCATGCTTTCCATTCCTGGAATTTTTTCCACTATCCTTCCATTTAGTCCATTCTCAAGAATAGAAGTATCCGCAAAAACACTTTCAAGTTGACCAGAAATCGCACCGTAATGCCTTTCACGCAAACGATGATCAATAATTACTTTTGCTTTTGGATGATACTTTAAAACTTCCACAAGTACTTGCTGGCCCCTTAATAAATCAGAACAAAAACCAATACTAATATTTTCTTTTTTTAATTTTTTTGCAAGCTCTTTTGCCTGTCTTACCCCTTGTGTACTTAGAGGCAAGTTTAGCCAACCCATTAAAACATTCTTTTTTGCATGCACTTCTCCGTGACGGAATAAATAAATCGTTTGCTGCATGACTATACAATTAGCTTTTGTTATTTATATCCTTAATCTTTGAATGTACAATTAGAAAAAATTCACTTTTTGAGAGCTTTAACAATTTCTTCCCCAAACTCTTTTGCAACTACAGGACCTGAAGCAGTAATTATTTTCCCATCCACAACAATAGGAGACCTTGAATATAACGCGCCATGGGCAGTCAAATTTTCTTTTTCAGAAGCAAAACAAGTTGCTTTTTTTCCTTTTAAAATTCCTGCATTTGCCAAAATACTTGGAGCAATACAAATAGCTGCAACAACGCGATTCATTTCAAAATATTTTTTTGCTAAACCAAGTGCTTCAGAATCAGAAAAATATTGCTCTGCACCAGAACCTCCAACAAAAATGATTGCATCAAAACCATTATCCACTTGACTCAAAGTAATTGTGGATTCAACAATATTTCCCCGCATTCCTTTTAGGGCAGCAATATTTTTTGAAGCAACAACGCATTCAATTTCCTTTTTTGCAATTATTGTACGAGGAATAAAGAACTCTTCATCTCGAAAATTATTTCTTGGAACAACAAAAACTACTCTCATAAAATCACAATCCAAAAGTTTTCATGCGAAGTCAATTTATCTATTTATGGCTTTAACTCCCTCTCCCAAGTATCAATAAAATTATCTACAATAACATCAAGAAAACTTTTTTGGTATCGAACTAAAATACCCAAAATGCCTTCTTTATCTTTTAAATAAAAGAATAATTTTCCATTAGTATTTTTTTGAAGCACAACTTCTGACAAGAGTAATTTTTGCATGTGAAAGCTAGTTGTGGATAAACCCAACCCCACATTTTTGGAGATAACTGGAAGAGTCGCCCTTCTTTTATTCATTAAAAATATTACGATTTTTCTTACAGATTCCTGCCTCAAAAGATTCATTAAAGTAGAATCAACCTCTTCGTTTTGAAGGGCATAAAAGTGAGAAAACTTTCCTTGCTTTTCTTCCCTGACAAAATTTTTCTTTTTCAAATAATCCAAATGATATTGTAAAGCCCCAGTAGCAATACTTGTTCGTCTTTGAATCTCTCTAAAATGAAGCCCAGGGTTTTGAACAATAGTTGAATAAATTTTATCCCTTGGAGTAAGCGCCATTGCTTCTTGGATATTTTTTAACATCAAATTCACCAAAAACTTTTTTCAAAAACTACTTTCTAAATAATGCCACAAAAAAAGCAAGCATTATGCACAAATCAAGAAAACCAACAATTGATTTGTTCATAAAATCCCCTGGCGAGAAATAATAATCCGTTACAAGCAATGCTGATTTTACAAAAAATAATCCAAAAGCCCCCGCAACCCATTTTAGTTTTGGAGAAGACTTTTTCTTTAAAGCTAAAACCGCTATCCCCGCCATTGCAATTGAAACAATCAAAAGAACCCACAAAGTCAAAGGTTCAATTACTCCTACAAAATTAACTCCTTCTCTTAAAAAATCCCAAGGGGCAGACATGACAAATCACCTTAAAGGAATAGAAACAAAGAGCTTAAAATCCAGCATTTTTGCTTAGACTAGCCTTCAACAAGTTTCACAAAAACCTTTCTTTCTCTTGGACCATCAAACTCTGCAAAGAATATTCCTTGCCAAGTACCAAGAGCAAGAGCCCCATTTTGAACAATAAACTGCTTTTCACAACCCACAAGAGTGGATTTTAAGTGAGCATCAGAATTACCCTCAGCATGATTAAACTTAATGCTTGGAACCAAGTGATCTAATGCATTCAATAAATCATTTACAACATCCGAATCTGAGTTTTCATTAACAATAATACCCGCGGTAGTGTGCGGGCAAAAAACAAGACACAATCCATCTTTCACTTTTGAATCAGAAACTATTTTCTCAATTTGAAAAGTAATGTTAACTAATTCATTTCGCTTAGAAGTTTTAACTTTAATTTGGGTTAGCATTTTTAATCCTCTTCAAAAACCACGTTTTTGGGTTTAATTTTTACACACTTTTCTCCGTCTTTAACCTCGCCCAATTCCCAAACTACAATATTATGCTTTTTGCAAATCCTAAAAATCATTTCAGCACTCTCTTTCGGCGCCATTAACACATACCCCACACCCATGTTCAGAGTATAATACGCTTCCGCATCAGAAATGCCCGCTTTTTCTTGTAAGAAACTAAATAATTCCGGTTTTTCTGGAACAAAATCAATTTCGTAACTCAATCTCTTCCTATTCCTCATTATTTTTTTCCAACCATGCCCAGTTATTGGTTGCATATAATTAATTTGAGTAGAACTAACAAGATCAACTAATACTTTTGAATAAAGAGTGGTTGGCGTTAGAACTTCTTCCCCCACAATTTTACCGCTAGGTAGTTCAGTAAAATATCCTTCAGGAAGAGATTCCAATGTTTTTCTAATAAATGAAATACCATTTGAATGAACTCCGCTTGACGCTAAACCGAATATTTTGTCTCCTGCTTTCATGTTTTGACCCACTGTTAAATTTTTTTTAGGATTAATTAATCCAATTGAAGCACCAGCTAAATCTAAAGCCCCCGGCTGAATAATTCCAACAAGGGAAGGAGTTTCCCCACAAGGAAGAGCCATTCCTAATTTTTCACACGCTTTTCTAAAACCTTCAAACAAAGAATTAGTTTTTTCATCGCTTGAAAACCAATCAGACTTATGAGTGCTTAAAATATCCCCGTAAACAAAAGGATCCGCCCCAATTGAAGACAAGTCATTTGTGGACATGGCAACATTATCCAAACCAATGTTCTCAAAATACTTAACCCCTTTTCCACGTTTGTCTAAAAACATTTTATCTGCAATAATATTTTTTGTCCCCAAACCTTCAACATTAAACGCAAGATAATAATCCGAGTTTGGCAATTCTAATGCAACCGCGGATTCCCCAATAGTTTCAGGCAAAATTCGCACACCAATTCTTTTTGGCGCATCAAGATAGGGAGTAAATTTAGAGATTGCTGCTTTTTTTACAGGATCAAGTTTAGAATAATCAACAAATTCCGAATATTGCACCAAATCACCATCTTAAAATAAATTAACAAACTCTAACCTGAACTAATTTTAGTTTTAGTACTTCTTGTACTTTTTGGGGACTAACTGTCCCTTTAGTTTCTCGCATTATTAGCCCCGCTAAAAAGTTTAATGATTTTTCATTTCCTGCTTTAAAGTCAAGAACTGCTTTATCATTTGCGCAAATTATTTTATCAACAATTGCTTCAAGATCCACTGTTTCCGAGATTAACAAATTATTTTTCTTCAAATAATCTGCGGGAGTAGATTTATCCCCAGAAATATAATTAATCACTGATTGCTTTGCATTCTTATCAGAAACTTTTCCAGATTTGATTAATTCAACTAAACCGACTAAATCTTCAGCTCTAATTGAAACATCAGCAAAAGATAAGGCATCATGATTCAACACAGCTAGAACTTCTCTTGTCAAAATTCTTGCAGAAATTGAAGGATCTGCTTTCTTTTCAATTAAACTGTCAAATATTTTTCCTAAATTAAAATCTCCGCATAATACTCTTGCATCATATTCAGAGAAACCAAATTGCCCCATTAGCCTTTTTGCTTTTTGTTCAGGCAGTTCAGGCATACTAGCTTTAACTTTAATCAAGTAATCTTTTGTCAAAGAAACTTTAACTAAATCCGGGTCAAAAATATAACCATAATCATCTTCAGTTTCTTTTTTTCTTAAAGGAACAGTCACTCCGCTTTCTGCATTAAAAGCTCTTGTGTGCTGTTCAATTACCCGCCCTGCTTTAAATTCAACTTTTTGTCTAGCAAGTTCATAAGTAAGAGCTTTTTCTGCAGCAGCATAACCTGAAACATTTTTTATTTCAGTTCTTAATCCGCCATTAATGGAGATATTACAATCCGCTTTCAAAGTAGTATCAGGACGTAATACATGCAAATAACTCAAAATGTTTTCCAACGTATTCAAAAATTCCCTTGCTTCGGCAGGAGAAGATAAATCTGGTTCAGTTACTATTTCAATTAAAGGAAGTCCTGAACGATTATAATCAATTAAAACGTAATTACTTTTCCCCATTCCATCCGGATGAACTAATGCGGCAGGATCCCATTCAATATGCGCTCTTCGTATCCGCACTTTTTTTCCACTCGGAAGAATTATTTCCCCCTTTTCTGCAATAGGAACTTCATATTGAGTGATTTGATAATTCATTGCCATATCTGGGTAAAAGTATGTTTTTCTTGAAAAAAAGAAATCCTCATTAATTTTGCAATTTAAAGCAAGCCCGACTTTTGTTGCAAGTTCAACCGCTTTTTCATTTAACACGGGCTTACTACCAGGGTGCCCTAAACAAATTGGGCAGCACAAAGTATTTGGTTCAGCTTCAATAGAATGAACAACCTTTTTTACTTCATCACTTTTTTCTTCAATTAATTCTTCTTCGGAAATATTTGCAATGGAAAAGTTGTCCAGGATTTTGAGCAGTTCTTCTTTTTTAATTTTTATGCCCGCAGTTTGCGCACCCGCATTAAAAGACAATAATTCGTTTGAAAGTAAATTTTCATCAATTACTTTTTTTATTCCTTCAATTGTTGGAGGAACTAAACCCACAACACAATTTGTATATTCTTTAACTTCCTTCTTTGTAGCCATCCTAATTTCCGAAGCATTAAGTAAAGCCATTGCTTTATTTTCGTCAAGTTTTCTATTTCCAGAGAGCACAAATAAAATCGGATTAGAATCAACAACATAAACCAAAGCTTTTGCAATTTGAGAAATATGAACATTTCTTACTCTTGCAGAATCAATCGGTCTTGTTACAGCCTCATGCTCAACAAACTCAAACTTTGACCCCTTAACTTCCAAATACTCTTTTACCCAAGGTTTTTGCACCGCACTAGTCGGACAAGAACAAAACAATTTGCTCTCAGTACCCAAGTAAGCATGAATTTCAAGCCCAATGATTACACTAGTTTCGTCAGTCATTTTCTCATCCTCTTAACAAATACTTCATCGTACAAATCTAATCCTTCTTTTAAATAAAAATGTCTAGCGCGTTTATTTCTTCGGTCAATTACCACGCGAACAACATCAATTCCTTTTTGTTTAGCAATCTTGAAAGCTTTTTTTAATAAATGCTCTCCAACTTTATGTTCTCGATATCCCTTCTCAACATAAAGATCCACAAGTTCTGCTTCATTTTTCCAAACGTAAATTTGCATTGGTTCGTTTGGAATTGGATTAACTGCAACAAGTGCATACCCAATTAATTTACCCTTCTCTTCAGCCACGAGTACAAAAGAATCTTTTGATAAAATTGCAGCTTTATTTTCTTTTTTTATTTCATTTGCATAATCTTTCTTGAAAGTATAATACCAACCATATTTTTTGTGAAAATCCATTAACTCTTTTCCAAAAAAGGAAACCTTCTCCAAATCAGCAAGAGTTGCAAACCTGTATTTTATAATTGGTTTTTGTTTATTCATGCTTCCACAACCTTTGCAAAAGAATAAAGTCTTTTTTCTTGTAAGTGAGGAGCAATAGCCATTAAACCAACCGGCAAGCCATTACTAAATCCTGCATTAACACTAACATGAGGCAAGCCCGCAAGATTTGCAGGAACCGTGCAAAGATCCATTGCAAAGTTTTGCATAGGGGTAAGTTTTTCTATTTCATCAAATCTAGGCGCAGTAACAGGCATTGTTGGGCAAAGTAACAAATCGTATTTTTTGAAAGCACTATTAAATTCATCAATTAATTTTGTTCTAACCTTCATTGCTTTCAAGTAATAAGCATCACGATAACCACTCATTCTGGCAAATGTTCCAAGAATAATTCTTCTCTTGGCTTCTTCGCTAAATTCTTTACTTCTTATTTCTGAAAAATATTCATCAAAGTGCTTTCCTTGCACCTCCCCTTGAACACCATACCGAAGTCCGCACAATTTTGCTAAATTTGTTGAAGCCTCGCAAGTAGCAATTGTATAATATGCACTAAGCGCATACTTCACATTTAATGGGAGAGTAACCTCTTCAACAACAAAAAACTTTTTTAGCTCATTAATCTTTGTTTGAATTACTTTTTTTACTTCCTCATCACACCCATCAAAAAAATCTTTTATTACTGCAATCTTCTTTATTACTGCTTCTTCTTTTCTAAATCCGTTTGCTAAAGAAGTAGAATCTTTAGGATCAAAACCGGCAATCACTTCAAGTAAAAGCGCAGCATCATCAGCATTTTTTGCAATTGCTCCAATTTTATCCAGGGAATTTGCATAATCAATTAAACCATATCTTGAAACAACCCCATAAGTAGGAGTAATTCCAACACTTCCGCAAAAAGAAGCAGGACAAGCAATACTTCCCCCAGTACTTTCTCCAATCGCTAAGTGATAAGTTTTTGTGTAAGCTGTAAAACCTGCAGCACCCCCGCTTGAACCCCCACAAGATCGTGAATTATCAAAAGGATTTTTTGGAACTTTTTCAGTGTGTGTTGCAAATGTTCCAAACCCAAATTCATCCTGAGTAGTTTTTGCTAAAATAATTGCCCCTTCTGCTCTTGCTTTTTCAATTACGGTTGCATCAAAAACTGGTTTATACCCTTTAAGTATTTTTGAACCAGCTTTGGATTCAATTCCTTTAACACAAATTGCATCTTTTACAGTTACTGGAACACCAAAAAGTTTTCCATAATATTTTGAGTCCTTTGTTTCAAAACTTTTTTTTAATTCTTCAAACTGTTTTAGAACATCTTTAACATCAAACTCTTCAATGTAATTTAATTTCTTGGATTCAGTTGTTTTAATTTCTGAAATAACTTGCGCAAGGTTTTTGTCCACGAGTGAAAAGTCTTTTCTAGCATTTTCAACAAAAAACTCAATTGTATCTTCTCTTTTCATCAAAATCACTTAAATAAAAATAAATTTAATTAATACAAAAAATTAACCCTACAATGCCTTCGGCCCCTTAATGTAACCATCCTGCTTTAACTTAACCGAAACATTTTGTAAAGCCTCATCTAAAGTAAGAGTCTTTCCAGGAAGATCTTTTCTAAACCTATTACTCATTTCAACAGGCTGAAAACTAGCTTTTGTATCAGTCGCATCAATACTGTCAAGTTTATTGAAAGAATCCAGAATTATTTCTTTTATTTGCGGAACGAATTTTTCAAGTTCTTCCTCAGTCAAAGTAAGCCTTGCATTAATAGCAACTTTTCGAATCAAATCCTTTGTTACTTCTATTTGAACCATATCAGAAATGGATGGAAAAGGTTTTTTAAAGGAAAAAGTCGGTAAGTAATACTTAAAGAAAAAGCATAATTAGGCGAAACAAATGGCTGGGGGAAAAATACACGGACAGGGAGGACATGGCCGCTTTTCAAAAGAACTCCAAAGAAAATACGCGCATAGCGAAGAAGCACTGGCAAAAATTGCAAGAGCAAAAGAAAAAAGCGTCCGATGGTTTGAAAGAAAATCAATGGCTCTTAAGGAACACATTGAAACTAACCTCAACAAAACAGCTGTTGGTGCAATAAAAAATATTGAGGCTTCCACCAGTTCCAAAACCAGGACTCCAATCAGCAGAAACAACGCATTAGTCAGATTAATCGCGGTAGATCAATGGTTTTTCGAGCATGCAACAAAAAAAGCAAAAGAACTTGGCATTGAAAGAGAAGTCGAACCAGAAGCACTCCACTTGCTAAAAAGAGAAGAACGAGAAAACTATTGGGGAGAATTAGTTGGAAAACACGTGTACTTTGGATTTACGTTTCATGGAAGGACTTCAAAAGAACTAAAAGAAGAAATAGAAAAATGGAAGATTAGAGTTCCAAGAATCGCCCAAGGACAATACACCAGATAATTTTTTTCTGAAAAAAGAAAAATTAGAACTCGCTAATCAATTTTTGTTTGTGTTGTTTTAGCGGCTTTGCATTATACCCTTGCTTGTTTAGTTTTCTTGCAAACTCTTCACAAAACCCATGATCAGTTAAAATTAGTTTGGGATTTGAAAGTTTTACATATTCCAAAAGATCATTAAAATCAGCATGATTACTTAGAGGAAAAGTTCTGTCAAATGCCCCTCTATGTTCCCACCCTGTTGCAAGAGCAGAAAATATTTTTCGTTTATCAAAATGTTCAACAGTTGCAAACAAATGCCTATCAACTAATTGAGGAGGCATGATTAAAACACTCGAGTCTTTTAAATTGTGTTCAAGCTTTAAGTACTCTCCAAGTTTTACTCCATGCTTTTTGTAAATATTATTTAATTCAAAAATAGAGTCATGAACAATTGGAACAACTCCGGCTTCATTTGCAATCCGAGTAAGTTCTTGGGCTTTACCAAGCGAATACCCACTTAACAAAACTAATCCTTGTTTTGATTTTTCACTAACCCAAGAAATTAATTCATTTGTTACTTCCTCTTGTTTTGGAAAAACATACTGCGGCGAACCAAAAGTAGTTTCAAGAACAAGCGTTTCGCAGGGAAGTACCTCTGACCCTTTAAACAACAAAGAATCTTGTAATCTAAAATCGCTAGTGAATACATTTTCTTTTCCATCCTCAGTTAATAACGCCTGAGCCGAACCCAAAATATGCCCATTAGGTTTTAACTCCATTGTAAATCCATCAAACTTTTTTTTAGTATTTAATTCAAGAGGCAAAAAATCTGCTTCCCCATATCGTTGTTTTACTAGATCAATAGTCTGGGGCGTTGCAATGAAAGTAGATTTTTTTGAAAGCTTAACATGATCCGAATGCGCATGAGATAAAAAAACATTCTTGCCTTTTGGCATGCGATGAGGATCAATACACAAATCCTTGAAAAAAAGAGAAGAATCCTGACGAAACACTTTAATCAAACTCCCCTATGCCACTAGCCCTGTCGCAGACAGGACGAATGTTATTCGTTATGCCGATGGCGAAACATGGCATACAAAAATCCTTGAAAAAAAGAGAAGAATCCTGACGAAACATAAATAAGTACTGCCAGAGGACTATAAAAAATCTTCCGAGCCACAAATAATCAACATGAACAAAGAGTACGTAATAAAATTAACTGAAGGGTATGCAAGAAAAACTCTTGAAGGGGAATTAAGCGGACACGATTACTGGCACGTTTATAGAGTTTGGAAAACTGCAAAATTTATTGCTAAAAAAGAAAAAGCGGATTCATTCATTGTAGAACTCGCAGCACTCTTGCATGATATTGCTGATTGGAAAGCATACGACGGAGACACCACTATTGGACCCAGACTCGCAAGAGAATGGCTGGAAAGCATTGAAGTAGACGCCCAAACAATTTCACACGTTTGCGAAATAATTAATGATTTATCTTTCAAAGGAGCAGAAGTTAAAACCCCAATGAGAACACTTGAAGGCAAAATAGTTCAAGACGCAGACAGACTTGATGCAATTGGCGCAATAGGAATCGCAAGAACATTCGCATACGGAGCAAGTAAAGGGAGAGAAATGTATAACCCATCAATACCCCCAAAAAAACACAAAACGTTTGAAGAATACAAGCAAAGCAAAAGCGTGACAATAAATCACTTCTATGAAAAACTCCTTTTACTAAAAGACTTAATGAACACAAAAACCGCTAAAAAGTTAGCAAAAGAAAGACACAAGTTCATGGAAGAATTTTTAGACCAGTTTTTCGACAAGTGGGAATGCAAATAAACTCAATTCAAACCTAAAAGTGCCCGCGCAAAAGCTTTAAATTAAAGAAAAGTCATATTCAAGACATGGCTACTCTTGAAGAACACGTTAGTCTGTGCGTTAAAGAAGTTAATACTCTTCACGAAGCAGCTAGCAGAACTAATTGGGCTGAACTTAACAGAGAAGGATTTGTTTTTGAACTCGAGCAAAACACAATGCGATTACGCGAGTTATACTTAAAGTTTGATGAAATAAACCGCGAACTAAAAATGTTAATGGAGAAAAATACTCCAGAACTAGACACAATAATCACTGAAATGGCAAGAGAAATCAC
The DNA here is from genome assembly GCA_041661245.1 of archaeon. Classification (GTDB taxonomy): domain Archaea; phylum Iainarchaeota; class Iainarchaeia; order Iainarchaeales; family JAAZKV01; genus JAAZKV01. The sequence goes on from JBAZUY010000001.1 coordinate 315,025, forward strand.
AGTTCTTGAAGCAAATATCAGCATGGAAAAGAAAAAAAAACTAAAAAACGAACTAGTTAATGAAAAAGAACCCACTGAAATGCCAGAACTTTATTCCTCACTTCAACAAAAAATACTCACACTCGCACTAAAAGCAAGATACAATATTGACAAAGCAAGCAATTTTATTGCATCAAGAAAACTTCCTTTTGTAAGAAGAGGAAACACTGCAAGAAATTTACTTGACGCATTGCAAAAAAAAGATGAAGAACTAAACGAAGTAAAACAAAAAAACATTGAATTAAAAAGGAAAACTTATTTTGGACTAGCTCAAGAAAAAAGCATTGCAGAAATAGAACTGGAACTAAATGAAATGGATAAAAGACTTGAAGAATCAGTTAATGAAGCAAAAAAATCAATGAAAACCCACATTGCCCAAATAAATTACGTAGAAGGAAGCTTTGCACACTTAAAAACAAAAATTGACGAAATAGAAAGCATGCACTCCGCATTCACTCATAAAACAATTGAACTAATACGTGATCTAAAAAAAGAAAGAGATTATGCAAAAACTCTCGCACTTGAAATAGAAAACGAGACAATGCACTCACGACAAGAGTATACTAAAGGAGTGCTAAGCATGGAAGAGAAAAAACAAGCGCTTGAAGAAAAAATGCGGGAGAGATTCGAAAAGGAACTTAACTCAATGAAAAAACAACTAGATGAAAAGGAAATGGCTCTTTTGAACACTCACAAATTAATTGGAGAACTAGAAAACCAATTAAAAAAGAAAACTCAATAAGTTAACTAATATAATTAAAGCGAAAAGTCTTTGTCTTTTGGCAGGAAGCTTTCTTCGTTAAAAAGAATTTTTACAATTAAGTCACTAAAGTCGAGAATAAGTTTGTCTTTTTTATCCAAATACTCTTCTTCATCCATTCCGCTAAATTCATCAGAATCAACTACTTTAAGTATTCTGGTTTTTGAACCAATTTCTACATCAATTAATTTTTTCTTAATAAAATCCGCCATTTCTTCATCATCAAGCAAAGCAAAAACAAAAATAAAATCACTCTCTTCACTTGCTTCAAGCGCAACTATTGGGATATCCTCTGCAAAAGGAACAAACCTTTCTTCAAGCTCAAGTCCCGAAATTTTCTTTGATAAAACCTTTGCAAGACCGGGAAAAATGTTAACCGAATTATCCTTGTACCCCAAAAAAGTGATTTTCATACAACAAATAGGCCTTTTGAAGAATTTAATTCTTTCCAAAACCCAAAAAGAAACGCTTATAAAAAAGAAGTTCTTAATTATAGCATAGAAAATAGGTGTTTTTTTGTACGATCCATACTCTGAGCCAAATTATAACCCTGGCGGAGGCTCAATGCCCCAACAACCACAAGGGTTTCAAATGCCACAAATTAATATGCCAAACTTTGATAATAACGGATTAGCTGGCCCTTCAATGGACATAAAGAAATTTATTCCACTAATTATAGTATTGATAATAGTAGCGATAATTGGTTTTGCAGTACTCACTTGGCTTGGAATGCAACACACAGTAACAATTAATTTAACTGATACTGACGGAACAGAACTTGAAGGAACCTTGATTTTAAAAGACAGCCAAGGAACAACAATCAAATCCATGACTCCAAAAAATAGTTCAAGTTCATTCACAGGAACCCTAATGGAGGGAGACTACGCAGCAACAGTAAGTGCAATAGGGTATAACAAAACAAACAAATCGATAAAAGTTACAAGCGAAAAAAATACATTCACAATAGAAGTCCCAAGAAATTTAACTGCAACCCTAAGCATGTCACTTGAAGCCACTGAAATATATGACGGGCAAACAATAACAGGGACTCTAACAGTACACAACACAGGAGATTCATTTAATTTAACTGACATTATTAGTGCTTCTTCATCAAATATTGATGCAAAAATAATTAACACTTCCCCAGAAACAATAATTCCAGGAGATGTAGTGCTTGATTTTAATGCAAAAGTAAAATCCGCAACTGCCCTTTCACAATTAACTCCAGCAAGCATTCAATTCAAAGTAAGAGGAACAACAATACTGAGCGAGAAAAAAGATTTATCCGCACTACCAGTAGTTTCTGACACTGAAATAGAAATTACTCCTTCAGGTAAAATCACTACTTCAGGACTTACTGCAGGAACAAGAACCCCATTAAAGATTACAATTACTAATAAAAATAAGAAATTTCCAGTTAAAAATGTTTTAGTAACAATAAATACAGATAATTCGGATTATACTCAAAACCTATCCTGGCTGGAGTTTAATCAATCAATAACAAACAAACCAAACTCAATACTAATTGATAATATTGATCCAAATAATGGAAAAAAAGAAATAACACTATATATTACTCCTCCAATTAATTCAGCAGTTAATGATGCATTCATTGGATATCTAAGTCTTACTTCCTATTCAATTAAAAGAGAAAAGAAACCAGATGTAGAGTTTAAAGTTACAATTGCAAAAAAGGCAGATTTACAATTATTAGGAATTGATTCTCCATTCAATGTAACTTGCAGCAGAGCAACAAGTTCTTGTGAAGTAAAACCCCTTACACCAAACGCTATAAGGTTCAAAAATAATGGAAATGTGGACATCACAAATGTTTCTTTTGAAGTTGCACTTCTAAATCCTGCATCCACTTCAAATTGCCAACAATACTTAACAAGATTTGTCACAACAAACACAGACCCATTAAAAATACCTCTAATTAAAGCTGGAACTGAGGAGCCAATAACAACAGAACTCACAGCTTCATTTGAAGACACAGCAACATACGCAGATTGTGTAATCACTTGGAAGTATATTGATCCAGTTGCAAATCCGACAGCAACAGTAAATGACTCCAAAAAAATGACTATTAAAAAAACAACAACTAACTAAATATCCCCCAAATTAGCCAAAAAGATAAAGCTTTTATTTTGGCAAAACAATACTCTGCTATGCCCCAAGCACGCAACCCAAAGACTCTTCAATTTGTAGACTTATCCGAATTAAAGCTTGAAACAAAACTTAAGGAAAAAGAAGTAACAAACAATCAAAAAGAAATAAGAAAATCCATTAATGCAATAGGAAAACCAGTTGAACTTCCAAAAAAAAGTGAAAAAAGATTCGAAGACTTATTTGGAAAGAAAAAAGAAAAAACAGCAATAAAAATTGTGATAACCGCTTTTGTGATTTTGTTTCTTTTTTTATTATTCTTACAGCCAAGCTTGTATTTTTATAACACAAACGACAACACCATTTTAGCAAATCTTTCAGACAGAGAACTGACAAATGTAAAAGTATATTCAGCTAACACGTTGTTTGATTTATTCTCCTTAACAAGTAAACCCCCTATTTTACAAAAAGCAAACATGCTCCGAAAAGAAGAAATAAAAATGGATTTTCGAACAACAACAGTACTAATTGCCTTTGCAGATAGACAACTCCCCGCAATAGGAACAATAATAACCCAAGAAGACTTTAATCAAAACACAACTATTAATAACACAAACACAGATAGTAATGCAGGAATATACAGAGGATTACAAGGACAAATCCCAACGAGTGATTAAAATGGCAGATGAAAAGAGTATTATTAGAATAATTCAAAAAATGGTTCAGGATAACGAACCTGAAGAAAAGATAGTCAAAACCCTACAAGCAATGGGAGTAAGCGAAGACCAATCAAAAAGACTACTTTTAATCGCACAAGCAGATACCTTTACCCTACTCAGTTCCGAAATTGACAAAATTGTTTCAGAAAAAGTAAATGAAAAACAAAAACAACTTGAAACCGAAATTAAAGATATTATTGAAAAAGAACTTACTGAAAAGAAAAAAGAAATAAACTCAGACATTGAAAAGGAATACCTAAAAAATAAAGCAGCACTATCAGAAAACCAAAAACAATTCCAATCCTCAGTAAACGATGCTATTTCAAAAATTGCAAAACTCAATGAGGAAGTTTACGCAATGTCAAGCGAGAATAAGAAAATGATTGAAACAGTAGAAAAAGATTTAACTGAAACAAAACTCAAAGGAGTAAAAGTAAGACGCTCAATTATAAGAAACGCACTGCTTGCTTTAGGAATATTACTATTTGGAACCGCAGCAGGAACAATAGGAGTAATGTTATTTTTGATGCCGTTTAACATAGATTATGTTACAAGCGCAATTGTTCTTACCCTAATTGGAAGCATGCTAATCTACCTTTGTGCAAACATCTAACAAAAGAATGCGAGCCCCCCACAAATTTTGACAAAAGGAGTCATTTGTTTGCCCATAAAAACACCTTTTTATTCCTTTTTGCTTCCAAATTAACTATTCAAAACAAGGGATAATATGGCTGACATTAAAGAAAAGAAGGACTTTCAATTAGAACTAGCTAAGTACTTAGCCGAGAAAGACTTTGTATATGGACCAGAACCAGAACTATATTCCCCCGTAGCAGGATTTTACTCTTACGGACTCGTAGGAAAAGCAATGAAGAATAATTTAGAACAAACAATTCGAAATGTATTTACACGAAACAATTTCTTTGAAGTTGAATTTCCATTAATTACCCCAGAAATAATTTGGGAAGCAAGCGGACACTTAAAGGGATTTAATGACCCAATAATAATTTGCTCAAAATGCAAAGCATCATTTAGAGCAGACAAATTAATTGAAGAAACTACAGGAATCGCTGCAGACCACTTTGATAACGGCAAATTAATTGACACAATTAAAGAAAAAGAAATTAATTGCCCAACTTGCAAAGGAAGATTCAATCTTGACATTCAAAGACAAAGTTTAATGATGAAAACAATTATTGGAAAAGATACAGTTGCATACAATAGACCAGAAACAGCAACAACAACTTATTTACCATTCAAACATTATGTTAATTTCTTTAGAGGAAAATTACCATTCACTGTATTTCAAATCGGAAAAGCTTTTCGAAACGAAATCTCTCCAAGACAACACTTAATCAGACAAAGAGAGTTTACTCAAGCTGAATCACAAATGTTTTTGAGTAAAGAAATGAAAATTGATTTTGAATGGTTTGAAAATATTAAAGAAACCGAGTTGCCACTTTGGACTGAAGAAATGCAAAAGAGCGAGAAGACTTGGAAGTTTATTTCACTTGCAAGTGCAATGGAACAAAAATATTTGAAAAACAAGGCATACGCTTGGAACCTATGGTTATCTTACGAAATAATGACTCAAATGGGAATACCAAAAGAAAAAATAAGATTCCGACAACACCACACTGATGAAAGAGCATTTTACTCTGATGATACTTGGGACTTAGAAGTGGAAACAAATTCGTTTGGCTGGGTAGAAATGGTTGGAATAAGCGACAGAACAAATTACGATTTAACACAACACTCAAAATATTCTAAAACTGAACTAACTGTTCGAACTGAAGATGGAAAAGTATTCATTCCAGACGTAATAGAAGTTGCATTCGGTGTGGACAGACCATACTACGCACTACTCGATTTAGCATTTTTACGAAGAGAAACAGATGCACAAAGAACAGTGCTTTCTCTTCCAGCAAAAATTGCACCAATACAAGTAGGAATATTTCCACTAATTAAAAAAGATGGATTACCAGAAAAAGCAAAAGAAATAGTTACAACACTAAAAGGATTTAGAACATACTACGATGAAGCAGGAAGTATTGGAAAAAGATACTCACGACTTGACGCAATCGGAGTACCATTTTGTATTACAATTGACCACGAAACACTAAAAGACAATTGTGTAACTGTGAGAGAAAGAGATTCACTGAAACAAGAAAGAGTAAAAATAACTGAACTTGCTAGCACACTAGGAAAAGCGTTCAACTAAGCGCAAACGATATTTTTGTTTTTTCAATAATTCTTTTCTTTGCGCAGCAAAATTTTCAGAATAGTTTTTACCAAGCAATTCTTCCACTTTATTTTTTCCATACATCACTTGAAAAGGCTCTTGCATTCCCGCTTGGTCCAATTTAAATGTTGCAGCATCCACATACCGAAAATCAAGTGCAAATAATTTAACTGCCGCACGCTCAAAAATATCCAACTTGCGCTTTTCAGCAGAAGTTAATGCGGGTTTATTTAGCACGATTGTTAAATCCAAATCACTTGGCCTTGGCGCAAATCGCTTTATCTTAGTTGCTTTCCTTACCCCAAGTTGAGTACTCCCATAAACAACTACTGAAAGCAAGTTTCCGCCAAAAGTTCTTTTTAGCCAAGGCAATACAAAAGTCCTTACCGCTAGTTCCCTAGCATGCGACTCATTAAGGCTCTCGCTCGCTTTTGCCCTTCTAAATGTCTGTCTTGAACGCAATTTTGCCACTCGTGTTTGAATATCACTGAACTTTCGCAACTTAACCTTCTGCATAAATATCTAATTCATTCAGACTTAATAAACCCAAAAGTTAGCCTTAAACAACCCTTTAAAATACTTGAGAATTATTGATTTTATATGGAACAAAGAGATTTTTTAAGAAAGAAGCTAATGAAGAAGACTCGCGAGCAAATTAGCGAAAAGTTTGCCGGAAAAGAGATTCACATCATTAAAGCGGTTAATTTACTTACAGACCTTGATTCTATTAATAACTTAATGAACGAAAATGCTAGTGAATGGAAAGTTAGACAACCTACAGGCGAAGCAGAAACAGCTTATAATGAACTAGAAAAAAATACTCAAAGTATTTCAATTGAAAAAGAAAAACTGCAAGACTTTGTTATAAAAGAAATGGAAAGCGAGTTCCCTAATTTTTCAGCAATTGCAACTCCGGTAATTGGAGCAAAATTACTTGCAAGCGCAGGATCAAAAAAGAGATTATGCTTTATGCCAGCTTCAACAATTCAAGTTTTAGGAGCAGAAAAAGCATTATTTGCACACTTAAGAAAAAATGCTAAAAGTCCAAAACACGGACACTTATTCAATCATCCACTTTTACAAAACTTACCAAGATACAAAAGAGGAACAGCCGCAAGAGTAATCGCAGGGAAATTATCAATTGCACTAAAAGTAGATTATTTTAATGGAGAAAATAATTCAAGCGAAGTAAAAAAAGAACTTGAAGAAAGAATTAATGAAATCGCTGCAAAGACACCAACTCCAAAACAAGAACAAAACGAAGCAAATTATGACAGTATTAATACTGAAAGAAGAAAAGAACAATTTGATAAAGAAAATAAAAAGAAAGATTATAGAAGAGAAGAACAACAAGCAAGCCAAAGTGGAGAACATAAAACTTTTACTCCAGAAGAAAGAAGAGCGTTCTTTGAAAAAAATGGAATGAGAAGACCTGCCCAACAAGAATCACGAGGCAACCAATGGTCAGATAGAGCACCATCATATCCAAGAAGAGAATCCTCATTTGGAAGAGATAGAGGCCCAAGCAGATCCCCAGGATTTGGACCAAGAAGAGAAGGACCTTCATTTGGTGGCGGTTACGGCGGAAGAGATTCTAGAGGAAGTAGTAGTTATGGACCTCGAAGAGAATCATTCGGACCAAGAAGAGAAGGAAGTAGTTTTGCTCCAAGAAGAAGTGAAGGTGGGTTTGCACCAAGAAGAGATTTTGCCCCACGGGGAGATTATGGTCCAAGAGAAGAAGGAAGTTACGGATCTGAAAGAAGCTTTGGCGGTGGATTTAATAGGGGCCCAAGAAGGGAAGGAAGTACATTTGGAGAAAGAAGAGAAAATAGATATTCAACAGGCGGAAGAAGAGCCGGAAAACCAAGAAAGTTCGTGAAAAAATACTAATTAACTTAACTTAATCACAAACTCTTGCAAACCTTAATAAATTCTGCAAATATAAAATAAGTATGCACTTACCAACTTTTCTCTCCATCGGCGTACCAGCCTACCATGAAGAAGCATCAATCAAACGAGCACTAAACAGCATTTTAGAAAATACTCTTTGGAAAGCAATGAGCTCAGAAAGAAAAGAATTAGTTGTTTGTGTTAATGGCTGCAAAAATGGAAAAGCTGACGCAACCGCAAAAGTAGTCCTCGAACTTGCAAAACAACACCCTGAAATAAAAGTATTAATTGAAGAAAAAGCAGGACACATTAGAGCAAAGAATATTCTCGCAAGAGAAATGTCCAAAAAAGCAGATGTTTCATTTTTCTTTGATTCAGATGTGATTCTTAGAAGACAAACAATTGAAAGACTCTATGATGCACTCCACACTAGAAAAGATATTGATTTAGTCGGAGCAAAAGTAATGCCCGCAGAAGCATTTGCAAGCCCGACTTCTCGTGGAGCAATTGCACAAAAAAATGTAGAAGACTATCACTCAAACCAACACAACAGTGCCTGGCAACACCGAGTCTCAGGATGCGGGTATGCAATAAGAACACCAATAATAAAATCAATTACACTCCCCGAACACCCAATGATTGCGGAAGACTCCTACTTGAGTAGATTAATTGGACCAAAAAGAACACTGCGAATACCAACTGCAACAGTAGTATACCGTTGTGTAAGGACTTTTGCCGATATTAGAAGACAAAGAGTAAGATACAAAATTTCGGATTATAATCTTTCAAAACTACTTCCAAAAGAAGAAACCCAAAACAAAACTAGTCAAACTAAAAGAAAAACTTTGAGAGAAAAACTCAGAACTTTTGTGGAAGACCCCCCAAAAAGACGTTTACTAAAATTACAAATAATGGCAAATAACGGACTTGCCGAATCCCAAGCAAATATACTCCTTGGACTAAACAGAATTGGAATAAAAGCAAATATGTGGAAACACACTTCAAGAGATAAACTTGGAAAAGGCGGAAAAAGAAGATAAGAATTAGAGCCAATAGAAATCAATAAAACCCCATTCGCACTAATTATTTTATGGACTTTTACTTAACATCCTACCACTTTGGTAAAGCATTCAAAGAATTTGGAAAAATGGCCCCAAAAAACAAAAAAGTTGCAGTAATTTCAAACGCAGTTGATTACTACACTGACCAAAAGAGAAAAGAAAAAAGCCAGAAAAAAATATTCAAAAAACTAATTGAAGTTGGACTCAAACCCGAAACCGTAGATTTGAAAGATTACTTTGGAAAAAAGAAAAAACTAGAAAAAAAACTAAAAGAATTTGGTGCTTTTTGGATAAAAGGAGGAAATACATTTTTCCTTCGCAAAGCAATGGAACTCAGCGGATTTGATAAAATATTTGCAAAATTAGTTAAAAAGAAAAATCTCCTTTATGGAGGATCAAGTGCAGGAGTGTGTATTCTTGGACCTGATCTTAGAGGCATTGAACTAGTTGACAGCATTAAGAAAAAACCTTATGGGAAGAAAGTAAATTTTACTGCACTTGGAGTGTTTGATTATTATTTTTTACCGCATTACAAATCCAAACACCCCGAAATGGCAAAAATCAAAGTAGTAATGAACCATTACATTAAACAAAAAAAATTATTCAAGACAATCCAAGACGGAGAAACAATTATTATAAAAAACGGAATGGAACGAATAGTATAAGAAATGGTGAAACAAATGAAAGGACATGTGGCATATCGATTCAGCACTCCAGTTTACCCTGGAAATATAGTGTATACCAATCTGATTCGAAAGCACGAGTGCCCAAACAATTGCAGGTTTTGCAGCAGACCCCGAAATGGAAAGCCTGCCAAAAAACCCACTATTTATGAAAAAAAAGCAGGAGTGTCTTTATTTCTAGAACGTAGCCCAACAGTGGAAACTGCTATGAAGCAATTAAAAGCGACCCTAAAAAAGGGCGATAAAGAAATTGCGTTTGTGGGACTAGGCGAACCCTTAACCCAATTTCCAAAACTCATTAAAATATTAAAAAAAATAAAACAACAATACAAAATAAGAACAAGACTCGACACAAATGGAATACTAAGAGGCACATATCCAAATGCAGCGGCAAAATTAAAAGAAGCAGGACTTGATGAAATACGAATTTCTTTGAACGCAACCAATGCTAAAGACTACCAAACATTATGCAGACCCGCAGTTAAAGATGCTTTTTTTCACTTGACCCAATTTATTCAAGAATGTGTTGCGTGTGGAATAAAAACAAAAGTAAGTTTTGTAACTGGATTTAAAACGTCCGAATTCAAACAACAAACAAAACAAGAACTAACGGAATTTGCACAAACGTTAGGTGTAACTCCAGAAGACATAATTTTTAGAGAATATGTACCCATAAGATAATCCCCGTGGGAAAAAAAAACAATTCAAAGAAATGATAATAAATACGTGATTAATATGAAAGAAATCTTTAATGGAATATTCGCTGAAGGAAAATCAATATATACAAAAAACCTTTTACCTGGGAAAAAAATATATGGCGAGAGACTACTTAACATAAAAGACACTCAATATAGAGAGTGGGATGTTTACCGTTCAAAATATGGAGCTGGAATTGTTAATGGAATAAAAGAAAGTATTTTCTTTAACGGGGCAAGTGTGCTCTATTTGGGAAGCGCAGAAGGAACAACAGTAAGCCATGTTTCAGACATTGTAGGGGAGAAAGGAAATATTTTTTGTGTGGATATTAGCGAAATTGCAATGAACAAACTTTCAAAACTTGCAGAAGAACGAACAAACTTGTTCCCCGTCTTAAGCGATGCACAAATCACAGACAATTACAAAGAATACTTCGAAGAGAAAGTGGACGCAATGTTCCAAGATATTTCTCAAAGAAACCAAGCCGAGATATTTGTTAGAAATGCCCAATTTTTAAAAAAAGGCGGACTTGGAGCACTTGCATTAAAAACAAAAAGTATATCCCAAAGCGAGAAAAAGGAGATAATCCTCCAAGAGGAAAAGAATAAATTAGAGAAAGACTTTGAAATAATGCAAGTAGTTGACCTCGAACCATTCGAAAAAGAGCACTACTTAATATTAGTAAGAAAGAAGTGAGACAATGATAAAACGAGAATTAAAGAGAAAATCAATTCACATATCATTCGGCATACTAATACTCTTACTCATTAATTTTGCAGGCACAGAAATTAGTTTGCACATCATAGGATTATCTTTAATCGCAGGAACAATAATATCCCTGGGAATCACTCGCGGGCACAATTTTGACATATTCAAGAATATTGTTGAAGGAGTAGAAAGAGAAAACGAAAAACACTTCCCAGGAAAAGCAGCAATTTTCTTTTTTATTTCAGCAATAGTTTTATTAATTTTTTTTAAAAATTCCCCAACAATAGTACTTGCCGCGCTGAGTGTGCAAGTATTCGCTGATTCAATGGCTGCAATAATCGGAACCAAATATGGGAAACACAAACTTCTTGGTAAGAAGAGCTGGGAAGGAACATTAACCTGCTTAATCGTTTCAATTATTTGCATTAACTTTTTCTTCCCACTAAGCACTGCAATAATAGTTGGAATCATTGCAACAATTGTCGAGCTATTACCATTTGATGACAACCTTTGGGTGCCGCTTGCAACTGGGGCAGCAATTCGACTATTACTTTGAACATCCGAAGCAATTGGTTTATTTAAACGGAACAGGAATATTAGATACTTATGAAACCGCACAATTGGAAAAAAATAAACAAGAACGTACGCGCTAATAGAGAAATTGATATTGCTGAAACAAACATATTTCACCCGGTTACCCCTAAATGGGGAGGGGCAGGGAAGAGTGCAAAAGCCAGGTATAAACTAATCCGAAGCATAGTTAGCAAAGAAGGAGGATACACTCCAAGAACAGCTAAATTCGTACGATTTTTACGCTGGATAGAAGCAAATAAACTCACCATAAAGAGAAAGTTAAAAAAACCAAAAAGCAAAGCATGAAAAATTATTAAACCCTCTTAATCAACTACTTCAATAAGGGGCCCGTAGTATAGTGGATTAGTATAGGTCCGTCCTAAGGACTAGATGCGAGTTCGATTCCCGCCGGGCCCGTTAAAAAAATACCCTCAAAAAGTTATTGCTCGGAATAAATCCTCTTTAAACCGAAGATAACAGTGAGCAATGCAACTATTCCAATTGCAAGTAAAATGTATTCTCCTTCTGCAGAGGTTAGATTAGTATCATACCAAAATATTCTTGAAAATGTTGGAAAAATTGCAATAACAAAAATTATTGCACTGGATACTACAAGAGCCCATTTTCTTTCTATTTCAACTTTACTAAGCCAAATACGATAAATGCAATAAATTATGAAAACAAATACTGTGGCTGCTAAGTCGCCAAACCAATCCCCAAACAAATTAACCATATTAATTCAATAACAAAAAGAGTATTTATTATTAACTCACTTAAAGGAAAACAATACTTTCCCAAAATTAACAACCTTATTTTGTAAAATCTCAATTCCTTCACTTTTAAGCAAAGCAATTTTTCTCTTTACCCCAAAAGCGTAACCTCCAACATTTCCGTTACTTTGAATTACTCTATGACAAGGAATTTTTATCGGAACCAGATTTTTGTTTAATGCATTACCAACCGCTCTTGAAGAATTAGGGGAAGAAATTGATTTAGCAAGTTCTTTGTAAGTGGTTACTTTTCCTTTTGGAATCAAACTACACTTTTGCAAGACTTTTTCTTCAAACGAAACCATAACTTATACTTGACGAAAAAAGTTATTAACCCCGAGGACAACTGACGAAACCATTATTAAGCGGTTTAGGTCTATTATTAGCATGGACAAGTTGGCAATGACTATTGCAGGAGAAATTACTCTCTCAAGCGACCCAGGCGGCTCAATGAAGAAATGGAGAGAGATATTTGGAGTCCACCAAACAGAACTTGCTACCCATTTGAAAGTTTCTTCTTCAACTATTTCAGATTATGAAGGGGGAAGAAGAAAAAATCCAGGAATTGGAGTAATTGCAAGACTAGTCAATGCACTTATTGAACTTGACAAACACAAAGGCGGAAAAACTGTTAAACAATTAGAAAAGGATTTTGCCCAAGACCAAAGCACTGCATTTGAATCCCACGAATTTACTAGCGGAATTAAAGCTACAGAAATTGTAAAAAAAGTAAATGGGGACGTTGTTTGTTTGCCTCACAAAATAAAAGAAGAAACTGTTTTTGGTTACACTATAATTGATTCAATAAAAGTGATCCTTGAAGTACCAGTACACGAATACATGATGATTTACGGAAAAACACCAAATAGAGTTTTGGTTTTCCGACACGTTGAAAATGGAAGATCCCCACTAATTGCTGTTAAAGTTGGAAGATTCTCAACAGATATGAAACCAAGTATGATAATCTTACACGGAATATTTACTGCAGAACGCCCAGTGGATCCAATTGCAATCAAAATCGCTGAAAGTGAAAAAATTCCGTTAGTTACAACCGCAATGCCAATAGAAGAACTAACAAAAGTACTAAGCGAATTTGAAAAGTAAAAAAATAGATTTAAACTAGTTTTTAATTAAACTAATTAATTAAATTAGTTTCACTTTTTCTTTATCGAATAAGTAAATCGATAAACCGGTTTGTTTCCAAACCCTCCACCGATTTGTTTCTTTGAAACTAGTAGATTTGTTTTGTAAAGTTTAGTTAATTTTCTTGCAACCTTAACTGCCCCTCTATTTGAACCAATCCAAAGATCATGCCCATTTTTTTCAGTCATGATTTTTATTGGAGCACTAAGTGAATCCTTTGGCTGTTCGTTTAACAATAATTGTTTTGTTACTTCAAGCATTGCATCAGCTTCTTCATTATTTGTTGCTCGAAGTTGAATAATTGCTTCACGATAATTAGAAACAAGTTTCATACAAGAATCACAAGAAACTTTTTGTAAGAAAAATTCATCATTTTTTGTTTGCTTTACAAGAGTTCCTTCAAGCAACCCTTCAACAGTTATTTTTGCAGAATAATCAATTTTTGTTATAGGCGTAATTTCAACAAATGTTTTTGGTTGCTCTATTGCATGAAGAAGTTTTATTCTTGAAGCAATCTCGTTAGCAACTATTTCATCACTAGGATAAGTCCAACTACCCTTAATTCTTGCCTTACCGCACTTAACGCAAATATCAATATTAATGTCCTTAAGTTCAAACAAATCATTACGCTTAAGGTAACAATCTGTACACATGCCGTGAACTAACGCATCAGTGGTTCTACCACACTTTACACAAAACTTTTCAAAACTCATAAATAATACCTATTCCGCTAGGGTTAAAAATCGCTTTATGCACGGCATCTTAGGGAGCAATCTTATAGTGACTGAACAGTTCCCACCCATTCCAATTCCTTACCTTGGATTTATCCACTTCAAGTAAATCAAGAATCTTTCGTAATTCTTTCTCGTTAGGAGATTCCACTTCAAAATAAGGAGGAATTTCTTTAAACTCTTGAATTTCAACAAGAGAATTCTCTAACTTATAAGTAATTCTATGACTTGGTTTTAATTCTTCAGAAACCAACCCAACCTTTTCTAGCAAAGTTTTCATCACAGAAAAATCACTAACCTCAACTTCATATTCATCGTCTTCTTTGGCAAACTTTCCAGCCTTGTGTTCTTTAAGAGTTAAATAATATTTTCCTTTCTTTCTCAAACGAAGAGTTTTGTTAGAGTTATGAAAATCTTTTTTAGGAGTATCAAAAACAGTTGTGCTAACGTCACATTCAGCAATTTTTTTAGCACCCAAAGAAACAAGTTTTTTTATTACTTGAATTTTATTTATTTCAATTACCTTTACTTCTAGTTCTTTCATAAAAGCAATAAATCAAATCAAACCAAAAAGGATTAATTTTCAAGAAAATTCAGTTTTCTTATCCGCTTGAAGAGCAGTAGCTTTGATTCCAGTTTCGTTGAGTATCTTTGTTGAGAAGGATTTCATTGCATCTTTGTCTCCGTGAACCATGAATACTTCTTTAGGAGACCATTTCTTAATTGCTTTAATCAACTCGCTTTGTGAAGGATGAGCTGAGAAATCAAACTTTTCATATCTGCATCCAACTTTTGTAATTACTCCAGTTTTGTCATCAGGTAATTTTCCTTCATTCATGAGTGTTCTGCCAGGAGTTCCTTCAGCTTGATAACTAGTTAAGTGAATCTTACTTCTAGGATCATTAAATATTTTTTTAACGTAATGCATTACTGGTCCGCCTTTCATCATTCCCGAAGTTGAGACAATAATACTTGGTTGCTTTAGTGCTTTTGCTCTTCCTTGTTTTCCTTCAACCCAATTAACAGAATTCATTGCTTTTCTTAATCCTCTTGGATCTTTAATTAAATCAGAATGCTGGAAATAAACTTCAGAAACTTGTTTACCCATTCCATCAAAGAAAATTGGCGCATCAAGATTATACTTTGATAAAATATCAACAATTTCTTGACTTCTTCCAATAGCAAGAACAGGAACTATCGCCCATCCCCCTCTTTCAACTGTACTTTGAACAGATTCGCAAAATGCTTTTTCTTCAAGTTTTCTATCCGCCTGTTCTCTATCCCCGTAAGTTGATTCAGTCATCAAATAATCCACAGGACCCACATCAAGATTTGCGCCAGTATGAAGCTGAGTTTCATTTACCTTAAAATCCCCGGTATAAAGGAAGTTTTTTTCTTTGTAAGTTAGTTTTGTTAAAGCAGAACCCAAAATGTGCCCTGCATCAAAAAATTCTAAAGAAACATTAGGACTCAAATTTACTTTCTTATCGTAAGGAACAACAAAATTATACTTGTGCGTTCGTTCAATCTCAGGTTTAGTGTATTTTGGAGCAAGCCCTTCAAGTTCAGCAATCTTAATTGAATCCTTCCACAAAATGTCCGCAAGTTCCAAAGTTGGCTGAGTCATAAAACTCAAACACTCAGAGTTCTTGTAAAAATAAGGAAGTAATCCAGAGTGATCCAAGTGCGCGTGAGAAATAATTGCAGCTTTAACAGGTTCAGTTACTTCTGTAGGATATTGAACTTCATCAATGTTTAATTTAACTCCAAAATCAAGTAAGAATTTTTCTCCAAAGTCTAAAACAAATGCACTTCTTCCAACTTCTTGGCAAGCACCATGTCCTGTTATTGAAAACTTTTTATCCATCCCAAAATCACATTCTTTAAAAAAAGCCTTAACTCTCTAATTTCAAGCTTTTACTCTAACTTATAAAAGGAAGAACCGCTTTATAATCTTTTTGCCCACTTGCCCCGCTTTACATGCCCTTTACTTACTTCTTTATGCACTTTTTGGGTTTCCCCCAAAGAATTGGCCGAAAATAGGATTGCAAGAACAATTGGAAACAAAATTGAGGAAATTAATGCAAAAAGAGCCGCTTTGAATAAAAAATCTTCAAAAATTAGCGGGTGCGTTCCAATTACATAATCAAAAAAATCATTAATCAAAAATAGAACTATCGCAAAAAGAACGTGCTTAAATTTGAACTGAAATAATTTTGCAAAAATTATTGTTTCAATAATTAAAAGAAGATGACTTAAAATAAACAACCAATACACACTCATTTCGCCGCTTAAATAAAACACAAAAATTGTCCAAAGACCGTACTTAAAGTTTCCAACAATTGAAATCAGTGAAAGCATTGCGCTAGGCTTTTCTCTAATTAAAAGCAAAACATTAATTCCAAAAAGTAATGCAAATATCGGGCAATCAGCAACAAATATCCAAAATAACGGACTAGTTTGATTTAATTGCGGCAAATAATAAGAAAGAGAATAAATTCCCGCAGCAAAATTAATCAACGCAAGTAAAAAAAGAAATCTTTTATCATAAAGAAACTCAATCATTCATAAATCCCTCTGGCAAAGTCAAATAAATAACGAATCGAAATAAAGAAAAAGAAACCCGTCGGCAAATGCCGACGAGTGAATTAATGCTTATTTTAGCAACTTCCGCCTTGAGTAGTTGCTGTTGCGTCACCGCTTAAAACTGCAGAACACTCAGCAGGTGCAGTTGTAAATGAATTACAAATAGCAACCTTGTATGCTTCAGAATTACCGTATTGGTAAACTGCAGTAGTGTTAACTCCGTTGATTAATAAAGTTGGAGAACCGTTTGCATTAGCAGCTGTTGAAGCAGCTTCATTTGCTTTCATTAAAGCAACTCCTTCACTTGCAACACAAGCATTGATTTTTGCTTTATCAATACCAAGAGCTGTTGCACCAGTTTCCCAGCAAGATCCATTTGATCCACAATTATCGTTCACATAAACCATGAAATTCATTAATTTGTTCATGTCATAGTTCTTTAGAACACAAGCTTCTCTTTCGTTTTGTACTACTTCAGGAGCACCGTGTAATGAAACAACATTGTTTCCATCAGTGTTCACAATAAAATGAACATTGAAAGTTGCTTTATCTTTTAGTAAATTATATACTGGCAACATTGTGTCTTCTGCTTTATTTCCAAAAGGACAGAAACTCATTACATACAAATCAACAACAGGTTTGTCAGTTTTTACTGGAGTTGCTGTAACTGGTTCTTCTGTAACAGGTTTTGCAATAGCTTTATTCATATCCATTGCCTTATCCATTGCTAAAACTAATTTTTCTGAATTAGCATAAGCTATTCCAGCTAATTGATTTGCATCTCCTTTAATTGCATAAATGTTTAACTCTAAAAGTCCGCCAACAATAGTGTTAGTGTCTTCAACTACAAAAGTTATTCCATTATTTGCAAAATTATCATTAATGTATTTTCCCGCAGTTAACATTACACTTGTTTTGTCAATAGTTTGAACTTGTGCATTTGTATTATTTGTAGCAGACATTGATCCTGCTCCAAATCCAACCCATGTAGCAATAATAGCTGTTACTATAACTAAAGCTGCGATTAAAGCGATAGTAGACACTCCAAGACCAAGAATCTTTTGCTCTTGGGAAGCAGCCTCTACGTGCGCATGATGCTCATGATGAGCATGTTCCTTATGTTCTTTACTCATACCAAATCCTCCAAAATGTTTAGTAATAAAAATAAATTATCTTTAAAAAAAACACTAAAATTCAACTTTTAAACCTACTCTCAAGCAAAATAATCACACTTGTTTTTTGACTAAGAGCGAATTACAGTCAAGTCCGAGATTGTTATCCAATATTACAGGATTTGGATTTGTTTTACCTGTCAAATTGTTCAAAACACAAAGTTCAGTACTATTAGGACCATAACAATTACCGTAAGCAACCCAATTGTAAACTCCGCTTACTCCAACATACAAACTCCAAATCATTGAAAGAATCATTATAATAGTAAAAATCCAAGAAATAGTTTCAAAGTGCTTAAACACAAATCCGCCCAAGTCCTTGTTTACTCCAGAAAGTCTAGTAGTAATTTTCATTTTCATTTTCTTATCAAAAGAAGTAGTGCATTTTCTTAAAGTAACTTTTCTAAAAACGCAGTCTAATGCCTCAAAGAAATAAGCCCGGTATTTAGCAGAGATAAGCCCCAGCACTGCGAATACTACTAATGCAATTACACAAATCATACAATCACTTTCTTACATAATAGGTACTGAAACCATTAATATGGGTTAGTGAAACCAAGTAACACCCTTGTTTCCACGCTGTGAAACAAGATTACTTAAGTTCCCCCCAATAACGCCATTGCAAAATTGAAGATAAGAAATAAGAAAATGTTTAAAAAGAAAAGGAAATTGCTCTGCTTTAGACTAACGTTAATTTTTCTTAGGAACAACTTTAACAGGCGCAGGGGAAGTACCGGCAAACTTTTCTTTTAATTCAGCCATTTTTTTCTCTTCAAGTTTTTCAAATAAAATTCCTTCTTTTTTTAGTTGTCTTCCTTCTTCAATTTCTTTAAAACTACCTTCAATCCCCGTTTCAACTAAAGGATTTGATTCATTAAGCATTAACCAAATCTTTTCACTCGCAACAGGGGTAAATGGATGATACAATACTGCCAAAATCTTGCACAAATCAATGCACTCCGCAATTATTGATAAAGCTGCAGGCATATCTGTTTTTGATAAAGTCCAAGGGGCAGTATCTTGTAAATATTTATTTCCAACAGAACTAATCTCGTTCGCTTTCATTAAAGCATCCTTGATTTTTACTTGCTTGAAAAGTTCTTGATAATCTTTAACCATTGGTTTTATTTTTTCAATTAAAGTATTAGAATTCTTTTTTGCTTTCTTTAATTCATTATATTTTTCATCAAGAGAAATAACTCTATTAACAAAATTTCCAAAGTTCCCAACAAGTTCATTATTCACTTTAATCATGAAATCATTCCACTCAAACGCGGAATCCCCTGATTCAGGTCGGATTCTAAATAAATAATATCTCCAAATATCAACAGCGATCCCAGTTTCTTTTGCCGAATCCCCAAACACCCCAGTGCTTTTACTTTTAGAGAATTTTTTGTCTTCATAATTCAAATAATCAGTTGAAGCTAAGTAATCCACGAGTTTGTAATTTTCTTTTGTTCCAATTAAAAATGCAGGGAACATTATTGCGTGGAAAGGAACATTATCCTTACCCATGAACTGGTACAAATTGACATCTTTATTCATCCACCAGTTCTTCCAAGTGTCAGGTTTGTTTTCAATTGTAATTCCAATATACCCAATAGGTGCATCAAACCAACTATAGAATACTTTATTTTCCCAACCAGCAAGAGGAATTTTTACGCCCCATTCAAGATCACGAGTAATGCATCTTTCTTTTAGCCCTTGTTTTAACCACTGATCAGTAATGTTAACTGCAACATCACTCCATTTCTTTTTAGTGGTGTCATACCATGTCCTCAAATCAGGCTCGATTTTTGGCAAATCAATATACAAGTGTTTGGTTTCTTTCATCACTGGTTTTGTTCCATCAATCTTGGAAATAGGATTAATTAATTCAATTGGTTCAAGAAGTTTTCCACACGCGTCACATTGATCGCCTCTTGCTCCACTCGCATGACAATAAGGACACTCCCCTTCAACAAATCTATCACTTAAAAATTTCTTTGATTTTTCTGAATACAATTGAGTAATAGTATGCTCTGTAATTAGTCCATTTTCATAAAGCTTTTTGAAAATGTGTTGAGTAATTTCTGCATTTTCTTTACTTGAGGTTCTCCCTAAACAATCATAACTAGTCAAAAACCAATCATAAATGGATTTGTGAATTATAAAATACTTGTCAACTAATTGTCTTGGAGTTACTCCTTCTTCAAGCGCTTTAACTTCAGCGGTAGTTCCGTGTTCATCAGTACCTAAAACAAACAAAACTTCATTCCCATCAATTCTCATGAATCTACTAAAAGCATCCGCACTCAAAACAGAACCAATTAAGTTCCCCAAATGAGGAACATTATTTACATACGGTAAAGCACTTGTAACCAAAATCTTATTCTTAACCAAAATAACACCATTTTCTATAAGTAAGACTCACTAAAAAGGGTTTAAAAAAACACAAGTGGGGGGCAAAGTAAGAGAAACTCCAAACTATTCAAATACGCTTTAATCAACCAATTGGTTGATTAGTTTTCTACCTCAACCATATTAATCACCCTAAACGCATTAGTAATATGGACACCCCAAGACTCCCCCAATTTGAAGAAAGAATAATTAGTTACTTGGAATATGAACAAGTTCAGCAAATTATTCAAGAAATGGGGAGTTGCGATTTTCTTTTAATTGAACACAAATCCAGAACAAAACAACTATTTTTCAAGAAAATCCCTTACGAACCAGAAACACTAATAATAGGTGAACAATAATGCTAAGTGTTCTTGAAAATGCATACTTTAGAAAAGCCCAAGAACATCCAAACTTTAGTCAAACCCACCAAAAAATACTATTTGCACTCCTAACAGAACAAAAATACTATGCAAAAAACGAACTACTACTCTTTGCCAACCACTGCGAAAAAAAACTAGACACAGCGATAAAAGAACTAGAATCCACCGGCACCATCAAAACAGAAGGGTGGCTAGTAAAAATAAATGATTATGAAACACTAAACCGCAAGTTGATTCCAGAATTGGAGATGATTGAAAACAAAGTAAAAACAAAAAAAGGCTAATTCAAAAACTGTTTGGCCAGAGCTAATTTATGGAAACATATGATTTTAGTAAACCAATTCATTACACTGCAACAGTGTTTGTGATTCATGAAAAAAAGCTTTTGTTATTGAAACAAGATAAAAGCTCTTTTTGGTTACTCCCTGGAGGACACATTGAAGACAATGAACTACCGCATGAAGCGGCTGTTCGAGAAGTACTTGAAGAAACCGGATTAACTATTGAACTATTACAAAAACCCGATGAGAACGCAAGAACAAAAATAGCAACACCCTTGCCAATACCAATTACGCTACAATTACTACCTTGCAGAGACAAAAAAGACATTTCCTTTTATTACACTGCAAAAGTAGTTTCAGGTGAAGTAAAAATTGATTCTGAATCCACAAGTGCAAAATGGTTTACGCTTAAAGAAATACTAAACACTCCGGAAGTTGGACCGAATACAAAATATTACGCAAGGAAACTATTAGAAGAAACAAAACTCGTTCGTGATAATATCCCAAAAATAATGCTTTCAGTAGGTAAACAACCCATAACACACATTGCTAATGAAAAAGAATACAAAGAATACTTACTCAAAAAACTTGATGAAGAAGTTCTTGAAGTTAAAAATGATTTAAACGAAGAAGAACTAGCCGATGCTTTAGAAGTAATATATGCACTAGCAGAAACAATAGGAAAAACCCCACAGAACTTGGAAAATCTAAGAAAACTCAAAAAAGAGAAAAACGGCGGATTTGAGAAGAAAATCATCCTAGAAAACCATTTAAAATAAGTTTAGGGCAAAAATAAGGTATGCAAACAAGCCTTTTGGCACCGTTACTAGGAAACTCTACAAAAAGCACAATAATCCAACTCTTATCGGAAAAATCACTAACTTTGAAAGAACTACACAACCAAATAGAAAAAACAAACTCAAAATCAATCACTTACCAAGCAACACACAAAGCAGTAAGCGAAATGATAAACGAAGAAATATTAATTAAAAATCTCAACAAAAAAATCGAAATAAATAAAGCCTGGGTGGAAAAGATAAACACATTCACTGTTACACTTAACTCAAAGATTGATAGTCCTAAAGAAAATTTACCAGGAAAATCAGAAACATATTATTTTGACAATTTTGTGGAATATGCAAGATTCACAATAAGATTTTTTATAGATGCCCCAAATCCAGGAAACAAAGAAGGAGTTTGTATCCTCCGCCATTCGTGGCCATTGTTTGGAATGAGCACTAGGGATTACGAATTACTAAAAAAATTATTCTCGGAAACAACCTTTTATGAAATTGTAAAAAACAACACCCCCTTAGATGTTGCATTTGGAAAAACTGTTGAGCAAATTGGAAAAAAAGTGAAACTGCCCGTAAAATACGAGTCCAACTGCGAGGTGGTAGTGAAAGGAGATCAAGTCTACCAAGCATTTTATACAGAGGATTTCATAAAAACATTTGATACGCTTTACAATCAATACACCACTATGAACGACACAGTAATGAATGAACTAATTACAAAAATAATGGCACCAAAAACAAAGATCACAGTAAACATATTCAAAGACAAAGAAACCGCTGAAAAAATAAGGAAAGAAGTTCTAGTGCAATTTAAAAAAAAGAACTGATTTTGCCAAGAATATTTTCGTGATTCGCAAGAAGATATCCTTCTTTTTTTGCTAATTCAATTAAACTAGGAGTCGGATTTAGCGCAATTTTTTTTCCAGTCAAATCAAAGATTTGCTTGTCATGAATCGTGTCCCCAATCCCAATAGAATCTTTCAAAGAAATCTTTTTTAATTTGCAGAAAGATTCAATTGCTTTCTTTTTTCCCGCTTCTGACTGCAAATCCGTAACTACCCGCGGAACATATCTTCCATTTTTTACTTCAACTTGGGATGCAAAAACATAATCCATTCCCAAAAAATTTTTTATCAGTACGGCAGTTTCAAAAACCCCCACAGAAATTCCTATTACCAAATACCCTTCGTTTTGAAAGGATTTTACCAATTCTTTAGACGTAGAGTATATTTTGTGCTTAAAGGAAGGAAAAAATAATTTAGCCTCCGCTTCGAGAGTTTCTTGTTTGAGACCACTTATTCCATTTGCCCAAATATTTGCCCATTCTTTGAGCCAAGGAACGAACTCAATCTGGCCCAGTTTATACATTTGCATTAGTTTGTTTTGCTGCAAATAAGACGCTTCAGAAAAAAGATCCTTTTTGTGCAAGTATTCCACAAAATCAATTGTAATGAACCCTTGCAACAAAGTCCCATCAATATCTGTAAACACTGCTTTAACCATTTAATCAACTAAACAAACGTTTTCTTTTGTTCTTGTCCGAAAGCACTCTTGATTTTTCAAACTTTTCGACTATCCTTGAAAGTAAATCTTTACAATTTTTTGAATATTCCTTAAGTGGGTCTGAAGAGCTATTTAATGCATCTGCACAATATTTCCCGCTCCGTAGAGCATAACTTATCCCTTCTGCACTACTAGGGCTAATTAAACCCGCAGCTTCGCCACATAGGAGAACTGAATCTCGCCCCAAGAACAAATCTCTTGATGAACTTGGACGCAAAACTATTGAAGAATTCATAATACCTTCGCCAGTTATCCCAAATTTTTCTGATATTTTCTTCTTCAACAACAAAAATTTTTCCTTAGAATCTTTCGGATCTAATAGAGCCCCAATTTCAATAAACGGCTTTTTTGGAATTATCCACGCATAAAAGTCAGTTAATTCATTGTCAAAGATAAAATATGCATTGTCCACAGGAATACTACTTCTAATAAACTCTTGAATCCCTATGTAAAACTGAATTTCGTGAGAATCAAGTTTTTTTCGCACTCTTGATAAAGCACCATCACACCCAACTAAATACTTTGCAATTATTGGTTTGACCAAACCATTTGCTTCCAACATTACTACCTTGTGGACTCCATCATGAGTAGCAGTATACTCTACAAAAGTTGTATTTTTTAAGAAATAAACATTTGACTTGTTTCGCACTTTGTCAAAAAGAAAATTGTCCAACATAAATCGGTCTGTATTCCAAAATCCTTTCTTTGAAACTTTCTCAGAACCATTATTCCAATCGACATAAGTTATGTCTAAGTTCTTTGGCTCAACCAAAACACGCTTGTCCAATGTGCTTCCAAAAAAATCTTTACCTTCAGTTACTAATATCCCACTACATGCTTTTTTTCTCGGAAAATCTTTAGAATCGACAAGTAGAACCTTGAACTTTTCAGATAGATTTGCAGCAAGAGTACACCCTGCCGCCCCAGCCCCGACAATTACTATGTCAAACCCAAGCTCTAGGGAGTCCAAATCTTTTACAATCATTAGATTCACCTAAATTAGTTTTCTTCCCGAATATTTTTTTGATAAGTTGAACATTTTTTCAAATTCAGCAAGTCCTTCTTTAGACTCAATCATTGACCCTATGTGCAGTGCATCTGCCCCCGACTCCAAAAGCCCTTTAACATGGGCTATGCTTTTTATCCCGCTTGTAGGAATCAAGAAAAGGTCTGTTTTGTCATGTATCAATCGCACATGAGATTCTGGAGGTGGAAGAAAACTACCAGATCCACCAGCCATAATATAAAATCTAATGCCCAAATACTGGCAAGCCAACGCATTTGCAAGACTAATCTCAGGTTTATTCCCAGGAATAGGGTTTGCTTGAGTTAACCAATTAGCAGTGCCCCTAGAACTTCTCTCATCAAAAACATACGCTGTGGGAATGGGCTCCAGGTATTCTGCTTTTAACAATGGCGCACCCATTATCAATGAGTCTCTTAAATAAAATAAATTTGTTGCATTAAACACTGTTGCCCAGTAAATGGACGAACGACCATCCTTGCCTTTTAGAAGAAAACTGCTTGTATTTGATATATAAGTGGAAAAAGTAAAATCAAAATCTTTCACAATTATATCAAACAGAGCTTGAATTGAGACAGGATCAATCAAACTACTTCCAACGGCAATATGTTGCACCCCATACGAATCAAGTTTTTGCAACATTTTTACAGCATCGGCAATTGATTGTTTATCCGGATCAATCTGGGGGATAATTAAAGGATGCTCTTCTCTAAGGGAATAAATTTTCTTTTCAACTTTCCCAATTTTAAACATACTTCCCACCGAATAGCAAACTTAAATGCCCTTTGTTTAAATCAACGGTTGGCTTCTCAAATAAAACCTTTTTCCCAGTTAACTCAGTAACCACTCCTGACAAAAACCCACGCATTATTATATAATCTATTTCTTTGTACCACTTTGTCCAAGGAAAGTGGTTAACTAGAACCTTTATTTCAGTACTTGTTGAAGAAAAAGGAATAACTTCCCCCCAGCCCAAAGCTGAGAGAACATCAAAAACATCTTTCTGATTTTTGCCAAATTGAGATAGGATATTCTTCCCAGTATTAAATGCAGAGTCAAATAATTGGGCAGAATATTTTTCATTTCCACTATTTTTTAGTTCAAGTTCAAGTATATAAGTCCCACTTACTTCAAATAAAAAAAATCTTTTATCCTTGTATTTTACTATTCCCCCTTGATAATCAAAAAACTTAAAGTCCAAGTATGTTTGAAAAGACTTGTTACAACTAGTCTGGGCCTGAGCATTAAATTTAACATAATCTTGAAAGTCTTCAAGCAATCCATCTAAACTTGTCTCAGAAAATAATTCCAAATTGGAATAATTATCTTTTAAATAAGTAACTGGTGCCGCAGTAACTGTCCCCTCATATAACTCCTCTACTTTTTTTACATCATGGAGAACTACTTCAACTGAAGGATCTTGGAATATCCACGCCATCATACCTGCAGTTCCACCCGTAGCAAAAATATATTCATACCCCAATTTTTCAAAAATTGTAAACTTCTTCAAAGCATAATCCGTCTTTGGAATTTTAGAATCCGTAACATGCTCAATACTACTCGCATAGGTTCCTTCAACAAATTTGCTTGTGATAAAGACCCAATCTTTTATCTTATCCCCCGGGTTATCTTTGATATTCTCAAATTTTCCAGATTGGGCAAAACGGTACCCAAACTTTTTCCCTATCGAATATAATTTTTGTCGACCCTTGTCACCAAACTTGGAAATTATATTGCTCTCGAAATCAACAAAAAACTCCTCTGGATAAAATATTTGACGAGCGTAAATATTGGTCTTCCCAGAGATCTTAAAATCAAGAAACCCTGGTTTGTTAAAAACAAGCGCGCCTGGAATAACAAATCGTTTTAAGTACATTCCAACAAAGTTATCCTTTAGTGGCACACATAACACCTCATAAGATTGTTACTCCCTCTGCTGTGAGGTCATAAGACTTTAATCCGCCATCCATAGGAGTATATCTCATTTTTCTTATCTCCATATTCCTACTGTTTGAATCTCCAACTGTCATGGACCTTAAACATATTACTCCATCAGCAATAAATTCAGAAACCCCATCTGCACTCAAAGTCCTTTGGTCTTCAGGAAGTTCAGTTGTTAACATTGAAGTAATATTAAATTTCTTTATTTCTTTAAACAATTTGTAAAGAATACTTTTGCTTATGATTTGTTCAGTTCTTGGGATTGGATTTACTGTTTCTGCAATTTGAACCATGGAGAATCCATTATCTTCTCCAATTCCTGCAACCATTAATGAATCAGTCAAAGTAGTTAATGAATCAATGATTAGTCTCTTTGGTTTAAACTCTTGAACTAGTTTGTTAAGCTCTTCAAGAAAACTTCCACCACTAGTGATATCAAAGTAAACAATTTTAATCAAATTTCTTTGTTCTAAGTCTGATAATTTCCAATTAAACCCATTAGCTTGTTTGTAAAGTTCTTCCCTTGTTTGTTCTGTTGAAACATAAAGTCCTTTTTCTCCGAAAAGTGCAGCTCCGTTGATTAAGTATTGTAAACAAAAAGTTGATTTTCCGGTTCCTGCTCCACCAGAAATTAGAACCGTGTTTCCTTGAGGAAAACCCCCATTTAGGGCTTTATCTAGACCTTGTATACCAGTCTTTGTTCGAATAACTTCTTCAATAGCCATTTTAATCTGCAATATAGAACGAAAAACTAGTATTTAAAGATGACTAGGGGGTTAACTTGAAAGAATTACTTGAACCTTATCTCAATTGAATCAATTTTTGGTTCAATGAATGTTTTTGTTCCTTTCTTTTTCTTTTCAATTGCGCCGTGTTTCTCAAGAATAGACAAATCTCTGCTTATTGCTTCTTGCTTACGACCTGTTAGTTCTGTTAACTCCGAAACGCATGCCCTTGGCTCATACTCAAGAATTTGTTTCAATAAGTGCATTCTTTCAGGAGATATTACTTCCATTGCTTCTTTAGCATTTTTTACATAAATTGTATGGGTGTTAGGTCTGCGCTTTGAAGGATTGTACCACGCTTGACGCATGTCCTCCACCATATTGCCCCCAATCTTGATTATTAATTGTCTCACACCATCACCATACATATAACCACCAATGTTATATTTAATATTATCCATCAAAAAAGGCTATTTTATATTTGAACCATTTTTCTCTAAGTTCTGCAATGCACCACTCAACTGTATTAAAATCTAATTCCATTTGAATATACTGTTTTTCTTTTTTCCCAGAAGCAAAGAACTTATGGATGTGAAAAGCTTCCTTTTGACTGGAATCAAAACGAATAATTTCAAGCGCTCCGCTTTCTTTTTTAGATAAATAAACAACGGCAAAATCAAATAAGTTGCCTGATTCAGAATCATAAGAAAAATTTACTACACAAACATCGTCTTTTCCAAAAAGGGCTTCTTCAAACACTTCCTTTGTAATCATAAAAAAGCGTTTGAAACTTGATTATTTAAAGACACAGTTAGTTTTCGTCAATTGACTTAAGAAAAAGTAGAAAAAAACTACAAAATTCATATTCAGAAGAGTATTGAAAATACGAATAGAATTTATTTCTGTTCTTCAACTTTCTTTTCAGGTCTCATTTGTGGGAAGAAGATTACATCCCTAATTGTAGAAGAGTTTGTCAAAATCATTACGATTCTATCAATTCCAAGCCCAAGTCCTGCTGCGGGAGGCATTCCGTATCCGATTGCATCCAAGAAGTCATCATCAAGTTGATGGTTTTCTCCTTTTGCTTTTCCTTGATCTTTTTGTTCTTCGAAGAATTGTCTTTGTAATATTGGATCATTTAATTCTGAGTATGCATTACACAATTCATTTCCGTTAATGTAACATTCTGTTCTTTCAATTAAAAGTTCTTTATCCTCTCGTGAAGGTTTACATAAAGGAGTTGTTTCTTTAGGATATTCTGTAACCCAAGTTGGTTGCATTAATTCTGCTTCGCAAAAGTGTTCAAATAATTCTGCAACAACAAGACCCCATTTCTTTGAATCCGCATCAATTTCCACTTTCTCAGTTCTTGCAATATCAAGTAATTCTTCAAGAGTCAAAGTTTTTACCGCTTTACCGAGTTTTTCGCTTAATGCATCAAGCATTTTGATTCTCTTCCATGGAGCTTTAAGATCAATTTCGTTTCCTTCATAAAGAACTTTAGTTGAACCATTTACTTTTAATGCAACATACTCAATTAACTCTTCAGTTAATTTCATTATATCATTTAAATCAGCATAAGACCAATAATATTCACACTCAGTAAATTCAGGGTTGTGAGTTTTATCTACATCTTCATTTCTAAAGTTTTTACAAATAGTATAAACTTTTTCATATCCGCCAACTAATAATCTTTTCAAATAAAGTTCTGGAGAAATTGTTAAATAAAAATTTGATTTCCAAGCATAAGACATAGTAGTAAATGGTCTTGCACTAGCCCCCCCATAATTTGGTTGAAGGGTTGGAATTTCTACTTCTAAAAATCCTTTAGAATCTAAATATTCTCTCCAAGCAGAAATAATTTTTGATCTTTTTACAAAAATATCCCTAGTTTCTGGATTCATTATTAAATCCAAATATCTTTTTCTTTGTCTAATTTCAATATCCTGTAGTCCATGGAACTTTTCTGGCAAGGGAAGAATAGATTTACATAAAACTTCTAAAGAATCAACTAAAATAGATAACTCTCCTCTTTGAGTTCTATAAACTTTTCCTTTAGTTCCAACAATATCCCCTAAATCAATCATGTCAAGTAAAGTAAAAACTTCATCAGGAGTATCTCCTTTTTTTAAGAAAAATTGAATCATTCCTTTTGCATCAGCAACTTTTAGGAATGCAATTGCACCAAAACTCCTCTTTGCCATTACTCTTCCTGCAATATTAAACTCAGGCCCTTTTTCTTCATTTTTTAGTGAAACAAAATCTTTTTGTAAATCCGCTGAATAAGAAGTAGTTTCAAACTTGTAAGGATAGGGATTAATTCCTTTATCTACCAATTTTTGCAAATTATCTTTCTTTGCCTTTACAAGATCGTTTTCCATAAACAACTTCCCTAACGTTTAATTAAAAAAGGTTGGCAAAAGCCCTCCAGAAACATTATTAAGGAACTTGAAAGAATAGTATTTTATGAGCCCCTCAAAAAGAAGAGTAAACGTAGCAGCCAATTCAAACAGGTCTTTATTTGAGACACTCAAAAGTCGACTCACTCCTGATGAAGTACGCGCACTCAACCAGCAATTCGTTAGAGTTGCAAGAATCAATAGGGGCGCTCAAAAAGGAATTTTTCTAAACCCTGAAAATAGCAAAATTGATTCAGATACAATGAAACGTGTTCATGCTCGATGGGAAAAAAGAGCAGGCGCCCCAGTGATTGGCGCAGATTATCTGTTGTATAAGAAAAAAGGAAAAATGCAACCACGAAGGATCCAGTCTCAAGAAGTAGCCATTAGATTTGCTTTAAAAGATTTAATTGCAAATACAATTCACTTAAAACCATCCCTTATTGAAAAACACATCTTGGAAGAATTAATCCTCTCTCACCCGCATAGAAAATTCCCAGGAACCTCAATTGCCCCAAAAATGAAAGCGGACATATTACTTATGCGACTACTAAACAACTCAAGTTCTGCAAGAGCTAGAGAACTAGTAGAGGCAATTTCCAATCGAGCAATTAAGATTCAGAAATTAGCGCAATCAAAAGAAGTGTATTCTAACACAAAAAGTGATTCATTCATTAACATTGGATCCAGAATTGGCGGGCTTATTACCCAACTTGAATTAGAACTTGGAGATCATCGATTCACAAAAGACTCTGCACACGCTTTCGCAAAAAGAATACAAACCCAAATACAACAAAGAGAAGAAGAAAGAAGACAACTAGCACACATGAAAGAACTAGAACATAGAAAAGGAATACTCCGTGAAGTAGATGCCGAACTTAATAAAGCACGAGAAGACCTTACAACATTTAAGGAAAAACATCACATCCAATAAATTGCCAAAATCAAATCACAAACACCAATTTAAGCTATACAAATTATTACACCTAAATCAAAATAGGCTTTATAAAGGTCACAAGCACTAGTGTTATTATGAAACATTTATTTGTCTGGAGTCCTTTCATCTAATTTAATTAGGCTCACCAAGCGAGTACTCCAGGCAAATTATAACATTTTTATTTCAACTTACCTCCAAACAGGCGTTTTTAAGTCTAATTCTCATCCAAATATATTTGTCTGGTGGCAGTAATAAGCCTCTAAAAATAAGGTTTTATTAGGAAAAATTAATTTTAAAAAAGGATAAAATTAAGGGGATGGATTAAATGAAAACAGAGAATAAGAAAGAAAGTGAATTAAGTAAAAAAGTGATAATGCTTACCAAGGAAGAGATTCCAACACACTATTATAATGTGCTAGCGGATTTACCTTTTCCATTACCAATGCCACAAGGAGATTTAGAAATACTGGGCAAAATATTTCCTCAAGAAATACTCGGACAAGAAATGAGTCAAGAAAAATTTATTCCAATCCCTGATGAAGTAAGAGAGATTTATGCAAAAATAGGACGACCAACTCCATTACAAAGAGCAGATAGACTTGAAAAAGCACTTGGAACAAATTGTAAAATATTTTTCAAAAGAGAAGACACTACATTACAAGGAAGTCACAAAATTAATACTGCACTGGCACAAGCCTATTATATCAAAAAAGCAGGTTACAAAAATGTTACAACAGAAACAGGAGCAGGACAATGGGGATGCGCACTTTCACTTGCATCAAAATTCTTTGGATTAAACTGTACGGTTTACCAAGTAAAATGCAGTTATGAACAAAAACCTGCAAGAAGAACAATAATGAAATTATTTGGAGCAAAAGTAATTGCAAGTCCAAGTGACACTACAAAAATTGGAAGAGAAATGCAAAAAAAATTCCCAAACACTTCTGGATCATTAGGAATGGCTATTGCAGAAGCTGTTGAAGTTGCAAAAGAAAGAGAAGACACAGTATACAGTTTAGGAAGCGTACTAAACCACGTACTATTACACCAAACAATAATTGGACAAGAAGTAAAAAAGCAACTTGAAAAAATCGGAGAAAAAGCAGATGTTATTATTGCATGCGTTGGAGGAGGAAGTAACTTCGGAGGAATCGCATTCCCTTTCATCCCGGATGTACTCAAAGGAGAAAAAATTGAAATTATTGCAGTTGAACCAAGTGAAGTGCCAAGTATGACAAAAGGAGAATACAAATTTGATTATGGAGACACAGGAAAACAAACTCCATTACTAAAAATGTACACTCTTGGAGCGGATTATGTTCCCGAAGCAATATACGCTGGAGGATTAAGATACCACGGAATGTCTCCAATTGTTTCCCTGCTATTTGACCACAAATTAATCAAAGCAGTTTCCCATACTCAAAAAGAATGCTTTGAAGCAGCAAAATTATTTGCAGAAACAGAAGGAATAATTGCAGCACCAGAATCAAGCCATGCACTAAAAGAAGCAATTGAACAAGCAAAGAAAAATAATGGAAAAACAATTGTATTCAATTTATCCGGAAATGGGATATTGGATTTAAGTGCATATGAAAAAGTATTGGAATTGTAAAAAAAGAATAAATAATCAAAAGTAAAGTGGAAAGAAATAATTAATGAAAAACGGAAGTGAATGAAGATATGGAAAAAAATATTTTTGATACAAAGAACACACGCTTTGGAGAATTTGGCGGACAATTCATCCCCGAAATGATGATGCCTGCACAAAAAGCTCTTGAGGAAGCATTCAACAAATACGCATTCACTTCAGAGTTTCAAAAAGAACTAGATTATTTACTAAAAGAATTCGCAGGAAGAGAAACCCCCCTCTATTTTGCAGAAAATATGTCAAAAGATATTGGATGCAAAGTTTACCTAAAAAGAGAAGATCTCTTACACAGTGGAGCACACAAAATAAATAACGCACTCGGACAAGCCCTACTTGCAAAAAAAATGGGTAAAAAAGAAATCATTGCAGAAACAGGAGCAGGACAACACGGAGTAGCAACAGCAATTGTTGGAGCACTATTCAAAATCCCTGTAAAAGTATTCATGGGAGAAATTGATGTAAAAAGACAAGCACTAAATGTTTACCGAATGAAACTATTTGGAGCAGAAGTAATTTCAGTAACAAGCGGAAGCAAAACTCTAAAAGATGCTGGAAACGAAGCAATGAGATATTATTTAGCAAACGTAGAAACTTGTTATTATTTAATAGGAAGCGCAGTAGGACCACACCCTTATCCAAAAATAGTTCAACACTTCCAAAAAGTAATTGGAAAAGAAATTAAAGAACAAATACTTGCAAAAGAAAAAAAACTTCCCAGTGTTATTGTTGCATGCATTGGAGGAGGATCAAACGCAATAGGAGCATTTGATAATTTCCTAAATGATAAAAGCGTTAAACTTGTTGGAATTGAAGCCGGGGGAAACGGAGTAAAACATGGAAAAACACTTGGAGAAGGAACAATCGGAATTTTCCAAGGAAGCAAATCATATTTACTTCAAACAAAAGACGGACAAGTATGCGAAGCGCACAGTATTTCAGCTGGACTTGATTATCCGGGAGTCGGCCCAGTACACAGTTTCCTAAAAGATAGCAAAAGAGGAACTTACGAAAGCGCAACAGATGATGAAGCAGTAAAAGCACTTAGATACTTGTGCAAAATGGAAGGAATTTTACCAGCACTAGAATCCTCACACGCAATTGCATATGTTTTACGAAACAAAGGAAAATTCAAAAAAGAGGACATTGTTGTAATTAACCTCTCAGGAAGAGGAGACAAAGATGTTAATCAATTATTAGAGGTGGAATAATGTTTAAGAGCAAAGTTTTCATGCCATTCGCAGTACTTGGAGACCCCAACTATGAAGAATCACTAAAAATAATTCAAGGATTTGTAAAAAATGGAGCAGGAGCACTAGAACTTGGATTTGCATTTAGTGACCCAATCGCAGATGGACCAATAATACAAAAAGCAAATAATCGGGCACTAGAAAATGGAATCACTACAAAGAAAGCATTTGAAATAATTGAAAAAGTGAGAAAAGACACAAGTATTCCAATTAGCGTAATGTTAAGTTACAACATTGTTTACAACTATGGAGTAGAAAACTTTTACAAAAAATGCGCAGAACTAAAAGTAGATGGAGTCCTTTGCCCGGATGTACCCCTTGAGGAAGCGGAAGAATTAATTGAACTTTCAAAAAAATACAAACTCGCACAAATATTCATTGTATCCCCAACTACAACAAAAGAAAGAATGGGACTACTCAACAAATACGCAAGCGGATACACCTACATGGTTTCTCTACTTGGAACAACAGGAGTAAAAACAGAACTAAACACACAACTCCCAGCAATGATAAAACTTTGTAAAAAAGAAATGAAACTCCCACTCTACGTAGGATTTGGAATAAGTAAGCCAGAACACGCAGCTAACGTAATAAAACTAGGCGCTGACGGAGCAATAAGCGGATCAGCTATTTGTAAAATAGTTGAAGAAAACTTAACTAATCCCAAAGAAATGCAAGCAAAGATCAACAAATTTTGCAAAGAAATGAGTGAGGCCGTAAAGAATGCCTGATATTTTAGATCAGATAGTGGAGAACAAAAGAAAGGAAGTTTTAATTTCTAAGAAAAAACTCCCTCTTGCAAAACTCCAAAAAGGACTGCTTCCTAGCGAGAAAAACTTCTTTTCCGCACTAAAAGGAAAAAACAACATTATTGCAGAAATAAAATACAAATCCCCTTCAGCAGGGAAGATTGGAAAAAAGAGATCAATTAAAGAAATTGCAACTGCTTACAACAAATACGCAAGTGCAATCTCTGTACTCACTGATAAAAAATTCTTTGCAGGAGATTTGAAGTACATTAAAGAAACAAAAAAATACACCCAGTTACCAATACTTAGAAAAGATTTCATTATTGATGAATACCAAATATACGAAGCAAGATATTTTGGGGCAGATGCCATATTACTAATTGCATCAATACTTTCTGCTGAAGAAATTGAGAAATATTTATTCATTGCACGAAAACTTGGAATGGAAGCTTTAGTTGAAACAAAAACAAAAGAAGAAATAGAAAAAGTACTTCGTACAAGTGCAAGAATAATTGGAATTAATAATAGAAATTTAGCGGATTTCAAAATTACGCTTAATACTACAAAGGAACTAAAAAAACTAATCCCTGCCGAGCGAATTGTTGTTAGTGAATCAGGGATTTACACAAAAGCAGACATTTTGGACCTTGACACAAATGCAGCACTAATTGGAACTTCTTTAATTGAAGCAAAAGATATTAGTGAAAAACTCTCTTCCCTTCACAAAGTAAAAGTAAAAATCTGCGGAATCACAAATTTAGAAGATGCAAAAAATGCAATAGACGCAGGAGCAGACATTTTGGGATTTAATTTTTATACAAAAAGCCCGCGATATATACCGACTGCAAAAGCAACTGAAATAATTAAGAACTTGCCAAACACCGTACAAACTGTAGGAGTATTTGTAAACTCTCCTGCAAAAGAAGTTAAAGAAATCCAAAAACAAACCGGAATTGATTTCATTCAATTACACGGAGATGAAACAGAAAAATTTTGCAAACAAATTGGAGCAAACACAATAAAAGCCCAAAGAGTAAAAGAAAAACTACCCACGGAGAAAGAATTGATTTACGCAAGACTATATGACACCTTCGACCCTAACGCATTTGGAGGAACTGGAAAAACATTCGATAAGAAACTATTAAAACAGGCAAAAGGCAAAATAATTGTAGCTGGCGGGCTAAAAATAGATAATGTAAATGAATCCATTCAGTCAATTCACCCCTACGCACTAGACACTTGCTCGGGAGTAGAAAGCACCCTTGGAAAGAAAGATAAAACAAAAATGATTAATTTTATTCAAAAGGTGAGAGAAAATGACAATTAAAATTACTACAAAAATCACCCCAATAAAATACACTAATCCTTTCGATTTGTACTCCAAGCTAAGCAATAAAGGAAACTTACTGAGTTTATTATTTGAATCAAAATCACCAAATCAAAAATATGAAAGAAAAAGCATGATTGTGGCAGACCTAGCTTTAAAGATTGTTGGAAAAAATGAAAACTTTAGCGTAATTGCATTAAACAAAGCGGGAGAGAAATTACTTTCTAACTTTTCCAAAAAAGATTTTACTTATTCAACAAATTTCACACAGGATAAAAGAAATATTTCAGGCAAAGTAGAAAAGAAAGAAAATAATGAATTAAGCGAAGAGGAAAATGAGAAACTGGCAAACATTTCATTTGTAATAAAAACAATCCTTGCAAAATTCGAGTCCGAGAACTCGTATGCTGGACTTTATGGAGTATTTGCTTATGATTTTGCCAAAAACTTTTACAAGGTAAAAGAGAAACAAATAGATCTTGGAGAAAAAGACTTCGAACTCTTTTTACCAACAAAAGTTTATGTGATGTATGACGATGAAAAACGAGCAGAGGAACTGAACTTTTATTTTAATGGAAAAAAGTTTTCTAGCGAAAACCCAATTAAAGGATTTGAATTCAAAAAAGAAACAAATAAAATAGAATATGATCTTAGCGACGAAGAATACAAAAAAATCGTTGGAAAAGCAATTACCGATATCAAAAATGGGCGAGTGATGCAATGTGTCTTATCAAGAAAAACAACCGTGCCTTTGCAAAAGCACCCATTTGAATCATACCGTGAACTAAGAGAAACAAATCCCTCCCCTTATTCATTTTATTATAACCTTGGAGAAAATGAAATCCTTTACGGAGCTTCACCAGAAATGCACATTAAAATTGACATTACCCCAAGAGGAAAAGAAATACAAATTCGACCAATCGCAGGAACAATAATGCGATCGGCAAATCCTTTAGAGGATGCGGAGAATAGAAAACAATTACTTAATGATGAAAAAGAAATAAGAGAGCACACAATGCTAGTGGATCTTGCAAGACACGAACTATACAAATTATGTAATTCTCAAAGTGTAGAAGTAACAGATCTTTACACGCTCGAACACTATCCTAACCTTTACCATTTAGTTTCAGGGGTTAAAGGAATATTAAAGAAAAATAACAATGCAATTGATGCACTACTTGTAACTCTTCCTGCAGGCACATTAAGCGGAGCACCAAAACAAGAATCAATGAACATGATTGAACAATATGAAGGATCAAAGCGAGGATTTTATGGAGGAGCAAGCGGGGTAGTTTCATTTAACGGAGCATGCAACACAGGAATCACAATCAGATCTGTGCACGTAAGAAACAATAAATCAGAAATCCGCGGAGGAGCAGGAGTAGTTGCTTTATCCACCCCCGAAGGAGAATTACAAGAAATTAAACTAAAAATATCAAAAGCAATGAGTGTACTGGAGGAGAAAAAATGAAAATAGTTTTTATTGACAATTATGATTCCTTTGCAAATACAATTGCAGCATACTTTGCTAATGCCGGCGCAGAAGTAGTAATGTACAACTCAAACTGTTCAATTGAAACAATAAAAAAACAAAAACCTGACCTTATTTTACTTGGGCCAGGACCTAACGGACCAAGAGAAGCAGGAAATTATTTAGAAGTAATTGATAAATTCCATAAAACTACCCCAATTTTTGGAATATGTTTAGGATTTCAAGCAATAATGGAATACTTTGGAGAAAGCGTAAAACCATTAGCGGAAGTAATGCATGGACAAGCAAGTGAAGTAGAACATGATGGAAAAACAATTTTCCGAGGAATTGCACCAAAACAAAAATTCGCAAGGTATCATTCATTAGGAGTACTAAAAGTTCCTGAATGTTTTGAGTTATCTGCAAAAGCAGGAAATGTAGTGATGTCTGCAAGACACAAAACATACCAAGTGGAAGGAGTACAATTCCACCCCGAATCAATTCTCTCAATGCACAACGAAGGCGGGGAAAAACTTATTGAAAATATAATAAACCAATGTGGAAAAGTGCGCGATAACACTACAAGCAACATAAGTTTTGGAAAAGAAACTCTTCCAATCAATCAAACATCAAATAATCTTAAAGAAATAATAAAAAAAGTAATTCAAAAGGAAGAACTAAACGAAAAAGACGTGGAGGAAATTGTTACTTTGATTGAACAAAACACATTTATCCCAACTCAACTCGCAGGATTACTTTGTGCACTTGAAACAAAAAAAATAACTGCAAATGAACTTTCACTACTTGTTGAAAAATTAATTCAGAAAGCACAAACTGT
Source organism: archaeon (assembly GCA_041661245.1). Taxonomy (GTDB): domain Archaea; phylum Iainarchaeota; class Iainarchaeia; order Iainarchaeales; family JAAZKV01; genus JAAZKV01. The sequence continues at coordinate 352,613 of JBAZUY010000001.1, forward strand.
TGACCTCGGAAAGGATTGCATTGATGTTTGCGGAACTGGAGGGGATGGAAAAAATACATTTAATATTTCCACAGCAACGATGTTTGTTATAGCGGGAGCAGGAGTTAAAGTTGCAAAACACGGAAACAAAGCGGTATCCTCAAGCAGCGGGAGCTTTGATGCTCTTGAAGCCCTAGGAATTAATACTGCCAACATAACGATTAATCCAAAAGAAACAATGAATAAAACTGGAATTGCATTTTTATTCGCACAAAAACACCACCCTTTATTCAAAAATGTTGGGCCACTTCGAAAAGAACTGGGAGTTAAAACAGTATTCAATTTAATGGGACCTCTACTTAATCCTGCAAAAACTAAAAAACAATTAATGGGAGTATTTAATCCAGAACTCACAGAAACAATTGCAGAAGTAATGAAGAAAAGAGGAATAGAAAGAGCAATGGTCGTTAATGGAGAAGGACTTGACGAAATAACAATTACTGGAAAAACAAAAATAACTCAACTTGAAAAAAGCAAAATCACAACAACATATTTTGATCCAAAAGAATTTGGATTCAACTATGCAAAATTTTCTGAACTTGAGGCAAAAACAAAAGAAGAAAGCGCACAAATAATACTTGACATCTTAAACGGAAAGAAAGGAGCAAAAAGAGACATAGTTGTGCTAAATGCTGCAGCAGCACTTATTGTTGCAGGAAAAGCAAAGGATTTCAAAGAGGGAATAAAATTAGCTCAAGAGTCAATTGATTCAGGCAACGCACTAAATACATTTGAAGAACTCAAGAAAACTTCTCAAAGTTAAATCCAAAACAACACAAGGCTAAGTTTAAAAAAGACAAGAAAACAAGTAATGTTTAATCAAAGTGAAAAAATGACTGAAAAAGAAAAAGTAGTGGTGGATCCATGGGGAAGCGACCTTGTGGAGGATTACACAAGACTCCAAAAAGAATTTGGAATGAGCGAATTTGATAAAACAATGTTCCCTGAACCAAATTTACAAATGCGAAGAGGAGTAAACTTCGGCATACAAGACGCTGAAGCTATAGCTACCGCTATCAAGAACAAAAAACCATTTTACGTACTAAGCGGAATAATGCCTTCAAGCGAAAAAATACACTTAGGAACAGAAACAGTAATTCAAAATATTAGATACTTCCAAGACCATGGAGCAAAAACCTACGTTGTAATTGCGGATGTTGAATCCCAAGCAACAAGAGGAATAACTCTTGAAGAAGGGAAAAAAAGAGCTCTTGAATTTCACATTCCCGCATATATTGCACTAGGCCTCGACCCAGCAAAAACAAATTTTTATTTGCAAAGCGAAAACAAGAAAGTTTCAAACCTTGCGGCAATAGCCTCACAAAAAGTAACAGAGAATGAATTTAGAGCAATCTATGGTTCAGTTCATCCAGCAAAAGTAATGAGTGCATTTACACAAATGGGAGATATACTCTACCCACAGTTAGCTGAAAAAATGCCAGGAATAATCCCTGTTGGAATTGATCAAGCCCCACACATTAGAATGGTCAGAGATGTTGCAAGAAGACTAAAAGCAGAATACGGATTCTTTTTGCCAAGTGCATTGTACAATAAATATACTTCAGCACTTGATGGATCATTTAAGATGAGTAAAAGTGCTAGCGAACTAGGAAAAATAGAAATCCCTGAAAAAGACTTGGGAGTACTTGAAAAGAAAATAAACAAAACTCTAACAGGGGGAAGAGCAACACGCGAAGAACAAAAAGCAAAAGGTGGAGACATTGCAAAATGCATTGTTTACGAGTACTGCAAAAACCATTTTATTAAAGACGACAAAATACTTCAAACAATGTTTGAAGAATGCACTACTGGAAAAAATCTTTGCGGAGAATGTAAAGCAAAATACCCAGTACCTTATGCTAAAAAGTTCTATGAAGATTTTAATAAAAAGTTTGAGGAAGCAAAAAAAACTATTGGAAAACTAAGGTTTGTTGATTAAATGAAATATACTTCTTCACAAAGAAGCGCAGCTTCCCAAGCTAAATCAAGACACACAAAAATACCTTTTACTAAAGCCTTAGGACAAGTACTTGAAGCAAGTTCAAAAGCAAGAGCAAGAAATAGGGCTGAAAAACTAAGTGAACTACGAAGATTCACTTGGATGCTAAAAAGAGCAGGATTTAAAGATGCAAGCAATATGGGCGCAGGAGTGGATATTTCAATTGAAACTGTAATCAGAGGAAAAAAAGTAAAAATAACTGCCGACCAAAAAGTTGCTAACGGTGGAAAACACGGAGACGGAGCAATAGAAACAAGAATACAAAACAAGCAACTTTACAACAAAGCAGATTGGATAATCGTATTAAACAAAGAAAGAACAATGGAAGCTTTCCCTGCTGAAGCACTAGCCAGATTTGTAAAACAACAATTTGGAAGCTTAAGATTTTACGAACGCAGAAAAAAATATGATGTTTATTCAGTAAGACTAGCAGACCTTTACAGATTTATGAAACAAATATTAGAATCTGAACCAATAAAAATAGGATTAAGCAAAGAAGCAGGAAAGTTGCTTATTGAAGAAATGATTAAACGCGAAAGAGCAAAGTTACCCCCACTAGCTAAACCAAAAAATCCGCCAATTTATAGAGGCCCTGTTAGAAAAGGATTAACAAGAGCAAAAAATGCTAAAGCACCAAACACCCCACTTAGAAGCAGGCAGAGAATATTTGATAGAAAAGTTAATCCAGGGATAAGACAAAAGTAAAACTAACCCAAGTCCTTATCCAACATAGTAATAAAAACTATAATGCTGTTAGACTAGTGTGATGTTTGAAACCCCAAACACTGCCTTTTTGCCAGAACTGGAGTTCTTGCTAGAAATATCTCGCGCTAAAAACTGTCGCAAACATTCATTCTCAAAAAAACACTTTGACCACCACCACTTAGAGGCAACATGCTTGCTTCAAAATCAAATGAGAGAACGATTGAAAAATATTATTCCCCGCGAAATGAAACCAATTGAAGATCCGCACTATGGCATCGATTATTTATATAACGAAATTACACTTGATCAAAAATTTTCTTTTGGAGGGCTAGGAGAGAACACAATAAAAGTCAGAGTAGATGAACGAAGACTAGTGAACAATTCTGATTGGACGATGATAATAAACAAAAATCACGAACTGGAATTTTTTCCAACAAAAAAACTTGCGCTATTTGTGAAAAAAAACTGGGGAATTGTTCAAAAAAGATTAGTTGGTAAAAAAGAAAGCTACTCCGAATATGCCGTTAAAATTGATGAATTGTACATTATTGAAAAAGTAAAACCAATCCTATGCGAACTTGAAGAACACTCCATAAAAGAAGCCTTACACAAAATAACTCAAGAACAGGAAAAGATACTCGTGGAAGAAGCAATCCAATTTAACAAAACAATAGTTTACAAAACAAAAATGCTTTGTTTTGAACCAATACTTGCGAAAATTGCGGCAGGAGAGCAGAGAATTAACCCTTAAATAGAAGACCGTCTAAATATATTTGATGACTACAAAAAAGAAGGTTTCCTTACGAGAAGCAACAATAGATGACTCAGAATTTGTTTATGCGCTAACGAAAGACAAAGACTACCAGAAGTATTTTCCATCAAATTTAATCGCAACTGATTTAGAAGATCAAAAAAGAAAACTAAGACATTTTGTTGCACAAATGCAAAACCAGAATGGATACTATTTCATAATTTTGTTTGGAAAAGAAAAAGCAGGAATCTTAGATTTGTATAAGATAGACCGGAAAAACAACCGTGCAGCAATAGGATATGGAATTGACAAAAAATATTGGGGGAAAGGAATAGCAACTACTGCATTAAAAGAAGCAATGAAATATTCTAAAGAAAAACAAAAACTCCACGCACTTGCCGCATACATTCACCCAAAAAATATTGCAAGCCAAAAAGTAATGAAAAAATGCAAGTTCAAAAAAGTTGGAACCCTAAAGGATTATGATTTTGAGAAAGGAAAATATGAAGACCAAGTATTATACTGGAAAATATTAAAGTGATAAAATGCCACACAAACACCTATTAAGACTCACAAGCGCAAGGGGCGTAGAAGCAGGACTTGAATCCTATAAAGCCCTTCTTGAGAGAGAACACTCCGCCAAAAGCAGGATAGCAACAAGAAATGGAATTACAAGAAGATTGCTTGGCATTCTTGAACAACATGAAAAGTACGGACACAACGAAATACAAATGCAAGCCATACGAACAATAATAAGCGAACTCAGAAAAGCCAAGACACCTAAACAAATAGAAAGAATACTCATGATAACTTGTCTTTTAAAACAAACCCCTGCTCACCTCTACACTTCAACAAAAAAACTAAAAATAGAGCCAAATCCGCATAAATAGTCAAAATGTTACATCTAAACCTGCTTAGTCCTTATTAATCAAGCATGAAGAATATGTTTAGTGATTATGATGACTCAAATGGATATCGAAATAATGCTGCAATTAAATGCTTTGATAAAACTTGAAGAGTCGTCAGAGTCGAGCTAATTCTTCGCTTAATTTTAATCCAAATTTGGACTAAATAGGCTGTTTTAAATGATTTTGTTAAATTAGAGTAAGTATTGAATAAACACACAATGAGATTATATTTGAATTGGAGATGATGAAATGATTGACCCAAAAGTAATTAGAGAAAACTACATTGAAGTAAAACAAAACCTAGAAACACGAAGAGACTCGTCAATCATTGAAAAATTAGACAAGTGGACTGCACAGGACAAGGAATGGAGAACACTAAAACAAGAAGTTGATGATCTTCGCGGAAAAAGAAATACTATTACTGAAAGTATTAAAATGGCAAAAGGAAAAGGAGAAGACATTGCTCCGCTACTTGAGAAAGCAAAAAAGCTTCCTGAAGAAATAAAGCAAAAAGAAACAAGACTAAAAGAGCTTGAGATTGAAAACAAGTCAATCTTAATGGGAATACCAAACATGCTTACCGAAGATGTCCCTTATGGAAAAGATGGCGACGACAATGTTGTTGTTAAAACATGGGGAACAGCAACAAAAAACACAAATCTAATCCACCATGGAGATTTAGCAAAAAATTTAGGACTGGCTGAATTTGACCGCGCAGTAAAAATTGCAGGAGAAGGATTCTATGCACTAAAAGGAGATTTGGCACTACTAAACCTTGCAATACTCCATTATGCAACTGAAAAATTAACGAGAAAAGGATTCTCAATGGTAATACCCCCATTCATGATGAATAGAAAAGCATACGAAGGAGTAACGGATCTTGGAGACTTTGAAAGTGTAATGTACAAAGTCGAAAACGAAGATCACTACATGATTGCAACAGCAGAACATCCGCTTACTTCAATGCTAATGGACGAAACAATTGAAGAGAAAGATCTTCCAATAGTACAAGCAGGATACTCAATGAACTTTAGAAAAGAAATTGGAAAACACGGACTGGATGAAAGAGGATTATTCAGACTCCACCAATTTGATAAAGTAGAACAAATAGTATTCTGCACTCCACAAGAAAGCCAAAAATGGCACGAAGAAATGGTAAAGAACGCAGAAGAACTTTGCAGGGATTTTGAAATACCCCATCGAGTAGTATTGATTTGCACAGGGGACATAGGGACTGTTGCTGCAAAGAAATATGATATTGAATGCTGGTCACCAAGAGAAGGAAAATACTTTGAAACACACTCCCTCTCAAACTGCACAACCTACCAAGCAACAAGACTTAATATAAAATATAAAAAAGCGAATGGAGAAAAAGAATTCCTTCACACGCTTAACGCAACAGAAGTGGCAATACCAAGAATGCTAAGAGCAATACTTGAAAACCACCAAACAGCAGAAGGAACAATAAAAATTCCAAAAGCACTACAACCATACATGTTTGGTAAAACAGAAATCACAGGAAAGAAACAATAATTTAGAATAAAACAAAAAATTAAATTGACAAAGAATGAATTAGAAAATTCATTTTTTGTCTTTTCTTTTCCCAATAACAAAGCACTCAGAATTTAATTTGTCTTCGCTTCTTGCGAACAAAAGTAAATCCCCATCTTCGGCAAATGCTCTTTGTTGTCCATCAAAACCAACAACAGTACTTCCGCTTAGTTCTTCAAAATCAGCAAAATCTCTTGACAATCTAAAAGGACCAAACTTATTTTTATAAACAAAATTTACTTCAAAGAACTTCTTTTGTGCAAGAGTAGGAGCTTTTCCTCTAATTGACCCTGCTTTTTTTAAGAAAGTAAGTACTGTATTCTTTGCAACTTTAATTGTAGATTTATCTCCCAAGTACCCGCATTCCACACAAAGCGCAGGCTTATTGTTTTGATTCATGTAATGATCTGATGCCCCAGGGTAAACAAAATCAAATCCACCAACTACAAATTTAAAAGGCAAAACATTCGCATAGGCATAACTTTGTTTTTCACAAATAATGAAAGGAACTGTTTTCTTTGAAGTTGAAGCGTGAAGATCAAGTAACACATCAGAATCATCTAGAATTCTAACTAACTCTCTCCCAGTTTTTCCTTCAAGAGTAGAATAAACATTTTCTGCTTGATCTGAAGAAAAACATCTGTTCAAATTGTATTCAATAAAACGCTTATTTTGTTCTATAGCTTTAAGATTAGCATAAATAAAAGTTACTTTTCCAGCAGTTACTTTAATTTTTGGAATTAATTCATCAAGAGCTTTTACTCCGCAAATTTCATCCCCATGAACCCCAGCCATTACTACAACTTTAGGCCCTGGTTTTTTTGAATCTTTAATAACTACTTTTGAATTTATCATAACTATAATCACACAACTACAAAACTACTCATGCGTTAACTGCTGCCCAACTATTGCATTTGCAAAGTCAAACTCTGTTTTTGGTTTTAAAATAAATTTACAACGTTCACTAGTTAAAGCTTGGCATTCCACTTCAACGCAATCAATATCTTCCTCAAAAAGCTTGGAGAAAATTCCTGCAAGGGTTCCCCGAAGAAAGGCATCCACAGGAAAAGTTAATTTTCCCTTTAATGCAGAAGCAAAAGGAGAATTTTCCACAACAACAATTGCTTTTTTTCCTTCAAATTGAACATCAATACCCTGAATTGCCCCCCAACCAGAAGCTGTAAAGAAATTTTCCACAAATTCAAGCTCCTTCTTTTTCTCAGTAAAAGTAAGAGAAAGATCCTTAAACAAAGAATCCTTAGTAGATTGTTTTACTGCCAAATAAATCTTTTTATGAAATTCAACATCATTTACCCCTGCAATTCCAATTAATGTTTCAACCGGAGCAATAACAAAAGGAATATTCATTAAGAAAAAATTACTATGCGTGTATTTTATATTATTAGTAAAAATGAATTTATCAAAAAAAGTGTTAAGCATCAAACTTCACCTCGTTTGATTGAGATTTTAATAACGCTAAATGCTCCGCCTCATGATGCTTTAAAATATCATGAATCGCACGATACTTTTCAACTACAAGCGGCCAAACAATAACACTATTTCCCGCTTTCTTGGAAACAATCAGCCTCTTTTCGATTAGTTTTTTTAAGTAATAAGAGTACTTTGTACTTGCACGTTTCTTATCTTCCCTCGTTAGTACTGATTCCTTAAAATTTTCAGCAAGTTCAAGAGGGGTAGTGGGCCAAGTAGTCAAAATAAAGGCATAAATACGCTTTTCTATATCCGGCAAATCAAGTAAATCTGGCAATGCAGAGCTTTTTGTTTTCATTAGACAAAACAAAGCATTTTACTACTATAAAAATACTTCTTTTCTGGCAATGCAGAAGTTTGAGACCAAAATTTGTCCAGGAAATAGCGAGTCTAAATTTATAAAGTATGCCTACCTTTAGATTAATATGCCTAAAAGCAAAAAAAATCCAATCCTTGCAGACATGCACACTCACTTAAATGAAAAAAAAGTTAAAGCAAGAGACTATTGGAAATTTGTCTTACAAAAAAAACTTACAGTAATTGCAATAACTGAACACTCCAACTACAAACCCGACGAAGCATATGCTAAACTCAAAGCAACCCAACCCAAAGGAATACTTTTGATTCCTGGTCTTGAAGCAAAAACCAGCGCAGGAGACTTATTACTGTACGGAGAAGACGACTCCATTTACAAAATAAAAGAACTACAAAAAATGAATGTAAAAATAGAAACAGCCCTAAAAATTGCAACTAAGAATAACCTCCTTGTAAGCTTTGCCCACCCCTTCGGATACAAATCAGATTCCGTTTGTGAAGTACTTGGAGAAAAGAAAACACTCAAACTCTTAAAAAAATACAAAATTGGAACTGAATACTACAATGGAATGCTTGGGAGTGCAAATCAACTACTTTTTGGTAGAGGAATTGCAAAAAGATTTTATGGAGTACTTGATTTTGTTGAAAAAAACAAAGCAGCAAACAGTTTGCACATGAATAGAACAACTGCCTCACAAAAAGAAAAACTTGAAAAGTTGGCAATTGAAACACTTAACAGAGTAAAAAAAGGAATGCTGTTTTCATTACATGCAAGCTTTCGAACTGTGGGAAGCGATGCGCACTACCCAACAGCAATAGGGAGCGCAATAATAGAACTAAAAAAGAAACCAAAAAGTGAAAAAGAATTCATTGAAATGATCAGAACAAACAAAACCCTCTGGAAAGGACCAAACATTTATTCAAAAACCCCAGTAGATATCATAGGGAAAAAAGAAATGGTGGAAGGACTAACGTATTTGGCAAAAAAAAATGTGCTAAAGAAGAGAAAAATCCCGATTGCAAGTAAAATAAGCCAGAAAATTAGCTTAGGCAAAAGAATAAAAACAATAAAAAGAATAACTAAGAAGGCAAACATTGGCAAAATAAGTAAAAAAATGCCAAAATTTAAAATAAAAAAAAGATTTGGGATATTAAAACAAAAACTAAGGAACTTGAGAACATGAAATACTCTATCACTGAAGAAACAAATATTGATTCAATCCCAAAAGACACAGTTGAAATCCATTTAGTCAGACCAATAAGCTGGAACAAACTTAATTCACTAACCGGCAAATGCCCGATTAGAACAATCACTCTCTCAAATTCCTGTTTGAAAAGATTACCAACAAAAACACAAAAAAAACTAAAAGAAAAAGGAATTTCACTCGCGTTAGAAAAAAGAAGAGGAAGAGCAATAGATATCCCAATGGACAAGATGCTTCAAATTATTGAACTAAGAAAAGATTACCAAACTGTACGAGAAATTGAAAAAATTACTAATATTCCAAAATCAACCGTACACTATTTGTTAAAATACGCTGACCGCGGAAAGATACGCAAAGGCGCAAACGTAGTTTATCTAAAATAAAGAAAAGGCCCAAAATTAACAAATTGGGCATATTTTTTCTTTACTCTTATTTATTAGTGCACTGTGCACTATGTTGTCATTTGGGGAACCCAAATGATCTTTCTTTTTGGATAGAACACAAAGTTCTTCACACTTAAGTCCGCGTGCTAACTCTTGTTCATTTTTTATCATTTTTTTATTCATATTGTCACCTCTTTTTTATTTAAATAGTTAAAATAAATAGGGAAATAGTTCAAAACAAACAGAACTACTAAAAAACAGACATATGAATTATACTTCATATGTTATTAAAAACCTTCCGGTTGTCACACAGCCCCCAAAAAGGAGGGCAAATTGAAAAAGAAAAAGAAACTAAAAATCAAGATAAACGCTTTTTTAATATTGAGGCAGAAGTTTGCAAAACTACTGCTGTTTGCATTTTCCCTTTCCATTGGGCAGCCCCCGAATGTCCCCCAATTTCCCCGCCAAACCTTTTTTGCAAAGGAATAAGCAAATCTTTTACTAAATTAAACCTGTACTTTTCTTTAAACTCAGTTTCAGCTCTTGCAGAAAGAGTAGTTAATCCATTTTTCTCCTGCCCAGCAACAAGTGCAATATGCGCACCAAAATCCAAGAGTTTAGTTGCAGCTGCACTCTGGTAGAAAGATAATTCACTTGTCAATAGAATTACTTCGCCAATTTTTTGTATATTTGCCCTTTGCGCGGCTTTCAAAAAAGCTACTCTTTCATCATCAGGAACTTTGTGCCTTGCAAATGAAAGAACCTGCGCATAAGTTTTCTTGGAATATTTTAGGGAATTTGCAAAAGAAGAAAAAGTTTTTTCATCCCCAACAAGAAAATGGCCTGTGTCTTCAATTATACCAATGCAATTCCAAAAACTTATCCTTGCATCAGAATGCATGTCCAGGAAATTGTACAAAATTTCAGTTGTGGAAGCTGCATTTTCGTCAATTACAGAATTTGCACCAGCACAAATGCTTTCTTTTTCAGGGACATGATGATCAAATACAATTGCTTTCAAACTTTTATTTCTTATTAGTTGAACAAATCTTTCTCTCAAGTGGCCCATTTGCTCAAAGCCATTCAAATCAAACAATAAAACTAAATCATACTCTTCTAAGTTTGGATGAATATTAAAAGAAATTTTTTCTTCTAAAGCAAAATGTAAAGCTTGTTCATTAATATGACAAGGAACACCAATGTTAGATTTGATTTTGTTTTTTTTCAAATACCTTTGCATCATTGCAGCAGAAGCAAAAGAATCAAGATCCGCATTATCGTGACACAAAAGAAGCACACGCTTTTGTTTACACAAACTAATTAGCTTTTTTGAAGTGAACTTTGGCATTATAATCAGAAGTATTAGGCAAGAAGTTGTTATTAACTTTACTTAAAAGAAAAAGCCTTAAGTTTATTCAACTTAAGGCAGCACTAAGTAGTTCTATTTTCTTTTCTTTTCATTCTTTTCTTCAGACTCATCAGCATCTTCGCTTTTTGCACCTTTCATTTGGGCTTCAAGCTTTGCTCTAGCTGTGTTTAATTTCTTTAGTAGAACTTCTTCTTGTTTTGCAAGAGTTTTTAGTCTAAGATCAGTACTTTCCTTCTTGTCCTTTAATTCTTTTTCCATTTCTTTAGCATCCTTTGGGAATAAAACATTTCCAACAACTTTGAAAACAGTTTTTTCTTTAGTTTTTGCTAATTCTTCAAGAGAAGCATCAACCATTTCTAATTGGTAAGTAACTTGTTGTTTTTGAGCATTAACATTGCCTAACATTTGTCGGTTTTTTTCAAACTCCAAAATCATTGCTCTTTGTTCTCCCTCATCCATACTAAATTCCTCCAAAAAAATAAAACTTCCTAAAAATCACTACCTTTTACTAATAAATCATGCTTCCTTAATCTCTTGACCCCTAATTCATTTCTTCTAATTGATTAAATAAAACTAAAGGTTTTAATAATGCATTAAGGGACGCTCGAAGCGCAGTTTTGTCACTAGCACTAACTTTAATGTCAAGCACACTCTCTTTTTGAGCAATAGTTGTTTTACTCCTCGAAAAATCTGCTTTGAGTTCTGGTTCAAGTGACTTAAAAAAGCGCTTTGCCTTCTCTTTTGAATCAAAATCTAATTTAACTTGAAGAGAAAACATAAAAATAAGGAAAAACAAGAGCCCTTAAATGCCCCCGCTTTTCAATTTGAAATCTAATCAGTTTTTACTTCTTTAGCTATAGGATCTCTTGTTTTGTATAAGATTCTGTGACCGCATGATGGACATCTAACTAATCCTTCAGAAACATTAGTTACTTCTGTTCCGCATTTAGCACATCGATAACTCATCAAAACCACCCTATTCTTTATCTTCTTTAGTCTTATTTGCATCTGCAGCTAAAGATTTTTCTACTTCTCTTTCAATATCAGAGAAAGAAGATTCTTTTGATTTAATCAATTCTTCAGCACCAGCCAAGAATGACTTTTGTGAAACCATTTTGTTAATAGTTTTACCAATTAAAGTTTGAGGTTCGTAAGCTCCGCCAGTAAATCTAGCTTCGCATTTTCTGCAATTAAATAATCCTGCAGCTTCTCTTTGAACTTTAGCAAACCCGCAAAAAGGGCAAGTTGAAGCAACGTTCTGTTTATTCTCAACAGCCAAAATTCTCTTTCTAATACCAACACCATATCTAGAACTGAATCTTCCAGCAGTGCCTACCTTTTTTGTATTACCCATTTAATGCTCACCAATACCAAAATACCCATTGGAAAGGTTTTTAAACGTTCTAAGGGAGGCTTCGAAAAAGAGGATACTTGACCCCACATTTACGAAAAATCAGTTTTTTTCAGGTTTACTATTCCTAGCTCGACCTTCAGCAACTAAAGCAGTTCTAAGTGCCTTTCTCTTAGCTAACTCAATAACTTGTTTTTGAGTCAAACGAAGACGTCTTTTACTAACAACAAAAGGTTTTCTAATCACGGCCATAAAATCATTAAAAGAGTTATTGCTTAAGTAGTATAAAAACATGATTTTAATTAAAAAAAATAGAAAATGAAAGAACCCTTTCGAGCCCTTCCATCTAAATTAACCTAGTTATTGTTTTACGATTTTCAAAAGTTTTTTTCTGTTTGTGTCTGCTACAACGAATGCTTTTTCGATCATTAGAGAAATTTCTTCTACTGTGAATGCTCCGGGTCCTTTTTGCATTGCACTAAGGTATCCGTCTTCTGTTGTTGCAACTGAAAATCTTGCTTCACTTGCTTTTTCTTCCAAGTATGTTGGGTCAACCATTATTTTTCCGCCAACTTTAACGAAAGTTGTTAGTAATGGTAGTCTCTTTAATTCGATTTTTCCATTATACTCGTGTTTAACGATTCTGTTTTTCTCGTCAAGCTTTGGAAGTTTTGCAGTCATGAATGAAGCTAATGCAGCTAATGAGCCAGCATCAAACAAATTTCCGTCAGCGTTGATTGCGTAGAAATCCATGAAAGCTATTAAGCAACTTTCTCCCTCTTTGATACAAAGTTTTGTGAAGTCGATTGCTTTACTTTCTCTAATACCTCTATCTACAACTCTTGCAACTTCGATTTCGTCGAATGATGGTGGGCCTGCTTCATATTCAGAGTGAGCTAATGCTAATAGTTCTGCTCCGCATGAAATTGCTCCTTCATCTGGATTGTCTGGATATGGTTTGTCTACTCCAACTTTTATTCCAGCAAGTACTTCAGTTTCTCCTAATCGTACTCTTGCGCTTGCTTCAGCGTTAAGACACATTCCAAGTTCTAGAGTAAATTCTCTTGGTTGATCAAGTGATCTTCCGTCAAGTCTTTTTCCGTTCCTTGCAAGTTCTGCTATTTTTGATACATCGTATTCAAGTACAGTTGTTCTCATTTTTTCACCTTCTTAGCCTTGTCAGCTTTCTTATCTTCTTTTTTGTCTGCTTTTGCAGGAGCTGTTTTTGCTTCTTTTGCAGGAACAACTTTGCTTTCAGTTTTTGCAGGAGCATCTTTTCCGGCAACTTCTGCTTCAACGTTTGCTTCTGATAATTCAGATATTGGAAATTTTTCTTGCAAAGCTTTCTTTTGTACTTCGTATACTGCTTTACATGCTTTGATTCCCATTGGAGCTAATTTTGCCCATTCTTCTTTAGTCAATAGTCCATCCATTTGTAATAGAACTATTTCACCAGTGTTTGGCATTATAGCAATTGGAATATCAACTGCATCTGGAGCGTCTTCTTCTTCTTTATTCAAGTCAACGATTAATTCTCCGAATGCTTTTCCAATTCCTGTTGCTGCAACTAAATCTCTCATTGGGATTCCGGCATTAGCTAATGCGCATGAAGCTGCAGTTAAACATGCAACTCTTGATCCAGCATTTGAGTCAACTACTTCCACGAATACTGCTATTTCAGTGTTAGGGAATTGTTCTGTGAAAACTGCTTTGTCTAAAGCTTCTCCCAAAACTTTTGAGATTTCCATATCTCTTCTATTTGGTCTTGGTTGTTTTCTTTCAGGAACAGAGAATGTTGCCATTCTGTAAGTTACCTTCATTACTGCTTTCATTGGGTTTTGTGTGTGCTTTGGTAGAGCTTCTCTTGGCCCGAATACCGCTGCATAAACTTTGTTTTGTCCCCATTCTAGATAAGCTGATCCATCTGCATTTGGTAATACACCAACTTTAATGCTTAATGGTCTTAGTTCATCCATCTTTCTTCCGTCTACTCTTTTTTTCTCCTTCTTATAATCAGGAGCGTCATCTCTTGGTCTTCCACTCATATAATTCACCTTTAAGTATTTCTCCGTTTTTTTCTATATCAAAAGACATTTTTTTTTTTCATAGTTTTTTATGACTATCAAAAAATTTTATTTTTTGATATTAGTTTAGCTCTTCGCTTTCTTCTTGCATTACTTCACTTTCAAGTACTTCTGATTCAACAGGAGCTGTTTTATTGAAAGGTTTTGCTTCGTCTTTTCTTGGAACGTTAATTGGTATTCCTTCTTCCTTAAAGAAAGCTTCAACTGAATTAGTCAAATTGCTTTTGTAGGAATTGTCGTTAATGAAAGTAACTACTTTTCGTAGCAAAGCCAAGTTTCCGTTTCTTGCCCATACTCTTCCATTCTTTCCAATTATTATTTCGCATCCAGTTCCTTGCTTTAATAATTCAAGCATTGAACCGTTTTTTCCAATTAATCTTGGTGTTCTAACAGGAGTAACTTCTATTACTTCTCCGCCAAACATTCTTCTAGGAAATCCTATTTCTGCTTCTCTCATTTCGTTAACGTAAGTTATTTTTGCGCTAACTAAATCTCCAGTTTTTAGATCTTCTCTAATAGCTGATTTTGGAATAAAAGATTCAGTAAAAGAATTAATGTTAAGCCCGAAACCGGCAAACACTACTCTTGTTACTACCCCTATTATTACATCTTCTTGTTGTGGAACATATTTTCCTTCCAAAGGAACAACACTTGCTTTTTCGTCATTCACATCTGTTATTCCCAGTACTTTGGAATATATTTTCCCTTCGGAAACAAATACATTGCTTCCAAGTCTTTTTCTCTGGTCAGATACTAACTCACCAGGTATTACTAATTTCTTCATTCATTCACCTTCGTAAAATATTAAATTGAAAACAACACTCCCACTTTGCATCGTATTTCATTGTGCTGTCCCAATTATTTTAACTATAATTTCTCCATGCGTTACTGAATTTAGTTCGTTAAGCAAATCTCCTTTTGCTCCGCTTGGAAGCAAGAGTTCTGCAACTAAAGAACCATCATTCAACCATTCTTCTTTTTTCACTTCGTATTTTTTAATTATGCTTGAACATTTTCCAGCATATGCTGCAGGAACTTTAATTGCAAAATCAATTTTTTCCATTGAAATTGGAATTAATGGTCTAATTTGTTTAACAATATCATCCACTTGCTCTTCAACACTCTTGAAAGGATCAATATGAATTTTTGCTTGAGCTAAACAATTTTCAATTCTTTGCGGAGGGTGAGGGGTTTTTGTTTGAGGATTAATTGTGTTTCTTGAAATGAAATTAATTACTTCCAGTCTTTTCTTTTCAATTAATGCTCTTTTTTGTTCAGTTGTTAAATGAACTTCTCCATCCATTATTATTTTGTGAACAACTTTTTTCACTTCAGTTGTTTGAAAAGCTTTTTTTAATGCATCAGGACTTTGAGCGTCCCCAGATTTTACATCTCTAAAAATTGTTTCAATTGCAAGTAATGAATCAAGGGGAACATCTTTTCCGTGTTTAACATCAAGTGCAAGATTTGGATCAACTAGTACTTCAAATTTGTGACCGAATTTTTCAAGACGAGCAATAACTGCGTCCTCTACTCTAACCATATTCTTTCCTCTTTCTAAAACTAAATGCTCCAAGCTTTTTTTATTCTCTCACTCGGAACTTTAAGATATTAAATGTAAATGTCGTTCAAGATCACTTGAACGCAGTTTTCAATTCTTTTTCAGTTAAATGTCGAAATCCTTTTTTGTCTACAACAGCGAATTCCACTCTTGCAAGACTTACTTTTTCTTTCTCAGGCATACTTTTTTCGATTGCTTTGTAAGCCATTACAACTGCATCGTTTAAACTTAATCCTTCTTTGAATTCTTTTTCAAATACTTCCATTGCTTTGTCTTTGTTTCTTCCAACAGCAACAGCTTTGTATTCAGCTAAAGCTCCACTAGGTTCTGTTTCAAAGATTTTTGCACCTTTTTCGTCAAATCCACCAATAATGAAAGCTACTCCAAATGGCCGTAGGCCTCCGTATTGAGTAAATGCTTGTTTTGTTTCAGCAATTTCTTTAGCCATTACTTCTACTTGAATGTTTTCAGAATAAACCATTTTGTTGTCTTGTGCTTGTCTTCTTGCAATACCAACTAATCTTCTTGCATCTCCAACTAAACCGGCAGAAACAACTGCAATGTTTTCATCAATCTTAAATATTTTTTCAATTGATTCAGGTATTACTAATTTACTTGTAATACTCTTATCAGCTGCTAAAACTACTCCTTCAGCGAAAATTAATCCAACTCCAGTAGTACCTTGTTCAACTATTTTACTTGCATATTCTACCTGGTAGAGTCTTCCATCAGGAGAAAACATTGTAGCAGCTTTATCATAAGCTGGAACTTTAGAATTTTGCACTGGATACATCAAAAATCACCTTTATTTTCCTTTATTTTTTACAAAAATAACTCAATAATCTACTATTCTTACTTTCACTTTCCCTTAAAAAGAAATCGCTAAAAGCACAATAATTTTGTGCTACTCTTTGTTTCTTGTACAACATACTACTAATTGGAATGGTTTAAAAAGGTTAATTTTGAGAGAAAAATAAGTTTAATACCTTAAAGAGCATAGTTAGTTTATGCAACGTAAACGAAATATTCCTCAACTGGCTGGATCACGTATAAAAAAACAGAGGGAGATTTTTGAAGGAAGAACCATTAGCGCACGAAGAATAACCCTGGTTGAACGAACTGGAAGAATTAGAAAACTGGTTTTAAGAAAACCTGTTAGTTTCATGCATAACCCTCAGCGAGCTATTGATTATCAAACAAAGTGGGAGGAATTCAAAAAAGTCGGATTGCCAGTCCCAGATTATTCCAAAGTAGATTTGAGAAAAGGAAGCCCGACATATCTAGGAATTTTCCAACCGGACTTGGAAAAAAGATACGGAAAACTTATACCCATAAATAATACTTCTTACGAAGGGCATAATGGGAGGCCACATTTTCTAAAACAACTCAAATTGGGACGTGATCGAAGAGTATTAGGTGAACTTGCAAGCGACCTATCAAAACTTCATGAACTAAACTATGTTGGTTACTGGGTAGATTATTGGCATTTCTACAAAAAAGGAAACTCCTATGGGAGACTGATGATTGATTTGGAAGAACTTTACAAAAGAGATTTAACCAAAAGCAGGGATAGCCAGGTTGCTAGCCTTATCCACATGTTCCAAGAGTTTAAGGTATATCTTGGCGAAAAAGAATTTGATTATTTTGTAAATCAATATATCAAACATTGTAAGTACAAACCGCGCTCTGAACTCGTTGCAGACTTTTATCGTCCAAAACCTGCTGATTATTATTCTTGGAGAGAATACAAAAAAAGAGAAAGAGCAGAAAAATTACACCCAAAAATAGAACAACCACTTTTTGTTTAGGTCTGAAATCCTTACTCAATCTTCGCGTATTCTTTTAGAGTTTTAATCGTTCCAGAAGTCAAAACCGGATTAATGATTATTTTCTTATTTCTAATTTTTTCAATAAAAGCAGTCCCTGCAATTAAATCATTTTCTTTTCCACGCTGACACTTTACTATTGCTTTGTTTCCTTTGAAGAGAACAACTTTGGGGTTAATTTCAGCTAAACCTTTTGAACCAAAAAAACTCAAGAGATCAATCCAAAACCCGAAGTAAAAATCCTTCTCCGCAACTTCAGCGTTTAAGATTTCAAACAAAATGTAACGCTTACGCTCCCTTTTTGACAAAGGAACAATTGCTTTCTTTACTTTTTCAATTTTCATAAAAATCAACACAAATTTTTAATCACTCAAAACGTGATCTATTTTTCCCTCAATTGGTTTTATTTTGTCTGCAAATTTTTCTAAAATATATTTAATATCCTCAGTAAATGAATCCGGAGCTTCTTCAAGTTCCTTAATTAATTCGCTTTTTGAAAAAACCTGTATTCCGCATGATTCACTATCCATAAATCTGATTGCACCATTGTAATATCCAATATAAAATTGGTTCATGGTAGGTTCAACCCAAGTATTCCCTTCTGAATCTTTTCTTTTTGATTTAAAATTATCTAAATAAGAAAGCTTTGTCAACACTGCAAGCACATGCAAGTCCGTTACTTTTGTTGTATGCTCAAATTCTTCTTTACTTACAACTGTTGCAGGAATACCTAATTCTTCTGCGCACTCTTTTAGCATAGTTAAATCAAAAGAGTCATCACCTGCAACATGCCCCCCTATCGTTTTATCCCACATGCCAGCATTGTCCCCTTTCCACTTTGACCTTCGTTGCAAAATAACTCTTCCATTAGAAGTCATTAGTAATAATCTCACGTGCCTATGGCGAATGTTTGCAGTGCCTGTTTCAGCAAATTGTTTTCGCATGGTTTCATGGAATACTTTCTTTTCCATCTCCCCCAGAAGTTCGCCTTCATCTGAAAACATTTTCAACATTTCTTTCATTTTCAATCCCTTCAAAATTAATTTAAAAATTATTTTTCCTTAACAACTTCACTCAAATATTCTTTTGCCAAATCATTAGGCAATCCAAGTAATACTGCTAAAGCTTCTCTAACTTTAGGCGGCCTTAATAGTAATGGATCTTTTGTAGCACTTGCAACAATGAATTTCACTTTTTTTTGCTTACAGTATCTAACAAGCTCTAAATAGTTTTTCCAAACTTGGTGGCGTTCAAATGAATTTGCTTTTAATAATTCTTCAAAACACAAAACAACAGTTGTGTTATTGTCAGATAATTTTTGTGCTAAACCTAAATCAAAAAATTGTTTAGTATTAGATGGTTGAAGTAAATAATCTGCTTTAAGTCTTACAGCAAGTTCGTTTGCTTTAACACTTCCGCCAACAACAGCTTTTTTCTTAGAAGAAAGTTTAGAAATTTCCGCTTCAGGAGTAGAATCCTTAATTAAGTAGCAAGGAATTAGATCATTTGTTTTAGCTACTTTTTCATCTTTCTCGTTTTCTACGAGTACAATTAATTGTTCTTTAAAGTAAGTACTAACTTGCAGCAACTCTTTGAGTGGCTGAGTATAAACTATGTCTGCCATAAAAATCATTAATTTTTAAGTTCCTCAAATTTTGTTAAATTTGCGGTCCATAAAAATAATTTTCGTGAGAGCTTTGCCCTCACAAAAGAATTTTCATTTTATTTATCCAAAGTGTCTATCAAGAGCTTTTTTAGCTTTGATTTTAACTTTGTTCTTCCAGTTCTTAATCTTATTAGCTCCACCAGCGAAAGTCTTTCCTCTTTCTGCTCTTCCTTTATGTCCGTGTGCTAAGTATGCTAAGTTCTTATCAGCTAAGATAGTACTTGCGTTTCTGTCAGCCATTACAACTTCGAAGTAATGCCATTTACCATCTTCAGCAACTTTGTATGAACCTAAAGCTTCAGCGTTTTCAAAGTGCTTACTTGATTTTTGTTCAGCCATTGCTTGAGTACTAATTTTTCTAGAAAGTTTAGCTTGTCCTTGTCTCTTTGGTCTTCTTTTATTTTTTGGTCTGTGGTGAGTTCCTGTTCCTTTTCTTACTCTCACTCTAACAACAAAAATTCCTTGTTTTGCTTTATAACCAACACTTCTTGCTGATGGCAAATTAGTAGGGTGCTCAACAACAACTACAGCTCTTTCTTCGTTTCTGTATTCAATTCCTCTTTTTCGCATTATTAATGCATAATCGTAATTATTATCCGTTACGCCTTTCCATTCATTTTGAAAAGCTTCTTTAATATATTTTGCTGCGCCCATTTGTTGCTCACCATTTAATACTGTAAATTAAACCAGTAATACAGAAAACACCCAAAAAAGCATTTATAAAGCTAACCCCAAACGGGCCAAAATGAAAAGTAAAGACCTATTGCCGCATTCTTGTGCCCGCTTTAGTTTGAGTAAATTTTGGCACAGGCCCTTTCATCCTTACAGTTGAAACGGACTTGAAGGGTTTTCTTGCACTAAGCGCAGGAGATTTAAGTAAACTAGGTCTTTTTGAAAATATTGCTTCAGGATTAGCGTGTTGTAAAATTAATCTCTCAGCAAGCCTTCGCATTACTTCACTACCCGGCCTCTTTTGGCCTTGCTTAGAAGAAGCCCTGTTTTCCACACTCTTTCCAAAAAATGGAATTCTCATTAGATCACTAAATAACATTTAAGCTTTGCCATATATAAAGGTTTTTATGAATGCAAAAAAAGAGGAGAAAAAAGTAGAAAATTCTCCAAAAACTTGTGACAAATGCAAGTCGCCTGCTTCAATTATTCTTGCTTACGGTCCGCACAATTATTGTGAAAAACACTTTACTCAATTCTTTGAAAACAGATTCAAAAAAACAATTAGAAAATATAATTTATTCAGAGCAAAAGAAAAAATATTAATTGCGTTGAGCGGAGGAAAAGATTCTTGTGTATTACTTCATTTGATGCACAAATATTATTCAAAAAATAATACTCTTGAAGCGCTAATAATTGATGAAGGAGTTAACGGATACCGAGAAAAAGCAATTAAAGTGGCAAAAGAAAATTGTGAAAACTTAGGGGTGAAATACACCATAATTTCTTTTAAGAGCGAATTTGGAATAACCAACGATAAATTAATGCCTTTGATTTTAAATAATCCAAAACTTGGAGGGACTTGTTCTTTTTGCGGAACTTTAAGAAGAAACATAATGAACAAATATGCTAAAAAGTTTAAAGCGGATAAACTTGCAACAGGACACAATTTGGATGACGAAGTTCAAAGCTTTGTAATGAATGTATT
Organism: archaeon; assembly: GCA_041661245.1. Classification (GTDB taxonomy): domain Archaea; phylum Iainarchaeota; class Iainarchaeia; order Iainarchaeales; family JAAZKV01; genus JAAZKV01. The sequence continues at coordinate 373,474 of JBAZUY010000001.1, forward strand.
CAATAATGATTTTGAAAGAATGAAAAGAATGAGTGCAACAAGCGGAATCATTGATCACGAAGGATTTGTTAAAAGAATAAAACCATTATATGAAACTCCCGAGAAAGAAATAATCGCATACTGTGCAATGAAAGGAATTAAACATTACTCACAAGAATGCTGCCCTTACTCATGGACTGCAAAACGAAATGAATACCGAGAAATGTTAAACCATTTTGAAAATAGATTCCCCGGAACAGAGTATTCAATTCTTAGATTTTATGAAAATATTAAACCATTGATTCGGCCAAGTGAAAAAGAAAAACCAATACTTGCACGTGCACTACACGAATGCAAAACTTGTAAAGAACCAACTGAAAGAGAACTCTGCAAAGCATGCGAAATGATAAAACGAATTAAACTTGAGCAAAAGGAAGGAAAACAAAATTCAAAGAATAAAAAACACTTAGATAAATATAACAAAGCGTTGACTTGTTCTTCAACAAAAGGAAGCCGCAATTAAGTTACTCTCAAACGCCACTTAGTGTTAAGGAAGGTATAAAAAAACAAATGAACTCAAACAACATATGCAGGACACTTTAGAGGAAGCACAAAAAATATTTTCTAATGGAAAAATTAATTCAAAACGTGAATTCTACATTCTTTACAATAATAACCTTCTTGGAAATAAACCTCTTTGCTGGGATACCCACAAGGACCTATTGGCAAGCAATTGGAGAAACCCTGTCTGCATACGTTCAACAAAGGGCACCGCCAGAAGTAACACAAGATTTAATGTCCCATTTAATGAACTTGAAAAAGAACTAGAGGATTTAAAACAAACAGGAGTAAAAGACAGCGAAATGAGTTTTAATCAAAGTATGCCTGATGAGCACCTTTTAATCCAAGGAGAAGTAAAAAGAACTGAACAAGGAGTTTATTTGCTGTATAGTACAATAAAAAAACCAATGAACCTAGCATTCAAAGAAGAAGTTAAACATGCATTTGGTCTTAAGGCAACAATGATTATGCAAACCTTTCTATTTCCCCAAAGTTATGATGACGTCATGGATTTTTTGTCCAGTTTCCCTGAATCCATTATAGAATTTGGAGCATATGCTGTTTCAGTAGGAAACTTGAAAGGACGCAACACCATAATCTGGGAGGTTAGAAACTATTAGCATAAAATTCCAAAAGAAAGAAATATCTACTTTAGTAACTTATTCATTCGATTAGTAAATTCTCTTTCAAACTTTGTAAGTTCTTCTAGTTTTGCATCAATTGCGAGAGTTTTCTCGGCAAGTTCGCGTTCAGCCAAAGCATTCTTTTGATTCAATTGTTCAATTGCATTATTTATTTGAGAAAGATTTTCTTGCATATTAGTAAGGAATTGCTTTCTAAACTCTTCAAGCACAGAAATCTTCTGATCCAGCGATTCTGGAGAAATCTTTTTGCTTATTGTTTGTAATCGATTTAGTTCAACTTCCATGTTTGCAATTAATTCATCTGCTCTTTGTATTGCAAGAGTCTCAATTTTTTGTTCGGCTTGCTGAAGCATTCCATCAGCAATATTTTTTTCAAGTTCAAGTGTTTTATTTACTCTTTCATCCATTTGCTTTAATTGCATTGAAGCAGTATCAAGGAAGCTTTGGGCTTGTGATTTTGATTTAATCATTTCAGAATTAAGTTCAACAATTAACTGAGCTTTTGTTCTCTTAGCATCATCAAGAGCACCGGTTATCTGTCCAAGCGCAAGTTCTTGCTGTTTCTTTGTAGACTCAATAACTGCTAAATTGTCTCCGATTTGTTTGTTGTATTGTTTTAGTTCAGCAATTTTTGCATCAATAATGAAAACAATTTCTTTTTGTTTTTGTTCAAGCGCTTCTTTGTTACTTGAAACAATTAAATCCTTTTGAGAATCAAGTAATACTTTGAATTGGTAGAGTTCTTTTCTTACAGCCTCATCAACTTTTGTTTCAAGCTCAGCATCAACTTCACTCTTTATTTTTTTCATTTCTGCAAGCTTAGCATTAACTGCCACAACAATTCCTTTTTTCCAAAGTTCTTCAAAATCAGGACTCATTTCGGCAGAAGATGAATACTTTTGTTGAGTGGAAGCGACTGTAAAATCCATTTTTGGAATTGCAGTAGGCGCTTGTGAAACTTGAGAAACATTTTGAGGCGCAGGAACATTTTTTTGCAAAACTACCTCGGGCGCAGACTTATTCTGTGCAGGGGCTGAAGGTTGAGCAGGAATTGAAACTTTTTGAGATTGTGCTTGGGAGGTTTGTGTTTGAGTTTGATTAACTGGGGCAGATTGCTTAACGTTAAGTTGTTTGTCGGAAATCTTTTTGGAAACTTTTGCTTCAAGTTCTGCCAAATCTTTTTCATCATCACTCAATTCAACTTCGTCCTCTCCAATTTCTTCGCCATCTTGACTAGCAACATCAGACATTATTCGATTAGCAATATCATCAGAAGATTGTTTTTGCTGGGCAACTTGTGACGAAGCGCTTTGACTTTGTTGGGCTTGTTTATCAAGAGGCAACTGTTGAACTATTTGATCATTCATACTAAGATTGCTTACAGTTTCTTCAAAAATATCTTGAGAATTTTTTGAACTTGATTTTGACTGAACATTCACTTGCGGGTTTTGTGATTTTTGTTGAGATGCTTGAACAATTGGAACTACTGGCCCCCTTGCTTCCCTAATTAACGCATAGGCCTCAGTTTTCTCAATACCCACATCATACAAATTTTCAGCTATCTCAGAATCTGATACGCCGAGCGAAACAAGCTTCTTTATCGAATCAAGAACTGTTTCCCTTTTATCCATGAAAATCGCCAACTACGTCTAGTAAACACTACTTAGTAGTTTTTTCTTAAATAAAAAGGTTGTGTTATAAAGAAAAGGGCGACGTTTAGCTAGCAGGGCATAATACCAAACAATGGATTACAACTCAAAAAATGGTAAAGGACATTTTGTGCTAAAGCACAAAAAGCCTTTTTAAAAATTAGAAAACTTATGGTGAAATCATGATTACGGAGTCCCCGCGAACCATTACTTTTCCATATTTAGTTTTTATTTCTCCGTCAACTATTTGTGAAGCGTTTTCTAAGTGCAAGTTCATGTGCACATCAAATGCCTTTAGAGTCCCTCTAACTTGATGGTTACCCTTAAGCACCACAAGCACTTCCTTGTCTATTGCATCATTCAATAAATCGAATGGTCTATTATTCATGAAAACACCTCATTTTTTTTCGATAACAAAAGGCAACTGCCTTTTGATGAATATCAAAGGGTCACTTTGCCCCTTTGATTTTGAAAAAAGAAAAAAACTTTTCCAAAAATCCAACTTTCTTAGCACTTGGTGCATCACTTGTTTTTAGGCCGGTAATTCTTGAGGCTATTTTTGTTATTTCTTGTGCAGCAGGACAATCAGGTTTTCTTACTATTACTGGTGCAACTTTTTCTTGCATGAAACTTTTTCTAACTTCAGGATCGTATGGAACACTTCCATAGATAGGCAATTCAAGCATATTAGCAATATCATTCTTTGTAATTTCTCCTTTTTCATTCATTACAAAATTAATTATTACTCCAATAACTTTTGACCCCAATCTTTGAGCAACAATTTTTGTTTTTAATGCATCAGCAATTGCCGGAGAAGTTGGCATTGTAACCATAATTGTTTCTTGAGAAGAACTAAGTGCTGACAAAACATTTTTTTCTATTCCTGCAGCAACATCAAGCAAAATAAAATCATATTGATCAGTTAATTGAGAAACAACACTAGTCAATCTTTCGCTATCTACTCTTTTATAATTGTCAAGACTTAAACCGGATGGGATAAATCTAACTCCTTCTGGCCCATCATAAACAGCATCATGAACTTGAGCTTCTCCAAGTAAAACATCGTGAAGAGTAATTGGAGAGGATTGCATCCCAAGGATTAAAGATAAGTTTGCCATTGCAACATCTGCATCAATTAACAAAACTTTTTGCCCAAGTTTTGCGAGTGCGATTCCTAAATTAGCAGTAACAGTAGTTTTTCCTGTCCCTCCTTTTCCCGATGCAATTGCTATTACTCTACCCATAAAAATAACCTTCATGCCATTTGTGGAACTCTTCTCTTCTCAGTTTGAGTTTTATTCATTAATAGTAAACTATCCATTTCGATTGCAAGTGCTCGAAGTTCAAGGTTTGATAATTCGCTTCCAGCTTTAACAATGAAAACTTTTTTGTTTAATGGGAACAACATGAACCAGTGACCATTTCTTTTAATTAAAACTGATTCAGAATCCGGCAATTCACTTTTAATGTAAGATAACATTGCAGTTCCAACAATTCCTTCAGAGTGTCCGTTTCCTTCACTTGAAACAACAATACTGCCATCCATATTAGTTACTAAAAAAGAATCAACTAAATGTTTTCTCTTTAAAATGTTCAAGTTTTCTTCAAAATCAGCAGAATAAACATATTTGTGTTTTGAAAGGAAGTCCTTAAGGAATTCTATTTGAGCTAAAGGCTTTACTGTCTCATCAGCAAGAATTCTTCCGGCAAAAAATTGTAAAAAGTTCTTTATCATAACAACCACGGCAAAAATAAATCCGCTAAAAAAACATTCCTGTTCTTTATTTCAACTCACCAAGACCATAAGCATCAAGAGCACTTTTTTTCTCACTTGTGCGCTCAAACTTAGGCAAAAATGTATTGGGAATAATCTTTGGAAGGTCTTTTAAAACTATTTTTGTTGGGGCCAAAAGTTTTTCATCAAAAGCGGTAATTAAGTCAATTTGACTACGAGTAAGCTCAACGCACTGGTAATACCCATTCCCCTTTGTTTGGTTAAAGAAATACTCTAAAGCATCATTTCCTTTGATAATACTTGAAATAGACAAGCACTCAACAATTGCCCCGTTAATTTCCCCCTCTCTAAAAAAAAGAACCCCTTCTTCAATAAAATGCCCCTTAACAGTCAAAATCAAGTACCCATTGAATTTTTTGTCAAATAACTTTTGGGCAGTAGAAAACAAATCAAAAGGAACATCCCCTTTGAATAAAACTGTACCAACCGGGAAATTCAATCAATCACCAAAAAACAAACTTCAATCACTATCTTACTTTTGCCCAACAACAATTTCTTTTTTGTCATCAGTCTTAACTTCAACTTTTTTCGCTTTCAAGAAAACAACTTTATCCGCAGTATTCTTTAACGCAGCCGCACTCATTTCTTCAGCCATCATTGCAACAGTTTCTTTTCCTTTTTGTTTTGCTTTAATTAAAGCAGGCAAAAAATCACTATCTCTTGTTGCAAAAACCATTACATCAATTGCATCATTAAAAACAGTTTCTGTTGCATCACAAGCCATTACAACATCAACATCAGTTGTAGAAATAATTGGTTCAAATCCTTGATTTACAACTGCTTCCACTAATTTTTCTGAAGCAAATTGATTAAGGTAAACTCTTCCAATTTTAATTGACCCCAATTTTTGAGCTTCTTTTTTAATTAAGTCAAGATCAATTCCAAATTCTTTTCTAAGTAAATTAGGCCCATCAACAAAAACAGCTAAACGCTTTTCTTGCTTTTGGGGAAAAAATTTCTTCAACTGATTAAACACCACCATACATCACCAAATTAACAAAACTAATACAAAAATAGGGTAAAAAACTTAATAAAATACTTTCCCCCTTATAAACATAGTTAAGGGAACACCATGCTAAGACTAAAAGAAATTCGAAAAGAACTTTCTTCATTAGCAAATCCAACTCAAGCTAAACATTTAATGGGTTTTTTTAAAACTGGAAAAGGAGAGTACGGCGAGGGGGATATTTTTTATGGAATAAAAGTTCCAGTTACAAGAAGTATTGCAAAAAAATATGCGCAAGAACTAAATCTTAAAGAAGTTGAAGCCCTATTACACTCAAAAATTCACGAAGAAAGATTATGCGCACTTCTTGTTTTGATTCAAAAGTATGAGAACAAAAAAGCAACTGAAATCGAAAAAAAAGAAATATTTGATTTTTATCTTTCAAATACAAAATACATTAACAATTGGGATTTGGTGGATTTGAGTTCTCATGAAATAGTAGGCGAGTATTTATTTAACCACCCAAAAGAATCACACTTATTAGAAAAATTAGCAAAATCCAGTTTGCTTTGGGAAAGAAGAATCGCAATGGTTTGCTGTTATCATTCCATTTACAGAAAATCCTTCGCAGAACCAATAAAAGTTGCAGAACTTTTACTAAATGATAAAGAGGATTTAATGCATAAAGCGGTAGGATGGATGTTACGTGAAATTGGAAAAAGAGATTTAACAGTGGAAGAGAACTTTTTACAAAAGCATTACAAAACTATGCCCCGCACAATGTTAAGATATGCAATTGAAAAATTTCCTGAAGAAAAAAGGAAATCCTATTTGAAAGGAACAATTTAATGAAAAATAAGTAAGGAAAGATTTAAACGGAAAAGCAACCATGTGGATTATATGGATGACAATAAAATTCTCCCAAAAATTGGATTAGGCGCAATAATAATTCGCGAAGGAAAAATCCTTCTAGGAAAAAGAATTGGAAAACATGGAAACAACACCTGGGCTCCGCCTGGAGGACTACTTGAGTTCAATGAAGAAATTGAACACGCTGTCGAAAGAGAAGTACTAGAAGAAACTGGGCTTAAGTCAACTTGCAAAGCACTTTACACTGTAACCAATAATATTTTTTTAAGTGAAGGAAAACACACGATTACTTTGTTTTATTTTTGTGAAGCAAATATTGGAGAAGCAAGAATAATGGAACCAACAAAATGCGAAAAATGGGAGTGGTTTAGTTGGAATGAATTACCAGAAAAATTATTCTTGCCATTACAAATACTAAAAGATAAGGGAATGGACCCGACGAAAAATATTTGATTTGCCTCAAAATAATTATTTTACAAAGAATCTAACCCCCTAGTAAATAGTTAAATAAGTAAATGCACCTAATCTTATCATGTTCAACAAGGCATTAGCAAAAAAAAGACAAGAGTGGCTAAGTAAACCTGCCCACTTAGAACTCGATTTCAAACCAAGGTACCCTGAAAGTCAAAGAAAACAAATTGAAAGAGAAATGATTCGAAAAGGAATCGTTGACAGCATCGTGGGAAGCGAAGACTCAAGACAAATAGCCATAAAAAAAGTGAATTCAAGCAGAACTGCAAAAACAAAAGCAGGACAAACCGAGTTCATGGAAAAGCTTTATCCAGGAAAACACGCTTTTACTCCGCTTGAAGTCCTTAGAGAAAACTTCCAAGCATCCGCAAGAAAACGCGGACCAAATTATGTACTAACAATAGGAGAAGCACTCAATGCAGAACTTGAAAGGCAAAGCAAAGTAGGGCAAACAAACCCTTATTGGGCACTAAGCAATCTCTATGATTACTTAGTTACAGGAAAAGGAGCTGTTCGGGTAGAAATGACACTTACTGAAAAAAAGGAACTCCAAAAAGAACTACGACGAGTAGGGCGAAACTCAGGTTCTCAGCAATTAAAGTTATCCCCAAATACTCGATTGGTATACGAACTACTACGAGCATTAAGACCAAGTCCAAAAAAAGATACACTCACGGGAAAACCAAACAAAAGACTCTCAAAGCAAGACGCAAACCTTGTTTATGGAAGAGCCATTTTAGCAACAAAAGAAGCACTCAAAGCCAGCGAAAACTAAAAAAAAAGAGCAAACCCGAGTCATTTTTAAACCTAATCAATTTAATCTCATTAAGCAAAGAAGCTAATTACAAAAGGTGTTGAAATGGTTGACGAAAAGAAATTTGAACAAGCAGGAACATTAAAGCCAGGCCACTTAGTTTTAATTGACGGAGAAGTATGTGTTGTTAAAAGTGTTGAAAAATCAAAGCCAGGTAAACACGGAGCAGCAAAAGCACGTGTAACGGCATTTAATATTTTCACAGGACAAAAAAGAGGATTATTGAAAGGAACTGATGGAGAAGTTGAAGTACCAATTGTTCCAAAAGCAGATGCTACAGTTGTTGCATTAATCGGAGAAGTAATCCAAATCATGGACTCAAATACTTACGAAACATTTGATGCACCAAAACCAGATGCTGATTCAGGAGTACCTGCATTAAGATCCGGAGATGCAATCGAATACCAAAAATATGGTAACAATGTAAAAATTGTAAGAAAGCGATAAATTCTAATTAATCGAAAAGATTGGCTTTTTGCTGATCTTTTCAAAAACTTTTTTTAGTGCATTTTTCACACAATCCAAAACTTTTTATAAAAAAGAAACCCAATAGGTATATGGAAATACTAATTAACATACACTCCCCGCTAATGAGCGCAGAAGTAAATAACTTTGTAAAAAAGTTTCTACTTCAAAACCCAAGAGCTTACTACTTACAGTTCAAATGGAGCACACAAGACCAAAAGAGAATAGAAGATTTGCAAGCACTATTTCCAAAAATTAAAGACCGAATAATCCTACTTAACCCAAATGAGAATTATGTTTCCCACTTCAAAGAACATGAAAAACAATTCAATGAAGTATTAGAGAAGATTGCAAAAACTCAAAAAGCAAAAGAACAAGTAAATGTTACACTTTTTGGGGGATCGGCAAACGTTTGCTACAAAAACATTTCATTCCCTGCAGTAGAAAAAATGTTTTCAGCACTCAAAAAAGGAAACATTACGGCAAAATCATATTTACCTCTAATCTATGGAAGATATGACTTACGAGGAAGAAGAATCGAAGCGCCAAGTATGAAAAGAAAAAAAGTAGGACTATTAACAGCGAAAGCCCCAAGGAAACGCTAAATAACTTAACTAATCCTAATTTTATTATGCAACCCAAACCAAAAGCACTAATGCTAATCTCCGGCGGAATTGATTCTCCAGTTGCGGGAAAACTTACCCAAGACAAATTTGATTTAGTTGCAATTCACTTTTCTCAAGAACCATTCACAGATAATTCAGCGGAACTAAAATCACTCCTTCTTTGCAAAAAACTTGGGTTAAAAGAAATGATTGTTGTTGACGGGGGAGAACTCTTTAAAGAAATTGCGGATAAGAGTTATCGAGAATATTATTTTATTTTAATGAAACGATTCATGATGAAAGTTTCTGAAAAACTTGCACAACAAAAAGGCTGTGAATATTTAATAACTGGAGAAAGTTTGGGACAAGTAAGTTCACAAACACTAAGCAATCTTAACACAATTAACCAAAGCACAAAAATGGAAATACTTAGGCCCGTAATGTTTTTTAGTAAACAAGAAATTATTGACAAAAGCCGAGAATTTGGTTTTTTTGAAACTTCGCAAGGGCCAGAAATGTGTGATGCTCTTGCAAGCGGGAGCCCAAAAACAAGAAGCTCAATTGACAAAGTAGTCGAACAAGAAGTGCACTGCGACATGGACAAATTAATCGAATTAGCCTTAACAAAAATAAGAATTGAAAGTACAGAAAAGGAAGTTAAGTTAAATAATAAAATAATTAATTTGTGCGGATAATCTGAAAAGAACTAAAACGGAAAATGAACTTGTATGGAACTTGACGAATTTAACCCAAAACCCTGCCGAACAAAAATGGCATACGAGTTTTTACCAAAACACCCCCTATCCATCAATTTGGAAAAAGCAAGCGAAGAAATCGCAAAAATTGCAACAATAGAAGTTAAAACAAAAGTACTCTTAATGATAAAAAGTGATTTTTGCACAATCTCCTTATTTCCTTCAGGAAAACTATTAGTCAGAGGAGAAAGAGAAGAAGCGAGTGCAAAAGAAATTGCTAAAAAAATTGTGGGAGCACTAAGAGAAAGCGTTAAATAAAGTTAGAAGATAAGTTTTGTGTGATTTGTAATGAAAGAAATATATAACCCTGATTGCTTATTTTGCAAATTCTGCAAACATGAAATGGATACCGCAATCGTTTACGAGAATGATTATGTGATTTGCTTTTTAGATATTAATCCCGCAGGAACACTTGAAGGACACACGCTTGTAGTTGTAAAAGAACATTGCCCCTCAATAGAGACCTGCAGCGAAAAAACGCTTGCTGAAGCAATGAAAGCAATAAAACAACTAATCCCTACGATAAAAAAAGTCAGCGGAGCAGAAGCAATAAATGTTTTAAACAATAATGGAAAAGAAGCCGGACAACTAATCCCCCACACTCACTTTCATATTATCCCAAGAAAACATGGAGACGGAATACGTTTTGAGGAAAACCGCAGACCCCTAAAACCAATGGAACAAATAGAAGTAGCTAAAGCAATAAAAGAAGAACTACAAACCCAAGACTAAATCAAAAAAATAACTATTACCTTCCATCAAATCGACGAATTAGAGCATTTTATTCCAACTGAGTTTGGATTTTGTTTCCACCCAAGTTGAATAGGGTTTACTTTCCAAACCCCGAAGGTATTAATCCAACATAGCCCTATATTCTACAAGAAGGAAAAAGGGGTAAAGCCCAACACACTTTTTTCTTTGAATATGATAGCTCCAAACCAGGTTCAAAAGTTTTCGTCAAAATCGCCGATACGTCTTGTTCCTGGAAAAATGCAAAGCTTGCCAAAGGCGCAAAGTTTCCTTGCAGCAAATTGCCTGCGATTTGACGCATCAGCGGCAAATTGGTCAAGAAAGAATTAAAAGAAGAAATTTTAGTGAATTAAGTAATTGAGTTGGGCAAAATGGATTTGAACTTAGAAGAAATAGAAAAGACACAAGGCTCTCCTTTTGTAGAACGCTTTGAAGAATTCTTTAATTTGGAATACAAAAAGCACATTGAAAGAATAATTGAATCCTATCCTGAAAAGAAAACAATTATTGTTAATTTTAAAACCTTAGAAAAATTTGATCCTATTTTAGCTGATGAATTACTTGACAGTCCTGATGCAGTACTCGAAGCGGCACAAACCGCAATACAAAATGTACATATTCCAACGCTTACAACTGAAGCCTTCAAACCATATATTAGATTTAATAATCTTCCAAGAGATAGAGAAATTGATGTTCGACAATTAAGTGCAAAACACTTAGGGAAAATGATTTCAGTAGAAGGACTAGTAAGACAAATCACTGATGCTTTACCAAAAATAGTAATGGCTGTTTGGAAATGTAAGAGATGCGGAAACGTTTACAAAATTCCGCAAGAAAAACAACAACTTCGACCACCCTCAATGTGTGAGTGTCACAGTAAAGACTTTGGATTAGAAGAAGAAAAAAGTGAATTTATTGATTATCAAAAAATCCAAGTACAAGAAACCTTAGAAAAATTAAAAGGAAACGAACAGGCAACTTACCTTGATGTTTATGTGAGTGATGATTTAGTTAACAAAGTTGCAGCAGGAGACAAAACAAGATTCGTTGGAGTATTACGATTAGTTCCCCCACAAAAAGAAAAGGGAAAAACAGTTTATGGAAGATACCTTGATGTTAATTCACTCGAAGAAACCGCAAAAGAATTCTCGGAAGTAGATGTTACAAAAGAAGAGGAAGAAGAAATAAAAAAACTTGCAAAAAATCCACAAATTTATGAAATGCTAGCACAAAGTGTTGCACCTGCAATTTACGGACATGACATTGTAAAGATTAGTATTGCACTAGAATTATTTGGAGGGGTAACAAAACACTTGCCTAATGACCAAAAAATTAGAGGAAACATTCACATTTTATTAATTGGTGATCCAGGTTGTGGAAAATCACAGTTACTACAAGCAGCAAACAAAATTGCGCCAAAGAGTATATATGTTTCAGGAAAAACAACAACCGGGGCAGGATTAACTGCAAGTGCTGTTAAAGATGAATTTGGAGAAGGAGGATGGACACTCAAAGCAGGAGCATTAGTGCTAAGTTCTGGTGGTTGCTGTATGGCAGATGAACTTGACAAAATGAATCCCGATGATAGAAGTGCACTACACGAAGCAATGGAACAGGGAATGATTAGTGTTGCAAAAGCAGGAATCGTTTCAAGATTCAAAGCAGAAACTTCACTACTTGCAGCCGCGAACCCAAAATTCTCAAGATTTGATAAATTCACTCCATTCTTAGAACAAATTGATTTGCCGCCTTCACTAATTTCAAGATTTGATTTATTTTTTATGATAAGAGATATTTTAGACAAAACACAGGATGAAAAAATATCAGAACACATACTAAAGACCCACCAAAGTGGAGAAAAAATAATGCAAGCCGGACACAAAGGGCAAGCACTAAAGAAAGAAGAAAAAGAAGAAATTGACAAGAGAACAAAACCAGTAATAGAAAAAGAAATTTTTAGTAAATACGTTTCATACGCAAGACAAAAATGTTTCCCAATACTAACCGAAGAATCAATTGCAACAATCTCAAACTTTTATGTTGGACTGCGTGATCAAGGAAGACAACAAGGAGCATACGCCGCAACAGCAAGACAACTTGAAGGACTTGTAAGATTATCAGAAGCAAGTGCAAGAGTAAGACTAAGCGATGTAGTAGAAGTAGAAGACGCTGAACGAGCAATTAGACTTGTAAAGAAATCATTAGAAGAAACAGTAACTGACCCAGACACTGGAAGAATTGACATTGATATTGTAACGACAGGAGTAACTCAATCAAAACAAACAGCAATAACAACTGTCTTACGAATAATTAAAGAAGAAATGGCAACTGGAATAGACATGGTTCCAATCGAACAAGTAGTTGCAAAAGGAATAGAAAAAGGAATTGATGAACAAAGAATAAATGCAGCTCTTGAAGAGCTAGAAAAGAAAGGAGACGTGTACAAACCAAGACACCACTTTGTTAAACCCTCAACAAAAGGAAATAATTAGAACCCCCTAATAACAAAAATAACTTCAAATCACGAGTCTAATTTATACCTCAGGTTTCTTTAAAAAAAGAAACACCCCCAAATTCTATTGTGATTTAATGACTGCTAAACAAAAACAAACAAAAAAAACACAAGCAAAAAAAGTAACAACTACGCGAGTAACTTCAAAAAAAGATAATCACTGGTTAAGCCCAGAAGCATTCATCATACTAGCAGTAATGTTTGTAGTTGTGGAAAGCATTGGACTATTTGTAGCACACACTCTTTTTGTACAAGGACTAGCACAAACATCCTTCACAGGAAATATTGAGGATGTTGAAAATTCACTTATTTTGTTTGCAGTAATGATGGTGATGACAATATTCACGCTCATAATGATGAGACTAAACAAAACAAAAAAAATATTATGGCTAATCGAAGCTCTTGCGGTATTCTCCACTTCAATAATCGTGTTTAGCGCATTCTTCCCCACTGACGATTTAATGGTTCTATTAATTACAATCGCACTAATGGCATGGAGATATACTCACAGAGAAGACCTGATTTTTAGAAACATAATAAGTTTAATTGCAATCGCAGGAGCAGGAGCATTCCTTGGATTATCATTTGGATTACTTCCCGTACTTGCATTCATAATTTTATTATCAATCTATGACATCATTGCAGTGTTTTACACAAAACACATGGTTGAAATCGGGCAAACTGCAACAAAAAATAATTTTGCATTCACTGTTGCAATACCCACAGAAAAACACAAGTTCGAACTGGGCAACGGAGACTTAGTAATTCCACTTGTTGTTGCAACAAGCATTTTGATTAACGGACCATTCCACAATAACGGAATAGTTGCCGGACTTGTACTTGGAGCAAGTTTTATTGGACTAATGAGTAGCATTTATTCAGTTTCAATTGGAAAAAAACCACTACCCGCGCTACCTCCACAAACAGCACTAATGATAATAGTAATAATTGCTTCACTACTCCTTGGTGCTTGAAAAAGGCAGTTGAATCCTTTAAAATTGTTTTGTTGGGAGTTAATATTTATTAAAACGTGAAAATATGCAAAACTACAATGACTTATTATCAAAAGCATACAACAGTATTCCTCAAAAAGCTCTATCCCACGAGAGATTTGTAATACCAAAAGTGGAGTCTTTTATTCAAGGAACAAAAACAATTGTCAGAGGATTTAACATTTTAATTAAAGATATGCGAAGAGACAAAAAGCATTTCCTAAAATGGTTAACAAAAGAAACAGCTTTACCAATAACTGAAAACGCAGGACAGTTAACAATAAACGGAAAAATCGGAGCAATTCAATTAAACAAATTAATTGAGTCCTACTTTAACCAATTTGTACTTTGCCCAGAATGCAAAAAACCAGATACAAATGTGGTAATCCAAAACGGAGTACACATGCTAAAATGCGAAGCATGCGGAGCAATAAAACCAGTTTCCGGATTGTAAAAAAATTAAACTAACTCAATACCAAAAAGGACTAATTATGAAAGCTAAAATACATCAAATTGATTTACGAACTATTCTTGCCGTATGCGATAAAGAACACATCGGCAAAACTTTTGAAGAAGGAGAAATATGCTTTAAAGCCTCTGAAAGATTTTACAACGGAGAAGAAATAACTGAAGAAAAATTACTCGAAATGTTAAAAGAATGTGATTCAGCAAACTTATTCGGAAACAAATGTGTAGGAATTGCACTAAAAAAAGATCTTGTTAGCGAAAAAAGTATCCTCACAATAAAAGGAATAAAACACGTTCAAATTTACCACATGTAAATTAGGACCAAAAATAGCCTCGGGGGCAGGTTTTAATACTTGTTGAAATCTATTATTTTTATTCAAATAAAGTAACTTGGTGAGATAGTACGGCTAACTTTAATTCACAAAAAAGAAAAAATCAAATGAAACCTAAAGGTACTGGCGGCTTTCGCGGACCACCACAAACTGCTGAACAGCAAGAAGCAGGGTATACAAGAATGCGTTTACCAAATCCAGAAGAACTTGAACAATTTGCAGTTGTAACTCAATTAATGGGATCAAACCAAGTAAGAGCTGTTTGCGAAGACGGAAGCGAGAGACAATTTAGAATCCCCGGAAAATTAATGAAAAAAGTTTGGATAAGAGAAAATGATGTTATTGTTGTAAAACTATGGGACTTTCAACCAACTAAGGGCGATGTTGTTTGGAGATACCTTGGAAACCAAGTAGAATGGTTACGAAGAAATGGAAAACTAAACAAATTCTAATTAACAAATTAGCTTTCTTAATTCAACTAAAAAATTACCTGCTTTGCCTACTCATAAGGATTAATAACAAAAAGAGCATAATTTTAGTATGCACAAAGCGCTAGGCAAAAAAGATGTTAAACTATTTTACAACCAAATCGAGCTATTAGTCCACCCTTTCTTTTCATTAGAAATGATTAGAGATAAAGGCACTGGCGAAATGCTAACAAATGCTTCAGTTAAATTAGCCTCCGAGGCATACACTGAACTCGGGATAATAAATAATTGGAAACATCAATTAGAAGAGGCAAAAAAGAACCCAAATGCAATAGTTATACTTGTAGGGATTAAAGAAAAAGAAAGAGCAACTCCAAAAATAACTCCAGAATATTTTTTCCAAGGAGGACTAACAAAAACAAAACTTAGCACTTTTACGCAAGAATATCAAAACTTTTTACATGAAGCAAAAAAACAACTTGGAAAAAGAATGATTTATATTACCCAAGGCGGTCCCGAGAGTATCCAACCATTAGCATACACACTTGGAGTGAGAAGCTTTGCCCCTGCAAGAAACTTACAAATAAATGCGTATGGAGAATATCATAAAAGAAATGATCCACACACTTGCGTTCATTGGGTTTCAGATAACATGCAATGGGTAATGGATAGAATGCAAAAAGTCGTATACCCTGATGGAAAAGTTAAGACAACTTTAAGAAGATTTGATTCAAAAGGAAAAGCGGCTGCAAGAAAAGTACTCTCGCTTGGAGAAAAAGGAAGTCTATATGTTGCTGCCGCAAAAAGAGAATTTAGAAGAACCGGAAGAGTCAGCCCAAGCTTTGTAAGAAAACATCGAAGATTCGCAGAAGAAATATCCCCTAAAAGAGAGGCAAAAAACTTCACTGCAGTATTTAGAAAAAGATTAAGACGGTAGGGTAAGAATAAAAGCACTATTAACAAAGTGATACTTATGAAAAAAGAAAAAGAATCAGCAACTGAAGAAGTAGAATTCGATTACAACGCGCAAACCAAAAGCGAAAAACACTCCGTGGAAGATAGAATCATAAAAGAAAAAAGACTAATTAAAGATGAAAACACAAGAAGTGTATTTGATGAAGTATTTGATAAAGCAACACTAAATAGTGTTTATGAACTTGCAAGAAAGAAATACTACGAAGAAATAGAATTTGTTATTTCCACAGGAAAAGAAGGAAATGTTTTTAGATGCAAATCTGGAAAAAACTTTTACGCGTTAAAAATATTCAAAGTTAATACTTCAGATTTTAGACACATGAACCAATACATTGTTGGAGATGAACGATTTAAAGAAATTAAAAAAGACAAACTGGAAATTATTAAACTTTGGACAAAAAAAGAATATAGAAACCTAGAAGAATTTACTAAAGCCCGAATAAGGGTGCCTTTACCAATTGCCAGTAACAGAAATTGCTTACTAATGGAATTTATTGGAAAAGAAGGAATTGCCGCGCCAAGAGTAAAAGATAAACCATTCTCTGATCCAGAAAAACAATACCACGTACTTTGCGAATATTTAGGAAAAATGGTTAAAGCAAAACTAATACACGCAGATTTAAGCGAATACAATATTTTGAACAACGAGGAAGAACTTGTAATAATTGATGTAGGCCAAGCGGTAACAACAATGCACCCAATGGCAAAAGAGTTTTTTGAAAGAGATGTACAAAACTTAAGCAAGTACTTTGCAAAACAAGGCATAGACACAAACTACGAAAAAATGTATGCGGAGATAAAGAAAATTTCAGAGAAAGTAAAAAAGTGAACTATTCAAAGCAAACTATGCTTCTGTAAAATCTCTTTAAGAGAAACAAAATCCCTTCCCTCAATTGCTTTTCTGCAAAAATTAACTTCCTCAAGAGAAAGTTTTTTTATGGTCGCATCACTCATTAAAGTACTAAGAACTCTATCACTTGCCCCCTGCTCAAGCCATGCTTTTGAAGCAGACAGAGCAAGACTTTGCCTATCCAACTTTTCACCTTCAATAGCATTTCTTTTAGAGAGATATTCATCAGAAGCAGCCCTACGTTTTTGCTCACGAACAAGACGAGGATGCTTAGAAACTGCTTCCAAAACCATCAAGTTCCCCAAGCAATGCGCTGCCGCGTTTGAAACAAAATCATTTCCCAGTTTCCCGCGAGATTCTTCTTTTAAGTGAATCAAAATGCTTGCAAGCCTTCGAACTTTTCGCCTATCTAATTGATTAAGCATGTTCTTTTCCGCAAAAGTATTAGCCACATGAAAATAAGGAGAAAGAAAAAGTTTTGTCAATAGTTTTCTCTCAATCGGATTCTTTGCAAAATCAGAAACTCCGAGAACATAATCCGCAACTTTTCGTCTGGCATCAGAATATGCAATCTTATGCTTTGCAACCTCCGGCGCCTTTGCTCGTCTTTGTAAAGCTTTCTTATCAATTTCTTGTGCCGCAAGAAACAGATTTTTTTTTAATGCAGCTCTTGCAAAGGCCATGAGTATCACAAGTATACTTGTCAAACTATTATAAAATTATATTCCCGAAAGCAAAGTTGACTAATAAAGACAACAACTCAAAAGACATTACTTTCTCTTAATAATTTCCAAGAGTGCTTTTGCTGCACTCTCAGGACCAGTATTTTCAAAACCAGGTATTCCAAGCCTTGTTCTAATTTGCCCAACAACAACGTTATTTTCAAATAAGGCACGAAAGAATTTCTTAGCCAATGGATCGTGAAGTTCTTTGTATTGATGCGGACCAAAAATGTTCACGAAGTAAGTTTGGGTTAAACCAGTTGAAGTAGTTGTCCCTTTGGACATACTTTGCCCTCTTCGAAATATTTCAATCGCATCTTCAGGAGAATTAAATACTTCAAGCACTGGATGAGCTTCATCAATTGCTTCGTAATTATTTGCATACAAGAAATAATCCACTTTTTGACCT
This sequence comes from archaeon, assembly GCA_041661245.1. Classification (GTDB taxonomy): domain Archaea; phylum Iainarchaeota; class Iainarchaeia; order Iainarchaeales; family JAAZKV01; genus JAAZKV01. The sequence goes on from JBAZUY010000001.1 coordinate 391,466, forward strand.
TTTAGTATTTCTTCAAGCGTAGTAATTGGAATTACAACTCGAGCATTTTTCTTTTGAGGACTCATAATTATTGAACGATCAATATTACCAAATGCAAATCCTGGGTTAAGATCATCAAGTCTAACAAATGCACCAGTCTCAGTGCCATATGCTTTAATTTTCCCATTTTCAATTCCTAAACTACCCATATCATCAAAAATAACTGTCATTTCCCTAATGTAATCTTCCCCGAGTTTTCTAAACGCCTCAAGAGATTCTGATTTACCTGCGCCTGTATCTCCCATAAAAATAATGTTTGCGGATTTATTATCTTTTAGATTAATTTTTACCATTGCCCCATGAACTGGCAATCTTCCTCTTTTCATCATTATTGCATTATGGAGAGTAAGCATCATTTTTTTCAAATAACCAAAGTAAGCAAATTCATCCCCCTCAGGAACAGATCCCACAAGAACCTCATTTTTTTGATCATCAAAAAATACTGTTGGTTCATTACTAATTTTTTTTGCAACACTCGCAGGAACACCATAAAGGAAAACTGCATCGGGTTTTTTCTTTAATTGCTTTTCAGTCGCAAGATCAAATAAATTTGCAAGAGCAGTGCCCAAACCAATAAATTTGTTATTCACATAAACATGAATCACAAGTTCCCCGACTTGCGCAGGATAACACAACCAATCTTCTTCTTTTAATTCTTCAATAAAATCAATTGGATTAACGTTAATTCGCTCAAACTCCCCATTACGCTTATTCATTGGAGGATCAATAATTAAAGGAGGTTCAATTAAAACTTGCTTAATGAAGTTTACCTTTGAAAGTTTTGTATAGGGTGCGGGAAGTTTTATTTCTTCTTCAACAACAATTAACCCCACTTGAACCGCAGCAGGAATTTGACGGTAAACATTGGGATGAGTATGGGTAATATTTTCACAAATGTCCCGGTATAATTTTCTCACCAAATTATTTAATGATTCAACTGTTGAATTAAAAGTAGCATAAGGGCGTTCATGATAGGGAGTCATCAATAGTTCATCAGAGTAACAAACAAAAAATCGTTCATAACTCCTCCAATAATCGTACAAACTTTCCACAAACCTATTAAGCAAAGGCAAATCTTTGAAATACACTTCAAGATGAGGATTATTTTGAATAACATAAGTTTTCTGATACCTTGCTAATTGCTGAAGTAAAAACAATAGTTCCTTTTCGTTTATGTCATTTGGAAAAATTTTTAATAAAGAAGATTCTTTTGATTTTAATTGTTCCAAAAATTTATTCAACACCGTTTTGAATAACCTTGAATGTGCAATATCATCGGAGTAGGCAGGAATTTTTCCATCATTATAAATTATAGCTTGCTTACCAAAAAAGCTAAAACTTTCCTCACTTTCAAACATATAACTACATTTAATTTATGTTATTTAAAAAGGAAATTACAAATTAGATGTAACAATTCGTACATTTGATACGAGTTTCGTAAACGAAATCCGCGGGCGAGATTCGTAATTTGGAAAAAATTAAAACACAAAACTTGCAAAAACAAGAACGCAAAAGGATTGTCAAAAAATATGGTTTTAAACAAACTCAAAAATTGAATATTTTGCAACTACTACAAACTAGCGAGTTTATGCTACTTGCGCAATTATTTAAAGGTTCTGAATCACTTATTCATGTATGGAAGAAATAGTTAGAATCCCAGAAGACCGAATAGGAGCATTAATCGGCCCCAGCGGAGTTACTAAGAAAAAAATACAAAAGCTAACTAAAGTTAAAATAGAGATAAATTCTGAGGATGGAGAAGTAATTGTAGAAGGAGAAGGGGAAGAATATTTCAAAGCACTTGATGTAATCAAAGCTATCGCAAGAGGATTCTCTCCAGAAAGAGCTTTTACTTTATTCAAAGATGACTACTTACTAAAAATAATTGACATTACTGATTACACTGGAAAAAATTCTTCCTCTCAAAAGGCAAAAAGAGGAAGAGTAATTGGAAAAGAAGGAACCGCAAGAACAGAAATCGAGAAAAAAACGCACTGTTTACTTTCAGTACAAGGAAAAACAGTTGCAATAATCGGCTTATCTGGAGAAATTGCTCAAGCAGTAGAAGCAGTTGAAATGCTACTCAACGGAGCAAAACACGAAACAATGGAAATGTTCCTTGACGGACGCGGAAGAAGAGAAAGATTCGAACTTTAATAAAAAAAGTCAAATAGTTCAATAGAACACCTCCTTTTTGGCCCTTTTTTGACCAAAACAAGTGATTCGGCTTTTAAACCTTTTGGGCTTTCTTGGTGTTAGTATTGCCTTTATTTAACCTGGTGAACAAATTGTCTGACGAAAAAAAACCTAAAGAAAAAGCAGATGAAAGTGCTGCAGACCACTTGGAAAAGGAATTCAAAGAACATTCAGTTGCTGAATTCTTTAAGAAAAACAAGCAAATGATTGGACTTTACGGAAAAGTAAGAACACTAACAATGGTTGTTCACGAATATGTAACTAATTCTCTTGATGCCTGCGAAGAAACAGGAATACTTCCAACAATTGATGTTAAGATTGATGAACTTGGAGAAGAATACTACGAAGTAACTGTTACTGATAATGGCCCAGGAATTTCTCAAGAAAATGTTGGAAAAGCATTTGGAAAACTTTTAGCTGGAACAAAATTCCACAGAAATATGCAATCAAGAGGACAGCAAGGAATCGGAGCAGCAGGATGTACAATGCTCTCACAAATGACAACAGGAAAACCAACAAAAGTAATAACAGGAAAAGCAGAAGGAAAACCAATTGCACTAGAACTTACAATAGATCCAAAAATGAATGAACCAAAATTCCAAAACTTAAAAGAACTTGATAAAGAATTCCACGGAACTAGTGTTCAAGCAAAATTCAAAGGAGTATTATACAGAGATAGTGACCAAGGAGCATTAGAATATTTACGAAGAACAGCAATAGCAAACCCACACGCACAATTATCTTTTAGAGATCCAATGGGACAAAAATTTGTTTTCAAAAGAACACACAATGTTTTACCAGAAAGACCAGAAGAAATAAAACCACACCCAAAGGGAACTACAGTGGATGATATTTTATCTTACTGCAAAACAACAAAGGGAAGAACAGTTTCTTCATTTTTATCAAATGATTTTGACAGAATGGGTGCAAAAGGAATTGAAGAAGTAAAAAAAAGAGTACACTTTGACATGAATAAAGACCCCAAAACTTTAAGTTGGGAAGAAAGTGAAGAAATCGTTAAAGCATTCAAAGCAATTGATTTTATCGCACCAACAACTGATGCACTAAGACCAATCGGAGAAGACCAAATTAGAAAATCATTACAAAGTATTATCCAACCAGAATTCTTAACTGTTTTAACAAGAAAACCAAGTGTTTACGCTGGAGGATATCCATTCCAAGTAGAAATTGCAATTGCTTATGGTGGAAACGCTGGAAAGAAAGTTGGAGACCAAACATCAATGGACATAATGAGATTTGCAAACAGAGTTCCTTTACTATTTGATACAGGAAACTGTGCACTAACAAAAGCGGTACAAACAGTTGATTGGAAGAGATACGATATTAAAGATGTTGAAACAGCACCAGTAACGGTATTTGTTAATTTTATTTCAGTACACATACCATACACAGGAGCAGGAAAACAAGCTATCGCTGATGAAGAAGAAGTACTAGAAGAAATCCGTTTAGCTTTAATGCAAACAGGAAGAAAAGCAGGAATTTATATAGCACACAAGAGAAGAGAAGCTGAAAATCAACAAAAGAGATTAATGTTCTACAAATATATCCCTGAAATTTGCAAAGCTTTAAGCACAATTACTAAAGCAAACGAAGCAGGACTTAAAGAGAAAATGGAAAAAATGGTTGTTGCTAAATTAAAGATAGATGAAGTAGCTGATGAAGCAGAAAGAGCAAGAACAGAAAAAGCACTAAAAGATGATGATAATAGTTTTGTTACAAAACCAAAACCTGAAAAAGCAAAAGAAGTTAAAGACGACAAAAAGGATGATAAGGGAAAAGAGGATAAAGCAAAGAAATGAATTTTATTAAATAAACGGTGTTTTTATGAGTGCAAAAGGACGAAGAGATTCAAAGACAACTGAAAAAGTTTCTCCAAAAGAAATAGCTGACAGAATCAAAAAAACAGCCGAAAGCATGGTTGGACAAATCAACAAATTACAAGACCCTGAATTTACTACAATGCAACGAGGAAAAGCAAACGTTGTTTGGGATGAAAACAAAGGATACTTAGAACTAGGAGAAAAAGAAGTTACTAGAACATTTTTGAATACTGCACACGCAAGAAAGTTCATGCAAACAAACATGATAATGGCAAAAACAAGAGAATACTTAGAACACAACAAAACCGCTTCTATTCGTGAAATTTATTACGAATTAAAACACACAGTTGCCGACACAAAAGAAAACACTTTTGAAGGACAGGATGAATCCGATCCAATAATAGTTGATCTTGAACACTCAGTGGATACAATTAGAGAAAAACTAAACTTACACGCTAATCCAAAAGGAACACTTTACGGAGACATTACACTACTTGATAGAATGCACCACAACGATAAATTCAATGCATCAAAACTTGGAAGAGGCGGATGGAGTATAATGTCAAGAGTAGAACCTGAAGAAATTGAAATCGTGGATTCAAACGCTGAATACTTACTAGTATGCGAAACAGAAGCTATATTTGAAAGACTAATTGAAGAAGGATACCCTAAGAAGAATAAATGTATTCTAATCGGAACTGGGGGACAAGCAGCAAGAGGAGCAAGAAGATTAGTTCACAGAGTTCATAACGAACTAGATTTACCAACAATTGTTTTCACAGATGGGGACCCATACGGATGGTACATTTACTCAGTAATAAAACAAGGAAGTATGGCTCTTGCAGCACACTCAGAATTCATGTCAGTTCCGGACGCAAAATACGTAGGAATGACTCTTGAAGACATTAAAAATTACAAACTAGAATCAGTAACAGAAAGAATGACTGATGGAGACATTAAGAGAGCAAAAGAAATGATGGCGTACCCATGGTTCCAAAACAAAGAATGGCAAGAAGAGCTAAAGAAAGCACTTGACATGAAAGTAAGAATCGAACAACAAGCTTTAGCAAACAAAAGACTTGAATTCGTTGCAACAGATTATTTACCAGAAAAAATTAGAAACAAAGACTTCTTACCTTAGATTACTCAAGCACTTTAATTCTGGTCTGCAACAGTTAATCTTCTTAAAAGAGGCTTGCCTTTCGCAGCCAATTCTTTGTTAATCGCATCAATCATTGCTTTTGCAACTTTCTTTTCCCCACCAAATTTTCTTACTAAAAGATTAACTGAAACAGGGGTTTCTTCTCGCACACATGCTTGTAAAAATAAACGCATATCTTTTCTCCGCTGTACAAGTCTAGAAAAAGTTGCAGCAGTATTTTTTCTTGTTGAAAACAAAAGATGATTCTTTTCAGACACACTCCCCTCTTCAACTAACCGAGTCAAATAAGCTTTCACAGTATTCTTACTAACCCCAAAATGCCTTGCAATAGAAGTAAGAGTGGGAAATTTTGCAGCCTCACCAAAAGCAACATGAATACCAGCTTGTTTCTCCGGAGCAATCCGCATATATCTTCCAGACCTAATCATTCAGAATCACTTTTCAGCATTTAGTAAAACACTCTCTGCTTTCTCCATTTCTCCAATGGAAAGCAAATCAAATAATCTTCGAGTTTGGAAATTAACTAATTTTGCTTCCTCAACATTCTTTTCTAAAATATCAATTCCAAAATCAATAACACTCTTTTTTTCCATTTGAATTGCCTTAAGCTGTTGAATTTTCTTTTCAAAATTCTCCACGCTAAATTCTTTTGAAATAGAAAAAATTGCACAAGTGGGAACACTAAAAGAAACATCGCTTTGAGTAAACCCCTTCGCAAGGGTTCCACACAACTTAAACCGAACCAAAGGTTTTTTGTCAAATGAAAGATTTTCAATTTCCTTAAACTTGGAATTCACCATTGCAATTACCTCTTCAGGTTTTGCATTCTTAAATTCCATTTTTTCATAGAAAAGTTTTCTTGGAGAAGAAAATGGAATAAAATCAAGGGTTTTTGTATTTGTGTCAAAAATGAAAACTCCTTTTTCATGTTGACCTTCAAGTTTTTTCATTTGAGTAAAAATAGTGGAACCAGTTAAAAGGAATCTTTTTCCTTCAAGTTTTTGTTCATTACTCCAATGCAAGTGCCCATCAATAATTAAATCAAAATCATTAGGAAGATCCGCAAGAGAAAGAGAGGCAATTGATTCATCTTCATCAAATGGCAAAAACTCTTTGAAAGATTGATGAAGCATTAATAGATTAGTTCCGCCAGCAATTGGCTTTGGAGAATATTTTTCCAAAACTTCTTTAGCATGTTTTTCTGGAACTCCTCCAAGACCGTGAATGAAAACCTTTTCCCCATTCTTTTCTAACACCACATGCCCTGCATGTAAATGAACCAAACAATTAGCTTCCTCAAGGATTGCAATTGCGTTAGTAAAATCTTTTCCTCTAAATTCATGAGTTCCATGAATCGCAATAATTGGTTTTCCTTTAACGTGAGCTATTGTTGTCCCGCTGATTTGATGTTTTTTAATTTCAGTTAAAGCACCATTGTTTTCTGCAAAGCACTCAAACGCTTTCTTCCAAACTTCCTGTTCGGGAACTGCCTCATCAAAGAGATCCCCTGCATGTAAAATAAAATCAGCATTTCTTGATTTGAAAATACTCAAGGCTTCCTTAAAACGAGCAAAAGCTTCTTCAAACCTATCATCAGAGCCAAACCCTAAATGAGTATCAGAAAATATTCCAAGAAGCATACAATAAATGTAAGACAAAAAGGTTAAATTACTAAGCCAAAGCAAAAAGAATTAATCAATCAAAAACGGCGCAAAAACCTTTACTCCAATTAATTCTGAATCCCTATTTGCCTCAGAAACAGTTCTTGCTGGAGAAAAGAAAGCACGTATTCCTTCATGAGAATAATACTCTTTTGCCCTAGCAAATGGGGCAAATTTAAGACGCTGGTAAGAATTCCATTCTTCAAGTTCTTTAATTTCGTATTCCTTTGAACCCACCACAATCAAACAACACCCCGTTCGCATTAGTAAAAGGCCTAATTTCACCAAATCCTTTTTTTCATAATTATCCACAATTAGCCCTGCTCGACCTTGCGAACCAAGAGGCATCCCTCTTGCGGCAGGGAGTTCTTTAAAATAAAAAATTGCTTTATCCTTGTGAGTCAAACAATAAAGTTCATGTTCAGGGTTTTTTAGTTTTACTTTAAGAGAGGAATGTGCGTCAAGAAGCGCCCCACCAAGTTCTTCTTCAAGTTTTTTTGAACTAAACTCTTTAGTAAAACTCTTTCCCCTAATCGCAAAAGTCCCATCCTTAATAGAATCCATGGAAACATCTGCGGCTTTTTTTGCAATCTCTTCTAAATTTGAAAAACTACTTTCCTGAGCCAAATACAAAGCATGAACTCCAAAACATTTTTCAAGAACAGAAACTGCACTCATGGGATCCGTAGAATACACCAAGTATCTTCCACCCATAAAAACCATTTTTGAAAAAGGAACATTTTTGTTTTTTAGGCAAAGTAAAATATTTTTCTTAAGTCTTGCTTGCATAAAGGCTCTTACTGCAGCACTCTTTAGTGTAAGTTCTGGAGCAAGTAAAACTACCACACAATTTGGCTCAAACATAAAATAAATCCTTTAAAGAAACAGATAAAAAACACACTAATTATGAAAAAAAACTAAGAAAGGAGAGTTGAAACCAGAACTTGTATTATTTCTTTGGCCCTAGCAAAACATCCTTAATCCCTTTATTTAGTTTAATCATATTAGTTTTTCCAAACCCTTCAACTTCAATTACCCCTCTGTCAAGTAATCTTTGAGTAATCCTATGACTCTTAACTTTACCCAAGCCTTCTATTCGAGTAATCTCTGCTTGCAAAACCTTACCGTCATTTTCTATTAGTTTCTTTACTACAAGCTTTTCGTCTTTGTTTAAGAAAGCAACCAAAGTATCAGTAATTTTTGTTAAATCTTTTTCTTTGGATTCAAGCCTTGAGCTCATAAAAAAGAATACTCCTGCCCCAATAACAATTCCAATCAAAATGAAAACAGGAATAAGATCCGTTAGAAGAATTACTCTTTGCTCGTGTTGACATACTCCGTCAATAGTACACACTTGGGGATTTGTAAGAGAGATTAAAGTTGGAGAGTAAATGATTAATGCAACAATACAGATTAATCCAATTAACCCTGCAATAGTTTTCTTATTTGATAAATCAAACTTAACATCCATGCAATAGTAATTAGGTGAAGTGTTTTTAATCGCATAGGTAAAAACACCCAAAAATATAATCTTGGAGAAAAACACTTCAAAAAAAGTACTGCAACCTTGGTTTCACTAATTCATATGTATGGTTTCAGTACCAATATGTACATGCCCCAAAGGCAGAGGTGAAGAACAATGAGCCAAGAGACTAAAGAAAAAACTTTAAACAAAAAATTCCCAATCCCCCAATTACTGGTTTTAGGAGCAATAGTATTAATCAGTTTATTTTTTGTGTTTCCAATGCTAACAAATTCCGGAAGCGGTTTACCCCAAGTGAAAAACGTGACCCCCCAAGTTGCATCCGCTTCCAGCGGCATTGGAGTACAAAACCTGTCTTTAGAGGGAAACTTCAAGACAATTACAATACAAGTACAAATACCCTGCGGAGGGCACACTTCATTAATATTAAGCGAAGTGAAGAAACTAAATGGGGTAAATAGTATAACCCCAAGCAATTGGAATACATTTCAAATAACCTTTAATCCAACAAAAATAACACAAGAACACATATTGGCGGCAGGAGTGTTCCAATCATACCCTGCAAAGTTAGTGAATTAATGGAGGAATGATTATGATAACAAACTTTAAGGTAGATGGAATGCATTGCAACAGCTGCGTTGCATTAATAAAAATGGAACTAGAGGAAAACAAGGCCGTGAAAGAAGTTAAAGGGGATTTTCAAAAAGGGAGCATTACAGTAGATTATGATGATAAAAAAACAAATATTAACGAGCTCAAAAAAGGAATAGAAGAAGCAGGATACAAAATTAAGAAATAATACTCGGAAGGTTGATGTAAATGAAAATCCAAGAAGAACAAGACAAGGGCTCAAAAAAGCTCATACTCAAAACAAACAATATGGTTTGTGAAAGCTGTGAAAAGATAATAGAAAAGTCATTACAAAATTTAGATGGAATAACAAATGTAAAAGCAGAGTACTCTAAAGGAAAAACAATAGTCCAATACAACCCCGATAAGATTGCTAGTGAAAAAATACTTGAAACAATCCAAGCTGCAGGATACCAAGCAGAAGAAATCCAAGAGCAAAAAGCGGGCAATAAAATAAACTTCAGTTACATTGTACTCGGAGGGTTAGCACTACTTCTAATCATATTTGCATACATTGCAGTAAATGCAACACTAGGAAGCATGAATGTATCAATACCCCAACTTGACGCAAAAACAAGCGTAGTACTAATATTCTTTGTAGGATTATTAACAGGATTTCATTGTATTGGAATGTGCGGAGCATTTGTACTAAGTTACACTGCAAAAGCAAGAAAAGAAAATCCCACCGGATTACATTTATCCCTTCATTCAAAATACGCACTAGGAAAAATATTATCTTACACTATAATTGGAGGAATATTTGGACTAATTGGAAGTTTGTTTGTATTCACTCCACAACTTAGAGCAATTGTGGCAATAATAGCAGGATTATTCTTAATTCTCTTTGGATTAAAAATGCTAAACATTTTCCCAATCCTTAGAAAGTTCAGTCTGCCCCAAGGATTATTTGACAAACTAAAAATCGGACCACTAAAATCAAATGATAGTGATCCCCTAATGATTGGACTCATGAATGGATTATTTATTGCATGCGGGCCCTTACAAGCAATGTATGTTTTGGCAGCAACAAGCGGAAGTTTTCTTATTGGGGGAGCAATGCTATTTGCATTTGCAATCGGAACACTAATCCCGATGATGGGATTTGGGATATTTGCTTCGTTTATTAGCCATGCAATGCAAAACAAAATTGTTAGAGTGTCCGGAGTAATAGTACTCCTAATGGGACTATTAATGATTAATAACGGTCTTGCACTAACAGGAAACGCAATTGGAATAAATTCAATTAACAACATACTCGGAGCAGGAATAAACACAACAACCCCAGCTACACTTAATACAACACAGGTTGAGTCTCCATTTCAAGTGATTCACATGGATGTAACTAATGCAGGATGGTTGCCAAACAGTTTCGTTCTGAAAAAAGGAGTTCCAGTTAAATGGATAATTAATGGAAAAGAATTAAACGGATGTAATAGTGGAATAAATGTTCCAGCATACAACCTCAACTTTAGTATTAAACAAGGAGAACAAACAATAGAATTCACTCCAGACAAAGTTGGAGTAATACAATGGAGTTGCTGGATGGGAATGATACAAGGAACATTTGTAGTAAGAGAGGATGTTGGAGTGGATTCAACTGGAAAAGTAATAATAACAGCACAAGCACAACAACAAGCAACTGCAGATCTTGCTACCGCGCCTAAGAAAACTGGTGGTTGCGGATGCGGGGGCGGCGGAGCAATGACTTGCGGTGGAAATTAATACTCTAAGGAATATAAAATTGGTGGTAAACTATGAAAAAAGTAACATTACAAGTAAGCGGCATGCACTGCGCTAGTTGTGCAATAATAATTGACAAAAACTTAAAGAAAAAAGAAGGAATAAAAGATTCGAATGTAAACTTTTCAACTTCAAAAGCAACAATAGAATATGATGATAAAAAAATTGCAGAGAGTGATTTAATTTTAACCGTTAAAAACGCAGGATACGGCGCCACAGTTTTAACTGATGGAATGAACGCAGAAAAACAAAGTAAAATGCAACAAGAAGAACTACGCAGCATAAAGAATACGTTCTTTTTGAGTCTCGCATTTACTCTTCCAGCTTTCATACTAGGAATGGTACTAATGCCACTAGGAGTAGAAATACCATATTTACCATTCATACTGTTTGCTCTTGCTACCCCGGTGCAATTCATTGTAGGGAAACAATTCTACTTAGGAGCATGGAATGCACTAAAAAACAAAACAGGAAGCATGGACACATTAATTGCTGTGGGAACAAGCGCAGCATATGCAATGAGTTTGTATAATATTTTGTTTAATCCTATGGCAGGACAATACTTTGAAACAAGCGCAATACTAATTACACTCGTTGTACTTGGCAAATGGCTTGAAGCAATAGCTAAAAACAAAACAAGCGATGCAATCAAAAAACTAATGAATCTTACTCCAAAAAATGCAATTATAATAAAAAATGGAAAAGAGTTTGAAATTGCAGTGGACGATATCAAGGTTGGAGATATCATCCTTGTAAAACCCGGGGAAAGAGTAGCAGTTGACGGAACAATAATTGAAGGGTATTCTTCAATTGATGAAAGTATGATTACTGGGGAAAGTATTCCAATTGAAAAAAAGATTGGAGACAACGTAAGCGCAGGAACGATAAACAAACACGGAACATTTAAGTTCAAAGCTACAAAAGTAGGAGAAAATACCACCCTTGCACAAATCATTAAATTAATTGATGATGCACAAGGAAAAAAAGCACCAATCCAAAGATACGCAGACACAATCTCAGGAATCTTTGTTCCGGCAGTAATCTTAATCGCAATAGCAACCTTCTTGACATGGTACTTTGTGTTTGGCATGGGGCTATCTTTCGCACTACTAACAAGCATTGCGGTATTAGTTATCGCTTGCCCTTGCGCACTAGGACTAGCCACACCAACTTCAATTATGGTTGGAACAGGAATGGGTGCAAAAAGTGGAATATTAATTAAAGGCGGAGATGCACTAGAAACCGCTCACAAATTAAAGTATGTAATATTTGACAAAACAGGGACAATAACAAACGGAGTTCCTGAGGTAACAAATATTATTTCAATTGGAAAGTTTACTGAAAATAAAGTACTTGAAATTGCAGCAAGTTTAGAAAAATCAAGCGAACACCCCTTAGCAGATGCAATAGTAGAAAAAGCAAGAGCTGGAAAAATTAAGTTAAGTGAAGTTAAACATTTCAAAGCAATCCCAGGACACGGAATTAGTGCTGAACTTAACAGAAAGAAATATTTTCTCGGAAATACCAAACTAATGACAAGAGAAGGAATTAATATTTCCGGTTCAAGAACGCAAATGGAAGAAATGGAAAGAGAAGGAAAAACAGTAATGCTGCTATCAGATTCAAAACAATTAATTGGAATGGTTGCTGCTGCAGACGCAATAAAAGACACAAGCAGAGAAGCTGTTAAGGCACTTGAAAAACTAGGAATCACAGTTTACATGATTACTGGAGATAATGAACGAACTGCAAAAGCAATTGCAGCACAAGCAGGAATCACAAACATCTTTGCTAGTGTACTACCCGAAGACAAAGCAAACTACGTAAAGAAATTACAAGAGAATGGAAAATACAAAGTCGCAATGGTTGGAGATGGAATTAATGATGCACCAGCACTTGCAATCGCGGACATAGGAATCGCAATGGGTTCCGGAACTGATGTTGCAATGGAAACAGGAAACATCGTACTAATGCAAAACAATTTGAATGATGTAGCCAAAGCAATCAAATTAAGCAAATTCACAATAGGCAAAATAAAACAAAACATGTTTTGGGCATTATTCTACAATGTAGTAGGAATACCAATAGCAGCAGGAGTACTGTATTACCCATTCGGAATATTATTGTCTCCAATAATAGCGGGCGGAGCAATGGCACTAAGCTCAGTTAGTGTTGTTACAAATTCGCTACTATTAAAGAGAAAAAAACTATGATTTAAATGAATCATTTTCGTTCAAGGTACCGTTGAAATTCAAGAAGATACCTGCTTTGCGAATCTTTCTGTTGCAACAATCTAACAAGCCACTTGATGACCGCCTTCCTAGAAGAAAAGTCGCCATTTTTTATTTCATCCAAAATTTTGGCTCGCTGAACAGAACCAAACTCTTTGTGAATCACTATCGCTAACCCGTCAGCAAAAATTGAATCAATACTTGCAAAATCCAAGCGTGGATTAATTATTTCTTTTCGATATCCCTCAGAATCCACTTTTGACATGTAGTCTAATTCCGCGATATGCGCAGCAAGTTCACTACCTAAAAGAGAAAACTTCTTACCGATAGCTCGCCTGTACCGCAAAAAATATCCGTGAAACAACTCATGAAAAGCAGTCATTTCCTGATCAATTGCTGTTGGTTGATTCTCGGCTCTTGCCATCGGATTCTTTTTGCCAATGTAAAGCAACGCTTTTCTTCCAGATTTATTCAAAGGAATGCTAGCCCCGGCCATCCACTCAAGAGGAATTCGTCCAACTCGCTTTTTTGTCCACTTTGTTTGATTTTTTCTAGCGCGTTCAGCAGTATTAGGGTTAGTGGTTACTTTGAATGACAACGGCGCATGATCAAAATGAGAAGCCGCCACTTGATTTGCAAATGCAAAACGAGGCTTCATTCGTCTAGAAATCATAAAAATATAAGGGCAAAACTATTTAATAACACTAAACTCCTTAACCAATTAGTGAGTTCCTTGCAAAAAACTGGATTTGACAATAAAAAATATTTTGTGGCACAAACTAACGCTATTTTGGAACGCTGCAACAAATTCTCTAAACTTTACCTTGAGATTGGGGGCAAATTGCTCTTTGATGGACACGCCTCTCGCGTACTTCCAGGATATGACGGAGAAAACAAAATCAAATTACTAAAATCCATTAAGAAAGATTTAGAAGTGCTTTATTGTATTAACGCTAAAGAACTTGAAAAACAATGCACTTGGAGCGATACTGGACTAACTCTTGACAAACTCGCAATAAAGGAAACAAATGTGCTTAAGAAAAAAGGAATAAAAGTTTTAGGAATAGTTGTTTGCAGATTTAATGGAGAAAAAAGAGCACTCGCCCTAAAGAAGAAAGTTGAACGAACAGGAGGAAAAGTATTTTTCACTAAAGAAATCAAAGGATACCCAAATGATTTGAAAAAGGTATTCGGACCGAAAGGGTTTGAATCGCAGGACTGGATTAAAACAACTAGAAAAATAATTGCAGTAACCGGCGCAGGAGCTGGAAGCGGAAAAATGTTCACGTGCATGTCCCAAATTTACCAGGACGATAAGCAAGGAATAAATTCAGGTTACGCTAAATGGGAAACATTCCCCATTTGGAACTTACCAATTAATCACCCAGTGAACATTGCATATGAAGCAGCAACTGCAGATCTTGGGGACAAAAACATGTACGATTTGCGACATGAAAAAGCATACTGGATAAAATCAGTAAATTACAATAGAGATATTGAAAACTTTGATCTTTTGAAAAAAATAACCTCTCAATTTGTTCCAAAAGATAATTACATGCACAAATACATGTCCCCAACTGACATGGGAATTAATATGGCAAAAAAAGGAATTGTAAATGATAAAATTGTTTCAGAAGCTGCGCGCCTAGAAATTGTAAGAAGATACACTTTTTTTAAACAAAGAATTGAAAATGGAGAAACAGAAGGAAAAACTCTAAAAAGAATGAACGCCCTGCTCAAAAAAGCCGGAATACCTAAAGAAGAATAATTAGATTATTCTTTAACAGTTCCTTGGCGGATTATTTTTTCACATAATTCAATTGCTTCAGACCTATTAACATCCAATCCTTTAGCTGTTTTTGTCTTTAACTTAATCTCTTTTTCAGCTTCTAAATAAGTTTTGCATGCATCAACAATATTCAAGTTTTTTTCAAGCGCCATTAATTGTAAATGCCTCGCAACCGCAACAATACTTACTGAATCTAATTTATCTGCATCAAATAAACAAATCCCTTCAAGAGTTTCTTTTTCATCCGTTGGACTACTATGACTATGCTGCATAATTGCAGAACAAATTTCATCCACTTTATCAAAATTCATTTCAGTTAAAATCTTTCTCGCTTCATTTGCTCCAAGAACCGCATGAGTTTTTCGAGTAGTTGCATGAGTAAACTTTCTTTGAGCAATATCGTGAAGATACGCCGCAGGAATTAAGACACTAAGATCTGCCCCCTCTTTTTCCCCAATAATTTTTGCAAAATATGCAACTCTTAAAACATGAGTCAAATCATGCTCACAAGAAGCATCTTTGTAGAGCTCGGAGAGTTTAGATTTAAGCTGCACAACCTTATCCATTATTCCACCCTAAGCGTAGATGGGATTTTATTAAAAAGTTCGAGCGCAAGTTTCTTTGCGCCATCCGTATGAATACTATCCAAAATAGTTTTAATTTTCTTCACAGTATTCTTTCTTGCTTGCTCTTCAGAAGATTTCTTTTTTTGTTTCTCTAAAAAAACTTTGTAAGTGTCTTCCAAAAATACTAATGCGTCAGAATCTTGCAAAATATCTTCTTCAACGGCATAAGTTTTTGCACCAGTTTTGTGATTAGAAATACAAGAAGTTATTTGAGCTAATTTAGCTTTAGGGACTTCTAATTTTAATAAAAATTCTTTTGCCATTTTTGCACTCTTCGAAGGATGAGATTCTCCAACGTCCGCGCCAATATCATGCAAATACGCACTAACTTCCAAAACAAATTTATCAGCACTATAGATTTCTGCTAATTTTAAAGCATAATTTCTTGACCAAATAGTTTGACGAATATAACTCTCAGCTACCCTGCTCTTAGGAATATTCGCCCGAAAGAACTCTTCAGAGGCCTTGATTACTTTTGCTTCATCCATAACAATCATTATCAAACAAAACCTTAATATTTAACTATTAATTGAGAAATTTAGATAAAAGTGCAGCACGCCTAGGAATCTTTTCCTTTTGGTTAGCATTTTGTGGTTGGTTGTTTGAAGCTGAATGCATTCGCATCCGTTCTACTTGTTTCATAAAAATGATTATTCCTTATCAAGTTCAAAATATTTCTTGTTGGCAGACATAATGGCCATTAAATATCTTGATAAAATTAATAAGAATAAAAATAACGGCGTAACATAATTTACAATCCAAGGAACAATCCAAATTACCCAAATAGACAACATCGAAATTATGACAAACAGCATAAAAAATATTAGATAAACACTAGCACTATTTGTCATGTAATAATAACTCAAAACAATTTTCTTTCTTGAAAATGGGGCTAAAGCAAAAATTAAATTCACTACAACCCCAATAAGCAGAACTAGAATAAGTGCATAAAATCCTGTGGAGTTAAAAAATGTTTCACTTATCACACCTTTTGCAAATATGAGCACCAACCCAAAATCAATACAAAAAAATAATATTGTGAAGAAAATTGAGATAAAGAAAACTTTTGCCACCCCAAAAACTCTTGAAAATCTTGAATCCCAATTTACATTAGTCAAAACACGCCGATAGTTTTCTATAGTGACTTTTTGAAAAAGAAGAGGAACCAAACAAAAAATAACAGCAATTAGAACTCCTTCAATTAGCAATCCGACAAGCATTTCTGAGACACTGTAATTAAAGAAAAAAGCTATGGCTAAGAAGAACAAATTGTAAATTAAGATTGAAATTGA
This sequence comes from archaeon, assembly GCA_041661245.1. Lineage (GTDB taxonomy): Archaea > Iainarchaeota > Iainarchaeia > Iainarchaeales > JAAZKV01 > JAAZKV01. The sequence continues at coordinate 408,156 of JBAZUY010000001.1, forward strand.
CTCAGGCAACAGAAAAACACGATAATCAAATCTGGTTTCCTCAGCCATACAAAAAACACCGCACAAGAGCTATATAATAATTTCTTAACCAAAAAATTGGGCAAACACAATGCAGCCGCCGGGAATTGAACCCGGAGCTCAACCTAATTTCATTTTTCGCTATTGGGTATCGAGCGCTTCAGCGCGAAGATAGCCATTTCGCGAGCCTTAATTAAGGCTCTGGGAAGGTTACATGATACCACTTCACCACGGCTGCTTTTAATCAAAAAAATTACTTGTTTCAGCAACCTTTTAAAAGAAATGGAAGGTATTTTTTGTAAGAGTAACACTACCGGGCAAAGCACGGAATATACAGAATGCAACGCAATATCGTTGCAGGGCTAGCAAAGCGGTTATGCATTCCCCTGCAGAGGGAATTAGAGGGGTTCAACTCCCTTGCCCTGCTTAATAAGTAAGCAATAATTTATTCTAATTTTTTATCGACCAACACATATTAATTCTCCAAATGAACAATACTTATTGCGGAGAATTAGTTATGCCAATTAAAACATTTTTGGGGGGAAGAAAACCCATTCGAGCAAAACTAGAAATCGGAAGAAAATTAGGCGAAGGACAAGAAGGAATCGTTCGTGAAGCCAATTTGACTTTGACCAAAAATGGCCGAACAAGAACAAAACAATTTGTTATTAAAACATTTCAATCAATACTCCCAAGAAAATACTCCTTTAGAAATCCAAGAAAACAATTTGAGGTAATGCAAGGATTAGTTGAGTTAAATAAAAAGAAGAAATTAGGAATCAGAATTGTACCCACAATTCGTTTAATTAAAAGAAGAATTGTGAAAGACCAATTGCTTGTTACAAGACTAAATATTTTAGAAAACCTTTCCCAATCCCAACGTAAAGAATACGAAGATGATTTATACCGACAACGAAATATTGGACTTGAAAACGGATACAAAATTTCAATAGATTCCTTCAAACCCGTTTTGGGCAAAGATGGGAAAGTTAATGCAATTCTAACCGACTTTGGGTTGGTTGTTAAACAAAGCACTCCTTTTCAAAATTAATCCCCCTAAGCACATTCCAATTATTTGGATTTACCCTAATGTACTCCAAATTTGAGAAGGGCTAAAGCAAAAACCCTTAACTTTGGAGAGCCCAACTGAACCTTTTTAAACGTTTTCTTGGGCAAATATTTGAGAATTGGCTTTAAGGAAAAGAGCTCGTTTTAATTTAGTTATTTTTTACTGGTGAGTACAAATGGGAATAAGACCTGCAAGATGTTATAGAAACAATGTTACAAGACTAAGAAAAGGATCAGGCGGACACGCAAGAAAAACAAGAAAAGAAAGATCATTTACCAGAATTGCAATTAATGTTCCTGATAAGAACTATATTGGAGCTTCCCCACAACTAAAAACAAGACAATTCAACATGGGAAACCCATTACTAAAATATGATACAGTTGCGGATCTTGTTGTAAAAGAATCATTAGATATTAGAGACAATGCTATTGAAAGTGTACGTTCAACAGTTAATAGAAAATTAACTAAAGATTTAGGAAAAGATGCTTACTTCATGAAAGTAAGAATATACCCATCACAAATAATGAGAGAAAATAAACAAGCTCAAGGTGCTGGTGCTGATCGTGTATCTCAAGGAATGACTCAAAATTATGGAGTACCGATTGGAAGAAGTGCAAGAGTAAGAGCTGGGCAAGCTGTTTTCAGTGTTTTATGCATGAGTGCACAAAAAGAAATAGTTAAGTTAGCTTTACACAGAGCAAAAGCAAAATTCCCTACAAAAGTAGAGGTAGTATTCCACAATAATATTAAAAGTTTAGGAACTTTACCAAGCAAAGTACAAGAAGAAGTTGTAGTTGCAGCAGTAAAGACAGCAGAAGAAACTGTTGCAGAAGGCGCAGCAGCAGCTGCAGCTGGAACAACACCAGCAGCAGGAGCAAAAGGAGCTCCGGCAGCAGCACCCGCAGGAGCAAAAGGAACAGCAGCTCCAGCAGCAGGTTCTGGAAAAGCTGGACAAACCCCAGCAAAACCAGCTGGAAAGAAATAGTCAAAAAAATAAACTTAATTGAGTGGTTGGCAAAAAGCCAATCATTCAAAACCTTTTTTTAAAAAAAAATAATATTCAAACTTTACTTAAAAGAAATAGTTTCTATTAGTTAAATTTTATTCAAATTTTTTGTTAGCAAATAGAGTGTCCAGGAAATTGAGTCCTTTATTCTCCACCAAAGTAAATATTTTTTATTCGTTTATCATTAAGTAATTCTTTTCCACCTTTAAGAGCAACTCTTCCCTGTTCAAGAACAACAATTTTGTCAGCAATCTTGGCAGCTTGTTTTGCATTCTGCTCCACAATAACAATTGAAACATCCTCATTACTTATTTGTTTAATTTTTTGAAAGACTTCCTTCATTGCCAAAGGAGATAACCCTAAAGAGGGTTCATCAAAAAGAATCAATTGAGGGTTTTGAATAAGTGCTCTTCCAATTGAGAGTAATTGTTGTTGTCCGCCTGAAAGAGTAAACGCATAATCGTTTTGTTTTTCTTTTAAAAAAGGAAACTTAGAAAAAACATCATTTAAATTTCTTTGAATCAAATCCTTATCCTTTAGAATAAAAGCCCCCATCTCCAAATTTTCTTTAACAGTTAAATCCGAAAAAACTTGTCTTCCTTGGGGAACAAAACTAACCCCTTCAGAAATCAGTTCATAAGTAGGCAGTTTTGTAATATCCTTATCCTTAAAAGAAATATTCCCTGAATAAACATCACACAAATTAAAAATACTTTTTAGCAAAGTGGATTTACCAGAACCATTTGGCCCAATAATTGCAACAATCTCCCCAAGCCCAACCTCAAGATCCACTCCGTGCAAAACCTAGACCCATTATATCCCGAAAATAATTTTTTAATTGAAAGCATAAAAGAAAGATAACTTGAAAGTATTTATTACTTTCACTTAAGCCCAAAAGTTAACTAAAACAAAGGAGCTTTAAGTTCTGCTAAAGCCTCTCCGGCAAGGTAAAGAGAACCACAAATAACAATAGTGCTTTTTTTGGAAAAAGATTTCTTAACTTGTATTGCACTATCCAAAGCCTCTTTAATATCCGAAGTAATCTTAAAAGGCACCACAAGATTTGGTAAAGCAACAGACAAAGTTTGAGAAGAGGCAGCCCGGCTACTTGATTTAGGCACAGTAAAAATAATATAATCAGAATTCTTGGAAAACAGTTTAATCATCCCAGTATAATCCTTGTCTGCCAAAATCCCAACAATAAGGATTTTTTTGGACTTAATTTTTTTTAGTTCCTTGCAAAGCACTTTTACTCCTGAAGGATTATGTGCACCATCAATTAGAATCTCCTCCCCCACGCATTGCATTCTTGCCGGCCAAAGAACATTTTTCAAACCAAAAGAAATACTTTTCTTTGAAACTCCAAGAAAAGAAAGAACGGTTGATGCTAACGAAGCATTTCTCTTCTGGTAATCCCCATTCAACCCCAACGGAAGTTTTGTTGGCTGAGAGTAAATAATTTTGGATTCCTTTTCTTTTGCAACTTTTTTTATTGTACTTATGCCCGCGTTATCTTTCGCAACAACAAGCGGAACCTTATTCTTAATGATGCCAGCTTTTTCAAAAGCTATTTTACTTATAGTGTCACCCAAATATTGCACGTGATCAAAACCAATATCAGTAATCACACTGACTTTAGGCAAAATAACATTAGTTGCATCAAAGCGTCCGCCAAGTCCAACCTCAATAACTGCTTTATTTACTTTATTTCTGGCAAAATAAACAAATGCGATTACGGTTGTTGCTTCAAAAAAGGTCAACTGGTATTTATCAAACAAAGGACTTAACTCAGAATAAATGCTCAAAAGGTTCTCGTCAGAAATTAATTCGCCATTTATCTGAATACGCTCGTTGAATTTTACTAAATGAGGAGAAGTAAATAATCCTGTTTTGTATCCCTCTGCACGAAGCCCACGAGCAATCATTGCGCAAGTACTACCTTTCCCGTTAGTTCCTGCAACATGAATGGAGTCAAAATTATTTTGAGGATTATGAAGTTGGGTTAGGCAAGCAACAATACGCTCAAGACCAAGCTTCATCCCAACATGCTCAAGTTTAGCAAGATTGTCAAATACACTTTTAGAATCCATAACAAACCCAAACAAACTCTAAGTTAAGTTTCAAGTTAATTGTTCAAATCATACTCACTAAATTGTTTCTTTGAATACTGCATTATTTTCATCACAGGAATCATATCCCCATTTGTATCAAAGTTAATCTCCCCTGTTATTCCGGAAAAATTGCGAACTGCAAAAAGAGCACTCTTAATGCAATTTGAATCCAACTTAGGAGAACAAGAATTAATTGCACTCAAAACTACTCTCGCACCATCATAAGCCGTTGATGCATACATTGCAGGCTTAACCCCATAAGCAGCAATATAACTTTCACGAAACTCCTTTGTTAATGACTCATTAGAGTCCACATTAAAAGGCATCATTGAAACAAGCAATCCCTCTGAAACATCAACTGGCAAATCAGAAAGTTCAGGACCTTGAATTGCAGAAGTCGCAATGAATTTTGAATTCAAATCCAGTTCTTTTGCCTGAGAAAGAACAGAGGATCCTTCGGAAGGATAAACTCCCATAAAAATTAATTGAGGATTCTTTTCCTTAATTTTAATTAACTGTGATCGAACATCCTTTGCACCAGAATCAACTGATTCAACACAACTAACTTTCCCCCCTATCGCACTAAAACTGGATTCAAAAGCTGATTTTGAACCAACCCCATAATCATTTTGAGTGTAAATAATACAAACAGTAGAAATATTCAATTTGTTAAATACAAAATTTGCATCAAACGCTCCTTCAAAACGCGCATCAGGAAATACTCTAAAAGTAAAATCATTAGCAGTGGAATATTTTTGACTTGAAGTAGCAACACCCATTTGAATGATTTTATCATCATTCATTAACTTTGTAAGGGCTATTCCTACTCCTGAACCCCAAGTAATAATCGCCAAAGGTTTTTTAGAAAGTTTAATTTTATCATAAGCTATAAGAGCTTCTTGAGCACTACCCCCCTTGCTATCCTCAAGCAATAATTCTACCTTTTGCCCATTAATTCCCCCTTTAGAATTAACTTCATTAATTACAAGTTGAACTGCTTTTGCTTGAGCTTGCCCCTGATCAGCCCCATTACCAGTAAGAGGAAGAATTGCTCCAATCAAAATCTCTTCCTTAGGAGTAGAATTAATAAAAGTACTAAAAAAAAGAATAACAAGGAGTATACCAAGAGAAATTAATATAATTCTTCCAGCTCGCATGAAATAAGGACAAATCAAAAGGATTATAATTTAATTTTAATCGCCCAAATAGGCTTCAAGTACTTTTTTGTTACGCTTTATTTGCGCAGGAACGCCTTTTGCAATTACCTTTCCTTCATCCAAAACTATTACTTCGTCTGCAAGAGTTAAAGTAAATTGCATATCGTGCTCAATTAACAGAACAGTTTCCCCTTGTTTTTTAAGTTCAATAATTAGTTCAGAAATCTTTTTTCGCATAGGGGGAGTAACCCCTGCAACAGGTTCATCAAGCATCAAAAGTTTATGCGGTTTTAGTATTGCACGAGATATTTCCACAAGCCTTTTTTGACCAAAACTTAATTCTCTAGAAGTAGCACTAATTTTGCTCTCAAGGCCCACAAGTTTGAGTATTTCAAGCACCTTGGTTTCGTTATCTTCTCGATTCAACCCTAACAAATTCTTCCAAAAACTTTGATCCCCTTCTCTTAACGCAAGCAATAAATTTTCTTTTACTGTTAAGTTAGAAAACATCCTGGATTGTTGAAAAACTCTTGAGACACCCAAATTAGAAATTTCATTTACCGACTTATTTGTTATTTCTTTTCCATCCAAGAATATTTTTCCATTATCAGAAGAAAGAACACCGCAAATTAAATTAAAAACCGTGCTTTTACCAGAACCATTCGGACCAATTAATGCAGTAATTTTTCCCTTACTAACTGAAAAGGAACAATTGTTTACCGCGCAAACTCCTCCAAAGGATTTCTTTAAGTTTTCAATCTTAAGCATGCACAAAATAGGATTATTCAATTAAAAAAACAATCGTTAAGGTTTACAAAAATGCTTCATTCAAAAACAATCCAACTAAACTAATTCGGGAGGGCGACAAATGCCCCCGCTAAAAAAAGACTAGTTTACGATTTCTGCTTTTCCTTTTTCATTTATTGTGAGTAAATATGCGGGTTGAGAAACTTCTCTTTTTGAATTGAACTCCATTTCCCCATTCACTCCGAAAACTTTTGCTTCTTTAAGTGCCGTGGCAAGTGAAATTCCTTTTGATTGAGAAATTTTATATGCGTCCGCTATCAAAAGAACTGAATCATACGCATATGCCGCCACGTGAGAAGGCACTTTTCCATATTTTTCAAAATATCTCTTCGTAAAGTCTACTGAACTTTTTGAGTCAAGGTAAAAATCATTCCCCCCAAAATAAACTTTCTTACCCTTAGTATATCTGATTACTTTATCTCTAATTGCAGGAGTAAAAATTAATCTTCCTGCAAGAATTGTTTTATTAATTTCCATTTCATCCATTTGTTTTACAATCCCAAGCATTTGGTTTTCATACCCTACTGCATAAATTGAATCCATTTGCAAATCTTTGATTTTTAATAATTGAGTTTTGAAATCAGTTTCAGTAGGCAAAAAACTATCCACTGAAACAATTTTCCCACCTAAAGATTCAAAAGTCGAAATAAATAATTTAGAACAAGATTCCCCAAAAGGTTCCCGTTGGAATAAAACTGCAACTGAATGAATATTAAGATCAATTGCTTTCTTTGCCATGAATGGTGCTTCGTCCTCACACAAGTAAAAATTCCTAAAAAGTAAATCGCTTCCGGAAGTAATATTCTCCGCAGCAGTTGCAGTAAACAAAATTGGTTTATTGTAATCCTTTGCCAAAGGGGCAATCGCACTTGCAACTGCACTCGCCTCAACTATGAAAACATCCGGACTATTAATCGCGTTAATTCGCTTAAATTCACTAATGCCTTCTTCAGGTTTAGCAGCACTATCCCCTTGAATTAGCTCTATGTTTAAATCATACAATTGCTTCGCATCCATAACAGCCAACTCAATTCCATTCTTCGCATCAATTCCCCAACTAGAAGCAACAGATCCAGACAACACTCCAACAACCCCAATTTTCAATTGAGAATCACTTTGACTAAGCCCAAACAAACCAGTAAAGTTTGGGCTAAAAAACAAAAATGCGCCCAACGCAATTACCACTAACACCAGGCCAAATGCGGCAATTTTTTTATCCATAAAGAGGACGCTTTAGACGAACTAGATATTGTTTTGCTGTCCTTTTTGGGACATAACATTTATATTAAGGAAATTCGTAGTTCTGTAATGAGCCAAACACAATTACTCGAACTGGGTTTCTCAGAAGGAGAAGCACAGCTATACTCAACACTAGTTAAACTCGGACGTGCTTCGGCTTTTGAGTTATCACAAAAAACAGGAAGACACCGAACACACATCTATGACACTATTGAAAAATTAAAAGAAAAAGGACTCGTTTCGGAAAGCCTTGTTAATGGCAAAAAGATCTATTCTCCTTCCGCACCAGAAAACTTAGTGGATTATTTCGAGGATAAGAAAGAACGCGCAGAAGAATTAGTTAAAAATCTTAAAGCCCCAATAAAAACCCTCGAAAACCAAGTAATTGTTGAAACATTTACTGGGAAAAGCGGAATTATTAGCGCAATAAGAGATCTCTTGCGCGAAGGAAAAGATTTCATCGCATACGGACACGGAATGCACTTTGAGAAAAACTTTCCAATATTTTACCAAAAATATAGACAAGAAATAATTGCAAAAAAAATGAAAACAAAAGTACTAATGAAGGATGTTAGTGCAATTCCAGTAAGAGAAGGAATGGAACTACGAACCATTGACTACCTTAGCCCAGCAACAAACTTTGTTTATGGAGACAAAGTAATAATTATCCTTTGGGAACCCTTCCCCACCGCAATAAGAATTACAAACAGTATGATTGCAGACTCCCACCGAAGCTATTTTAACATCATGTGGAAAGATGCGAAGAAAGTAAAATAAAAAAATAAAACAAGCTGAAGTAAATCAGCTTGCTCTTTTAGAAACTAATTCGCTTCATAGGGGACAAACTTTGATCCCTTCACTTGAACGAACTCAAATGCTTTATCCACTTCCCCAAATGAATCAAATGAATTACTGCCTGAAGGACCAAGGAAGTTTACGGAATAAAGTGCATTTTTTACACCCTCACTTGAAAAATCTGATGAATTTAATGCATAATACAAAGTGTACATCATATCGTATGCTTCTGCATCTAATATATCCGGATCTTTCCCATATCGCGCGTTAAATTTTTGTTTAAACGATTCCCATTCTTTTCCAGACCCGTCAGCAGGTTTTGTGGCAAGGAATCCTTCAGCAGAAGTTCCAACTCCCTCCAACACTTGTTTATTAACAAAAACATCCCCTGCAACAACAGGAACATCCAAATCCAATTCATTCATTTGTTTTATTGAAGAAATACAATCCCCAATATAGCACAAAAGAAATAAAACATCAGGAGAATATTCTTTTAGTTTATATAATTGCGCACGAACATCACTCGCACCTTCAGGCATAGATTCTGAAAAAACATTTTTAGAATAATATTCAATAAATGCATCCTTTACTCCAACACTCCAAGAGTTATTAACAAATAAAACCGCAGGCTTAGAATATTTTTCTTTTGCTAGATTAACCCATTGTTTTGCTTGCTGGGAATCCGCAGCAGCGGTTCTAAAAGTATAATCTCCCGCATACTTAATTTTTGAATTACTCGCAACCCCAATGACCATTGGCACTTTGTTTGCTTCTGCAAGTGGAGAAACTGCTAACGCAGAACCCGAACCACTAAAATGGATTAAATATTTTACTTTGTCAACACTAATTAACTTCTCAGCCACAGTAACCGCTTTCTTTGGATCTCCAACATCATCTTCAAAAATCACCTTGACTTTTTTTCCTTTAACTCCCCCGTTCGCATTAATTTCATCAAGAGCCATCAAAACCCCCTGCCGCATATAATCACCATATACTGCCATTTCCCCGCTAAAAATTCCAATTCCCCCAACAACTATTTCGTCCGGATTATTTAATGCAAAAAACCCTGTGGAATTAAACCCAATTATTCCGACTATACTTATTATCACAATAGCCAAAAGGACTATGCTAACCTTACCCAAAATTATATTACCCATGCTTTCAACCCCTTAAAGAGAAAAGCCGTTTGGCAGAGTAATAATACTTTTTAGCATATTTTTAATCAAAATGATAAATTAATATAGATTATTTATCATAATGATGAATATGCCCCCTATGGAAGAATTGGACATTAAAGACAGACAAATCATCTGGAACCTAACAGTAAACTCCCGACAAAGCTTTGCCAAAATCGCAAAAAAAGTAAAACTAAGTAAAGAAGCAGTTAATTACCGAGTGAAAAGACTTACTGAAAAAAAAATCATCAGAGGCTATTATGCCCTTATTGATCCTTCTGCACTTGGTTTAATGTCTGCAAGATTTTTTATAAAATTCCAGCACGCAACCCCAAAGATTGAGAAAGAACTGATTGAATATTATACCAAAAACCCCCAAACCGGATGGACTGTAAGCAGGGGGGGAGAATACGATTTTGGTGCACAGTTCTGGGGAAAAAATATCTCAGAGTTATATAGGGAGAAAAAAGAAATGCTTGATAGATTCAGACCTTACATAAAAGAAGTCTCTCTTGGAATATACCACAAGATACACTTCTTTGACAGAAAATACTTGATCGGAAATAAAAAAGAAACTCTACATGCCACTCTTTGTGCTTCAGAAAAAGTGGAAGTTGATGAACTTGACCTAAGAATATTAACCACAATCTCCGCTGATGCCAGACTAAGCATTCCTGAAATAGCCCAAAAACTAAATGAACACCCCCACATAATTAATTATAGACTAAAAAAACTAAATGGCCCTGTGATTAAAGGATTTTTGCTTATGGCTGATTGGGAAAAAATAGGATGCACTTGGAGCAAAATTACGCTCACTCTTGATGAATATAAAGAAATCGATAAAATAATTAATTTTTGTTCAAGCCACTCAAAAGTTACCTCCGCATACGAAATGCTTAATGGGGGAGGAGATTTAGAAATAGAGATTGAAACAAAAAGTCGAGAGGAACTAAGAGAATTCCTTGAGGAACTAATGGAAAAGTTTACTAGCTCCATAAGATACTATGATTATTTTGACTGGGCAAAAGAACACAAAGCAATATTCATGCCACTCGTGGAATTAGAAAAAAATAAAACAAGCTGAAATAAATCAGCTTGCTTTGTAAGGAACAAACTTTCCTTCATTTGCTATCTTATAACTCATTACTTTACTTACTCCCCCATTTGGATTGAAAGAAGTTTTCCCTCCAAGGCCAGGATAATCTTTTACGCTTAGCAAATATTCACGTATGCAATCTGTATTTGAATCACATTTTCCGGAAGCAGAGTTTAGAAGCATTACTAAATCATATGCGTTCGCTGCAGAGAAAGACATTTCTTTCCCATATGTTGATTTGTATTCTTCTAACACTTGAGTTGCATTTGGAGCAGAAGAATCAACTGGTGCAACTGCAATAACCACTCCCTCTGCAGAACCTTTTGTACTCTCAAAGAACTTTGTTGTTTCAAGAGCAGGGCCCCCAACAATTAATCCATCGAACCCCATTTCCTTCAACTGTCTAATTACTTCAGCACCATCGCTATCTTTCCCTGCAATAACATACACTGCATTAATATCTAATTCTTTTACTTTTGCAATGCTTGTACGCACATCAGGAGAAGATTCAGCATAAGAAAAACTTTCTGCACTACCCCCGAAAGATTGAAACTTTTCCAAGAATGATTTCTGGTAAGAAATTGGACTTGCGGAAGAAGATGCAACAAACAAAGCAACTCGATTGTAGCCTTTTGCATTTAATAATTCTGCAAGAGAATACGCCGTGAATTTACTTGATTCCCTATTTCTAAAAACATATTTTCCCGCACCATCCACTTTATCAGATCCTGCAATCGGAGTAGCAAGAATTACTTTTGATTCTTCAGTTATTGGAACCATTGCTAAAACCTCATCCGCACCGACACCAATAATTACTTTAGCCCCATCAAATCCAATAAATTTTTGTACGCTTGTTACCGCTTTTTCTGGAACACTTGTCGTATCATCATAAAGGAGTTTAACATTCAACGGTTTGCCTGATTTGTTAATATCATAAAACGCAAGTTCCATTCCATTTTGAATATCATGCCCATAAGAAGCAGCTTTACCAGTTAAAGAAAGTACTGCCCCAATCGCCAAAGGATTATTAGTCCCGAGTGCAAAAGCACCAGTTGGCGTACTCTGACTAAAAATAACTACTAACGCGAGAACAATTACTACAATTACTCCCACGCCCAAAATTACCTTATTCTCCATCAATAACTCACCCCGATATTGACACTGCGATAGCGGGCACTGTTAAGTGTGTGTCGTGGATAATTCGACAACATTTATATAATTATTGGAATATGGATCAATTATGGAAGAAGCAAATCTTGCAAACTTTGGGCTTAAAGAAAAAGAAAGTGAGGTTTACCTAGCACTACTAAAATCAGGCCCAAGCTTAGCAAATAAGCTTGCAAAGAAAACAAATCTTTTGCGCACCACAGTTTACGATTACCTTGATGCGTTAATTGAGAAAGGATTTGCAACATACACAATACAAGGCGGGAAAAAATACTTTTCCGCAACGAATCCGGAAAAACTACTTGAAACATTTGAAGAAAAGAAAAATGCACAGGAAAATACATTAAAAATATTAGTTTCTCAACTCAAAACAATTGCAAACACTGATGAGAAGAAAGTAAAGGTAGATGTGTTTGAAGGAAAAGAAGGAATGAAAACCGCATTCAACCAAATCCTAAGAGCCAATCCAAAAGTAATGATTTCTTATGGTTCAAGCGGATCAAGTTATAGGTTATTACCAATCTTTATGGAACAATGGCATAAACAGAGAATAAAACAAAAACTTTTACTAAAAGTAATTTACAATGATGTTCCAAGTTCATACGAAAGAGTTGAAAAAGGACCAAAACTCGAACTATCCGAAGTAAGAATATTTCCAATAACCAATTTTTCTTTAATGGGGACAATACTTTACAATGAAACCGTGCTGTTAACTTTTTGGGACTCAGAAAGCCCACTAGCAATAAGCATCCAAAGTAAAGAAATGAGCAAAAATTACAAAGACAACTTTGAAATATTGTGGAAGAATGCTAAGAAAATCAATTCAACAAAATAATAGAGCTAAATTCAAAAACTACTTATATCTCCCCACGCTCATGTTTTGCATAACAAGATTTACAAAAATATTTTAATCCTGCCGCAGTAAACTTGCCAACATAGTCTTCCGTTTCAATTCCGCAAATTTCACATATCTGTTTACCGTCATCAAGAGACACCAAATCACCTAGAGGAAAAACTCATTATCAAGAATCATCTTATGAAACAATCAGCGTTTAACCTTATCTTTTGCGAGTTTTTATATAATTTTGGGAGTCATGCCAAAAATCTTCTATTACAAATTTAATGCCAGAAAAAATTCTTTGAAATTACTTTTTTGCAACTACTACCGCCATGATTCCTCGCCTAAAAACAAATTTAGCTTCAGAAAAACCACAAGAAAATAGTTGCTTCTTTGCGGCGCGTTCATTCATGTTTTTACTTAGTGCCTGGTCTTCAACACTATGAATAATCCATTGTTGCAACAGAGAATATTTTTTCAACTTAGAAAGCAAACCAATAAAATTCTGGATTTGATCACAAAAAAGCTTTGCCTTTGTATCCTCGCCCCCAAAATAGTATTTATCAAGATTAATAAAAATTCCTTTGTTCTGTAAAACTCTAAACACTTCCCTCAAAATGAATAACCTGAATTCATCCGCAAAATTATGAATAGTTAGACCAGAAACAACTACATCAAATGAAGAATCTTTTTTCGAAAGAAGATAACGCCCTGCATCAGCGCAAACAAAATTAATTCTCTTTGAAGCAACAAATTTTTTAAGTCTTTTTTTTGCTTGAGAAATCATTAAAGGCTCATCATCTATTGCAATTACTTTTGCGTTTTTATTAATTTTAAGCACTTGCTCCGAAGTATAACCTGTCCCGCACCCTATGTCAAGAACTAAAATACTTTGATTACCATAATTTTCTTTTATCGCCAGCCCCACACTTTGCTGAACTAGAAAAAAATAAGGTGTGCACCTAGCAGACAAGGCATATTCTTTCCCTAATTGATTATGATAACGTGCAGACATAATCATCACAAAAAATTAGTCCTCATCAACTGGAACGAATTGATTTTCATTAGAAACTTTTAGGATTGTTGATTTCAACACTTCCCCATCTTTATCAAAAGATGTTAATCCGGTCACACCGGAATAATTTTGAGTACCATAAATCCCACTTTTTGTACAATCTGAATTTTTATCACATTTGACTAACGCATTTGAAAGAATTAATAAAGCATCAAAAGAATGTGCGGCAGTCCCTTCAGCTAAGCGACCATACTTTCCAAAATAAGTTTTTTGAAATTCTTCAACTAACCAATTTTTACTATTAGGATTAAAGGGAGATACCAAATACACCCCTTGAGCAGCACTTGTCGCTGTTTCAAATAGTTCAGGATTCTCACTAGTCCACTCAGTTAAAAAAATTGCTTTAATTCCAAGTTCTTTTGATTGTTTTAAAAGCCAGCCATTTTCTTTTGCTGAACCACCCGCGAAAAATATTGCTTGGGGGGACGAACTCCTTACTTTGGATAGTTGTGCCCTAAAATCAATATCACCACGTACAAACGTTTGATTCTCAACTATTACTCCCCCATATTTTTCAAAATTATCTTTAAAATATTTTGCAAAAGTAACCCCATATTCATCATTAACACTTACAATTGCAGCAGATTTCAGCCCCAAACGTAGTGCTGCAAAACTAGCCAAATCATTTGCATACTGTTCGGTTGTGACAATATTTCTAAAAACAAAATCACCTGCAACCCTTATGTTTGGGGAAGATGCCGTGGGAGTAATCAACACTGTCTTTTGTTTTTCAACTAACGGTGCCACGGCAAGAGTCGGTCCAGAACAATAAGGCCCAATAATTGCATCAACTTTATCTAGGTCAAGCAATTTTTTAGCACCATTAACCGCTTCAAGAGGATTACATTTATCATCTTCATAAATCAACTCTACAAAAATATTTTTTTGTTCCAACTCTTGTTTTGCTAACTCTAGCCCCTCTTTCATCCACTGACCTTGGGCAGAAAGCGGCCCAGTAAGTGGCGCCAAAACTCCAATCTTCACAGAAACATTATCGCCCGATGAACCGACAAAGAATCCTGTCGAAGACCTAAAAAATATAAAAAACGCTAATAAACTTAGAAATACGACGAGCCCAGCTAAATACAAAAGTATACGGTTGGATTTCAAATAACCACCAACCAAAAGCAAAAAGAGAGTAATACAAGCAAAAAAATAAACGACCCATTATAACTTCCACTTTCTTTTAAGCCACTAGGCTTTTCACGCTGCGCATAACAGGATTTGCAATATACCTCCCCTTTCCAAGCGCAAAACCTTCCGACATAATCTGCGGTCTTTACCCCGCAAGTACTGCATGTTCCAAGATCATCCCCCATAAAATCACTTCAAAGAATAATTATGTTGCCGCAATAGAAGTATTTATGAATAAACTCTCCATATTTGGAGAGTTAGAATAAGGTTTTTATACTCCCAAGCATAAAGTATGATATGGACACAAGTTTTCTGGAAGGTTTGGGTTTAACAAAAAGCGAGATTAAACTTTACATATCCCTTTTAGAAACCGGTACAACAAAAGTTGGCAGAATAATAGAAAAATCTGGACTTGCAAGTTCAGCCGTACACAATTGTTTAAATTCCCTCTCAGAAAAGGGGCTTCTTACTTACGTAAAAAAAGGAAAAATAAAACACTATCAAGCAGTTGCGCCAAAAAGATTAATTGAAATAATTGATGAGAAAAGAAAAAGAATTCTTGAAGTGCTTCCCGAACTTGAAGCAAAGCAAAAAGGAAAAGAAACACAAGAAGCTGAGATATTTGAAGGGACAAAAGGTATTTTTGTAATGTTAAACCAACTAATTGAAGATAG
The DNA here is from genome assembly GCA_041661245.1 of archaeon. Lineage (GTDB taxonomy): Archaea > Iainarchaeota > Iainarchaeia > Iainarchaeales > JAAZKV01 > JAAZKV01. Next base: position 423,517 of record JBAZUY010000001.1, read on the forward strand.
CAAACCACGTGATGAATATTTGTTTTTTTCATATAGCGAAAAAGAACACAGTGAAGAAATGCACAAAACCTTCCAAAAATATGACTTAATTAGAAAAGAAAAAGGGTTAGTAGTAAAAGGACTCGCCGTACCAGGGGCGGACATACCTTCCCAGAAAAGAAAAACCCTACAAATAAAATACCCATCCACTCCAATACCAAAGGGTTTGACAATCTTCAAAAACAGAGTTTGTTTTTACGCGTGGGGCGAAAAACCAGTTGGATACATGATAAAATCTGAACAAATTGCACAACTATTCAGAAAATTATTTGAAGAGATTTGGGAAAAAGAAAAATAAAATTTGAACCATCAACATCAGTTCTTTCCAACTTTCCACAAAATGTTAAAAAAAGCCATATTTGATTTTGCTACTTCCTTACTTCTAATATAAAATACAAATAAGGGTTCCCAGGCAACAATCAAAGTCAAATCTCCGCAAATCAAAGTTGTTGAAGGAAACTGATAATCTTTTGGAAGATACTTTAATTCAATCAACCCCAAAGACTCTTTTTTTCTTTGACGCACAGTCGAATTATAAATAATATTCAGTCGAACTTTGTTTGAAACCCGTCTTAGGTTCCATTGTTTTTGATAAATTGGAAACAAATCCCCAAACAGACTCTGCGCGCCATAAGCAAAAATTGGTTTATTTTCTCTTAAAATTTCTTCAAAAACAGATTTTATTCCCTTTCTACCACGAAAAACAGTTGCTTGCTCGGATTCCTTCGAAGAAACAAATTCTTTTTCTAAAGAAGGAAGTTCACTTTCAAGCAACTCTTGCTTTTCTAAAAGAATTTCTTTCAATCTATTTGGAGAAGTCGGAGAAAACAATTTCTTTCCATCACTAATAATAAAACTAACTAAACCTTTTTCGATTAATCTTTCAAGAGCATCATATCCATTAGTACGATTAATGTTAGCTTTAGTGGTTAATTCCCCTGCAAAAGCGGAGCCAAGTTTAACTAAAGCTAAATATAATTTAGCTTCGCCATCACTCAAACCAAGAGCCCGTAGTGTAGAAACTTGCATACATACTACTAGAAGGCATACTTATATAATTGTTGTTGTAAAGGCAACAACAAACACAAATCAATCAACCCTTAGGCAACTTCATTAACGGGGTTGAGAAGGATGGGAAAAAAAATAATATTAGGAATACTGGCAATAATAGTATTGGCGATTTTGGTAATAACAATATCTCCAAGTGCGACAGGGTTATTTGGAATGACCTCCACGACAGAAAAATACAAAATTGGAGTAATCCACTCCTCAACAGGAGCTTTTTCTGACTTAGGGGAGGACGCCAGATTTGGAATAGAGCTTGCAGAAGAGGACTTTGGGAACATAAAAGTAATAGCTGAAGATGACATGAGCGGAAATGAAAAAGCAATTTTGGCAGCCCAAAAACTAATCCATATTGACGCAGTTAATGCACTTATTACATTTAGAACCGGCCCAAGCGAAGTAATTGCACCAATAGCAGAAGAAACAAAAACCCCTTTATTATATTCTTCAACAATACGTGCCCCTGCAGAAAAAAACACAATGGTTTTTGACAACTCCATATATATGTATAAAGAATGCGAAGAACTAGCAAAAATACTTAAAGGAAAAAAAGGTGCGCTAATAGGACTTAACCTAGAGTCAACTCATGAATGTATAAACGCATTTAGGGATAAGAACAATCCGCTTACAGCAGAATTCATAATCGCAGGAGACATGGATTATTCTTCAATAGTAACAAAAGCATTTAATAAAAAACCGGACTTTATAGTTCTGCGTGGAGACCAAAAAGCAAATCCAGGAATACTAAAAGAAATAAACCAACAAGGGCATTCTAATTTTCAAATAATCTGCCCCCACATTTACGGGGCAGGTTGTACAAACACCTTCTTCCTGAAAGAATACTCCCCACAACTAAAAGGAGCCCTTGGAACTGACACATATGTAAGTAACACTCCTGAAATACAAAGATTCAAAGAAAAATACATTAAAAAATTTGGAAAAACTCCACGCGACTGGAGCTTTACAGTATATGAAAATATAAAAATACTTTCCCAAGCACTTAACGCTTGCGATGGAAACAAAGAATGCGTAAAAGAATACTTACTACACACAGAATTTGACGGACTTGAAGGAAAACTCAAGTTCAACTCTCTTGGAGTAGTAGAAAAACAAACAAACATTGTCGTGTATGATGGAAATGCTTGGGTGAAAAAAAACTAATTTAGCTCAAGCAATTTCTCTTTAAGGCCTAGCAATCTTCCAAAGTTCTTCAAAGTTACTTCTATAAGACTCTGCAAATTCTTTACTCTTAACAAGAATTGTTATTTGCGTGTCAGTTAAAAGCCAAAAAGAAACCTCATCCCCATGAACTGCTGTTGCGACAAAACTTTTGTAATGCTTTGGAAGGTAACGATATTCTGCCAGGGGGGCTTTTGGAGGAGTTATTCCTTCAAGAAAAATATATCTGGTTTTGATTCCAAGACTCTGGCGCTTCGCATAGTACTTTTTATGGAAAATCGGATCAAGCTCACGCAATTTGTGTGCAAGCGCACCAAAAATTAAAAACTCCGAACCAGTTCTTTGGCAAGAATCAATAGTTTCATTTAACACAGTACGAAGACCACCAATTCCTTCATAGACCTCAACAACAGTTTTCTTTTCAAACCCAGATTTTAATTTTAGTAAATCAGGCAAAAGCTTTTCAACTTCTTTTTCCTGCTCCACAAGTTCAGCTTTTTTCATTTCCATCCAATCAGTAAGCCTTTTTGGAGAAGAAGACATAAAATATTTTACATTATTTTTTATTACATAAGAAACTAAACCTTTTTTTATCAGACTTGAAAGAGTATCATAAGTATTAGTTCTTGATTCATTAGTTTTTGAAGAAATTACAGACGCAGACGCATCAGGAACTTTAAGCAAAACAAGATACGTTTCTGCTTCACGATTTGAAAGCCCCAAAGAAATTAATCTTGCTTTATCCACATTAAGTATTTGCCCTAAACTCTATTTAAAGTTGTCTATTAAATATACAACAAACCTTCAATAACCCCGCAAGTAGTAACTACTTCTGGTGATAAAGTTATGAATCAGAAGGTTTTGATAATTGGGGGGCTAATACTGTTAATCGCAGTAATAGGTGGAATCCTACTAGCTGGAAATACCCCCACAGGATTATTTGCGGCAACAAACTCAACAGCAGAAATCCCAATAGATGGACTTCTTCCAATGACAGGAAGTATGGCTGTTTATGGAGAAGTAATGAAGAACGGAATGGAACTTGCAATAGAACAAGTTAACCAAGAAGGAAAAATTAAATTAAAAGGAAACTATACAGATACCAAAGCAGATCCAAAAGAAGCACTAACTGCACTAAACAATAGTAGCTCTTGTTGTACAACTGCTGCAGGAAGCGGACCAATATTAGCCGAAGGACCTGTTGCGGATCAAAAGAAAATACTTGTAATGAATTTAGGTGCAAAAAGTCCATCAATTACAAAAGCAGGAGACTATGTATTTAGTGTAATCCCAAACTCATCTTATGATGAAATATATTTTGCAGAGTATATAAAAAACACACTAAAAATAAACAAAGTTGCAATTCTAGAAATCAATAATGATTACGGAGCAGGAACTGCAAGTGCATTTTCTGAAAATTTTAAAGCATTAGGCGGGGAAATAGTTTCAATTGAAAAATATGAAACAGATGCAACTGACTTTAAAACCCAATTAATTAAGATAAAAGAAAAAAATCCAGAAGGATTATTTATAATCGGATACAAAGAGTTAGGCATTGCAATGAAACAAATAAAAGAACTTGACATCAAAACGCAATTGCTTGCTTCAGATGCAATAAGTTCTGGAGGCATATTAGAACTAGCAGGAGAATCTGCCAATGGCTTAATTTACCACACGCCAATTTATGACCCCACTACAACAAGTGAACCGACAAAGAGTTTTGTTGTGGCATACACACAAAAGTTTGGCAAAGCGCCTGACTTATACGCGGCAAATGGATACGACACAGTAATGCTATATGCTAAGGCAATCGAAAAAGTTGGAAATAACTCGGAGAAAATCAAACAAGAACTATACAACACAAAAAACTACAATGGAGTTTCAGGAAAAATAACTTTTGATGAAAACGGAGATGTGAAAAAACCAAGTGCAATAATGCAAATACAAAACCAAAAAACAATTAGAATAGAATAGAAAAAACTTGGGCGGTAAAATGCCGCCCCTAAACAACATTATTCAAGTTCTATCTTTCCATCAATTCCTTTTGGTTTGAATAAAAGGATTGCAAGTAAGAGAAGCGCGTAAATTATTTGCCTTGCTGGGCCCACTACACTTGAGGGGAATCCAATGAACCTTAACGGTTCAGGGAGAAGGACAATAATTATTGTTGCAATTATTGTTCCTTCAAGGGAAGCCAATCCACCAATAATTACAATACAAAGAATTGGAATTAATTGCATTAAAGTAAATGAAGAAGGATCAATGAAAGTAATATAACTTGCATAAAGTGAACCTGCAAGCCCTGCAAAGAAAGCACTTGTTGCAAGAGCTATTGATTTTGCTCTAAAAGAATTCTTTCCAAGAGTGTTAGACATTAACTCATCATCACGAATACTTTGAAGAACCAAACCAAAAGGAGATTTTACTATTCTTTCAATTAAAAAATAAGTTAAAACAGCAACCACTACTGTAAGAATTAAGAAGAACAAATTATCAGAAAAAACAAATCCAAATAATTCTGGCTTTGGAATACCAGGCAAACCTAATGGCCCTCTTGTAAGTTCTACCCAATTTAATAGAATTGCATAAACAACAAAAGAAAACCCAAGAGTAGCTAAACCTAAGTAATCTCCTTTAAGTTTTCTTGTGGGAATTGAAAGAAGATAACCAAAGAATGCAGCAATTACTCCCGCTGCTAAAAAACCAACCCAAAAAGGATATCCGTTTAATGTCAAAAGAGCAGAAGCATAGGCCCCTATTCCAAAAAAGGCAATGTGCCCTAAATTAAACTGTCCGGCAAAACCCATGCTTAACTGCAGAGAAAGAGCAAGCACAATGTAAATACAAACAAGAATAGCTAAGTGAATTAAGTAAGCTTCAAACATACCAGAATAACACCAATGAAGTTTAATAAATTAGCTTTCAATCACTTTACTGAAATTCCCCAAAGTAAATTAAAGTAATTTCTAAAACTATCCGCAGCTTCCTTATCACGAACAACAAATGCAACTGGTTTTGAGGTTATTATTCCAATAAATACGGCATTAGGAAAAACATCCACCCAAGTAGGAGTAGAAATATTATTGGGCATGTAATGCACTTGAGTTAATTTCATTCTTTCTCTTTTTGAACCAAAATCATGAACATTCTCATTATAAATAATCTTCATTGATACTTTCTTCTTTAACCTAACTTTATGAAAATCAAGAAGCCACCCTTCCATTTTTTCATTAGCAACACGCGGAGCACCCAAAACCAATAATTCCTCCCCAGAACGCATGGATTCAAGCAGTTCCATTCTTATTGATTTTAATCCATTGTACCCTTCATAGATTTCTGCGAAACGAGAAGCAGAAAATGTAGCTCTTTGAGCTTCAAGGGAAGGAAGCAAGTTTTCTACATCAGATTTAACTTTTTTTATTTGATTTTCTTTCTCAACAACAAAATCCAGAAGAGTGTGAGGATTGTTTACAAAGAAATACTTTGTATCTTCTCTAACAATATACCCTGCCAAACCCTTACGAATTAGTTTTTCTAAAATATCATAAACCTTTGATTTGGATACTTCACTTTCGGAAACTATTTTCCCAACAGTTGATTCACCTAAACGATTTAATGCCAAAAATACTTTAATTTCCCCTTTAGACAACCCAATTTTCTCAAGAAGTGCTGAATTCATAATTTAATATTGATTTACTCCTATAAAATACTTGCCTTAGTATCCCCCTAAAGGGTAACCCAAGCTTAAGTAGCCATGGAACCGAGTAATCTTTTAAGGTGAGCAAATGAATAAGAAAATTATTTTAGGAATTACAATAATAATAGTCGCGATACTCCTATTCGGAGTTAGTCTAAAAACAACAGGATTATTCACAGCAACCCAAGAAAATGAAAAAGTAACTATAAACGCAATACTCCCACTAACTGGAATTAACTCTATGTATGGAGAAGCACAAAAAAACGGAATAGATTTAGCGCTAGAAGAACTAAACACCAATGCTAAAGGAAGTGGTTTAATTGAAGTAAATTATGAAGACAACCAAAGTGACCCAAAAGTAGCAGTAAATGCAGCACAAAAGATTTTGACCCAAAACCCAAAAATAATTATTTCAACAATGACTCCGACAACAACACCATTACTGTCCCTACTAAAAGACAAGAACATAATTTTGTTAATTGGGGGATCAATTTCAGCATCACTTGCCCCACAAGACAAATATTTCTTTAAAGATCACGCAGATGTAACTGAATGGGCAAACACACTAACTACTGCTGTAAAAGAAAAATACTTTACTAAAACTGCACTTGTTTATTTCCAAACCGATCAAGGCGAAGCGTTTGCAAAACAAGTTAACAAATCAATTATCCCAATACTTGTTGAAAAATTTGATCCAACTACAGCTGACTTCAAAACAATTACTTTGAAAATAAAAGAAAGCGGTGCAGATAGTATTGTGTTTGCAGGATTTCCTAAAAATGCAGGAGCAATATTAAAAGAACTTGAAGAAACAGATACAATTCTTCCAACTTTCTTAATTAATGCAAACTGGCCGGAAGTAACTGCAAATAATGTTGGAAGCAAAATACAACCTTTCACCGCAGGACACGAATTTGATGCAACAAATAAAACAGAAAAAGCTAAAGAGTTTACCATAAAATTCAAAGCAAAATACAACAAAGAACCAACTGTTGAATCAGCAATAATTTATGACACAATAATGCTGCTCGGAAGCAAAGTCAAGCTATGCAAAAACAATAACGAGTGTATTGCAAAAGAACTTGCAAGTACCCACAACTATGTTGCAACAACAGGAAAAATAAATTATGATGAAAATAGAAACTCCTCACGTGCATCAACACTATTACAATACAAAGATGGAAAATGGGTTGAAACTAATTAACCCATTTTCCAAAACATTTAGAGAACTTTTACTTATACTCCGCAAAATTTCCATCTTTTACTGTTTTCATTACGTACTCTGCTCCAATTACATCCCCGTGTTCATCAAAGTCTATTGATCCGCTTACCCCCGAATATACGGGTGCATCAACTAAAGCTTTTGCAATACACTTTGTATTTGAGCTACATGTTTTCATTGCATTAGCCAAAACGTTTGTTGCATCAAAATAGAATGCTCCATACGCCCCAGGCTCAACACCATATGCTTTTTTGTATGCTAGCGAAAATTCTTTTGATTGATTGTTTTTTGGTTTAGTAAATAACAATCCTTCAGCAGAGCCTTGAGCTATTTCAATTAGCTTTGGATCTTCAACTGATTCAGGAGAAAGAATTGGAACACTAATTCCGCTTTCCTTTGCCTGTTTCAAGAAAGAACCCCCGTCAATAATGTAAGGCGCCAAATAAACAAATTCCGGAGAAGAATCTTTTATTTTAGCAATTTCATTTCTCAAATCAGTTTCTTTTTCAGGATGAGTTAGTTCTACTAAAACTTTTCCCCCAAGTTCAACAAATCTCTTTTTGAAAGCTTCTTTCACTCCATACGCATAATCTGTTTGCACACTTGAAATCGCAACAGTCTTTTTGCCCATTACTCCATAGGCATACTCCGCTGCGAATTTTCCTTGATAAGTATCTGAAGGAATTGTTCTAAAGAACATATTGTAATCTGAGATGGCAGGATTTGTTGGCGAACCACTAATGAAGAATAAATCCTTTTTTTCTGAAAGCGGAGCAACGGCTAACGAAGCACCACTACAAAAAGGACCCAAAACTAATTTGATTCCATCATTGGAAAGCTTTTCTACATTAGTTACTGCACTTGTTTTATCACACTGATCATCTTCAAAAACTAATTTAATTTTCGAACCATTTATTCCGCCATTGGAATTTATCTCAGTTACTGCAAGTTCGATTGACTGACGTGAATCTGTACCATAATTTGCAAGTTCGCCAGTTAGCGGCAAAGTTACTCCAATAACATACTCATCTTTATTTGAACTACTTAGCGCAAATTGACCCGTAATTGATTGCCCAAAATACAACGTCGCAATAACAACTATTGCCAAAATGGCTACTACCCCAATAACTACTTTCTTATTCATTAAACCCCTCTTACGAACAAACTCGTTGCCCGTAACTAAACACTGTTAAAAAGTTAATGATTAAATGAGCCAAAGATAATTTTACCATAATGACAAATATTATATACTATTTGTAACTTTGATATAATATGCAAGAAAATGCTTTCCCACTAGATGCAAAGTACCACAAGCTACTCTCTGCCCTTGACGAGAATGCAAGAGCTTCAAACGCAGAAATTGGTAAAAAAATAGGGTTAAGCAAAGAAACAACAAAATATAGAATAGACCAACTCACAGAATCCGGCGTAATTAAAAGATTTCGAACAGTAATTAATTACTTTAAACTCGGAATTGTAAAATATAAATTATATTTGAAACTTACAAATACTAACAAAGAAACCCTCGAAAAAATAAGCAAATACTTTATGCAAAAAACCTGCACGGAATGGGTTTCGCACACCACCGGAAGATGGGATTTTGTTGTTGGATTTTTAGTACACAATGCTAATGAAATGGATGATGAACTTCAAGAATTCCTTGACAACTTTTCAGATAGTGTTCTTGAACGAAGCGTAACTACCACGCTCTACCTCGCACACATGAGTCGAACCCAAACGAAAGATGGAAAACAAACCAACAAATATTTGCTATACTCTTCAAAGGACCCTAAAATAGAAATTGATTCCTTGGATGAACAAATACTTAGAATAATTGCTAACAATGCAAGAATGCCAACTACACAAATAGCACACTTAACAAAAACCACTCCGCGAATTGTAGCGTATAAACTAAAGTCACTTGAAAAAAAAGAAATAATATTGGGATATAAAACTCACATAAATCTTAACAAAATTGGAAAACTATTATGCAAAGTAATCATCTCACTAAAACACGCCAATAAAAAAGAACTAAATTCCTTCATTAATATTACTTCTGCGCTTGCAGGCGCAGTATGGCCCCAAAGAATAATTGGCGCATGGGACTATGAAATTGATTTTGAAATGAACTCGTATAATGAATTCCAAGATAGAATTACTTCAATCAAAGAAAGATTTCCGGAACTAATAAAAAATACTGAATTCTTAATTGAACACACGGAATACAAACTCGATTTCTACGCGAACGCAATAAAAGAAATGTGACTTGCCACAAGAAGCACTAAGTAATTATTTGCGAATTAATTTTGCTTTTGTTTATTTTTCTCCAACTTTTTTTATCCCCAAAATTCCTTGAGGTCTAAATAATAAGAAAGCAAATAAAATTACAAAAGCAATTGCGTCTTTGTATCCGCTTGGCAAAAACCATATCCCAAAGTTTTCAGCGAAACCAAGTAAGAAAGAACCAAGTACTGCGCCTGGAACACTCCCTACTCCCCCAATTATTGCGCCAGTAAATCCTTTAATCATTAAATTAGTTCCCATCATTGGTTCAAGGTTTTGTTCAAGTGCTACAAGAACTCCCGCAACACCAGCTATCAAAGAGCCAATAAAGAAACTCCACACAAAAATCTTTTTTGAAGAAATACCAACAATCTCTGCAACCCCCTTGTTATCAGAAACCGCGCGCATTGCTTTCCCAAGCTTTGTGTATTTCATAAACAAGTAAAGTACCACGAGAAGAACTAAAGCAAAAATAACAATTACTATTTGTAATGGAGTAATAATTGCCCCAAAAATATCTAACCCCTTTTCTACTTTAATAAAATTAAGGGTTTTAACATCTGCCCCGAAAAACAAAAGAATTAATGACTCAAACAAAATCAAGAGAGCAACACTCGCGGTTAACAAAATTAGCCCCGAAGCTTTTCGTTTTGAAAGAGGAGAATAAACTGCCTCAAGCACAAAAATTCCAAATAATCCTCCAAAAAGAACTGCTAAAATTGCACTCAAATAAAAGTCTAATCCGATTGTTGAGAATAGAAAATAAAGCACATACGCAGAAATTGCAATAGTGGACCCATGTGCAAAATGAACAAATTTATTTGTAGAGTAAATTAATGAAAACCCGCTAGCAACAAGCGCATAAATTGAACCAGCAATTAAGCCATTTACAAACAATTGAAGGAATAATGACATTATACCACACAACACATAACTCTTTACGGGAATATAAAACTTTCAACACGCCCTGAATTCTCATTAGAAATAATGCAACTCATACTCCTTTGAAATCAACACACTTTCAACTGTTTTTATTATATCCGAGAAATTTCCCCTCATAAAGCTTAATATTTCATAGAACTGCTCGTTTGACTGAACCTCAAACTCCGCTTCAAAGTCCCAATCCCCCAAATTAACAACTGAGTGAATGATGTTCGGATGCTCGTCACAATAATTAAGCAAATCATGTCTTCTTTTTTCAGTTGCATTCTCCAAATAAATGAAGGCTTTGAAAAATTTATACCCGATTTTTTCCAGGTTGAGAGAAACCCTTGAACCCAGAATTATTCCGCGCTCCCCCAACCTAGTTAAACGATAGTTTGCAACCCTTGGCGAGATATTTAGCTTCTTTGAAAGGTCGATAATAGAAATACGCGCATCAGTGGAAATTATTTTGACTAGTTTTAAGTCAAGTTCATCAAATTCAGTTCCGCTGAATTTTTCAAACGAAACCTTAAGAGGTTTCGAAGAAGAATGCTTTGTTTGAACCAAATAATTCCTTGGAGAAGTACGATACTGAGTCATCACACTTATGCTTTTATTTGAGACAAAGTCACTGTACTTTGCTAAAAACTCATTCTTAGCATTCTCAAAATCCATTAAGTCCTCAACGACAAAAGTTACCATTAAATCCCAGCGTCCATTGGATTCAGCAACCCAAGTCACTTCCTTTCGGACGGAGAAAAAAGAAATAATCTCATCATGTTTTGCTTTAGGCAAGTGTTGGAATTGAAAATAAATCTTGAAAATTGAATAACCTAATCTGAAGAACTGGACAACTGAAATATACCCTTTGATAATACCCCGTTCTTCAAGATTCTTTATCCGATAATTCACAATATCCTGCGAAAGTTTCAAACGCTTTGCAATCTTTGACGCGCTCATTCGCGCATTCTGATCAAGTTCAAGCAAGATTTGAGAATCCTTATTGTCTAGCACACTCATACGTAATAGTTACATAAAACACTTAATAAAAGTATATTTTTGGCAAAATTGGCAAAGAAATCTAATAAACAAAACACGGGGCAGGTACTTACGGTGAAATTATGGAGATAACTAAAAAAATGATTTTGGCAGTATTAGTAGGGATATTAGCAGTACTATTTGTGGGAGCAATGTTTATGCCAAACCCAACAGGATTGTTTACTATACAACCAGAACAGACAATAACTATTGGAGCAATACTCCCGCTTAGTGGAGAACTCGCAAACATGGGAATTGGAGAAAAAAACTCTGCACTACTGGCAATTGAACAATTAAATGCAACTGGAGGAATTAACAAAAAGAAAGTGGAAATCATTTTTGAAGACAGCCCATGCAATGCAGAAAAAGCAATTACTGCAGCAAAAAAACTAATCGAAGTAGATAAGGTAAATGCACTTTTGGGACCTTTTTGCAGTTCGGAAGTACTTGCAGTTGCAGAACTAGCAAACAAAAGCAAAACTCCTCTAATTTCTGGAACTGCTACAAGCCCCGCAGTGACAAACGCAGGGGATTACATTTTTAGAATCACTCCATCAGATGATTTGAAAGCAATTCTTTTCGCAAGATATATTTTTTCTGAACAAAATGTAAAAGAACTTTCAATAATCTATTCAAATGATGAAGTATCAACAAGCCTCATAGATTATTTTGAAAGAGAATACACCCAACTTGGAGGAAAAATAATTCAAAAAGAAGCATTTACTAAAGGAAGTGCCGATATGCGAACACAACTTTCAAAAATAAAAGAAAATAAAACCGCCAACGTCTTAATGCTTTCATGGCCTACAGAAGCCGGAAATATTTTAAACCAAGCAAAAGAACTTGGAATAAATGTTCAATTTTATGAGGGGTTTGAAGGAGTAATGACTGACCCGCAAGTAAAACAAATTGCTAATGAAAATACAATAGGAGTAATATATATTCAGCCACACGAGGCAAAAAACAAAGCGGCAAAAGAATTCCAAGAAAAATATAAAAACACTTACGGAGAAAACGCGCCATATTACTCTGCGGAAGGATTTGATGCAATAAACTTGTACTCCAAAGTATTTTGGAACACCTCAAATAGCGAAGAGGCAAAAAACAATATTTACAAAATCCAAGACTACCAAGGGGCAAGCGGAACAATAACAATAAATCAAGACGGGGACTGTCTAAAACCATTTGAAATAGGTCAAACCACCCAAACTGGAAATATGACAATTAAAACCCTCTAAGTAAAAAAAATCACCGCCAAATCCTGGCGGCACCCTCGCAAACGCAGGATTGTAAAAACCCCGACAGCAACCCTTTTAAAGACTAAAATCTTTTGTATTGCAACATGAAGAACATACTTTGGTTTAGAGAAATTAATATGTCCAACATTGCTGAAGTTGGAGGAAAAGGAGCATCTTTAGGCGAAATGGAGAACAATAATTTTCCTGTTCCAACTGGGTTTGTTGTTACAAGCGGAGCATACTTTAGTTTCCTTGAAGAAACAAAAATCAAAGCAAGAATAGTTGCAGCAATTGATGCAATTGATGTTGAAAATACTGCACAACTAGAAACAGTTACAGGAAACATTAGACAACTAATTGAAACAAGCAGAATGCCAACACAAATCAAAATGGAAATTATTAGTAATTACAAATTATTAAGCATGGCTAAACCAGCACTAGTTGCAGTAAGATCAAGTGCTACAGCAGAAGACTTACCAGAAGCAAGTTTTGCAGGACAACAAGAAACTTATTTGAATATACAAGGAGAAGACGATGTTGTAAGAGCAGTACAAAAATGCTGGGCTAGTTTATTTACAGCAAGAGCCGTGTATTACCGACAAAAACAAGGATTTGGAACTGAGAAAGTTGGTCTTTGCGCAGTAGTACAAAAAATGGTTGAAAGTGACGTAAGCGGAATAATGTTCACAGCAGACCCTACTGGAGATTTAAGCACAATAATAATTGAAGCAGGATTTGGGCTAGGAGAAACAATTGTATCAGGAAGCGTTACTCCAGACAATTATGTAATTGATAAAGCAACAATGGAACTTAAAAATAAAAAAATAAACAAACAAGAATGGATGCTAATTAAAGAAGGAAAAGAAAACGTACGCGTAAATTTGGGAAAAGGAAAAGCAGATGCACAAAAAATGTCTGATGACAAAATACTTGAACTTGCAAAAATCGGTTACGCAATAGAACAACACTATGGAAAACCAATGGATATTGAATGGGCAATGGAAAATAATGTTTTAATGATTGTACAAGCAAGACCAATTACTACACTTAATAAAAAAGTTGCCGGAGAAACAATTACTACTCTTGAAAAACCAATCCTTGAAGGACTTGCAGCAGCACCAGGAATAGTAACTGGAATTGTAAAAGTAGTACCGGAACTAGAAGATATTGAAAAAGTATTACCCGGAGATATTTTAGTTACAAGAATGACTTCCCCATCATGGGTGCCTGTAATGAAAAAAGCAACTGGAATAATTACTAACGAAGGCGGACGAACTTGCCACGCTGCAATAGTCAGTAGAGAACTAGGAATACCTTGCGTTGTTGGAACAAGTATTGGAACTGAATTTCTAAAAGACGGAATGGAAGTAACAATTGATGGATTTAATGGAAAAATTTACGCTGGAAAAATAGAAATCAAACACGAAAAGAAGGAAACAAAAATATTTGAAGAAAACGAAATAGAAGAAATTGAAGAAGACTTGGAAAAATCTATTGTGGAATCCTCTTCAAGACCAACTATTACTAAAAAAATTGTTACAATTGAAAAAGAATTTGGCGGAATAAAATACAAAGAAATGAGTAAAGAACAAAAATCCGAAGAAGAAAAACAATTACTTGAATTACTTAAAGACTTGTCAATTAAAGTAAAAGTAAACGTTGCATTACCTGATGCTGCCGAAAGTGCAGCTGCAACAAAAGCAGACGGAGTAGGATTACTCAGAGCAGAACACATGATTACCTCAAGCGGAATGCACCCTGCAGAGTTTATTAGACAAAACAAGGACGTTGAACTAAAAGACACTGTAAAAAGAGGAATAAGAGTTGTTGCTGAAAAGTTTATCGGAAAACCAGTATGGTTTAGAACATTTGATGCAAGAAGCGATGAATACAAAGAACTAATCGGCGGAGACAAGGAACCTAAAGAAGAAAACCCAATGCTTGGATGGCACGGAATAAGAAGAGACATTGATGAAAACAGAATGCTTAAGTGCCAATTAACTGCAATCAAAGAATTATACGAAGAAGGACTACGAAACGTAGGAGTAATGCTACCCTTTGTTGTAAGCGTTGACGAAGTAATTGGTGCAAAGAATGTTGCTAAAGAAATCGGACTACCAAAAGAAGTAGATATTGGAGTAATGGTTGAAACTCCAGCAGCAGTATGGATAATTGACGAATTAATTCCACACATTAGATTTGTTTCATTCGGAACAAACGATTTAACACAATTAACACTAGGAATGGATAGAAACAACGAACACGTTCAAAAGAACTTCTCAGAACTACACCCTGCAATCTTACGACAACTTGAATACGTAATCAAAAGATGCAAACCTGCAGGAGTACTAACAAGTATCTGCGGACAAGCGGCAAGCAACCCTGAAATGGTTACAAAACTAATCTGGTACGGAATAGATTCCGTTTCAGCAAACATTGATGCAGTTGATGAAATAAGAAAAACTGTTATTAACGAAGAGAAAAAGAAAATACTTGAACTTTATAGAAAGTGAACCTAATGAAATTAAGGAGAACAACTGCCCTCC
This sequence comes from archaeon, assembly GCA_041661245.1. Lineage (GTDB taxonomy): Archaea > Iainarchaeota > Iainarchaeia > Iainarchaeales > JAAZKV01 > JAAZKV01. The sequence goes on from JBAZUY010000001.1 coordinate 438,748, forward strand.
ATCCAAAACAAAAATCAATTCAATCTATTCAAAGAAAAGGACTATTAGCGAAAACCCAAAAACCAACTCAAAAAATATTATTGCCAGTTGGACATTTTCTTCAAACAATACCTTTTGCATGCGGGCCAAGTGCGCTAAAAATAATACTAGATCACTTAGGAAACAGCCAAAAAATTGAAACCCTAATTAAAGAAACCAAGTGCAGCCCAAAGTGGCCATACAAAGGAACACTCCACAGCGGATTTCGTTTGGCTCTCCAAAAATTAGGTCACGAGTTTATCGAGAAACAAAATGCAGAGCTAAAAGATATTGAGTCCGCTCTCAAAAAAGGCCAACCAGTTCTTGTCGATTTTATGGACCACCACTTTTACTACGGAGGACATTTTGCAGTAATCGTAGGACAAGATACTAAAAGATTTAGAATATCAAACCCTTCACTTAAAGCAAAATATGAGTGGTTGCCAAAACAAGAATTCTACAAAGAATGGGTTTGCGAAGATACTCCCGGAAGAAGAATAAATAGATGGATGCTAGTTGTGCTAAAAAAACAAACTAAATGAAAAAGACAAACCTCTTTAATTCTTTCCAATTCTAATCTTCTTATGCTACAACTAGATTTGACCCAAGCAATTAAGGACTTAAAGAAAACAAAAGCAAAAAGGGTTTTTGTACAAATACCCGAAGGACTTAAGACCAGGGCCGAAGGAATTGTTGAAGAACTTGAGTCAAAAGGATTTGAAGTAATCACAGAAATGGATCCATGCTATGGAGCATGCGACATTAAACAAGCCGAAGCTAAAAGAATGAACGCACAGGCAATACTCCACTTAGGGCATACGAAATTCGTTGAAAAATCAAGCATTCCAATTGTTTATGCTCCGCTAAAATATGATTTAGGAGAAAGATTTGAAAGAATAATTCAAATTTCAATTGAATGGCTCAAAGGAGAAAACATTAAAGAAGTCGGACTTACAACAACTGCCCAATTCTTGGAATATTTACCTCTACTTAAAAAAGAATTAGACAAAGCCAAAATCAAAGCAACAATTGGAAAAGGAAAAAGAGTGGAAAATGGACAAGTTTTAGGATGCAATTACTCCAGCGCGAATGTAAAACCAGACACAATAATTTACTTTGGAGACGGATTATTCCACCCCTTAGGAATACACTTTGCAACAGGAAAAAAAGTAATTGTTGCTAACCCAATAAATCTAACAATGCAAACACTCGAAGATGAAAAAAATAAATTCCTTAAATCAAGAATACTTTTGATTGAAAGAGCAAAAAGTGCAAGTTCATTTGCAATACTAGTCTCAACAAAAGAAGGACAAAACAGAATCACTGAAGGAGAGCGAATAAAGAAAGAATTAATTAAAGCTGGAAAATTGGCAAAAATATATTCCATGGATTTTATTTCAGACACAGCGCTACTCGGGATTAATGCTGAGGCATTCATTAACACGGCATGCCCAAGAATATCAATTGACGATTATTTAGCTTACAAAAAACCAATAATCAATTACCCTGAAATTGATTACTTACTCGGAAAAAAGAAATACGAAGATTACAAGTTAGCCGAAATATTTTAGTGAACTCTATGAAAATTGCATTCTGCGCCAGCATGGCATTCGCAAAAGAAATGATTGAAATAAAAAATAAATTAGAACAAAAAGGACACACAATTATTCTACCACACAACACTGAAAAATATGCAAGTGGAAAATGGGACGCAGAGTCAAAATCAGAATCGGTAGAAAATAAGAAAAAATATGATTTAATAAATAAATATTTTGAAGTAATAAAAAACTCTGACGCCATACTTATTATCAATCATAAAAAGAACAATATTCCAAATTACATTGGCGGAAATGGGCTAATTGAAATTGCTTTTGCACACGTATTAGGAAAAAAAATATTTTTACTTAACCCAATTCCAGAAATCAGTTACTCAGACGAAATAAAAGCAATGTCCCCCATAGTCTTGAATGGGAGATTAGAAGAAATAAAGTGACAAAGTAAACTAGTCGAAAACTTTATTTCAAAATATTTTCTCTTTCTTCAGTTGAAATTGTTTGTACAAGAGTTCCAATAAAATCTGGATCTCCTCGAACAAGTGCTTTGAAATTATCCACATTACTTCCGTTAATGAAAAAACTTCTAATCTTACTTCTATCAAGAATCGCCGCAGCGTGAGCATCAACAAAAGAGTGTCCGCCAGGTTTTGATGCCTCGGCTTTTAAGAGTGAGACCATTTTTACGTGGGTTAATTCCTTATACATTTTTGCATTCGCTTCTTTATTTGGATCCGCAGAATAAATTCCATCAACATTACTAACATTAATAAAATCCGCTCCAAGAAGTTCCGCAATTAATGCACCAACTGCATCAGTTGTTTGCCCAGGAATAGTTCCTCCAAAAATGGGAGTCTTATTTAGTAACATCACTGTTTTTGCTTGCTTTGGATCAGTCAAAACTTCTTTCCAAGCATTATCAATTCCGTGCGTAAAGAAAAGTGCATTTGCTCTTGTGATTGCAATACCTACTTCATCAAGCTCAAAGTTATTCGCTCCAAGGGCCTTTGCCCCTGCTTGGTAAACTCTTGCAACTTTACCCCCGCCAACAACTAAAACAAAAGAATAACCTTCCCTAATTAATTCGTTTAAAACTTCACAATATTTTGCAATTTCAGGAGCTCTTAATTTATCATTAAAAAAAACACTTCCCCCAACACTCATAACAAAAATCTTTTTTGAAGAGGCTTGGGAATATGAAGAAGAATTACTTGAAGAGGGGTTATAATAATTTTCTTCAGTAGCCGGAGCAGTTGTACTACTAGAAGAAGACTCTACTTTTGGACTTCCATCAAACTTCTCGAACAAATCAAACATCAGTACCCACCCGCTTTTTTGGTTAAACAAATAGCTTTTAGAAGCTAACGAAACCGAATAAATATAGGTTTACTGGTTTAATAACTTTACTTTGTTATAGCCAAAAGAACTAAAAAGTTGATACGAAATGGGTCTACCACACCAAGTACTTGAAGAAGTATCCGAAGCAGACATGGCTGTGTTCAAGAAAAAGCTAAAAATGCTTGAAGCAATTAAAGGAAGACACACTGAACTAATTACTCAATACATCCCGCCGGGGACTGATAGAAGCACTGTAATGAACCAATTAAGCGAAGAAGTAAACCAAAGTGGAAATATTAAAAGTGCAAGCGTAAGAAAGAACGTTCAAGGAGCACTACGAAAAATAATTGGATTCTTAAAAAATATTAACTTTAAACTACCAACAAACGGAATGGTTGTTTTTGCAGGAAATGTAAGCGAAACAGAAGGAAGAAGTGATATTAAGTTATTTACTCTTACTCCAGTTAGACCATTAAAAGTAAAAATGTACTGGTGTGATTCTTCCTTCCACTTAGATCACGTAAAAGACATGATGGCGCCAAATGATTTTTATGCAATAATGACAATTGATAAAAATGAAGCAACAATTGCACAACTAGTTGGAAAAAAATACGAAATTTTGGGCCACTTTACTTCAATGGTTCCTGGTAAGAGTAGAGCTGGAGGACAATCCTCTCAAAGATTTGAAAGATTAAGAGAAGAAGCAATGCAAGATTTTTTTAGAAACTCTTCAGAAAAATTTAATTCATACTTTGAACCATACATTCCAAGAATAAAAGGAATACTAATCGGCGGACCAGGAATGACAAAAAACTTTTTCATGGAAAAGAAAGTAATCCACCACGAACTAGAGAAAAGAATTATCGGAGTAATTGATACATCCTACACTGATGAGGGCGGGATAAGAGAAGTAATACAAAAAAGTCAAGAACTACTCAAAGACTCTGAACTTGTAAAAGAAAGACAAATACTTGAAAAATTCTTAGGGGAAGTTGCACGTGACGGACTTGCAACTTACGGACAAGCCGAAGTCGAGAAAGCAATTGATGAAAGAAGAATCTCAACATTAATTATTTCTGAAGAAATACCTTGGACTGTTTATAAAATATATTGCGAACACTGCCAAAATTCAGAAGCAGTAATAGTAAAAGATCCAGCAACATTTGAAGAATCAAAACTAAGATGCTCAAAATGCCAATCAAAAATAGAAACCACTGAAGAAGTGAGTTATTTAGATTATATGATTGATAGAGCAAAAGAAGCAGGGGCAAATGTTAGAGTTATCAGTACTGAAACAAGCGAAGGAGAAAACTTCCACACAGGCTTTGGCGGAATTGCTGCTTTATTAAGGTACAAACTATAACAAAAAATAACAATTGAACTAACTACAAGGGATAAAATGGAACCAATTTTCTTAACAACAACTCCCGCATTAAAGGGAAGAGTAAAACAACGTTACGCTGACTTTTTGGTGGAAGAAGTTGGATTGAACGGAGAAGTAAGCACTATTGAAAGATTCAACAAAAGTTGGGAAGAAAGAGTAGTAAAACAAACAATAGTTCCATCAAGAAAAAATGAAGAATATCTAATTGTGACACTTGAAAAAATAAACACTGATACAAGCGCAGCACTTGCACTAATTGCAAGAGGATTAAACTTAAGCAAACAAAGAATTGGGTACGCAGGACTTAAGGACAAACGAGCAATTACTTCTCAAAAAATTAGTCTATACATGCCGGACCCAATTAGAGTAGAAAAATTTGGAGTAAAAGGACTTGAAATAAGAGATCCTATTTGGAGCGATAAAAGAATAGAACTAGGGGACGCAAAAGGAAACCAATTTGTAATTACAATAAGAGATATTTCACAAACAGAAGAAGAAATAAGAAAAATAGTAGAAGATTTTATTGAAGAAGCAAAAAATGGTTTACCAAATTTCTTTGGGATGCAAGATTTGGGGGAAAAAGATTAATCACCCACAGAGTTGGAAAACTATTACTTGAAGAAAAATTTGAAGAAGCAATAATGCTTTACCTAACAGATACATTTGAAGACGAAAAAGAAGATATTAAACGAGCAAGAATAAATTTAGCTGTTTCAAAAGATTTTAAAGCCGCCCTTCGCGAATTCCCATTTGAAGCAAGACCTGAAATAGCAATGCTGAACCACTTAGTAAGATACCCCAATGATTTTGCAGGGGCATTTAGAACACTGCCAAAAAAAATACAATACTTATTCTCACACGCGTACCAAAGTGATTTATTTAACAAAATGCTTGCAAGAAGAATACAAAAATATGGCAAAAAAGCATTACAACCAATACCCGGAGATGTACTCGAGAACGGAATCCCAATGCTATTAATTGCAGGATATGAAAGTACTTTTGCTGAGAATGAAGCCGGAGAAATTGAAAAAGCCATAATGGACGAAGAAAAAGTAAAGTTTGAACATTTTAAAACAACAAAACTAAGTGAACTCTCAAGCCAAGGAATGAGAAAAGAACTTGCCCTCTTCCCAGAAAAGTTTAAACTTGAAAAAATAGAAAATGATGAGTTTAACGAAGGCAAAAAAGCCCTTACTATTTCCTTCTTCTTATCAAAAGGAAACTACGCAACAACGGTTTTGCGAGAACTAATAAAAGAAGAAATATTTTAGAAGAATTAATTAGTCTAACTTCAAATAATAACTCTTTAATTATTCAACCCAATCTGAATAATCATAAATTGTTGAATTAGTATCTTTGAGCCACTTAAGCACATAGTTTCTTAGAGATCCTGAAATATATTTCTTTGGCTGAGGAGCGCAAGAATCTGATTTTATTATAACATATTTATCTCTTTGAATTACTGTCCCCCCATATTCAGAAAGATTCAGGTCTTTATAATTGTAAATAACTAAATTTCCACCATTTGAAACAAACTCTTTCCAAGAAGAAATATCATAAATGCATTCAGCAATAATTCCTTTTTCGTAGAAAAATACCCAATCATCCGAAGCAACTCTGCAATCTTTTAGGTACTGATCCTGGGGAACAATCAAATCAGCATGCCCTGGTTTTGGGGAGAACCAAAAGAACAAAATAAAGACTATGACTAAAAATAAAACTTTTTTCTTATCTTTCCCCGCAAACAAAGCAGCATTAACTGCTATTACTGGAGAAAGCAAATTAATGAAACGAGTTTCCTTTATCCCCGAAAGAGCAAACATTGCCGCAGATAACACACCCCCTTGGTTCATTGAACAATGAAGCTTTTTCTTAAAATCCAATAAAAAAACCAGAGCTAAAAAGAATAATATCACAGCCAATTGATCTAGCGCGATTGGGGCAACCACTCCTTTTTGAGCAACATTAAGAAAAGAAGATTCAGCAATACTAAAAAAGGGATTTCCAGTAAACAAATAATTATACACCATCCAAGGGAGCCAAAGCACTACAAGCGGAGCAAGAAATTTTGGAATATCCTTTGGCTTTTTTCTTAATTCAAATAAAAAAACCAAACCAAATACAAGAAAATTATATCTTGAAAGAGAAGCAAGCGCAAAAAAGAAACCCTTCTTTAGAGGCTTATCCAACGCGAACGCAAGCATCAAAAAAGCCAATGCGAGCAAATCCGACCCGTAGTTTGAGCTAAACAAAATAGCAGGAAAAAGAAAAGCAAACAACGCAAAAATGAACTGGTTTAAACTCACAGAGTATTTTTTGTAAATTAAAATAATCGCTGCCAAATAAGCAAAACAAGCAAGAGCGGTTGTTAACAGCAAAGAATAATCATTTGCTCCAAAAACACAATTCAAAAAAGAAGGCAAAGGGGGCCTAATAAACTCAAAATAAATTTGATTACCACAAAACCATTTTCCCCCAAAAATGTACGACTGAGTGTCCCAATGCTGAAGAGCAATTTGTATTAACTGGGCAACTAGAAATATTAAAAAAAAGAGAATAATCCATTTCATCCCAATTATGTTCGAGATAAGTTTAGATAACGTACTAGATTTGGTAATTTTATTATTCTTTAATTCCTTGCCTTTCATACCAACCAACTATTAACTACAACCCAATTTTTTAGACAACTCGTTTATACTCATTGCGGAGTAAAATGTTTGCCCGTCAATTACAAGCGTTCCCGCTTTGTTCACATCATATTTAACTTCAAGTATTTTTGTAAAATCATAAGACTCCCAGTTGTATGGAAAGTGAAAATCTCTAAAAGATTTACAAGTTTTTGACAATTCATTCAATTGCGTTCCGATTAACCCGCACTCAAATTCACAGGATTTATCTTCTGCATAAAAGAAAAGAACAGTTTTCATATTCAAGTCACAAGAGACTTGCGCTTTTTGAAAGTTTCTAAACAAAACCATACTTGTAATCAAATAACTTCTCTTTGCGAAATAAAAATCATCCGAACTAAAAGAATTACTCTTAAAATTCTGCAAGGTTTTCTCAAGAGCAGAAAGTCTGTTTGAAGTACTCTTTATGTTCTGCTCAAGAACAGTACAATAAACCGCTTTGTTATTTGTATCAAAATCTTCGTATGCTGATTGAAGTTCGGACTCAAGAGAAATCTGTTTTACTTCTTCATTAATCTGATTAAGTCTGCCATCCTCAGTTATTCTAACAGACAATAATACTACAAGCACTATTGCAATAGTAGCAATTAATGCAGTTACGTAGACACTCTTCGCCATTTTTCACCAACACCTAAAATTTCTTTAAAATACCCTTGCGAGTAAGTAAAAGTAATGAAATAAGGGTATATAAAAATAAGGGTAATAAGAGGCAAAATATCCTCTTTTTTTAACTTATAACTGACTTCTCTAAAGCAAACTAAAAAATAAATCAATACTAGCAAATAAGAAGTTAAAAAGAAAATAACTGAAGGGGGAAGAATAATCCCTGAGAAATTAAAATAAAATCCTCCGCCCAAGGCAAGGTATTCTAAGAATACAGAAAGGGTTACAAACACATCATGAAATAAAAACACTAATAATCTAAGAATCACCGCCACAATTAACACTTGAGAAGCAAATAAAAAAGGCATTACAAAAAAACCAAAATCGGGATTCTTTTTATTGAAAATTAAATGTTTATATCTAACAAAATTAAACACTCCTCCGCGATACCATCTATTTCTTTGAACAAATAAACCATTCCAAGTATTAGGAACATCCGTGTACACAACCGCCGCATGGCAATTCATTAATTTCATAGAATGAGATTTCATTCTCAACCCAAATTCCATGTCCTCCGCCAAATTCCCCGCCTCATAATGACCAATTACATCAAAAACCTGTTTTCTAAAAATTGTAAAGGGCCCTGGCACAACATAGCTAGACTGAATTGAAGCAAGCAAAGTATTAGCTAAACCAAAAGAAATAGCATACTCAAGAGTTTGAATTTTTCTTAAAAAATTATCTTGCTTATCTGGCAGAACTAGACAAGAAACTGAAGCAACGGTCGAATCATCAAAATACCCCATTGTTTTTAGTAAAATATCTTCCTCAGGATAAGAATCCGAATCAATACAAATAACAAATTCGGTTTTTACTTTCGCAAGCGCAGTGTTCACTGCAAAAGAACGCCCCATGTTTTCTTTTAATTTAATTAAATCAATCCCTTTTACTTTATCCAAAATCTCTCTTGATCCATCAGTACTACAATCATCCACCACCAAAATGTTAACTTTGTTTTTGTACTTTATTTTTTTTATTGAATCAATACACTGAATAATCGTATTCTTTGAGTTAAAACAAGGAATAATTACTGTGATTGAGGGAAAAGTCTTTGGGTAACGCGCTCCCCCCAAATCATGTTTGTTTAAAAAAAGCATTAAGTAAAAGAACAAACTGAAAATGAAAATAGCATTAAACAAAACCACTAAATACAAATCAGGAATAAACAACGAAGAAAAAATAATTATTAATGTAAAAAACCCAAGCAAAAGAACTAAAACGCCCCTGTCTTTTACACCTAATTTTAGAGTCGAACTCATAATAACACTGATAAAAAATAGGAATAACAAGAATAAAAGCGTATTCAAACAAAAAAATTACTTCACAGAGTTAATTCGTTCATTAACTAACGCAAGAATATCATCAAAGTTTGGATACAATTGTTTTATTGCCAAATAATTTACTGAACTAATAGTTTTTGTTCCGCTGGCAAACAATTGTAATTTGTTTTTTGATAAAATTACTTTATCTTCTTTCGCCAAATTTATTTCAACTAAAAAAGAATTACCATCTGCAATAAATGAAGAGCACTCTTGCGCAGAAAGAGATCTGCTTGAGAGAACATTCGCATCATTTGTAAGACAGGAAAGAATATTTCCTTGCGCGTCAACTGTTTTTACTAAAGAACTTGTTTCTTTGTGATCTGCATTTAATGCAACAAGCCAAAGATTAAGAGAATTAACTACCCATGCACTAGAGTTGCCATCCACTAAATCAATTGAAACAATAAACTTGTTTTGATCTTTCATACCTTTAAAGAACTCACTAGGAGTATACTCGTTTGAGAGGAACTTTACCCCGCTCTTATCAAAAGAAAAACGATAACTTGGTTGTGAAAAAAACAAAAAATATACCATTACAAGCACTATAACGAGCAGTGCCAGAGCTAAAAATGCCTTGTTCTTGTTTGTAAAGCTCTTCTTTTTCGCTTTACTCTGCTGGGGCACAGGCTTAGAGAGAACAGACTCTGTTTCCTTTGCAACTTGAGGCACAATAACTTCTTTCTTAACCATACAAACAACCTTAATCAAAAAGAATAAAAACAAACGTAAAAGCCACTGTGAAAAAATATTTGTTAATTAAATCAAAATAATATTCATGACTCTAGCAATAAAAAAATCTTTTAAAAAAATAGAAACTTAGCAGTGGGCCTTTTGGGCCCACTACCAAGCACTGAATTGTTATATTTAGAACTTGTCTAATGCAGCGATTAATGCTTTAGCAGCATCAGCTGTGTCGCCAGCAGTCCATCCAGCAACAACGATTTTACCGTCAGTTAAAACTGCAGATACATAGTCTCCAGAAGCAACAAGTCTTTCTTGTAATGTCTTTCCGTCTACTTGTAAGTTTTGTGCAGCTTTGTTTACAGCGAATCCACCAACGATGATAGATTTACCGTAAGCAGCGTCTGTGTCTAACTTAACGATATTTCCTACAGGAACAATTGCTTTACCAGCAGTAGCACCACTGATTGCGTCAACTGTTACATTTCCCTTAGTTTCTCCAGCAGCAACGCCAGTGTATTTTACTCCACCAGTAGTTGTAGTTGAAGTTCCTGTTGATCCTAGGTATGCAACAACATTTCTTTGTTCTTCAGGAACGTTTAGAGTAAATACAGAGTTGTCTGACATTACTTCTGTTCCGTATGCAGTTCCTGCTACTTTCAAATAGTCAGTACCGTCTCTAATTGCTGTTGATCCCCATGCTGCGTTTGTAGCATCCAAAGTTGGACCGAATTTTGCGTAAGTTGTATCTAAATCAGCTAATGCATTGTAATTCCATACATTTCCTGATTCATCTGCTCTTACGTACATGTTTACATCTGTAGTGTCGTTGAAAACGAATCTTGCAGAATAATAGTTGTGATCTGATCTAGTTGTAGCTTGAACATCAACTAAATATTCACTCATGTTTGGTCTATAGTATGCAACATCGTTCAATACGTTAGCGTCTGTTGTTGTTCCAACAAATGCGATTGTACTGTCTGTGTGGTTTTTACTATATACGTTGAATGTTTGGTCTTTTAGTAACAAGAATCCTGTTCCTGTTGTCAAGTTAACATCTAATACATAGTCTATGTAGTCGATTGTTGAACCTGAGTATGGTCTTGCACCAAGATCTAATGATACTGTAGCTAAAGCTGTTTCAGGACTTGAAGCAACTACTGTTCCGCCCATTGCAGTTTGTGTTTCTGCAGCAGATTTGTCTCCTTCAATATATGAGAAGTTAGTATCTTCTAACCAGAATGTATAATCTTTTCCAGCGATATTAACAACTTTTGTCTTTCCTGATTCAACATCGAATTGCTTGTAGAATGGAACTGTAATTTGTGTTCCTTTCAAGTCAACATAGTTCAATTCTCCGTTTCCTAAAGTTGCTTCAGTCATTGGCTTAGTTTGGAATCCAGTGAATTCGAATTTTGCGAAATCGCTTGGCAATTTAACTGATTCACCAACTTTCAAAACGTACTTTGAAGTGTCTGATTCAGAACCAATAGTTTTGTTATATTTCCATTGATTTGAAATTACGATTGAAGTCAAAGTTGTTGGGTGGAATGAAGCTTTCCATGCAGCTTTAGTATCAACAGTTGAATCTCCAGTGTATGGGAATCCGTAACCGTTCTTGATTTCAAGTCTGTCTGTACCCATTCTGATTGTTGCAGTATATTTGTTAGCAGACAAGTTTAATCCTGCAGCTGTAACGAATATAGTGTCAGAGAATAAGTCTCCAAACTCTTCTTTCAAGTTGTATGATCCACTTTGAGTGTCTTTTTCAACAAACTTGATTTGTGTTGTTCCGTCCATTAAAACCCATTTAGCTCTATAATATTGGTTTCCGGATCCGATTTGTACTAAGTCAACTAACTTAATAGTTAAATCTTTTCCTAAGTAAGCTGCTTTTCCTTTAACAGTTACTGTTTCTCCAACAGCTAAATCAGTTGGTGCTGTGTTAGCGTAGAATACTAATTTATCCCCACTTGATGAAACTTCATCTAAAGTATATGACTTTCCTAAAATTGGGATTGTCAAGTCAACTTGAGAATTTGAGTCAAGTCCAGTTTGTCCAGCAACAGTAGCTAATAAAAGTCCTGTTCCTAAAGTTACTGTGTAGTTCAAGTCGCCTTCAGCTATTGAAGCTACTAATTGACCAGGTGCATATCTTGATGATCCTGTTTCCATTTGTGCGAATGCGTTCATTCCGCCACTAAGAGTTTCTTGTACAGATCCAGTTTGTTGTGTAGTTGAACCCCATTTATATTTGAATGAAGTGTTATTTACCAATGATGGCATCTTTGTACTTGTAACATCTATATTGAATTCTTGACCAGCAACTAAAGCTGTGTCTGTAGTTTCTCCAGCACCTGAAGTTGTTGAAGTTCCGCCAACAGTGTAATCAACTGTTTTTGTTCCGCTTCCAGCAACGTCTGTTGTAGCTAATTGTGCTACTTTTGCTGCAATGTTACCAGCCCAAACAACATCTGGTGCTTGTCCCATTGATCCTACTATAATGTCAACTACAGGAGTTCCTGTTGAGTCAACGATGTTAGATTTTTGTAGTGTGTCCATATTGCTGTAAGCAGCTGCCATAACAGCAGGAGCTAAAGCTGAACCAACTAATGCTGCGCCTAATCCTAATGCAGCGATTCTTTTTATGTTCAATCCTTTCATCAATTTTCACCTCTATAATGAAAAACAATCCTCTCGACTAAAGCACACCCTTAGAAATTGCGTTCAAAAGGCAGGCCTAAAGCTTCAAGGCATGACAGTAAGGTGTTTCTTTGCCTTTAAAAACATTACTCATTAGGAAACGAAAGAGACTACGTCAAGAGGGGCCACCAAGGGGAAAACTACGCCAATTCGAGAAACATACTTCGACAATAAATGAATTGGCTGTTTCGTCAATATGTTATTTTTAATAAAAGGGACTGGATATGCCCTAAATCAAAATGGCGCAAATGTGAAATATAATGAGTCTTTTAGCTTGAATTAAGCTTTAAGAAAAGTGTTCGTTAGTTGTCGGCAACAAAAATAGAACTTGTTAGGATTGTACTAGAAAGAAAAGTAAAAATAAATACACTGAAATAAAGATTACTAAACTATTAATCGTAAATATCTTTGTAGAATTTGTCTACTTCTTCTTTAGTTAAGTGATTTGTAAAGTACTCTGCATATTTTTGGAATATTTCTGAAAGACTTACTAATCCTTCTTGGAACTCATATTGAGAGAATTCTATTTTTTGGGGCTTCATTACTTCTATTGAAGAAGGACCATAATAGAAAAGGAACTTAACTAGTGCCGGAAAGTCTTTCACAGTAATAGTTACTTCCAGAAATGAAGAATACATCTCTTCTTCTTCAGCTATTTCTGCTTGAGTTATTCCATAAACTGTAAAAACAGGATCTTTTTCAATCGCTTCTTTTATTTTATTTAAGTGCTTCTTCAACAAATTTTCTTCAACAGCTTTTAATTCAATAATTGCCCTAATCTTTATTTTGAAAGAATCATCTTCTGAAATTTTTTTTCTCTTAGCAAGTTCACTAATAATATCTTGTCTTAATTGATATTTTGTAGGATACCCATCTTTTAGAACAAGCCCTAATTTTAGCATGTCTTTTAACTCAACATTTAACTTATCGTGAGGAATGTTTAATTGTTTGTGTAATTCTTCTTCAGTCTTTGGTTCGGAAAGAAGCAAAAGAGCAATCTTTTTTTGTTCATCTGAAAACTGCGACATATAATCACGTTAAAATCAAGCCCAATACCACTATTCACCAAGCTCGATAAATAAGCACGTACTCTTGTCTTTAAAAAAGTAATTAATGAAGGAAAATACTCAAAAAAACATTTTTCCACAAACCCCCACAGGTTTTTAAGGAATAAAAACCACAATACTAAAGTATGAATACAATAATTCTTGACATTGTTTCAGACTTTGCAAAAGGAGTGGACTTTAATAGCGCAGCCCAACCAGTAGCAGAGGCCGCAGGGAATGTAATAAGTTTTGTTAACCCAACCATCTTAATCGCAGCAGTAATACTAATCGCTGTAACAATTTTTCTTTTATTTTTCTTAAAAAAAATAATAACTAATAGTATCCTTGGAGGAATTCTCTGGCTAATAAGCACATTCATTTTCCATGCAGAGCTCCCATTAATCCCAAGTTTTGTTGTTTCAGTAATATTCGGACCTGCTGGACTTGGAGCACTGATTATTCTCAAATTCTTTGGATTAATTTAAGTGAAAAAAATGGCAGCAATAAATTGGATTAAAAGAAAACTACTTCAAAGAGAACAAAAACTTCCATTAAGAACAAGAGTGAACACTGCACTTGCTAGAGAAACTTTTATACATTGGCGGGGAAACAGTTCAAGACTTTATGCACTAATTAAAGAGGTTGAGAAAAGTAACATCCCAATCGAGAGAAAATCTTTCTTACTTGCCAGACTAAAAAGGCAATACGAAAAAAATCTTGCAGATGCAATGAGCTACGCAGAACACACTGGACAAAAAGCTGCATAGTTATATTGAACCTTGCCAAAAAACACTCTAATTAAAAAGCATTCCAACTCTTCATTTAGTCATGGAATTATATGAAAGTAAAAAACTGGAAACGGTTAGAAATGAATTAATAGAACACGCAAAAAAACATGCATTATACAAAAATATTCTCAACACCAAAGGGCACATAGTTTTTGGAAGAGGACAAGACAATGCAAAAATCCTTTTTATTGGAGAAGCCCCTGGATTTACTGAAAACGAAATCGGAAAACCATTTGTTGGAAGAAGCGGAAAACTCCTCGAAGAATGGGTTACGGAACTTGGAATTACTAAAGAAGAATATGCAATAATGAATGTTGTTCCAATGATTCCATTAAGCGAGGATGGAAAAATTAGGCCTCCCACTCCTGAAGAAATTCAATACTTTTTACCCATTACCATGAAAATGGTTAATTCCATTAACCCGACTGTAATTGTTTTGCTTGGAAAAAGTGCAGCAAGAGCTTTTGAAAAAGAAACCATGAAGGTTGGAGAAAGTTGCGAATACGAAGGGAAAAAAATGTACTTCATTTATCACCCAGCTTATTACTTAAGAAACGGAGCTAAAGGATTTGACGGACTTGTTAAACTAAAAAAATTACTTGAAGAGAACAAGAACGAGAAGAAACAACTTAATTTGAAAAGTTTTTCTTAATCATTTCTTAAAATCTGGAATAGGATAAACTCTAGAAACAACCTGAAGTTTATTTGCTTTTGATTCAAAAGACAAATCCTTATACGATCCAAAATGCGCACGAGTTACTTGGAACCCATTTTCCAACAAAAACTTTTCCAAATTCAATAGCACTTTAAATGCAACATCCCGCTTTGCAATTTTTTCAGACAAATGAGCAAAGGGGACCAAAATTATTTTCTTGGATTTGTGATGATTTGAGAAAGAAGTTAAATCAGTCAAAAACTGATCAAAAACCTTTGAAGAACCATCTGAAATGGACTCAACAGTCACCCAAGGAACAATAACATCAGTTTCATTTATTGGCAATTCAAACTCATCCACTTTTTTGGTTCTAGAGGAAGGAGTAATGTTGCCAAGGTTGAAATTTGAACAAAACCAAAAAAGAGCGCGCAAGAATTCTCATCTCACGTAACTTAAATTTCCGTCCATCTTTTCTTCTTCAGCTTGTGGCTCTAAGTGTGTTGTTAGTTCTTTGAATGCTTTCTCAATTTGTTTTGCATCTTTTTCAATAGTCTTCATTTTTACAGCAAAACCAAATCTCTTTGAAAGAAGTTCAATTACTTGCTTTGCACTACCATGATCCCCGTAAACTAATTGCGGATTAGTTTCTCCCATTAAGCAAGCACCCTTAATTGCATGAAGTTTTCCTACTCCAATCATTAAACCAGCAGCACCAGAAATTAATCCTTCTTTTTTGTCTTCTTTAGCACCAAACTTTTTCCATAAATTTACAGTGTCATCATCCGTTCCGGCTACAATTACTTCAGGCTTTTTATTTAATCTATTATCCCCAACGTTAAGTCCTGCAAGAGTAACCATTTCAACTACTCCAATACTTTTGAAGAAACTTACTAGAGTTTCTGAAAATTCGTAATGCTCATGAGAAGAACCGACTTTGAAATCAAGAGTTGGTTGAACTGGACCCGCAAGGAAAATAAAATCTTTCCCTTTGTGGTTAAAGAAAAATATTTCATCTTTAATTAGAGAAACTTTTGAATCCTTAGTATGAACACTTGGAGGAAATGAGTCTGATAGAACCTCGGCAAGTTTTTCTGTTTTGAATTGTTTAAGCAAATAATCAACAGTTATTTTTCCAACTAACCCAATTCCTGGGAGACCAACTAACAGTACAGCATCCTTAAACTGAACTTTTTTAACAACTAAAATCTTTGTAGGCATAAGAGTAATCCTAAATCAAAAGGAATAAAAAGCTCTGTAAATTGAACAAAACAACGATAAAGAACAACCAAACTAAGGAAAAAAATAGCCACTATTTCTTTTCTTCTCTTTTGAACTCAAAAGCAACTGAGAGTTTCTTTGCTTTCTTTTCAGAATTATTAATTGCAAGAGTGAGCGCCTTATCTGCATCTTTAAAAGTCAAGCCAGAGCAAGAAACATTATAAGTTCCCCCGCCAGCGTAAGAAACAATACAATTCTTTACACTTTCACATTCTCCAAGAACTTCTTTTACTGATTCAAGACCGCTTGAAGTAGTTGTTGAGAGTTTTAAGATTCCCGCAATTTCTTTTTTTGAAACAACAATGTTTTTTTCTACCAAATCCTTAACTGGCACAACCCATTCTTTTGCTAAAACATCACTAGGATCATAACCTAATGCAATTTTTTCAAATGCTTCATAAAGAGAACCATGTTCCTGAGTCAAAGGATCAGCAACAGCTGCCCAAACATCATCAAAAGGTTTTTTTGTTTCTTTACAAAGAATTTCAATTAATTTTTCTTCTCTATTAATTTGCTTGTATTGAGTCAAAACTTGTCTTTCTCGCATTGGATTAACTCCTGCAAAAGACAAATCAATTTGCCCCTTAACAGTATCAACGTTAATTACTTTTGCAACTCTAACTTGATTCATTTTCACGTGATTTCTAATATTTTTTACCCAAGAAGACGCAACATTACTAATGTGAACAAAACCGCGAATATTCTTATATTCTAAAAGCTCAACAAATGCACCATAGTCAAGTATTTGAGTAACTTTTACTACAGCAAAATCATCACGGTTAGGAAGATCCATAAATATCAATCTAAAAGAAGCGCTTAAAAAAGTACCTAAAACTGCTTTTTCTCAGCTACTTTTCCTCAGCAATTTTTCTTGTAACAAAAAGACGCGCAATCTTTGCAGGCAACTCTACTTTTTCCCCTTCAACAAAGGGGCCGTATTCTTTCATATCCGTGCCAACGAATGTGGGAACATCTTTTAGAATTTTTACACAAACTAGTTCTGTTTCGCGCTTCTCTTTTTCACCAAACAAATTATCAAACAAATCCCTATGTTCAGTTAAAATTTTTAAAAGTTTTTTAAAAGTCTCTTTTTCTTGAACAGCCATATTTTCATCTTCAAATTCTTTAGTATGCGCAGCAATCAGAGCTTTGTTCAATATTTTCTTTTCTCTCATTTGGAAAATATCATCAACAATTCTTTTCAGATTTGCAAATTCCCGAGCATCAGACGATGAAAAGTTTTTCAAAGAAGCCAAATAATTTTTTTTCTCTTCCTCAACAAAAGCACTAAGTAAATCAATAAAATCATCTTCAACTTCAACTAACTTAGAAGTGTTCTTTTCAAGACGGTGAATTCTTCTTAATTCGTCGTAATCAATTCTCATGCCCAAAAACCTTGACATAATAAACAATGAAAGAAATTAAAAAGGCTGTTAGTGACTAAAAGAAAAAGAACTCTTAATGGTTACTGCTTAATTGTGGCAGCCCCTTTACCAATTAAATAAACCGCAACAGCAAGCGGAAGCTCTTCATCAGCATTATCAAACGGACCATAATTTACACCAAGAATTGAAAACTTGGGCGTTTTGTTAATATGAATCTTAACCGTGTCCACTCCAAATCCTTTTGAAAAATTTGAGTCAAATACAACTGCCTCTTTGTAAGGATCGAAAGATTTTAACTCTTCA
Source organism: archaeon (assembly GCA_041661245.1). Lineage (GTDB taxonomy): Archaea > Iainarchaeota > Iainarchaeia > Iainarchaeales > JAAZKV01 > JAAZKV01. Next base: position 456,552 of record JBAZUY010000001.1, read on the forward strand.
AGAGAAAGTACTTTTGCAATAAACCCCGTGTCCCCATGAAGTGTTTGCGGGACACGAATAATTTTGTGCAAATCAATACTTGTTTGTCTATCAATAGGAGACATTTCTTTGGAAGTAACATAAGCAAGAGTTTTTTCCCAAAACAATTTACTCTTTTTACCTTCAACCATCAAAAGAGTACCTTTATCCATTGCTGCAAACAATTTTGTTTTCTCATTTAACAAAAGAGAAACTTTTTTTGCGGGAGTTTCAGTTATTTTTGAAATCTCTTTTGCATCTTTATTGAAGAATTCTTTAATACCTTTATTCAATCTCTCTGTCCACTTACCTTTGTTCACAGGGCAAGCAAAAGGCGCTGATTCAAAATTGTATCCCAAATTTGCATAATCCATGTTGTGCGCAGTTAAATAATCTACAAGTTCAATTCTTGCCCGCTTATTTAATTCTTGAACATTTTTTGAACGCAAATGAATGTGATACCCTGCTTTTCCAGAGAAATTAACGGCTAATCCTTCGCTAGAAAAGCCAAAATCATTTTCTAAAAAATCAATTAATCTAAATACTTGCTTTTTTGCTTCATTTAAGTGCTCGGACATGAACCATTGAATACCATTAATTTCTTCAACTTCAAGACCAAGCTCATCCGCATCAAACTCGTAAATGATGTCCGCTTTAATTAATTCTTTTGCCGTCATAGGCGTCCTTTCAGGATGCCGATAGTATGCATTTGAATAAGAAAAGAAAAGCGGTTTACTTTGACGAAGAAATAAATTCACTTCCTCAGAACTTGCAAAAAACATATTCCTATTTGCAATTTTTCTTCTAAAAACACCAAAACCAAATTCTCTAAAAGAAGGATCGGGAACGGAGTTTATGAAATTCTTTTCATAATATGCACCAAATAATTTTTTCATGAATTCTGATTCATTGTTTTGTATCGTGTCATACATAAGCATCAACAAATTTAGTTAATTTCTTTAACAACCTTTTGCGAAGAAGAATTTTTCACTTGATTTCTTATTCTTAGTTTTGCAATGTACCATTGTAAAGGATGCTTGAATTTACATTCTTTCTCGCACTCTTTAACTCTCAATCCATAATCCCATAACTTTTTACAGCCGGGAGAGGATAAATCACTTGCAATGATTCTATCAATATGATACTCCGCAATTTGTTTTTTATAATCAGGACTCTTTGAAAACAAAATTAGCATTTCCTCTTTGGACATCCCCAATTTGTGCAAGAATGAACCTAATGCTAAACGAGCCATGTAATGAAGTTTCTTTCCAGAAAGTTGATCTGTATAAACTGCTTGCATGCAAGGAGGGAATAAATTCGGATCAATTTTTCCAGCTAACTTTAAATCAAAGGTTTTCTTTTCCATTACCACTAATTGAGAATCAACACTCTTCACTAAATCCAAAATAGTTTTTGGAACATTCTCTTTTTTGATTGGAAGAGAATCAAAAACTTTTACATACGCTTTCTCAGCTAAAAATCTTGCAAAATCATTTACGTTCAAATATACAATTCCTTTTGAAACTGGTTTATTCAAAAGTTTAATTTCTTCATCAATAAAATTAATTTTCAAATATTCTTCCAAAGGAACTTCAACAAAATAATTCTTTTCATTTGAAAGAACATACTTTAATTCAAAATCATCTGCCAACTCTTGACACAAATCTTTTGTACTAGCATTTTCCACTAAATAATTGAAAGTATTTTTGTAAACCATTAGCGAAAACTTTTCAATTATGTTTGGGGCCTTCATTACTGAAACAAACATTTTTGCAGCAGGGAACGCAGTAATTTCTGTTTCCAAAAATTCTTTTGAAGGAGAAGCAGAATCAATTGTGTATAAGTTCCCAGAAAAGGCTCTTGAAACCATTAAAGCTGCTTTTTTTATTGCACTTTCGGGAATATGATCCACTGAAACATTTGCTTCTTTTAAGTACCCCCTAGCTTTTTTTGTAAAAGGAAATTTCTGTGCAAAAAGAAGCTTATCCATAAACACTTCCTATTAGGAAAGCATTAAATAAATTAAAGGCAGGGTTAAGGAAGCATTAAATACCCCCCAAGACGCAAAGTTATTGTGGAAGCATGAGACCAATAAAAACAATGAAAACTTTGGCTAAAGTTCGAGCAGGAGCGCAAGCTAAGAGAAACACTGCATCTAGGGAAATTCCAATTTATTTGCAAATTATTGCGTCTTTACGAAGACATGGATTTACTGGAACTCCTGCTGAAGCATACCGCATAAAAGGGAAAAGCAAAGAAGTGGCATTAAGTTATGAAATTGCACGACTCAGCGCACAACCAATAACAAAACTTACTCGAGGGCAGTTAATCCAAATTGCAAAGCAAAATGTAGCACAAGCATACAGAGCACAAATACCCAATCCAACGGCTGCAATAGTTAGAAGAAAATAATTGGGCAACTATTTTTTTGACCACTAAAGTATCATGTGGGCTAAATAGAATACTATTTTGCTTGGGCCAATAGAATAGGTTACTCTCATCGCAGCATCATTTCTTAGTTCAATTGTAATCGGTTTATCATTGTCTGCTTGACGAACAATATTGTGGAAAAAGTTAAGAGAAAACTTTGCAGTAATTTCTTTTTTTGATATCACGCTTGAAACTTTTGTTGTCTCTGATTCCATTACCCCGCTTGAACCTTTTGCTTCAATGAAAAATTTTCCATCAGAAACTTTTAAGACAATACTTGAACCAAATAATGAAGCATCTTTCAAAATTTCTTTCATTAAAGAAGCATTAATCTCAATTTTTGATTCATATTCAATTGAAGGGGTCTTTGGTTCTTCTCCAGACACATCTATTAATGGAAGACGAAAATTCCTTTTCATTTCTCCTTCAAAACGAATTTTTATTTCAGCATCAGAAATATCAAGAACCATTTTATCATCAACTATAGCTCTTTGAAGAATCTTATTTAACTCAACTAAATCAACACCAACAAAATTTGGTTCCATTGCATATTTGTCAAAATATTTTTTATCAACAAAGTAATCCACGAGCACTACTTGGCTTGGATCAATTGCTTTAAAGAAAATCCCCTTATCGGTAAAGCGAAAATTGCCCTCAGGAACGAATGAAGAAATGGATTCGACTGCGGACTTAAAAAAATTAATTTGTTTTAGTTCAAGCATTGCATCACAAGTAGAAATAAGAGAACAAAGAAGTATTTAATAATTAATGTCAAAGAACAAAAATGAATAATGGCATGTTCTTTGACAGCTATCAAAAGACAAAGTCTTTTGATATAACTACGGCAGTAAAAATGATTAACTCTTTAGAATTATGACTAAGCTGCTTCAAAAAAAGAATCAAATTTATTGAGATTCAATTCTTGGAGCCAAGAAATAACTAATATTTGCTTCCCCAATAGGGTAAGAAACTCTAACAGGAGCACTACTCTTGATGAAAAGAGAAACCTTTGTGTCCGAAGAAGCAACTTTTAGCATATCTTGTAAGTAATCTAACGGGAACATACTCTTGCATTCTCTTTTTACTCTAAGTTCTGGAAGAGTGTCTTTATTTTGTTTAATATCTTCGTTTAAATTTCCTTTAGAAGAGTTTGCTTTAACAAAAAACTTTTCTTCATTACAACCCAAAACAACATGAGAACTAATTAATGCAGCATCCTTAAATGCGGATTGTAAAAAACCAGCTGAAACTAATAATTCTGCATCAAATTCAATTCTTGGATTTGGCACTTCGGCTGTAGAAATATCAATTAAAGGAACTTGGAAAGATCTTTCTGCATTTCCTTTGAAAGTAACCGTCAAAAATGCTTTCTTTTCATCAAGAGAAAGAACTAACTCATCACTACTTTGAGCTCTTGATAATACTTGATTTAAATAATCCAAATCCAAACCCAATCTAGTGTCAGCAGATTCAAATTTTGTAAAAGCTGTTTTTGGTAAAGAAAACGCAACCATTGAAATCTGAGAAGGATCCGTTGCTTTAAGTTCCAAACCGTTAGAAGAAACAACTAACTCCGCTTCGTCAATTAAAACAGCAATAGCTTCCATACTTTTCTTAAAAACATCAGCACTTTTTAGAACCAGTTCCATCTCAAATCAACCTTCTATTACTAAGAGAAGACTTCATTAGATTTAAAAAGGGAGTCGGGGAGGGAGAGAAAAAATTCACTTTTTAGAGGGAGTTCTGCCAAAAATTAAGAGTAAAGAAACCTATTCTTTTTGTTTTACTTTCTTATAATCAATAATTTTCCCAGAAGCATCAAGTGTGAGAAGAATTTTTACACCTGAAATCAATGCAAGCAAAAGAAAATTATTTTCTTTAGCATTAAAATCTAATACTTCAATCTTTGAACCCAATTGTTGTTCAACTTTGGGTTTAAATTTTTTAATCAATAATTGCTTTAATGAAGTTTCTTCCTTTCTTATTTCAAGAGACGGAGAAGGAGCTTTTTCAGAAGATTTAGAATCTTGTTTGGAATCAATCTTTTTTCCTTCTTTTAATAATTTAAGGGAAACAAGAATCTTCTCAGCATGTTTTTCTTCTGCAGATTTTCTTTTCAAAATAATGAAGATCCCTGCAATAATCACAATAAGCGAAATCACAATTACGGCTACTGAAATCAAAACTAGTAAATTATTGTCTAAACCGAAAAAGCCCATGCAAAGAATAGGCTGTTAAAGAATAAAAAGCTTAGCAAAAGAGTTTATTTGACTAAAAAATAAACGTTAACAAAAACCTGTAAAATCTCTTGGAAGGGCCCCTGTTTGAATTAAAGAAAACAAATCATCCAAAAGCCATAACTTTACACAACCAACTTTAGGAACCATAAAAAAAGTTTTTCCTACTAGGTTATCCACTTTATTTGCATAAAAACTAATACAAGGTTTTTGAGACAAATTAAGTTCAGGAGTTATATTGCCGCAATCTTGATCAAAAGTTGGATTAGTAGACATATTATCCCCTTTTGTTAAAATGAATACCCCGTCATTAGCATTAATTTTTACAATCCCCCTATGAATAATTGGAAGACCGGAAGGAAACGCAGGGTAAACTACTACGTTACCATTGTGAGCTAAAAGCACTTCTTGAGTTGCCCCATTTGAATCTTTAAAAGTAAGTGAAATTAATCTCCCAAGAGAATAATTTGGAGTAACATAATCGATTGTAGGAACCTCCCCAATTGAACGAGTGAGAAAAACCTCTTCACCAAAATTATCACTCACATTTGCGCGCGTTAATGCCATTACATCACCACGGAAAAAAGTATTTTCCATTGATGCTGAATAAACAATTACTAACGGGGTTTGTGTGCCAAAAATTATGCCAAGCAAGGAATAAATTGCAAAAGCAAAAATTAATGCAAAGAAAATATTCACTCCCATTTCAACGTATTCATTTGTTGTTACTTTTTTTACTCGAGGCATTACAAAAATATCCACATAAGTAAACGGGTCGAACCATTTTAGGAAAGAAAACTTTTCTCCAATTTTTGCCAAAAGCAAGGAAATTTCTTTGAAAAAAGGGAGAACAAATTTGTCAGAACTTTTTTTCTTAAACTTAGGCATATTAATACTCAAATAAAAAAGAGTTTAAAACCAAGCAGGTAACACAATTTTATTGAGTTTTTTCCCAGCACTTTTAACTTTGAAGAGAAAACTTTGGAGCAGACCGAGTGTTACTGTAAAGAAATACTGCAACTATTATTACTAGCAAATACAAAAAACCCATTACAAAATACAAATCCGTTAATTTCATCATCCCCACAGCTTCTGTAACTGCCCCGTATGCAACTGAAAATAAAGCCAGAACAAAAAGGAAAATAACATCCTTGATTATAATTTGAGCATCGTGGGTCAATAATTGCCCCTTTGCAACCATTGCTGAAAGAATTGCTCCTGCAAGCGCACCAAACACATACCCCATTAATTCTGGAGGACCATGACCAATTAACATACTTTGAAACATTGAAAGCCATTTTACTAAATCCCCTGCAAGCAAAGTTTCACCAAAAAATACTCCCAAAATTGAGGCATTCCAAACAATAATAAAAATCGCCCCAACCCCGTAAAGCAAAGAAAGAGCCACTGTGAAAATCAGTACCCCTGCATTATTTTCAAAAATAAAAAGAGTACAAGAAACTACATCACTCGTAGCGGATTTACAAGCATCAAGACCAAAAGCACTGGCTTTACCAGTTATTGAAATAGGAACTCCATTACTACAAGCCCCTGAAATCCTACAAAAAGAACCCACTTGCTCTTCAAACAAACTTACTTTTGCATTATCCGGAACAATTGCATAATAAAGTGCAAATGTAAAAATTACTCCTACAAAAATCCAAACATAAAGCATAATTAAGTTAAAATGACGAGCAAAAAAAGTACAAGAACTTCGCCTACAAATGGATTCCTCAGCCTCTTCTTTTGATAACACGTTGAAAACAAGAGGAACAATCCCTATTGTAATAAATGCAACTGATAAAACACTAGCATGTTTTGGAAATAAGAGGTCCGCAAAGAAAATACTTCCCGCACAAATCAAAATAGTCAAGAAAAAAATGAAAATGGGGTGCTTGCGGATATTTTTCTCCCCAATAATTGATTCGAGAACCATTCAACCACTTGATTTATAAGTCTTATTATGGACAATGTTTTTGTACAAGTTAAGACAACTATACCTACATTTTTTTGGTATAAAATACTATCTATTAAAGAGAAAAAAAGAAATTTTTTTATTGAAACGAGGGAAAAAAATGGCTGAATCGAAAAAAATATTCCTCCCAGGGGAAGCAATCACTACTGAAGAAGAGTATGTGGCAGGAAGAAACACTTTTTCTGACAAAGGAATTGTAAAAGCAAGTAACATGGGATACGCAGAATTTGATGAAACTAATAAAGAAGTGAGAATAAAAGGAAAAACAATAAAAACAATCCGCGCAGGAGACATTATCACTGGAAAAGTAATGCTTGTTAAAGAATCAAACGCAGTAATTGAATTACTTAGCGCAGAAAACGGCAAAAAAATAACAGGACTAAAAACTGCACAAATCCCAGTAAGAAATGTTTCAACTGAATACATTTCAGAACTAAGAAAATTCTTTAAAATCGGAGACATTGTTAGAGCAAAAGTTGTAATGAGCTCTCCGCTTGCAATAGATCTTGCAACAAACGAAAAAGGATTAGGAGTAAGTAAAGCTTACTGCTCAAACTGTAGAAAAGAAATGCAATTTACTAACAATCGAATGCTTTGCCCTAATTGTGGAAGCATTGAAGACCGAAAATGGTTTGAAGCAGAACAAAAACCAAGAGAATTTGCACCAAGAGGAGAATTCGGTGGAGACAGACGCGGAGGTTTCGGAGGAGATCGAAGAGGCGGGTTTGGCGGAGACAGACGCGGAGGACACGGTGGCGGTTTTAATAGAGGCCCAAGAAGAGAAGGCGGATTCGGCGGCAATAGAAGCTTTGGAAACGATAGACCATTTAACAATGACAGAGGTTTTGCCCCAAGAGGAGAGTACACTCCAAGAACTGAAGGTAACTCAAGCGGATTTAACAATAATAGATCATTTAGTGGAAATAGAGAAAGACCTTCGTTCAATAACGAAAGAAGACAAGGCGGAGAAAGAAGATTCTAACTATTTTAGGTTTTTAGGGTCTTTTTTAACCAAAATGGAAAGTTTATAATCCTAATCATGGAAGTAATTTTTATTGAGGGTGAGCAAATGAAGCTAGAAGTTATTACAAATGAAAAAAACACTTTAGAGTTCTATCTAACTGGGGAAAGACACACAATCCCAAACTATTTGAAAGAAAAAATAGTTGCAGCTAGCGGAGTAGAATTTTGCGCATACAAATTAGATCACCCAATGGACAAAAAAGCAAAACTAATAATTAAAACAGACGGAAAATCTCCTAAAAAAATAGTTGAAGAAGCTATTAAATCTGCAAAAGAAGAACTTGCTGAATTTAAAAAAGAAGTTGACAAATTAAAATAAACTAATTTAATAAATTTGTTAACTTCAAAAGTTTTTTTAATACACTAAAATTAGATTTAAAACTAAAAGAAATTTAGATCATTTCTTTTTCTTCTTTGGCTTTTCTTTTACTTCCTCGTCATCATCCAAATCCGAAGAAGATTTAGCTTTCTTTACTGATTTATCTACGTAATCTTTAAGCAAATCTTTGTAGTACTCCGCCCCATTAGCAGAACCTTTTTTTGCAGCGTTACTATTAGTTGAATTTGTAAAAGATTGAGCTAACTGAGTGAACTCAGAAGGGAAGAAAACTTTGCTTCCTTTTGAATTTGCCATTCCTTCAATTGCTTTAATGTAATAATAAGCAAGTGCCCGGTCATCAAGTTTTGAAGCTGATTCTTGAACCGCATCAATCTCTGCCTTATGAGCTAAAGCTTTTTCCATTCGTGCAAGTTTTTGCTGAACCGCAGCCTTCTCTTCGTGCATTGCATTAATTACTGTTTCTGGAATCTCAACGTCACTAATTTCAATTGATTCAACAACAATACCCCAATTCTTTGAGATTTGCTCTAAGTTAGTTTTTATTTGAGCATTAATTACTTCAATATTAGAAATAACTTCACTTAATGGAATTGATCCTACAACATCACGTAAAGAAGAAACAATGAATAATTGAGAAGCCTTTGTATAATCTTCAACTTCAATAACTGAATTCACTACACTTTGGTTATCTTTTTTAACTTTCAAATAAACAATTGCATCAATAGTAATTTCTACTCCATCTTTTGTAACAACATGTTGTTTTGGAACATCAATAGTATGAACACGTAAATCTACTCGATCAATTGATTCCAAAATAGGCCAAACTAATGCCCAACCAGGCCCACCAACATGGTGAACTTTACCCAAACGATACACTACCGCTCGTTCATAATCTTTTAATTGTAATACAAAATCATACTTGTATACAATCCAAGCAAAGAAAGCTAATAGAAGAATCCAAACTAAATTTGCTATTACAAAATCCTGATTAATTACCAAAAAATAAGCACTAAGTGCAATTGCCCCTAAAAGCACAACAAATACTATATATTTGAAATTATCAGCAGCCATACAAATTCACATTCTACTAAACAATAAACCCACTATTTATATATAAGATTAATCACTTAGGATATTTATAAGGATAGTGTGGGTGCTTAAGTGAAGAAGAAGATATTTGTAGTGTGCGTCGACCGAGACAATGATTTGGGCCGAAAGGCAAAAATCAATGGACCCGTGATTGGAAGGGAAAAAAATCTTGCAGCCGCACAAAAACTAATACTGGCAGACCCTGCTGAAAGTGATGCAAATACAATGTTTGCAGCAGTTTCAAAACTTGAAGAGGCAACAAAATTATACAAAAATGTGGAAGTAGTTACAATTACTGGAGAAGGAAAAATCGGACTTGCAGCAGACAAAGAAATCAATAGACAACTTGACAAATTACAAAAAGACTACTTAATTGACGGATGGATTCTAATCACTGATGGAGCAGAAGACTCCCAAGTAATACCAATATTACAATCACGCGCAAAAATCATTTCCACTGACAGAGTAATAATCAAACAAGCTGAAGCAGTAGAATCAACGCTTTATACAATTAAAGAAGCACTAAAAGATCCTTCTGTTGCAAGACTGGTGCTTGGAGTACCAGGATTAATTTTACTTGTTTATGTTTTGTATGATGTATTCAAAGTAAACATTTTAGGAATGGTTGCATACCAAGCCATTGCATTCATCGCAGGAGCATACTTATTACTTAAGGGAAGCGGAGCAGAAGACAAATTAGTTGAATTTATCAGAGTAATCTCAGACAGTTTATCCCAACAGAGAGTAAGCTTCGTAATGTACATCGCGGCAATCATACTCCCGTTTGTTGGAATTTGGACAATGTACTTACAATTAATGTCCTCCGAATTTATTGATATAACAATTGATGTTGCCAGCGGACTAAGAAGTGCTTACCCTTTCTTGGCATTTGCAATAATACTAATAATTGCGGGAAGAGCAACTGATGCAGTTTATAACAAAAAAGCATATTACATTGGAAACTACATCGTACAAGCAGTGTCAATACTTTGTGTATGGGCAATAATTGATGCAGGAACATTAGTCTTCCTAAGACAAGCAGAACTTTCATGGTTGCCTGCAAACATCATGCTAAGCTTTGTAATACTAATAATTGCAATGAGGGCAAGAAACACATTTGATATTAGAGAGAAAATCTCAAAATTATTACTTGGATTAAATGTACTTGACGAACAAGGAAATTACTTAGGAAAAGTAGTTGAAGCAAATAAATCAAAGAAAACAATTACTATACAAGATTCAAAAACAAACAAGAAAACTGAAAAGAAACTTGGAACTTTTAAACTTGCACAAGGAAGAATAATTACTACTTCCTAAAATCTAGTTTAATTTCTCGAGGGTAATTGAATGATTAAACATATTGTAATGTGGACATTAAAAGAAAACGCAGAAGGAAACACTAAGGAAAGAAATGCAGTGCTCATTAAAGAAAAACTTGAAGCGTTATACGGAAAAGTTCCTCAAATAAAAAAAATAGAAGTTGGAATTAATTACCGCCACGAGAAAGAGGACTATGATGTTGTACTAATCAGCGAGTTTGAAACAAAAAAAGAACTTGATGAATATCAAAAACACCCAATACACAATATTGCAGCGGAGTTTATTGGAAAAGTCAGAGACAAAAGAGTTTGCGTGGACTTTGAGACTAAATGAGTACTAGTTTTTAATTGTCCGAGAGTTAACCAAATCTAGAATCCGGGTAAAGTAATCATTCGAACAAATTAAATGATCTTTTGGTTTACTTTCCATAATTTCTTTCAACTCAATTTGGGAAAAATATTTGACATCATCCACTTCAGATTCTTGCAAAACAAATGAACTAACTGGCAAATTGCATTTATACAAAAAAACATGAACTATTTCACTAAACCCCGCATGATTTCCTAAATCAGTAGTATCTACAAAAGTAAATTCTTCCTTAAGCTTGGATTCATTAATAGAAATACCAATTTCTTCTTTTGCTTCTCTAATTGCAGCGGCTTTTGGTTTTTCACCCGAGTTAATCCCACCAGCAACACTAATATCCCACATACTGGGAAAGAGTTTTTTCTCTTTGCTTCGGTGCTGAAGCAAAACTTCCCCTTTGGAATTAAAGATCCACAAATGCACACACGCGTGAATTAATTTATTCTTTCTGGCAAAAGATTTACGAACAACTTCACCAGTAGGGAGAAAGGTTGTTGAATCAAGAACATCCACTAACTCATCAGACATAAGCGCAAAGTAAACTAAATTACTTTTCTTACTTTGTTTTTGTAAAAAGATTTTTTGGCAATATTTTTTTTAGCAAAGGAAGACTGGTTTTTTCTGAGTAAACAGCTTTACTTAATTCTTTTAAGAATTCTTTCTTTTCCTTTGAATCAACTAATGCAACTTCCAAAACTTCAACTAGAGTTGAAACTGGAATTATTTTTACTTTAGCTAATTCTTCTTTGTTAACAACAATGTCCCCAAAATTACTTTTTGGGACAATTATTTCTTTAAAACCTGCTTTAATTGCAGCGGTAACTTTTGAAGAAACTCCCCCAACTGGAAGAACTTCTCCTCTAACTGAAAGCGAACCAGTCATTGCAACATCCTGACGAACTGGCAATTCTTCTGTTGCTGAAATAACTGCGGTTGCAATTGAAACACTCGCACTATCCCCTTCTACTCCTTCATAAGTTTGAAGGAACTGAATATGAATATCCTTAAGGAAATCTTTACCGCTAATTTTCTTAAAAATTACTGAAACATTTTGAACAGCTTCTTTTGCAATTTCTCCTAATTTTCCGGTAGCAATAACTTTACTTTCATTCTTTGAGCTTGGAGGAGTAACTGCGGCTTCAATTGGAATAATACTTCCCGCACTACCATCCCCGAAAACTGCCAAACCATTAACTCGTCCAACAGCTTCCCCTTTAGTCAAATAAACTTCATAATCTTTCTTTGTATCAATCATTTTGTCAACGATTTGGTTCTCAAGCGTTCTTGCTGAAATCTTTGCTTCAAAAACATCTTGTCTTGATGCATACTTGTGTCCTTTTTCTTTTGCAATATCTCCTGCTGCTCTTACAAGCCCGCCAAGATCTCTCAACTTTAAAGTTAATTTTCCTTTATGATCTGATCTTCTTCTTGCTTCAAAAATAATTTCTTCAACAGCTTCTTTTTCAAAGTGAGGAATCTTTCCATCCTTTGTTACTTCTTGTGCAACAAACTGAGCAATCTTATTTTGGTTTTCACTATTATCATCCATGTCAGAGTTCATATAACACTCATAACCATAACCTCTAATTCTACTTCGAAGAGCTGGATGAACTTTTCGCAAATCTTCATAATTTCCGGCTGCAACTAAAACAAAATCACAAGGAACAGGATCAGTTCTTGTCATTGCACCAGAAGAATTTTCACTTTGACCAGTAATGGAATATTTTTTTTCTTGCATTGCTGTTAAAAGTTCTTGTTGAGATTTGTGAGACAAAGTTGCAATTTCATCTATGAATAAAACTCCCCCACTAGCTCTATGAATCATTCCTGGTTCTACTCTCAAATGAGGAGGAGTGCCCAAGCCGCCACTTTGAAGCGGATCGTGACGAACATCTCCCAGTAATGCTCCTGCTCTACTTCCTGTTGCTTCAAAAAATGGAGCAACTTTTTTTCCTAAATTATTAACTAATAATTTTGGAGTGCCCACAGTATCTTTGCTTCTCATTTGTGAACCAAGAGTTACTCCAATAAACAAAAATGCACCCACAATAATTAATGCAGCAAATACTACATCAGGATACCACTTTAATTGCCACAAAATTGTTGACAACACCATCCAACCAATTGGAAGAATTAGTGAAATTAATCTCATTGAATCATCAGATTTTTGGCCTTCGAATCTTGCAGCATCCAAAACTTTTTTACCTTCCCCTGCTTTCATTACTCTAACTTTTGGATTATTTGGATCCTCTGAATTTGGATAAATTAAAATATCTTGTAAAACCCCAACTGGTAAAATTTCACTCATTGCTTGGGCAAGTAAAGATTTTCCAGTTCCTGGAAGACCAACAAGCAATACATTTCTTTTTTGAGCAGCAGCTTTTCTAATAATTTCAACACTCTTTTCCTGACCAATTACTTGACCTAAGAGAGTTTGCGAAATTGGAATTTGAGAAGTATTTGAAAATCCGGCAAAATCAAATTTAATTGGAATAATTGACTCATTTTTTTTAATGTCAACTACTAATTTCTTTGCTGACTTAGCAGAAACAGATTTATTCTTCTTAACAGCCATAACCTATTTACCAGTATGAAGGGTTAAAAAAGGTATTTGGAAAAACAAAACGTAACACAAATTAGGGGATAAAACGTGCCTTTTTTAATCAACTGGAAAGCGAGTGCTGACTAGAATCAAGGCAAGCGAGCATATGCGCAGTTTAAAAATACAAAGTAAAAAGGAGTAACATATGGAACCAATTAAAGTAACTTTCTTGGGAACAAGCGGAAGTGTACCTCAAAAAGACAAGAACTTTGCAAGTGTACTATTAGCTTACAGAGGAGATTCGCTATTGTTTGATTGTCCTGAAGGAACCCAAAGACAAATAATGCAATCAGTGCATTCACTAATGGGAGTAAATAACGTTTTCGTTTCCCACATGCACGCAGATCACTTCTTAGGTTTATTCGGTTGGATTAGCACAATGACACTAAACCAACGAAAAGAAAAACTAACAATTTTTTCTCCAAAAGGAGGAAAAGAAAAAATACAAAAAATAATGAAAGAAGTCATTTACCCAAGTTTTCCAATTGAATTTAAAGAATTAAAAAAAGGAACTCTAATAAAAAACGAATTTTTTGAAGTAAAAACTTACCCGCTAAAGCATGAAATACCTTGCTTTGGATTTGTGTTCAAAGAAACTGATAAAGTTGGAGAATTCAATAGAGCAAAAGCTGAGAAATTAGGAATACCAGTTGGGCCACTTTACTCAAAACTTGCTAATGGGGAAAAAGTAAAAGTAGATGGAAAAACATTCTCTCCCAAAGATGTAATGGATTATACTAAAAAAAGAGAAGGAAGAAAAGTGGTAATTGTTTCGGATACAAGACCAATGAAGGAGACTATTGTTGAAGCAAAAAATGCTGAACTTTTAGTTCACGAAGCAACATTTTTGGACAAACAAAAAGACAAAGCAATAGAAGCAATGCACACAACTGTACTTGAAGCTAGTGAAATCGCAAAAAAAGCAAATGTGAAAAAATTAGCTCTTTTCCATTTCAGCGCAAGAAATACTGAAAGTGATGAGTTACTTGCTGAAGCAAAAAAAATGTTTGCTAATTCAATAATACCAAAAGAACTTGAAACTCTGATAATTTGAGAATGATTTTTGAATTAATACTAATTCACATATATCTAAAAGTAACAAATAATTAGTCTTGTTTTTTATCGGCTGAAAAACGCTCTCTTCTCGGAGCATTTTCCTGAGAAGATTTAATCACAAGATCCATTAATTCTTTCTCTTTGGAAATTAATTCAGATTCTTTTTGTTTAACAATCTTTTCAAAAACGTTTTGACTAATCTCGTGCTTCATTAACTTTGCTTCAAGCATTGAGAGCTCTCTTCGAGTAATTTCAGAGTCTTTAAGAATTTTTTCAATCTTCGCAGTACGATACTTTGTAGGATGAACTAATTTATCAACAATTTGATTAGTTTTATCATCAACAGAAACTTCTCCGGATTTTTTTAATCTAAACAATAAAAGCTCATAAGATAAAAGCTCTGCTTCCAAATCTTCCATTATTGAATCAAAAACTCCTTTACGAATTTTGCCTTGCATATATTTACGCTCAGCAATCTTTAATCTTTCCTTAACAGAAACAACTTCACGCTCAGCATCCTCAAGAACCTTCTTATCCCTATAACCTGAATAAAAGAAAATCCCGGACATCACGAGAATTACTATCAAAACCAAAAACAATACTTCAAGCATACAATATAGAAGAGAAGGGAGGAATTTATTGCTTTCGGTGTTAAATAAATAGGTGATTTGCATGGAAGAACACAAATTGAAAGCCAGACCGTATAGCGATGAAGAAGCAAAGAAAATACTTACTACTGTAATGAGCGCAGAAACAACTGACTGGCACTACAATACTCACCACAAAGGATACATTGTAAAAAGAAACGAAATTGAAAAAAAACTCTTTGAAAAGAAAACTGAATTACTTGCTGGCGCAAATGCTAATTACTCTGAATTTGGAGAACTAAAAAGAAGAGAAACATTTAATGCAAACGGAAGCATTCTTCACGACCTCTTTTGGGAAAATTTAGGGGGAAATGGAAACATTGAGGAAGCAAGAGAACTAAAAGAAAAAATAATTAGTGACTTTGGTTCTGTTGAAGAATGGAAAGCTGATATTAAAGCAGTTGCCCTTAGCGCAAAAAACTCAGGTTGGGCAGTACTTGCACTTGACACACTTGGCGGGAATAAACTAAGAAACTTTCTTGTAGACGAACATGGAATTGGAGCGGTTTGGGCAGCTATACCGCTAATTGCACTTGATGTATACGAACACGCGTACTACCACAAAGATGGACCAAAAAGAGCAATCTACATTGACAACTTTATTTCAAACATAAATTGGAAAAGAGTGGAAGAAAAATACAAAGAATAAATGAAATCCCAAAAGGATTATTGTTTTGGTTTGAAATATTTTTCAAGTTGTCTTTGGTCTCTTTCTTTTTGGTCAAGACCAAATTTGAAAAGAACCACTATGATTATTATTACAATTAAAACAAACAATAACTCTTCCCACATAAAAAACACTAAAGTAAAAGAAACTTTGAACAATAAAAACCTTACTTATTCAGTTTAGGGGTAGTTTTTATTAAAAACTAGAGTTTGATGGTTTGACCCATGTCCATTAAAACTGGTCTTGTTTTTAATACACTTTTTTCAATTCTTCTCTTAAAATCAGGAACATCAATTTTCTTTTCTTCAAAAACATCATACTGCATTGGAACAACCATTTCGGGTTTCATTAGTTTAGTTGCTCGCACAGCATCAACAACATCCATGCTTCTTGAACTAATTGGCAAAAGCGCAACATCAGTTTTTACTTGATTAAAATCATCCAAAAGAGAAGTTACTCCCGCGTGGTAAATTCTTTTCCCGCCAAGTTCAAGCAAATAACCTAAAGGATAAAAGCTCTTAGGGTAATGCGCAGTTTTCGCTTTAATCTTTACTCCGCGTAAAGAAGTCTCAGCATTAGAAACAATTGGCGCTTTAAGAGTACGAGGAAGACTCAATTTTTGAAGAGCAATCTCGTGAGCTATAACAAGCGCATTATTTTTTAGTGCGATTTCTTGAACTGCATCCTTGTCAAAGTGCTCAGCAGTTTCGTTTGTTATAAAAATCATTGAAACGTTCTTAAAATCAGAAGGTTTTCCTTTCATTTTTGCTTTTTTCTTCCCCTCGGTCTTTGTTGAGTCAAAAACAGGGTCTATTAATAACGATGACTTGCCATCAGTGATTTTGAAAAAAGAGTGACCAAAATACTGCAGCTCAACCATAATGTAATTGTCCAACAAAGAGGATATAAATGGATAACACGAAACAACAAAACAAAGTTTTTGGGGCAAAAAACGAAGACTTAAAAAAACCACCAACTACTGTAATAGTATGCAAAAACAAATTCTAACACTCCTGGCCTTAATACTATTATTCATTTGCTTTGTTCACGCGTTAGACTATAAACCAACAACCCACTCTATTACAATCCAAATCTCAACTGAAGGAAACGATAAAGTCATTGAAAAATATTATATTTCATTCCCAACTGATGCAGACAAATTAGCATTTAGAGAAAAAAGTGTGGAACTAGGAACAAGTCTTGACGCATGGAAACAATTCAACTCCAATTTTTCTCCAAGTTTAGGGGAAAATACTTTAAATAAAAAAATTTCTTATAACGAAGGCGAACAAAATTACTTGCAAATAAGTTATGACCTCAGTGAGCCATTAATGGCAAAATTAAAAGAGTCCACAATGGCAACGGAATACACAATTAAAGTAAATTACTTTGATTCATTCTATCACTCAGGACAATGGATAATTCCTGAAAAAACTTCTATTAGTATCGAACTCCCTCCAGGAGCAGAAATACGAAGCAGCACAGGATTTCAGACAACTACTTCCAAAAACGTTTCAAGACAAGTTATTACTTGGAACGGATATCAAACTACTAACGAACTTGTAATGAGTTATATTGTTTGGAAAACAATGGACCCTGTGATTGATTTAAATGCAATAACAAACTTTTTATTCAAAACACAGGAAGGAATAATTTTACTATTAATTTCAGCAATTATAATTATCGTGTTAGTAATGAATAGAAAAAAAATCTATGACTCGATTGAAGGATTTGTGGAAGCAAATTCTACAATAAAAGAAGAATAACAAATCGAATGCTTATGAAAACAATTTCTTATAGTGCATTAGCAAAAAGAAATCGAACTCACCATAGACGAGTTGCTGAACTTACTCGCGGGAGCGAAGCAATGCAAAAAGCACTCGCTAAGAGAAAAAAATATTTTAGCGAATTAACT
Organism: archaeon; assembly: GCA_041661245.1. Lineage (GTDB taxonomy): Archaea > Iainarchaeota > Iainarchaeia > Iainarchaeales > JAAZKV01 > JAAZKV01. The sequence continues at coordinate 474,237 of JBAZUY010000001.1, forward strand.
AGACTCCCGTTTTTTAGGGAACTAATTAAAAAAAGAAAAGAACTTGCAATACAAATAGATGGGCAGGTAGAAAAGTGCCAATTATGTTTAGTTGGAATAAAAAATGTAAACGTTGTGCTGCCAGAAATCCTTCTTGCATCAATTCCTACAAAAATGGCATTTATGATTGATCCTCGCGGAAGAATACGTTTCTTTTGCAAAACAACTCACCCTAATGAAAAAAATCCACAGTGGGCTGAAATGAGAGGATTCATTAACCAGCGATTATCTAAAACCCCTACAGTGCTCACAAAAGAAAGGCCAATACACCATGGCAGAGACTTTGCAGAATTTAATGAAATGAAAAGCACACTAGAAAAACATGAAAAGGAGATTGACTTTCAAGATAATGGAACAATAAGAGATATTCTTAGCGTACAAAAAGTACTATGAAAACATTAAGTTATTTCAATAACACTAAACACATTCCGTTCTAGCCAAACAAAGTACTTTGTTTTCCGTGGAGTTTTTCTGAAATTATTTTCTTTTCAATTTCTTTTGATTCTTTAATCAAAAGTTCAACTTTTTTATCATCTGGTTTTTTTCCAAGCATAAACGCTAGTTCATCTTCATCCAAATCAAAGAAATTTGTTAAAGGCGCAGCATATTTTTCATTTTCAAACAGCATTTCAATAAAGGGAAGATCCTTAATTGCATCATTCCGCGAACAATGCATTTTTTCCCCAATTTTTGCAGCAACTTTTTTTCGCTTATCTCTTTTTGCTGAAGAGGAAGAAAGAGAAGAGAGAATTGAAGGAAAAGCGAAAGGTTGGAAAGAAGTGTAATCTTTTCTTCTAGATAATCCCACTCCCGCAGTTGAAAGAGGAATAGAATATTTCAAAAATCCCCAATGCTGGCGATTCATTATTCGACCGTTAAAAACATCTGCCCTACTTAAAACATTAAACGCATTTGCAGCATCAATTCCATCAAATTGCCGAGGAATGTTTTCTTCAACCCATAATGCAAGCGTATCAAACGAAACATCACTCGAATCCACAACTTCTCGAATTTCTTTAAGTGAGTGCCCTTTGAAAATTTTAGCAATAACTGGAAATACTTTTTCTTTTCGTTCTCTAAATGATAATGCGCGAACATTATCCAAAGTTATTTTTGGGGCTAATGATTGAGTATCGAGTAATGCGCTTCGCATATCCCCTGAACAATTCTTGGCAAGTTCTTTAATTGCTTCATCTTCAAACTCGATTTTTTCTTTAGCACAAATTTCTCTCAAATGTTTTGCGATACTCAAATAATTGATCTTCTTAAATTCCAAAGGCTCTGTTGCAGTTCTTAAGGGCGCCATTTTTTTATCAGCATACAAATCATTAGCGGTTAAAATTACTGGATTATTTGCTTCTTTTAAAATAGAAACAATGGCACTCATTCCTCCGCGATCTTGGGATTGAAGCCCATCAACTTCATCCAAAAGAATTAATCTTTTCCCGCCAAACAAAGAAGAATTTGCTGTTGCAGCTCCTGCAATTTTTTCAATACTTTCCTTATCACGTAAATCTGAAGCATTCATTTCAAAAATTTGCCAACCCATTTCTTTTGCAACTAAATAAGCAAGCGCAGTTTTTCCAATCCCTGGAGCACCATATAATAAAATTGGTTTTTGGTGCCTGTCCCCTTGGGGCTTATCCTCTTTCCACTCATTAGCCCACGCAATTACTCTATCAACAATCTCTACATTTCCAATAAACTCTTCAAAATTCTTTGGAAAATAAGTAGTTGTAAAAATCTCTGAACTCATAAAGATAGTTCCCTTGCGAAAGAATTAAAACAATAGAAGGAATCAATTGATTTTCTGGGATTCTACTTTTTTGTAATAATTATTTGGATTAGAAGCCGCAATTTTGTCGGCAGAAAGCCCTCTTCTTAATTTACCCATTACTCGGCTATCCCCTTGATTATATGCAGTCAAAGCTAACCTGCGGTCCTTAAATTTCTCGGCTAAAGAACGATAATATTTTGCAGAAACTTCAATTGATTCAACTGGATTAAAGGGATTACAAACATATTCTGTTGAAATGCGACTGTCCCAAAGAACAGGATTTAATTGAGTCAACCCTGAATCCCCCAGCCGATTAATTGCAAAAGGATCCCATCTTGATTCTTGTTGAACTAATTTTACTAGAACATCCGCATTAATCCCATTTCTTCTAGCTGCATCGCGCACTAAGGGCTCCAAAATTTGTTTGTTTCTTTGCTGCTGCGCAACTGAAAGAGGACGGTATGATTTTGCAAGAGTTTTATAATTTTTTGACAAATAAAATCTTGCTTCTGACGCGGACATTTTTGCAACAACTCTTAATTTAGGATTCGCATTGGACTCAAGTTTTGAAATATCAATCTGTGCAACCCTACCAAAATCTGCTCGGGAGATAGGCACTGAATTATTTTTTCTCTCTGATTCAAGTTGATTAGCACGATTAACTTTATTAGTGGAACTTTTTTTCATTTGATCATTCATTCTTTCAATTTCTTTTTTCATTTCTTCAAACCTAACTTCTTCTTCCAATTTAAACAACATACGCGCATTATCCTCTTCAAGTTTCCTTTCTGATTCTCGTTCTCTTTGCTGAAATTCAATACGCTCTTTTTCAAGACGAACTTGCGCAAGTCTTGCATGCTTAATTCCGGCAAGCGCCATGAACCCAGATAAAAACGCTAACCCTACCATACCCACTGCTTTTGCTTTCATTTTAGGAGAAACAGGAACTGGAGAGTGATTCAAAGAAACAGAATTACGCATAGTTGAGGAAGATTTTCCAAAAGGCAATAAACGCATAATAGACTAAAGTAACTAGGGAAATAAAATACTTCCTTACTTATCTTCTTCGTGCAATTCCTTTCGTTCGCAACTTATTACCTTGGGCTCTTCTTGCTCTGGCGCGCTTTAATCCAGAAATCAAAGCCAATGCTTGGGGCATTGAAGGAACGGGTTTTAAAGTAGAACGAAAAGACCTATTGAAACCTACTCCCGCACCCACTCTTTGCTTGGATTTGGATTCTTTTTGAAAAGAATTTTTTCCAGAAGGAAACATATTTGTATCATTTTTAATATACTCAATGTCAAGTTGCTCCCCAGTTCTAGAATTTATATATACCCGCGGAATTATTTCTCCGGATTCAATTTTTGCACGCAAAGCTTCCCCACTCTCTCTTGAAGCCTTTAATTGTGCTTCATACTCCAAATCATCTTGCACACGCTTTTTTTCAAAATCAGCTTCTTTTTTTGCCCACTCAAGTTGTTCTTGTTTAAACCTTTTTGTTTCTTCTCTTTGTTTGGGAAGCACATAACCAAATAATCCAGAAACAAGCGCAGAAACTAATCCAAGTCCAACAAGGGCCTTGTTGCGCTGTCTTCTAAGCAAAGCCTTACTTGATTTATTATCAACCATACAAATTACTATGAAGCAGGTAAATAAAATACTTCCTGAAAAAGAAAAAGAACACTAAAGATTAATCAAACTTTTTTTTAAGATTTGAAAGAACTTTTGAATACAAATTAATTGGCATTGATTTTCCAACCTTTGGAGGACACTGACAATTAAAAGTTCCAGAACGCTTAAAGTTTTCTGAACTCTTCCAAATTTCTTCTAACGGAGTATCCCAAATGCTTCCAAATTCAGTAACATCATCCCCGGGACAGCGTAAAACTTTTCCGGTTAAAGTCACATACATTCCACAGGCAACTTGATTGCATGGCTGAATTCCAGCATACGCTGAAATTCCTTCTTTTTTAATTTGCTCAAAAGTCTGAATACCTTTGTTGATATTAAATTCATAAATTTTTGTATACAAATCAACCAATTCTTTTTCAGTAGGAGTAATTTTATGCCAAAACTCTTCCCCCTCACACCTACCACTAACCATTGTGGGGCATACAATCGCAAGCAAGTTTCTTTCCCTTGCCCAGGAATAAATCTCAAACATCCCTGAATAATTTTCTTTAGTCAAAGGAAGAGAAGCAAGACAAATTCGAGTAGGAGTGTTTTTGTTAAACCCTGCTTTTACTAAAAGTTCAAGAGCACGATTACGTTTTTGAGTGTACCCTTTAACTCCGCCGACCATGGATCCTTGGACCATGGGATCAAACGAATTAAACCCAAGCAAAATGCTCACGTTTAATTTATCCAATTCAGCAACTAATTGTTCCCCAGTGGTTATTCCTTCATGCCCAAAATATTTAGCAACTTCCTTATCGTCCCCAATAACATGCCCTTTTGTAAAAATACACGGAATCACACCAAGTTTCTTTAACTCACGCAAAAATTCTAAAAACCTTTTATCTTGAAACGGTTCTCCTGCACCTAAAAATTTTACATCCCTCAAACCCAATTTCTTCGCATCTTTTACTACCCGTACAATATCCTCATATTGCATTAATTTACTCTTACCCAAATCAACACGATTATTTCTTCTAAAACAATGAGGACAATTAAGCGAACAAACATTCCCAAAATCAATATCAAGAGTTAAAATTTTGCCTTTGTTTTCTTTAAGAGTTTTTTCTGAATACCCCCAACCATTGAGGTTATTGGGAAAGTTTTTTGGAAACTTATCAGTATACACGATTGGAACAGAGGGATAAATTTTTACCATAAAAAAACCAATTCGTTAATAAATAACCTATAATAAAAGCCTTTAAAAAATCACCCAAATAACTCTTCCATATGCAAATCGGAATTGTTGGAAAACCCTCTTCGGGAAAAAGTACCTTCTTTAGTTCAGCCACATTAATTGATGTTGCAATAGCATCCTACCCATTTACTACTATTAATCCAAACAAAGGAATAGGATTTGTAAGAGTTGAAGATGCTGGAAAATATTTTGGAGTAGTAAGTAACCCAAGACATGGCTTTTTAGTTAACGATGACCCAAAAAACCCAGTTAGATACGTGCCGGTAGAACTAATTGATGTTGCAGGACTTGTTCCTGGAGCAAACGAAGGGAAAGGGCTAGGAAACAAATTCTTAAACGATTTAAGTCAAGCAGATGCACTAATACACGTAGTGGATGCAAGCGGAAGTACGGACTCGGAGGGAAAAGAATGCCCTGAAGGAAGTCATGATCCTTGCATTGATGTTAAATTCCTTGAAGAAGAAATAGAACTTTGGTTCTTAAAAATTATTGAAAATAATTGGCAAAAATTTCAAAAAAGCGGGGAAAAAGATTTTAACAAAAAAGTTGCCCTAATCGCCCAAAGTTTATCAGGAGTAAAAATACTTGCCCACCACATAGAAAAAGCGATAAGACAACTAAAACTTGATGACAAACTATTAGGCGCATGGACGCTTGAGGACAAAGTAGCATTTGCTAAAAAATGCAGAGAATGGAGTAAACCAATTATTATTGCAGCAAACAAATGTGATTTGCCTAGCGGAGAAAAAAATGTTGCGCGAATGAAAGAAGCATTCCCAAACACTCCAATAATTCCTTGCTCCGCAGCAAGCGAACTTGCATTACGAAAAGCAACAAAAGCTGGAATAATGAAATACTACCCTGGTTGGAACCACTTTGAACTACTTGGAACACTAAATGAAAAACAAAAAATTGGAATAGAAACAATTCAACACAACGTACTTGAGAAATTTAATGGAACTGGAGTACAAGAATGCTTAGATACTGCAATTTTTAAATTACTAGAATACTTCCCTGTATTCCCTGGCGGAACAAAAGGACTTGCTGATGCGCAAGGAAGAGTAATTCCTGATTGTTTTTTAATGCCAAAAGGATCCAAAGCAATTGATTTTGCTTACGCACTCCACACCGACATGGGAGATGGATTCATCAGAGCAATTGATGTTAAAACAAAACAAATAATTGGAAGAGATCATCCACTAAAATATGGGGACGTAATTGAGTTAATATTCAACAAGAAATAGAACGGTTAAAGAAACTTGTTTAAAAAAATTAGTCCATGCAATTAAATTTTCCTTTTTGCACTGATAAACCACAAGTTGTTTCACTTTGAATTACTGAAAAGTTAAGCGAGTCTCCATCAATTGAATCATAATATCCATTTAGACATCTTTCTCTTATGAAATTTGTATCATACAAAACTTCATTAGCACAAGAAGGAACTTTTAAACTAAACTCAGATAGTTTTGATTCAAGCATTGGACAAAACTTTTGTTTTGCATTTTCAACTAAATTCTTTGTATCACTTGAAAGAGAAGTAATACAAACTTCCCAACCACAATTAACACCTGGCTGCAAACACAAACCTTTTTTATAAAACAATTCCACTTTTTCTCCATTAAAATCTAATCTAGATTTAGTATACGACCCATCAACTTTTCCATAAGGAAAAGCACACTCCGCACAATCAACGGAATAACTATCCCCGGATAAATCAAAAACGTTTGTAAGCACGGAAGAAAATCTATTCACATCATTACACGGAAGCTTCGGACAAGGATGAGTTAAAACAAAAGCTGAATTATTAATTGATTTAGAATCCTCTTGGGTGCATCCCAACAAAAATAGAAATGAAAAAAGAACGAGAACAGGCAATATTTTCTTCATTCTTTTTCCCCCAACTTAAAATTATTTTTCTTCAATTATTTCGGAAATAGTTTTTTCCTTTGGTTTAGAGGTAGCAACAGTTGTAGTAGTGGTTGTAACTTCTTTTACTACAGGAACTGTTTCGGTTGTAACAGTGGTTGTTTTAACTGCCCCAGGAAACTGTTTAGAAGTAATTTCTTTTTCTTCTCTAACAATTTTTTCAGCAATTTCTTTCATTGCTTTATCCTTTCCCTTTAACTTTTTTAGTGTGTAAAAATATGCATTAATCATTTGATCCAAGTCAAGTTGTCGCTTAAATCCAAGTCTAGCCACATCCTCAAAATAGAGTCTTACTATTCGAAAAGCTACTTCTTCATCATTCATTTACAACCACCTTAAAAATAATTATTTCTTCACAGGCGCCAGAGCATTCTTTTTTGCACCCAACAAACCTTTCTGACTAGCTTCTAAAACACGATCTTGATTTCTTATTGAAGAAGTTCTTTGCTTGTTAAGTGCAACCACCGAACGAACAAACCCTTTAACCCCACTTGCTCTCGACACAGAAGCTAATTCAACTTGCAAAGGACTCTTGCCTCGTAAAGCCTTGTTTATTCCCCTTCTTAGTATCGGCATAAAGTCACCTTTATTTTTTCATCCCAGATTCTCTTACTGCAGCTTCAACTTCACTCATTTCTATTCCTGATCGCTTTACTCTTGCAAGCGCATAGAAATATGCATTAATTATTTCATCAAGAGTTAATTGTCTCTTGAAACCAAGTCTTGCTATTTCCATGAAATATGTTTGAATTATTTTGAAAGCAATTTCTTCAGCATCCGCACTAAACGCTTCTTTCAAATCAGTCTTTGAGAGAGAATGAGAAGACACACTTGATTCAAGAACGGATCTTAATTCTGTTGAATCAAAACCTGAGTTTGCCCGAACAATTCTTGTAACCGTTCTTCGCACTGGTTTTGCTTTAACATTTCTAAAAATTGTTCTAGTCTTAGTTCTATACTTAATCTTTGGTTTTGATTTAATATTTCTAACAATCGTTCGAGTTTTAGTCCTATACTTAATCGTAGGCTTTGAAGTAATAGTTCTTGTTCTATATTTTATTTTTGGCTTTGATTTAATTGTTCTTGTGTGGTAAATATTTTTTGTAATGGTTCTTGTACTACCTTTTTTTCCCAACTTTCCAGCTTTAGCTAATTTCCAAAGAGCAACAGCTTGAGTCCAAGTTTTTCCTAAACGCATTTGAGAACCAATAAATTGATTATATGCACTTGGTCTTCTTTTGTCCATTTCTTGAAGTCTTTTGTACTTACTCCATTGCTTTGCAGCCTGAGAAAAAGTTAATCCAGACAAAATTTGTTTTCTTATAAAGAAATTATACTCTGAAACATGCCCCTTTTGCACTTTCTTTTTCATTAGTTTTTCCATTTCAAGTTTTAGTTTAGCAATTTCAACAGATTGTTTGTTAGATTTTACTTTTTGTTTCTTTAATTCCTTATTCAGAACCTTTTTAGCGGCCCTAACTTTCTTATCAACTGTTTTTGCTTCAACCATGGACAAAACCTCTTGAGTAATAGTAATATAATAGCCCCGATGGTAATATAAAAAGATTTGCACCCTTAACCGGAAGAAGTTAATTAAACCTGAATAGAGTGCACTGATTAGGGCATTTAACTCATTTTACGAATAATATTGGTAAATCCAGTCCCCTTAATCACTTTCTCGGAAACTATCAAATTCTTTTTCTTAAGCTCCGCAATAGCATACCGAAGGGTTCGTTCTGAATATTTCTTACCAAGAGAGGAATAAATTAAACCTGAATCAATTTCTTTATTAGAATGTATGTCCAGGAATTTGAGTACTTCTTTTTCTTGTTCGGTTAAGTTCATAGTAATTTCCTGTTTTACTACTTTTTCTTGAGTAAACGAAGCCCTAACATGTTTTGATAAAACTTTTTTTGAGTTCTCCCGCTCTGCAAGCCTTCCTGCTTTAAGTAACAAATCAATAGCAACCCTTGCATCCCCCCCAAGCTTTGCAGCATGCGCCGCACACAAAGGAATAACTTCCTCGTCCAACACAAAATCAAGAAAAGCATACTTTGCTCTTTCTTTTAAAATTTCTTTTAAATCAGAAGAAGAATAAGACTCAAAAGGAATACTTGAAGCGGCAAGAGAACTTCTAATTCTATCATCCAAATGGGACAAGAAGAAATTATCATTAGAAATAAACACCAAACCAATTGAAAGTTTTTGTTGCTCGCCAAGTCTTGACAAATCATAAAGCAATTCTTTTCTTGATTCATCCTTCAAAAGCTGTTCGGCTTCATCAAAAACAATAATTGGAATAAATTTTTCACTTCTAAGAAGAGCAACAAACTTTGAATAAACTTCTTCAGAACTAAGCCCCCTATCAGCAACCGCATAACCAAAATAATTAGTTATCTTTGTCAATAATGCTTGCTTTGAAGAAAACTCAAAACAATTCAAGTACAAACACTTAACTCGATCAGAAAATTCTTCCATTTCATTTAAAACAAACTTAAGCGAAACAGTTTTACCAGTACCAGGCTTCCCATAAACAAAAATATTAGTTGGTTTTTTTCCACTCGTTGCAGGTTTAAGACAAAAAACTAGTTCAGAGAGTTCCTTATCTCTAAAAGGAAGTCTTTGTGGAACAAAATCCTGGTACAAGAAACGCTCATCTTTGAAAAGAGAAACATCCGTTTTTGATTGAAAAATATTCGGCATTATACCACAACACTAATAAACTAGAAAAAGATACTAAGTACTTAAAAAACAGTAAGTGAAAATAGAAAATTGGAGACGATTCAATGCTAACAGAATTATTGTTATCAACATTAACCCAAATAATTAGTACTCTAGGATACGCGGGAATATTTGTGCTAATGGCCGCAGAAAGCACATTCCTCCCAGTACCTTCAGAGGGAGTACTTCCTTTTGCAGGATACTTAATTGCACAAGGACAACTAAATTTATATTTAGTAATTCTAATTGCAACACTAGGAACAATACTCGGATCATTAATCTCATATTATATTGGAAAATACTTTGGTAAAAAAATCGTACTTAGATACGGCAAATATTTTCTTGTAAATAAAAAAGAAGTTGAACTAGCCGAAAAATGGTTTGAAAAATATGGAACCAAAACAATCTTCGTTTGCAGGTTCATCCCAGTAATAAGACACGTAATTTCAATCCCTGCTGGAACTGCGCAAATGAAAAGAAGAAAATTTATTACTTACACTGCGCTCGGAGGATTAATCTGGAATTCAATACTTGTATTCGCAGGGATTACGCTTGAAAAAAACTGGGAACTACTATTAAACTACACTTCAATACTCGACCCAATAATTATTGTTTTAATAATTCTTGGAATAGTTTGGTTTTGGAGAACACACTTAAAAAATAAATAAATATTATATTTCACAGAATATTTTTTAGTTCATTCAAATCGTCTATTAAATAATCTGGTTTTGCTTTTGCTAAGTTCTTTTTACTTTGAAAACCCCAAGAAACCCCTATCGTCTTAATTCCTGCAATCTTTCCAGCTTCAACATCCCCTGAAGTGTCCCCTATGTAATAAGAATTTTCCTTGTCAAGAAAATGCTTTTCCACAAGCATTTTTATCGGCCCCTCTTTCTCATGAATCGAACAGCATACTTCAGAGAATACCCCGTCCAAACCAAACTTAGTCATTTCCGGAAAAAGAGTGGAAGGATTATCCGCGCTTACTACAAAAAGAAGAAATCCTTTTTTCTTTAAATAAAGTAAAGTATCCTTCACCCCCAAAAATACTTCAGGAGAACCAACCTCTAAAATAAATTTTTTGTATAACACATCCTGTTCGGATTTAGATAGTTTAGGAAAGTGATGATTCCAAAATTTCATGTAAGGAATCGTAAAAGTATTCCGGATCTCAATTGGAGAAATGAGTTCTTTCCCAAAATAAACATGCATTTTGTCTACAACTTTGCAGAACAAATGAAAATTATCGCTAATAGTCCCTGACCAATCAAAGATAACAGCTTTATTCATAGGCAACAACAAAAAATTAAAGAAAAATTTATAATTCAAACTCGAAAATACAAACCGGTTTTCTTAAACCAAACGCGTCAATTACTTCTTGTTTTACTTCACCAAGGAATCCTTTCTTTCCATCAACAATTATTTCTGCAGAATTTTCACCCAAGAAACTATATTCTTTCTTTTTCACAACACATTCTTTGCCCAAATATGCGCACAAAGCAACAAGAGTTGATTTTATTTCAGTAAAATTAACATTAGAGTGAGTAATTGCACAAGAAATGTGATAGGATTGTTTTACTCCGTGTTCCTCTTTCAAATCCAGTTCAAGAACTGTACCTACTTCAAATATTTTCTGAGGGTATTCTTTGTCCTTATTCTTTGATAAAAAATCAAGTAATTGAGCAGACAATCTTTTTCTTAAAACCGCATAATTAATTGAAACAGGATTTGCAATTTCTACAAACTGCTCGTTTGGAACAAACATATTTGCCCCTTGAATTTGCGCAGAGGTTAAATTGTAAGTCATTACTTCTTGTAAACCTAACCCAACACAACCCGCTCTTACAAAATCATTAACTTTAGCTTCGCGTAATTCAGAACCAACAACATTCATTTCAATTTTCTGGGGAACAATATTGTTGAACCCAACAGAGATTAATAAATCCTCAATTAAATCCACTGGATGCATTATGTCAGTCCTATACGAGGAATACTCAGCAGTAAGTTTGTTTCCTTTTATTTTTACATTATACCTTGCTTTTCCCAACAAATCAATAATTTCTTTATCTTTAAGCCCTAAGCCAGTCATCTTGTTAACTATTTGTTTATCAAACACTAATTTCTCTGTTGCAAAAACAGGAGTATTAATTTTTTTTGCAGGATATGGTTTTTTGTCACTAGGAAAATTTAATTCGCAAGAATAAAGTTTTGCCCCCGTATCGGCTAGTGCCATACACATTACTTCAAGAGCCGCATTAACTGTTTCCCACTTAAAACCAGTTACTTCAATAAACAAATTCTTTGTAGACTCAGTTACTTTGCCTGTTGATTGAGAATTAATTATTGGAGGCATTGAAGCAACAGTTCTTTTTGAATCAATTACAATTGGGTAAACATCCGTGCCTGCAAGCAAATGCTTGTACGCTTTTCCTTTATCATGCTGGGTTAAGATTTCACTTGGTCGGAGTTGTACTTTCCACTCCAAGGGGACAAATTCAATTTCATCATCCTTAAACCCCTTATAATAAACTGGGGGCGCCATTATATCAAAATCATACAACCCAATTCCAAGTTCTTTTCTTTTTCTACCATAATTTTCCCCAACTTTTTCTTGTAATTGAATTAATTGTTTTAACACATCTTCAGTAATTTTTACATCCTTAACAACCGCACAAACAATTAGCGGCCTTACTTTTTCTAAATTCTGTGAAATAAAAACCTGTACTCCGCTCTTTTTTACAGAATATTTTTTTATTCCTTTTTCTTTTCCAGTTCTCGCTTTTAACTCTCTTGCAATTCCCTCTGTACACCAAAGGTCTGGACGATTTGTTTCCTTACAATCAATCTTAAGCGCATCCCCTTCAAGAGAATCAATTTCTCCTTTAATGAATTCTAGAGTATCTTCTAACTCATCACGAGAGTATTTTCTCCCCATCATACTTTCCAAATCTTTTTTTGAAATTTCTATATTAGGCATTAATCACACCTCGGTTAGGTAATATTTTGTCAACAAAAGATTTTGCTGCCACACTTGGTAAATCATATTCTTTTTGAATGGACTTTATGAGCTCGGTGCGTTGAACCGCCCCCAAAGATCTCTGATGAACTCTTGCAGAAATAACATTTGTAATATACTGTTCTCTTGTAAGAGGAAGATACCCATAAATCGCAAGGGCAATCAATAAACCATCTGTTCCTCTTTTGGACAATTCAAACCTGCGCCTTAACTTGTTTCCTCCGCGTTCATAAAACATTTTTGCTAATTCATGCGCACCCGCACTTGAAGCAATTCTTTCCATAACAGTTGGTTTTTCCTTAAGTGTTGTTGCAAGGCATTTTCTCCAGCGCAGAATAGTTTCTTGCCCAACTCCAAACTTTCCAGCAATAGCTCTTGAAGGAGCACTAGACAAAACTAAATTCAATCTTGCTTCTCTTGGAATATACGGCACTTTTGGAATTACTGGCGCACGAATATTAAAGTTGCCATTTTTGGTTGCAACAAATCCTTGCGCATTACCCTTACGTACAGTATGTGAAGGCATTATATCAAAACCCCTTTTGCATTTCTTAAATAATTTAAATCATCTGAAAATAAATATCTAATATCTTTTACTCCCATCTTAAACATTGCCAAGCGATCTATTCCCATTCCCCAAGCAATAACGTTTTGTTTAATTCCCAAGTTTTGTGTCATTTCAGGTCTAAACATTCCTGCTCCTGCAAACTCTACCCAGCCCATTTCAGGGTGCTTCGCGCTCAATTGAACGCTTGGTTCCGTGAAGGGATAGTAATCTGGGAAGAATTTTACTTTCTCTGCCCCAGCTACTTCAATTGCAAAATCTTTTAACATACCAAGTAAATGCTTGAAATTTAAATCATCCCCGACAATGAACCCTTCCATTTGATTGAATTCTAATAAGTGAGTTGCATCTAAAACATCAGGACGAAAACACCTTGCTATTGCAAAATATTTTTGAGGAACTTTAATTCCTTTAACTAATTGTCTTGCAGTGTGAGCAGTACCGTGAGCAGAAGGCATTAACTTTGAAGCAACATCCAAGCTCCACTCATATCTCCAACCCTTACTTCCAGAAACCCCGCCAGTCTCGTGAGCAGATTTAACTGCATCAACAATTTTTTTATCAGGAAGAGAACCAGTTTTTGGATTCTTTAATTGATAAGTATCAGTCCAAGTTCTTGCAGGATGATTCTGTGGCTGGTATAATACATCAAAATTGTAAAACTCACTAACGACTAATCTAGTATCCATTTCAGTAAATCCTAAAGAAACTAATTTACCCCGAATTTGCTGCAAAAACTCTACATATGGAGATTTTTTTCCCAAATACATTTGAGGAACAGGAGCACTAACATCAAAAGCTCTTGAAATATTTTGAGTAGAAAGAATTTTGTTTGCTTCTTCCCCATCAGCAGTAATTTTAATTTTTCTATCCACCACAATTTTCTTTTCAATTAAACTTCTCTTTTGTAATTCAGTTGCCAAATCGGAAGGAATATTTTTAGAGTCAGCAACATCTCGCAAGAGGTTTTGTTCAGAAAAATTCTCCCCTTGTTTTGCTACACCTGTTTCTTCAATCATTCCTTGAGAAATAATTACAAATGCTTTTCGTTTATTTATTCCAAGAGCCGCCATAAATTCGGGTTTTGATAAGCCCGATTCTCGTTCCAAATCAGTAAAAGATGCTTTCCCACCTATTCGAATTAATGTTTCAAGCATAACATTTTCGGGCATTCCTTTGCTCAATGCTTTTTCTCCAAAAGGAGTAAGAATAAATTTTTCAGTTTCTTTTTCAACAACAACTGCTAATCCTTTTTGGGTAAGCCAAGCACTAGCCCTTCTAACAGAGTCAATTCCAACTCCGGAATCAATTGAGAGTTCCTCGAAACTGGATAAAGACGATTTTAAGGAAGAAAGCAATTTTCTTTCAATCTCACTTAGTTCCTTTAGTTTCTCTGCTAATTCAACCATGACGAAAATAGGCAAAATCGTTATTTTAAAGCTTTCAGAAAAGGCAAAAAAGCGAGGATTTCAAAAAAAGAGGCCAAACAGGGCGATTTTTAAATTTAAGTCTAAAGGGATTATTTATGGTTGAAGTACAAAAGACACTTGATGTATGGTTTACTAAAGTCCAAAAAGAAGTAAGTGTAAAAATCTCATACTTTGTGGCATTTTTCTTTTTTATAATCGCATTTGGGGCATTTCTTGGAATAATGATAATGCAACACTACCCAGGGCAAGCAATGATGGCAGTATTACTACCCGCACTGGCAGGAGCAATAGCATACTACAACAGAGCATTTGCAACAGGAATATTTGCGCTACTTATTCTAATTGTATTTGTACTCTAATGCAAAACAAATACTTGACAAACATTAGTCAATTAACGAATTCTTGCAAAGCTTTTTTAATACTCAAATTTGCAATTTCTTAATGAAAGGGTTTTTTGGTTTTGCAGTAGCAATCGCAATGCTTGTCGTACTACTGTACTTTTCCATTGGAAACAACGAAAACCAGTTTGCTTTCGAGAAAACAAAAAACGAATTAATGAAAGCGGAGCAAGCAAATAAAGAAAGAACTCTGCTTGAAAATAATAGTGACAGGATAATTAGTACAAAACTTGAAGAACAAATACTTGTTAGGAATTATAATGTTGTAAAAGCCCAAAGTTCAATTAACAGCGCGCTCGCAAATTATTTGAAAGGAAAAACAAACGCAACGAACCTCTTTTTTGAAAGCCATGGAGAAGTAAACACTACTTATCTAACTGAAAACTCAAGCGTAATGATACTCACTGTAAGGGGAGTAACCTACGCAGAGTACACTTACACATCAACCCCCTTACTCAATACAATTGTAAGCAAAAAACTCGGAGAAAAAATAATTACTTATTTTAAAATTCCAATCGGGTACTCACAAAAGAAACTTGAAATTACCGGGTGAAAGCATGAATTCATTTGATGCAATAATCGCACTCTCTGCACTCCTCGCAGGATTTGCAATACTCTTAGGAGTGGTTAATGAACAAAAAATAAATGTGGAAGGAGTAATTAATTCAACAAATGCAAAAACAAACGCACTCGAATGCGCAAGCATTATTGATTCAATGTTTTCAAACTCCGCCGAAGAATATACTGCCGAACTAAACTGCGGAGCAAACGCCTCAGAAATTAACTACGCCAGTGAAGGAAAAATAAAAACTGCAAAAATACTAACGACAGTTAGCAAAACCACGCTCTTAGAGGTGAAAATACTTGAACATTATAAATAAACTTAAGCAACACCCTAATTCCTGGACCAAATTCCTTGCAGGGAATGGGTCCCGCAAACCAAAATTGTTTGCTTGGACATATTTTAAACACATAAACTCCAAAGGAATAATTTTTTCTCTTGATGCAGGAATTAGTTTTTCAATAACTTTAGTCACAGTTTTATTATTTGCCACTTTTTTAGCACAAACTGCATCAAGTACCCAAAACGAAATTAAGAATTTCGAACTCGAAGAAAAAGCAATTCTTATTGCTGATTCACTTGTAAAAAACTATGATGAAAACAATTCTCTTCTAGGAACATGTATTTTGGATATTGAAAAGAAACGAATCAGAACAAATGAAATCTCATTCTCAAACTTAATTAATCTAAAACCAATTTCATTTGGAGAAATTTATGTTGAAAGCATAACGGTCAAAACAAATTCTTTCCAAAAAACTTTTCAAATAGAAGAAAAGGTTTCAAATGACTGTATTAGTGTTAGACGATTTGCATTAATTGAAGGAGAGAAAGGGATAATTGAGGTGAAAACATGTACCTTGAAATAACTTTCTTTTCAAAGAAAGGATTTGTTTTTTCCCTCGAAGCAACAATTTCACTAATCCTGTTTGTACTTCTTTTAATTGCACTCCCAACACACCAAAATTCTTCTCTTAAAGAACTACTCATTTTGCAACAAGAAAATGATTTACTCAGGGTTTGGAGTGCAAAAGAAAGTTCTCCGCAAGAAATGCTAATGGACACAAAATTGCTTTTTGGGGAAACTGGAGAACTTTGGATAAATGAAACGCAACTCAACAAAGCAAAAAGTGAAAAAAATTCAATTGCGAGCGAAGGAATAATATTAGATAACTCACTTGTCGAAAATAAAATAAGACTAATTGTATATTACAATTAAAATAAGCCTACCTATGCTGAGAAGATTCCTCCAAAATATTTATTTGCACTCTGCCCAGTTTTTTCTGAATTATTAAAAAGAACTTTCCTGTGAGTTCTTGTTTTGGAAAAACTTGAATTTCCCCCAAATCCACAGGAAATTCATTTTCTCCCGCAGAAAATAAAACTTCATTTCCTCTAGAAGAAACAGTTATACTTTTTGAAGGAAAGTATTCAAATTGCTTTGTTGATCCTTCCCCCAAAAACTTCATTAGGGAAACTTGCTCGGTTAAATCACTCGAAATTCTTTTTGCGAGTAACTCATCCCCTGCAGAAAGAAACCCTTGAGTAGTTTGACTCATTACGGGAAGCATGACCCCTAGCACCCCAAAAAAAGCAGCGAGCAAGAGCAAATACTCGATTGAGGATTGGGCACGCGAACGCATTATCACAACTTCTTAACTTAGAAAATTTACTTTATATCATCAATTTTCTTTAGCACATTATCCGAACTATCTTTCAGTTTCTTTGAGCCTGCCTCACTAGTGGATTGAAGTTGTGAAACAAGAATCAGCACTACCGCAACAACTGCCGCAAGCACTATTATTAATTCCACAGAAATCTGTGCTTTTTCTTCACTAATTAATTTAGTTTGCAACATTTTACATCACAAAAATAACCCTAATTTTTGTGAATAAAAAGCTTTGTTTAAATTCGGCGAATGACGAAGGCGGGAAATATTTAAACTTGTCCATTCTATCCTTACTTGATAACATGACCCACAGAAAAGTATCCATCTTAACTTTCTCGCCCCAAGAGAAAAAGGACTTAATTGTCTCTTGGTTAACACTAAGTTTAGCTTTTGCAGTAATGATTAACCCAATTTTTTTTAATATTACAAGTTTTATTATTTCTCTTCCAATTGCACTTGTTGCAGTAGGAACCGGATTTGTTTTACACGAATTAGCACACAGAGAAGCAGCAAAATCATTTGGATTCCACTCTGAATTTAGAGCATGGTATGGCGGACTAGCACTAGCAGTAGGATTAGCAATAGTCACTCAAGGACAATTCCTTTTTGCCGCACCAGGAGCAACATATTTCATTGGAGAAAACGTTACTAGAAAACAAAATGGAATAATTTCCGCAGCAGGACCAATAACTAATTTAGTAATAGGAATAATACTACTAATAATCGGAAGCCAATTAGAAGGATTCTTTCAAACAACCTTAGTTTATGCTGCAATAGTGAATTTCATGTTTGCAGCATTTAATTTACTTCCATTCTTTGTTCTTGATGGGACAAAAGTAATCGCATGGAAACCATTACTTTGGGCAGCACTAATTTTCATTTCAGGACTACTCGCACTAATGCCCCAAATAGTACTAATCCCACTAGGAATAAAAGGATTCTAAAGAAAAGAAAACTAATTTTAGAACTTAGACTAAAAGAACTAAACAACCAAAATTTTACCCAACGTAACTTGGTCGGAAGTCTAAAGCTTTTTCTTTGAATTCGCCGTAAGCTCTTTGGGAAGTCTCATCAATTGTCGGATTCATTTTCTTTAACACTTCTTCAAAGTGTTTCATTGAAATTAAACCAGGTTTCATGTTATTTTGGCTAAGAACAATTAATGCAGCTTCTCTAACCATTCCTTCTAAGTCCGCACCAGAATATCCTTTTGTTTTCTTTGCCAGCTCTTTAATTGAAACATCTTTGTCAAGTTTTACGTTTCTTGTATGAACTTTTAATATCGCTTCTCTTGCAACTTCATCAGGAGCAGGAACAATAATTAATTTATCAATTCTACCAGGACGAAGTAATGCAGGATCAATTAAATCAGGCCTATTTGTTGCAGCAATAAAAACAACATCTGTTAAGGATTCGACTCCGTCAAGTTCTGTTAGTAATTGGTTAACCATTCTCTCAGTTGCATTATTTCCCATTTCTGTCCCTCTTTTTGGAGCAATTGCATCAAGTTCATCAAAGAAAATAACGCAAGGCGAAACTTGTCTTGCTTTTTTGAAAATTTTTCTAACTCCCCTTTCTCCTTCCCCAACCCACATACTCAATAGTTCGGGCCCTTTAACTGAAATAAAATTCGCTTCCGACTCGGTTGCAACTGCTTTTGCTAACAAAGTTTTACCAGTACCAGGAGGACCGTAAAGTAAAATTCCTTTAGGGGGAGAAATTCCCATTTCTTTAAATGCTTGTGGATTTTTAATTGGCCATTCAACTGCTTGCTTTAATTCTTGTTTAACACTTTCAAGCGCACCAATTTGATCCCACTTAATATTTGGAACTTCAATAGCAACTTCTCTTAGAGCACTAGGTTGAACATCTTTTAATCCTTCAACAAAATCTTGTTGAGTAATTTTTAAATTTTCTAAAACTTCTGGAGGAATTGTTTCTTCTTCCAAATCAATTTTTGGCAAATATCTTCGTAATGCTTTCATTGCAGCTTCTTTACTTAAAGCTTGTAAATCTGCTCCAACAAACCCGTGTGTAATTGAAGCAAAATATGCTAAATCCACTTTTTCTTTTCCTTCACTAACAAGCGGCATTCCCCTTGTATGAATGTTTAATATTTGTTCTCTTGATTTTTTATCAGGAACAGTAAATTCTATTTCTCTATCAAATCTTCCTGGTCTTCTTAGCGCTTCATCAATAGAGTTTACTCTATTTGTTGCGGCCATTACTATTACTTCCCCGCGTCCTTCAAGACCATCCATTAAAGATAATATTTGTGCAACAACTCTTCTTTCAACTTCTCCAACAACTTCATCTCTTTTTGGAGCAATTGAATCTATTTCATCAATAAAAATAATACTTGGGGCATTCTCTTGTGCATCTTTGAAAATATTTCTTACTCTTTCTTCTGCTTCCCCAACAAACTTACCCATTATTTCTGGAGCAGAGATTGAAATGAAATGAACTTGTGCTTCATTAGCAACAGCTTTTGCTAACAAAGTTTTACCAGTACCAGGAGGACCATAAAGTAAAATTCCTTTTGGAGGAACAATTCCAAGTTTTTGGAATAACTCCGGGTGCTTCATTGGAAGTTCAACCATTTCGCGAACTTTTTTTACTTGTTCACTAAGCCCCCCAATATCTTCATAAGCAACTTTAGGAACATTACTCAATGCATCTTTTACAGGTTTTTCTTTTAAAGAAAACTCAGTATTATCAGTTACTTTAATTATTCCTCTTGGATTTGTATCTACAACTCTATAAATAAATCCAGAACCAAATACACTAATCCAAACATTATCTCCAACTGTTAAAGGTCTTCCTAAGAAACTCTTTTTTAAAATTCTATCATACCCTGAAGCAATAATTCTTACTTCTTCAATTGGAGCTAAAACAACTTTTTTCCCTTCTTGAGGAACTACTTTTTGAACTTTAACTCTTTCGTTAAGCCCAACCCCAGCATTGTGTCTAATAAAAGAATCAGCTCGGATAATTTTCTTTCCTTCATCATCAGTTCTTGCCGGCCAAACAATTGCGGCAGTTTTTTTTGTTCCCTCAATTTGAACAGTATCCCCAGAAGTAATATTTAGTAAAGTCTTAGTTTCTTTATCAAGCGTAACAATATTTCTGCCAACGTGAGTAGGATCAGGGTCTTGAACCTGTAGAACTATTTCAGGTTTTTTCTCGTCCGGTTTTTCGTTTACATTAGGCATACTAACACCAAAAACACTAATATCTCTTACCGTCCAAGCAAGAAATACAACCCTCTAGGAGTATTGAACCCAAAAAGGATTAAAAAGGTATAGCGGGACAGACCCAAAAATCAAATCAAGAGATTAAAGATTAACCCCGTAACAGTAATTGAAACGGCTAGGATTAAAACAAAAATAATAAGTAATTTCGGTTTGAGTACTCTTCGTAGAATAATTAATTCAGGCAAGGATAACGCAGTAACACTCATCATGAAAGCAAGTGCAGTACCTAAAGAAACTCCTTTCGCCATTAATGCTTGAACAATAGGGATAGTTCCTGCAGCATTTGAATAAAGAGGAACCCCGATTAGAACCGCAATGGGAACGGCAAGCAAATTTTCTTTTCCAGCAATACTTGCAAGAAAATCAACTGGAACAAACCCATGAATAAATGCCCCAAGAGCGATTCCCAAAATAATAAACATCCAAACCTTTGAAAAAATTCTTTTTGTTTCATCAAAACCAAAAACAAACCTTTCACTCCAAGAAGCACGCTCAAAAGCTGATTTTCTTTTCTTTTGTTTTAGTACAAACTCTTCAACTTGATCTTCAAGATGAAGTCTTCCAATAACTATCCCGGAAACTACTGCAACAACTAGACCGGAAAAAATGTATACAAGAGTTATTTGCCAACCAAATAAACCAAACAACAATGCAATTGCAACTTCATTAATCATTGGGGAAGCAATTAAGAAAGAAAAAGTCACTCCAAGAGGAATTCCGGATTCCAAAAAACCAATAAATAACGGAACTGCCGAACAACTGCAAAACGGAGTGGGAATTCCAAGGAGTGCGGCCAATAAATTACCAACTCCCTCTCGTTTACCGGCGAGAAGTGCTTTTACTTTCTTTTGAGTGATAAAAGTTCTTAAAACTGAAACCAAAAAAACAACAACTAAAAGCAAAACCATTACTTTAATACTATCATAAATGAAAAAGGACAACGCGCTATTCCACGCGCTATCTTTTGGAATATAAAGAGAAACTGAATCATAAACAAATTGTTCAAAAAAATCCATAAAGAACACTTTCAACTTGGAGATTACAATTGAAAAGAATTAAGAACGTTTAGGAAGAACAAAAGAAATCTTGAGTTAAAGAGAAAAATTCCCGTTTGGAAGAACTGTAATGAAATCATCAATTGTAAAAACAAATCCTTTTTTTTCAAATATTTCTTTTAATTGTTTAGCGGTTTTTTCTTTGCTTACTGAACCTTGCTTTAATTCAACTGAGAAATTACAATGTTTTTTTACAGCTGTTGGAGGAGCACACACCAATATTTTTTCTCGATTAAAGAACCCAACTGAACAAGCAAGAGGAGTTTTTTTGAACCAATTTCTTTCCCCATAAATCATAAACGCTCCAGTGCCCATGGATTCCCCTGATTTTGCGCTCTTTGAAACTTGTTCGGGTTTAACTGAATAAGCATCTGCTTGAGGACGACTTTCTTCCCACGCTTTTGAAAAAGTAACTGCAAACATTGCGGCTTCATTCATTGAAGATTCTGGAGGAGTAAATTCTTTTCCTTTTAGTTCTTCCGGAGCAATGATAATACAGTGAGGCGCACCAAAAACTTCCGCGTGAAAATAAACATCATTCTTTTTCATTCGATTTTTTACAATTTGCTCATTACTAATAGCATCTTTTCCGCCAATTACTAACAAGTTATCACTAGTAAAGAACCACCTATAAGCTTCGTACCATTTTCTTTTTCTGGCAGCAGTTTCTTTTAGGATTTGCTTTGACTTTGCTTTCTCTTCTGCTTGTGCATCTCGTTCCTTTTGTTTAATTGCCCCAATCGCAATAGCTTTTTTTAATCCAGCAATTCGAGTCTTTGCTTCTTTAGCATCCTCAAAGTATTTAGCCGCATTTTCTTCAATGCTCTTTGATAAATCAAATTCTATTTCCATAAAATCACTATTTTAAATTAATAATATTATTTAGAAAAAATTAAAGAAAAAGTGCACCTTTAATCCAGTGCAGCTCTTTTTCTCATTAAATCAACTATTGAATCTGTTCTTGATCCTCTCTTGAAAGTTGGTTCGGTTAAATAAAACACTTGTCTATCCTTAACAACTTCATAATAGTTAGGAATCTTTTTCACATAATTTTCCTGCAAATTCTTATGATAGGATTCAACATCCTCGTAAAATTGCATACTTATTACATTAAAGTTTCCTGAACCCATTACTGAATTTAAATTGAAAACGTGAGGATCGTGTTTTACAACATCCATGTATTTTTCAATCAAATCTCTTTTAGAAAAGTCTAATTGTAAAAGCTCAATGCATTCAAGTTTGTAACCAAGTTTCCAAAAAGCAATTTTTGGACCATACCCGGTTAACACTCCTTCTTTTTGTAAGAAATCAAGAGAACTCTTAATTGTAGCTAAGTGAAAGCCCGTTTTTGTTTTAATTCTTCTAACATTAGGCTGAGTACAACTCTTCTCAAGAAGAGCTTTTAGTATATCCAGTCTTATTTCATCATCTACTTTCATTTTCTGAGCCACATTAACCACTCCGTAACTATCTAAAATTCTTTCGTCAATTGCATTAAACTGCCCCTTGACCAGATAAATTTTACACTAAATAGTATTTAAATGTATTTTTTATTACACTAAAGTTGAATTAGTCCTTATTAAGGCGAGAGGATGCTAATGCTATTAGTAAGTTTGTTTAGGAGGGATGTTATAGAGAGTTGTGATAAAAAAGTTTTTGGAAAAGAATGATGGGGTAGGCTCACCAGGCTTTAAACGGATTTGAAGACTATTTCTAATTCCAACCCCTTCGTTCTAAAAATAATAAAAAAAATCTGATTTTTAGTGAGAATAATTAATTAGAAAACACTGCTACTGAAGAGGGGGCTTATTTCTTCTTTTGAGTTTTAATGAAGAGTAATTGATTTACAACCACATGCACTGTGTACACAATTGCCGTCAAAACAACTAAAATCCAAAAAATAATTAAAACTGCGGAATCACTTGTAAAAAAAGCTATTGCAAATTTGATTATTGAAACTGAAAAAGGAATTAAGGAATATACGAAAACTGTTTTTTTGTTGGAAAGAGACGCTTGAAAGTTATCCAAAAAATTAGCCAAAATTCCTTTTTGTTTGAAAACAATAATAGGGTATAAAAAGTAGAACAGAAAAATAAATAGAAAAGTCACAATAAATGAAATTGCAAGTGAAAGCTCACTAAAATTAAAATTCAAAAGAATAATTGCTTCAATTACAGAAACAATTGTAATCAAAAGCCAAAGTACTATTCCACTCAACAATAAAGGAATAATTCTTGGTTTAAATTCAGCAAAAGATTTTGAAAAACTAATTCTCCCTTTCAACGCATGATTTACTAGAATTGGATAAAACCCAGAAAACAAAAGATCAACAAAAAAAGAAACAATTGTCAAAATGAGTAAAAATATTGCTGACAAGAAAAAATCCTGCAAAATACTAAAATCCACTTGCCCAGTGGCAGTAGTGTAAATAATAACCATTTGCTGAACAAGAGAAATACTAATCAAAGTACTAATACCATAAATTATTGCAATCAAAAGCTTTGGCAAAAATAAAACTGGATGCTTGATTAATAAAAAAATGGCTTCCTTTACTGTGGAAAATATGTCCAGGAATTTGTGAGCAGCCATCATTTCACTTCGTTAACTTTAATGGATTTGGTGTCAGACTGCTTTTCAACTTTCGCTTTAGCAACTTTGGGCTTGGCCTCTTTTTTTACCTTAGGTTCTTTTTTTACCCCTGTTGAAACTACTGAAGAAGAACTAGTTTTCTTATCTTCTTTTTTTACCCAATCTTTTTTTGAAACACAAGTCATATTCAAACACATTTTGTAACTAAATCTTCCATTTTTTACTTGAATAGTTGGAGCCTTACATTCAGGACAATATTCATTAAGCGGAGTAATAACTCCTTTTTGAGGAAGAGCAAAAGTAACAGTACAATTAGGATAACCTGCGCATCCAACAAACCGCTTCCCAGTTTTACCATGCCTCACAACTAAATTTGATCCGCAAGTACACTTACCCATTATTTCACTATGCTTAAGTGCCATTCTAAGTTCAAGCGCAACACTTTCTTTATTTTTAAATAATAAATCCATTACTTGCTTTAAGTCACTACAAGATTTATCCACAACAACTCTCTGCGCTTTAGTTCCTGCAGCAATTTCATCCATTTGTTTTTCAAGATCCGCAGTCATTTCAGGTTTTGTAACAGTTTCACAATGCTTCTGGAGAGAATCAATAACTGAAAAAGCAACTTTGCTTGGTTCAATACTCTTATTGCCTGAAATATATTTCCTAAAATACAATTTTTGGATAATTGAAGGGCGGGTAGATTTTGTTCCAAGATTATTATCTTCCATTAATTTAATTAATGAGCCTTGACTATACCTGTTTGGCGGTTGGGTTTCTTTTTCAGTCAAATCAAGTTTATTTATTTTAACTTCATTTCCCTCTTCAAGCTTTGGCAAAATTGTCTCATTTAATTCACTATAAGGATAAACTTCTTTCCACCCTGCATGAAGAATAATTTGCCCTTTTGCAATGTAAGGTTCTCCTTCAGCATCAAGAAGAGCGCTAGTATTTTCTGTTTTTGCATCCTCTGCAAGAGTTGCTAAGAATCTTCTGCAAATAAGTTCGTAAATCTTCCACTCCTCAAGACTCAACATTTCTTTTTGAACAGGAGTAACAGGATAAATTGGAGGATGATCCTTTGTTAATTTTCCGGCAGAAGGAACTATTTCCTTTAATGCTAAAATTTTGAGTACATCACTAGTCAATGCTTTAACTGAAACTAATTTATTTAAAATTTCCTTTAAATCTAAACTCTCAGGATACGTGGAGTTATCTGTCCTTGGATAAGAAGTGTATCCTTTTTGATACAAGTGCTCTGCAACATCCATTGCACGCCCAGCAGCAAAACCAATTCCTGTAGCAGCACGCAAAAACTCAGTTGTGTTAAACGGAACAGGCTTTTTTAGAACCCTAGTTTTCTTATCAACCTTTTTTACAATCGCTTTTTTTGGTTGCTTATTAAAAACAATTAGGGCTTTCTCTTTTTCCCAAAACTTTTCTTCCTGATGCATTGCATCAAACAATTTTAGATCCTTTTCACAATGAGCTACAATTTCCCAAAACTTTTTACTTTCAAAAGCAAGTCTTTCTTTTTCACGATCAACAACTAACGCTAATGTCGGAGTTTGAACTCGCCCAACACTCAAAAAATCTTTTCCAATTTGCCCTGAAACAATTGAAAGAAATCTAGTTAACACTGCCCCCCAAACAAGATCCAATTCTCTTCTTGCATTTGCGGAGTAAGCAAAATTATAATCAAATTTTTCTAACGAATTAAAGGATTTGTCAATATCAGATTTTGCAATTGCAGAAAAGTAAGCCCTCTTTACCCCAATATCTTTGTTAGTACTTTTTGCATAAGTAATCGCTTCAAGCCCTATTGATTCTCCTTCCCTATCCGCATCTGTCGCAATAATAATATTTTCTGCACCGGGAGCAAGTTCTTTAATTGCGTTAATAATTTGAAACTCTTTTTCTGAATAAACAATAATGTCAGGATTAATTAATTCCCTAACATCCACCCCTCTCCAATTAGCATATTTCGTAGGGTACTCAACATCACTAATGTGCCCTCGCAAAGGAACAAGCATTATTTCTTTTCCTTTCCAATTGAATTCAAATACTTTTGCGCCAGAAACAAATTTGTTTTTTACATTCCCATCTGCTAAAAGCTGAGCAATATTCTCCCCCGCAATAGCTTTCTCGGAAACAATTAGATCCATATTAAATAGCAAACCAAAGAAAAAAGTTAAAAAGGAATGCGGGGATTACGACAAAATATAGGAAAAACAATAAAAGCTCATCCTCCAACAATAAACTTATGAAAACAATTATTTTTGATGTTGGAGGAGTAATCGCTTTGCACAACACTCCCAAATTTGCAGAATACTTAAGAAAGAAATACAAAATATCCCATGATTTTAGTGTAGACCACAAACAATTAGTAATACAACGCGACTTAGGAAAAATAGACGAGCATGAATTTATTCGAAAGCTTTCAAGAAAACTTAAAGTAAAGATTAATGAAAAAGAATTTTACAAAATAGAACTTGAAAAAATCCTACAAGTCAATAAGCCCTTAATAAAATTCATTAAAACAAAACTTTATAAGAAAAAGGAGTTATTTGTGTTCTCCAACAACAGCGCAGTTAACGTGAAGACTTACTCCCGAAGAATCAAATACGAAAAGTATTTTGAAAAATGCATTTATTCATTTGACCTAGGTTTAAGAAAACCTGATAAAAGGTTCTTCAAAAATGCATTAAAATTAATCGGTAAAAAAGGAAAAGACTGCATTTTTATTGATGACCAATTAAAATCTAAAAAATCCGCAGAATCATTCGGAATTACTTTCGTCCAATACAAAAATTTATCTCAATTAAAAAAAGACTTAAAAAATCTCGGCCAGATTTAAGTGTGATCAAATCTTATTTTGTAATGTTGAGCTTGGCAATGATTTTGTTTTCTTTAGTTCTGATAAAACAACCATTGTTTTAATGTCAATTACTCCGTCAATCAAACCAAATTGGTTAATGAACTTCTCCGCACTTTCAAGATTTGGAACAATTAATTTGCAAATTAAATTATACTCCCCAAGCACTTGGTATAGTTCCAAAACAAAATCCATCCCTTGAAGTTTTTTTACAACATCTTTTGTTTTTGATGTTTCTGCACGCATTTGAACATAAATTGGATTTTCGTATCCGAGAACTTTAAAATTAAGATCAACACTAACTCCGCTAATTACCCCTCTTTTCTTTAATGATTCAAATCTTTTCTTAATAGCAACATCCGTAAGATTAGTTTCTCTCGCAATAGCAGAAAAAGACGCCCTTCCATCCGCAAGAAGCGCTTGAAGAATTAAATGATCAACCTTGTCTAAAGAAACCATAAATACACCCACTAGCCCCAAATTAAATAACAAATTACTAACCTTAAACCCCATTTAAAGTTAAGAAAGCTAATCCTTCTATTAGATAACTAAACAGAAAAGGCATTTAAAGTTAGGTTTTAGAAGAAAATCGAGGTATTTTTCGAATTTTAAGGAAACAAAAGGTTTGCTTAGCTAATTTAAATTGTTCCACAAAAGAAATATTTTAGGATTTGAAAGGCATGGAACTAATTGAAGAAAAGATACAAACAATTGCAAAAGAAATTCTGGAAGCAGGCGCAAGCGAATGGACTATTACAAAAATAATTAAATCTCTTAGCGAACTAAATACTACAAGTGAGAAAAAACTTCGCGAAAGAGCACTTGAAATGCTAAAAGAACTTGATACAAATGCCGCACTAGTTTATGAAAGATTCAGCAAAATGAAAGTTTATACTTCCAAAGAAACCATACACGGATTCAATAGAGGAAACATTATTACTTCACTCTTAAAAGAAACAACATTATCAAGAACAGTTGCTGAGAAAATTACTCTTGAGGTTGAGAATCAAATTAAAGACGCAAAAATTAGTTTTCTCACACCCAGTTTAATTAGGGAACTTGTAAATGCAAGACTAATAACTTATGGATTTGAGGAAGTAAGAAACTCCTATTCGCGTGTAGGAGAAGCTGTGGCGGATGTTGCAAAAAAACTCCAAGAAGGACCCTACGCAGGGGAAACAGTAAGAGAATATAATATTTTGATTCAACTCCCAAAAAAAGCAAGAGAACTGCACTTTGACGGAACAATATTTATTGAAGATATGGAAGGATACTCCCACAGACCATTTGCATACTCCTTTGTCGCAGAGAAAAAAAATTCTTTAGAAGAAACTATTTGTTCAGCAATAAAAATGGTTTCCCATAACAGGAAATACTTTTACTTGCCGCCAAGCATTTATGGATTGACTTTTGCTTGCGCCCCATTTGTAAAAAATCCCGCACAAATAAAAAAAACTGCAGAGTTAATTAAAAGTACAATGGAAATTTTGGAAGAAAAACCAACCCTCTCACTTGAATTATTTACTCCAACAAAATTTGAACAACTAAGTTCATTCAAGGTTAATGCTTCAAAAATATCCGAACAATTACTTGAAGAAAACGTAGTTGTGGGAATAGATTCCCAATATTGCTTGAAATTAATTGAAACAAAAGGAAAACAATTCATGATTCTGAATAACGCTATTGAAGAGTACTATCCACTTAGCAAAAACTTATTTTCCCCAACAATTGGAATTGATTTGTTTGTTAATTTGAACCTTGAAAGAATAGCTGACGGAAATGATGAGAAAGAATTCTTCGAAAAACTAAACTACATTGCCGAGGAAATAAAAAAGATAAAACAAAACAAAAAAGAATTACTTTTGAAGAAAAAATATTTAACCGAATTTAGATTAAATGAATTGAAAACTGGAATAGGGATAACTAATCTCTTCAAACTTGCCGAAAACTTTCCAAATGCAAAACCAATAGAATTTGCAAACAAAACCTACAAAGAACTTTCTAAACTATTCGAAGAAGACCTATTGTTTGGGTGCACAGACAAAGCACGAGAAAGATTCTCAAACACTAGCGGAAAAGAAATATTTGCACAAGAAACAATGCAATTCGACGAATGCTTAAGCTCTAAAAAAACATGCTTCACAGGAAAAGCAGGATCAATAAAAGAACTAAATGAACTACTTGAAAAGAAAGTAAAACAAATAGAATTTATTGGAATGGAATAATTTTCACTAGAAAAGAACTACGCTAAAAAGTTTAAAGTTTTGATCTTCCGCGTGGTTGTTCTCTTAGTCTTACCCCATAATGTGGCTTTGGGTGTTCTATGTGCGGTGCTCGTGCATGAGAAACTTCATTACTCTTAAGCAAAGCAACTTTCATCAAGTATGCATAAGATTTTGTTTGTTCAATAAATGGAACTAAAACTACTAAAACTAAAAAGAAAGAAACAATTATTCCTGGCAAGTTCATTAAATCAAGCGCCAATTCAAGCAAGATTACTAAGAACAATAATACGGTTGTAAGAACAAATATTGCAAGAGAAATGCCAAAGTTTTCACTCCAAAACTCAATACTTTTTCTAATTGCTTCCCCAATTGTAGCCTCATCAAGAACAATACTTTGTGGAGCAAACATTATCACAAGCGCCAAAACCATGTTAATTAAAGCACTCAATAAAACCAAGTTGAACATGAACCCAATTGAACTAATTGCAAAGAACAAAATTGAGAATACTAAATAAAGGAAAAATATCTTTAATGCAGCGTCTTTGAAAAGAGTGTTCCAATAAGTATCAAAATTAATTGTTTGAACATCCCTATGAACTGCATAAACCGTCAAAGAAACAAAGAACGAAAAGAAATACAAGAAGATTAACACAAGTACTAGACTTAGCACAGCAAGTAAATTCGCATTCAATGGCAAAAATACTGTCCCTGAAGAAAAAAAGAAAGAAGATAACAAGACAAACAAAGGCAAAAATACGAACATTACTCCAAAGCTTAACATTACCTTAAAATTAGAAACGTATTCTTCTAATGCTCTCTTTAGAATTACATCCATCATAATAAAACCCACTCAATTTACTCAATGCTTGATTAAAAAAGTTTAAAAAAACACCATAATTGATGAAATACACCAAAAACTGCCTTTTGCCCTCTTTTTCAATTATTTTCTTGGTGTTCCTTAACAAACTTAGTTGCCCAAATTACGAACAATGGAATCCATCCTGCAATCGCACCAAGAACAAAAGACAAAAACATACTCTTTCTTAGTTCAGCCCAAAACGCAATTGGGATCAATTGTGGAACAGTATTCGCATTAGCTGCTTGTGCTTGAGCAACATACTCTGAATTAACTTTTTGAACAGTAGAATAACAATCAGAGTCATTTGATTCAGTGATACAAAAATACAATGAATACTTTACTCCATTTCTGGAATTAAGAGTAGCCGCTTCCCCCATGTAAAATGAAAGATTTACATAATACCCTGCTAAAAGAGCAATTATAATTAAAACTAAGAAAATTGGAGAAGAAGCTTCAGTAGTTTCAAAGTACTGATTCCACCATTTAATTAAAATAAACGCAAAGATGAATCCAGTTATTGGAGCAAGGAAATACATTAATGAATTCCAAGCATTAAAAGGTAAAAATAAGCCAACAATTGGAACGTTTCTTAAAGAATCAAGCGCACCACTCGCAAGACAATTAGATCCATTAATTGGATTAGTACAAGCCCCGCCAATAAACCACAAAATTAAAAATGAAAAAACAAACCAAACGGCTATGATGAGCCAAAACTGCATACTGTTGGATTCTTTATTCGACAAAATTACACCTTAACGAAAGTACCAATAATAAGTTTTTAACCCTTATCCCGCCCTTATCTTTTTAGAATAAATGAAAAGGTTTGAATATGACTGAAATAGAACTCCCATGGGTAGAAAAATACCGGCCAAAAAATCTTTCAGAAGTAATGGGACATGAAGAAATTACTAACCGACTAAAATCATATGTTGAAAAAAGAAACTTACCAAACATGATGTTTAGTGGCCCTGCAGGAACAGGAAAAACCTCAAGCGCAATTGCACTTGCAAAAGAATTATTTGGAACAAACTTTGAACAAAACTTCTTAGAACTAAATGCTTCCGATGATAGAGGAATTGATGTTGTTAGAAACACAATCAAAGACTTTGCTAGAACTTTGGCATTTGATTCTGATTTTAAAATAATTTTCCTTGACGAATGTGATGCACTAACACAAGACGCACAACAAGCACTAAGAAGAACGATGGAAAAGTACACAAAAACATGCAGATTTATTTTGTCTTGCAATTATTCTTCAAAAATACTAGAACCAATTCAATCCAGATGCGTAATTTACCGTTTCAAACCTCTTGGAGCAAAAGAAGTTGAAAAACAAGTTGGGCACGTTGCAAATTTAGAAAAAATTCACGTGGATGAAAAAGCAATTGTTGCAGTTAATTATGTTTGTCAAGGAGACATGAGAAAAGCGTTAAATATTTTACAAGCAGCTTCAACACTTGACAAAAAAATTACTGAAGAAATAATTTATTCTGTTTCAAGTAGAGCAAGACCAGAACAAGTACAAGAAATGATTTTACTAGCACTAAAAGGAAAATTCCTTGAAGCAAGAAAAAAGTTAGAAGAATTAATGTACGAACAAGGAATGAGCGGAGAAGATGTGCTAATGCAAGTTTATAGAGAAACAATGAACATGGATGAAAAAGATTTACCAGATAAAGACAAAATTGCACTCGTTGACACTATTGGAGAATATGATTTTAGAATCGTTGAAGGAGCAAACGAAAGAATACAACTAGAAGCACTACTAGCACAATTTATGAAATACAAAAAGTGATTATGAATGAAAGTAATTTGTTTTGACTTAGAAGGAGTGCTAGTCCCAGAGTTTTGGGAAGAATTTTCTATTGCTACAAAAATTCCAGAACTAATGTTAACAACACGCGATGAACCTGATTATGACAAACTAATGAAAATGAGAATACGCGTTTTAAAAGAAAATAAATTCACAATGAAAGAAGTTCATAAAATTGTTTCAACAATGAAACCAATTCCTGGCGCACGAGAATTTATGGATTGGGTAAAAACACGAGCACAACCATGCATACTAACAGGATCATACTATGAATACATTACTCCCCTAGTTGCACAATTAGGTTATCCATTTATGTTTGCTAATTCACTAGACATTGACTCAAATGGAAATATTATTGGATACAAACTTCGAGAAGCAGATGGAAAAGTAGAACAAATAAAAAGATTCCAAGCAGCAGGATATGAAGTACTCGCAGTAGGAGATTCATTTAATGATTTAAAAATGCTAAAAGCCGCAAATGTTGGAATTTTATTCAAAGCGTGCGAAGCACTAAAAAAACAAGAACCAAACATGCTTTGCGCTGAAGATTACACAGAACTAAAAAAGATGCTTGAAAAAATATTATAAACTTCAAAAGCGCCGTATACTATTATGAAAAACATATTTAAACGAAAACGCTTAACCGTTAATCCAAAAACACGTTTTCGGGCAACAGCAAGGCAAGCCGCACATGCAATAACCAGTTTGTATTACCCAAATCCAAATGAAGCAAAATTAGTTGCAAAAGAACTTGGAAAAAGGGCAACTCTTTCTAAAGTAAAGAGCGCCAAAACGACTCTGGACGGGAAAGTCTGGATTCCCGATGCAGAATTAAATTCAAAAAATACAAGATTCACAAACAGATTCCTACGAAGAGATTTAACACATGAACTTGCACATTCATCGGGTTTATCAAAAAATCATTTTGTAACCGCAAGAGCTCTTGAATATTACTTAGAATATTTTGGAAAAGTTGTAGACCGCTTGGGGGCAATGGATAACAATCACTCAATACATTTAGCATATTCAAAAAGAGGAGAAATAATTGCAAAAGAAAGAGCAAAACAAGCAAATTTAGAAAAAAAAGGAATTACTTTAAGTGAATTTGAACATACGGCTCAATTTCTTAAAAGCCCATTTTCGAATCTTGGAAAGAGACTTGCAACAACTGCAATGAAACTTGATGCCGAAATGCAAAAACCAGGCGCCGGAGCAATATTAATAAGAGAAGTTTCGCAAGGAAAAAAAATCGAACAAACAACTGAAGAAATAAAAAATGGAAAATATAACCAAGAAATAAAAAACTGGTTAACTGCAAACCCCGCCGTAAAAAGGTTGTTGAAAAAATAGCTTTTAATATTAATTTCTTCAAAACCATTGACTTAATCTTGTCTGTGATTTAAAATGTTGAATCAAATTCGATTTCTTTTTGTATTGATCAATTGGAACAGTTAATTTTTTTGATAAAAAATCAAGAGCTAAATCAAAATTTGTGAACTCGAGTGGTTTCTCTTTTAATGCTGCTCGAACATTTTCACGAATTTGCCAAACTCCAAGAGGAACCGCATAATCTTTTCCAACCTCTCTAAAGACAATTGCCGCAGCGTTTTGTTTCTTTTCGTACAAGTATTCTGCGATTGCAATTCTTGAAGCAAAATATGCCCCTTCTGTTTCCTCAGGGTAACCCTTGAGCCCAGTATTTAATTCATAATCTGCCAAAACGTTAAATGTTGTTGAATCCTTATTCCAAATTCCTCCAGGCAACCATACTTCAATTTGTTCAAAACTCCAAGGGTAGGGGAGAAGCATTACCCAAAAATCATTATCCAAATATTTGGAGTGAAATAATTGAAAAGAATCAATTACTTTATTCTCAGGAAGTTTCTCTTCAATAAAATATTTTGAAATATTTGAATCAACTGCTGTAATACTCCATCTTGTTGGAACAATTTTTCTATTCTTTTTTACTCCAAGCGCACCACTTGAAAGAACTTTTGCTAAAGTTGAAACGGGAAATCCTTTTTGAAATAAATCAATTAATGCAGTGTTTGATTTTACCGCAGTATCAGAAACATAATAATCAAGTTCCTTAGGAATTTTTGGATTCTCAAGCAGATTAATCTTATCAAGTTTAGCACTCGGGCCTAGTGGAGCCGAAAAAGAATCAAAACTAGATTCTTGCCTTGGTTTCTCAGCCAGATTAACTTCCATTTCAAAAAGATTTGAGCTCATTGCAATTTCTTGAAAACCTAATAATTCATAATTAGGATCAGCAGCGAGCGAAACAGGCATGGATTTGTAAGAACGAAGAAGAGATTCTCTAAAAGAAATAATTTTCTCTTGAGAAAGCCCATACCACTTTTCAGGCAAATCACTCATTTCACTAACTTCACTAGGCAGCGCAGAAAGCGGAGCAACTGCAACCTTTGGATAATTTTGCCAAGAAACAAAAAAACCAGGGGGAGAAGCCCCAACAAAATTTGTCCCAATCATTGAAGAAATAATTTTTGCACTATTGTGTTGCTTTTCTAAAATTGGGCATTTTGATAAACCGCACAGTAATTTTCCTTTACACTTAATACAAAGTTCCGGGCTTATCATATCAGTTCACTTACCACTTAAGAAAGTCATTGAAATTAATAAGATTGCCCTTTAGAATTCTAAAATATTATTCACTTCTAAAAGTTTTTTACCTTCTAGAAAGCTTTATATTTGAGTGTGGTATTCATAGTGCTAGGCGAAACAAAATGGGTTTTGGAGATATAGCACGAGACATTAAAAGAAATCCTCTTCCGGTGAAAACTGCACCAAAAGTAGAGCAAAATGACATAACTGATGCAATAATAGACGGCGAAAAATCAAGTACTGCTTCTGTACAAAAACAAGATATTTCTTATAGAGATTCTGAAATCAAAGGATTTGTTCCACAAGCTAGATTTTTTGGGTCAAGACTCAATAATGATCCAAAACACGGAAGCATCATTAGAAATATTGCTTCAGAATCAAACTCATCCTCACAAATGGGTGCTACTGCTACTTGGGAAGATTGTAAACACCACAAAAACCAATCAGGAAGAGACTTTTGCGCTGAATTCCATTCACTTTGCGCTAAAGAAAGATGTAGAAGAGCAAGACGATAAGTTTTGCAAAGATTAGCAATTATTTTTAAAAAATTTTAAGGTGATAAAAAATGGCATTTTCAAGTCTAATAGATGATACAAGAAGAATGAACGCAAAAATGATTGCGATGGGGCAAAGTATTGACATTCAAAAAATGCCAAGACCAAAACAAGGTTCACAAATGGCACAAAAACAAGCAATGTTCACTCCAAGCGGAAGCGATGTAGAAAAAATGCTTTATCCTAAAAACTTCAAAGCACAAACTTACCAAATGGAAAGTGCACCACAAGAAAAAATACAAATTGCAAACGAACAACAAATGGTTGACGAGATAAGAGAACAAACAAGAGAACCTGCAAAAATAATTGGGGATGACGATTTAATAGAACAACCAAGAAGACAAGCACAACTTGACAAAACAGAAAACGCTCCTTCTTTACCAATGTGGGCAAGATGCAAACACTACAAAGCACAAGGGGACAGAGCATTCTGTAAAGAATACCTCGGATGGTGTGCAAAAGAAAAATGCTCAAGACCTAAACTGTAAAGCCACTACGCACTATTACAAATAGTGCATGAGTCAATCGTCTGGTCACAGAGCAAATGTTTTACATTTGCTTGCTTCGTAACCCTCAGGTTACTCAGTGGCGAAACAGGACATGTACAAAAAGTTACACTATTTTCTAAAAATCCTTTATATACCAAATTGGTCACTACTTAGTTATGAAAGCATTTGTCACTAGTCAAGAAACTACTTCTACAGTTGTTACTAGTACGACGGTTGCTTAAGCCGAAAAGCTATTTTAAAAGGCTTTTTGCGCAAGAATTTTTTTTAAGGGGATGAATTTATGGACGCAAAGGAAAAGGAATACAACGAGAAATTCTGGCACACAACAGCACACGTGTTTGCAAGCGCCCTAACCGAACTCTACCCTAATGCAAAAATTGCAATCGGACCTGCAATAGAACAAGGCTTCCACTATGATTTTGATTTAGATCAAAACCTTGACGCAAAAGACTTGGAAAAAATCGAATCAAAGATGAGATACATTTTAACTCAAAAAAATAAAATGATTAGAAATGAACTAAGTATAAACGACGCACTAAAAATGTTTGAAAATAATCCTTATAAAATAGAAATGATTAGAGAACTTGAAATCGCAGGAACAGAAAAAATTAGCACTTACACAACTGGAAACTTTACAGACATGTGTAAAGGCCCACACTTAGATTCAACAGAAGAAATAGGGGCAATAAAATTATTAAAAATTTCCGCAGCATATTGGAAAGGAAATGAAAAGAATAAACAATTACAAAGAGTATATGGAATTTCGTTTAAAACACAAAAAGAACTTGACGATTGGGCAATAATGCGAAAAAAAGCAGAAGAAAATTCCAACATCAAACTTGGGAAAGAACTTGATTTGTATATGATAAGCGATGCAGTTGGTAGAGGACTCCCTATTTGGTGCCCAAATGGAACAATGTTAAGAATGCAATTACAAGATTTACTTGTAAAAGAACAAATCAAACGAGGGTACTCCTTTGTAATCACTCCACACATTGGAAGACTTGATTTATTCAAGACAAGCGGACACTATGACAACTATAGAGAAATGATGTACACTCCAATAAAAATTGATGAAGAAGAATATTTACTCAAACCAATGAACTGTCCTTTCCATATTCAATATTATATGCGAACACCGCACAGTTACCGCGAACTTCCAATGCGGTTAAGTGAAATGGGAACTGTTTATAGATATGAAAAATCAGGAGAACTCTCAGGATTATTAAGAGTAAGAGGATTCACACAAGATGATGCCCATATTTTTTGTACACCTGAACAAGTAAAATCAGAATTTAATGGAGTGTTTGATCTTGTAATGAAAGTAATGGGAATATTAAAACTAAGTAACTTCCGAGTAAGAGTTGGAGCACGAGATCCAGCAGGAACAAAATATATCGGAGACCCAGCAGTATGGGAAAAAGCTACCCAAGAAATAATAGAAGTATTAAAAGAAAAAAATATTGACTTTGAAGTTAACCCTGGGGATGCCGCATTCTACGGACCAAAAGCAGACATTGTTGTTAAAGATGCTCTTGGAAGAGAATGGCAAACTGGAACAATTCAATTAGATTACAATTTGCCTGAAAGATTTAATTTGGAATACATTGGGGCAGATGGAGCAAAACACAAACCAGTGATGATTCACCGAGCGCCATTTGGTTCATTTGAAAGATTCACAGGAATTGTAATAGAACACTTCGGAGGAGCATTCCCATTATGGTTATCTCCCGAACAAGTTAGAATAATTCCATTGTCTGAAAAATTCATTGAACCTGCGAAAAAAATATATGAAAAACTCTTGGACAACGAGATAAGAGTAAAACTAGATGAAGGAAATGAAACACTTGGAAACAAAATCAGATTAGCACAAAAAGAAAAAGTGCCTTACGCATTAGTTCTTGGACAAAAAGAAATAGAAGCAGGAACTGTCGCAGTAAGAGACAGAGCTGGAAAACAGGAAGTAATGCTACTAGACGCATTCATTGCAAAAGCTCTAAAAGAAATTAAAGAAAAAGCTTAATTGAAACTGGAAATTTCCAGTTTCATTCTTTTTTTTAAAAAATAAAGAAATCATTTCTCCTTTAGGGTAACTCCCAAAAGAGTTAAATAAAGCAAATCTCAAGTTCTTTGTATGATAAAAAGACTTGAAGAACTTGCCCCTGAGGAGATACGTCAAATAGTTAGTTCTGGTTTAAGTAAAAGAACTGTTGTTGCTGTTCACCCTTACCATAACGTTGACCCACACGTTCTTGGATACCACAACAATAACGACAAATTCACAAAGTATATTCAAGGAGAGATTCCGCAAAGAGCACTAACTATTGTATTTGATACGGCCCCTGGAAAAAAAATACTTGAGCTCGACTTAGCACTCAGCGGAAAGAAAACCGGACTAATTCTTTGGGTAGAAACACGAAGCGGAACAGATCCCGTTCCAATAATTGGCTGGAGAAAACTAATACGAAAATTAGAGGAATTAAAACCAAAAAGAATAATTGTTGGAGGACGCGAGTTAAACACTTATTCAAAAGAAGATTGGGCAATAGAAACCGCAGAACTAAGAGAAGCACTTAATAGAAGCACACTAAGAAAAGAAACTCGAATTTCTCTTGGGGAAGAGAGAGACTACTATGCAGCAGTTGCAAGAGCAGCAAAAATTCGAAAGCAAAAACACCTGCTTGCAGGGTGTGCAGGAATCACCGCAGCAAAACTAACTGAAAAAAGAAAATTCAAGGTTCGAACTACCCACAGATTAACCTAAAAAACCCTCGAACCCAAAAGAGTTAAATAAGAGAAAAACCTACTTTTAAGCATGGCAACTGATTATTTGGATGACATTATTGGCGCTGCAAAACAAGCTACAAAAGAGGACGATATTGAGGCAGAAAAAAATGTTCAACCTATTGAATCCGTTAAACCCGAAGACAAAGAAGAAGCACTTGCCCAAGAAGTAAAAACTAAAGATTTTAATAATTTTAAACAAGAAATGCAAGGAGAAAAAGACGACACCTCAGAAACAAAAACACAAATAGAAAAAGAACTTGACGAAAGCAGAAAAATTGAACTAAAGAGTTATGGAAATGTAAAAATTTATAAAATTCCTGGAAAACCACTAAACTATTACTTCGTCCCAACTCCAAAACCAACCGCTTCAGAAAGAAAAGTAATTAACACTCTAAAAGAAGCAACAACAAGACTAATCTCAATCGCACCATACAAAATTCGAAACCCAGAAGAACGAAGAATTGTTTACAAACAAAAAATAATGGAAATAATAAAAAATAATCCAAACCTAAGAATCCCTGAAAGCAGAATTGCCTTTTACGCGGATGCAGTTGTAAGAGAAATGGTAGGGTATGGATTGATTGATGATTTAATTAAAGATGACAATTTAGAAGAAATCATGATTGTTGGACCAAAAAAACCAGTATACGTTTTTCACAGAGAATACGAAATGATGACAACAAATATTGAATTCTTTTCAGAACAAGAAATTGAAGATTTAATAAATAAAATTGCAAGAGAAGTTGGAAGAAGAGTAGATGTTGCAGCACCTTTACTTGATGCAAGATTATCTGATGGCAGTCGTGTAAACGCAACAATTCCCCCAGCGAGTATTTCGGGCGGGACAATTACAATTAGAAAATTCAGAGCAGACCCTTACTCAATAGTGGATTTAATTAGAATGGGGACACTAAACAGCGAAGCAGCAGCATTTCTTTGGATTTGCGTAGATGGAATGGGAGTAAAACCTGCAAACATATTAATTTCAGGAGGAACAGGATCCGGAAAAACAACTTTACTAAACGTACTTGCAGCATTTGTTCCAGATAGAGAAAGAGTAATTACGATTGAAGATACTGCAGAATTAAATTTACCAATTAATCACTGGATACGACTTGAATCACGACCCCCGGGCCTAGAAGGAAGCGGAGAAGTAAGAATGGATATTCTAACAAAAAATTCTTTGAGAATGAGACCTGATAGAATAATTGTAGGAGAAATTAGACACGAAGAAGCATTTACTTTATTCACTGCAATGAACACAGGACACGATGGAACAATGGGAACAGTACACGCAAATTCTCCAGAAGAAACAATAATTCGTTTAACTAGCCCTCCAATGAATGTTCCAAATATTATGATGTCAGGACTTGATATGATAATTGTAGAACACCGGTATTATGACAGAAAAAAAGGAACTATTAGAAGAATAAGCGAAATTGCTGAAGTATACGGAGCACTTGAAGGAAATCCAAAAACACAAGTAATATTCCAAAGAGACCCCGCACGAGATTCACTTGATCGAACATTCGCTGAAAGCAAGTACCTAAAAATACTACAAAACTTTACAGGAACCTCAAAAGACCGATTACTTGCCGAATTAAACTTAAGGAAAACCTTTTTAGACAACTTAGTAACACACAATATACGATCACTCACAGAAGTAAGCGAAAAAACAAAGCAATTTGTACTTGATAAAAAAAGTTTTGGTGAATAAAAATGGGCTACGAAACAAGAGTAAACCAAGAAGAAGTAGAAAAAATCGTAGAAACCATGAAAAGGAAGTACCGAGAAGAAGGAATGCAATTTGACGAAGTAAGCGGCTCACTAAAAGAACTAAGAGGAATCATTGCAGAAGACACTTATTCAAAAGTAGATATTGAAAACCGAGAAGATTTGGAAACCTTTGATTCAAAACTTGCAAAAGATGTAGGAAACTTTTATTTAAAATTAAAATCAATACTAAAACCATTACAAGAAATACTAAAAAAAGTGCCATTTAGTGATGAGGTTGGATATTACCTTTACTCAGCAAACATGCACTATTCTGCAAACCAATACTTAGCACTAACAAGTGCAGCTGGATTCATGTGCGCATTATTTGGATTCGTTGCAGGATTATTTATTGGCGCAATGCTTGCCGCAACAACAAAAAATATTGTATTTGCAACCACAATGCCCTTTATTTCCGCAATAGTGCTTGGGATA
Organism: archaeon; assembly: GCA_041661245.1. Lineage (GTDB taxonomy): Archaea > Iainarchaeota > Iainarchaeia > Iainarchaeales > JAAZKV01 > JAAZKV01. Next base: position 514,566 of record JBAZUY010000001.1, read on the forward strand.
GTAGGGATTGCAATAGTAATTAACATCCCAAGACAAAAAGCAATTGCAAGAGGAAACGCTTGCTCAATGGAATTACCATTTGCATTAAGACACATGGCAACCGAACTAAAAGCAGGAATGGGATTATACAAAACAATACAAGCAATAACAGTGACTGATTATGGAATGCTAAGCGAAGAATTTGCAAGAACCGTAAATGAAATAGAAGAAGGAACCGATACAAGTGTTGCACTAAAACACTTAGCACTAAGAACACAAAGTAAACCACTAAAAACAACAATAAATCACATAATTCGGGCAATGAGAATCGGGGGAAATCTTTCAAACATCATGAGCGAAATCGCAGAAGAAGTGTCCGACGATTTAAAGAACAGAATTAATTCATTCTCTCAAAAAATGAATTTCTTTTCAGTAATATTTATTTTCCTCTGCATTGTACTCCCTGTTGCGATAATGATTCTTGGAGCAATAAGAAACTCTCCACTCTCTGCCTCAGGGCAAGATTTATTTAAGGCCGTACCACTTACTCCGCCAATAATGTTACTACTTTACGCAGTAATGATGCCAATTATTTTTATTATGATGAACGTACTTGTATACGTAACACAACCAAAAATGTAAAGTGAAAAAATATGGAAAACAACACAAACATTTTGCAAAAAGGATACGACAAATATTCAGGATGGATGGAATTTAGTAAAATGAAATACCCCACTCCAGTGTGGATTGCAATTTCTTTAGGAGCAACAATTGGAGTAGCAATAATAAGTTTAGTTCTAACTACTTTAATTCTTCGAGAAACCACTTTAATCCCAATAGCTTTTGGACTAGCAGCATTCGTACTCACAATCGGATATCCTTACATGAAAAAGGAAGCCATAATTGACAACATAGAAAAAAACTTTAGTGATGCACTAAAACAAATGGCGGACACACTAAAAGCCGGAGACACTTACGAAAGCGCACTAAGAGAAGTAGTTGAATCAGATTATGGAAGATTATCAGACGAAATGGGACTAGCACTCAGAAGACTTGAAGATGGAGAAAATTTAGAAAGCGCACTAAGCGGATTTGCACAAAGAATAGATTCAAGACTAGTAAAAAGAACAATAACAATAATACTTGATTCCATTAAAACAGGGGCAAGTCTGGCAGAAATACTTGATGATATTGCAGAAGATGTAAGAGACTTCCAAAGATTAAAAGAAGATAGAAAATCAAACACAACAATGCAATTCATGTTCATGGTGGCAGCAGGAGGATTTATTGCACCACTAATATTTGGGGAAATAAACGCGGTAGTAAATAATTTTTCAAAAATAAGTGCACAAGCACTAACGCCAGCACAAATGGCATCCTCTGCACAAACAAGCAACTTTATTATTTTATTGATTCAACTCTACCTAATCATTGAAGTAGTTGGATCAGGAACAATGATGGCATTAATTCGAGAAGGAAAAATCAACAAAAGCATTATATACATCCCAATCTTACTATTAATAGCATTCATCATGTACTATGCATCATCAATCATGGTAAAGTCAATGCTCGCAGGCGCATAAATATGGAAGAAAAAGCACAAGTAAATTTGGAATACTTACTAATACTAGTCGGAGCAATAGCAATAGTTACTATTGTTTCACTTTACATTAAAAGCACTGCAAACGTACTAACAGACACCGCAAAAGAACAAACAAACACCCCATAAATCAACGCCCTATTTTTCATTCCAAAGCAAAAGAAAACGTTTAATAACACCAAAAGCATTAGCATATCTAAGTTTTACATTTAAAGGGAGGTAAGAAAATGGAGCAAAAAGCACAAGGAGCTATTGAATACTTACTAATAATCGGCGCAGCAATCTTAGTTGTAGCAATCGTAATAATCGCAGTAACAAGCGTACTACAACAAGGACAAACACAAGGAACACAAGGTGCAAACGACCAAAATGTTCAAAACCAAAAGTTGCAATGCATGTCTGATGTTAACTCATTAGGCGGATGTTCAAGCGCATATGCAAACTGCACATGCTGCACTACATTCACAAAGACTGTAAACGTAAAGTGTCCATAAATATAACAATTTTTAGGAAAGGCAATTTTGCCTTTCCCTATTCTTTTTTTTAATTAACATTTCAACAAAGTTTAAATACTTCATTCGTTCTTATCTAAGTGTGATTTTAATGGAATACAAAGGACAAGCCCTCTCGCGAGGACAAGGCGCAATAGAATATCTTTTACTTTTAGCAGCAGCAGTAGTAGTTGTTGCAGTAGTAGTATCATTTATGATAAGCACAATCGGACCAGTACAAGACTCAGGCAGCAAACAAACTTACGAATACATATGCGGAACACTTGACACAAATAGTTTAGTCTGCGGATGTTTTGAAAAAACTGCAACAAAAGGAGACTTTGTTAACGGAACATACACGCAAGCAAGCACAGCTATATGCAATGAACAACTATCTGACCCTTACAAAACGGATCCATTATTACAATGGAACTAAAATAGAAAATTCAACTATCTAACTCAAAAGGCGAAAAAATGGAAGAACGCGCACAAGTTTCATTTGAATATTTACTAACCGCAACATTTGCCATAATGCTTGCAATATTCTCGGCAATAATAGTTGAATCTCTGCGCTCAATTGCAACACAAGCACAAAGTGATATTTTGAGTACAAGAGCAAAAGTAATTGAAAATATATTAAGCAACTAGACAAATACTCTTTCTTTTCAAAGCCCCTAAAAAATAAAACTTTATAAAGCAGAGAGCTCTATTCTAGTAAATGATAGAAACAACCTTTTTTTATGGATCCATAATAATTTCCCTGCTTGGATTAATTATTGCGACATACACTGACTTAAAGGAAAGAATCGTAACTAACAAACTTAATTACGGGTTAGCAATAGTAGGACTACTACTTTACGGAGTTCAATCAATACTCCAAACTAACCCAACTCCTTTTCTATTATCTATACTTGGATTAGTATTCGGGTTTGGATTTGGATGGGTTTTATGGAAAATAGGAGTATTTGCCGGAGGAGATGTAAAATTATTTATGGGACTTGGAGCACTAAACCCCTTTACCCCTGCACTATTAACAACTGCCCCATTTATTGCAGCAAAAATTCCATTCTTTCCAATTGAATTATTTTTATATTCCTTAATTGCTTTCTTACCATATGGAGTAGCGGTACTCGTTTACAAACTTGCAAAAAATAAAAACTTCCAAAAAGAATTATACGCTGAAATGAAACCAATGGTTCTTAGTGCAATACACGCGTGCTTATTTGCATCCGCAGCGTATGTATTCTTATCACAAATAGCATTTGCATATTTTCTAATAATAATTACTTTATTCATTTGGGGCGCACTTAAAGACAAGAAAAAATACATTACACTAATCGCACTCATTAGTGCGACAATAGTTAATTTTACCCTACTAACTCAGGCGATTATTGCATCAGCATTAATCAGTGTATTTTTATATTCCCTTCTAAAACTTTTACTCTCTACAAGAAAACTTCTTTCAAAAGAAATTGCAGTAAAGAACCTTACTGAAGGAATGATTCCCGCAGTTACATTAGTTTGGAAAGGAAAAAAAGTCGTAGAAGTAAAACCATTAGGACTAAAGGATATAATTAATGCAATAAAAACACAAAATACTTCAATGCTACTTGATAGTCTTTCACCAAAAAAAGAAATAATTTCATCACGAAAAGCACGCGGGTTCACCGACGAAGAACTACGGATAATAAAAAAACTTTCAAAGAACGGTTTGATTGGAAAAAAAATGCTAATAAAAGACTCCATGCCTTTTGTACCAACAATGTTTTTGGGGTACTTACTATGCTTAATAATAGGGGACGCAGTATTACTTTTACTTTTGGGAGGGATATGATGCAAAAAGGACAAGCAGCACTTGAGTTTATGTTCATAATCCTAATAGTAATTATTTATCTTAGCACAGTTGTAATACCCCTGACAAAGGATTCAAAAAATGCAATAACTGATATTGACGCATTAGCAAAGGCAAATAACGAAACTCAAAAAATAATTAATGCAATAGAGAGAGTTTCTACTTTCGGAGAGGGCACTAAAGAAACCCTGACTATTTTATTACCATCTAACTCAACCATTAACTGTTCTGACAAAAACATTTCTTTCCAAACAGTATTGACTGCAAAACCTTATCCTGCACAGTGCACCAGCGGAAGCTGCAATAAAAGTTATTCCATTCCACAAAGCCAAACACTCGATTGCAAACTCCCTACAATAATCGGGCCAGTAAAAACCAAAATAGTAATTGAAAAAAGCAATGGAAATAAAGTAATATTTACCCAAGGGATCTAATGGAAAGAAACGGCCAAGTGGCATTTGAAAGTCTATTCATCACACTAATCGTGTTAAGCGCAGGAATGCTAATTACTAATTTATATTTACAAACACATGATGACACAATTGCACTAAGCACTGCAAAAACAGAAATTCTTTCCCAACTAGGAGCCTCAAATAAAGAAGCAACAATCGATTCCTTAAAAATAGTTAAAAACATACAAGGGGATGTTAATCTAAACATAAAAACCACTCCTAGAATAAGTTTAGACCTTGATTTGATTAAAAATAAAATCAAAAAAGCTACAAAGTACCAATCCATAACCATTAACCTAGAATAATATCCTTTTCGGCAGACGACGAAAACAAGCATTTCCTTTTTTATTCCCCCCTCCAAAAATAACAAATGGACGAAAAAACTTTATCCAGAATTTGTTTAGGAATAACACTAATCGGAATGCTTATTCTTTTAGTAACCTACAAAACCGAATTTGAAGAAAAAACAGCAACTCAATTACTCTTAGAAGAAAACGGAAAAGGAATTCTTTTCGGACGAATAGAACACATAATTCAAAACTACCCCACAACCATTTTTGTTTTAAATGATGGAAATGAAACTTTAATTTATTATCCTAAAAAAACCACTTTCGAAAAAGGACAATTTGTGGAAGTTTATGCAGAAAATAGAACTGAAAACACTGACACAAATACTAAGTCTAAAAACAAAAAACAAAATGAATTATTTGCCCAGAAAGTGATTGAGAAATGATTCTTTTCTTCTGCATACTTGGCTGTGCTTGCGGGATAATAGCCGGACTAATACCAGGACTTCATTCAAACAATATAGCAGTACTCTTGGCAACAAGCCCATTTTTTGGAATGGAAGTTACTGCATTCATGTTAAGTCTTTGCACAGTCCAAGCATTTGTGGATTTTATCCCTTCAACTTTTTTAAGCGCTCCTAGCGAAAATACTTTTGAAGGAGTATTGCCCGGGCACAAAATGCTTTTGGAGGGAAAGGGAGTAGAAGCTATTTGCTTAACCACTGCAGGAGCACTCGTAGCAGTAATAATTGGAAGCATATTAACCCCGTTATTTTTCATGTTTATTGAACAAAACTCAGAACAACTAATTCAAATCACTCCCTTAGTGCTAATTACAGCCCTTATTACTTTTGTTATTTGGGAAAACGGATTTCATGGAAAAATAATTGCGCTATTTGTAATAATTGCTGCAGGGACACAAGGAATTCTTTTCCAAGACCAAGTATTCCCATTAATCACAGGGTACTTCGGAGTAGCTGGAACACTTTATGCCTTAAGCGATGCACCCACAAAAATCAAACAAAATCAAATCATTCAAATTAAATTAAGCACTTTAAAAGACTCTCTTGCAGGAATAATTGGGGGAGCAATTGTTGCAATAATGCCTGGTATTGGAAGCAATACTGCGGCAGGAATAATTAACTTATTTAAAAATAAGGACACTGCCCCAAACAATACTGAAAAATATTTAGCAATGCTTGGCGCAATAAATGTTTCAAATTTTTTCTTCTCATTTGCCACTCTTCTCGCGTTATCAAAAGCCAGAAATGGAGCAATGCTTGCAATCCAAGACAAAATACTTTACAGCGAGAATACTTTATTTTTTGGAACGCTAATCATGTTTATTTCAGCAGGAATAGGAGGGATAAGCGCAATTTGGATTGCAAAAAAAGCAGCAACATTCCTTGATAAAAATAAAACAAAAATTCTCTCTATTGGAACAATTGTTTTAATGATTTCACTTGTAGGAATATTAAACGGATTAATTGGATTAATTGCTTTATTCTTTTCAACCGCCCTTGGGCTTTTTGTCCTTACAAAGAAAGCAAAAAGAAGCCTTTGCATGTCCTCCCTCATCGTCCCCACGCTGTTTTTCTACCTTTTCATTCTACTTTAAGTATATGTGGAAAATAAAAAAGAGCGTACTCTTAAACGCAATCCTCGCAGCAAATAATTATTTGCCTGAAGAATTTGTTTGTCTTCTAGGAGGAAATAAAAAAAGCCAAGAAATTACTGAAATAGTTTTTGTACCATCAGAAACAAGCGAAGACGCAGCATCAATAAATACCTTGTCAATTCCTTTTGATGAAACAATACTGGGCTCACTACACTCCCACCCATATAGCAGCGGACAAGCAAGTACTGCGGATAAAACATTCTTTTCAAAGTACCCTATTAATGCAATACTGGGGCACCCATACACTTTGGAAAATGTAATATTTTTTGACGAAAAGGGAAAAGCAGTTCAAGTTTTAATCGTGGAAGGTTAATGCTCAAAATTAAAAGGAGAAACTGCATATGTCTAACATGCGAAAAGGTCAACTCAGTCTTGATTTAATACTCACAATGATTGTGGCATTAATCATAATAAGCGCTTTTTTAGTTATAATAAATGATTTTAAATCAAATCAAGAAATCCGCCTTGCAAAAGAACAACTCGATTTAATCGGGCAAAACACTGCCACACTCATAAGCACTACACAAACAATTAGCGATACTAAATTTTTGATTGAAACTACTTTGCCGCAAATCAAATACACGGATGCAAATGGAAACACTATTGGAAACTACCCTAAAGTTAAATTTGCTGATGAAAACACGCTCAACCTAGCGATTCTTCTTAATGGAAAAATAATGGACTCTAATTTTAAGATTTCCAAAAGCCCAAGTACGATTCTGTCCACAGATTCACTCGCGTATAATGGAAAACTGGTGATAAAAAATGCATAAGGGGCAAATTTTCTCAACAGATCTTCTTTTTGGAATGGTCATAATCATTTTCGGTTTTGGACTCATGCTCACTCTTGCTGAAACAAGCATGTATGATTCAAAACACACAATAAACGAAAAACAACTCCAACAAAAAACCGAACTTGCATTATTACTCCTAACCTCTTCACCAATTGGGCAATGCGATTTAAATGGAACACTACTCCCTTACTCAGTTAACAAAGATAAAATCTTTTCAATGAACTCAAAAACATTAAAACAAGCACTTCTGTTAAGCGATTACAACGTGCAACTTACTTTCTCCGATGGAAACAAACCAATTTTTGAACAAACTAATACTTCAAATATAATTTCTATTGACGTCAACGCACTCATTTGCACAAACAAAACAACCTTCAAAGACCTTAACTCTTGTTTAAGTTCAATAACTCCGTGCAATACTTCAAAAATTGGAATGCAAACAATAACATTAAAGGTGGGACGATGAAAGGATTTTTGTTTTCTACAGAAGCTTTACTCTCAATGTCAGTAATAATACTCGCATTATTAATTGTTCAATACGAACCAACTCAAACCTCAAATATTGTGCCTGAAGTTTTATTTCAAAATCAAAACGCGCAGTCAACAACACTTTATTTCAATCTCGCGGGAAGTTCAACTGATGCAACTAATACAAATCAGTACTGCACTATAATTGGAAGGTATTCTCCAATCACCAAAAATTATTTTGATTCAAATGTTTGCAGAGGGATAAAATGAAAAAAATTTCCAAGGGGGCAAGAGGGATTCGAGGGTTTGGAGGATTTTTATTAGTGCTTGCAATATTTATTGCAGCAGTATTTTTACTTTCAATAAACACCCAAACAGAGGAAGCTAACTCAATGAAGGAACAAATAGTACAAAGCAAAATAGTACTTACAAATTATGAAATTAACTTAAAACAAGCAACTATGGATTGCAATTGGAGCAGGCCACTTGATTTAAACACCTGTATTGAAGCCAAAGCGAATACTTTACTTACAAAAGAAAACACCATCCAAAACTTTTTAACATGCTCAAAAATGGGCAACACACTTACTATTACCCAAGGAAGCAAATATTCTCTGGATTTAAATTGCACAAATAAGCCAGCGACTTTCCAAAAAGATTTAATTATTGTACTACAAAAAACCATTACAATTACTAAACCCCAATAAAGCCCCAAATAGACATTTTTTGACCCTCGTTACCCAAGTTTTTATTACTTTCTAAATGATGAATTTTTATGGATGCAAAAAAAAGAATCGCAGTAATAGACTATGATAGATGTAACTTTGACCATTGCGGAAACTATTTATGCGAAAAAGTATGCCCAGTTAATAGGACGGGCAAAAAATGCATCGTTCATGAACCACTACTAAAACCAATTATTTCTGAAGAAATATGCATTGGCTGCGAAATATGCCAAAACAGGTGTCCCTTTAACGCAATAAGCATTGTAAATTTATCCTTTAACCTTGATGAACCAATCCACTCGTTTGGAAAAAACTCATTCAGATTACATGGACTTGCAGTACCAAAAGAAAGGACAGTTCTGGGACTTGTGGGAAGAAATGGAATAGGAAAAACTACCATTGTAAAAATACTCTCTGGAAACATCATCCCCAACTTTAATGAAAAAACTGGCGAGAAAGGAAAAGTAATTGAGTATTACAAAGGAAAAGAAGCACAAGATTTCTTCAAAAAACTTTACAACAATAAAATGAAGGTTGCAGTAAAACCCCAGAATATTGAAGGAATAAAAACAACTGGGACTGTAAGAGAACTCCTTTACAAATTAGATGACAAAAAACAACTTGAAGAAGTTGCTAAAGCTTTGAACATTGAAGGAATACTTGATCGGGATTCTTCAAAACTCTCGGGAGGAGAATTCCAAAAAGTAGCAATAGCTGCAACTGGCTTAAAGGATGCAGACTTATACTTTTTTGATGAACCAAGTTCCTTCTTAGATATTAAAGAAAGATTACGCGCAGCAAAATTTATTCGCACACTTGCAGAAAAAGCAGCAGTTATTGTAGTAGAACACGACTTGGTATTACTGGATTTCTTATCAGATTATGTTAACTTAATGTATGGAAAGCCAAGAGTATACGGATTTGTTTCACAAGTAAAAACAACAAGAGAAGGAATTAACACTTACCTGGAAGGATACTCAAAAGATGAGAATTTTAGATTCAGAGATTACCCAATTGATTTTTTTGGGAAACAAAAAACTGAGAAAAAAGAAAGAAAAGAAAAAATTGTAGAGTGGCCACTTTTACAGAAGAAACTGGGAAATTTTCAACTTGAGTGTGAAGCAAACAACGTAAAGAAAAACGAAATAATTGGAATAGTTGGACCAAACGGAATAGGAAAAACAACTTTCATGAAACTACTCGCAAATGAAATAGAAGCAGACAATGTAAAACTTGAAAGCGGAGTAAAAATTGCATACAAGCCACAGTACATTTCATACACTGGAGAAAAAACAGTTGAAGAACTATTTGAAGCGGGAACAATTCCTGATATTAGACAAAGTATTCTAAGACCTTTAGAACTTGAAGAACTTTTAGAAAAAAAAGCAAAAACTCTTTCTGGGGGAGAACTCCAAAGAGTATCAATTGCTTTATGCTTAAGTAAAAATGCAGATCTTTACTTGCTTGATGAACCAAGCGCATATTTGGATGTAGAACAAAGACTTGCTGTGGGAAAAGTAATCAAGAATCAAATGGACGTAAAAGATTGCTCCGCACTAATAATTGATCACGATTTAACCTTCATTGATTATGTAAGTGACAAAATAATGGTGTTCAGCGGAGAACCAGCAATAGCTGGAAAAGCAGAAGGACCATTTAATGTAAAAGACGGAATGAATAAATTACTCGCATACTTAGACATTACTGTGCGAAGAGACAAAGACACTCAAAGACCAAGGATAAACAAATCTGGTTCAGTCCTTGACAGGGAACAAAAATTAGAAGGAACATATTATTCGTAACTACTTAGTTTTGAATTGAAATTATTACTTTGAAAAAATTGCTCTTAAGGAAGCAGGCGCAAGTCTAGTTTTTGGAATATTTTTAGGAGTAAAAAACTTTAACTCCGAATGATCCGTACTCAACGCCAATTGACCATCAATATCACAAGAAAAAACAGTTAACTTCACGGTTTCTTTTTTGTTCCTAAAAATATTTGAGAATTCTATTTCTCTTAACTTTTTTACAGAACGACAATTACAAGAAATCTCTTCCCGAACCTCTCGTTTAATTGCTTGCAATGCGGATTCATTTTTTTCAACTTTTCCGCCAGGTAATTGCCATTTTCCAACGTAAATAGAATTATTCTCACTACGCCTCAAGAGAAGTATTTTCCCTGTCGAATCGTAAATCAGAGCCTCAACTATCCCAACTACTTTTTTAGGGGAAGAAGAAGGCGCTAAGAGAGTTTTATTATTAGCCATGCCCAACATATAGGGGCATAAACTGAATTTAAAACTATTTCCCGCCCCTAATCATGTTATGAAGGTACTCAAAATAAGCAAAAAAGAAGCTGAAATTACTGCAATACCCGAAACAATGGATGATCTTTGGCACCTTGAGAAAATAATCGATAAAAATGACACTGTCTATGGAACAACGGATAGAAAAATAAAACCCTCCAAAGAAGGAGAAAAAACAATCAGGCAAACAATTTTCGTTGAACTGCAAGTTATTGACGCCCACTTCCAAGAGTTTAGTGAAAATTTAAAAATAAACGGAATAATTATTGGCGGCCATCCTGAAGAATTTATTGAACTAAAAAGCCACCAAAGCCTTGAAATTAAAATTGGCGAAAAACTAAAACTGAAAAAACAATCCCTTAAAGACTGGCAAATTGACAGAATAAAAAAAGCCGAAAAATCAAGCGCTGCAGCGAAATTACTCGTTATTTTAATTGATGACGAGCAAGCTGAGCTTGCATTCATTAATCAATTTTCAATAAATAGAAAAGCCACTATTAAAGAATCAAAAAAAGGTAAAAGATTTGATACTGGAAAAAGCGATTACTTTGATCAAATTTTGGAAAAGATTCAACTACTTGATGCAAAAAAAATACTTCTCGCAGGACCAGGATTTGTAAAAGAAAATTTTAAGAAATTTGTTGATGATAAAAAAATTAAGGGTTTCCCACAAGTGCTAGTAGAAAACACTAACTCTGTCGGAGACACGGGTTTTAATGAAATTATTTCACAAGGAAAACTTGCCAGTGTTGAGAAAGAATTACAACTCTCAAAAGAAGGAAAAACAATTGAAGATTTTTTGATGAAAATATCAAAAGGAAAAGCTGAATACGGATTTGAAAAAGTTAAAAGCGCAATAGAACTTGGAGCGTGTGAAAAACTAATTATTTCTGAAACTCAATTAATGCAAAAAAGAGAAGAAAGCGAAAGCATCCTTGACCTTGCTGAAAAAATGGGCTGCGAAGCAGAAATAATTTCTTCTAAAAATCCTCAGGAAAAACAAATCCATTCCTTTGGAGGAATTGTTTGTACATTGAGATACAGGGTGGAATAATGATTCAAACAAATGGCTCTCGAATTCTCATAAAGGAAAGATTACGAAGAACAAAAACAAGTCCAAGTTTTCTTGCAACAGGGCGCGGAGAGTATAGCATAGTAAAGGCTGGGGCCCCAATCAAAATAACTGCAAATTTAACTGGAGAAAAAGTACGAACCATTGAATTTTTGGAAGGACAAAGAAAAATTGCTATTTTTCAAGCACAAGAGGATTCCCCACGCGTATGGAATATTTACCACCGAATGGTTATTAGAGAACATAGAGGATACAATATTGGCTTGCATGGATTTCGGTTACTTGAGCAACAAATAAGGAAAATCGGTGGAAAAGAAATTTTGCTAAAAACAAATCAAAAAGAGGTTATACGAACACTACTCAAACTTGGATACAGCATGAATTCTGAACACAAACAAGAATTGTGCGGATGCTTACAACTACCAAGAAACGCAACAACAAAACAAATTATTACTGCGCTTGAAGGCACATGGCTAGAAAGACCCCATGAACTAACACTTTATCGAAAACTAGAATAAATTAAATTTGCATAAAACAAAACTATTCAACCCTTAACTCAAACCATTCAACTTTCTTATCTTTCACTAATTCTTTTACTCTTTTTTGGGAATCACTTAATTGAGATTTGTTTGTTTTAAACTCAACAAAAACAACTTTATCACTCTCAAATGAAAGCCCGTCAATTGGTTTCCCAATAAAGCGAAAGTTCTGTGAATCAAATGGAAAGTTTTTACTAAAAGGAAGCCACTGCTCAGTTAATTGACCATACTTTACACTTTGGGATTGCTTTGAAAACAATAACTCATTGTACTTGGATTGCAAAGAGTAAAAACTCTTTATGATTACAACAAGAGCTATAATTAGAATTACTATTACAAGAATAAAGAATAACTCAAACACAAAAACACCAACAGGATTATGTTTGTTTAGAATTTAAATGTTGGCGCACACAAAAAATCCAAAGGTTCACTTTAACTTCTTTGACATAAAGTCGCCGTCTTTCTTATACCCTAAATATTTTTTATAATAATCTTTTACTCCAAGTCCAGAGATAATAACCATTTTATTTGCACCATATTTTTCTTTTGCAATACGCTCGGCTTCCAAAATCAGTTCTTGCCCTAACCCCTTGTGCTGAACACTTAACTCATCATTTTCACCAACAGGCAACGCTTTCCCATACACGTGAAGTTCCCTAATTAGTGCAGTCCTTGGAGTAATTTCTTTTAAGAAAGGACTAGCAGGTTTTCTTAACCTTGCAAATCCATATAGTGCAGTTTTTGATTCAAAAGAAATAAATGCTTCCTCCCCCTCCGAAGCAGAATAATGCTCGGTCGAAAGAGAAGGGATTTCATTTTCAGGAAATTTTTTCCCTCTATTTTGGAGCCCGATTTCTCTACATCTAATACAATTACATTTTTTGTCCATTTTGTGAAGCTCTTCTTCCACAAGTTGACGAAGATTAGTTTTCATTACTCCCGCAGAAATCACAGTGCTTGGAATATCCCTATTCACACGCATTACTCTGACCCATTTTGGAATCTCTGATTTAATTTGGGCTAAAAGTTTTGCAGCTTTTTCTTCACCCATCGGCTCAAAATTCCCTTTCTGCCACTCATCATAAAGTTTTGTCCCCTTAATTACTAAACAAGGATAAAACTTTACCATGTCCGGTTTAAAAGAAGGATTTGTAAAAACTTCTCTAAAATTATTTAAATCTGTTTTATAATCACTCCCAGGGAGCCCCGGCATTAAGTGATAAAGGACTTTGAAAGAAGAATCTTTTAATCGCTTAGTGGAATCAACAACATCTTGGACCGTGTGCCCACGATTAATGATTGAATAAATTTTATCTGAAGGATTTTGTACTCCAATTTCAACTCTTGTTCCGCCCAAAGAAAGCATTCCCTTTACATCCGATTTTGTACACAAATCAGGACGAGTTTCAAAAGTAATTCCCACCACTTTTCGTTTTGCTTTCTCGGCCTTTGCTTTTGCTTCAAGAATATTTTTGGACTTCTTTCCAATTACCGCATCAAGACTATTTTTTACTATTTGTTCTTGCTTTTTCTTTGGGAGAGAAGTAAAAGAACTTCCCTGAAAGATAATTTCAATTTTGTTTGCAAAGTTCCCAGTCAAATCCAATTGCTTTATTCTATTCTCTACAATTTTATAAGAATCATAATCCAATCTTTGAGCACGAAGAGCACTTGGTTCAAAACCCGTGTAAGATTTGGGAGAAGATTTATCTTCCAAAGAAGAGGGACAATAAGTGCACTTCCCGGGACAGGGAAAAGGAGGGAGCATGACTGCAATAACCTGTACTCCTGAAAGACTCCTAGTTGGTTTAATGGATAATAATTTTTGAACTTTCTTTGTTGCATTAACTGCTTGAGAAAGAATAAAGGGGTAAGGCGGCATATTATTTAGTTTTAATTCTTTACTCCAAAAAAACCGCCTAACTTCTAATTCTTTATCGGTGTTAATTAGTCCGGAGTTAATCTCACTAATAATCTTTTGGGCAAAAGAATACTCGCTTTTTGAAAAATCTTTTCGCATAAAGAACAATAATAATAGAGCTTATTAAAAAGAGAATAATTCAACCCCTAAGGAAGAATCATTGAAATTAAACCATTCAAGAAATAACTTGGAAGAAGAGAAAATGAATAAAATGGCAAACCATAGGTGATTGCTTCAAGCTTACTTTCAAGAGTTGGTTTAGCATCAATTGCAAAAGAAAAATCACTTGAGGTGTTTCCATATTCTACTTTGAAATTAAACTTCTTTTTTCCTTCAAGTCTAGGGAAAACTTCAAAATTAACATCTAACGAACTTTCTTTTGGAACAACAATTGTTCGAACGTACTTTGTTTTTGACAAAGCATCTTTTGTCATCCAGCCCTCAGGAAGATCGGAAGTAATAACAAAAATTGCATTTCCTTGGGATTTGTTTTTGAAGAAAAGTGAATAGGAAGCACTTGAGTTAACATTTGCAGTTTGTTCAGCAATATTAGATTCAGAAACCACAAGCGCATCGCTAACTACATTAAAATTAATTAAAACCTTGTCCGTTCCATTTGGACCAGAAAGAGCAACTGTGAAAGGATAATCCCCAATTACTGCATTCTTTGGAACTGAAACAATCAATTTTATAGTTTCAAGCTCATTTTTTGTTTCATAATCAAAACCTGTTGGAAGATCACTAACAAACGCCACAGAGTCATATTTGTTTGTAAGTTCTTTTGAGAAAATAAGTTCAACAGTATTACCCACATTTACATTCCCTATAAAGTTGCTCTCAGTAGGAGACAATTGTAAAGAAACAGGATCGATTAATCTAACTGAAAAAACAGTGCCCATTAGTAATAAAACGAAAACCAAAATCAATTGCTTTTTAAACATACTAAATCAGATTAATTAGTAAAAGAATAAAATATAAAGGTTTTCTAATGGCAAAAAAACACACTATTAAGGATAAGGAAAGCTCCATTTTGGCTAAACAAGCCGCTTTGGCACAAAAAAGACTCGCACTTGAAGAAGCTTCAAGATTTAATATGACGAAAAAACACCACAAAGAAACTTATGAAGAAGCTAAAAAAATGGGAAGAATGGATTTGGATTTCATTCCACTTTGTGATTATATCGTTCAAACAAAAAACTATTTTACTTCAAGTTCTTGTGCAGGGAGAATTGCTTTAATTGGCCTTGGGGATGAAGAAACAAAACAAGAAAGTGCATTTTATCGAAAATGGCACAGAAAGGTAAAACCAAAAGAAGTACTTGACGCTGTGGCGGATTTTACAGGCAAAGTACTCTACTTCAAACAAGAACCAATTATTTTACACTTAGGAACAAACAATTTAGAAAACGCAAAAAAAGTACTGGTTTATTGCGAAACTTGCGGAATCAAACGAGCAGGAATAAAAGTTGCAAAAGACGGAAAATTTATTGTAGAAATGCTTGGAACACAAAGTATTACCGCACCAATTAAAGAAGGAAAAATGACCGTGAGTGAAGAATACCTGAAATATTTAATAAAAAAAGGAAATGAAAAATTTAAGAAAAACCAAGAACTAATTAAAAAAATGGAAATTAATGCAAAAAAAATGCTTGAATAAACTATGCTCTAAAATTTGTTTAATTAGAGGAATTATTATGAAAAGATTATTTGTTGCAATAGAAATCCCAAAAAAACTAAGAACTCGAATATCTGCTGAACTAACTGAACAACTTACGACTGTAAAAGCAATTCCTGCTGACAATTTGCACATCACTCTTTGCTTTATTGGGGACACAAATGATCAAGGACAAATTGAAATAATAAAAAGACTTGAAAAAATTGAATTTAATGAATTTAACATTTTGATTGGAAGAGTAGGTCAATTTGATGAAAGAGTGATTTGGGTTAGCGCAGAAGCAATTGAGTTACATACTCTTGCAGAATATGCAAGTAAATCCCTTGGAGTAGATAATGAATTTAATGGGCACGTAACTATTGCAAAAGCAACTCAATCAACTGATTTTGAGAAAGAATTCGCAAAAATAAGAAACAAAAGAATAAATGAAACTATTAAAGTAAAAAGCTTTTTTTTATTTGAAAGCAAACCTTCCCCAACAGGAAGTGTTTATTCCAAAGTTAGTGAATTTAAAGCACTTAAGAAAAAAGCCAAAGAAATTAAATCAACCGAATGAGTAACTCAAAAATATGTTCAAAACTTTTTTTATTGAAGTTCAGAAACCGTTGAAAGAACTTTACTTGGATTGTAATAATAACTCTCAATTACTTCAAGCACTTCGAGGGGTTTTCTAATTCCTTGCTTTAGCATCCAGTCCAAAATTATTTTTCTTGTAGAAAGCTCTTTTGTTAATTCAATTTTACTTAGAGAATTTTTTCTTGCAATTTCTTCAAATACTGCACTCCCAATCTCCGTGCGCTTAATCATCCCTAATTTGTCATCAAAATCAAACAAAGTTCCAAATAGAACCTTTTCTTCCATTCTTGATAACTCCACAATTTGGGTAACTTTTCGTTGCATTCCTTTTTCTTTAGAATAATGCCTTTCCATTATTACAACAAAATCAAGCAAAGGAAGCATACTTTGGGGAACTGAAAGCGGTCTCTCGCCCAGTTTCACAATTGTTTCCCTTGCATTATTTGCATGAATCGTCCCCAAACATCCTTGGTGTCCAGTATCCATTGCAGTAAAAAGAGTAAGTGCCTCAGGCCCCCTTACTTCCCCCACAATAATTCTGTCCGGCCTCATACGCATAGAGTTTTTCAAAAGAGAATCCATTGTTACTTCAAACCCTGTAGAAGATCTTGCTTCAAGTGCAACCCAATTTTCTCTACTTAAAAGAGAAAGCTCAATTGTATCTTCAATTGAAACAACTCTTTCATTAAGTCTTATAAAATTTGAAAGAATATTCAAGAAAGTTGTTTTCCCTGATGCTGTGCCCCCAGCAACCAAAATATTTTGAGGGTTAGTTCCAAGTCCATCAACCATGAGCCACAAAAATGCAGCGGCTTCGGAAGTAATAGTATTATTTTCAATAAGATCAAGAATAGTTAATGGAGTAGCTGAAAATTTTCTAATTGTTAAAGTCGCTCCAGTAGGAGAAAGATCACTAAGAGTTGCATTAACTCTTGAACCATCGGGAAGACGAGCATCAAGCAAAGTATTCTTTGAATTAAATTCTCTACCAATAGTAAGCGCGATCCTTTGAATCACATTTGTTAAAATATTTTCTTCAATGGAAATATTCACTTTACACATACCGTGTTTTCTGTGAAATACAAAAATATTTTCAGGACTGTTAATCATTAATTCTTCCAAATCATCATCAAGCGAAAAGAAAGCTAATTGTTTTAGGCCAATAGAATTATGCAAAACATACTCCGCCAGTAACGATTTATCCAAAACAAATTTGAGCTTAGAGAGGAACTTAATAGTGGCTTCAAGTAATTCGACAAAGGATTTTTTTGAAGGAAGTCTATCTAAGTAACCATTCATTTGAATTGTTGAAACAACTTCGTCAACAAAAATATCCAAATCCTCTTCGCTTACTCCGTCAAATCCTTTTTTTAGAGCCGCTCCTTTTTGAATCTCTTTAATTAGAAAAAGCGCTAGTTGCTTTTCTTTTTCGCTAAAAGGAACTTCTTTAACATCATAAAAGTTTACCGCTAACCCTTGATAAATATCCGCCAAAGGAGTAGACTCTAGTTTTTTTAATTTCATTTCAGTAAACTGCATTATTACCCTTCCAAACACAATTATATAAAGAAAAGTAGTATAATAACTTAAGGGAAAGCAAATACTAAAAGCAAAAGTGGTTATATGAATTCTTTATACAAGAGTGTGCTAGCAAAAATAACTCCCCCAAAAAATGAACTCCTCGCTGAAAAAAAGCTCGTTGAAGAAATACGTGCAAAACTGAAAAAAATCAAAGGAAAACACTCTCACATTGAATGGTGCGGAAGTAGCGCACGCGGAACTCATTTGCGCGGAGATAGAGATTTAGACCTATTTTTAATGTTTGATAAAGAACTCCCTGCAAATGAACTCGAAAGCGAAGGACTTAGAATTGCAAAAGAATTATTCAAAGGAGAAAAATGGGAACTCGCTTATTCACAGCACCCTTACGTTAGAGGAGAAATCAAAGGATTTGAAGTAGAAATCGTGCCCTCATACATTGTTGCCAGCGGAGCAGAAAAACAAAGCGCAGTGGACCGAACCCCATTTCACAACAAATATTTACTACAAAAAATGAATGATAAACAAAGACAAGATTCAAGACTACTAAAACAATTTCTTAAAGGAATAAACGCTTACGGAGCAGATCTAAAAAACCAAGCACTCCCAGGATACGGAGTAGAATTATTAATTTTATATTATGGCTCATTTGATAAAACAATAAAAGCCATGTCAAATTGGAAAGAAAAAGAAATCTTAATGTACAAAAAGTTACTGCGAGACCCAACAAACGAATTTTTTACGCCATTAGTAATGATTGACCCCGTGGATGATAACAGAAACGTTGCAAGCGCACTGTCCGTTGAACAATACAACAAAATGCGTTCAGCAGCAAAAATGTTCTTAAAAAACCCAAGCGAGAAATTCTTTTTTGGGCACCCTGTAGAGGTATGGCCAAAAGAAAAAATCCTTGCAGAACTAAACAGGCGAGAATTCTTAGCAGTACAAGCGGAATTTCCAAAAGAAATATTATCAGATTTAATGTGGGGACAACTACGAAGATACTTAAGAAAAACTGCGACTCAACTTGAAGAAAAAGAATTTGTGGTAAAAAAAATGGATCTTTGGAGCGATGAAGAAAAAGTGTTTTTCTTATTTGAATTAAATGCACTGGAATTAGAAAAAAGAAAAAAAGCCTTTGGGCCCCCTGCGTCAGACAAAGAAAATGTAAAAAGATTTCTTGAAAAGAAACGAAAAATAATCTCCGGCCCAAAAGAGGAAAACGGAAGAATAGTAATTGAAATAGAACGAGAAGAAACCAGCGCAAAGAAAACACTGGAACAATTCATTAAAACCTGCCAAAAAACCGAAACCGACGGAATTAAAGTTTGCCTAAAAAAAGCCAAAGTACTGAATGAAAAAGAAATACTCACACATTATTCAGGAACTTTCGCAGAACACTTAACAAAATACTTTGAAGGAAAAGAAGCATTTGAGTGAAAAACATGAGCAACACATACACTGGACCAGTCATGTACATGATTCACGCCCCAAAACAAGAAGCGCCTCGTTATTTTAGTGAAACAGATAAAAAAAACTGGGCATCAAATAAAAAAAAGATACTTCAAGGATTAGAAAAAGCAGGCATAAGAGGAATACCTGTAGTTTATGAAATGCCTAACGAGGAAGCACACGTTAAAGCTTTAATCAGAGAATTAAAACACCCCCCGCGAATAATTTGGGCACAACCCTGGGACATTTACCAACCAGACGCAATGAAAAGATTACTTGAGTCAGAAAAAGTGCTCCCAACAAGAATTATTGGATACGGAATGTATAGAAATATTTGTCTCACTATTGGACTCGAATCCATGAAACGAGCTTTTCCAAAAGCAGAAGTGATAATGCTTCGAGGAACTTCAACAATATTTAGAGATAATTCCGAAGGCCAGCGAAAACGTTGCAATGAAAAACTAAAGAAGTCTGGAATTAAATCTGCAAAAAAACTTTCATTTAAACATTTTGTGAGATGAAAAAATGGAAAGAGAAATAAAAATTGGGCAAAAATGGAAACACTTTAAAGGAAGTATTGTGGAAATAATTTCCATTGCACTTGATTCCGAAAATCTTTCTGAAATTGTGGTGTACAAACATTTGGAAGCACAAAAAGGAATGCCTGCGGGGCAAGTGTGGGTCAGACCCAAAGAAATGTTTTTAGAAAAAATTACGCGAGAGGGAAAAGAAATAGAAAGATTTACACTTATAAAATAAAAGAAGGGAACAAAAATGATTAGAGAAATAATTTTAGACATAAAAGCAGTAAAGAAAAATGACCCTGCTGCAAAAAACTATCTTGAAGTTTTACTTTGCCACACTCCCCTTTGGACAATAATCGGATACAGATTAATGCACCCCCTACAAAAACTAAGAGTTCCTGTTTTGCCAAGATTTGGAATGACAATTTTAAAAGTTTTAACTGGAATGGAAATACATCCCGGCGCCCAAATTGGAAAAAGTTTTTTTGTGGATCATGGAGTTGGAACAGTAATTGGAGAAACTGTTGAAATTGGAGAAAATTGTGTTTTATTTCAAAATGTAACTCTTGGAGGAACAGGAAAGCACACTGGCAAAAGACACCCAACACTAGGAAACAATGTTCTTGTCGGAGTAAGCGCAACACTACTAGGGCCACTTACGGTTGGAGACAATGTAAAAATCGGTGCGGAAACATTTGTAATAATGCAAGACATTCCTTCAAACTGCACTGTTGTTGGAGTTCCTGGAAAAATTGTAAGGTTGAATGGGAAAAAAGTTAATATTAAACTTAAAGAAACAAAGAGCAAATGAATTTTATAAATAGAAAACTGATACTTTTTTTGTAAAAAAGTACGGGCCTGGAGGGAATCGAACCCCCATTTCAGGATTACTTCAAATATTTCCGAAGTCCTGCTGGTTATCCATTGCCAACACAGGCCCACTGAAATAACTAGGGCACCGATAATTTTTAACCTTTGGGGGTAACCGATTCTAGCACCTGAATTGAAGCTAGTCGTTTTGCAACTAATTTTGGAAGAACTTCACTCTCCTCTAAAATTTTCTCAGGATAAAAATCGTGTGGATTTAGTTTGCCGGCTAGAATTTCTTTTTGTTGCTCTAACGTAATGTAAGGAGGATTGAAGCCATAGGTTTTCCAAATTAAATATCTGTTCGTCTTTACTGGATTTTTGAATCCAATATTTCGCATCCACAAAATAAGATTTTGGTCTCCTTGAAGAGTTAAATTATAAGCAATATTTTCAGTTGCTGTTTCTTTTGTTTGTGAAAACGCAAACTGAAATCCAGTCTGCATTAATAATAATCCAACACCATCACGTAGACTTTTTGAGCAAACTGATAATTTCAAATAGGAATAAGTGTGTCTTTTCTTATGAATTTCAGAATACTTCGAACCCCCTCTTTTTCTAAATGAAAGCGTACCGTCAGTATCAAACACCCCTCGGATAAATCCATAAATAATTTCAATGTTTTTTGATTCAAAAATTTGCTTTGGCACCCCAACAGTCAAAGTTTTTTTCCCATAAGGAAATCCAAAAGAGTGAATGAATTCACAAACTTCACGTTTACAAATTAGAAATCCATAAGTGTTTCTTGGATAAAAAAATCGGGGTTTTATCTTAATTCCAAATGTTCTCTCAAATAAAGGCACCACGTGATTATCATAGTATTCCTTTTCATCAACATTTCCACTTAGATCAAGTTCAAACTTGCTTCCACGACGTCTAAGATATCCATCCCCAGCATGAATTCCACAAATTTCTGCCAAGTCAGGAGTCATTTCTTTTGGAAAAGAATTTTCCATTATAGAACCCTCTTTTGAAGATTTATAAATAATTGGAGAGTGTTTTGCCGACAATACGGAATCGCAATTCACGGTGCCGCAAAACAGGCTTGTTTTGTCGGTTGATTCATTAGACAAAAAAGAATATTAATCCAAAAAGAAGAACTATCTTTGTTTAGATTCACGCACTAATTGCTCGTAATACTTAAATGCTTTTTCCAAGTTTCCCCTAACACTATTCATTATACGATAAGAGTAATGCAAACGAGCAAGAACTGGATTATTACTCCAATGCCCGTTCAAAGCCTTATAATCAAATTCCTTGAAATGAATCTTCGCAAACGCTTCAAATTGATTAACTCTTTTCTCCAAAAGCGAAAAATTAGTTGAAACCCTTTTAAGTGCAGGCCCTACTTTTTTTAATTCAAAATCCGGGTTAGAGTATAACTCTTTTTTTACCAGTGCCAATTCTCCCTCAACATCCCCTGCTCCAGTTGAAATCCACCTTGAAACCCGATTAAGTCTACCCTCAATTATTGCTCTCCGCGCAGGTTTAATCTTCAAAAAACGAGCAGAAAAAAAATGTCTTGGAACCCTTTTTGGGGGAATAATGCCCATAACAAACACAATCCCCAAACTTGGTTATTAATTTAACCCTGGCCAAAGCTCAAAATCAAGCCCTCCAAACAACGTTTATAAAGCTTAGCAATTAGAGAATATCTTAGTTAGACTTTGGTGAGATTAATGAAGACATGCACAACATGCAATAAAGTTGTTACAACAAAACATTTAGAGTTCAAATGCCCATCATGCGGCAAAAGCACAATCGCAAGATGCGACCACTGCAAACAAACTGCAAAAACATACACTTGTAAAGAATGCGGATTTGTAGGCCCATAAAAACTAATTTTGAGTTGATACAGAATGGGAAAAGTAATGGTAATCTTCAAAGTATTCTGCGATCCTGAAAACTTGGATGCTGTAGAAAAATCATTACGAGAAATTACTGCCGGAGATTTTAAAGATTTGAAAAGAGAACCAATTGGATTTGGAATAGAAGTAATCCGAGTGGGATACGTTATACCTGACAAAGTTGACGGCGCAATGCCAAAACTTGAAGAAGCAGTAAACAAAGTACCACTAATTAACCAAGCAGAAATAGAAGTGGCAACACTAATAAGTTAAACTTTAGAGGACAAAATTGTCCACATCTTTTTTAGCAAAATAACTTTTTTTACTTGCGACTACTCTAGTTTTATTGTTTTTGCAACCAAAAATAACTTATGCTAACCTCCCTAACTTTAAAGAATTGGCGAACACACGCCGAAACTACGCTTGAATTTGGCAAAGGAACTAATGTAATTGTCGGAGTAATGGGAAGCGGAAAAAGTTCAATTGTAAATGCAATTTCATATTCCTTATTTGGAACATTCCCTGCAATAAAAACAAGACAAGTATCCCTTGATGAAATAATAATGAACAAACCAAATCAAGCTGACAGGGCAGAAACAATACTGGAGTTTACTCAAGAGGAAAAAAAGTACAGAATTGAAAGAATAATCAAAAGAGATGGAACTAATGAAGCAAAACTCCTTGAAGGCACACGATTAATCGCGGGACCAAAGCAAAAAGATGTAAATGAAAAAGTAGAAAACTTACTTGGATTAAATTATGAACTATTTAGCCGAGCAGTTTATGCTGAACAAAACGAAATGGATTTTTTCTTGAAACTGAGTCCCTCTGAGCGAAAGAAAAAGTTTGATGAACTTTTAGAACTTGAAAAATACGAAACCGCGCGCAAGAATTCAGTTACGCTGCAAAACGAGTTATTAAAAGAAAACAAACAACGAAAAGACTTTGTTGCCCAACAAAAAGAAACCCTCAAAAGCCATGAAGAAGAAAACTTACAAAAATTAATACTTGAAGAAGAAAATGCAATAAATTTACTTAGAAACGAAATTGAGACTATTAAAAAAGAACTTTTAATTATTGAAAAAGAATACACCCTGCTTTCTGACAAAGAAAAACAAAACAAAACGCTTGAAGAGCTTGCAATCAAAGTTAATTCTAGAATCGAAGGACTAAAAGAAGACATCCTGCGAAGTGAACGAATATCCGTTGGTGAAGTACAAACCCAAAGCACTACTCGGAAGAAAGAAATTGTTGAACTAAAAGAAAAACTAACAACCAAAGAGAAAGAATGGAAAGAAATTGACCTTGTTTTAAAAAAGAGCGGAGAAGAATTAAAAGTTTTAGAATATGAAAATAGAAAACTCTCTGAAGAAGAAAAAGGAATATCCTCACTCAAAGGTAAATGCCCCACTTGCAAACAGGAACTAAACGAAGAACACAAAACTAACCTCACAAAAGAACTTGCGCAAAAAACTGACAAAATACTTGAACAAATACGTGAACTGCAAAAACACAAGAAAGACTTGGAAGAAAAATATAAAACAACTGAAACTGAAAAAGAAACTCTTCGAAAAAATATTGATGAAAAAAACAAAGACCTTTACAAACTCGAAGCATTAGAAAAACAAGCCACTGAATCTGAACAAAAGAGAAAACAACTCGAAGCGCTCGTAGAAGAACTGCCTAAAGTAAAGAAACAATTAATTGAACTCGGATTTGATAAGAAAAAACTTGATGCCATACGCGAGGAAGTTTATAAGAAAAAATCTTCCGTTAGTGTATCCGAAAGCAAAATCAAATCAAAACTAGAGTTAAAGAAAAGTTATGAAAATACTCTCACAAAAATCGCAATCATCAAACGAAGCATTGATGATTTAGAAAAAGAAATGCTCAAGAATGAAGATGCAGCAAAGAATATGGGCGTTTTCTCTAATTGCTTAATTGCAACACAAGTAGAACTCCGAGAATCACTACTTGAAACAATTAATAGTGCAATGAGCAGTATTTGGAGTGCAATTTACCCTTACAAAGATTTTACTGACGCAAAACTATGCGTGGTTGAAGAAGGATATGATTTACAGGTAAAAACAATCAACAATGGATGGGTAAGAGTAGAAGGAGTACTCTCAGGCGGAGAAAGAAGCGCTGCAGCACTATGCATTAGAATTGCTTTTGCACTCGTTTTGACAAAAAAACTTTCAATGTTAATCCTTGATGAACCAACCCATAACCTTGATTCAAATGCAGTTGCAAAGCTTTCGGAAATGTTAAGAGAAGAAATGCCAAAACTAGTTGAACAAATATTTGTAATAACACATGATAAACAACTTGAAAATGCTGCAAGCAGCAACCTTTACTTATTGACTAGAAACAAAGATGTTGATGAATCAACAAAATGCGAAAGCATAATGGCTTACTAAAACCAACCCCACTTTAGACTAGAAAGAAAAAAGTTTAATAAAAAAAAAACAGCGCGATTAAAAAAAAATAGTTAAAAGAAAGCGACTATTTTAGTTCAGCAGCTTTCTTTCTTTTTGCAAGTCTAACAATGTAACCTGCTAAAATGTTTCTTGTTGATTTTGAAAGAGGAAGATCCTTTATTTCATTTAATTTTGTTTTGTTATTCTCAAATTTATCATTGAATCTATCCGGGAATTCTTCTAATAGAACTTCTCCCTTATACTTCAATCCTTTTGCAACAGACTTTCCCATTCAATCACCAATAAAAATCAATTTTCAAACAATTCAATTCTCTTCATCTTTCCGTTAGGGTATTTCCTTAAAACTGATAAAGGCAAAACCTTTTGCAAAAATTCCTTTTCTGCAACTTCAAGCATAGAGAGTTCGCTTGTTCTCTTTACTAATGGTGGAGCTCCTAAAGACAACTGAAGTGCCCTTGCAGACAAAACTCTTGTTGATTCAAATCTTGTTAACCTGCTCATGTGCTCACCTAGTACAGTAATTCTCATAAAGCAACCTTTAAAAACGTAGCTCCCGAGGCTCAAAAAAATGGCTAAAAACGGCAAAACTAGCCACTAACTAAGATTCATTTTAGTGGTCTTTTTATGCTCATTAACCGTCTCCTCAACAACCTCAATATTCTGCTCTTGAAGGAGTTTTTCCTTAATCATCCAATAATCCGAAGCAATTACTTCCCTCTTTTTTAATTTAGAAATATCAAACCATTTCAAAAACTCTTTTTCATTAAACTGCTTCTCATCAATTACTCTCGCTTCAACCAAAAAGAAAACAAAACCATGCTTTGAGAGATCATCTTCAATTAAACGCTCATAAACCACACTCTTAATTCCCCCCACGATTATTTTACAAAAAGCTTTTTCTCTCATTACTCTTTGAGCGGCCTCGCCAATTGACTCATTAATAAGTAACCTTCCTGATAACAAACTCCAAAATCCTTTGTAGGGGCGTTTATCTCTTTTTATTAGAAGAACCTTTTTTCCATCCTTACTAAGACACGCTGGAAGAACAACCGCAAGCGGAGAAATCATTTTTTCATCCTTAACATAAAAAGGAATTAGTTTTTCAGCCACAGGAGTTAACTTGTAAGTTTTAGCCCTCATTTCAAGCATGCCTTCAGCAATCATTTTTTTTAAAAAATACGCTAAAAGATTAGAAGGAATTCTTGTTTGCTTTTGAATTTGGGAGAAACGCAAACGTTCGTTATAAAGAAATTGTAAGAAAATTTTCTGCTTGTTTGCACCCAACTGCAAGGACATAACTTCACCCGCTTACTCAGTATTTATTGAGTAAATCCTTATAAAGCTGGGAGAAAGGGGTACTTCTAGGGGATGAGTAAAAAATGGAAACTATTGTGGGAAAAGAAGAAACTCCAAATCAAAAAATGCACTATGTAGTTGCAACTTGCACTGTGGTCAAAGAGGAGAAATACTTAATTGCAAAAAGAGCATCTTATGAAAAAGCATTCCCAAACCAGTGGACTGTTCCCGGAGGAAAACTTGAATCAAAAGATTTTACTTCAAGACCAAAAGATACAGGCGAATTATGGTACAATATTTGTGAAGATTTAATTGAAAGAGAGGTAATGGAAGAAGTTGGGCTCACAATTGATCGAGAAAGTGTAGGATATATTACAAGCCTCGCTTATATTCGAATTGATGGAATACCAACAATAATTATTAGTTTGTATGCAAATTATAAGGACGGAGAAGTAAAACTTGCAAAATCACTTACTGAATACGCGTGGGTTACTTTGGAAGAAGCAAAAAAATACGATTTAATTGACGGGATATATGACGAACTCACAATGCTTGATAAACACTTAAAAGGCGAAAAACTTGGGGCTTGGAAAAAACACTAACTATTCACTTTAAAGAACGCATTAGTCGAAATCAAAATTGCCTTGTTACAGATTTTGTTTAGGTGAAATGATTTTGTGCATGGAAAAGACACATTACTAACTTTTTTGCCAAGTTTTTGCACTTCAATAATCGCCGGAACAAAATCAGAATCGTTCGAAACTATTATTGCTTCATCATACTCGTTCCTAAATGCCCCTGACAACAAATCAACTGCCAACTTAACATCAACTCCTTTTTCAACAACTATCCCATTTGGCCTTTTCTCTAGTCTTCCAAGAAACACTTTGAACTTGGTTAATCAACGAATTGATTCCAAAAACATCTGCTGCGCACTATATTGCGCAGGCTGATCTGCCTGATTTACTGGCGAAGTATAATAGCGTACTTTTACCAAAATATTTTCATCGCAAAGAACCTGACAAAATTTAGAGAAGTCTATTTTTGCCGAACCAAAACTTAATTTTAATGAATGATATAAATTACTTCCATCAATAAAAATCATTACGCGACTTTTATGATTAAAAAAAGAACCCGCCGTTGTTTGCACAAAGACGGGGAGATAATTAAATATCATTTTACCACAACCTTAATAAAAAGCTTTCCTTTATCGCCCAAACCTTTGCTTCGCTTTTACATTAAATCCTGCTATTTGTGGCTGAGGAAGTTTTGTTTGAACTGAAAAATCCTTTGCTAATTTTAGAGAAGAAAAACCTTTTACAAAAGCATTATTCTTCCCAGCGTGAAGAACTCTGTACCCATTTGATTCACTAAACTCCTTGAACTTTGCAATAGTAGCTTCTTGAATAGAGATAATGCTTTTTGCCAAATCAGTTGAATAAAACTTTGACGAAGAATTAGTTAATTGCAAAGGGAGTTGGGCAAGAATAGTTTTCATTGCAGAGTAAAGAGATTTATAATAAAAATATGAAAAATTGTTTTGGACTAATTTTCCTTCAGATAAATCAATTTGCTTTCGTAAATTTAAAAGATCCGAATTTGCAGAACGAACTTCTTTTGAAAAAAAACTTTCTTTGTTCTTGCAAAACCAATTTAGTGAATGTAACTCACTTGGCGAAGAAGCTGAATCAATTTCTTTACTTGAAACCAAAACTGCTTTTTCTTCCAAAATCAATCTCTTTGCATCAAATAATGGAACAAGCGCAGAATCCTCTTTGAAAAAAGGGCCAATCGGGAAAGAGTTCATACAAAACTCTTTTCTTTTAGATAATCTTTCTTCTTTAAATGGAAAAGCATTATGGTACTCATTTGCGAAACTATCTGAAGAAGATTCAAAATACAAATTATCCTCAGTAAAACTAACCTTAATTGTTGAAGAGGGAAGCAAATTAGGTGATTCCAAAGTTAGGGGAGCACAACAAGAACAATTTCTTGTGTCTGTTCCCAAATTAAAGAAAGTATTTGAAAACAAATCAGCCCACACAAGAGAGAAATCAATATTTGAGGTAGAATCTCTTGAAAATGGTTCAAAATCTTTTTGAGAAAAAACTTTTTGAGTTGATTCAAAAAGAAGCATTTCCCCGTTCTTTGAAAAAACATTTTCTAAAAATAATTCCACTCTTTCCGGAACTTCTTTTGGAACTTGCCCAAGCGCAACTTTTAGTAAAGAACTCCAAGCAGCACGCTCAACTAAAAATAATGCATCCTCCTCACTAACACTCATAGCATCCATAAAAGAAATTTCTTTAGTTAAGAAAAATCCCAAATCATGGCCCTTCCAATTCTTTTGAGAATTTGCCCCAAAGAAAGAATAATCCAATTTGTATAAATTATTCCCAACTTGTTCAAAAGCATCAAAATAACTCCAATTCTTTGAAAGTAAAAATGCCCGCTCTGGCTCAAGAACCAAAGGTTTTTTGTTAATGTGCAAGGAAAGAGAATTACTTATTTTTTTTAAATCAGAAAAAGACAACGCTTTAAGGATTAATAAATTATTTTCCTCTTCAATGCTAAACCCCTTGAAACCCAGAGAAAGCACTAAAGAAGAAAGCTTCTGGGAATCAAGGGCTGGTGAGAAAGACAAATAAGGAAAGAACCTTTCCCGCTGAACTATTTTTGTGTGCTCGTTTGCGAATTCTACTAGCACCTCATGCTTTACCTCGTTATAACTAACCTTAGTCAAGTAAAGCACACGGCTAGAGAATTCGTCCGCAAACAAGCTATTGGTACCTAAAGGGTCCATCACACTTAACGCATTTTGGAGATTTAAAAACCCCAAAGGGAGTGTTTTGCCGGTGGTCGCAAAAAGGTGAGGACACTTGGTCAATTGTTTAGTGATAACTCGTTATCACCAATATTTAAAAAGGATTAGTTTTATTTTTTATATATGCCAATCAAAACTAACATTTCACAAAGAGAAGTAAAAGGCAAAAGATATTTCTACTTGGACACTAATTTTAAGACCGCTCTTGGAAAATGGAAAAAGATTTCACTCTACATCGGCGCGAGCCCTCCTGACGCAGTTAAACTAAAAAGAAAAAAGAGAGAACTATCAAATAAAATATTATCTTTGCAAAAAGATGCAGGCATGCTTGATTCTACAAAAAAATATTCACGCATTCTTCCAAAAATTTGTTTACTATTCTGTGGAGGAACAATCGCCATGAAAAGAAACGAACACGGAACTCTTGCACCCGCTAAGAGTGCAGAAGAATTATTAGCTATCGCACCCGAGATAAAAAACATCGTAGACATTGAATACAAATTTATTACAGATGTGGATAGCACTAATATGCAACCTTCTTTTTGGACAGAAATTGCAAAAGAAATATTTGAAAGATACGATAAATATGACGGATTTGTAATCACTCACGGAACTGACACAATGGCATACACTGCCTCAGCACTCTCTCTAGCTCTTCAAAATCTAAACAAACCAGTTGTATTAACAGGATCACAAATGCCCCCCGATGATCCAGCAACAGACGCCCACCAAAATCTGATAAATGCTTGCCGGGTTTCTGCTATGAACTTACGCGGAGTAATAGTTCTTTTTGGAACAAAACTTCTTCAAGGGAATCGCTCAAAAAAATGGAGTGAAATATCACTTGATGCATTTGTTTCTCACCTTGCGCCAGACATTGGAGAAATTGCAACAACAATACAAATCGCAAATGGGGCCCCAAGAAAAGTTCAAACGCCCGAAAAATTAATTTTAGAAAATAGATTTGAAAAAAATGTTATGCAAATTACTCTTCTGCCTGGAATGGATCCAAATTTTATTAACAATATTTTGGAATCCGGAAAACTAAAAGGACTCATACTAGAATCATTTGGCGCAGGAAACGTTCCAACCAAATGGAACTCTTTAATTCCAAGCATACAAAAAGCAAAAAAGCTCCAAATCCCTGTAGTAGTAACTACTCAATGCGAAGGAGGAACCTCAAGCCACATGTTAACTTATGAAGTTGGATACGAAGCAGTAAAAGCAGGGGCAATTCCTGCAAGAGATATGACCGCAGAATGCGCAGCAGTAAAACTAATGTGGGCACTTGCGCAAACAAAAGATGTTAAAGAATTAAGAAAAATCATGCACCACAATTACGCCGGAGAAATAACTGGATAAAAATAATTGAGAAAAATGCGAATTAAAGTTCATTAACAATACATCTCACTCCACCGCCAGCTGCGAGGTTTGCTCTCATCGGAACTCGAGTAGGAATAGCCTCAATTCCTTGAGATTTGAGCAAGTCGATTGTTTGCTTTGCTTGTCTGTCAACAAGAACTTTGTTATCTCCTAAAACTAAAAAGTTAGATGGATGAAAATCACTTTCCCCTTTTGGGACAAAAAGTACTTTAAGTTTATTTTCTCGCACTGCCTCACGAAGAACTCCTTGATTTGATTTATAAAAATCTTCTTCAACAAGCATTGTCCGCCCAACAACCCCCACAAATAAATCCACATGATCCATTGTAAGGTAAGTTTTTCTCCGCAATATTTTTGATAATGAAGAATAATAGTTTTCTCCATCTCCTAAAAAATAAAACCTAAAACCTTGACTTGACATTTTTTTTACTGAAGCGTCATTTCGCAATTTATCTGAAGCAAAAACACACTTTCCAAAACGAACAGACATTCCCCCCTCTCCAAAAGGCGCAACTTCTTTGTTTTTTGAATATCTCATTACTCTTTTTTTGCCATCATGAACCCACATATCCCGTAACCAAGCAATACTTGCAGGATATTCTTTCATCCCATTATGTTCTGCAATCACAGGAGGATTTACCGAAAAGACTTTAGCATGTTTGCTTGCACGAGAAAGCATTTTTGGGCTATTTAATTTTAAGTTTGGAACTGCAACCCTAAATCCAAGTTCTGCGAGTTGTTTAATTAAAGCCAGCCTTTCAGCGTTTTGCCGCTGAATTGCTAGAGGGTGAACTACCATTGCGGAAACAACTTTTAGTAACCCCGAAGTATTTTCGCTAGCTCTGCGTGTATCAACAATTATTCCTTTAGCAGTTTCTTTAACTCCTTTTTGCGCAACAAGTTTTTTTACATCAGGAATCGGAGCTCTTCCTTCTTTGTATGCTTTGTATGCGCCCACTTCGATATCTGCGTGAGCTTTACCTAAAGAAATAACAAATGCTTTTCTTTTCAAAGACATACCATCACAAAAACGCATCAGCTTCAGAACTCTTTTTTTCAGAATCAGAAACGAATGCTTTTGCTGCATCTTCAAGAGTGGATTCGTGTCTGCTTGGTTGAGATTTTCTCAATCTCACTTTAAAGAACGTTGGTGCGCCAACAGCTTCCCCAACAATTAGTGCTTCTCCAACTCTAAGTGAAGAAATAATTCCAATACTTGATTTATCTAAACCCTCGCATGATTGAGAAATATGATCCAAATCATAAGGATTTGTAACTCTTAGAATAATGTTTGTATTACAATTTGCAAGCGTTGTAGTATCAAGTCTTTTTGGACGCTGAGAGATAACTACTAACGATGCCCCAAACTTTCTTCCCTCTCTTGCAATTGTTCGTAAATAACTTCTTGCAACAGCATGCTCCGCAGCAGTCCCTTCAGGAATAAAATTATGCGCTTCTTCAACAAATAAAGCAAAAGGAGGAATCTTCTTTGAATGCCCTCTTCTTTCATTAAATAATTTTTGTGCCAAATATGCAACAAGAATTTGTTTTTTCTTTTCTGAAATCACGGAGTTAAGATCAATTACTACCATTTGCCCCGGTTTAACTAAATCCACTACGCTAGGCTCGTCAATTTTCCCAAACAAATTCAAATCTTCAAGTTCGGACAAAACTCCATAAAGAGAACTTTGAGTTTTTTCATTATCAATATTCATTATTTCTGATTTCACTGCATTAAGATCAAACGGCCCTGCTCCGCTTTTCATTTCTTCGTTTAATTTTGAAAGAATTCTTGCTAACGCCCTTTTTTGATTCGGGGATAATTCAACAATTGCAGAAATCATGTGAATATTTATTTTAGAACAAGCAATTTTTATTTTCTGACCATCCACCACCCTTGTTTTTGAAGAAAAATCCATGAATTGATTAGCACTACCTTGTTTTACTGGTTCTCCAAAACAAGTATACTCCCCGTGAGTATCCATTACAACTACCCCAATTTGCCCTTGTTCTGGTTTTCTTGATAAAAGTTCTTCAAGTAAAACACTAACAAAATAACTTTTTCCTGCACCACTAGTTGCAACAATAGCTAAGTGCTTTTGAAGTAATTTTGATAAATTAACTTTGAGATCAACATCGTGGAATTGCAATTTT
This sequence comes from archaeon, assembly GCA_041661245.1. Taxonomy (GTDB): domain Archaea; phylum Iainarchaeota; class Iainarchaeia; order Iainarchaeales; family JAAZKV01; genus JAAZKV01. The sequence continues at coordinate 547,305 of JBAZUY010000001.1, forward strand.
CCTAACGCTAAGCCATTATCCTGAAGAGAAAGGAATTTTTTTATTCGTTCATTCTCTGCGCAATAAATTTTTGTTCCAGGAGAAGGGGGGAAAGTTGCTCTTTGAATTAAATTATTTGCAAAAACCCCAATTGGTTTTGATTTTGCAATTAAAAATTCCCACTCACTAGCAGGGAAATTCTTTTCTAATTCTTCCCCAATTACTTTAACTGAATCCGGTCTTTCAAAATACCTATTTGTTTTAATTACATCCTCAACTAAAAGCATCATTGTTCCTTCGGAATACTCTAGTTCTACAAACATGCCTTTGTGAGCTTTTCCGTTATTAATTACAAAATCTACGTGCGACGGAGAAGGGCCTTCCATTGTTGAAATAACTGTACCTAATTGTTCTTGTGCCATGCAGTTCACTTTCTCCCTAAATTACTTTTTCTTAAACTTCTTGCAAGCATAAATCTATTTGTGGTAATTTTTCTTTTGTTTCTTGCGGCATTACGAACTTTTCCTGCGTACGCAATTAATCTTTCAATTCTTGCATTAAGCGCATCCACTTTTGCTTCAATTTTTCCAACTTGTTCACTTTCACTTGGCGTTTAACACACCCAAAACATAACTTACTTCATCCAAAGATTTTATTGTAAACTCTGGCTTTGCTTTTGCATTATCAATTACTTTACCCAAACGATTTATTAGACAATTGTGCATGCCCGCATTTTTTGATCCAATAATGTCACTCCTTAGAGAATCTCCAACCATTAAGGCTTCAGTTGGATTTGTTTTCATTTTCTTTAACACATAATCAAAAGCTTGCTTATCCGGTTTAATTGCACCCGTTTCGTAACTCAACACCACTAAATCAAATAATTTGCTTAAGTTTAATTTCTCTTCAACGACTTTTGTCATAAGACTCTCAGTGTTACTTAACAACGCAATCTTGTATCCATCTTTTCTTAATTTAATTAAAGTTTGTTTAGCCTCAGGATAAAATCGAATATGATCAATTCGATTGAAATAAATCTCATATAACTCCTGCTCTAGTAACTCATTGTCATATTCTTTAAACTCTTCAAAAAAATCTTTTCTTAAATCTTCAAACTTTTTGTACTTCTTTAATTGAGTTGCTCGTTCATACCGTGGAATGAACTCTGTTAAAGAAAGCTTTTCTTGTTTCAAAAGCGAAGCAAGATGCACAAAATCAAGAGTTGCAGGAATAAGCGTCTGCCACAAATCAAAAACAACTAACTTTATCATTCAACAACAACTCCGAGTTTCTTTAAATCTAAAATAAGGTCTGGAACATTTTTGAACTCAATTGTTTTCATGCCAACGCTTTGGGCAACTGAAAAATGTTTGGATTCATCATCAATGAAAACACACTCTTCCCCTTTAACATTTGCCCGCGTTATTGCTAATTCAAAAATTTCTTTTTGAGGTTTATGCATTCCAAGTTTGCACGAAAGAAGGCAAGGCTCAAAATCTTTAAACAAATTTCGTTCTTGATTTATTTGAACGTGAAAGTCCCATAAGTTTGAAATCAAACCAACTTTGTGATGATCCTTTAATTGTTTTACTAACAAAACTGCTTCTTGGTTTGGATGATTAACTGCTAAGTAAGTTTTCTTCCAAAGAGAAAGTATTTCTTCAACACTTTCTGAAAGAGAATATTTTTCTTTAATGAACTTTGCAATGTCTTTAACAGACAATTTTCCGTCCCAAAGTTCTTCTTTGTGTTCTTTTCTAAATTGTAACAAATCACTAACAGGAACCTTGAATTCTTTGGCTAGTTCTCCGAGAATAAACTCAATGTTTCCGGAAAGAATTACTCCCCCCATATCAAATAAAATACATTTAATCATTTCATTCACCCAAAAGGCCTATTTGTTCTTCGCATTCTAATCTTAGTTTCTAACTTATCTATTAATCTTTGGTAAACCACATTAACTTCTTGCTCGCTTAAACCTGCACGAAGATCTGCTTCAATTAAAACACTTGGAAAAGAATACTCTTTGTGAAGTGAAGAAAGTGAATAAACCACTTGGGCAATTTCGTTTACTTTATCTTTTAACTCAAGTTTATTTTTCCCACCAGTACAAATAAATTCTACTCGCAAAGGCTTATCAAAGTCAGAACACTTTACATAAAAAACAAAAACACTTTCCGCCCACTCTTTTTTATAATCCTTCAAAATTGCATGACTGTCAATTTTATCAGTATAAGGAAAAGCAAAAGTTCTTTCCCCCTCATGCAAATAAAAATCAAGTAAAGAAGCATCAAAAGTAGAATTCAATAGAGAAGTATCTATTTTTGATTTATGAACTGGAAGAATTTGATCCTGCAAAATTTGTCTAAATCTTGTACCTCGCGAATCCTCAACACAAGCAATTAGCGTACAATTATTTTCTATTGCAACTTTGTAAAACTTTTCAAACAAAGAAACAATTGAATGGTACTCTTCATTAATTCCGGATTCCTGCCGAGGTTTATCCTGATACTGCGGAACAATTGAACCATCAATAAACAAATATTTTGGTTTAAACTTTTTTATTGTTTCAATACTACAATTAACTTCCTGTTCAAGCCTAATAAGAGAAATACTTTGGGCTTCTTCATCCTTCTCAAGTCCCGATTTTAATAAAACTGGTTGGGGAAAAGAAAAAGGAGAAGGATGATAATTTGATTCTACTAAGTCTCCATTTTTGTAAGTAAAAATTGCTCCAGCAGTTTTAATTAAAACTAAATCAATAAAAGAAAGTTTTTTTGAAACAAACCCTGAATCTACTCCCGCAACAGAACAATTCAATTTTGTTTTAGAAACACTAGCTAAAATATTTTCTTCTGAACTTGGAGCACTAAGTCCTTTTAGCGGAGCAAGAATAGTAGAAAGTTTTTCGTTAAAAGACTGCCGAGTATTGATTGCCAGAACTGCGTTGTTAAAAAACTCATTAAACATACTTCTCCAAATAACGAAGTCGGGGGCGTATTTAAAGCTTAGTGAAGCAATTTGCCGAAAGAATAAAAAGGTAAGAATAATAAGTTCAAAATACACTAAACAATTATGTCTCCAATAAAAGCAACCCTTCCAAACAGAGTAAAAACCGCACTTAGATTCCAACGAATGAAAGCAAACAAACAAAAGAAATTTCACTCTGACTTTCACGACCCTACAAACTTTAACACGGTTTTAGCAGGCCAAATGGAAAGAAAAACACTTGAACTTACAAAACAACTCAAAAAAGAAACACTAACCGAAGAAGGAGCAAGAGTGCTTGGAGAACATGCAAATCTACTTGAAAGAGCATCACTAGATGCAAGAAACATTCGAGGAGCTATTTTGAGAGGGGAATCTGAAAAAGTATTACCGCTATTTGAGGTATGGAAAAGAAAAAGAAATACTAAAACCCCCCTAGAAATCACAGATTTTGTCAAATTCTTAGACTCCTACGCACTGAAACAAGACAAACGCGCACAAGGACTACTTGAAGCCGCCAGAAGAGTCCCTATTAGAGGACCAGGGGCAAGACTAAAAACCGTCCGCCAGACCCACCTAAAGTCCTAAGCAAAAAACAACCAAAACTGAAAGATTTATAAGGAAGATAAGCTTCTAATTGTGCAAAGCTAGGAACCAGGCAAGCGCTTGGCGAAAAGGACTTTTCTTGCAAGGGTGTTGAATATGAAAGCAAAATTTGAAGTAAGAACAATAAAGAGCTCATGGAAACCTCCATTCAAAAAAGATATTACTGATGAAGTATTTGAAGTAGAGGAAGGAGTAGAATTTGATCACGTAAGAGGAAATGGAAACGATGAAACCGTTTACGAACTACTAAGAATAGCAGGAGATCGCGCAGTAGTTAGATTTTCAAAATTATTTACTCTAAAAGCAGCAAATCCTGGAGACAAACAAATAATACTTGAAAAAGACAAACCAGTTGATATGACATACATGTGGGGAGAAGACGGAACCACAAAGAAAATAACTTACAAAGGCGTAACACAATAAATAATATTTTAGAACGATAGTTCATCGAGCAATGCGAAGATGGACTTCGGTCGCCTAACGTGGTTGGCACGTACAAAGGCGTAACACAATAAACAGTGAGCCAAACATATGTTGAAAAAAGTTAACCTGACAGGAGGCAGAACAAATTCTGCCAACTGGAAAGGAAGAAAAAAACTATTTGTAAAAAGAATTAATCATGCAATTAAGGGCAAAGTCCGGGCTATGGGAGTGCATGCAAAGGCTTTTGATTTTGAATTAGTTAAAGGGAAGCACAAAGTAAATCTGGTAGTAAAAAAGTATCGCTTTGCAATACCCCAAAATAGAACCGCGAAGGAAGATTATACAATATTAAAAACCCTTAGAATCAATGGCTATTCAACTCCCCCCACAATTAGATTAATTGAAAGAAATGGAAAAACCTATGTTGCACTAACTGATTTGACAAAATATGGAGATGTTCAAATTAAATATCCACGCAAATTTTCTATTTCTGATCACTTTGTGGGAGAAAAATTAGTGGCTTTAGTGGGCAAAAAAGAAGCAGAAAAAGTTGTGGAAAAAATAAAACAAGAAACCAGCTCCGCATGGAAAACTCTAGGGATACATCTAGAAGACTCTTGGGAGATAATAATAAATACAAAAACAAAAACCGCAAGAGCATTCATAATAGACACAAGGTTAAGTATTTTGCACAAAGATTAAGCCTAATTTTACCCAAGCAATAACTTTAAATACTTCACATGAATACTAATTCATATGACTGACGCACCATTTAAGTGTATGGAAGTACTTGGAAACAAGCTTCGTATTGAAATTCTTTGTTTGCTAATGGAAAAACCAAGAACGGTTCAAGAAATATGTAAAATCCTCGGAAGAGAACAAAGTTTGATTAGCCATTCTCTTTCACAACTAAAAGACTGCAGTTTTGTTGACTATCGAAAAGAAGGAAAATCCAGCATCTATTATATAAAATCAGAAATCTTCACAAAAAACATGAACAAACCACTATTTGAATTATTTGAAGAACACTCAAAGAAATATTGTAAAGGAAAACACAAGAAAGAATAAACTGGTGAAAAAAATGCCCACACAAAAAAGAAGACGATTTCAAATAAAACAAAGACAACAACGCCACAAAAAAAACTTGGCAATCAAAGCCACGGCTGTAACGAGTGGAGACTTGCTCAAAAGAGCTAATTCCCTTGTAAAACAAATCATACAAAGAAATACCCCCCCAACTGAAATTGAAAAAGCCCTTCTAAAACGATTGTTGACTACAGCAGAACCCCACTTAAATAAATTTATGACCCAATCAATTTCAGCAGAAAAAAGACTAGGACAAAAAGAAATGAGTAATGCAAGACACAGAATGATTGATCCTGCAAATGCACTATCCTTGAACGCCCAATTAATGGCCGAAATGTATGGAGACCAAGAGCTAATAACTCATATTCGCGCACTAGGATTAAGACCAAAACACAGGTAAAGAGGGAAAAAATGAAACAAGAAATGTATTTAGATTTTGCTTCAACTACCCCGGTTAGAAAAGAAGCACTAAAGGAAGCTTTACCTTACTTTGAAGAAAAATTCGGAAACCCAAGTTCATTTCATTCAACAGGACTCATTACCAAGAATGCAATGAAAAAATCAAGAGAAACAATTGCAAAAATATTAAACTGCGAGCCTAGCGAAATAATTTTCACTGGAAGCGGAACAGAAAGCATCAACCTCGCAATAAAAGGAATTGCATTCAAAGCACTAATCGAAGGCACTCGAGGAACATTCATCACACAAAAAACAGAACACCACGCAGTTCTTGAAACAATGAATTGGCTAAAAAAATTTGGATTTGAAATAATAGAACTAGGGGTTAACGAAGAAGGAATAGTGGATCTTAATGAATTAAGAAAAATATTAGGCAAACAAAAAGAAGAAAAGAAAAAAGTATTACTTGTTTCAATCATGTATGCGAACAACGAAATCGGAACAATACAACCAATAGAAGAAATTGCAAAAATAGTTCACGAACACAAAACCCTTTTACACACGGATGCCTGCCAAGGAGCAGAATACTTAAACCTTGATACAAAAAAACTAGAAATAGATATGCTAACACTCAATGGAAGCAAAGTTTACGCATTCAAAGGAAGCGGATTACTCTATAAGAAAAAAGGAACAGAAATAGAACCCTTAATACATGGGGGAGGACACGAAGGAGGAATGCGGGCAGGAACAGAAAATATCCCCGCGATAATTGCACTAGCAAAATCCTTAGAACTAGCCGAAAAAGAAAAAACAAGAGAAAGCGCAAGACTTACAAAGTTAAGGAACTATTTTATCTTGAAAGTACAAAAAGAAATACCAAACACAGTTCTGAATGGATCAATGAAATACAGATTACCAAACAATGTAAATATTTCATTTGAAGGAGTAGAAGGAGAAAGTATTCTTTTACGATTAAACGAAAAAGGCATAAGAGTAAGCACTGGGAGTGCGTGCACTAGTCAATCCTTGGAACCAAGCCACGTACTATTAGCACTAGGAAGACCACACGAACTTGCACACGCAAGTATTCGATTTACTCTTGGAAAGAGTACAACCAAACAACAATTAGATTACACTGTAAAAGAACTAAAAGAAACTATTAAATTTTTACGAATGATTTCCTCAGCATGGAATGAAAAAAATGAAACTACAAGGATGTGAAAAAATGAAAGTAGAAGGAACTGATTGGTTTTATACTCCGGAAGTGAAAAAACATTTTATGACCCCTGTAAAGTTTTTAAAGAATGAAAAAGAAATAAAGAACTTTAATGGACATGGAAAAGTAGGAAACATGAAATGCGGAGACATGATGGAAATGTGGATTAAAGTTGAAAAAAACAAAATCAAAGATACCAGATGGAGAACCTTTGGCTGCGCAAGCGCAATCGCTTCCACTTCAATGCTTGCGCAAATGCTAACCGAAAAAGGGGGAATTACCCTTGAAAAAGCAAAAAAACTAACAGGAAAAGACATAATGGATAGACTCGACGGACTTCCAGCAATCAAAATTCACTGCTCAGTTCTTGGAGACCAAGCACTAAGAGAAGCAATAAAAGATTTTGAATCAAAGATATAGGGCAAAGCAATAAATACCTAAAAGCCGAATTCTTTAGTATGCCCCCACATAAACCAATGCAAAGAAACGTCCTACGAAACGCCCTGGCCAGATACAATTTAGAATTAAAACAAAACGGCCAGCACCACCGAGACACAATACTCGCACAAGCAGCACTTTTTGAAGTCGCAATAAAAAAGCTCCAGCGAAAAAAAGAAAAAATAATTAGCCTAAGAAAAAGCTTACTTGCACAAGGGCACACAATCGGAGAAACACAACAACTACGAATGGAAAGCAGGTACCTTGGAGAACAAATTGAGAACGCAAAACTAACTCTAAAGGAAGTCTCAAAAAAACTATTAGACCAACAATAAAGGAATTGAAACAATGTTTACTCTAAAACGAAAAACTCCAATGCAAAAAAATGTTACCCTACTTGAAAAAAAATCAACCACAAAACTAAAAATATTACAACGAAGACAATTAATGCACGGACTTGAGGACTTAAAAACTCTTGCTGCAAAAATAGAATACCACAGACTCTTAGAGCAAATAGAAGAAGCAAAATGGAAAGAAGCCGCAACAAGACTTGCAGAGGCAAGAGCCACTGGAAAAGAAACCGCCCAAATAGCATCAGAAATGCAACACGCGGAAGAAAGAAGAAAAACTGAAGCACACATCCATGAAATGGCTATTAAAAGATTTAAACAAAATGCAAAGGCATAATGAATAAAAAATCAAGCAAAAAATAAAAGTAATTACCCCGCGGGACACTTATGCAACGACAACTTGGATTATTAAAAAAGAAAGTAACTCTTGCCGAGCAAGAACTAAACAAAGCAAGACTACGACATGAGAAAAGAGAACAAGGAGTGGATGATTTAGTCAACCGAGTTCTTAGCGTACAAAAAACAATTGCCCTCTTTGAGAGTCAACAAGAATTATTGCAGCACTTATCTGACAGGGCAAAACAAAACGGACAAACAAACCTTGCAATAAAATACGAAACGGACGCTAGCTATTTAGAACGGGACACCCAATTAATGCAACAAAGAGAAGTGCAACTAAAAAAACAAATAAAACATGAAACTGGGCAAACAGAAGAAGATCCACAAAAAAGAAAGCCCCTCAACAAACTTGAAAAAAAATTTGACAAACTTGGAAGAGAAAGCGTGGAAACAAGAGCCGAATATGACAAACTGATTAAGCTTCTTGGCCCAAATCACCCAGAAACAATACTTGCACGAAGGGAATTTCTTAGAACAAACGGGGAATTTAATGAACAGCTCTGGAAAGTAAAACACGGACAGTTACAACTTGAAAAAGACCCAATTTCCCGAGGCACTCTAAAAAGATCTAAAAAAAGAATAGAAAATCGGGTTAAATCTTTTGATCGGAGATACCGAATTTCTTTAGGGAACAGTCAAAAATAAACTGGAAAACAATTCTTTTTAAGGACTAAACTCCACTAAGTTAAACATGGAACTAGTGCAATATATTATTGTTAACAATTCCCTAGGAATGAATAAGGGAAAAATTGCAGCCCAAGCCGCACACGCAGCGGTAAGCGTGCTTGACAAAGCAGACGACGATTTGGTTAAAGATTGGAAGAATTACGGAATGAAAAAAATTGTGTTAAAAGTAGCAAGCACTGAAGAACTTGTTAGTCTATTTGAAAAAGTAAAAAAACACTTGCCTTGTGCACTAATCACTGACGCTGGAAGAACACAAATAGAAGCCGGAAGCAAAACATGCTTTGCATGCGGACCAGTAGACGAAATGGACGGACAAAAATATTTTAAGGATTTGAAACTATTGTGATTAAATGAGAAAAATCTTCGCAAAATTAAGAAAAATACAACAAGGCCGAAGACAAATTGCTAGAGAAAAAATCAAAGTTTGGAGTGAATTATTTAAAGCCAAGGGACCAAAAGCAATTGAAACAAACATTGCACTCTTGCGACAAAAAGAAGCAGTACGAAAAACTGAAGAAGCAAAATATGCAAGACTCAAAGCACAAAAAAAATTGGCACTAAAACTTGGAAGAAAAACAAAAGTAGAGATGATTGATGCAGCACTAGAAACAAAAATAGAATTACTATCTGAACTGGATTATGATATTAAAGAACATCGAAGAAGAATATCTGAAGAACTAAGAAATTAAGGATTGTGAACACATATGAAAAGCGGATTCATGAAACACGTTGGAAACTTAATATCAGAATCTGATTTGGTAATAGAAGTGGTTGATGCAAGACACCCCGAATACACTAGAAACAAAGACCTTGAAAAAAGCGTAAGAAAAATGCGAAAAAAATTATTAATTGTAATAAACAAAGCGGATCTTATCCCAAAAGAAGAAGCTGAGAAAAAGAAAAAAGAAATGTGCAACGATTCGAGAGTAAAAACAGTTTTTATTTCAGCACTCGAACACGATGGAATAAACTTGATTAGAAAAGAAATAGCAAATGAATCAAAAGGAAAAGAAGAATTTACTGTAGGGGTAATGGGTTACCCAAATGTTGGAAAGAGTACACTAATTAACGCACTCGCAGGAAAAGGAAGAGGAAGAGTTGCAACTAGTCGAAAAGCTGGACTAACACGCGGACTACAGAGATTAAAAATAACTGACGGAATGTACTTACTTGATTCACCAGGAATTATTCCATTTGGAGAAGATGAATACGAATTATTTTTAGTTGAATCAAAAAACCCTAATCAATTAAAAGATGTTGAGGGAGCAGCAGTAAAACTAGTTGCACACCTTGGAATTGAAAAAATCGCAAAAGGATACGAAATGCCAATTTCTCAGTTAGAAGGAAAAGACGAAGACGAAATCCTAGAAGAAATTGCAAAGAAAAAACATTACCTTACAAGCGGGGGATGAGGAGACATCCCAAGAGCCTCAAGAGAAATACTTGAAAAATATCAAAGACATGAATTATTGTAACTTAACCAAATAACTTGGCAAAAACTAGTTAAATTTCTTTAATCAATTCAATTGCATGCTTTAGTTTCATTTTTGCACTTAAGGTTTTTTCTTTTTCAAGCCTTAACTTAAGCTCGTGAACCATATCATCGTTTGTAATTCTCATAAATAATACTCCCAAAAAAAGGCGTTTAAAGCTTTGGGTGACTACTCAACAGAAGCTAGGGGAACAACTTGCCCAGTAAGAGTTTCAAGAGAAATTGATTGTTTTCTTGCTTCTTCAAGAGAAATCATAAAATTTTTTCCAGCATTATGAAAGTGATCTGCCCTTACAAAAAGCCAACCTTCTCTTGGAATCTTCCAACCAATAAAAAATTCTGCCCCCGCTGTTTTCGCCCAATTTACTTCATCATTAAAAGTAATGATAGGAATTGCTAGGTGCGCCCCCTTCCAAGCCTTGCATTCAAAAGCCAAGATTTTTCCATTCTTTAGTGCAACAACATCCGGAGAAGGAAGAGGAGAAACCCCACTACCCGCAACTCTAAGCACTGCAAAACCCATATCAGAAAGAGTATGAATTAATTCACGCTCTGCATTAGCACCTTTGTTATAATGCGCCATAATTTTCAACTAAAAGAAAAAGAATTTTATTATACTTAAAGGTTTCGAGAGGAGTTTGCCGCAAAGAAATACTAAATGTACAAACCTTTAGGAGAAATCATATCTTTTGAAGAAAGATCAACTAATTTATCTTTATCAGCGTTTCTTCTATTTGATCCAATATTTGCACGAGTTTTTGTTTTAGCTAAGTTACGTTCGTTAGCAAGCTTTCTTCTGGCTTTTCTTGCTTCGTTAAAAGGATTCTTTTGTTCCATACCAAACACTTGTGCAGATTTGTATATTAAATGAACTATTTCCTTTTACCGAACTTACTAACCATGCCGTGCTCGTGGGCCTTATCTTGAGTTAAGGACACTTTTAGGTTGAAAAACCACTTTTTGATTTTCTTACCCAAAGGAAGAGAACTTCCGTCCCCTTTTGACTTTTGACTTTCATGTGCGAATCTTGACATATACTTCACCACTAATGACTTTCTTATAGAGGGAATAAGTTTATATTCCCTTCAATGGATATCTTTTTTGTTAATAACGCCTTTAGAAGGGTTAAAGTGCGAACGCGCACGATTTTATTACACGCTAAAAATTAGCGTAAGTTATAGGGAAAGTTTGTGTTTCATGGAAACAATACTGAACGCGAAAGTACTTCCTGGCAAAAAGGAATTTGCTGTTGAATATGATAAAGAAAAAGATTCTTTAATTATAAAAATCACACAAGTGCCAGACAAAGGAAAAGCGAACAAAGAAATCGTAAAAGAATTGAAAAAATTCTTTAAAACGGACATCGAAATTGTTTTCGGACTAAAAAGCAAAGAAAAAAAAATAAAATTTAATTTGCCAAAAGAGAGTATAATAACTCTACTAGAAACACAAGCTACTTCTAAAAACCGATAAAGGAAGCAAGTCAATTTGTTAAGAAAAGATTTGCAAATTAATATCCCCTAAGGGGACAATAATGAAAAAAAGAACTGTCAAAAAAGACAGATTACTTACCAGAATTACAGGAGAAGTGAAATAATGGCTAAGACATATTTGAGCGCAGTGAAATACGAAGTGCTCGCAAATTACGAAGTACAAGGAATCGTTGAAAAACCTGACATTGTTGGAGCAGTATTCGGACAATGCGAAGGACTTTTAGGAGAAGACATGGACCTAAAAGAATTACAACAATCCGGAAAAATCGGAAGAATTGAAATAAGTGTAAAAAAAGGAAAAGGAACAACATTTGGAGAAATAACAATCCCAAGTTCTCTTGACCAAGTAAAAACTAGTATTTTAGCAGCAACAGTTGAAACTGTTGAAAAAGTAGGACCATTCGAAGCAAAAGTAAAGGTCCTAAAAATCCAAGATACTAGAAAAGAAAAAAGAGAAACAATTACTGACCGAGCAAAAGAACTACTAAAGCACTTACAACAAACTGAAGGTGGAATGGAAAGTACTGAACTAGCTGATTCAATCAAATCAGATATTAGAACAGAAAAAATTGTTAACTTTAGAGGACTACAAGCAGGACCTGAAGTTGAAACTTCACAAGAAATAGTTGTTGTTGAAGGAAGAGCAGATGTACTAAAACTACTAAGCTACGGAATCAATAACGCTGTTGCAATGAACGGTGGAAACATAGACACTCCATTAATCCAATTATGCAAAGAAAAAGAAGTAGTTGTATTAATTGACGGAGATAGAGGCGGAGAATTAAATGTTAAAAAGCTTGCATCACTAACAAAAGTTGATTTTGTTGCAAGAGCTCCTGATGGAAAAGAAGTTGAAGAACTTGTACAAAAAGAAATATTACAAGCTTTGAAACGAAAAGTTCCATTTGCAGAAGCATTCACTGGAAAAGAAAACCACTCTGAAGGAAACGAAGCAAGACCACAATTTGATAACAGACAAGGATTTGCACCAAGACCATTCCAAGACAGAGGAAACTTCCAACCAAGAGACAGACAATTTGGAAATGATCGTGGATTTGCACCAAGACCATTCCAAGACAGAGGAAACTTCGACCGAAGACCACAATTCGGTAACAGGAATGACAGACCATTCCAACCAAGACAATTCGGAAACGACAGAGGATTTGCACCAAGAGGAGACAGACAATTTGGTAACGATAGAGGATTTGGCGGAAGACCACAGTTCGGTAACGATCGATTCTCTCCAAGACCGTTTGATGCGCAAGTGAGAAGAGAAGAACCTGTTCCTGAAAACGTTTTGTCAATGAAGAAAGAATTTGATAAAATGAAAGGAAAATCAAAAGCAAGACTACTTGACGAAAAAGGAAAGAAAATCGGCAAGGATGTTGAAGTAAAAGACATGCTTGACGCAATCCAAAAATCAAAGAAAAAAATATCAACAGTAATGTTTGATGGAATAATCACAAACAGACTGGTTGAAGCAGCAGAAACAAAAGGAATTGCAACAATTGTCGGAGTAAAGAAAGGACAAGTAACTCCACAAAAAGTAAAAGCATACACATTGTAAGAAATCTAATTTAATTTTTGGTGAAAGGCAAATGCCTTTCACTAAGAATCTTTTTTTAACAAAGAACTAATACTTTAACATAAAGTGCACACTAACGTCCACTAAAAAATAAAATAAAAGTGAAGGAAATTTCCCCCACTACCTAAAACTTAATTATTTATTTTCTTTTATGAAACGGTCTAGCAACTGTTTCAACTTCTTCAATTGGAATAACAACAGTCTTATTGAATATCAATGAGAGAGATGCTATGAATAATATTGCCCAGAAGAAAAAACTTGCTACTGGTCCAACGAATGCTGTTGCTGCTTGTCTTGAAGTTAGTGAAAACTTTCCACCAGGAACCTGCGCGCCCGTCACTTCATAGAAAGAAGATTTACATTCATTAGCTTTGGACTGGAAGATTAAATAATCAAGCCCAAGATTATCACTTAAATTTTTTGAATCATACCCTGCTGACTCAATACAAGCATCAAATCCACTTATTGCTTGCCAAGAATCGAACATTACTGCGGCCGACTTGATTAACATTAGAACAGTAATTATTCCAAGGAAAATCCCTAAGACTTGAGTCCATTGGAAATCCTTTGTTCCAAGTCTAAACAAAATAGTTTTTTGCAAAAACATCACCTTATCGTAAATAAGCCAAAAACTAATATATAAACCTTCTTTACAGAGACAAAAACCGCCAAAATTTGAATAAACTTAAATACTACAAAAGCTGTATCTACTGTATGGTTGCAAAAAAAGGAACTAAAACTGAAACTAAACAAGATAATACAATGGCAGTATTGACTCACTTATTAGGAATATTTGTTGGGTTTTTAGGACCCTTAATTGTTTTACTTGCTACAAAAGACACTAACCTTAAAAATCACGCAAGAAAAGCACTAAACTGGCAATTAACTTGCACCATCTTATCCATAATAATTCTATTTATTGTATTTGTAGGAATATTTGGTTCAATGCTACTAATAATGGTTAACCCAATTTTCTTTGCACTATACTTTTTGAGTTTCGCTTTGATGATTCCTTTAATGCTCATAAGCATAGTTAACCTTGCGTTTTGCATAATTGCAGCAGTTAAAGCAAACGAAGGAACTCTTTGGAACTATCCATTTTCTATTCAAATACTAAAGACTGAATAATCCAGTTAGTGGAAAAAATCATAACAAGCATTACGAATGGACAAGGTTCTTGTAAAAAAAGACCCAAAGTCAAGGTTTTTAAAAACACTGCCCGACTTCTTTCTTTAATACACTGCAAAGCAGAGTAACAAATATTGAATTAATGGGCTCGTGGTCTAGCGGCTATGACATCACCCTTACAAGGTGAGAGTCGTCGGTTCGAATCCGACCGGGCCCATTTCTATTTTAATGCATACCAATAACCCACTACACACTATCGCAGATAGTGTATGTGTAAGTCCTTCGCCTAATGAAATTGGCTTCTGATGCGGACCGGGCCCACTTATATTTAACTAAATAATAAAAAACAAATTGTCTATTTCTTTCATTTTACCAAAAACAAGCAAGTTATTTAAATAATCGTAACTTATTCTAATAATGAAACACTTGCTTTTCGTATTACTCCTAGCACTTACTTTGGGAACTGTTCTTGCAGAAGAAGCAATGTACCCCACAGTTGTTGGACAATTAAGCACAAACGTATTACTCTCAGGACACGGAACTATTTCAGGATTAAAAACTGGAGAAGAAGTAAAATTTCAAACACTAACTTTCCAAGAAAGCGAGTACCAAAAATTGAGTAATGTACGCGAAGAACTTTACATTAATGATAAAATAGTTACTCCAAAATATATTCTTGATGAATTCAGTAACAAATATGTATCCTTCATAATAAAAGAGAACGGAGATTTCACCTATGTTTTAAGCGCAGACATAAATACCACTGCACTCGCAACAAAAATCCAAGACTATTCTCTAACAAACACAACAAGCGATGAAATTAAACAATTTCTCAACAGCACTGAAAAAGTAGAAAGTGATTCCACTGAAATAAAAACACTTGAGAAAAATAAATTACTGACAAATAGTTTTCTTGATTCATTAAACACCACTATTTTGTGGGTAAATGATTACGTGGAATATGCACAAGGATCAGATTTCCAGTACTATTATTTGCAACAAAAATCTGCAATTGACACCCTCTTAAACAAAAAAGGAGTTTGTGATGAATTTGCAAACCTCGCCGCGGCAATACTGCGCGCAAAAGGAATTCCTACAAGAATGGCAATTGGAATAACTTATGATGGGAGCGAATGGGGAAACCACGCATGGATTGAAGAATACCATAGCAGTGCAGGATGGATTCCATCAGACCCAACATTCAGAGAAGCAGGGTTTGTTGATGCAACACATATTCGAATGGGTTCATTTGCTGATGTTACTCAATCATTAGCAAAAGCGTACTACCCCTCAACTGCAAATGTTACCTTTGACACACAAAGCACACTACCCCAAATAAAAGTTTTAAGCAAAAATTATTTTGATACCGTAGACATTTCGACAACCGCAACTGAAATAAAAACAAACGAGTGGAACGAAATCATAATAAAAATCACAAACAAAACAAACAGCGCAATACTTGTGCCCGTAAAAGTGGGAGGAGTTAATTCAAACAATTTTGGAATAGTGGCATGTTTAAGCGGAAAAGAAGAATGCTTAATTGTGGGACAAACAAAACAATCAATCCTACTCCAACCAAAAGAAACAAAAAACATTAAATTTAAGTTTTTCCCAAACATTAACTTAGCAAGCAACCAAAAAATTGAAACCGAAATTACTTTCTACACTTTAAGCGCACCATACAAAAAGAAAATTACAATACTTGCAGGAAAAGGAGAGGATAATTCGGGAGTGGAAGTAAAAGATGTTTCCCCCATTGCAACTGACGGAAAAATGAATTTGCAAATAACCTTAATCAATTACTCTACTCAAAATCAAAACGCAGACATTAACATAATGCATAACCAAATAGTTGATTTAAGCACTGAAAGCTTGCCCCCGCTGAGCATAAAAACAGTGGACCGTGAATTTGATTCAAATTCAAATGATGCATTCAACATGACGATAACAACTAACGCACAAACCTACCAGCAAACATTCACACAAACCGAACAAACAATCATAATCATCCCAAAAGAACCAGTGAAAGAAACTGTGGTAAAACAAATAATTCAAACTACCTCCCAGAAAAATATGATGGACACTATCGCTGAGAACCCAATCATACTGCTGGTGGCTTTAGTTAGTGGGGTAGCAGTGTTGCTCTTTGGATTGTTCTTGGTAAACAAACACTACGTTTAATCGAACCGAATAGTTGCATTTTTAAACAATACCAAAAAAGGCTTTTGTAACAAACCGCGATCGTTGTCTAGTGGCTATGATTCGTCCTTGCCAAGGACGGGGCCCGGGTTCAATTCCCGGCGGTCGCATTCAAAAGAAAAATGGGAAAAAACATGAACTGTAAATTGTGTGAGGGGGTCATAAAAAATTATAGCCCTGAATTTAATCACCTAAAAATTGACGAGACACACGAAATAGATATTTGTGAAGAGTGTGTTGAAAAATTTACTAAATGGAGACAAAAAATAATCGCACAACTATTCCCTACAAAAACAATGAAAAAAGTATTACAAAAATAATACTTTACTATCTCCTCAAGCAATTGCATAACCTAGCATAAAAAATTACTAAACAGACTAATTATTTTCTTTTCTTCTTTGCTAATTTTCTTACAGGGGCAGAAGACTTTCTTGCAGGAGCTGCTTTCTTTGCAGCAAACTTTCTTACTGGTGAAAGTACCTTGTGCGCAAGTATTCTCTTAATGGAGTTAGAGGATTCTTTGTGGAAATTTAATTGAATATACACTTCTGCCATAGCATAATGATAAGCAATAATTGCAGGAGCCAAAGCAAAAATGGCTGCAGCCCTGAAACCCACTGACAAAGCCAAAGGATTAATTAAAAAGATACTCAAAACGAGACTCGTTATTGTTCCAAGCACAATTACTGAGAAAGAGAACAAAACAAAAACAAGAATCAGAGACAATATTATTGCAGTGGATGCTTCATAGAACTTATCATGAGTCACTGCCCAGGATTCTTTCACAGATTCAACAATACCTAAGTCTTTGTTACAAAAAAAGGAGGTTGAGAAAAAAAGACGTATTACATTATATACTACAACAATAAAATATGCAGTAGCGCACAAAGCGAAAAGCGCTTGAACAAAAGGAGTTTGCAGTAAAGTATAATAATAATACAATAAACCAGTCGCAATCAAAAGCAAAACTTGGATTATTCGGAATTGATAAGAAAGATTCCAAACCAAAGCATAAAATGCTTCAACGAAAACTAATCCCACAATACTAACCGCTTTTGTCACTGAGCACTTCGCCACAGTAAGCCTTCTCTCTTCCAAACAATGCTGAGTTAAGGTAATTACCCCCAAAATCACTGCCAAATACAAAATATCGTAAAGCGCAGTTACTAACCAAATAGAACTAGAACCAAATAACTGGTATTGTTCAATTGCTGGCGGCAAGAACAAAAGCAAGGGAAGAGAAATCCAAAAAAATACTAGAAACCAAACTACTCTGCTTAAAGAAATCCACGAATATGCAGAGCCAATTATCTTATCATAATTCATAGTTAGAACTAAGCTTTTCTTATTTAAAAACATTTTGGGTGGGCTAGAAGAGCACCTTGTCAAGCAAAGGTTTTATTTGACTAAACACATCTAGCACTGGTTTGTTTGCATCAATAATATGAATATTTTCATTTGGTAGAAGAGAAGGCACTTGCAAAAAATAATTCCTTAAAGAAGAAACAAATTCCATTTGTCTAAAATTATCAGATTGCTTTCTTTTTTCTTCCTCAGTTTTATCTGAAGAAATTCTTCTAATCGCTTCAGCCGGCTCAACATCCAAAATCAATGCCAAATTGGGAGCAAGAAGAGATTTGTTTAGAGAAACACATTTTTCAAGAGAAGAACCTTGAACTGTTTGGTAAGCAATACTCCCATACTTGTATCTGTCCGCAATTACTACAAAATTTTTGTCCAAAGCAGGTTGAATAATATTTTCAATATGCCACTTTCGATCAGCAATGAACGCATCCAATATTTCATCCTTCAAATCAGAAGGAGATTTTTGTTGTTTAAATAATTCCCTAACTTTTTTTCCAAAAGGACCATTAGTGGGTTCATCAGTAATCAAAATATTATCATACTTTTTGCTTTTACCATAAACATACTCAAAAGTTTTCCTAATCATAGTTCCTTTTCCTGAACCAGGACCGCCATCATACGCAATAAAAGTTCCAACCATAAAGAATCACCTAATTTATTTTACAACACAAATCATTTTTCTAAATATTCTAAAACAACTTTTAATATTTTTTCTTGAATCACATCAATTGGAAGAGGCGCACCATTTTCTGAACAATTAATTAATTTCCATCCCTCTTTACTAACTAATTCTAAGTAAGCATTCTCTGCATCTTTTAAGTGAGCAAGATCCGCCTCGTGAATATCTCTCTTCTTTTCAGTATAAGCTCGTACACCTTTATTATCAACTAATTTTTGCGCAATCTCGCAAGGCATGAAAAGCAAAATAGTTAAATCCGGTTCGGGAATACCCAAGGTTTTGTATTCTAAATTTTTTAACCAACCAATAAATTCATCTCTTTTTTTGGGATCTTTTATTTTTCCTGTTTGATGACCCATATTAGCCGAAACATACCGGTTACTAATAATTACTTTTCCTTCTTCAATCCAAGGGCGCATCTTAAATGAAGCATCATACCGATCTAATGCATAAAACATTGAAGCAACTTCGGGTTTTACTTCACTAGCAGAACCATACAATCCATTCAAATAATTTTCAACTAACCCCGCACTCTTCTGACCATATTGGGGAAAATCAATGTACGCTGTTTGAACCCCTTTTTTTTGCAAAGACTCAATCAATAACTTACTCTGAGTAGCTTTACCAGAACCATCTGTTCCTTCAATAACAATTAGTTTACCCTTCATCGCAACCACGAAAAAGTTAAGATTGATGTCCTTAAAAATAAATGTGTCAAAAGACTGAATTTATACAATTTATAAGGGCAAAGCCAAGATTTAAAAAAGAAAGCAAAGAGGAATTAAATCAGAGCACCAAAACAAAGTTTGATTGCTTTAAAACAGAACAATAAACCAAAGTTCTGCGTCTGTGATGTAATGGTAGCATAAAAGCCTTCCAAGCTTTTTGTCGGGGTTCAAATCCCCGCGGGCGCACTTATTAAAAAAACTAATTTTACTCTTTAAATAAACTTAAATATTCCCAAAACACAAATAAGTATATGGGAATTAGAAGCGCACTTGCAAAAAAAATTCTTAAAAGAAGTTTTAAGCCAGTACTGAAAAAAAGAACTTTAGTTTACAGTACAATCCAAGATGCCAACTTTCGAAACGGAATAACTCATGATTCCGAGCTTATGAAAGATTTAATCCAAGTAAGGGCTCAACATTTCCATGACGAACGAGCCAGACACCTTGCGGTAAAATCCGTTCTAAAAAAACCAACACTAAAAGGTATTCGAACACACTTATTGCCCTTAATACAAAAACAAGAGAAAAAGCAATAACATCAGCATTCCCAGTAATAGAAAAGCAAGTGATTTAAACAAATACAAACACTAAATACTTATGGAAACAAAAAACCAAACAAAAACGAAGGAACCCGCTCCAAAGGAAAAAAAGGTTTTTGAAAAAAAACTAAAAGGAAAACCCTTACAGGGCAGGCAAAAACTTGCTCTTGAAAGAATTTATCGATTAATTGAACTTGCTGAAGAAATGCAAGCAAGCCAACTCCCAGACAAAGACAAATATGCAAAAAGATATGTTAGTCTTGCTAAACGAATTGGGGAAAAATTAAATATTAGCGTCCCTAAAGAACTCAAAACAAAGTTCTGCAAGAAATGCTTTTCATTAAAAGTAATTAGAGAAGAAAACCCTCCTTTTTTGATTGTAACTTGCACTGAATGCAAAGCAAAGAAAAAATACTCTTTGTAGCTAAATGCAAAGATAAATAAACAATAAAATTAATTCTATACCTATGCAGAAAAGAGCACACTCGCCCAACTGGGGGCAAGCCCTCTTGCGAGGACAGGGGGCAATTGAATACTTACTAATAATCGGCGCAGCGATTTTAGTTGTGGCTATTGTAACAATTGCAATCACAAGTTTACTCGGGCAAGGAGGAGAACAAAATAAAAGTGCCATGCAAAAACAAATTGACACACTTACAAAAATGCAACAAATAAAACTAATCGCGGAAAACAAACTCACCATTTCATACGCCATTGATCCGGGCACAGTAAAACTCCCCTTCAAAATTACGGATTCAAACGGAGTACTAATAATAACTCAAAAACAATTAGAGGACGCTTATGCTTCGGGAGAAATTACAATTTACAAAGAAGGACAAGAAATATCCGCAGTGCAACGCCCAGGATCATATAAATACTTGCTTAACATTAACGGATGCTACGGAA
This sequence comes from archaeon, assembly GCA_041661245.1. Classification (GTDB taxonomy): domain Archaea; phylum Iainarchaeota; class Iainarchaeia; order Iainarchaeales; family JAAZKV01; genus JAAZKV01. The sequence goes on from JBAZUY010000001.1 coordinate 567,990, forward strand.
ATCCAGGCCCTTCAATGTACACTGAAGATTGGCTACTTTACTCAGGCGCGACAAGTAACCTTGCAGGAAAAACAGCAAAAATAAGTTCAGTAAACAATAATTCAGCATTTAATAGATTTCTTGGAAAAATATACAACATCAAAACATACACTTCAAATTGCGCAGGATATTACAACCATGGGCCATGCATTGAATTAGATTCTAGTTTTAATATCACTGCCCAAGAATGCCCATATACTTCAAGTAATTGGAACCCGGGAATAGCACTTAACGGATGGCAAATAGAAGTATACGATTACAATTTAATTTTAGGGACAAGCGCTACTCCAGGGATTATCGCAATAGATCCAAATAGCGGAGCAATTAATGGAATAGATGTAAATACTTTAGTTACATTAACCTGTTCCGATACAAACAAAGTCGGAATGACAACATATCAAAAAAAATGTGTAACTTATGCAACAGGATGCGACAGCTACCCTTACAATTGCACTGTTGACCTGGTTAATAATTGCGCAAATTTTACTTGCGATTTTAGCACCTGCAAAATAAGTACTTTTGGAACTCCCCCAAGAAGGTTTACTTGTTCTAATAAAGACATTAACGTCCCAAACCTAACAATTGATTACTATCACACGCCAAACTAAGCCAAAAAGCAGCTTTTTAAAGGTTATTAGAGGGGTTTTCTGTAATAAGTCTTATAGCTCTCCTTTTGGGGATTGAGCAAATTTGACTGAAAAATGTTAGGTGATAAAATGGGAATACATGATGTACCCGCAGGGTACTTAATCGAAGAAACTGCCAAAAAACTAGGCGAAGAAATTCCTTCTCCAGCTTGGGCAGAATATGTAAAAACAGGGGTTCATAACGAAAGAGCTCCGCAAAGAGAAGACTGGTTCCAAGTTCGAGCAGCAAGTATACTCTATAGAGCATTCAAATGGGGAGTACTAGGAACAGAAGCTTTACGAACCTATTATGGTGGAAGAAGAAATAAAGGAGTAAAAAGAGAACACCACTACAAAGCAAGTGGAAAAGTAATCAGATCAAGCGTACAAGCACTTGAAAAAGCTGGATACTTAGAAAAAGCAAAACCAAAAGGAAGAAAAATTACAGTAAAAGGATTCCAATTACTAAACTCAATGAGCAAACTTGTTGAAACAAACATGAAGAACGATGCATACGCACCAAAAGTAAAAGAAAGAAAAGCATTCGATGAGAAGAAGAAGAAAGAAGTACAAGACACTCTAAAGATGCAAGACAGAGGACACAATAAATCTGGTGCAGACGACAAGAAAACACAAAAAGTAACTAAGAAAAAGGACGGTGAGCAATAATGGCTAGACACAAAGAAAAAGAATTCAAAGATTTCATGGTAAGTGAAAGAAAAAAAATCGGGTCAGGACTCACTAACGCACCAGTATGGTTAATGCAAAAAGCCGGAAAAAGAATCTGGAGCACAAAGCAAAAAAGAACATGGAAAAATATTGACATGAAGAAAAGATACACAGCTGCAAAGCACAAACAAATAGCTAAAACAAGAAAAGGCGGGGACCACAAGAAACACAGCAAACACGTAACCGCAAAGGTTGAATAGGGGGAATGAAATATGGCGAAAGAATTTAAAGAAAAAACAATAACAGTGAACCTAAAGCAAGTATTTCAAAAGCCCGTAACTAAAAGAGCTATCAACGCAAATTACGTGCTAAGAGAAACTGTGCGAAAAGAAACAAGATTAAAGGAGTTCTCAATCAGTAACAAAATAAACGAACTATTCTGGTCAAGAGGAAAATACAATTGCCCAAGAAAAGTTACAGTAAAAATTGTTAATGAAAAAGGAAAAGCAATCATAATGCTGCCTGAAGAGAAATACACTCCAAAGTCAGACAAGAAAACAGCATCAAAAGCAGAAACAAAAACTGAAGTTAAAGCTGAGCCAAAAGCTCCAGAAGCTGCAAAAACAGAAAAAGCTAAACCTGCTGAAAAAGCAACAGCAAAAAAAGAAACAAAAACTACAAAGAAAGAATAATAAAAAATTAAACCCCTGCACCAGCAGGTGTTAAAGAAAAAAGTGAAGAGTGGTAAAATACCACTTTTCACTGATTTTCTAACAAAGGAAGGCAATTTAAAAGAAGAAAGAAACTAAATTTTGTACTTGATATTATGAATATTATTAGAACAAGAATAATTGGATCACATTACGTGGGACTATTTGGAATATGCAATGACTCCTTATGCTTCTTACCCCCATCAGTGGAAGAAAAAGCCCTAAAAAGTATTGAAGAAACACTAGAAGTAAAAGCAGTAAAAGTAGGAATTTATGGAAGTTCACTTTTGGCAGCATTTGCAAAAATGAACAACAAATACGCGTTTGTTCCATCTTATGCAAGTGACAAAGAAATTGAAACTATCGAAAAAGAAATAAAAGTAAAAATAATACCTACCGAACAAGCTCTGGGGAATATGATTGAAGTAAATGATGTTGGAGCAATAGTTTCAAAAGATTTACAAAAAAGATCGGTTGATGAGATTAGAAAAACTGGACTTACTCTTACTCAAATGAATATTGGAAGAACAGATGTTGTTGGTTCATGCTTGCTTTCAACTTCGCAAGGATTCTTAGTAAACCCTAATATTTCAAAAGAAGAAGCAGAAATACTGGAGAAAACATTCGGAGTTAAAGGAGGAAGTTCAACTGCAAACACAGGAGACACTTTCGTTAGAAACTCAGTACTTGCAAACGCAAAAGGAATAGTAATGGGAGAAAACACTACCCCTTACGAAATAAACAGAATCGAAGAAGCGTTAGACGGAACATTAAATAAATAAATGGTTATTTTTCTTTATTAAGAAAAAATGGGTGAGATTGATGAAAACATTTGAAGCAAAAGGAACATATAAGAAAAAAGGAAACGTATACAGTTTCACAAAAAGTGTAAAAGCTGAAAACGAAAAAATGGGAAAAGAAAAAATATTAGCAGAAATGGGCGGAAAACAAAAACTAAAAAGAACTGATATAGTGCTTGAAAGTTTAAAGGCGGCGAACTAAAATGGCTGGGCAAAGTATCTCTGAAAAAGAATTAATGCAATTATTCCAACAAGAACAACAAAATGTGTCCTCAAAAGAAATGCTTGTTGAAAGAATACTCGGACTCGTAAAAGAAACAGCTGTTGCTAAAGAGATACTTGAAGAAATGAAGAAAAACAAAAGCGGAAAAATGCAAATAAGCATTGGCGCAAGCGTACTTGTAGAAGTAGAAGCAAAAGAAGTAACTAAGTGCAAAAGAGCATTTGCAGAACACGGATACGTTGAAGAAAATACAGAAGATACAATAAAATGGCTTAGTGAAAGAGAGGAAAACTTCAAGAAACAATTTGAAAAAGCACAAGAAGAATACACTACTGCACACAATAGATTGACTGAAATTGCAGGGGTTCTAAAACAAATCGAAGCTGAAAAAAAGAAACTGTCTTCAAAACAATCACCAATAACTATTTCAAAATAAAATCCTAACAACTTAAATTTACCTAAAAAAAGAAGGGATGAAGTAAAATGTTTGGATTCCTAAAGCAAAAACTCTCAGATTTTGGAAACAAACTCAAAGAAACAATTGTTAAAGAAGAAGTCAAGGAAACTAAAGAAAAAGTTATTGAAAAAAAAGAAATTACCCAAACCCCTCCAAAAACAGAAAAAGCTAAAACTGATTCTACTGAAAAAGAAACTCAAAAACAAGAAGCCAAAAAAGTGGAACACATAGAACACAAACCAACAAACGCTCCTAAAAAAGAAGAAAAAAAGGAAGAAATTAAACACATTGAAACTAAAGAAACTCAAAAACCTTTGGTTAAAGAAGAAGCCAAAAAAGAAATAGAAATTAAACCTGCTAAAAAAGAAACCGAACCTATCGAAAAAGAAAAAGTTGTCGAAGCACCAAAAAAACAAGGACTATTAAGTAAATTACTAGGGCTAGGAAAGAAAGAAGAAAAAACAACAACTGAAAAACCAACAGTAAAAAAGAAAACAAAAGAAGAGCTAGCTGAAGAACTTGAAAGAAAAATGTTTGCAGAAATTGAAGAAGAAATAAAAAAAGAAGAGAAAATAAAACCAGTGAAAGAAGAAATAGTTAAAGAAATTGAACCTATTGTTACAGAAACAAAACCTAAAGTTGAAGAAATCAAACCAATTAAAGAAAAAACTCCTGAAATTAAACCTCAAGTTCTTGATGAAATTGAAGAGGAGTTAGAAGAAGAGGAAGAAGAAGTTAAGGAAATTGTTGAACAAGAAGAAGAACCTAAAGAAGTACACGAAGAAAAAGCCAGAGACATTCATGTAAAAACACTTGACGAAGATAAACGCGAACTAAAAGCAAATGTGGGAGTAGTTGGAGGACTAAAAGGATTCCTATTCGGAGGAATAGAAATTACTGAAAAACAAATTGAAGACATGCTTTGGGAGCTAGAATTAAGTTTAATTGAAAGCGATGTGGAACAAGATGCAGCTACTGAACTTGTTACACAAATTAAGAAAAGATTAGTGGGATCAAAAGTATCTGCAAAAAACATTGATGAATATTTGCAAGAACAAATAAAAGAAATACTAACAGAGATGATGAAAACCCCAACAATAAACATACTTGAAGAAATAAAAACCCACAAACCCCTCAAAATCTTAATTCTTGGACCAAACGGAGCAGGAAAAACTACTTCAATTGCAAAACTAGTACACTACTTGAAAAAACACAAAAAAACTAGTATTGTTGCAGCTGCGGATACATTTAGAGCAGGAGCAATTGACCAAATAGAAGAGCATGCAAAAAAACTAGAAGTGCGCGTAATAAAACAACAATACGGCGCAGATCCTGCAGCAGTTGCATTTGATGCAATAAAAGCCGCAGAAGCCGCAAATATTGATGTAGTACTAATTGATTCAGCTGGAAGACAAGAAACAAACAAAAATTTGATGGAAGAACTACGCAAAATTGAAAGAGTTGCAAAACCTGATTTGAAATTATATGTTGGAGAAGCATACGTTGGACAAACATTACTAGAACAAGTTTCTGAGTTTAGTGAAATCGTGGGAATAGACGGATTTATTTTGACTAAAATCGATACTGATGCAAAAGGCGGAACAGCAATTTCACTTCTTTACAAAACAAAAAAACCAATACTCTTCGTTGGAACAGGACAAGGGTATGATGATTTCAAAGAATTCACTCCTGAGTTCATACTTGAAAGAATACTTTAAATAAAAAAACTTAAAAAAAGAAACTGCGAATTAACTAAACTAATAGGCTTACTGTTTCATCCCTTTCAAAAGAGAAATTCTTTCTTCTAACGGAGGGTGTGTTGAAAACATTCCTTTTAGCCACATCCCTTTTGTATTCTTTAAAGGATCAGAAATATACATGTGAGCCGTTGCTTTGTTTGCCGCTTCGAGTGGTTCTTTATCCGCACCAATTTTTTCAAGAGCACTAGCTAATCCGAGAGGGTTTCTTGTCATTTCAGCACTACCTGCATCAGCCATATATTCTCTCTTTCTTGAAACTGATAATTTGATTAAATTAGCAATTAAAGGAGTAAGAGCTGCTAAAACTAAAGCAAAAACAATAAGGATAATCCAAAGACGCATATCCTTTGAATCAGAATCACTCTTAGAGTAAAGCGCAATTCTCAAAATCAAATCAGAAAGAAGAACCGCAATTCCAACAAGAACCGCAGCAATAGTCATTGTCCTAATATCATAATTTTTTATGTGAGACAATTCATGAGCTACAACTCCTTGAAGTTCATCACGAGTTAAGAGAGTCATTGCCCCGGTTGTTACACAAATAATTGCATGCTCCGGATCTCTTCCAGTTGCAAACGCATTAATTGCAGTATCATTAATTACAAACACCCTTGGTTTTTTTAGACCACTTGCAATACACATTTCTTCAACAATATTATGAAGTTTCTTATACAACGGATCATCAGGTTTTGTTTCAATTGCCCCCGAAACCGCAGTAACTATAGAATCACAAAAATAATAAGAAATTAAAGCGTAAAGTATAATGAAAAATCCAAAAATAAATAAAAAAGACAATCCATAAATGTTAAACCCGCCAAGGATAAACGCCAAAAAAGAAGCCAATACTCCAATTAAAATAAAAAAACCAAAGAATAACAAATAAGTCATTCTTTTGTTGTCAGAAATTTGTTTATAAAAATCCATTGTGGGCATAAGGAATCACACTTAAAAAACTAAGAATCCCCGGACTAGGGGGATTCAGATTAATTAACCTGATTTACATTTTTGAGAAATCAACTTTAACTGCAGCTCGCTCAGATTCAGTTGCAGTAAAGAATTCCTTTTCTTTATTTAATCCAAACATTCCAGCAATAATATTTGTTGGGAAAGTTAGAATATTTGTATTCCATTGCATTACCATATCATTATAGAATTGTCTTGCAAAAGCAACTTTGTTTTCAGTACTAGAAAGTTCTTCTTGCAATGCTCTAAAATTTTCATTAGCTTTAAGAGTTGGATAAGCTTCTGCTACCGCAAAAATACTTTTTAATGCGCCTGAAAGCATATTATCAGCTTTAGCAGATTCCTTTGGACCTTTAGCAGTCATTAATGCACTTCTGGCTTGAGTTACTCCTTCAAGAACTCCTTTTTCAAACTTAGCATAACCTTTAACTGTTTCAACTAAATTAGGAATCAAATCTGCCCTTCTTTTTAATTGAACATCAATTTGTGCCCAAGCATTTTCAACTTTTTTAAGAGTAGAAATTAGTGAGTTATAAATAACAATAACTCCCAAGACACCAACAATTCCAACTACAATTACAAATCCAACTAATCCTAAAATCAAAAATATTGCTGCATCCACTCTAAATCACCTTACTTACTATGAATTAAATTATTTAAAAGGCTATTGCAAAGAAAAGAATCAAAAAGAACCCTCGACAAGTATGCTTTCCCATCTATTTTCTCCAATAAACCCACCAAAATCACCCACAACCAAATGGTTTAAAGTTATTCGTAAATACCTTATCTGTATGGGCCTAGGAGACACACTAAGAAAAGCAATGGATAAAATCCAAGGCGCAGCCGCCATTGACAAAGAAGTAGTCAAAGAAGCGGTAAAAGAAATACAACGAGCACTAATTGCTGCTAATGTAGATACTACTACAGTATTTTCTGTTTCTAAGAAAATTGAAGAACGCGCATTTGAAGAAATTAAAGGAACCATGTCAAGAAGAGAGCACGTTACAAAAATTACTTACGATTCTTTAGTAGAACTACTTGGAACTAAAAAAACTCCAGAGAACCCAAAAAAATACTTTTATGCGGATTATTTGGTGCAGGAAAAACTACTGCGGCAGGGAAACTAGCACACTATTATAAAAAAAGAGCTAAAAAAGTGGGAGTAATTTGTGCGGACACATTTAGACCTGCTGCATTTGAACAACTCCAAACAAATGCAAAAATCGCTGGAGCAGAATTCTTTGGAATTAAAGGAGAAACCAACGCTGCAAAAGTAGTAAAACAAGGACTAAAAGAACTAACTGAAAAAAATTGTGATTTAATTATTTGTGACTCGGCAGGAAGAAGCGCACTTGATGAAGAACTCGTGGGCGAAATACAAGAAATAGAAAAAATATTCCAAGCAGAAGAAAAATGGTTAGTAATTGGAGCAGATATTGGGAACTTGGCTAAAAAACAAGCACAAGCATTCCACAATGCGGTTGGAATTAATGGAGTAATAATTACTAGAATGGATGGAAGCTCAAAAGGAGGAGGGGCACTTGTTGCATGCAACGAAACTGGCGCTAGTGTTTATTTTATTTCAACAGGGGAAAAAGTAAATGACTTTGAGGCCTTTGATGCAAACAGATACTTATCAAGAATAATGGGATATGGAGATTTAGAAGGACTCCTTGAAAAAGCAAAAGAAGCGGAAATGGAAAATTTGGATCCTGAAGCAATCATGAGCGGAAACTTTAATCTTCGAATGTTCTATCAGCAACTACAAGCAACAAAAAAAATGGGACCACTAAACAAAGTTGCCGAAATGCTCGGACTAAGCGTAAAATTACCAAAAGAAATGCTAGAAGCCGGACAAGACAAAATGGATAACTTCAAAATAATAATTGACTCAATGACAGAACAAGAAAGATTAGATCCGGAAGTAATCAACAGAGGAAGAGTAGAAAGAATAGCACGCGGAGCTGGAGTAAAAGTAGAAGATGTACGAGAACTACTCAAACAATTCAAACAAATGAAAAAAATGTTTAAAAAATTCAAAAACATGCAAAGCGAAAAAGCAATGAAAAACTTTGGAGAAAAAGGACTAGGCGACATGCTACGCCAAATGCAAGGAAGAAAAATGGGGAAGAAGCTAAGGTTGAAATAAACTTTTATACTACGAAAACAGGAAATATATATGCTAACTCAAAAAGAAACTGAAGAAGTAGTTTACGAAGAAGTTTTAGGGGAACTAATTGGAAAAATCTCCCCTTACCTCCATGCGCGAGGAATTCCTCCGATGGAAACGCGAAGAATTGCCCAAGCCCAAGCCGCCCCAACAGCGAAAAGAATAAGCAACTCTTTTTTTACAGCAAAAAAAGCAAGCACTTATCCACAAGGATTTACTCCAGAACTATTATACCGCACAATACAACACACTAGCGCTTCAAACATAAAAGAATTAGAAAAGATATTGCGAGTGAATATGAAAGTTGCAAAGAACTGGTTAGGTTGGCAGAAAAAAACAGTAAACTTTACTTTACAAAGCTGCTTTGTGCCATACACTGAAAGCCCACTTGGATTTGAAGTACTATACAGAGGAATTAGAATAGCAACTATTGGGGGTTTTATCGATAAAAGAAACGGAGAACTCACAGCAGTAATTAATAATTTACAGGGAGTAAGCCCAAAAATAATTTTTGAAGAAGCAAAAAGAAATCCTTCAATGAGATACAGAATTAAGTCTCCCGAAGATGCAAGTCTTCTAATGAAACTACTCGACAAAGAGCTCGGCCCCCACTTTAGATTAAATCTCACAAGATTTGTTACACAAGGGGTAAAGGAAAAACTAAAAATTCGAATGGAGCTTGACCCGCCAGTTAGAAAAGGTGCAAAAACTGAAGCAGATTATGCACTAAGGCTAAAAAGATATCGACAAACGGCAATCGAAGCGGGTTTTAAGCAATCTAAAACCCCCACTAGAAGCGTGGGTTTTATTGCACGACGAAAACTGCGTCACGGCAGGAAATAAAATACTATTAGTAGCAAATACTCTATGGATAAACTTTATTTGACCCTATTGGTACTTCTTTGCATAAGTACCACGGCTTTTTCTCAAGAATACTACGCGGATTTATCAATTACGGTCTCCTCAACTGGAGAGGTTTCTTTAAGTGGAATAACAAACCACCCGGATCTTAACGCAAGAAGTACTCAAGAATTTACTTCAAAAAAAGGAACCATTTGGAATTTAGCAATAAATGTTCCTGGGGATTTCTCAGAATACATTTATACAATTAAATTTCCCGAAGGCACACAAATAATTGATTTAAACCTCCCAAGCACTTATAGAATAAGTACTGAAAATAATGAACTTGGGATTACGGGCACTGGAGAAAAAGTTCCATTTTTTATTGATGCAGATTACACAATAAACCAAACACAAAACACAGGAATTAACTCCGGGTTATTTTTTATTTTAGGAATAATTATAGTTTTTGGAACATTTTTGTATTATAAAAACATAAACAAAAATAAAACTCCTGAAAAGAAAGAAGAGACAACCAAACCCTTATTCAACAAGGACGCACTAACAGAAAGACAATTACAAATAGTAGACTATTTAGAGAAACATAATGGAAAAGCAACCCAAGCAGAAATACAAAAAGCTACTAACCTTCCAAAAGCATCCCTGTCAAGGAATTTGGATGGGCTTGAACGAAAAGAAATCATTCAAAAAGAGAGAAAAGGAATGACAATGCTTATTTTCTTCAAGGATAGAAAGTAAATGCGAAGCAAGGAATGAAAACTAATTCTTAGTTGTTCCGCATTGTTCCGCACAAAGCATAATAGTTGTTCCGGAAGCATAGGTTGTATTCACCAGTTGTTAAACTGGAAAACGGAGGAATAATTATGATAGTAAAGAAATTTGCTTTAGCAGCATTACTATTAGTAATCCTTGCGGCATTGCCAATGGCATTCGCAGAGGACACTAATTTTGTAATTGATGCTAATACAGCACAAGAAATAAAAGTAATGACAACACCTTTTGGAGCAGAAGTTAGATTACTTCAACTAGAAAAGAGCGTAACAAAAAATGTGCTCATCGGAGCGAAAGTAGTAGAAATAATCCAAAAGAATCACCCAGATTCAAATGTGTCTGAGGCGCAAAATATACTAAACCTAATGGAATCCCTAGTAAGTGATATCCAGAATGTGACTTTAAGCACTGATAAAAATACACAAGTTGCAGAGTTTATTGCAATGAAAAACGAGGCAACAACTTTGTCAAAACAATTCCGGGAAGCAACAGCACCCGCGCTTGATTCAAACGATAAAAAAGAAATAAAAGATGCTGTGGAAGGACTTGACAAAACCGAACTAAAAGCAATAAACGAAGAAATAAAACAAGCAATAAGGTCAAATAATGCACAAACAATAGAAGCTCTTCTTCAAAAAATGGGAGTAACTAACCCTGAACTCATCCAAAAAATAGCGGACGGAAATGCTAGTGCTGGCCAAGTAAAACAAGCACTGATGAACGCATACAGAGATTTGAATGGAGAACAAAAACAAATTGCAGGAGCAAAAATTAAAGAAGGAGCAATAAAAAGAATGATTGCGGAAAAAGAGATTTTTCTAAAAGCAAACAAAAACGCAATGGATCAAATTATTAAAAGAACACAAACTCAACTTCAAAGAGCAAGCGAGTGGGCAAAAAACAGTTCAAAAGATGCAAATGCAAACGGATTTGAACAAAGAGCAAAAAGACTTCGAGAATTGAGTAATGATCTAGCACACGCAAGTCAAAGAATTAACCCACACCCTCAAGGAAATGGAACTGGAGGGAACTAAATGAAAATACACTACCCTCTAATTGGATTAATGCTCCTCACTGCATTCGTTCTCTTAGGGTGCACCCAGCTCCAACAAAATAATTTGCCTGCATCAGATGAAAACACTCTTTCATCAGAAATTGATGCAAGCTGGATAACAGACGAAAACAGTGTGACAAACGATATGATCGCAACCGATCAAGACCTAATAACAAGCGAAGCAACTATCCTGGATGAAAATCAAATAATCCTAATAGGAGACATGATATAAAAATAGCAAATTCAGTGGGGGAAAATACCCCCACTTATTTTCAAAAGCAAAGCAATTTAAACAAAAAAACTCTAACTATTCAGATGCTTCAACTACTCCAACAACTAATACTCCTAATTGGTTGCGCGACAGGCGCAATAACTGATGCAAAAACCGGATACATTTACGACTATGTTACAATCCCCATGATTGTTTTGGGGATAATTCTTTCAATACTACAAATGCAATGGACAAATTTAATTGTTGGGACAATTATATTTATTTTACTTTATATTACTTACAAACTTGGAAAAATTGGAGGAGGGGATGTAAAATTATTTGCATCCATAGCATTACTTAACCCATACAACGATTATTTCTTTTTAGTTACCACAATATTCTTTGCAGCCATGAGTGCGATGGTATTCTATGCAATTTATTATTTTATAAAATACGCCCGAGTTGGAATCAACCTAAACGAAAATAAAAATGGAATAACAAAAGCAATAATTTTTGGAATAATCATTATTGTTTATTTTGGGATAATGGTTTTGAAAGAATACGTTGCACTCCCTGTGGCCGAACTACTAACAATCCCAATTATTTTTGGATTGATTTTTATTGCATTCCAAGAAGGAATTAAGAAAAATTTCTTTGAGAAAAAAATAGCACTAAAGGATTTAGAGGACGATGAAGTTATTGCCGAAGGAAGAAACCTTGCAAAAGTAATTGAACTATTAAAAGGAAAACAACTCATCGGAGAAAAAGAAATACAACTCTTAAAAAAACACAAAATCACAAGCATTTACGTTCTACGAGGATTGCCTCCATTTGGGCCATTCATACTACTAGGAGTACTTGCAGCACTAGCACAACCAAATTTTCTTAGCATACTGTTTCTGTAAGGTTTAAGAAAAGAAACAAACTAAATTAGGTAAAGAAGATGAAGACTATGAGAGTACTTGTAACTGGATCTGGCGGACTTGTAGGCAAAGAAGTTATTTCGGCTTTAAAACAAAAAAAGCACAAAATCATTGAGTTTGATTTAGTAAATGGAAAGAGTATTCTTAACGAAAACCAGTTACTTAACTCCCTGAAAGGAATCGATGCAGTAATACACTTAGCAGGAATCATTGAAAACGAAAACCCTTCTCTTTGGAAAATAAACGTGGAAGGAACCCAGCAAGTAACTAGCGCAGCAATCAAATCAAAAGTAAAAAAATTAATTTTCATGAGTTCCACAGCCGTATATGGGAACACCAAAGAAAAAGTGGATGAAACCACCCAAATAGATCCAGAAAATGATTATGAAAAAAGTAAAGTGGAAGGAGAAAAAATAGTTCTCAGTGCAAAGAACAAACTTGGAGCAATAGTTATTCGAAGCGCAATGGTTTTTGGGCCAAATGAATACTGGCGAAAAATGTTCCACATGCTAGAGAAAGATTACCCCTTGCCTTGCTCAGGAAAAAATACTTTTCAAGTAGTTTATACTAAAGAACTTGCAAGAGCAATAGTACAAATACTCACGCATGGAGAAAACGGAGAAATATATTTAGTAAGCGGAAAAGAAAAGAAAACACTAAACGAATTTTGTGAAATGGTACAAAAAGAAATGGGAATTAAAATTGGGGTTAAACACATTCCAACATTTATTGGAATACTTGCTGGAAAAATACTCCGAATGAAAGTATTAACAAAAGAAAATATTAGACACTTAAGCAAAGAAAGAAATTATGACATTTCAAAACTCGAGAAAACAGGATACAAACAAAAAATTTCACTTGAAAAGGCAATAAAAGAAGTTATAGACGAGCTAAACAAAAAGAAAAAATGAATGCATTCAAACTAATTTACTTCAAAATTCCATTCTTAACTAAATCAGGAATTATTTTATTTGTTGAAATTGGAGAATTTTTTGGATCATTGACTGCTTCTTTTCCAACCCAATGAATTTCTTTTATTTCCATTGAAGGAACTGGAGACCCTATTAATTTTCCAGAGTATAATTTAATTGAAACCTCTTTGTCTGGGTGGCCTGCAGCAACATCAATATACTCTGCAATAAATTTTAATGAAGGCAAATCAACTTTGCAAGAAAGTTCTTCTTTAATCTCTCTAACTAAACATTCAATATCTGTTTCCCCTTTCTCTATTTTTCCACCAGGCATTAAATAAAAATAATCTTTAGCAGATTTTGCTTTCATACAAACCAAGAATTTGGTTTGATCAGAATTCAAAACTAAAAGCCCGATTTTATTATAATAAGCCATTTTTTCAACTCTTAAAAAGAAGGTAATTGATTGAAAAAAATGTATTAAATTATTTTTTAGCTTTTGCACCTTGCTTTGCAGATTCAACCATTTTTTCAAGTTTCAACTTAATTTCTGCATCAAGTTTTGTTTTTTCAATTGCGCTGCCAACATGAACAATGTCCGCTCCGCTTGAAATACAATCAAACACAAATTCAGGAGTTCTTACTCCTCCAGCAATAATTAAAGGAATTTCAATGGATTGTTTTGTTGCAACAATCATTTCTTTAGGAACTGGCTCTGGAGCTCCTCCACCGGATTCAAGTATTACTGCCTTTGCGCCCATATATTGACCAGCAAGTGCACTTGCTGCTGCCAAATAAGATAAATTTCTTGGAATTAATTGAGCTCTGCCCATAAAGCCAACAGCCCTACCGGGTTCAACTATAATATAAGAAGTTGGAATAACTTCAAGACCCATTTTCTTTATTGGAAAAGATGCTGCAGTCTGAGCCCCTGAAATATAATAAGGATCATTACTATTCAGCATTGATAAAAAGTAAGTTGCATCAGCTAATTTTGAGAGAGTTGCAATATTTCCTGGAAATAAAATAGTAGGAAGCTTACTTTTATCCTTAATTGCAGTCAAAGTATCATCCAAAATCTTTCCTTGCGCACCTAAAGAACCCCCAACAGCAATAGCACTAACCCCTGCTTTCTCTGCAATAGCAGCTACTTTACCCGCTTGTTCAGGAGATTGATTAGGAGGATCAATTACTAAGAAAACTGCCCCTGCCTGTGCCTTAAGTTCAGCAAGTAACTTTGTGTAAACTTTTCCATCCTTCATAAAACCACTAACTAATACTAAATTTAAGAAAAAAGGAGTATAAAAATGATTGCTCTTGGAAAAAAATGCAGAAAACTTGCTAGTGAAAGCCAAAGTAATAGAGAGGAACTCAACTTCGCCGGCAAATTACCCTAGAAAGATTATAAAAGACTTCCAACAAAACTTTCATTATCTAAGTGAAAGTTAAATGACTGAACAAACTATTACTGCACTAATTACTGAAATTTCAGGAAAAACAGGCAAGAGCGAAGAAGAAATTAGCACTTTAATCAAAGCAAAAGTAGAGAAATTTTCAGGACTACTAACTGAGCAAGGCGCTGCATACATGGTACAAAAAGAACTTGGGCTAAAACAAGAAGCACTTGAACAAATACAAATTGGACAACTAACTGACGGGATGAAAGGAATTGAAATAAAAGGAACAATTGAAGCTATTTTTCCAATCAAAGAATTTGAAAAAGGCGGAAAAAAAGGAAAACTAAAATCATTTATTCTAAGCGATCCAACCGGAGAAGTAAGAGTAACCCTTTGGAATGACCAAGCGGATAAATACGAACTCACACGCGGAAGCGAACTAATATTATCCAACATACTCGTTTCAAGTTATAATGAGAAAAAACAAGTAACGCTTGGATTTAATGGAATTATTAATATTTTAAATAAAAAAGAAGAAACTTTTGCAGCATTATCAGAACTAAAAAGTGGAATGAATGGAGTAAACCTTGTTGGAAGAATTGTTAGAAAATTCCCTTGCAAGGATTTTGAAAGCAAAGATCGAAAAGGAAAACTGTGCTCGTTCCAATTCGGAGATGGCACGGCACTATTACGCGCAACTGCTTGGAATGAAAAAGCGGACGAAATAGAAAAAACTAACGAAGGAGAAGTTTTTGAAATAAAAAATGCTTACACAAAAGAAGGAAGGTTTGGAGTAGAGTTACACCTAGGATACACTGCAACAATGACTCCGAGCACAAAAGAAATCCCAAGTATTGCCCAAATATTAAAAGATAGTGTGAGTGAAAAAAAAGTTAATCAATTAACTGATGGAGAAACTTCTACAATCTCAATAAAAGTTATGGGAGTAGAACGCGGAAACTTTTTGTATGAAGTTTGCCAAAAATGCGGAAAGAAAATACAAAAAACAGAAAATGGAGCACTTTGTGAAACTTGCGGAGAAACAACTCCTTCAAAAAGAGCGGTTGCTTCCTTACTTGTGGAAGATGATACTGCAGGAATTAAAGCAACCTTCTTTGGAAACACTGCACTCAGTGCAATTGGAATGACTCAAGAAGAAATTGAAAATAATTTAAATGCAAAAAGCATGGATGTTTTTATTGCAGAACTAAATGGAAAATTAATCGGAAAAGAAATTAAATTACTCGGTTACCAAAAAACAAATAGTTTTTCCGGGGCAAACGAGTTTATGGTTAAAGAAATAATTTAACTACTACCGCCATCTGTTTTCAAATCAAATACTTGGAAAGTCTTTGTTTTAGGATCATAGAAAACATTTTTTAGAGCATTATCTAAAAGCCCTCTTTGCGCAAAATTTGATCTCAGTGTAGTATACGCCCTAGCGATAGGACTATCCAGCCATTTTGAACCCATTTGTTTTTGTAAATCTTCAAGCATTACATACCTATCAGAAGACATAAAATCAGAAACTAAAACTCCCCTATGACTCCCCTTTAAGGTAGAACTATCTCGCGGGTTATACAACAAACGATAATTAACTAATTTAACTTTAAACTCCCCGATTCTGTGCCCAATTGAAGCCAAATAATCTCTTGCCATTGCATAAGCCACACTTGTTTCAGTGGCGGTATGCGAACCAAGTTTTACAAAAAAAGTTTCGCCAGCATAATCCACTCTTAAAGATAAACGATTATATGCCCCTTTATTTGATCCTGTAGTAAGCGGAGAAATTACTAACCCCTTTTCTCTAACCACTTGGGCTTTTGAAAGCGCAGAAACATTTTTTAGAATTATTTTATAAGCTGGGAATAAAATGGATTTATGCTTTGAATAAAACTTTGGAGAAACTTCCAAAAATCTTTTTTTAGAGGCTACTGAAACAAGTTTTGCAGCCCTAAAACCCCCTCTTCTTTTGGGCAAAGCTTTCTTTTGCATATTAATCATAAAAATTATTTCTTTGAACTCATATACTTGAATTCGTCAGGGGAATAATTTGAGTTGTACAGTAATTCTTTGTCAAGGAAATCCCCTGTATTCCAATTATTAATCCAATCAGAAACATTAAAAGAAATTAATTTACCAGTCTCATCATTTCCAACAAACCGTTCAATACCTGCATTAATTAATTGCTTTTTACAAATATAACATGGCCCCGCTTTTACAAATTTGTCTCCCTCAGGAGCACGTTTAGCCAAAAATTGGTACATTGTAGCACCAACAACACTAGTCCCTGCTCTTGCCGCATTAATTAATGCGTTTTGTTCAGCATGAACACTTCTACAAATTTCATAACGTTGACCAGAAGGAATACCAAGTTCTCTACGCAAACATCCGCCACGTTCAAAACAATCCTTTGTTCCTCTTGGAGCCCCATTATACCCTGTAGAAATAATTTGGTCCCCTTTTACAATAACTGCCCCAACTTTAGTGCTTATGCAATTACTTCTCTGTGCAACTTCTTTTGCAATATTCCAATAATACTCCTCTTTTGAGGGTCTATAACTTTCAACTTTTTCAACCATTACAATCACATCAATTAAACACAAATCTTTTCTTAAACCTTCTACGCCTCAATTTCTGGCAAAATCTTTTCCAATTGGGAAATCAAATCTTCAACTGAAAGCAAATTTGTCAACGTATAATCCGCCATTGCAATTGGACCGCCTTTTGCACTATTTTCTATTTCTGCATAATCCCGAGCTTTTGCACTTTCAGGAGTTGCTGGCCTGTGTCTTAAATTTGTGTCCGTTGCTTGAAGAGTTCTATTTACTAATCTTTCATATCTCAACTTGGGAGGAGCATAAACTGCAATAACGGTTAAATTAGAACCATATTTTTCTTTTAAAATTTTATATTCATCCCAACTATATAAACCGTCTCCAACAACATTTCCTTTTTTTAATAATTCATCAAACTTAGGAATATTTAGAAGGGCAAAAGCACCCATCCCATATTTTTTTCGTAGTTCTTCCCTAATCGGACGCTCATTTGCTTCAATAGGTTCAAGTCCTCTTTCTTTAACAACATCAAGAGTCAATTGACCAAATCGTAAAAATCCATAACCCCTTGCAACTAAATAATCCGCAATAACACTCTTACCCGCGCCAGTCATTCCAACAATACAAACAAGTTTATTCATACTAAAAGCTCTCCAACAAATTATTTTAAACATTCCCTAGGGACACAAAAAATTATTCTCCCCTAACCACTACATCCACTTTTTCTTTTATTTCGTCAATTGCTTTATGAATTTCCTCATTCTTCATTGGTTTTAATTTTCTTGAAGGAGTATCCAAAGCTTGTTTTGGCTGAAAGTGCTGCAAAAACCATTTTTCTTTTGGAATAAAATGAGAAATTTCAATCAAATCTTTACTATCAAGTTTTGGGTACAAGGTTGTTCTAAATTCGTGAGGAACGCCACTCGCACGAATTAGATCAATTGATTCAAGAATTTTCTCAAAAGGAATTTTTGATTGAGTAATTTCAAAATATTTTGCAGGAGGAGCTTTAACATCCATTGCAATATAATCCAAAAGTTTTTCAGAAATAAGTTTTTTTACAGTTTGAGGATTTGTTCCATTAGTATCTAATTTTACTGCAAACCCCATAGCTTTAATCTTTTTTACAAACTCATGTAAACCAGGAGACATTGTGGGTTCTCCGCCAGTAATTACTACCCCGTCAAGCATTTTTCTTTTGTTTTCAAGGAAAGCAAAGAAATCTTTTTCTTCAACTAACTCACGTTTACTCTTTTTGAAATACTTGTAAGCGGTTAATTCTTTATTGTAACAAAATTTGCACTTAAAATTACAATTCACTAAAAAAACAATACAAGCTACTTTGCCTGGAAAATCAGTCAATGTTGTTTTTTGCAGTGCACCAATAAACATACAATCACAACAAAAAACTAATCATAAAAATAATAAATCAACGTAATAAAATTAAAAATAAGATTGGATTGCCAATGGATTGCTATAATAGCAACCCATCACAATAAAACTTACAATAACTATTGGCAACCACAATCTTCCTTAGGTTCTTCTTTAGAATCAAACATGTTTCTATCAGAGAACTCTGCTTGTTTTGAATCATTCCAATTGCTTACTGGTCTAATATAACCAACAACTCTGGAATAAACTTCGCATTTTGTTTTAACCATCTTATTCACCTCCAATAAATATTAACAATCAATTAAACAACTTTACTCCTTCTCGCAAATCGGACAATATTCGTGTTCTCCTGCAATATATCCGTGAATTGGACAAACACTGAATGTTGGCGTTAGTGAGAAGTATGGCATTTTGTAATTGTGTGCTATTTTCTTCACTAATTGTTTTGTTGCTTCCTTTGAAGGCAACTTCTCTCCCAAAAATACGTGGAACACTGTTCCCCCAGTATAAAGAGTTTGTAAAGGATCTTGCAAATCAAGAGCACTAAACAAATCCAAATGCTTATTCACTGGCAACTGAGAAGAATTTGTGTAATACGGAGCGGCTTTGTGCTCTTTGAAATTCTTTTCATTTGCAACAATAATATCAGGATACTGCTTCTTATCTGCCCAAGCAAATCTTCTTGAAGTTCCTTCACCAGGAGTTGCTTCCAAATTAAAAATATCCCCAGTTTCGTTCTGGTAACCTTGGATTCTATCTCTCATGAAATTAAGAACCTTAACTGAAAATTCCAAACCTTCTTTTGTAGTAATATCTTTTTGCATGAAATTAATTAATGCTTCATTCATTCCGAGTAAACCAATTGTTGAGAAGTGGTTCGTCCAATAATTTCCTGTTTGTTCTTTAATTCCTCTCAAGTAAAAACTAGAGTACGGATACAAACCTTGGTTTGTTAATCTTTCAACTGTTTTTCTTTTAATTATTAAAGATTCTTTTGCTAAATCCATTAATTTACCAAGTTTTTGGTAAAACTCTTCTTCAGTTTTTGAAGAATACCCAATTCTCGCCATGTTAATTGTAACTACTCCAATACTTCCTGTCAAAGGATTTGCTCCAAATAATCCCCCTCCTCTTTTGTTTAACATTCTATTATCTAATCTTAATCTACAACACATACTTCTTGCATCTTCAGGTTTCATGTCAGAGTTAACATAGTTTGAGAAATATGGAATTCCATATTTTGCAGTCATTTCCCAAATTCGATCATACTTTGGATTATCCCAATCAAAATCAACAGTTATATTATAAGTTGGAATTGGGAAAGTAAATATTCTTCCGCTCGCATCCCCTTCAGTCATTACTTCACAAAACACATCGTTCAACATATCCATTTCTTCTTGGAAATCAGCATAAGTTAATTCCATTGGTTTACCGCCAATGATTACTGGATCGTGAGCAATGTGTGAAGGAACTTTCAAGTCCATTGTAATATTTGTGAATGGAGTTTGAAATCCAACTCTTGTTGGAACTGCGGTATTGAAAATAAATTCTTGAACTGCTTGTTTTACATCTTTTCTATCCAAATTATCATATCTAATAAATGGAGCTAAGTAAGTGTCAAAGTTACTAAATGCTTGAGCACCTGCAGCTTCTCCTTGAAGAGTGTAAAAGAAATTTACTATTTGACCTAATGCGGTTCGTAAGTGCTTTGCTGGTTTTGAAGCAACTTTTCCTCTTACTCCAGTAAATCCTTCAAGCAATAATTGTTTCAAATCCCAACCAACACAATAAGCTGCTAAACAATCCAAATCGTGAATGTGCAAATCTGCATTTTTATGAGCGGAAGCAATTTCTTTTGGATAAACTCTACCCAACCAATAATTAGAAACAACTCTTCCAGCAATGTTAAAGTTCATTCCTTGTAAAGAATAAGCCATGTTGGAGTTCTCTCTTACTCTCCAATCTTCTTGAGAGATATATTGATTAATTATTTCAAAATTGTTCACCATGTCTTCTGTTTTTCTTAACAATTCTCTTTGGTGACGATATAAAATGTAAGCTTTGGCAGTTTTATCGTGCCCGCCTTTAATTAGAGTAGTTTCAACTAAATCCTGAACCTCTTCAACACTTGGAAGCCCATCAGAACCATATTTTGCTGCAATCTTTTCAACAACTTCTTTAGCAATAGCATCAGATTTTTCTTTATCAGTGCCCCCAACAGCCATTACTGCTTTCCAAATAGCAGCAGAAATTTTTTGCTCATCAAAAAGCGCTTTAGAACCGTCTCTCTTAATTACAAACTTAGGCAAAGGCAACACCCCAAAATTTCTTATCACTTATTTTTGATTTCTATTTTTTATTTCTATTTGAAATTTCTTCTAAAAATTCCAACCAAGACAAGAAGATTTCTGTTATATAAAAAGCTTACTGTACAAAACCATGCTGTTCACAAAAACAACCCCCCAAAACTATAAAAGGTCAAAAAAACTAAAAAAATGTCCAATAAATCAACAAAAGGGTAAGAAAAACTAACAAAAAATACAAAATAAGTTTGGAAAAGTGTCCAAGTATGTGTGAAAGAATTAATTAATTATTTAACAAACAGTTTTTTTAATAAAAAATTAAGAAAACTAATAAAAAAATAAAAAAAATTACAAAAAAAAGCAAAATCAACTCTCTTTTGGTTTATTTTTGGCAAGTTCAACCTTTAATTCAGTTAATTGAATCTGATATTGCTCCATTAATCTCCTGTAAGTGGTTTCATCCATTTTCCCTTTCATAAAATCCTGCTCGAGCACAACCATTTTTGCTTTAATTGTTTTAGCTTGAACTAATGTGGAAGAAGATTTTTGCTTATTTAGTATTACAAATCCTGCCCCTGCTAAAATAACTACCAAAACTAAAACTCCTGCAAACAAAGTAAAAGAATTGTCTTGTATTGCAAACTTCACGCTTGGTTTTTTATTTGAAGATGGAATCGGATCCCAAACAACAATTCCTTTATCAAAATCTGCTTTTCCATTAGGGTCGGCCATTGGATAAAAAGAGGTAAGTTTTGCCCCATCAGGAATTTTAATTGTTAAAGTATTTTTTAGTGAGGCTTCGTTAGCGCTATCAACTGGCTGCCACTCTCTAAAAGAAATTTCAACATTATTATTTGATAACTTATTTACAAGCATGTCTGTTTGAGTAGAAAATTCAACTGTTAACAAACCATTTCCATAAACTGCATTACAAACTCCTTTTCCTGAAAAAAAACCAAGACTTTTGAAAAAAGCATCATTTGCAGGAAGCATACTTTCAGAACACTCAAAAGAATTACCACTCACCCCTTGCGCACGCAAGCACTCTTCAGCATAGGGAACAACCAAAGTCAATCTAACATCAGAAACAAAATCATTTTTTACAAGAAACGCTAAATTAAATTCTTTAGCACTTGTAGAACTAAAACTACACTCTGCGGCAAAGGTTAAAGTGAATAACAGAACAAAAAATAACCCTAAAAAGAACTTTTTCATGCAATAGACTAAGGAAGAATTAGTATAAATTCTTTCCTTTGGCAAGGTTTTCTAAAAAACAAGAACTATTTGTAAAATAAAAAGTTCTTGCAAAATTCTTTAACATTTGTTTTAATTTTTGCTAATTTTGCATCATCTGCCCGAGCTTGGAGGGCTTCGTGCATAAATCTCGCAACTTCAACCATGTCTGTTTCCTTCATCCCTCTGGTTGTCAAAACGGGAGTTCCAATTCTAATTCCACTTGGATCCCAAGGAGATCCTGTTTCATAAGGAATTGTGTTTTTGTTACAATAAATTCCGGCTTTTTCTAGCGCCTTCTCCGCATCAATACCACTAATACCACTTTTTCTTACGTCAACTAAAATTAAGTGATTATCTGTTCCATTTGTTACTAATCTATATCCGTGCGATTGAAGTTCTGTTGCTAATCTTTTTGCATTCTTTACAATTTGAGTTGCATAATCTTTGAATGCAGGTTCAAGAGCTTCTTTGAACGCAACAGCTTTTGCTGCAATTACATGTTCATGAGGTCCTCCTTGAAGACCTGGAAAAACTGCTTTGTCAATTTTTTCTGCAAATTCTTTTTTACACATTATTACGGCACTTCTTGGACCCCTTAATGTTTTATGAGTAGTAGTTGTTACTACATCAAAATAAGGAACTGGATTTTCGTGGACCCCTGCTGCACAAAGACCACTAATGTGCGCAATATCCGCAACACAATAAGCACCAGCTTCATCACAAATACTTCTAAATTCTTTAAAATCAACTTTTCTTGGATACGCAGTGTAACCACTTAAAACCAATTTTGGTTTTTCTTCCAAAACTTGTTTTCTAATTTTATCATAATCTAACATTTCTGTTTCCTTGTCAACTCCGTATTGAACAAAGTTATACATTTTTCCAGAAAAATTTACTTTATGCCCGTGAGTTAAGTGACCGCCTTCGGTTAGTTTTAGTCCCATGGCTTTATCGCCGGGTTGCATTAATGCTGAATACATTGCCATGTTTGCTGGAGAACCACTATTTGGTTGAACATTTGCATGCTCTGCACCAAACAATAATTTTAATCTATCAATCGCTAATTGTTCAATTTTGTCAATTACTTCATTACCGCCATAATATCTGTGACCAGGGTAACCTTCTGCATATTTGTTTGTTGGAAAAGAACCTAACGCTTCTAAAACCGCCATTGAAACTAAATTTTCTGAAGGAATTAATTCAATTCCTTCCATTTGACGCTCTTTTTCATCCAAAATATACTGATAAATTTCAGGATCAAATTTCTTAATAGCATCAAACATACTTCCACCAACCCTACTAGTAGCGAGAAACAAAGAAAATATAAAAGAAACTGCGAGGACTCTTAAAATAAAAACTTTGGGAAGTTAATGAAAACCATTTTAATAACACTCTTGCAAAAATCTGTTGTGAAAAAATGACTAACTTTTCTTTAGCAGCAAAAGCACTAATTGTGGACAAAGGAAAAATACTTTTGATCAAAAGAAGATTAAATGACCCACATAAACCAGGGGTTTGGGATTTCCCGGGCGGAAGAATCTCCCTAGAAGAAGATCCGGTGGATGGAGTAAAACGAGAAGCACTTGAAGAAGCGGGACTTGAAATTGAAGTTATTTGCCCAATTGGAACAAAACACTTTACTAGAGAGGATGGGCAAGTAATAACTGGAATTAATTTTTATTGCAAGTTAAAAGGAAAAAATAATGTTAAACTTAGTGAAGAACATACGGAGTACTCTTGGGAAACAATTCCGAATGCAAAGAAAAAAATTTATCATGAACTCTTACATCTAATTGAAAATTACGAAAAAATGAAGTCTGGAGAAATGTTTAAGTAAAGAGAGGACAAAAATATTTTGGGTTGAAATACAATGGACGCATACTTAAGCATTGTTAAAAAAATTCTTGATGAAGGAGTTTGGAAGGATAACCGAACAGGAGTAAAAACTCTTGCAATCGCGGGCGCAATGTTTGAACATGATATGAGTAAAGGTTTTCCCTTACTTACAACAAAAAAAGTTCCATTTAAAAATATTGCAAGCGAATTACAATTTTTTATTAACGGAGTAACAGACAAAAAATGGTTACAAGAAAGAAACAATCACATTTGGGACGAATGGGCTTCACCACTAAAAGCAGCATATGGACACTCAGAAGAAGCAAAAAAGAAAATGCTAGAAGAACGAGACCTTGGACCAATATATGGATTCCAATGGAGACACTTTAATGCAAATTATGAAAACTATGATACTAATTATGAAGGAAAAGGAGTAGACCAACTAAAAAGAGTAATTGACAAATTAAAGAGCGATCCAAATGATAGACGAATGATAGTAATGGCTTGGAACCCACTACAAATACAAAACATGGCGCTACCTCCTTGCCACTACGGATTTCAAGTAACTGTAATTGGAGACAAATTAAATTTACTTTGGAACCAACGCTCTGTAGACACAATGCTAGGACTACCATTCAATATTGCAAGTTATGCATTAATGCTACATTTACTTGCAAAAGAAGCAGGACTAAAAGAAGGAAAACTAGTTGGATTCTTGGCAGATGTACATATTTATGAAAACCACTTAGCAGGAGCAAAAGAACAACTTGCAAGAGACCAAAACTTATACAAATTACCAACAATCAAAACAGAACCATTCACAAATATATTTGAGTGGAAATCAACTGACACAGTAATTGAAAATTACCAAAGCCACCCGACAATTAAATTTGATATTGCGGTTTAAGAAAAAAACTGCAAAAGAAAAACTTACTCTTATGCAACTACACATTATTGCGGCAATGACTACTGCACGAGTAATTGGAAAAAACGGAAAATTACCTTGGCACTTACCTGAAGATATGAAACTATTTAAGGAACTGACTACTGAGAATACTGTAATTATGGGAAAAAATACTTGGAATTCAATCCCTGAAAAATTTAGGCCATTACCTAATAGAACAAATATTATTGTAAGCTCTACTTTGGCTCCGCAAAAAGGAACAATTGTGTGCGAAAATATTCCTAAAGCAATAATTGAAGCAAAAAAAATAGGCAAAGATGCTTACTTTATTGGAGGCGCAGGAATTTACAAAGAAGCATTAGAATTAGCGGATGTGTTACATATTTCTTGGGTAAAAGAAAATTATTTAGGAGACACTTACTTTCCTGAAATAAATTTTTCAGAGTGGAAAGAAGTGTTAAGTACTGAAAAAACAGGGTTTACTTATAAAAAGTATGAAAGAAAAAATAAGCTTTCAAACTAATACAAATTAATTAAAAAATTCCATTTTCTTCAAAATCTTTTTTTATTAAATAAAACTTGTAAGAATCAAACACTTTTACTAAACCCAACACTAACAATGGAAAAAATAAAACATTTATTAATATTAAAACAAACGAAACGAGAGAAAACATTAAATATATTGCAAAAGAATATGCAAGCAAAAAATCTTTTGCTTTTTTTGTGTAATCCCCACTAAACAATAAACTTAATTTGGTAAGAAATTCTTGCCCCACAAAATTGTTTGATTGCAAAGGTAAAACAATATTATCAAATTTTTTCTTAGACATACAATATCCCCAATCAGTTTAGATTTCTTCTGGCAACTCTTGTTGAAACCATTCTTTTTTGTAATGGGACTCGCTCAGTTTGCGAATCAAGCCAACTAATTAATTCTTCAAATTCATGCATAAAAACACCCCTAAAAACCCCTAAGTAAAAAACTACTTACAATAAACAAAGCTAACAAAACGCTGCATGCAAATTTATTTTCTTTTACAAAATCATTTACACTCTCAAATGAAACTGACAAACTTGCAAAATATTCTGCAATAACTGAATTCACTGTTTTTTCAGTCGAAACGCTTTGCACTAAATAAACAAAGTCTTTTTTCTTACTCACCAAAACTACCACCCAAAACTACTTTTGCAATTTTTGCCATTCTTACGTCAAGGCAAGACGACATCAAAAAAACCAACGTTGGATTTTTTGACTAGTAGGCAATTGCAAAATTATTCAAAACTTTTGAATTATTTCAAAACTTTTTTGAAAAATCATGCAAAAAAATTGCACTTCCAATCAGTTGTAGGATGGGTTAATAAAGCTTATTTTCACAATGAAAACAAAAGCAATTTGGCAAGGAAATATTTATCCAAAGAGAAAAATGTTTTGAAATTGTTTTAACACTCTATTAAATACGTAAAAGAAAAAAGTAAGGCAAATAAAGGAATATTTTTCCAAACAAAGCAGAAAAAACTTGCCCAAAATAACAAAAATAACTTCAAAAAGTGAATAATGCTTCAAATTGGCAAAAAGGAATAATACAAGGCATATCGGAGGAGGAAACTTTAGGAAAATAATTTCTCCATAACTGCACCGGCAAAATGGTCAGTTAGTTCTTTATAAAGGTCGGAACATAAATACGTTATTGTTAAGTGCAACGGGATCAACTTTTTAGCCGAAGTCGAACTCAAAAAGCACTATACGGTGGTGAAAAAATGGCTACAAAAAAATATGAAACAATAGAAGACCTTCCTGGAGTAGGGGACGGAGCAGCAAAAAAACTCGCTGACGCAGGATACAAAACTCTTGAACAAATAGCAACTGCAAGCGCAATAGAACTAAAAGAAATAGCAGGACTAGGAGAAGGAACTGCGGAAAAAGCAATCAAAGCGGCAAGAGATTCTCTTGACATGGGATTTGAAACAGCGGATATTTTAGCTGAAAAAAGAAAACTTGTGGGAAGAATAACAACAGGATCAAAAGAACTTGACACTTTAATTGGAGGAGGAATAGAAACCCAATCCATTACTGAAGTATATGGAAAAATGGCGAGCGGAAAATCACAATGGTGCTTCCAAACCGCAGTAACTGTACAATTACCAAAAGAAATGGGCGGACTAGAAGGAGGATGCTTATACATTGACTCTGAAAATTCTTTTAGACCAGAACGTGTAATACAAGTTGCAACAAAATTTGGACTTGATGTTGATGCAGCACTAAAAAATATCCACGTAGCACGCGCATACAATGCAGAACACCAAATGATACTTGCAGATAAAGCAATAGAAATGGTGAAAGAACACAACATCAAATTAGTAATAGTTGATTCACTAATGGCACTATTCCGATCAGAATTCGTTGGAAGAGGAACCCTAGCTGAAAGACAACAAAAACTAAGTAAACACATGAGAACCTTACAAAAACTTGCTGAGTTAAGTAATGTTGCAGTACTTGTAACAAACCAAGTAATGTCAAGACCAGATATTTTATTTGGAGATCCAACTGAACCAGTTGGAGGAAACGTTGTAGGACACGCTTCAAAAACAAGACTCTATTTACGAAAGAGTAAAGAAGACAAAAGAGTTGCAAAATTAGTTGACTCCCCTTCATTACCTGACGGAGAAGCGTTGTATAGAATAACTGAAAATGGAATAGAAGACGCGGAAGAGTAAAAAAGAAATAAACTTTAATTTGTACTTGGATTTTTCCAAGTACAAAACTATTTTTATAGTTAATTCACATAATTCTTTAATGAACTTACGAGATAAACTACGAATTCCACTCAAACTAAAAGAAATTTCACGAACACCTTATGCTGGAGAAAGACACGAAACAACCGCGGAGCACACTTTCTCCGCAATTGCTCTTGGAGAATATTTTTTGAAAAAATATCCTGAGATTGATGAACTTAAAGTAATCAAACTTTTGCTTTACCACGACTACGCCGAAATATACGCCGGAGATGCAGATTTATTGAATGAACTTGCAAGAGAAAAAAAAGAGATTGAAGAAAAACAAGCATTAGCAAGATTAGAAAAAGAACTTCCTACGGAAATTGCAAGAGAAATTATTGAACTTAACAAAGAATACCATGAAAGAAAAACAATTGAATCAAAATTTGCAAAAGCAATTGATGTACTCGATCCAATGCTTCAATCCCTCAAATCAAAAAAAGAATGGATTGAATGCAACTACACGGAAGAAAAACTAAGGGCAAAACAACTTAAGTATTTGAATGACTTTCCTGAACTAAAACAGTTTTGGGAAGAAATGGTAGAAGAACTACTCACTAACAAAGCAATAACTAAAAAGTAAAACCATTTCAAAATTATCAGCGGCAAATTAAACCTTGTAATACAGCTTAATACAATTACCCAATTCATGAATCAGAGGCATATGCAACGCTTCTTTTGGGGTAACCCACTTGAAGGCTTTGTGCTCTTTTGGAGAAATTATAATTAATGGTTTTTCATTAAATTTTGCAACAAAAATATGGTAAATAAAATCATACTCATCAGAGCGAACAAAAATCTTATTAAAATATACTAATTTGTCTGAACTGATTGCAAGACCTGTTTCTTCGAGCAACTCACGAACAATCGCATCAAGAATTTTTTCACCAAGTTTAACTTTGCCTGCAGGCATCCCCCAAGTATTGCCCTGGCTCTTGTTATCCTGACGATGAAGAAGAACAAAGCCACCATTAAACTCAACAAAACAAGAAACTATTTCAAATTTAGGATTAAAATTAAGTGGTTCTTGTAAATAAATCATAAAAACACTAAAAGTAAACTCATTTCCCTAATTTTTTTAATAAATTTGAAAGTTCTTTAGAATTTTTTACATAAAATACTTTACAACCAAGTTTTTCAATATATTTTTCAATCTCCATCGGAAGACTATCTTTTACAAAAGGGGAATAAACAATTGTGTGAAAAGGCATTCTTGAACCTGCACTAATCATTGGATGCACTTTCTCCATTGCAATCTTTGCTTCGGGCTTTGCTCCGCCAAATAATTTATACAGATAATATCCTCCACAAAGTTCTCTTGTCGCACCAAGAGTATGCCCCAAAACCAAAGTGACATCCCCAAACATATTATGCGTGGAATCATGCTCCAACCAATTCAAAGTATCAATTGTATTATCAACAATTTTCTTTCCATTTTGTGTTTCATCCAAATAACTTTGAATGTGCTTTACACCCCAACGTTTATCTGAGAGTGGAGCAAGCGCAGTAACCTTTTTTCCACTAAAAGATTTATACTTTTTAGCAACTTCAAAAGAAACCCCCCTATCAGGGGTAACAATTAATTCAGAATCAGAATCCTTCAACGCTTTTGCGATACTATTCAAGTGAAGTTCAACTTTCTTTTCCTTAATTTTCAGAAGCTCGGTGTAATGATACTTAATATCTCCTGCCCCAACCAAAGTAACTCGAACCATAAAAGAAATAGAACAAAAAAGAATAATAAACTAGAGCTTGTCCCAAAATAGGTTTGCTAGGGACTAGGGTTTTACACGTTTATGCCCAACTTCTTTTAACACAAACTCTAATCTTTCTTTAACCGAAAGTTTTGGAATACAAATTAAATCATAACCTGCGTCAATATAACTTTTCATCAACGCATCAGAGATTTTCACATTTTGCTCAAACGGTTCCCTTCTTGCATTATCAGTAACATAAATCTCTTTCCAAGGCTCGGTAAAAAAAACTTTATTTGAATACCTATATTTTTTTGCAGCCATGTTAAACTTTTCATGAACTGGTTTTTTAGCAGCCTGTAAATACCCAATAATATCTGGGATACCTCGGTCTAAAAACTGCAAATCCTCTGAAAGAGAACTATGCTGGGCGATAAACTTTGCAAGTAAAATTTCATTAAATCCTTCTAAGTTTATCCAAGGAACTAAATCACTTTTCTTTTCAAGCTCTTCATTAATTACAACCCTCGCAAGTTCATCTTGACAATTAATATTTAATTTTCTAAGTTCTTCAATCAAAGTTGTTTTTCCTGTGGCAGCAGCCCCAGTAATTACAAAAGTTTTTTTCATAAAAATAACTCCCTAAATACACGCTTACAATTATTTTCTTTTCTTAGGAACCATTGGAGAAAAACCATTTTTTACACGAGCCGCATTTAAATCCTTTTGAATTGATCGGATTACTTTAAGCCCAATTAACCTTTTTGCTCGTTCCCTTTTTGCAACTTCAATTGCTTTCAATAAATCTTTTCCTTTTGAGGATCCTTCAAGGATTGTTTTAACACTTTCTTTTGAACTTCTGCCGGTCGGCCCTCCACCAATACTTGCAGACATTGCTTCAATTGTAGCACGACGCTTTGTAGTGCCAACAATAGACCAATCTCCAACTTTTGGTTTTTTCACAACAACAGCCATTCCAATCAACTACACATTAATTCTTTACTTGGATTTATACTTTTGCTCGAAATCTTTTTTGAACTTTTCAAATCGATGTTCATTAATTGCGAGCCTTATCTCTTTTAGCAAATTTGCAATAAAATAAGTGTTGTGGTAAGACAAAAGCATCAGACCATTTTGTTCATAGGTCTTTGACAAATGATGCAAATAAGCACGCGTGTGATTCTTACAGACAAAACAATCACACGCTTTATCAACCGGAGAAAAATCTTCTTTGTAAATTGCCCGTTCAATCTTAATCTGCCCACTTGAAGTAAAAATTAATCCATGACGAGCCATTCTTGTAGGATATGCTGAATCAAAACAATCAGCTCCATTTTCAACACAATTTAATATTTCTAGAGGAGAACCAATACCCATAATGTAAGTAAAATTATCTTTTGGCAAAACTTCTTTCACCGAGCGAATAATTGAATACATATCGGTTTGGGCTTCTCCAATTCCAAACCCGCCAAGGGCAACAGCATCAAAACCAATTTTGTGCAATGCTAATGCACATTTTTGTCTAATATCTTTGTGAACTCCCCCTTGTGCAATTCCAAAAATTAATTGATTTTTATTTGTTTTTTCTAAATTAGAGTCGTGAGCAGTTTTACATCTCTCTGCCCATTCAATTGTGCGAATAGCTGAATCCAAATAATTTGCACGAGATTTTCCAAATTGGGGTTGATGATCAAGACACATTGCAACATCACTGCCAAGAGCATTTTGAATGTGAATTGCTTTCTCTGGCGAAATTAATTCAATACTTTTATCAAAAGGATTTCTAAAAGAAACTCCTTTATCAGAAATTTCATGAACAAAATGCTCCAAGATTAATTGAAACCCCCCCGAGTCCGTGAAGAGGGATTTATCCCAACCCATGAATTTGTGCAAACCCCCAGCTTTGTGAATCAATGGCAAACCAGGTTTTAGATAATTAATAAAAGCATTTGAAATAACACACTCCACAGCCATCTCTTCTATTTGCGGGTGAGTTACAAATTTTACAGCGCCTTTAGTTGCAACAGGCATAAAAAAAGGAGACTTAACTTTTCCATGCGCTGTAGTTAAAATTCCAGTTCGAGCCAAAGAATTCTTTGATTCAGCAGTTATTTCAAAACAAGACATACTAATTACTCTAATCAGTAGTCTTTTAATTATTTCAAACCAAAAATCTATTGGACTAGACTGGGCCGGTAGCAGTGGCTTGTAACCAAAAACCTGCTTTACGTTGGAGTCGAAGCTGGAAGAGAGGTTTTGATGTTTTTGCACTGAAAGTGCTGATAACGTCGAAGCTCTGTCCTTACAGGCCTTTTTGTGAAACGAACCCCGCCAGGGCAGGAATGCAGCAACGGTAATTTTACTTTAGAGCGCTGAAGGGAAACGGAGTGGAGTTATTTGTGCTTAAACAGAGCATTATACTAGAAATCCATTTTCCGGCGCGTCCATGTAAACCGGTGAGGTTTACAGGACCCGAAAATTTAAAATTTTCTTGATCCATGCAACTAATCGAGGGCAAACACACAGAATATTGTCTACATAAAGTGCTATTTAACGCCCCTATTTTGACGATTTGATAAAGAATAGCAAAATTCCTTTTTCAAATTCTAAAAAAGACTTAAGTTTATATATAATGAAGGCGTAGTTCTAACAGGAAATTTTGAGGTTTTTTACAATGGTTTTTGAGAAGAAAATGTCAGTAAAGGACTTAATCGAGCAAATGCGAGACGAATTAAGAAAAGAACAAGAAGACGATGGAATTGTTGCTAAACCAGCTAAAAAAGCAAAAGCAAAACCTGTTAAAAAAGCAAAAGCAAAGAAAGCAGCAAAACCAAAAAAGAAAAAGAAATGAAAACCCCTTAAGAAAAAGGGTTTTCTTTACTTTAAAAAAGCCAAAGTACTAATTTATTCTTTCTCTTTGGAAGCTTTTTTCAAATACTCTTTTTCCAAGACTTTTAATATGTGTTGAAGAACTTCAAGTAATTGCCAATCTTCAAAATCAGCAAAGTAACTTTTCCCATTAACTAGAAGAGTACCATGGATTTCATGCTGAGACCTTAATCCCCCTTTTTTATACTCTTTAAGGGCAAGAGTTAATTTTGCATCATCCCCAACTTTCTTAAAAAAAGACGCAAGAGATTTTTCGATTAAACCCAAATCAACCTCATCAATCTCAGGAAATTTTACAAACTTTACGTTTGGGAAACTTTTCAACTCAACCATATAAACCACCGTATCCAAAAACAAATCTAACTAACTAATATATGCTCAACCAGTTTAAAAAAACAACCTAAGACAACCGATGAGAACCCACTAATAAAAAGTTTAACAAGCAGAAAAGCAGCTTTTTAAATTCACTTTAGAGTAAGTTAATTATTACAAAGAAGGTACTGTTCATGGATTCAACTGCAAATTATGAAGTAAAAGATATGAAACTGGCTGAAGCAGGACTAAAAAATATTGCTTGGGCAGAAACACAAATGGGGGCACTCTTAAAAATTAGAGAAAGATTTGCAAAAGAAAAACCACTAAAAGGAACAAAAATTGGAATTGCTTTGCACCCAACAAAAGAAACAGCAGTACTTGTTAGAACATTAATTGCCGGCGGAGCAGAAGTTGCAATATGCGCATGTAATCCTTTAAGCACACAAGATGATGTTGCCGCAGCTCTTGCTAAAGAAGGAGTAAAAATTTGGGCATACAAAGGAGAAACAAAAGAAGATTACTACAAAT
This sequence comes from archaeon, assembly GCA_041661245.1. Classification (GTDB taxonomy): domain Archaea; phylum Iainarchaeota; class Iainarchaeia; order Iainarchaeales; family JAAZKV01; genus JAAZKV01. The sequence goes on from JBAZUY010000001.1 coordinate 600,965, forward strand.
ACTTAAACAAAATAATTGAATTCGGACCTAATTATACCCTTGATGATGGATGCGATTTATTTAGTGAAATACATGAAAAGCACAAAGACTTACTAAAAAATATTATTGCGGGTGCTGAAGAAACTACTACGGGGGTAATCAGACTAAAAGCAATGGAAAAAGATGGAGCACTAAAAGTACCAGTAATTGCAGTAAATGATAACAAAACAAAACACTTACTTGATAATTATTATGGAACAGGACAAAGCACACTTGACGGAATTGTAAGAGCAACAAATATTTTACTTGCAGGAAAAACAATTGTTGTGCTTGGATATGGTTCATGCGGAAAAGGAGTTGCGTTACGAGCACGAGGAATGGGAGCGAATGTAATTGTTACTGAAATAAATCACTTTAAAGCTCTTCAAGCAAAACTTGACGGATTTAGAGTAATGCCAATGAGCGAAGCTGTTGTTGAGGGAGACATTTACATTACTGTTACTGGAAACAAACACGTTATTAGAATGGAACACATAAAAAATATGAAAAATTATTCTATATTAGCAAACTCAGGACACTTTGATTTAGAAATTGATTACAAAGCAATCCAAGAAAATGCTAAAAGTGTAAAAGAAATCAGACCACTTGTAGAAGAATTCACTTTTTCAAATGGGAAAAAAATTGTTACCTTAGGAAACTGCAGATTAGTTAACCTTGCAATGGCTGAAGGACACCCAAGCGAAGTAATGTCAACTTCCTTTTGCGGACAAGCCCTTGCTGCAGAATACGCTGTTAAAAATAAAGGAAAAATGCCAATTAAAGTAATTACTCTGCCTGAAGAAATTGATGATGAAATTGCAAAAATACAACTAGAAGCGGTTGGAGTAAAAATAGACACTTTAACTAAAGAGCAAAAGGAATACTTAGCGAACTGGCATGAAGGAACATAAAATTTCCTTTCGACAAGACCCCCCACAAAGGGGTTAAAAAAACATTTCAACACTACTTAATTATGGGTTTTGAAGAAACTACTCAAAAAGAAATTCAAACAGCCTTAAACTACTTAAGAGAAAAGACTGGCAAAAATAATTTTGAAAGAAACAAACGCGTAGCAGAAGAATTACTATTAAAAAAAATGCCAAGAGAAAGCTGCCTTGCGGTTATCCTACAAGAAATCGCTGCTGAAAAATTAAACGAAAAAGCAATTGAAGAAAAATTTGGAAAAGAAACATTAAAACTTGTAAAAGTACTCCAACAAATAGAAGGAGTAGTTGAAAGAAACTTTGGAAAAATACCCTCCGAAACACTAAGCTCAATTATTTTAACTATCTCTCCAGAATTTGAACCAATCATAGTAAAAATTGCGGAAGTGTCTGATGCTTTATTTAATAAAGAGAAAATAATTTATGAAAAAGACTATGCCCAAAAGGCCGATCAAATATATTATCCACTTGCAACAAAATTAGGACTAACGGATTTTGCTTGGAAAATACAAGATTTTAGTTTTAGAGTAATTAACCCGCAAGGATTTGAAAAAATTAAACAACTAATAAACAAAACAAGAATTGAAAGAGAAAAACTAGTTGACGAAGTTCAAAAAGAAATTGAAGAATTATTAAAAGGCAAACTTGAAGTACAAGTTAGTGGAAGACCAAAAAACTTCAAAGCAATATTTGACAAACTCAAAAAAACACCTTTTGTAAAGATGTATGATATTTATGGGATAAGAATAATTTGCAACAAAGAAAAAGAATGCTATGAAGCACTTGGATTCATCCATTCCAAATACGAAATAATCCCGGAATCATTTGATGATTATATCACAAAACCAAAAACAAGCGGATACAAAAGCATACACACGGCTGTACGAAGAGGGAAAGATATTGTGGAAGTTCAAATTAGAACTTGGGAACAGCACTTACGAATAGAGGGCGAAACTTACTGGCAATACAAAAATGTAAAAAAAGACAAAGAATTTGAAAAAGAACTAAGCTGGGAAAGACAATTAATTGAATGGCAAAAATCCATTGGAAAAGATGGACGACTAGGCAAAAAAACTGTGGGGAAAAGAATATTTGTTTTCACCCCAAAAAATGATGCAATTTCTTTACCAATTGGTGCAAGCATAATTGATTTTGCTTACGCAGTACACACGGACATTGGGAAAAGAATGGAAAAAGCAAAAATAAATGGAATATTTGTGCCAATTGAAACAAAACTAAACAACTTGGACAAAGTAGAAATTATTACAAGCGACAAAGTACAAGCAAAAAAAACTTGGTTAAATTTTGTGGAAACAGAAAAAGCAAAAACAAAAATAAAATCTCTATTTGGACTAAAAACTACTAAAAAGAAAAAAATTTGCATTGCCCAAAAAGATTTAAAAAAAATAAAAATGGCTGAATGCTGCCACCCCCTCCCAGGAGAAGAAACAATCGGAGTAAAAACTACTAAAAGAAAAATTATCCTTCACAAAAAAAACTGCCCAAATGTTGCGAAAGTTGCAAAAGACAAATTAATTTGCATAGATTTTGAACAAGACAAAGGGAAAACTCAACTCAAAGTAATAGTACTTGATAGATTGGGAGTACTTGCGGAAATCCTCTCAGAAGTCAAAAATGCAGGAGTAAACTTGACTAATACCTCATTTAAAATTAAAAAAAGTGGATACGCTGAGGCAATATTTGAGGTGGAAGTGAATAGTGTGGAAAAACTTGACAAACTAATCGAAAAAATAGAACACATCCCGTCAGTACAACACGTAGAACGAATATAATTTCTCAAAAAATGCCAAAATAATGCATTTTAGGACCCAAAACGTATTTATTTAAAGCCTCTTGGAATGATTCAATTAGAAGGAAGTGGAAAAATGAATTTGAAAAAAATTGGAATAATATTTTTAGTAATGCTACTTGCGGCAACAGTTTTTGCGGCAACACCAGAAGTAACCCAAGTAAACTATAACCCCTCACCGGGCGTACCAGGAACAACAATGACAATCCTTGTACAAATTGAAAATAAAGATGCAGTAACCCAAAAAGGACTAACAATTACTTTAGAAGATAGTTATCCATTTACAATAAAATCAAGCACGGACCAGCCAAACCCAAAATTAATTGGGGATTTAGCAGCATTTGGAAAAACACAAGCCCAATTTACTGTTTATGTTGATCCAACAGCAGAAAACAAAACATACGATTTTCCAATAACTATTTCACAACAATTTGATTCCACTTCAAAAAAATCATTCTTCCCAATAGTTATCAGCGGAAAAGAACCAGTTGTAAAAGTAATAGCTACTTCAAGTGACAAATTACTTCCAGGACAAGAAAAAGAAATTACATTTGAATTACAAAATGTTGGAACAAGCCCCGCATATGATGTTGTACTTGAAATGCAAGAAGACAGAACTATTGTTGCTACAGGCGCAGTAGTTGAAAGAGACATTACTCCCCTTGGAGCTGCAGCAGCATACCTGCAAATGCTTTCACCAGGAGAAAAGAAAATAACATCACTAAAAGTAAGTGTAACAAACACAGCAACAATCAAAAACTATACTTTACCAATCAAAGTATCTTATAGAAATGCAGCAGGAACAAGAACTACTGACACCTCCTACATTGGACTAAAAGTATACTCAAACGCACAACTTGATGCAACACTAAAAGAAAGTGCAGGAGTAATACTAGCAGGACAAAAAACGGATGTAACAATAGAACTATTCAACAAAGGATTAGGAAAAGCTGAATTTACTTTAGTTGAATTAAGCACTGCGGACGGAACTATTGAAAAAGCAAGACAATTTATTGGAGCGCTAGGGCCTAACGATGTTGATACTGTAAAAACAGCAATGACATTCAACAAAGCAGGCGACCAAATAGTAAAAGTAACAATCGCTTACCAAGATGCGGATGCAGTTGACAAAACAACAACAATTGAGGTACCAATAAAAGTACAAGCAGTAAGCGCAGAAGCACCAAATATATTACTAATAGTAATAGTGTTGGCGGTTTTAGCATTCCTTGGATGGAACTTTTTCCTAAAAGGAAAGAAAAAGTAATTGAAAAAATAAATTAAAAAGGTGAAAGACAAAATTGTCTTTCACTATAACTTTTTTTAAAATAAAAAAATCACAACTAATTTTACAAGTTGTAATCTTCTTCAACCTTGTGAATCTTCATACCAGATTCAGTTATTTGAATAGGGTGCAAATCTTCAGAATGCTTTGTAGCACGCATCTTTCTAATATGCAAAGTTCTGTTTGATTGAGTACCAATACCCATATAGTGAAGTACAATTACTCCATCAGCAACAAACTCTTCAACACCGTATTTACCCAACTGCTTTGAGTCTTCATTAATTTCTGTTGTAAAAACAGTTGTTACTCCGGCTCTTGAAAGAAGATAAACAATTTTTAGAACAGCTTTTCTAATCTCGTGTTCACTCTCAAAATTTAATCCTAACGCAGGAATTGAGTCCAACACAACTCTTTTTGCTTTAATTTTCTTAATTGCACGCATTAATTCAAGCAACAATTTATCTAAATCAAACCCTGTTGCGGGTAAAGAAAACTCTTCATCACTAGGCATACCTAATTTTGCCATAGTTCCATCAACAATTTTTAACATTCCATCGTCTTCCATCTTTCTTAAGTTCCAGCCAAATCGCAGCATATCCTCTCTAATTAACTCAGGCCTTTCATCAAGAGTCAAATAAACCCCTGGCTCATTTAATTTAATTCCATTAACTAAAAATTGAGTGGCAAAAATTGTTTTACCAGTACCTGTACCACCAGAAACAAGGAAAGATCTACCTTCAGGTAAACCCCCTTCAACTAATTCATCAAATCCAGGAATATTTGTTTTAATTCTATTCATAAAAAATCAACCAAAAACAATACACATTTGGGGCTTATTAATCTTTCTGGAAAGGGAAAATGAATGCTAGAAAGAAATTAATTTTTTTATTTTTGGATTATTGTACAGGGTGTCCAGGAAATTGAGTTTGGAAAACAGAGTTATTGAAAGGAATGGAGCTGGAGAGATTTGAACCCTCGACACCACGGTCTTCAGCCGTGTGCTCTTCCAGGCTGAGCTACAGCTCCTGTTCCTAGCTAAATAAATAAGCAAAAGAAAGCTTTTTAATAGTCCCCAACAAGCAGTTCAGCTTTCGCTTGTTTTACTAAATCCACAAACCCAATCTTTTTAGTATATTCTTCAAAATCCTTTTTCCGACGAATACAAATTTTGATTGCTTGAGTAATTCCCTTTTTAGTATTATTTTGAAATGCAATCTGATAGGGCCCTGAACAAGAAATGCCAAAATAATTTTTTAACCCAAATATAACTTGAGACATAAACTCTTCCCCGTCAGGCAACTTATCTATGCACTTCCATTGGTTAACTGAAATTCTCCTTTCTTTTTCGACACACCCTTCAGAAGAGAAATATGCCCTCAAAAAAGCCCTAAAATAAATGGCATCAGCCAAAACCCAATTTGGAACACCAAATGAACATTGGACTTTTGCCCCAGTGGGCACCCCACACAAAAACAAAGTTCTTGTTAAAGACTTACAATTAACCCCCAAGTTATAAGTGTCATAGTTATTAGTAACACATTTTCTAATTTTTCCTTTAATCCCAAATAAATCAAAAAATAAAGAATTAACATAATTTAAAGTTTCAAAACTATTCGAAGTAAAATCAACCCTCCAACGCGGAGCTGGTTGGAGATGCCCATCACCAATTAGAAACCCACAAAGCTCAGCAAGCTTTTCAGAGGGAAATAAAGGGAACCATTTAGAAAAATCTTCAATCGGGGCTTGAGCAGGTTTTTTATAAATTGCAATCAAATCAGACAATTCCAAAATAGAATCCATTACCAAACTCTTTTTCTTTTAAATAAAAACATTTTGAGAGTGTTTTGCCGATAGCACTAAAAGGGTTAAAAAAAGAACAAACAATTTGTCTTTCAACCCTTGGTTATTACTAACACATTACCTAAAAGAATTAATGCCCCGCCAATAACGATTCCAATAGTCAAGGGTTGTGATAAAAAAATTACTGAAAGCAAAACCCCTGTTATTGGCTCTAGCAACAAAATAATTCCCGAACTTGTTGTAGGAATAAACCGAGAACCATAAAAATAAACCATGTGACCAATAGTAACCACAAACAAATTAAACCCAATAAGTAATGCCCAAACAACTGAAGAATGATCAAGAGAGAAATGCACTATCCCCGGATCAGAAGAAAAAAACAACATTATTGGGAAAAATAAAGCAATAAAAAGCAAACCAAAGGTTGTTTCAAAATATTTGATTGTGATTGGGTTTATCTTGCGCTTACTTGTGACACTGCCCCCCACCACCCACAAGGAAAGAAATATCCCCCCAACAAGTGCAGAAACAACCCCTAAAAAACTCTTTGATGCAAAAAGCTCCGAAGGATTAACTAAAAAAATCACCCCTAAAATAACCAAACAACAAGCAACTATTTGATACTTGTTAATTTTTTCTTTCAAAAATAAAAAACTTATGATGGTAGTCCACAATGGTTGAGAGTATAACAATAAAACAACGACCGCAACTGATGCCCCAAAAACAATACCCGCAAATTGGGAAACTGTGGCACACCCCCCAATCACCCCATAGATAATTAAAATCAACCAATTTTTTTTATTTGCCCAATACTTTTTTTGAATAATAAAGGGAAAAAGAAAAAGAAGAGTAAAAACATAAGGGAGTGTTGAAATTTCAATTAAAGATAACCCTAAGTTGGAAAAAACTTTTCCCCCAAAAATAATACAACCAAAAAGAATTCCTGAAAACGCAACAAGAAAATATCCTTTTGTTTTATCCCCGCTAGTTTCCATAAAGACAACTACCGCGCTAGAGAATATAATGTTAAGGTTTAAGAAAAAACGAGGCCTAAAGGACAATCCCGTAGGGAATTAAACACCGTACCCGAAATGCACATTCCCAAATTAAATTAAAAAATAATACGAGCCCGTAGGGAATCGAACCCTAGACACCCAGATTAAGAGTCTGGTGCTCTACCGACTGAGCTACGAGCCCTGAAATTACTGTAATTACTAAGCTAACCAGTAATTACTTCCCATCACACCAAAAACTTCTTGCTTACGCTTTTCTTGGAATAATTTGATTTGCCCTTTTTTAAAAAAAACAAATCATAAGAACGAGCCCGTAGGGAATCGAACCCTAGACACCTGGATTAAAAGTCCAGTGCTCTACCGACTGAGCTACGAGCCCACGTTCCATGGGAACAAACCATACTTGAAGGAGTGCTACTAATACACGCCACCAGGCAGATATGTATAAAGAAAATAGCCTCTGAAAGCATTTTTAAAGATTCCTAATGCAATCAAAAACCAAACAGAGTATTTATAATGAAAAGCAAGCAAAAATAATTTAGTGAAAAGAATGGCAAAACAAGAAATTATAATTATAAGATATGGACACCGAGAGGTACGAGATTACCGTGTCACAGGACACTGCGGGTTAGTATCGAGAGCATTTGGCGCAAAAAAAATGATTGTTTGCGGAGAAAAAGATGAAAGCATTGTTAACACAATTACTGGAGTAAACAAAACCTGGGGCAAAGGAATGGATATTGAATTTACTGATTCTTGGAAAAGCGCGGTTACAAAACTAAAGAAAAAAGGATTCACAATTGCACACCTAACAATGTATGGGTTGCCAGTACAAGAGGTTGAAGAAGAATTATCCACTAAGAAAAAACTTGCTGTAATAATTGGATCACAAAAAGTGGAAAGAGAAGTGTATAATGAAGCAGATTTTAATGTGGCAGTAACTGCACAACCACACAGCGAAATAGCTGCATTAGCAGTATTTTTAGACCGAGTACAAAAAGGGGTTGAATTATCCATGGATTTTAAGGGAGCAAAGTGCCAAATAATTCCACAAGAAAAAGGAAAAAAAGTAATAAATTTAAAAGATTTAAAGTAAAAAAGTACTCCAGACTAAGCGTTTAAAAACACTTACTTAGGAAAATACTTCATGCCTAAAAAATCCATTACCTCGCTAGTGCTAGTTAAGGACCTATTAGACACCATCGGCGGGCAAGACGCATTAGACCTTGTTAAGATCTGTGAAACAAAAAGAAAAATGGTAACAGACGAAGAAATATCAAAAAAGATGAAAAAAAAAGTAACAGAGATAAGAGCAATACTAAACAAATTACATTACAGAGGAATAGCAAACTACCAGAAAAGCAGGAATCAGAAGACAGGCTGGTACAATTACACTTGGGAAATCAAAAAAGACAGAATTGGAGAAATAATCCACGAGCAACAAAAGGAAAACCTTGAAAAGCTCACAGAAAAGAAAAATTTAGAGGCAGATTATTGCTTCTTTGACTGCACAAAGTGCAATGAAAGAGCAATGTTTGAAATAGCAGCCGAATACAACTTTGTTTGCCCAACATGTGGAGGAAGCATGACTTCCGCTAATGACCCAAGCAGACAGAAAGAATTAGGTGAAACAATCAAGAGAATAGAGAAAGAGCTTGTTCTTTTGAAAGAAATGGCCAAATAACACATTTACTTGGACATATTTTAGACAGAAGAAACGAAAGTATTTGAAGAGTATTAAAGGGCTATTTGAAAAATAAGCCAATTAGAGATAGTTAAATTAAAAAATAAAGCTATTTGGGTAACATTGGCTCAAAAGAAGCTTATTTTTTACCATAAACTAGCGGGGTAGAGCAGCCTGGAGTGCTCGCCGGGCTCATAACCCGGAGGTCGGAGGTTCAAATCCTCTCCCCGCTATAGTGAGTTTCAAGCCGTTTTCTAATAAATTAACCCCCTACGCTTCCGCTACTAGCCCCATTTAGAGAAATCCAATAAATACGACAATTGACTACTTTTTAAGAACTCTTCTAAGACTAACTAAATCCTTGTTTTCAAGCAAGATCAAAAAGGGTGTTTTTAGACCACTCACCAAGGCACAAATTAGATTCTTTTAGGCAAACTTGACATTTAACCCAAAAACACCCAAAATCCACATAGCTCACTTGCCCTAAAACGCGTTGATTTTCCTTCATTTTGAAGCAAAACTTCAAACCCAAAAAAGGCACCCCGCTCACCGAGACCAAAACCACTGCAAAGTGGTAATTACCTATCATTACACGTAATGAGAGGTAATGAGGATAATAACAAATCATTACCGTAATGTTTATAAATCATTACGGTCATTATATTAATGACCAAAAATAAATTGGTAATGATGAAAAACTAAGTGAGAACATGGGAATCATTGAAACATTAAAACAAATGCTTGGGCTTAAGGCCAAAATACAGGAAAAACCAACTGAAATACAAGTAGTGAGTGAAACAAAGAAACCCTTTGAAGTAAGATCGATTTGGGACTTCTTACAGTTTAATGAACACACCCAAGCCTTCCATTTAGCGAGTGTTATTAGATTTGACGAATGGGCCACAATGGACGAGATTAGAAGGAGAATCTTTGAACTCTTCCAAGTAGACTATGAAAATGAGCGCTCACTTTACCCCTATCTAAAGACCATGGTTGACATAGGTCTTATTGAGACTAATAGTATTGGCGGCAAACGCAAGTGGAGAAAGAAAGATTTGCTAATTAAGATTGAAAAAGAAGAGAAAGAGACTCAAAAACAAGAGCAAATAGCCCAAGCAGCCCAAAGTAGTGCGCAAAGTGCATGAAAAAAGTAAATAGGGCTTATTTTTTTATTGACTAGGGCAAGTGGACTACCCCAAAGACTCAATTTCCTGGACATATTTTGAAATGAACAAAAGAAGTTATTTTGGCAATTTAAGGCCTTGGGACGTGTATAATCCCAAATTGGTTGTGAAAAAATGGAAGAAATGGTTGAATATTTGGATGAAAACAACCAAGTACAAGGAAGTGTAGCTAGGTCTGAAGCATATCAAAAGAAATACAAACTAAAAGCGGTATTTGTTATTCTCACTAATTCTGAAGGAAAATATTATATTGGTCAAAGAAGCAAGAACAAAAATATTTCCCCTTTAAAATGGGTTGTTGGCGCAGGGGGGTGCGTTAGTGCAGGCGAAACTTTTGAAGAGGCTGCTGCACGAGAACTCAAAGAAGAACTTGGAGCAACCCCAAAAATAACTTATTCCTTTGAATTTAATTATTCTAATTCTTTTGGAGGATATTATGGCCAAGTCTTCTTGGGCTTTTGGAATAAAAAAATTGTTTTAGAAAAAGCAGAGTTTGAACAAGGACATTGGGCGGCAAAAGAAGAGATTTTAGATTTAATAAAAACTAACCAATTGGCCCCAGATACAAAAATCTTCTTTGAAAAATATTTACAATTAACTAAAAAATAAGAGTAATTACTAAAATTTCAGTAATTACCTCTAAAAAAATAGTAATTACTGGTTTTGAATAGGGTTTTGCCCTTGCCCAGGCACTGAAGAAGGATTTTTCAAACTCTTATAGTGTTCATAAAACTCTTGAAGAGCCGGAGATTGTTGGTAAGTTAATTTGAACCACTCAAGATCAACTATCGCTTGAGCTTCCTTAACTAAAGCTGATTTGTAAATTGAATCTCCTCCTTTTTCAACCATTCTTTTCATTTCACTAGAAAGTTTAGCCATTCCTTCCTGACCTTCAACAAACTTTCTTGACAAGAGATTTTCAAGCGCCAAAATAACATCCTTTTCCTGGACATCCTTTTCATTCAAAAAATAAGTACATTTCCATTCTCCTTTTTCAGTCCAATTATGAGTTGGATTGTGCCCAGTTTTAAAAAATTCTTGTAAGGGTTGAAAAGCAGTTGTTGGAATAATTACACAATTTTTACCCGGTCTAAGGTAAGGGTAGTTTGAAAGAATCCCTGCTCGGTGGTAGTGATAATTCTTTCCACTAGCTTTGTACACCGCTTGGGTGTATCCATAAATTGCACGAAAAAGTTTCTGATAAGTGTAAGATGAATGTTTAACTGAATCAGGAATAATGAACCGATACTGAACAAAATAACTTCTTATTGTCATCAAAATCAACCCCTTTGTTTTTGGGTCCGCGCGAAAATTACACGCCCCCCACACTTCCAATACTATACTATAATAATAACTAAAAAATCCTTTTATGTATATATAGTATATATAATATTATAAATATAACTAATTGACTAAGCTTTTCTTTCTTTTTAAAATTTGATGAAAGGAAAAGGTGTCCAAGAAAAGATGTGTTTTTTAGCTTTTTAAAAAAGAAAATGAAAAAAGGTTCTTTAGAGAGATCAGACGAAGAGGATTAAAAAAGAAAACCCCCGCATTAGCGAGGGCAAGATAATAAGGGGAGGCCTTATCGTCTTGAGTATTTGTATCGTAATTGTGATGCAGCAGGTGCTGGAGCTTCTTCTTTTGCTTCTTCAGCGTATGGAACATCTCTGCTTGAAACGATGATTATGTCTTTAACTGACTTTACGTTTCTATAAGGAATGCTTTTTTCGCTGAGGATTTTTTTAGCATCTGACTTAGTTTTTACTTTTAGAGGTTCAGTAGTAATAGTTTCTAACTTACCCTTTTCAAGATTTATGATTATATCATATACCTTGCCTTTGTATCCTGCCTCTATGTCGTATAGGTCCATGCCGAAAAGTTTTGATAATCTCATGCTCATATTAAATCCTCCCTTTAATTACAATGGGAACGACAATGAAGTATATAAATCTATTCCTAAATTTAGTTAAAATTTGAAAAAGTTTGGAAAGTTAACTTTAGCCTGAAAAGAATCCATTTTATACATAATCAAGAAAATTTTTTATTTTTAGGTAAAGAATTTTAATTTTTTGTAATACTGGCCCATATTCTCTTACATAATGTTATGTTTGAAAAAGATTATTTTTTTGTTATTAAATTTTTAAAAAAAGTAGTGGAAGAATGGGGTCTGGGGGTTAAAGTTTATCTAAAGGACTAATTACTTTCTTTAGTTGATCATTTGCAACTGAAGTATAAATTTGTGTGGTGTTAAGATTGCTGTGCCCAAGCAAGGATTGAATATATCTAATATTTGTTCCTGCTTCAAGTAAATGTGTTGCATAAGAGTGTCTAAAACTGTGTGGGGTAACATGTTTTGTAATTCCTGCTTTTACAGCAGATTCTCTTACAATTCTTTGAACAGTGTCTGTGGTAATTGCTTTTCCATTTTTTTTAGAAAAAACACTTTCAGATTTAATTTTTTTCTTTTCCAAATATTTTTTTACATCATGAATCCATTCTTTTGAAAGAATAATCATTCGGTCCTTATTTCCTTTTCCTCCGCGAATAGCTGCAGTTCTTTCTTTAAAATTGAGATCATTTACTTGCATTTTAACAACTTCAGATACACGGCAACCAGAACCATACATGAATTGTAACATTAATCTGTTTCTTCCAAATTTAGTATTTTGAAACATTAACCTGATTTCGTCTTTGGTTAAAACCTTAGGTAAACTTTTTGCTTTTTTTGGAATTTTTATTTCTTCAAGAATATTTAATTTTAAATATTCCTTAAACATATATTTCATTGCAGCGTGAATTAGTGCAAGAGTAGAGTTTTCACATCCCGTTTCTCGTTTATTTGCTAAATAATTAACAATATCTCGCTTGTCAATGGTGTTTACTGGTTTGTTTATGGTGTAGAGAACTTCCCTAGTATAAAGTAAATACATTTTGAGAGTCTTGGAGGAATATCCTTCTACGATTAGTTCTTGTTTTATTTCGAGCAAAAGTTTTTCAAATTCAGGATTATTATAAACAAAGTTTTTTTCTTTATTATCTTTTGGAATTTGTGAATTTGAAGGGTTACTTTGTTGGGTTGGTGCTGTAGTGGGGGGGGTTAGGGTGGAAGTAGATGTTTTTTCAGGGCTTGTTATTGTTGGATCAATATTAGGGGAAGCTTGGGGCGTCGGAGCATTTGAAGCTATTGTAGAATTATCCTGCAAATTGTTTTCCATACTTTACTTTGGTTATTGTAGTATAAATTAGTTACTTTAAAGGAAATTAATTTTCTCCTTGATTTTTTAATGGCGCCTTGTTTTTAGTCTTTGATTTATCCTTGTTGTGGAAGATGGTTTGATAACGTGCGCTATTTGGCTTGGAGTAAAAGTTCTTTTCTTTTTTAGCATTTTTAATAGGTTGATTTTGGCATCAGCATCAAGTACTCTTTGGCGAGGGGTAAGATTTTGTTGATTTTTTTCTATAAGCCCTCGTAAATATTCTGTTGGAAGTTTAATGGATAATCCATTAGCTGATGAAGCAATTATTGTTGGTTTTTTATTTACTGCGCGTAAAGCATTTCTAATTACTTTTGTTGCCTCAAGACCCACCGCATCAACACAGTTATTTGCATGCTGCCCAAATCTTACAATTTTGAGTGTTTTTTCAAAAGAAAATTTTGACTCTAATGTTGCTGTAAATTCCCATAGCCCGTGAGTTGAAGTAGTGAAAAGAAAAGCACCTGGAAGATTTTTTTCTAATGCACTAAGTAGTGTTTTGTGAAGTTCTCCTTTGAAGGGGTGGCGGGAATCATGAAAAACAACAACCGCACTGTCTTTTCTTTTTCCTGCAGCCTCAATTTGTTTAATCCATTGCTCAAATTTTCTTTTTCCACTTGGGGTTTTTAGTTCCTTTGATCCATTCCATAAAGGAAACACTAAAAGGAGAATTTGCTTAAGCCTTGGTTTTTCCATATGATAATACTTCAGTTGGCAGATATAAGTATTTCTTTTTAGGGAAAAGAAAAAGCCTGTCTTTAGGGTTATTAAATTAATCCTGTTTTGGCAAGGTTTATAAGTCTGTATTGCGAATAATTATTTTATGTTAAGAAAACCACAAAAGCCTCCGGAAGGAGCAAAAATGAAAGAGACCGCGGACATGGTTGCTTGGAAGAAAGAGTTCTCAAAAATGAAAACTGAGGATCATCTAAGTAAGCTAAAAGAACTCGGTCTTGACGACGAAGACTTGGATGAATTTAAAGCACTAGAAAAAGGCGAAAAAACTTTGGAAGATGAACTTGGACCACCAGTAGAAGAAAATGAAGCACCAGCTCCAAAGAAAAAAGCTAAAAAATAATTTATCCTCGGACTTTCTTTAACTTAGTTAGGGAATAGTCTGCTATTTTTTCCAGGATTTTAATTAATTTTTTAAGAAAGGTTTTTTTATTAATCTTTTTTATTTCTTTCTTGCAATAACTCCGCTAGATTTTGGGTTATGCACACAATCAGTAAAACCATTTCTTGAAAGCATTTTGATCATAGTTGGATAATATTGCGTTCCTTTAGTTTTTCCAGGGTTTGGGCAATAATGGTAAAGAATTCCTCCTTTTTTTAATACTCTAAAAAGCTCTTTGTAAAATTCATCCGAATAGAGTTCTTTTGCAAATGAAATAGTCGGAGGATCATGTATAATTCTGTCAAATGAATTGGATTGAATTTTTTTTATCCCGCTAAAAACACTTTCTTTGTTTAATTTAATTTTTGGATTAGTAAAAAGTTCCTCTGAATAAGGATTATACTCCGCGATTCGAATAACATTTTCATCTATCTCAAAAACACTAACCTCTTCACACCCTGGCGCGCGAGCAGAAAGAATTGAAGTATACCCAAGCCCGCAGCAAGTATCCAAAACTTTCCCTCTAATTGGAGAGATTCCCCCAACCATTAGTTCTGCGCTGAGTTTAGGACTCACTGTCTTGAATCGGTGCATGGGGGTGGCAGAAAGAGTAATTGTCGGCCAGTCCTTAGTTGGTTTTAATTTGTAAAAAATGTTTGTATCAGCGCCAAAAAAATCAATTGATTTAAGTTCTCCCTCTTCAAAACAATAGCAAGTGTCTTCTTTTAGGTTGGATAGCTTTGTTATTTCAACCCATTCTCCATTAATCAGTACTTTTTTGTTCTTAATTTGGACTTTAGAAGTTGTTTTTTCAAGGTCAAAACTTGCTTCGACCCAAGAGTGTCCTAGTTTTTGAGAAGAAATTATTTTTTCTGCATTAGATTTAGTCAAAATGGCAAAATTCATGGTTATAACCAATCTATTGTGGTTCGAAAGGTTTATATACTACCTCTGCAGGTATATGTATTGGAGCTATTTTTGGAATTTTTCCAAGGACAAATAAAAGGTGAGCCTAATGAGTCATATACTGTTAAATATGGGTGTAGATGAAGAACTTAGGCTCGAGCTATTGGCGCAAGAACAAAAAATGAGATCAAAACAGCCAGAAGCTTGGACTAAAACTAAGTTCAGAAAATACGCAAATTTCGGAAGAAACCGAAAGAAAACTGCTGAAGAAATTTTAGGTATTGAACCTAAGACAGTAGGAAAACCAATAGTTAAAGCTCTGAGAAAATAGAGTTTTTCCTAAAGGAAGTCTTTTGAGCGTGTGGGATAAAGCATTTGCTTTATTCTCAACATGGCCCAACTTTTTTTTAAATTTATTTAAAGTCAGCCAACCAAAATCTCTTTTAGTCAGCTAACAAATTAGATTTATTTAGTTAATACTTCTAATTTTCCTTGCTTTCCGGCGCTTATTTGTAGTTTTCCTTTGTAATCTGTTACCCAGCCATTAGTGATTTTTACCTTGTCTCCGTCATTAACTTTTTTGTATTCGTCGTTCCAAAGAGTTAGGGAAACTTCTTCTCCAGTTTCGTCTTTTACTGCCGCGTTACAAACAGTCCCTTGTCCGTTCGCACTAGCAAATGCCCTTGGCTCTCCTTTAGTTACTACTTCCACGATTAATTCATCAAATGGAGTTCTTGCTTTTAGATCCTTAATCAACATTAAAAACACCTTAAGAAGAAAAAGAGACAAAATCATTAAAAATGCGTTCATTACTTACAAAGCCCAACAACCGCGCGCATTTCCTTCAAACTTAAACTAGTTTTATTATATTTTGTCAAAAAAATACTCGTGTTTGTTCTTTTAATCGCACACCGGGTTTTAGTTAGTGACCGATGATCTTGTGCAAGAGTGGAACTATTCTCCGTTCGGATGATTACAATAATTTCATTTGAAAGGGTAGTAAAAATATCTTGAATATCTTTTCTTTTCATTAACATGTTGATAATTTTTTCTTCTCCGCCAGGATTAGGTTTAATTATCATAAATGCTTTAAGTCCCATTTTTATTTCATCATATCCTTTTTGAGTGAGATCTGGGATTTCTTTAGTAATGACTCCCTTTTCCCATAGGGCACTCCATCTTTTTGAAACGGAGTTTCGGTGAATTTTGTGTTTGTCAGCAATTTCTCCAAGACTTATATTTGGATTTTCGGTTTTTTCTTTAATAATTAAACAATCAATTTTAGTTGTTTTATAGTGTTGTGTTTTTTCAACTTTCAAATAATGCCTTTTGTATTCTTTGTTTGCAAAATGGATATGTACTTGGGTGATTGTTCCTTGAAATAATTTTTCAATTCCCAATACAAACGAACTAAGATAACTTATGCTTGGCCCAAAAATCTTTATCGCCAAATCGCTAGTGCCAGTAACATCCGCGACAGTAAGTACTGGGGTTAATTGCAAAAGCTTTTTTATAAATTCTTCCTGGTCATATCTTTCCCAATTTACTCCAATTAATACCCATGCAAATTTTCCAACACCAAGTGATTCAAAGTCCAAATCATATTTTGTTTTAGTAAAATACCCTTCTAATTTTAGTTTTTCAAGAGCATACTCCACAGTTTGCTTTTTTAGGTGTAATCTTTCAAAAAGAAGTTCTTTTTTTGTTTCAATTCCTTGGGTATAAGCCGATTCAAGAATTTTTTTTCGTAAATCCATCGCACTGTGCATGATGTATTTTAAAATCTGAAGTGTATAAAGCTTTCTTCTTGAGCACAAGACATTCACTCACAATAGTGAATTATTTTTAATTTATTGCTTTTTTTTAGCATAATTGAACACTTATTATTAAAAAAAGTGTGCATTCCTAAACGAGGTCTAATTAAGTTCTCCCCATCCATTATTAGCAAGGGGAGGGAAAGAAGATGGAAAACACAGCAATGATGAAAGGAATTGCAATGTTCGCAACGCTCACTGGAATATATCAGTGGCTAGGGAACGGAACAGGCCTTTACGATGTATTAGTCATCCTCTTCGCAACTTTCCTAATAGTAAGCATGGAACCGGCTAGAAGGGGTGAAGTAGATAGATTAGTACCTGAAACAACGGGGGATAACCAAGAAGTAAAAAAGAATATATTCCGAGAATTTGTTGCCTTAGCAAAGAGGGTGCCCTTAAGGGACTGCGGTGTCAGTCCGCAATATGCATAAGGTATTTGTGTAATTTATTTCTAGTTTTATATTAATTTTTAAAAAAATCAAGATTATTTTTTATAATTAGGTTGTTTGTTTTGGATTTATTTAGCATTAGGGTTTTTTATTCATTTGCATAGAAAAAGTCTTTGATAAAAATGGGATTTCTTTTTTTAGATATTGAATCATTTGTTGATCCAGAAGACGAACAGTCTGGGTTAAACCCATTTCATGCAAAAAGCAAAGTGATTGTAATAGCTTACAATTATTATCATTCTTCCTTAGCTCCAAAACCTGAGCAAGTTAAGCCCCCCACATTTATTTTTGAATGGGAAGAAGGGGATGAAAAAAAACTTTTAGAAGCATTTTATAAAGTTTTAAAAGATATTGAAAAAAAGGAATTTCATAGCGGGGAAACTTTTTTGAAAATTGTTGGATTTAATCATTTAGCTTATGATTTGAATTATTTATTTGCAAGAATGTCCCACCATAATATTGCTCCACAAAAAGAGTTATTTGGGCTTCTTTTTACCCATCCTCGCCACATTGATATGGCTCAATTAGGGATGGCGGTTTCAAAAGTAACAAAAAGAGACGAAGATTTTAGAACAATTTCTCAAAAGGCAATTAATTCCTATTTTAGTATTCCTATTAAAGAAGCAAGCGGAAAAGACGTTTCAGTTTTTTATTCTAAAAAAGATTATGCTAAAATAATTAAATATTGTACTGAGGAATTTACTTTTGAACTTTTATACCAAAGTCTTCTTCAAACATTTTTGCATTAATTTTTTCAAATTATTTTCTTTAAAGGATTCTTTAAAATATTTCTTCTTTTTACGTCAAAAGTTTCTTTTCGAAAAGTATTTATACTAAAAATTCCTAAGAACAATAGCTGAGTACCTATGGAAACAAGTGCCTATCAACAAAGAGAAATTGAGTTGTGCAAAACTCTCTCAGTAAAAGGCAAATGCCTTGATAATGACTGTGTAGCTTTTGCAAAAAACTTCAAACTCTAAAAATAATTAATAATTTTTTCCTAGCCTAGTTTTGGTTACTTATTTTAACCGTTTTTATTAGCTTTTAATTCTTTTTGACTGTAAGCTTTTTATGAGATTAATAGTAACAGGCACCCCCGGGTGCGGGAAAACAACCCTTGCGAAATTACTTGGAGAAAAATTTAATCTTAAGGTAATTAACGAGAAGGATTTTGCATTAAAAAATGCTTTAGGAAAATTTAACGAATGTAACGAGCTTGAGATTCCCCTAAAAGAGTTTGAAACAAAAGCAAATGCTTTTTTGAAAAAAAATGACAATGTTTTGTTTGAAGGGCATGTATTGTGTGAAACAAAACTTAAAGTTGATAAAGTAATTTTACTCCAAGTTGATCCAGAAGAATTAGAACTTAGACTTGAGCAAAGAAATTATTCAGTGGATAAGATAATGGATAATGTTTTCTGTGAAGGAATTGATTATTGTAAGAAACATGTTTTACGAAAATACCCTAAAAAGAAAATTATTTTTGTTAAATCTCTTTCAAGTTCTCGCTTAACTTATGCAAAAACCCTTCTTTTGCTTCAAAAGTGAGAATATTTTGGTTTTTGCCCCTCTCCTGTAAGTTTTAAAACTTATTTTTGCACTAATGAGTTTAGTTTTGGGGATTAAATGTATCAAAGATTTACTATTTGTTTAATTGTGGTGTTAGTACTTATCCAAAGTGCTTTTGCATATCAAGCCCCTTTAGCGGATTTTGGTTTTAATGGACTACTTAACGAGACAAAGGAAACAAAGTCTTGCAAAGAACTGACAATTACTCTGCCCGATTCTGCAGTTTTGGAGAAAGGGACAGGTATTCTTTCAATTAATGGGGAGTTTTTAGACCCAAAAATGGATAGTTCTTATATTTCAGTTTCAGTTAATGGCGGGGAAGAAAACGTTCTTTGGCCCGAAGATTTTGTTTGTAATGGAACCTGCTGGGCGAGAATATTTTTAGTAGACTTAAAGAGTGCAACCACAAAAATTAATTTATGTGCTGCTCTTGGAGGGCTGTCAAAGAGTGTGTCAGTTACAAACAACTCTTTTATTGGAATATATGACGCTCCAAGTTTATCCATTACTAATTCTGCGCCAGGAAGAATTTTTCTGGGAGAACGTGCAAAAATGACTATTACTGTTACTAATAGTGGAACAAAAGCTGCTGAAGTATTTGTTCAATTTGTTCATCCAGATACACGTGCAAAAGTCCCTATTGCAAGTTTTGATATTGTTGAAGGGGATTCAAGTGCCACAACAATAGTTGGAGCTGGGGAAGAAAAGAAATTTGATTATTATATTAAGCCCTCCATCGTGAGCTCTTACAATCTTCCTTCCGCAGCATTGTTTTTTACAAATGTATTTGGGGAAAACCAGTTTCTTTTAAGTGAACACCCTACTATGAGTGTTGTTGAACAAAAAATAATTCAAGTGTCTTTAATAGCGATGGAAGAAAAAAACCCATTTGTGTTTAAAACAATAATAAAGAATAACAGTGCTTCAACATTCAACGGGGTAGTTATTTTATCTCCTCAAACTGCATTAACAAGTCCGATCCAAGCAGTTTCTGTTGGTCCAAATAGCGAACAGGAAGTTACTTTTAATTCAAAAGAACTTGAGAATGGAAATTACTCTTTTGTTGCAAGTATTAGGGATGGAAATGATATTTATTCCTCAAATGCAATTGATTTACAAATCAAAAAAGAAGGAATTCCTTTTGAAATAATTTTTGCAATAATTGGTATTTTGATTGGTGCCGCAATATTTGCATACTTATATTTTAGAAAGTAATTATTCCTTCCATTCTTCTAAGATTAGTTTCTTTTTTTCCGTGTCAGTTCTTTCTTTTTTTCCAAAACTCCTCTTAAGTGCAAAAGCAGCCACGAGTATTAGAATAATTGGAAGGAATATCAAGTAATTAAAATTGAGTAGTGGTTGATTCACAGAAGGATTGTTTGAAAGCAAAAATAATGCATCAGCATAATTGTTTTCATCAAGATATTCTTTTGCTTTTGTAAGTGTGTCTGTTGAGAGACTAGCATCAATTCCTTTGTTGAATAGAATAATAGCTTCTCTTTTTAGATACTCTTTAGCATTACTTAGTTCTTCTTGCATTTTTGAAAGATTATTTAGTATTTCCTCTGAAGAGGAGTTCATGGTATTAAGATCAATTAAATCAAGTTTTAATTTTGCAAGTCTGTTTTGTGTTATTGGGGGAATAAATTTGTTTTTACTCGCCCCCGCAGTTTTTGTAAAATATTCCTCTAATTCACTGATGAGCTTGAGATTAATTTGTTTGAGTTTATTAATTTCTTTTTGGTTTTCTTTTGCAGTTTTGAGTTGGTTTGCGTCAAGGTCTTCCTTTACTCTAACAATTGAGTTAAAGGTGGACTGTAAGTCTTGGTAGTACGTATTCCCTTTAGTTGGATCAAAAGGAAAGACTTGCTCGAAGTTTTGTTTTTCTTCCATAAATTTTTCTTTGAGAGTAAGTAGTTCTTCAAAAGAGGTGTTTTTTGTGAGTTCTTCCACTTTCTTCAACAATCCTTCAGCATTTTCTTTTAAAGTATCATCAAAAGAAAAAGTTTTCTTTGAAAGCAGATCGAATGCTTTTGTGAGGTTTGTTTGTTTATCAAGATCCAAGTTGAGAACTTCTTGTATGAGCGTTTCGATTTCTTTTGACTCTTTACTAAGCCCAAGCCTATTAAGTTCCTCAATTTGGGTTCTTAGTTCTTCAATCTTATCCAAAATATTTTGTTTCAATAGTGCTTGTGAAAGTTTTTCCTCTTTTTCCAGATTTAATTTTTTTAATAACGTTGTTGTTTCCAAATACTTTGCTTGCAGAGTTTTTATTGAGTTTTTTTCTCCTAAGGAAATTAAATCTGCAAGAAGTTTTGCAGAAGTTGTTTCGCCAAGACCTATTAATTCCTCACGTTGTTTTTCTAATTCCTCGAGGTAATATTGCAAAGAGTTGTTAACAGTGAGTTGTATTTTGTAGTTAATCTCTTGTTTTTCTTCAAATATTTGATTTGAAAGCAACAAGTTATTTGCTTGTATTTTTCCCGTAATTAATTCAGTTCCATTTTTTATAATCACTATTTCTTCCACATTTGAGTTAATGGGAATATCCAAAAGCAAGTTTGCAGAAACTTTTTTTGAGAGCGTATTTTGTGCGGATATTAAATACACAATTTTCTCAGTTTCTGCTCCATTTATTTTTTGTTCAATTTGTGTTCTAACATTAATTAAGTCTTCAATATAAAAAAACAAGGTGGTTTCTTCATTTGGTTGTAAGTTTTCTAAGTAAAAAGTTAAACTTTGATTTTCAATTTGTGTAAGTAATTCCTTGGATTTGTTTATTGCAACAACTTTAGTGATTCCTTTTGGTAGGTTTGTGAAGATTAGTGCTTTTTTTATAGTGCTTGTATTTGTCAAAGTTATTGTTCGTTTAATTAAAGACTCTTTGTTTGAAACAAAGATTAACTCATCTACTTCTTCGCTGCCGAGGTTTTCTTGTTGCGTAAAATCTACACTAATTCCTCCCAAAGGAAGACAAGAAAGCAGGAGGGTTGAGTAATTTTTGTCACTGGTAATATTAGTTATGCAATCATTTTGGCTAATTGTGGAAGGTTTTATTTTTACAGGAATTAATATTTCTCCAGTGATTTTCTCAAAAGGGTTTGGGAGGGTTAGTCGTAGAGTTGAATTGTAGTCTTTGCTGCTCTCTGCGACAAAGTCATTAAGCTGGGTTATTTGTAAATTATTTTGTGCGTAGGATATAATTCCTTCTTTTAGTGTTTGATTAATGTCTTTATTTAAAGTTTTGAGTTTTTCAAATAAATTACTTTTTATTGGCAGCAAAAGATCCAATCTTGCCTTTAGTGAGGGGCCCTCTGTTTCAAAATAAGTTTCATATTCTTTTAATCTTGCTGAATAGGTTTGGGTGCTTGCACTAGCTTTTGAACTGTTTTCATATGCAGCTACTTGAAACAAAAGGGGGAGTTTCTTTCGGGCATAGTTTATTTCTTTTTCACAAGAAAGTACCTCGTTGTCCTCTCTTAAAATATAATCTGTTTGTTGCTTTATGACTTCACAGGAATAAACAAATTCTTCTAAATTTTCTTTTGTGACTTGGGTTTTTGAAAGTTCATCAAACGCGTTTTTTAATTCATTTAATTCAACCGAATTGAATATTTTTTCCAAGTACAAAAAACAGTCTTTCGCAGAATCTTTTCTCTCTGCCTCAAAAGACAAATAGTCCTTTTTTGCAGTTTCTAATAATTTTAGATCCTTGTTAAGTTTAGAACAGTACATTAATTTTTCTTTTCCTTTTGTTGAAATGGTTTTGGATGCGTCAAATCTCGAGTCATAAATTAACTTAGTTAGCTCTTCTGATTGTAGTTCTTCTTCTTTTGTTGTTTTTGCCAATGCGTCACAGGCCCCTGCAAGTTTTGAATCATAATTTTCTTTTTCAATAGTAAGCATTAATTTAATTTCCTTTAGCTCAATAGAGTATTGTTTTAATTTTGATATTTCTTCTCCTAGCGAAAGAATATTTTTGCTTTTTTTCTCTCTAAGTGCTAAAATTTCGTTTAGTTTTATGTCTATTTTTGTTGTTGTCTCTGTTTCATTGACTGCTGTTGTTCCAAGCAAGGAGGAATAAAGTTCATCAAAGGATGAATATTCTTCCAGCGTGCTAAGCTCGGTTTTACATTCGTTCAATAAGGAGTCGTTTTCTTTCCATAACAAATCAATGCTTTTTTGGGTACTTTCTAGATTGGCGCTTGTTTTATTTGCAAGATCTATAAATCTTTTTAATGAGGACGTGTCCTTTCCTCCGAGCGAAGAATATAATGCAGTAAACTCAGAGACTGGAAATTTTTTTAAAGCCGATATTCCTTGAGTGGAATAAAGTAAACTTTCCAAGTAACCTAATCCATTTTCGTATGCACTGTTAAGTGTGGGGAACCAAAATAGTGTTGTCGCCCCCATTTTTTCTAAAATGCTTCCTTGTACATACTCATAAGCGCCTGTGGCAATTGGTTGCTTTTCTATTAGTGGGGGAATGCCTTTTGTAATATTTGAATTTGAAAAGGTTTGGGTTTTATTTAAGTAAAAGGAAACATAACTATCTGAATTTGTTGGGCCAGTATTAAGTTCAGTAATTATTTGTCTTAATTCAATTAGTGAGTCATACACTTTTTCTTCTTTTATCGAATCTACTTGTTGTTCGGTTAAATATTTCTCTTCCGCATTTACAAATTCAAACGTTTGTTTCATTGCGTCATCAAGAGAGATAAATGAGTCTTCAAGGTAGACTTCGGCTTCGTTTAGTTCTCCAGGCAAATCAGAATAATCCTTCCCTTGGCAGATTTTTCCAGCATTTTTTATTTTTGCATTTGCTTTATTAAAAAACAACCAGCTTCGGGCAACATTGTTTTTTAATTCAAATAATTTGCTTTCTTGGGAATAACTTAAGTTAGTTTTAAACAAGTCATTTACTTTAGAGAAACAACTATCCTCAGTTTCACATGCGGGGATAGTTGTATAACTTTTTGTTGAAAGAGAATAACATAATCCTTTTTCACTGCTTGTTAATTCCGTGCATCCAAATAACATTAATAAAAACAGTTGTAGAATTATTCCCGCAATATAAATAATTTTTTTTGGTTCTTCTTTTTGCAAGCGTTTTTTTGGGATTTTTATCATAAGAAGGCTCTTGCGTGGGCCTTATTTAAAACCTTTATTAGAATTCGTCAATTGACTTAGCGAAAGTTAAGTTGGCTCTGCGTTTCTTTTTAGTTTGCGGGTTCTTCATTAAAGTCTTTTGCAATAATCGTATTTTTTTCAATGTAAGCTTGTGTTGCGCATTTCTCTGATGCAAGTTTTGGGTCCTGTATTAAAGTGTACAAGCAATCGTTTTCTTGATTGAGTAAATCTTTTGCATATGTGCAATCTTTGTTTGTTGTTCCCATGCTTTGTGCAATCATTGGGTCAATAACACTGTATTGGATTATTAATCCAAGTGCAATTCCTACAACCAAAGCAAATAAAATTAATTTATTTTTATTAAAAATTTTTGCCAAAGGGTTATTTCCTTCAGGAATTAATTCATCATAATCATCGCTTGGATCTTTTAAGGACATGTTAGACTTATGAGTTTGTTAAATAAAAAGGTTTTGTGTCAAGTGATTTGATTTTTTTTTGTTTAAAATTATTTATTACCTCGACTCCTTTAGAACTGCGGATTTGCCTAATAAAAAACACTCATATACATAACTGGGCTTTTAGTATTTTTTATTTTGTTGGTAAATTACTTGTGTGTTCTAAAAATTTTCTCCAAATACATAACACTCTTTTGGTTTACTTTTTGCTGGGGAAACGTTTATAAAGGAGTTAGACTTTCTATGTGTTAGAAGTTTTTTACAGGTGTTAAAAATGTACAAATATACAATAGCAAGACAATTGGCATCAAAAAGAGTAATCACTAACAGAGGAGACGAAGTTGGCAAATTAGTTGACATAATCGTTTCAGAAGTTGGTGGAGACATAGAGTACTTGGTAGTAGAAGTAGACAGAAACTCCAGACTATTGTCAAAACTAGGGAAAGTGGATAAGTTAATAGAAGTTCCTTATTCATCAGTAACTGCAGTTAGCGATGTATTCATCGTTGATGAAAGAGAAATCCTAGAAGACGTAGCAAAAAAGGAATAAAGTTTTACTTATCTCCGAGGGTAGCTCTTGACCGAAAGGATAAAGCGCTAGCCCGAGGACAATCAAGCATCTTGCCTTAACTCTTAGTTTTTATGCCTTACAAAATGGGCTTTTAATTTTTTTATCTTGAGAAGAGAGTCGGGTTGTTTTTTTCTTTAAGATTATTCAACAATTATTCCTTCCTTAACTAGTTGTTTGAAAGAATGTATCAAAAATTCGTGCCCCGCTTTGTAGGCGAATATTTCTACATTGTTAAAATGCCCTGGGAATGAAGCAATTACCCCTAGGAGATCTATTTGTTTGTGTCTTACTGGTTCTTCCCCGTTGTATCTTACTCGGGTTTGTGGATTTTTAGGGTCGTTTAAAAAACTTTTTTCATTTGGATGCCCGACAAGAACTGCTCTTTCTGAATCAATCCCGTGTAATTTAAAATCCCCCACTTGAACTTTCCCTAATGTCAAAAAAGGATTTACTAATCTTCCATTAAGAATTCCGGGGAATGCAGGCACTCTTGCATCCATTACTTCTTGTTCATAATTTTTAGTATCTAATTGCATTCTGTGAAATTGGGTATTTGCAATTGCTTTATATTTATCAAACCCGTAACCTGAACTTACTATAACTCCCTTTGCAGGCCGTATTATTAAGAGGTCTGGTCTTCTTGGGTTTGGATTTTCAAAAACAATTAATGGTTCATTTTTGGCTAGTGAAAAAAAACTTGCTGGAATTTTTCTTCGCGCCAAAGCCGTTTGCACTTGTTCAAGTTGGGCAGGGGTTCTTTTTACAAATCGACTGGTTGATAAAAAATTTATCTCTACTTGTGCCCTTTTTGCGTTCTGCTGGGATTTATTGTGGGTTAATTCTCGCATATATTCGCGCGTCGAGTATCTAAATTGGGGGATGTGTTTTCCACTAAGCTCGATTTCGCAATTGTCTATTCCTGCCGCCCTAAGCGCAGCCATTAAATGTTCTGAAGTTGAAACGGACTTTCCGTTTTGCTTGAACTCTGTTGCACTCCAACCTAAAAATCCGTTCTTCATATTGCTGCCATCACGGATGTTGGCTAAAGTTGCGTTTACTCTTTTTCCATTTCTTAAAAAAACAATGCCTGTTCCTTCTTGTGCAGGCTGAAAGGTCATATGCACCGTTCTTCCCGGTTGGTGGGGTCTGCCAGTAATAGAAAAAGGTTTCTTGATTGTGTGTTGAAAACTCATTAAATTCACTTAAATAGTACTGCGCAGTTCAAATAAATAGTTTTTGGCAACGTAAACTTTTGTTAATTTTAGAAGTTTACTACAATTTTCTTTTTTTTAAAATCTAGTTCTTTAATTAATGGCTTAACTGCATTAATTTTTGCAACAATTTCTTTCTCTTCTAATCCCTTGCTCCGCGCTTTTTCAATCGCTCCAAGTAGTTCCTTAATTTCTTGGTAGTGTAAGAATATTTCTTCTCCTTTCTTTTGAGATTCATTTTCCTTTACTCCTAAACCAATGATTTGTGCTTGTTTTGCTTCAATATCTTTCTCATATTTAATTTTCTTTTTGCTTTCTTCAGTTTTTTTAGGATTTTCCTTAATAATAACTTCCTTTTTCTCTGCATTGCTCACTAAAAGTGAATTAAGTGCGGCTTGAATACTCTCAAATTCCTTTTCCTTTTCTTTGCCAATTTCAGTGGAATAAATTACTCCTTGGTTAACGTACACTTTGCCTTCTTTTGCAGAGTAAATTTCTTTCATTTTTGTAAAGATTTCTTTAATTTCTTTTTGAGTTGCAACTTTGGCGTTCTTTGTCTTATCGACTTTTTGTTCATCAAAAACATATTCGAGAACCAACGGGGAAGTATTAAGGGTGTCTATGCACGCCCCGAAGAAAGTTTTTTCATTCTGCTTAATTTTTTTTTCAAATTCACTTAAAGTTTCTTCAGCAGGATTTGTTCCTCTTGAAGAAGGAAATTTGTAAGGTTCGTTTGCTGCGAGAGTTCTGTCCTTCCACTCTTCCTTTCGCATAGATTTAATTATAGTCATCTCTTTATTGCAAAGAATAATATTTCCCTTAGCAAATAGCTCAAGAATTACAAACACTTCAGGATACTCCATTACAACTATTCTATCCACTCCGTGAAGTTTAAGTGAAATGATTCGTTGGTTAAACAAGTACTTCTTTAGTAACGCACTAAATCCCCCCGGGCTACCTTTTGCAGGTAAAGAATAATTAGAAATGAATAAAGAATTAGGGGTAAGGATTAAGTTTTTGTCTCCGAATTGTTTGGTGTGTACTTTCATCTTAAGCCAGTTATTCTCAAGTGTTTGAACATTATTAACAAACCCGTTCTCCAGGAATTGGAGTTCTTCCACCAAGTGCTTTAGTGCAAGGTTACTGAGTTGAAAATCCATACTATTGTATTGTTAGGGTTGTAATAAAAAGATTAAGTTGGACAGTCTTTTTGAAGTATTTTTTGGTTAAAAAAATAAAAGAACTGTCCGTCACTTTGACAGACAGTTTTGAAATAGAGTTTTTACATTAAACCAAATAATCCGTCTAGTCCGCTAGATCCAGCTATTCCTGCGATTGCTGCTGCTCCAACGATTACTATTGCGATTACAACAAGTATTGCAACAATTATTCCAATTATTACTGCTGGAATGATTACTGCTAATGCTGCTTTCAAGAAACTTAGTTTTTGTACTGCTGCAATTCCTCTGATTGATAAATATAATTCAACCAAACTTGCAGCGAATCTTACTAATGCAATTGGAACTAAGATTAATGCAACAATAAAAGCTATTGGGCCTATTGCAAATATTGCAATTACTCCGCTAATTACTTCTAATGCTAACATGTAAGTCATTGAGATGGATGCTCCAATTATTCCAATTGTTCCAACCATACTTCCATAACTTCCTTTTCCGCCTAATACTTTTGCAACAATGTGTACTATTCCTGCACCTATTGCAAGTCCGATTACTGCCATTATTGGTGCTGCGATTATTGTAATAATAAATGTTACAATTGCCCCAATTATTCCTGCGCCTAATCCGCCTACTCCTCCAGTTATTCCGCCAGAGACAATCATTGCAATTCCTGCAAGAATTGAACTAACAACTCCTAAAATCAATGCTGCGATTGCAACATTAATGAAACCATCTTTCATACTAGCTTCTTTTGCAACTTGTTCAGGACTCTTCTTGAACATAGCAATTTCTATCCATTGTCCTATCATTAAATCACCTTTTTTTGTTCTCTGCCCGTGGGCAGGTTTTGAACAAAATAAGGAATAAAGAGTATTTATACTTGAGTTTGGCTCGGAGAAAGCGTGTTGGGTTCTTGCATACGCCTCGGAAAAAGGGCTCAATTTCCTTTAAAAAGAACGGAACTTGAATGTTTTTTGTTCGGGAAGTTGATTGTATGCAAGTTAATAATGAGAATTGGAATTTTCATAATTATCCTGTGAGGCTAGAGTATTTGCTTTCTAGGATTAACCCAGTAAAGTATGGATTCAAAGATAGTATTCGAGGAAAGAAGCGAGTTGCTTTTGATTTAGTTGAATCGAATAGAACTTTGATTGATAAGTACTATCTGGACATAACTAATGAAGGTTTGACTAAACCAAGAATATTATCTTTGTTAGATCAAACTGCTAGATTTCTCATGTGGTTAGGTAAGCCATGGGAAGAAGCAACTGTCGATGACGTTAAAGGAGTTGTAAATAAAATTAGAGGGAATCCGGATTTTGCTGAACATACTAAGTCAGATTATTTGGATAAGGTAAAACGTTTTGATAAGTGGTTTAATGGTGGGTTAGAATATACTGATAAAACTAAATGGGTTAATACGACCATGAAAAGTAAGTACTATAAGTTGCCTAATCAATTGTTGAGTCCTGAGGAAGCGCAGAGATTAATTGATGCTACTAAGAACACAAGAGACCGTGCGATTTTGCATCTTCTTTGGGAGTCAGGCGCAAGAATAGGCGAAGTTGCTAATCTGAAAGTTGGAGATTTAGATTTTGACAAAGGAGAATGTCAAGCTAATCTCTATGGTAAAACGGGTTCGAGAAGAATATTACTTTTGGAAAGTGTAAGAGATATACAAAACTACATAAAAGTCAGAAATGCTAAAAATCCTGACGAGTTTGTGTTTGTTTTGATTGGAAAGCACAATCAGGACAAGCCGATAACTTATGCATCCGTCGTGGTTGTACTTGAGAAGGCAGTAGCTGAAAGTGGACTTAAGAAAAAGGTTCATCCGCATTTGTTTCGTCACTCCAGAGCATCATATTTGGCCAGTAAGGGCATGAATGAAGCCCAGTTGTGCACGGTTTTTGGTTGGACTATTGGGTCTAAACAAGTAAGGACTTATATTCACTTGTCAATGTCTCAAGTTCAGGATGCGTACAAACAAATTTATGGAATTAAGAAAGTTGAAGAAACTAAAAATGATTTAATTAAGTGCCAAGTTTGTGATGAGGTTAATTCAGCTAGCAATGCCACTTGTCAAAACTGCTACAATCCCCTAACCATTCAAGGGGCTCTTAAGATCAAGAAAGAAAAAGAAGTTACTGAGTTTGATAGGGACATTAGCCAAAAAGTATTTGCTGAAGCATTTAGATTAATGGAGCAGAATAAGCTCACAAAGGAACAGGCACAACAAGAAGCGGTTAAGACTGTCGCTGAAAGTATCCAACAGCAAATGGGAAAGGGATGATAAGACCTCGTTTAATGAATTAAAACAGAGACATTGGAATAAAATTAGTTATACGACCAGATTAACGATTCCTTAATACTGGTGTATCATTGCATTTCAAATCTTTTCTATCATCCAAGTCAATTACTACTAATTGGTGGTTGTTTTCTTTATTTACCCCAAATGTAATTGAGTATCTTTTGTCAGGGCTGTATTTTTCCCCCACAAAAAGTTTAGGAACGTTGACGAGATAAAAATAATCACGTGTTCCTTTTCCTTTGAGCCGTAACTTATTGTAAGTCTTTAGGTTTTCTTGACAGGCAAATAGAACTTTTTCTGCAATTAAGTTAATGTTAATGGACTCTTTCTCTTCCATTCAATTTTCACCTCGGGTGCGGTGCCTAACTTTTCAAATTCATTTAAAGCTATTTCGTGTTCGAAAGGAATTTCAACTCCAATTCGTTTTAGTTCTTTTAAAACATCAGCGCATACTTTTGAAATCATTTAACTCACCATCCGGTTAACACCTGATTTTTCAGGAATATCTAATAGTTCCTGGGCTTTTTCTTTCATTTCGGGAAATTGAGTTATCAACAACTCAATTATCTTCTTAGCATGTAATCCATCGCATTTGTAAGTGACTGAATGGATAATGTCGTTTCCGTTTTTGTCAATCTCTGTTAAAATCAAAAGCCCCAAAGATTTGTTTTCAATTAGTTTAGTTGCTTTGGCTAACAATTGTTTCTTTTTCTTACTATTTTGTGCTTTTCCATTTCTATTCATTAAGGTCAATAAGTCATATCGTATGTTGTTCATTTGATCACTAAGAATTCACTTGCTGTTTGGGTTACTTATAAACTTTTTCTCTCACGATTCTCAAAACGTGAGAATTTTTCTCAAAAAAACCAAAACGTGAGACAGAACCTTTATATATCGCGGGCGCGGAAGAGAGTTTCTAAGAGAAAATTTATTTCTCTTATGGAGGAATTTTTGATGAAAAGAAGTATGTTAGTATTCGCAGTCCTGTTGGTAGCAACACAACTAGTTTTTGCTGCATCAGTAACTGACATCACAGCACCAATAACAAAAATCTATGACCTAATCAAAGGGGTAGTTTCAGTTGTTGGAATAATTGCAATAACAATTGCTGGTGGAATGTACATGTTCTCTGGATCAAATATACAATCAAGAGAAAATGCAAAACACATGGTGTCCTATGCAATAGTTGGATTAGTTCTAGTTTGGGTAGCTCCCCTAATAGTCTCTTACTTGACTATGCCGGCGGTCTAAAAGGAGGGATGAATTGTGAGACTTTTTGACTTTTTCATTCCGATGATTTTGTTCGTGAGCCTATGTACACCAATGGCTCACGCGCTAACCATTAACATAGATGTTTCAGGGATTGTAAATGCAGTAAATGGAAATACGCAAAGTAATGCTACTGCAATGAATGATACAAAAACTGTTCTCAATAATACTCTTGGTGGCTTGCCTTTAGATATTTTTAGTATTTTTAAGAATTCAATAAAAAATTCAGTGATTGTTTTTAATGCTTCTTTGCTTTCACTTGCCAAGGAACTAATTGCCGCTAATCCCGATCCACAACTAATGTATGGCTGGTGGCAATCAATTGTCACAGTAATTTCTTGCTTTTACTTATTAGTATTCTTGATAATCGGATTTGCTTTCCTGATAAATGGACATAGCGCTGTAAAAAGAGAACAAGCAAAAGAATGGCTAAAAAATGCAGTAATGATGATTATAGGAGTTAGCATTTCGTTTTACTTATACCAACTAATTCTTGAACTAGCTACAGGCATCACTAAGTTTTTGTGGGTTACTGGATTTGAACAATTCTTTGAACCATCAATCTTTTCAGGGCTTGGAATAATTTTACTTTTAGTATTTTCTGCTTCAATAGCAATAGCTCTTGTTACATTATTTTTGAGATATGTCTTTTTGCTAATGGGAGTAATATTATTTCCAATCGGAATTTTCTTTTACTTAACTCCAAAGTTTGACAATTGGGGAAAAATAATCTTCAACTTTTTGGGCGTAATGTTAGCGACTCAATTTATTGATGTAGTAATTCTAATCGCTACTCAACAAGCTTTACTCCAATTAGCAGGTAACGCAGGAGCGAGTTTTGTTTTGCCACTTGGATTTCTAATAATCACAATTGTGAACGTGGTTGTAATTGTTTATGCTGTAGTCAAATCTGCTCTTTCAATTGTAACAACTGCCCCAATACTAAATCTTGCTGTAAGTGCAGTAACTGGAAGTATTGGCGGAATGGTCGGAAGTGCTGCTAAAATGGGGGCGAGTGCATGAGTTATGAAATACCAAAGAACTTGAAATATGAAGAAAAGTTTTTCTTTAATCTTTCTCTTGCACAAGCTGGATGGCTTGGACTATTTGGAACTTTCGGAGCAATAATCTTCCTAAAGACTCCACTATCCTTTGAAATAAAGGCAGTAATTGCGTTACTTTTATTAGCAATTGGTGGAGGATTTGCTTTCCTAAATCTACGAGAGCATCTAACTACTTTCTCAAATTACTTTTTGCGACCAAGAGAACTAGGATACTTAAGTAAACAAATGGAAGGATTCATCGAAGTAACAAGAATTACAGATAACACTGCCTTTTTGAGTAATGGTTCAGCAAAAGCAATCATACAAGTTCAACCTTTGAACTTTCACATACTTGATCAAAGACACCAACAGGCAATTATCTCAGCTTACAAAGACTTTCTCAACTCATTGGACTTCCCAATCCAAATAGTAATGCGAACAGTAAACCTTTCACTTGAAGAATATCTAAAGACACTTGAAACAAAAGTAAAGAAGTCAAAAAATGAAAAGTTGCATAAACAATTTGCAGACTTCAAAGACTTCATGATAACTTTTATTGACAATCATGCAGTAAAGAACAGAATATTTTACATAGTAATACCAACTGATGAAAAAAACCCAAAATACATTTTAAGTCAGCTTGATATTCGTGTTACTCTTTGCCAAGAAAAACTAAAAGCTTGTAATCTAACAACAAAACGTCTAAACACAAATGAACTCGTGTCCATGCTTTCAAGTTACTTTGAAGGATTCATAGAAAATGGAACAGGGTATCTCTCAATGCTTTCCTTTTTGGAAAAACAAAAGGGGGTGAGCGCATGACTGTGAGACAATTGCCCCAGATTTTGTACAACGGAAAAAAGTATTTCGTTGACCATAGGCTTAGAGAAATGAGGAACGTGAAGAATCCGCATGATTACATCCAATACTAAAGGAGGTGGAAGGATGTTTGAACAAATAAAAAAAATAATGGAAAAAATGAGTGGAAAAAAAGAAATTCAATTAGATGTGGTGCCTAAAAGTGATGAAAATGAGCTTCATACGAACGAAAACAATCAAGGGGAAAGAGTACAGCTACCTTGTGGAGAATAAACGAGTTAATGGAAAAACAATGCAAAAGGTTTTGCAATACTTAGGGAGGAATTTGAAATGAAAGAACTAGCGAGACTACTAAAACCATCATATGTAAAGAATGAATTCGATTGCATTAAGGTTAATGAACAAATGACCCGAACCATAATGGCAGTCGGATACCCCAGAACAATTAGAGAAGGTTGGCTAGATTCAATCATTTCCTCCGAAGGAAACTTTGACCTCTCCATGCACATTAAACCAAGTCACATTTCAACAATCTTAACTCAACTCAACCAAGAGTTAGTAAAACAAGAATCTGACTTGATGGCGGCTCAAATGAAAGGCATAGTGAACCCTTCCTTGCAACTCCAACACCAAGACACCCTCAACGTGTTAGAAAAGCTCCAAAAAGGTGAAGAGAAACTATTCAACATTTCTCTTTATCTTGGGGCAAGAGCTTATGATAAAGAAAAACTAGAACTTTTGACAAAAAAGATTTTAGCCGAGTTAAATTCAATAATGATTATCCCAAAGATTCCTTTTCTGAAAATGAATGAGGGGGCTAAATCACTTTATCCAATACAAGAAGACAAACTAAACATTAACAGAAATATCCCGTCAGATGCTTTAGCCGCATGCTTCCCATTTACTACAGCTTATTTGAACATTGACAAAGAAGGAATTTTATTTGGATTAAATAAATTAAATAATATTCCAATTATTTTAGATCCTTTCAGTTTTGCGAATTACAACGGGCTAATTTTGGGAACTTCTGGTGGGGGAAAAAGTGTAACTGCCAAATTATTTATTCTCAGAAACATTTTGAGAGGAGTAAAAACAATAATGATTGACCCACAAGGAGAATATGTTGACTTAACTAAAACATACAATGGGCAATTAGTCGAAATTCACAGAGATAGCAATTCAATCATTAATCCTTTTGATTTAATGAATTCGGATTTGGGTGAGAAAACTATTTCATTAATGGATTTGTTCAAAATTTTGTGCGGAGAATTGACAGAAGTTCAAAAAAATATTTTAGATAAAGCAGTTCACAACATTTACCAACATAAAGGTATTCTTCCTGATGATCCAAAGACTTGGACTAAAGAACCGCCAATAATGGAAGACTTATACAATGAAATAATTAAGGAAAAGAAAACTGCTTCAAGACTTGAACGAATGACTTATGAAGCATTAGAGAACAGATTGAGAATTTATGTAAAAGGATCATTTAGTTTTATTAATAAACAAACTAATCTTGATTTGACTAATGATTTGATTTGTTTTAACATTGCAAACATGCCTTCACAGATTAAACCTGTAATGATGTACCTTATTCTTGATTTTGTGCATAAGAAGATGCAAAAAGACCGCGAACGAAAAACACTCATCATAGATGAAGCTTGGTCTTTATTGCGATTCGCTGAGCACTCAAAATCAATATTCGAACTAATAAAAACAGCAAGAAAATTCGGTTTGGGGATAGTCATAATCACCCAAGAAGTCGAAGACCTCTTATCATCCCCAGCCGGAAAAACAATACTTGCAAACACTGCATGGAAGTATTTGTCAAGACAAGAACCAGCATGTATTACTGGACTAGCTGAAAACTTTCATTTGAATCAAGAGGAACAAAATTATTTACTAACTGCGATGCCTGGGGAAGGCTTGTTGTTTGCTATGAATGATCATATTCCTTTGAGGGTTGTTCCTAGTCCAAGTGAGTACGAGTTAATTACAACTAATCCTGATGAAGTTAGAAAGAGGGAAGAGAAACTTAAAGAATTAGCAAATATTGAGAAAGAAAATCTTGAGCCGTACAAATTAGAAAAGACTTATTATTTGCTTAAAGATTTGAGTGAGCAACAAGTTGAATTCTTGAAGAAGAATGGATTTGAAGAAGCAAGACTATGTGGTTTAGATAGTTCTTCAAAGTCTTATCTGGTAAAGAGTCCTAACTCAAGTGAGAGTATTGAGCACTACTTCATGACTCAAATAATTGCCGAAGAAGTTAGGCACCACGCAAAAAACGTTAAAACTAGCCACACAGCAGAACCAGATGTTGTATTTGAAGTAGAAAAAAATGGGGTGACTGAGCGTTTTGCAATAG
Organism: archaeon; assembly: GCA_041661245.1. GTDB lineage: Archaea > Iainarchaeota > Iainarchaeia > Iainarchaeales > JAAZKV01 > JAAZKV01. The sequence goes on from JBAZUY010000001.1 coordinate 636,173, forward strand.
AAGTTGAGACTGGGGTTCAAACAAAAAAGCCAGAGTTCTTAAGAGAAAAGGTAGAACGAAATAACTTTGACCCTTACCTAAAAGCGTGGTGGTTTTTAGTAACAGACAAAGATGCTAGTTCTGACTATGAAAAACTTCACCAGACACTAAGACGAACAGAACTCAAGACAGTATTAGATAATTTATTCAAGGAGGAATCAAAAAATGGAGAACAACCAGAAATTATTAATGCAAGCCAATAGAGCACACGCTGTAAGAGAATCTTTGGTTAACTTAATCAAAGACGGTAGAGCATACTCGGGAGAAGTAAGCAATATTTTGGAAGATTATTACAAGATACTTGATGCAGCTAAATCTATTGACCCCGATATTGAAGCTCCCGAAGTAGACAAATACAATCCAGTTTACTTGGCAGGGGCTTTGGAAGCTTTGACTTCGGCAATTCGAATTGCTTCTGGAGAAAACGCGATTGATATGGTTCAAGTCAAAAGTGAAAATTCTTTGTTAAAGAAACAAAATTCTGAACTTACTCAATCGATAAGTAAGTTAGTTGGTTCTGAGGAAATGAAACCAGACGAAAAATTCTTGACTTTATTGCCCCTCAATTTACGGGACAGAATTATAGAAGCATACATAAGCTACAACCACGGAGCATACGTAGCAACCTGCTTACTTTGCGGAACAGTAATGGAAGGGCTAATCATAGAAGCCACAGATACAAAATCACAATTCAGAAATCTCAATGAAAGAATAGCTTATTTAATTGCTCAACACGAAATCAATCCAAACGAATCAGGAAAACTATTGAGTGTAATGAAAGATTACCGTGATTACTCAGCACACCCTACTTCAAAAGCTTTTGAAAAACCCAATGCGAGTTTATTCCTGAATGCCTTAATAATTTTGACCAAAGACTTAAAGCATAAGGAAACATCAATTAACTAACAATTGTTTTTAGAATCTATCGTTATATTACTTAACCTATGTGTGGTCGATTTTCCTTTATACCAGGTTATCAAACTTTGCTGTGGGAATTTGGTGAAATAGAGTTCATCAAAAAACCTGAGGCAAATTACAATGTAGCCCCTCAGCAATTTGCAAATGTAATTCAAAAGACTGATAAAGTTGTGATGGATAAATTTGAATGGGGTTATGAAATAGGTGCTAGAAAAGTAATCAATACAAGACTTGATTCTTTGAAAGAAAAAACAATTTTCCATGATTCCTTCAAAAATAGAAGGGTCTTGGTTCCTGCAAGCGGATACTTTGAATGGAAACAAGCAGGCACTAGAAAAGTCCCCTACTATTTTCATCCAAAAGAAGGCTACTTTGGTTTAGCAGGAATTTATGATAAAGAAAATAGATTTTCAATTATAACAACTAACGCTGACAAGAAGATTGAATCAATCCATGAAAGAATGCCTGTGATAGTAAAACGGGAGGATTACTCTAAGTGGTTAGATCAAAAAACAGACGTTAAAGATTTACTTTCAATCTTAGGAGATACACGAAAAGATTTACAATTTGACATAGTAAGTACAGATGTTAATAATGTAAAGAATAATTCTCCTGACTTAATTGAACCAGTTAAAGGTTTATTCTAAAGCAACTACTAAAGGCTTTTATTTACTTATCAACTTATACCATTTATGCATAATGCCAATCCCTTAGGAGTTAACGCAAAAATTAATCAGTTCAAAGGCGATATTCTTGAATATATTGTGAAAAGCGAATATGAACGAGCTGGTTGGACGGTAATAAAAATTTCACAAGCAAACTTTGTTGAAGGGGAATATTTTATGGAATTTTCAAATTACTTAAAAGATGCCAATGGTAAAATTGAAAGCATCACAAAAACTACCCAATTAACTAAAGAGTTATCAAAACTGTCTGCTAAAGATAAAATTAGTATCCGAAAGCAAACACAAAAAATGGATTCCCACATAAACTCGATTCAAGAGATAATGGAAAAAAGGGTAGGGGTTAGTTGGTACGATACTCAACTATACGAGGAGATTAGTAAAAATCAATCCGGAATTAATACACTACAAACCATTCTTGGTCCCTTTTCAGATAAAATAGTAAATCCACCCGTAGAACTTAGGGAGGAATTAAAAGATGGAAAAATAATAAAAATTCTTTTTGAGCACGGTCTCTCAGGACTCCCTGATTTTCTTTGCATGAAAAATGGTTCGGTTTTATTCATCGAAGTAAAGGCAAACACAGATCGAATAAAATATTCTCAAATAAATGCTATGCAATTGCTTAGGCAAAACGGATATGCCGTAAAAGTTTGTGGAGTACTAGCTCAACTTCCCGATAATTACAAACCGTTGAAAGAAGCAAACATAACGGAATTAGACATTGATTGGGAAAAAGTTGATAGTGTAGATAAAGAACTTTTAATTAAAAAAGGAAAAGATGAGTTTAATATAAAAGATTTTATCAAAGAAGGAAAAAAATCAAATTTGTCAGATTATTCCAAGTAATAAGCTAAAAATACTACAATAAATTTATTAAAAATAATATTTTAGATTACTACAATTTATTCTGAAATAGCAATAGTTTCTCTAACAAAATCGCTTAGTCTTGTTTGTACTCCGCTTTTACTATAGTCAGCTAATTTTAAGTAATTGTAACCAAATGGTTTGAGAATTTCTTCAGTAGCTTTGATTAATAAATCACAATATTTTTCTTTGTCTACTCTGCCGGGTTCATCATGAACCCCATAACGCTTTTGATAAAACCTAGATTTGGTGTTCTTAATATAATATTCAATTGCTTCCCCTGGATTAACTTTAATTCCTCTGGCTTTGAGTCGTTCAAGAGCAGCTTTCTGAGCCGAGTATCCTTTGTACTGTTCTAGATTTCTTGAAGTAGCTCTTCGAATAATTAAATTATCTAAAGGAACTAATCCATTTTCAACTGAACCAATGTATTCTTTCATCTTGTCTACAACTTTTGGAATTAGTTGCATGAACTCTTTTTTGTTTTTCGCTTGTGCAAAGATGTTGATTTGTTCTTCTTGCATTTTCTTAACAAGTAACGGAGTATCTCCTCTTCGCATTGCAATTCCCCTAACTTTGATTTCACCTGTTACGTATACGCCGTAGAAGTGGGTTAGAGTGCTAACGTCTTTGTTTGAGATACTTGGAAGAAAAACTATCCATCGCATGAATCCTTCAAGATTCATTTCAACTCCTGTTTTACTCTTAATTGAGTGCATTAGATTTTCAATATCTTTCAAAGAGTATTCATTGTTCCGTGTAATCCATAAGGAGTCAACGATTCCATGAAGAATTCTATATCCTCTCCTCTCGCTCTCGTGAGCCGCAGTCAAGAGTTTTTCTCTTGCAAATGCTGTAACGCATTCATATGCTTCGATTCTACCGAACCTTGCGTTCTTGTAACCTGTATAACCAAAACTTGTAACTAGTAACCATTTCAAAGCGTTGCTCATGCTTGCATACTTTGCTTTGACTTCTCCGCTAGTTGAGTTTTTCATGTGCTTAAAATAAAGTCTTTTTTCTAATACTCCTTTGATTGCTAATGGAACTAAACCAACTTTCTTGTTGCAAATATTGTATCCTGCTTCTGGGACAACTATGTTGTCTTTACAGCAGTCGCATAAAACTGTTTCGGGCGAGATATTGTGTAATACCATTATGCTTGGGTAGAGTGAACTAAAATCTAATTCAACAACATTCTCATGAAGCCCAATAATTGGAGTGTATGAGAATCCTCCTTTGTCAACTTCTAATAACTTTAGTGCTGTTTTGAATTTTTCATAATGGTTCTTTTTGGCAGGAATTAGGAATCCGTTTTTGTAAGCGAAAAACATTTGCAAGTTGGAGATGCTTGTTCCAGGGGATTTTCTAATTGCTAGTTGCAAAGGCATATAAGTTGTTTTTGCTAATTCAAATGTGCCTTCTAGTCCTCCTTCTTGGTAAACGAATGCTTCTGCGTCAAAGTGTAATCGTCCTTTGAAAATCTTTTTAGGTTGCTTTCGAATTACTCGCCCATAAGTAAAGTAACTTTTACCTTGTTCGTTTGAGAAGGTATCTGTAAATCGTCCGAAGTTTAAGTGAATGTTATTTTTGCTAGCTGCTTGTAATAGATATTCTACTAAGTATTTGTCTCCCCCGTGAGTTACAACTACATCCGCGTCTTCTTTTCGGTAGTAGTCTACGAATTGTTTGATTACTTCTTTTTCTGTGCCTCTGAAGTAAATGTCATTGCAACGCAAAAGACTTGATGCCCCAACAATACTTGCTTCAATTTCAAGTGTCTTTAATTTTGGAAATACTGAATCAAAAGAATCATTTACCTGTTGAGAAATAGAAACTATTTTGTCTCCGCTACTTTCCACCCAAACTTTAGAGAAAGGAGCTAATTTGTATTCGAAAACGTATCTTTGTTGAAAGGAAATATCTGAATTAAATAAATCTGCGGTAAAGTCACTCATTGAGTTAACGATTTTAATAAAATTATGGAGTTGCGAGTACTGTTGTGCCTCTACGGTAGTTGTTTCAATAAATTCTCCAGTTGCAAATTCTCTTCCGATATAGGGAAAACAAATAGCTCCTCGTTTCTTTAATTCTAAAACTATTGTTTGGGTTAGTTCTTTTGTTGTTTTGAAATAGAATCTTGGTTTGAGTTCGTGCTTTAAGAAAATGTTTTTGCCTCCGTCCCGTAACCAGACTATTGCCTTTTGTTCATGTTCGAACACATCAATAAAGTCATAGATCATTGTCCACCTTTTTCTCTAGCTCTTTTACTTTCTTTTTCATCTCAATCAACACACTCAACAATATTCCCCTAAAGGGATCTGTGAAGGATGCGTATGAAGCCGCGTGCAAATGCCTTCTTGCATCTACTATAATTTCGTCTAAGAGTAAAGCGTCTTCTGCTCTCAACCCTTTTTTGAATTTTTCAAGTTCGAGTAATTCTCCGTCTGCCACTATTCTGTAACTTGCAACCGTTCGCCCCATTCTAACCCCTCCAAAAATGATTCATTCCAACTTCTACAAGAAGCATTCAAAGTAACCAAAACATTTTGACATTTCAAAGTAACGAGTTTATTTCTAATGTGCCTCAAAATCGCATGTCTTTCATCTGCACCAATGTCTTCTTCTGTAAATCCACTAGTCAAATCAGAAACAACTAAGCTTTTTGCCCCAGTTTCAATGAACGCTGACTCAATTTCTAAAATTAGTTGTCTTAGTTGATAGATTGTAAAAGCTCTAGAAACAAAAATATTACTCAAAACTTCCTTAGCCTTCGATGGTTCTGCTTTTGAAAAGTAATATGGGTTGAATCCGTTTCCTGCATCCACAAACAGGACTTTGCCTTCCTCACTCCACTTCAAAGTCGTTTGAAAAGAAACCGCTCTAATATTGTCATGTAAACCAACTTCAACCCACATAAAGAACCCGAAAATAATTACTCCCCTTAAGCCGCTTAATAACTTACCGAGAGTGTTTTGCCGGTGGTCTAAAAAGAGTTATTTGTAAATAGCCATTGCTCTAAGTTTTTGTTTGTCTACTTCTTTTAGCTGTTCTTCGCAGACTTTTTTGATTTCTAGTAGTTGTTGTGCATCATTCAACAAGGAGTGGTTTTGTTTTAATAAAAGTTTCTGTTGTCCTCCGTCTTTTTTTACAAGGAATAGTTCTCCGCTAAGTCCTGTTGAATTTTCAAGTAGATTTTCTAGTCTTTGAGCCCCTTTTTCAAGTTTGGTAACAATTTTCTTGAGTTGGGAGTTATAATCCTTCATGGGATTTGGAACATAGTATCCAACAGGTTTGAAGTTAGTTCGTTCAATTAGTTCATACATTGTTAGATCATGAAGCATTCGGTAAACAGTTGCATTTGAAAGCCCAGAGTGTTTTACTATTTCTTCTACTTGCATGGGGTTTACTCTCCAAAGTAATTTATAAACGACAGCATGAGGCACACTAAAGTCAGGAAACAAATGTTTGTAGTGCTCAAGCACTACTTCAACATCAGGATCCATTCCTGACCAACTCCCAACATGTGATTCATATTAATTATTGCCCGTTAGGACGTTATTAAAACTGAGGTTTAAAATTAATCAACTAAAAGGTTGATTCAAATCGGATTGAAGTAATTTATCAAAAAGAAAAATGAGTATTTGCTATGCTTTTTTTAAACGACTTAATTCATTTTTTGTTAAAAGCGCATCTGCATCATTGAAAAGTTCTTCAACAGTTGAGGGGCAATGAATTGAGGTTAATTGATAGTATGCTACCTCAGGCACAGTTTTTGCTCCTTGTCTAATACGTTGTCGAAAGTAACCATATGGATCCAAGAGCTGTGCAAGCCCAGTCATATTTTTCACACCAAATTCATTTAGTTTAGGGTAGAGAACTTCTTTTCTAATTGTTCCTGTTTGAGGTTCTTGCCAAGCACCTTTCATAAGTTTGTCAAAAACAGCGGGAGGAGTTTCTTTTCTAAGTTTAGCAATCAATTCTGCGTGAGCCTTAGGATCTTGCCTTTCTAGATACTTGATAAACGGTGTTGAATGCAATAATTCACTAACGGGTTTTTGTCTAAAAACCATTAATTTTGAGGGACCACTAATTAAGTTGGCTGCTTGGATTGGAAATTCTGGATATGCTCCAAATTCTTTTCCGTATACTAGTTGAAGTGTTCTTTTGTCGAATGTTGCATTTTTTACTAATAACACTTCAAACCCAAGTGCGTTAAGATATTTGCGAACTTGATTTGCATAAGCAAACATTTCAGGTTTTACCATTACAAGTCCAAGTCTTTCACCACTCCTTCCAAAAGCTTGGCTAATCTGGGAAAATTTTGCTTTAGGGGATACTCTCGCAAGTTGACGTCTCATCTTTCTGGCAGTTTCAAATCTAAATTTTGCTAATGTTTTTGAATCAACTTTTTGGCGTAATTCTTGCATATCCCTTTGACTAAAAGTTTCAGAAGGATTTCTTAATCTTCTAAGATTGGCGTTCAAGTTTTCAAGTACAGCTTGTGTTCTCGCCCTTTGTCGATCTGACTTACTTGATCCCCTTTTAGTTCCTAAAATCGTCTTGTATCTACCAACTAAACTAGGTTTTTTATGGGCATTAAAACTATTAACCATACATTTAATTACTGAATGCTAAAATTTATACTTTATGGTAGGTAAAGAAAAGCTAAAAACCATTCTTATCTGGCTAGGGCAAAAACCAAAGAAAAACTCAAAAAAACACGTATATATTTACGATTATCAAGACCTAACTAATTACTCAAAAAAGAATTTCGAATTACACCCTTACTATAATGCAAAAGGAAAACTTGCAGGGTATGCAACACGAAAATCTCTTCGCAATTTAAACCTAATTTCCAAAGCGGCTCACGTTTTTGTATTTAACAAAAAAGGTGAATTATTCCTACAACGAAGAGCCCCAACAAAAGACCTTTATCCAAATCTAATTGCCCCATCTGCATCAGGACACGTAGACATAAACGAAACATCAAAACAAGCAGCTGTCCGAGAACTAAAAGAAGAACTTGGAGTGCATCAAGAACCTTTATTCTTAGGGAAAATAAAATGCTTCACTCCGCAACTAAAAGAATTTCTGGACGTATTCATTCTAATCACAGATTCAAAAATAACGATAAACAAAACTGAAATATCTGAAGGTTTCTTCATACCTTTCGAAGAAATTTACACAAAACAAAGGTTCTCAGAATACATTCCCGCAATGAAAAAAGAACTTCGAATATTCAAAACACAAATCAAGAAAAAAATTAACCAATTAAAGAAGGAAGAATAAATGCGAAGAAAATCAACAAGAAAAGTCCAAGTCGGAAAAATATCTGTTGGGGGAAATTCTCCAATTAGCGTTCAATCAATGACAAAAACTGACACTAGAAATGCAAATCAAACAATTAAACAAATTCATGAACTTGAACAAGCAGGCTGCGAAATTGTCCGAGTTGCAGTCCCAGACATGGAAGCCGCAAAAGCCCTTAAAGAAATAAAAGCAAACATAAAAATTCCGCTTGTAGCAGATGTGCACTTTGATTACCATTTAGCAATTGAATCTGCAAAATACGTTGACAAAATAAGAATTGACCCAGGGAATATTACAAGTCCTGAAAAGAAAAAAGCAATAATCGATATTTGCAAAGACTTCGGAATCCCAATTAGAATAGGAATTAATAGTGGCTCCCTTGAAACTGACTTAATCGACAAATACGGTGGAGTAAATTACAAAACAATGGTTGCTTCCGCACTAAGACAACAAGAATTCTTCGAAAAAAACAATTTTAACAATATGATTTTCTCACTAAAAGCAAGTGACGTACCAATGGCAATAAAAGCCTACGAATCATTCTCAAAAAAATCAGACTACCCACTTCACATAGGAGTAACACAATCAGGATCTGGAGAAGAAGGAAAAATTAAATCAGCAGTAGGAATAGGATATTTACTAGCACGCGGAATAGGAGACACTATTAGAGTTTCACTAACAAACAACCCCGTAGAAGAAGTAACAACGGGTTATGAAATTCTTCAAGCCTTAGACTTAAGACGAACAAAAAGAGAAATTATTTCTTGCCCAACTTGTGGAAGAACAGAAATAGACTTGTTCAAAATTACAGAACAAGTCAAAGAAATAACAAAAACCATTAAGCACCCATTAAAAATTGCAGTAATGGGTTGTGTAGTAAATGGCCCAGGAGAGGCAAAAGAAGCCGATGTTGGAATAGCTGGAGGAAAGCACAGTGCAGTAATTTTTAGAAAAGGAGTTGTTGTTAGAACAATACCTGAAAGTGAGATTTTGAATGCATTATTAGAAGAGATAGAGGACATACTTGATGAAAAGCATCTAGATATTCCAGTAGAACTCAGAAAAGGCAGTAAGATTAAAGGTTAATCTTCAAAGTAGTAATACATTTCTCAACAGTTCCATCCTTATTTATTCGAACAAATCCACAATCTTTTAATTGAGAAATACTTCTGCTCACATTAGAAGCATGTCGTTTAAGTTTATTGGCTATCTCAGTAATAGAATATTCTCCAGTACACATATCTAAAATTAAGAATGTGTCTTTATTTTTCAACAAACGATTAAACTTTACTATTTCTTCACGCTTACTAACAGAATAGTGCCCACTTAGAAGAGATTTTGCAAGTTTATCCATTACTCCTTTCAAAAATAATTCTAAGTTATAGGCTAAAAGTTTTTGCTGAGTCTTAACAGAAATATTTGACAAGACCGGCGGAACGTTCGATGTCTTTAGAACACCATCGGTTTCTTCAATTACAAACTTGTCCATTGCTTTATTTAAAAATGCATTAAATAATTCTTCAATGTTATCTGAAGAAAGGTTGTACTTTTTTATAATGTTTAACATTTCAAATGCACGCATGTTTCCGTTTGGGATGCAAAAACTCTTTCCATTTAATTGAGTATGCCCAAAACAAGGAATTGATTTGAATACACCAAAAACTGGATACTCTTCTGAAATTAATCCTTCTTGAATCATTATTTCTCGCGCAGCCAAAGCTAATTTCGATCCAGAAGCACCGATAAACACAAAATCAATATTTCCTTTTATCTCATCTGGATAAATTTTTCCTAATGAACCATAAACAAATAAATCAGTAAACTTTTGCACCGCATAAGCTATTGAAAAATGAGAGTTAGAAGGAAGGAAATAATGCTTAATTTCCTTGCTGGGTACTTTTAGTGCCTCATTTGGGAAAAGACTAACAACTTTGAAAAAATCAATTACATTGTTTCTATCCAAACTCAAGAAGCGTCTCCATGCATCTGATATCAAGAATATGTGTAAGCGTTCGTCTGGCACACCGTAAGAATTCAGTACTTGTCTTAACTCACTAGTAAGTACCGATATTCCTTTTTCTTCTCTTCTTGCCATCGGGGTTGAGAAATGTACGTGCTTTTTTGCAGACAAAACGGTATCGGATAAGAAGATGTAAAAGTAGGCATTTTGGTACTTAGCTAGTCTTGAGATAAAGTACAACTGCGAAAGGTAATAGTAGTTTAAATCGCAGAAATTGGTAGAAAAGGCTATATTTACCCTATTTCCAGAGTTTAATTGAGGCAAAACGAACTTCTCAAACTGCTTTTCTTGATTAGGGGTAAATTCTAGGAAATTAAACTCCGAATTCATAAATAACTAAAATAGAATTCAATTTATAAAAAGTACTGTTAAGTTATCAAATCCTGATTATAGACATATAGAACAATATCAAAAACCTATAAATAGATAAACGGCGTAATACTAGTACACACGTGAAAAACTATGTTTGACCAATTGAGCCCAGAAACAATGTCATTCCCAAAGAACACAACAAAGGAACAAATGCTATTTTTCGCTTGTGAATACACAACAATAAAGAATCACTCATTTTTTGCAGTGGCTGAACACCCAGGGTTGACTTGTAAACAAATATTTTTAGTTGTGCGAAAGACTAGCGCTAAAAGTGTTAGTATGCAGGGAGTTCACAAAGCAGTAAAGCAATTAGAAAGCGCTCAAGTGCTAAAAAAAATAAATAAAAAATACTTTATTAACACGGAATGGATAGATCAAACAAAAAGTTACTTGGAATTAGCATCAACAAAACTAAATCAAACTGATTCAGATACAGAACTTCTAATCGTTGAAGTGCCAACACAAAACAAGAACAAACCCCAATTAGATAACCGGTTTAGAAACCCCTTAAATCACTTAACTACTCAAGCACCACTTTTCTAAAATAGTAAAACTTATTCTGCTAATAGTTTGGTTGCATAATATCTTGTATTTGGACCAACTTCGGAATTACTTAGTATTTCTTCTAATGTAAACCATTTTGCTTGTTTTGATTCAGCATCAATTTTGAGTTCTCCAGAAAGAACCTTTGCCGAATAATATATTGCAATGTCTCTTTTGTCTCTACAGGGCAATAATTGCATTGCAATTGGAACAGGCAATGGAGTAGCAATACTTGTTCTTGCTTTTTCATCAGGTTTTTGCAATAACTCCACTTTCAATCCAGTTTCTTCTAATACTTCTCTAATTGCTGCTTCGTGAGGCAATTCATTGTCTTCAATGTGCCCGCCAGGAAGCAACCAAAACTTACTTCTTTCTTGTTTCAATAATAAAAGTTTTTTTTCGTGAATCACAAACACAGTTGCAGTGTAATGTGTTAATCTGCTAAAATCATATGTTTCCATAATCAGACTAAGTAGAAAGTATATAATAAACTTACTGATTTTACGACGATCATTCTTATCAAATTTACATAAATCGAATTATATTAATCAAATAACTATAATCAACCAAATGGTTGATTAATTATCAACCACGCAAATATTAATCCAAGACCTGGCTAATGAGTATGGAAAGCCTAAATCTAATACCCAATGTTGATTTAGAAATAACCAACGTTTGTAACTCCAATTGCCCTGGATGTTGGGGGCCGCCAAAAGAAATAGCTTGCAGACCATTAGATGAGTTTAAACAGATGCTTCTAAACTTGAAAACTTTTGGTTTACAAAACATTGCATTATCTGGCGGGGAACCAACACTTGTGCCAGGCATTGAAGATTTTATTAAATATGTTAACTTGGAATTGTCATTAGATATATTCCTACAAACAAATGGAATTAATCTAATAAAACTCTTACCAAAAATTGCCCCCCACTTACACACAATTTCCATTTCTCTTGAATCCTCTACTCCAGAAAATGATTTTCGTAGGCACGAAAAAGGCTTTAACACAGCAATAAGATGCATAAAGCACGTCCTAAAGAAGTACCCTAAGATTAAGTTGAAAATTGGGACTTGCGTATTTAAACAAAATATTGAAGATTTGGAAAATATTGGAAACTTGTTACTAAAGTTAGGGTTTGAAAAAAGGTTCAAACAGAAAAGCACTTGGAAACTTTATCAAATTACACGATTCGGAAAAGGCAAAAATGACCCACTCCTTGATTCAATGATTCTGGATAATATAACCTTCAAGAAAAAAATGAAACAATTGAAAAAGATATTTGCTGGTAAAATAAACCTGGTGAGCATTGCCAGCGATGAAATGGGGGCGTATTGCATTGTCATACGCCCCAACGGGGAAGTAGCCGTTAATTCAAACTCAAAAAAAGGAGAAGAACAAATCATCCATAAAAGCATCCTAAAAGATTTTAATGGCGCTGTAAAAAGTATTCTTCTTGCACAAAATAAAAAACACATAATAGAAAGACTAGAGCAAACCTACTTTGTTAAGGTTGAAGAATCTAACAACAAATTCAGCACATTGCCTCCTGCTAAACGACTTGATTTAACCTCTTCAAATAAACAAATAAAAAAAAGCGAGTTCAGGTTTTTAAAAAACCAACCTCAAAAATCAATGTTAAAACAAATGGACTTACTAGCAGAAAATGTAGTCAGCGTATTCCCAATGCCCTACTCATTTGCAAGAAACTTTACAATAAACAAAAAAGATATTCTAATCCCTTACGTTTGCCCTGAATCGGGAGTAGTCGCAGCTGCTTCGTTTGCAGCAAAACTGTGCAAACCAACAGGCGGGTTCAAAGCTTCTGCCGACAAACAAGTAATGATTGGACAAATAGTATTTTCAGATATTCCCAATTCAAGGGATTTTGAAAATAAAATTAATGATAACAAGGCAGAGATTTTCGAATGGATTGGCACAAAGAGTAAATTAATGAAAAAGAACGTTAAACCCTTGAACATTATTTCTCAGATTGTGCCAACGAAAAGTGGAGATTGTATCTCTTTGCTTATTGAATTTGACGTTGGAGACATAACTGGACCAAGAACTATTGGAGAAATCTGTAGTGAAGTTGCCCCAAAAATACAAAAATTTGCACCTGAATCAAAAATAATCCTTGCTTTACATTCTGATTTTTTACAAAAAAGACTTGCAAGAGCAACAGCAAAATGGAAAGCAAAAGATTTGAAATTCAAAAACCTAACTGGTGACGAAGTAATGAATCGAATATTACAATTATATGAATTTAGCAAAGTAGATGTAAATAGGGCAGTCACTAGTAACAAAGGAGTACTTAATGGAATAGTTGCATTTGCATTAGCAACAGGAAATGATACTCCAATGATTGAAGCAAACATTCACAGCTATGCATCACGATCTGGCACATACCAGCCCCTAGCAAATTTTTTTATCAATAATAAAAATGAACTTGTTGGAGAAATTGAGCTCCCTATCGCGATAGGTTTTAAAGGGGGTTCAACATTACATCCTTTTAGTCAAGTTACCAAAGAAATAGTTCAAGCAAAATCAGCAAAAGATTATGCAAAAATCGCAGCAAGTATTGGATTAGCACAAAACTTCGCCGCAATGAGAGCAATAGTAACACACGGAATGGTAATTGGCAACAAAAAACTAGAAAGGAAATTTTATGGACAAACCCTGTGTATACCAAGGACGATTTCAACCACCACACCGCGCGCACTTTGAAATGATAAAAAGACTATATGAAAAACACGGAAAAGTCTATGTAGTCATCGCATCTTTAAGCAAAATCTCTTCAGTTAATCCATTGAAATCCTCTGAAGCAAAACTACTTTTATCAAAAGGATTAGCAGATATGGGTTTAGGGCCAGAACAAGTAGTCTTATGGAGAATGCGCCGACCAAAAAGATACACCGTTAATCCAAATGTTTGGGTTTACAATGAGGTAGCAAAAAGACTCGGAAGACCATTCGCATTTTACACAGGAAACCAGAGCGTAATTGAAGCCCTAAAAGGAAAACCAGACATTTTTCCAATAACTAATCTAGCACCTAGAGAAATTCCTGGGGCAAAAATAAAAAACAAAAAACTAAGTGCAACAGAAGTAAGAAGACTAATAAGAGCTAAACTACGTTGGGAACACTTATTGCCACAGTCAGTTGCAAATGCAATAAAAAGAAAAGGGCTAGTTCAAAGAATAGTTGATACAATGGGACTCAAAAGAATCCACAAACACCACAAATAACTAATTTCTTTTAACAGCTTTTTCTAGCTCTTCTTTCATCAGTCGTACTGCGTCTTTTGTGCTTATTTTTTGTAATAGCCATGCGTTTCTTATTGTAAAATAACTGTTTTTGAATTCTTTATCTTTCCAGAATAAGTCTTTAAGTTGTTTGGCTTGTTCTGTAGTGAACGTAAGGTCTGTTTCGTTTTCCTTTTCTTTTGGCATTTTTATCACTATTTACTAAGGGGTTAGGCTTTATATATTTGTTTTGTGTTTATAGTTTCGAGGGAAAAACATGGTTTCAAGAGTTGCTACAGGAATTAAAGGTTTTGATGAGTTAATTGAAGGAGGTTTACCAAAGGGTAGTTTGACTCTAGTTAGTGGTAATCCAGGAACTTGTAAAAGTATTTTTTGTTTACAAACAGCTTACAATAATGCGTCAAGCAACGCGCCAGTTCTTTATGTTTCTTTTGAACAAGATGAAAAAGATTTATTTGAGCAATTAAACCAACTTGGATTAAAAGCAGATAAATTAAAAAATTTAAAAATTATGAGACTTGAGCCTGAAGACCCGCAAGTAATGAAAAAAATTCTTGATGCATCAAAAAATATTAAAGCAGAACTTGTAATTGTAGATTCTTTAGCATCCTTAACAAGTGGACCAATAAACCCTAGCGGACAAAATTTTACTGCAACTCAAGTTCTTGATTCAGTAATTCCAGTACCTTTAGATGCTGAAAGTTTGAGTAGAATGAAAGTAAAATTAATCTTAGACACTATTAAACAAACTGGTGCAACTGCAATCCTTACAAGTGAAATAATTAAGGGACAAGATGGGTACAGTAGAGACACTTTATCAGAATTTCTTTGTGATGCAATAATTGTTTTCCACTCAGTTGAAGGAGAAGATAGTTTTAGAACTCTTACAATTCCAAAAATGAGATTAACAAAACAAAAAATGGGGATATATTCATTCGAAGTTGGAAAGAAAGGTTTTGTAGTAAAATCAAGTGAATAATTATGGCAAATTTATTTGAAATGTTTAAGTTAAGCAAGACGCTTGAGATGACTGATGGCGACCTAAAACTAATGGGACTAGACATCAACATTATTCCGACAAGCATTCTTACAGACATTCAAAAGGGATTAATTGATTCACTCGGATTTTCTAAAACCTACGATTTATTGTACACAAAAGCAAAAACCGGATCACTTGAATACAATAAAACTTTTATTAAGAAACTAAATTTTACTGATAAACACAAAATTCTTGAATGGCAGACAAAAATAGTTACTTTCTCAGGATGGGGAATATTAGAAATTGCTAAAATTGATTTTGAAAAAGATAGCCACGTAGTAAAATTTAACAATTCCAAATTACCAAAAGTTTATGGAAAAGCAAACTACTGCGTTGACATTATTCCAACTGGATTTGTTGCAGGTGGCTTAAGCGCAATATATGGAAAAGACTTTGACGCACTAGAAACAAAATGTATTTCTCATGGAGATCCTTTTTGCGAAATAGAAGTCGGTTCACCAGCGTACATTAAAAAAAGAAAAGCAGAACTTTGGAAAAAATGGAAACTACAATAACTAACTGATTACTATGACTCACCCAATTCATTATTGGAATCTAATGGTGCCCGAATACGTGCCAATGGCAATAACCACCCTGTTTGCTGGAGCAGTTGTAACAACAGGTGCTCTACCCACTTCTTCTTTTTGGTTTCTAGCAGTCTCTCTATTTTGTATTGTCGGAGCATTCAATTCATTCAACGCAATAGCTGACAAAGAAATTGACAAAATTAACAGCCCGCACAGACCGATTCCAAGCAAGATGATCAAAGAACACCATGCGTTATATTTCTCGATCGGGCTTTATGTTTTATCATTAATTCTTGCTTCATTTGTAAACACAACAGCATTACTAATTGTAATTGTATGTGTTATACTTACCGCAGCTTATTCGTATCCTAAAATTAATTTAAAACAAAGATTCCTTATAGGCACATTAACGGTAACAATATTTTATGCTGTTTTATGTTTCTTGGCAGGGTGGGCTTTAAATCCAACACAAAGATTTCCAATAGAAATTGCAATTTTCCTGTTCCTAATGGGTTTTGGTTTAGCTATTACAAAAGACTTTATGGATATGCCGGGAGATGCATTCCATCGAAAACATACCTTGCCAGTAAAACTAGGATATGTTCAAAGCATAGTTTTCATAATTCTAACCTTAACGGTTTCTTTTGCGTTACTTACTTATGTAATTTATATTGGATTATTGCCGCAAAAGTTTTACCTTTTAGACATATTCTATCCACTAATGCTATTCAATGTTTACTCTTACAAACATCACTCAAAATCATTTTTGACAACGCATTTATTTCGAACTACCATGGTTTTCATAATGACCTTGGAAATAGCAATGAGTCTAATAGTACTATTCGCTTAGTCCAATTTTTGTGCACCTAATGGCCATAGTTTTGGTTGGCGTTTTTCTTTTTTAGTCTTCTTTTTTACTTTTAGTTTGAGTTGTTGTTTTACAATTGGCTTTGTAAAGTCAAATTTTGTGCTTTTTTGTATTATGAATTTGCATCTTTTTCCTTTTAGTGCAGCGCATTCTGTTTCAACGCAGTCAATATCATCATCGAATATCTTTGAGAACATTCCTGCAAGAGTACCTCTAAGGAAAGTATCTACAGGGAATTTTGTTTTGCCTTTTAGTTTTCTAGCAAATGGGGAGTTGTCTAGAACAATGATTGCTTTTTTCTCATCCATTTGTAAGTCAACGTTTTGAATTAGTCCCCAACCTGATGCAGTAAAGTAGTCTTCTACTATTTTGATTGTTTTTTCTTTTTCAAGGTGTTTTCTCGCAGTAATTTCAGGCATAAGCTTTTCAAAAGTACTTTTCTTTACTTCAGAATAAACTGTTTTATGAAATTCTGCATCTTGTACTCCTGCAAGTCCAACTAGCGTATTAATCGGCGACATTAGAAAAGGAACTTTGATCATGAAAAAGTTATTGTGCCTATATTCGATATTAGCTGTGAAAAGGAATTTATCATAAAATTCATTAAGCAAAGGTTTCACTTTTCGCCTTATGTTTATTCCGTGTTTAATTTCTTTCCAATCTACTTCTGAATTCATTTCTTCTTTCATTCAATCACCTTTTGTTCTAATATTACTTGTACGTAGTTGTTTGCTAGGTATATTTTCGCGGTTTCTTTTACTTCTTCCACTGTAACGGATTTTATTTTTTCGTTCATTTGATTATATTCTTCCCAGGTGTTAGTTAATTCGGTGCCTGCGAGTATTTGATTGTGTATTTCCTGGTCTTTTAGTGTTTCTTTGAATTGTTTTATTATTTTTTTCTTTGCTTTTTCTATTTCGGAAGCTTTAACGAATTGTATTTTGTTGATTTGGTTTTTTATGAGGTCAATTGCTTCGTTTGTCTTGTTTTTTTCTGTGCTTAGTCCTACTGCAAATACTCCTGTTTGTTTTAAATTGTAATTTGAAACGTGTACGTGGTAAGTTAGTCCGTGTTTGAATCTTACTTCTTCCATTAGGCTTAGTTCTTTTCCAGATTCTAATAATTCTTCAATGACTTTGAATGCATTACTTTCTTTTTTTAGATAATCTACTGTTAAAAATGCAAGTTCAACGTAAGAGGCATTAGTAGTGCCCTGTCGGGTAATTTCTTTTGGTAGAATTGATTTTGGTTCTATTGGTTTACCTTCAGGAATGAATTTAGGTTGCATTTTGAATAGCAATTCAATTTTTTCAATCGGGTCAGCAATATTTCCACTTACCACAACAACCATGTTATTTGGGGCATAGTACTTTGAGTAATGTAATTCAAGCAAACCTTTATTCATTTTTTTAATATTTTCCTCTTTTCCGCCTATCTCCATCCCAAGCATAGTTCCTTCAAACAAAGTTTGTTTAGCTGCACGATCAACTCCATGAAATGGGTGATCCGAGTACATTGTTTGTTCGTTCAAGATTACTTGTTTTTCTTTGTTTATTTCATCTTCGTTAAATTCTGGTTTAGTTACTACTCCCGCAATTAATTCGAGTGCTTTGTCAAAATGTTTCCTTGGGACTTCAACATAATACATTGTTGCATATAACCCAGTACTCGCATTGTATTCCCCATTCATAGTTTTTACTGCTTCTCTTATTTCTTTGCCTGTTTTTGTATTACTTCCTTCCCACAAAACGTGTTCCAAAAAATGACTAACTCCATTAGTTTCAGGGGTTTCGTCCAATAAACCAACTTTAACCCCAATAGTAATCACTACTTTGTTTTTTTTACTCTTGGAATATATTACTCTTAAACCATTAGGCAAAACTTTCTTTATCAATTCTTGTTTCATTCAAACCACCTTTTTGGCAATATTCTAGTTAGCTTTAGGTAACCTTTATGTGGTTTGTAAGCTTTACCTTGAAATTCAAGTTTATCGATTAGGGATAAAGTCTTTTTTGAATTAATTTCAAGCATGCTCATTTTTTTTACAATTTCATCAATTGACACCATGTCAACACCGGTCTCCAGAACTTCATTAATTACTTTAATTAATTGCGCTTCTTCCATGTCAGGGTTCATGAAAAAATAATCGGTTATTTTTTGTTGAATGTCAGCATTCTTCCCAAAAGGAAAATGCTGTCTAATTAAGATAGATGCCTCAAGAAAAATTGTAAATTCTGTTTCGTTTTTGATCGGCTTTTTATTTACCAAATAAGTTTCCATTAATAAATCTTGAAAGATATTAGTCAAACTACTTAAAGTGTGGTACTCGTCAATATTGGCGTATACTTCGTTAAAAAAATAGCTTTTGAACAAATTAGTCTTCAAAAACTCTTTAACCGCAGCAATAGTCTTTTCATAATCTACTTTGGACACAGCACTCAATTTTTTATGTTCAATAATTTTACTTAAATATGAGTTAGCAACAAAATCTAGCAAACCTTGGGGCAACAAATCAGTTGGACTTGCACACTCAGTAAGAAAATACTCTTTATCTCGTTTAATAATACCTATTTTTTCTAATTTATCCAATAATACAATAGTTCCTGCAACACCAAAACGCACAGAAAGAATAGAAATGCTCCTATCTCGCTCAGCTCTAATCAACTCCTTAATAACTGACAACAATTCTGGATTATCCTCATCACTCAACCAATGAATTCCATATTTTTCCATAAACAACACTCCTATTCCGCTACACTAAATTTTAGTTCTTCTAATTTTTTTATTGCGATATCCGCTTTCTCTAACTCAGTTTTTGATAAGCGAGCTTTTTTTGCTTTGAACTCAATAAAGTGTAATACGTTATGCAAATCCATTAATTCATAAAATCTATTTTCTTCAATCATTCCCATCACCTTTCAAATTTGCCCGTGCCAAGGTCTTCGTTTTATTTTATAAGCATCATAAATTCCGTACCACCAAATCAATATCCCTGGAAGCAAGAGACAGAATAATCCAATAATGAAGCCAAAGAAGAATACTACTGCTCGGGCTAAGTGTCCTTTGATTAGTTGTCCAATTCCAGGGAAAACAAAGCTGAGAAATGCAGCAAAAAGATCAAATGCTTTGCTATTTTTTATATCTGCACACTCTCTTTTAGTATCCGTATTAGTTCACCTCTAGTTTATTGGAGGGTGTTTTGTAAAAGCGGTGCCGAGGCTTGTAAATTTCCCCATGCATCTCAAGCGAATCCAACAAGACTTTGGTTTGAATTTTCATAAATCCTTTATTTTTCGCAAGATTAATTATTACATCCTCTGGAACCATGTCAATTCCAGTATCTAGCTCATTTTGTATTATTCTAAGCAATTTGATTTCATCTTCACCAAGAACTAAACTCTTCAAGTTTGTTTTTTCTAATAGAGTCTTATATTTTTTATTAATGACGTCAATTGTTGCAGTATAATCCCTAGTTATTGAATCTAATTTATCTTCAAGGTGCCGTCTTTGTGCATTTAATTCAGCTAATATTCGAAGATCTCTTTGTTCAGCTTTACTCAAAACTGCATTTATCCTCTCTTGTTTATTTTTTTGTTCAACCATAATCTCAACCCCACTTAACATCTTTGTTTGTTTTTCCAAAACTTAATTGCACTAACAACCCAATCTGGTCTTTTAGCAGTATAAAGTTCAACAGATTTTGGATTTACATTTTTTACTTTAAAATTAATTGCTCTAGTAACCCAATTAGGTTTTGCTAAGAAAGTGTTAAATCGAGAAAATGGTTTGTAATTGTAATGTACTTTTTCTTTCAACATATAAGTTTGCCACTTAGTTAGCTTCAAGCGTTTAGAAGTGATTTTTGCAATAATTCTTCTCAAAATTAAACGAAAACTAGGTTTTTCGTGAATTAAGGTAATTCCTTTACTAGTAGTATTTACGCTAAAAACATAGCCTGCTTCTTCGAGTTGTTTTGCAAACTCAACAAACTCATCCAAACGCATATGCTTAGAATAATTCAACATTACTTCCTCAAACTCTTCAATAATTAAAGTATCCACAAAAACCACCGCAAAAACCAGTCTACAATCCAGTAGACAAATACCTTATTGAGTAGAACAATATATAAAGGTATACTATAAAGTATACTATTGCATGGAAAATGAGAATAGTAATCTTATAAATAACCCTCCAACTTCTATTATTCCTATGGCAAGAGTTCTCATTACACCAATCTACGAAACGGATTCAATCGTTTTGGCAATTAATAGATTTTCAATTGAAAGAGTTTTCCTTTTAGTTTCAAAGAAGACTGATGATAAGCAGCAAGAAGCTGTAAAATACATAAAAGAGCACTATGAGAAGATTATTGAAGTTAAAGAGAAGAAGACTGAGTTGTATGATATTGTTGAAACTGCTCATCAAGTGAAAGAGATTATTGATGATCAAGCTAATACTGATGAAATCTACTTGAATATTAGTACTGGTCGAAGAACTCAAGCAATGGGAGTTTTATTTGCAGGGTATAAGCGGCCTGCAAGAATAAAAAAAATATTTTACGTTACTGAAGACACTAAGGATGTTATCACTATCCCAATTCTTTCTTTTGATGTAACCGAAGCACAACAAAAAATACTCGACAACATTGAAGACATAGACAAAATAAGCCAAATGTCTAATGAGATCGATGTAAGCAAGGCAATGGTCTACCGAGCAATCAAAGAACTAAAAGACAAAGGACTAATAGAAGAAACAACCAACGGCCACAAACTAACCGAAGCAGGCAAAATAGCAAAAATGTGATACACATGAATTTGCCTGAACCAACTCACAAACAGTTTTCAACTTTAATTGATGAAATTTCTACAGGCAAATTGAAGATTCCCCAGTTTCAGCGACATTTTGTTTGGGATATGAAAAGATCTGCAAAATTATTGGACAGCATTGTTAAAGGATATCCTGTTGGAACTTTTATTTTTTGGAAAACTGCTGAAAGATTACGGTCTGTAAGAAATATTGGCGGATTGTCCTTGCCTGAACCGGCGGTTGGTGAATCTGTTAACTATGTTTTAGATGGGCAACAAAGATTAACAAGTATTTTTGCCGCATTAAAAGGCGAAAAAATAGAACGGATTGATGGAAAAATTGAAGACTTTTCAAATATCTGGATTGATTTAGATGCAAAGGAAAATGAGTCAATAGTAATTATTCCAGTTTCTTCCGAGAATAAACCAAACCAAATAAAAATTACTGATCTTTTATTTGCAGGTTTGTCTGTATTAGCAAATTATCCAAAAGAATACCACTCCAAAATTGATGACTACAAAAAAAGAATTACCTCATATAATTATTCTATAATTCAAGTAAATTCCGTGCCCATTGATATTGCAACGGACATATTTACAAGATTAAATGTTGGTGGAAAACAGTTAAGTACTTTTGAAATAATGGTGGCAAAAACATACGATTACGAAAAAAATTTTGACCTATCTGAGAAATATGGCGAGTTAGTAGAAATATTGTCTGAAGCTGGATATGAAACAATTTCTGATGCATCTATACTGCAAT
Source organism: archaeon (assembly GCA_041661245.1). GTDB lineage: Archaea > Iainarchaeota > Iainarchaeia > Iainarchaeales > JAAZKV01 > JAAZKV01. The sequence goes on from JBAZUY010000001.1 coordinate 658,193, forward strand.
TAATGTCGCTCATCTTATCCAAAGACTGCAAAAAAAGCACAATCCTAAATTTAAAAAAATCAGAATTTATTGAAAAATGGGAGTTAATTTCTGAATCAATAAAAAGCTCTGTAGACTATTTTAGGAATCATTATCATGTTCCTGTTTCACAACTATTGCCTTACAATGCCCTCATAGTCCCATTTTCATATTTTTTCTATCATCACTCTGATCGCCCAACAGGCGATATGCAAAAGTATCTGCAAGATTTCTTTTGGAGAATTTCTCTTTCAGGCAGATATTCTTCAGCAGTGGAGAGTAAGCTGGCGCAAGACATAAAAAGAATTGATGAAATTTTACAAGGAAAATTGCCCAAATATGATTGGCCTGTGAGTTCATCTCCCGAATTTATTAAAGATAATGGTTATTTTAGCGCAGGGAGAAGTTACATAAAAGCAATTTTGTGTATTTATGCCAGCCATAATCCAAAATCATTTGAGGATAATTCAAAAGTAAATATCCAAAATGATTGGCTAAAACAAGCAAATAGTAAGAATTACCACCATTTTTTTCCTAAAGCATTTTTAGAAACTCTTAACAAAGATTGGAAGAAAGTCAATCACATTTTGAACATAACCATAGTTGATGATTACCTTAATAAAAGAAAAATAAGAGACCATGCCCCATCAAAGTACATGGTTGAATTTAAAAAATCCAATAAAAACTTGGAAGAAACCATGAAAACGCATCTCATCGACCTTGAAGGTTCAGGCATATGGAATGATGATTATGATTTGTTTTTTGAGAAAAGAGCCGAGCTTGTGAGCAAGGAAATTGAAAAAAGAATAATTAAACAAGAAATAGATGAAAAACCTCAAGCAGATTTACAAGATGACGATTCAGATTCATATGAAGGGATTGAATATGTTGAATCCCCTATAGATATCGAAAAAAATAATGACTCAATAACTGAACTAGAAGGATTTAAAATTGGATCAAATGTCCAATGGGAAAAGAATGGAAAAATAGTATTAGGAGAAGTACTTAAGTTAGACTCAAAAAGAACAAGGGTTTACGTAAAATATACTGATGATGAAGAATGTTGGGAGAGAATTAACAATAACAAAAATTTCAAGTTAAAATAGGAGGATTAATATCCCAAAGATTTGGAATATTAATAAATGTTTGATTTTTATGGATTTAATTTTAGCAGCTAAAATTGAAACTGCCTTGGGAAAACTTTCGGGCCAAAGTTCAATTTATGATTTGTTCGCTTTGCTGGGCTATCCTAAAGGAATATTATTACAAACTAATTCAAAAAGAAAGAAATCATCGTTTGATTTAAGAAAAGATGATGAAAAAAGGATAAATGAAATTTATTCCATATTAAGTTTTGAAGATAAGTTGCCAGTATTTTTGATTGAGTGTACAACTTTACAAAACTCGTTTATAAAGACTGTAACGGCAACTTTTGATAAACAGTACACCCAGTTCATGTTAATTTTTAGTCAAGAATATAACCAATTAGTTTTTGTTTTACCTAAAAAAGAAAAAGTATCTGAAGGTGAGCAAAAACTTAAGATAACAAAGCTCAACATTGATAAAAACAATATTTATTATACTGATAAAGAAATTCTTACCAGTATTATTTATGAGAAAGATGGACATTGGAGAGAGATATGGAAAAAATGGCTAAATGCTTTCAACGTTGAAAAGGTTACTGGTGCATTCTTTGAGGATTATAAGAAAGCGTTTTTTGGAATAAGAAAGCAAATAAGTAGTCAGCAAATTCAAAGTAAAGATGCTCATGAATTTACTTTGCAATTCCTAAATAGAATAATGTTTATTTATTTTATACAGAGAAAAAAGTGGCTCAAACAAGAAAAATTCATGAAATGGTACTTCGATCAATACAAAATGAACGAGCAATTTGCTTCAAATAACTTTTATGAGAATTGGCTCAAACAACTTTTCTTCAAGGCATTAAATAACAACTCAGGCGAAATTGTTGAGTTGCCAAAAGAAGTAATTGACACAATGCACGAGTTTCCTTATCTGAACGGGGGATTGTTCAGAGAGAATAAATTAGATAGACTGAAAATAGTTGTAACTGATCAAATGTTTAAAACTGTTCTTGAATTCTTTGAAAAGTATAATTTTACTATAAAAGAAGATATGCCTCTTGAAGAAGAAGTAGCTGTTGACCCCCAAATGATTGGTTACGTATACGAGTCACTTGCAAACGTTGCTGACGAGATATATGATAGAAATGATTTGGGCATATTTTATACCCCTCGAATTGAAGTAGACTTTATGTGCAGAAGAACAATTGTAGAATATTTGTCAAAAAACAATCCTGAATTAAGTAAAGACGATTTGTACCACTTTGTATTTGATCCTCATGAACAAAAAGAAAAGATTAAATATTTTACTGAAAAAAATTGGGAAAAGATTGAGGAAGATCTAGATAATGTGTCAGTAGTTGACCCTGCATGTGGTTCAGGGGCTTTTTTAGTGGGTATGCTAAATGTGTTATCCGAGTTATATAAAGTAGATTACAAGCATATAGGGCGAAATGAAATAACGGATTTTGATTTAAAGTTCGGGATAGTCCAGCGGTCTTTATATGGGGTGGATGTAATGCCTTGGGCAATACATGCTGCAGAGTTAAGAATTTGGTTACAGTTAATAGTGGAAACCGAGTTTAAAAAAGAGAAGTTGCGCGAACACCCACTACTCCCAAATCTTAATTTAAATTTAAGAATTGGGGACTCATTGGTTCAAGAAATTGGCGGGTTGAGTTTTAATGTAAGAACAAATAATCTGAAACCTTCCTTAAAAAAGAAACTTGATCTGTTAAAACAGGAAAAAAGAAAATATTTCGAAAACTCCCCAACTGCAAAGTTCAAAGACCCAGAAAACATAAAACGAGAAGAATCAAAACTATTTTCTGAAATCATTGAAGAAAGAATATCTCATCTGGAATTAAAGATGAAAAAGAATGAGCCTTTTGCTAAAACAAAACAAGCTGGGCTTTTTGGCGAGGTAAAAGAACAATCTAAAGATATAAAGAAGTTAAATGAAGAGGCATCAAACGCTCAGAAAATAGTTGAAGAGTCCTACAAAGAAACTCTTTTGTTGAAAAAAATACGTGCGTCCCTTACTGATCCTGAAAAGAAACCATTTATTTGGGACATTGACTTTGCAGAGATATTCGGAGATAAAGATGGGTTTGATATTGTAATTGGGAATCCGCCGTATGTTAGACAAGAAATGATTTCGCCTCCAAACAAAACAAAAATAGAAGTGAAACAAGAAGATAGAAAAGAATATAAGGAAAAACTTGTTGCTTCAATAAAAAATAGATTTGACGAAATAAATGATATTAACCGCCAGAGTGATCTTTATTTGTATTTTTATTTTCATGGATTGAGTTTACTCAATCAGAAAGGCACATTTTGTTTTATTACTTCTAATTCTTGGCTTGATGTCGGATATGGAGCAGAATTGCAAGAGTTTTTGTGCAAATTTGTTCCAATACTCGGAATATACGATAACCCTAAACGAAGCTTTGCACATGCGGACGTTAACACAATTATTGCGTTATTTGGAGCGCCAATACTAAATGATGAATTAAATCAATTAAAAACCACCGGACCAAAATCCTGGTTAATGCTTCAGAACACAGCAAAGTTTATCATGTTTAAGAAGCCATTTGAAGAAGTTATTAATACAAAAATTTTAATTGAAATCGAAAAAGCTCAAGCAATTATAACAACTCAGCCGTTAACAGGATTAGTAAAAAATATCCACAAAACACCTTCATATAGATTATTTCCCATATTGCAAGCTGACTTGCTTGATGATGCTTGGGAGTACCCTGAAGAGTATGATTTTTCCAAAGGCAGATTCAAAGAAGGGAAATATGTGGGCAACAAATGGGGCAGCAAGTATCTTCGCGCACCAGACATATTTTTCAGTATTTTAGAAAAGGGAAATGAGAAACTAACAATTTTTAGCAAGTTAACTGAACTGACTCAAAGAAATACTCTGCAAAATTTTGATTCTATTGTGGAATTAAAAGAAAACTATCTAGTAAATTCCAATTATCCCTATTTGTCATCAGTAAAACAAGTTGATAAAATTAAAATTTCTCCAGCCGAGTTACCAATGTCAATTAAACAAACAACAAAAAATCCAAAAGAATTTCTTGTGCCAGACATTATCTCAAATAGATTCTTAGGGGACAGATTATTTTTCATAGAAGGTGGAAAATTTCTTGTGGGGGACACATTTTTTGTTGCCAAATTGAAGAAAGAATTTGATAAACAATTAGTTAGTGCATTATTGAATTCAACCATATCGTTATTGTTTACAGAGATATTAGGGCGAAAGAATCTTGGCGGGGGATTATTAACAATATATGGACCTGAATTTAGAGGTTTAATTCTACTAAATCCAAGTGTTATCTCTAAAACTAGAATTTCATCAATACTTAAAAATTATGACTTGCTGTCCAAAAGAAAAATAGAATCCATTTTTGGAGAGTGCGGGTTGGATGGGTCTAAATCAATCAGTGATCAAGTTCCTAATCCCAAGCAAGATAGATCAAAGTTGGATGAATTGATTTTTGATGAGTTGGGGCTAACAAAAGAGGAAAGATTAGAAGTATATTTGGCATTATGTGTTTTAGTTAAACAACGATCAGATAAAGCAAAAAGCGTAGATGATTGACAGGAAGAAGGCTTTTAAAAAGTTGGACTTGTGAGTATGTTATGGCAATACCAAAACAAATTATTGATAATAGCGAAGGAAACAAACTGATTAGTTTTCTTAATTTGACGTTGAAAGAAGAGCCAAAAACTAGTATCGATATTGCAACAGCATTTTTTGACATTAAAGCTTTTGCCATGTTAAAAGACAATCTGGGGGGGGTTGAGAAATTTAGACTTCTTTTAGGAAAAACACCCGAATTTGTGAGCGAAAAAACTTTGGGAGAAATAATAATACAAAAAGTGAAAGAAGAGGTTGAAGATTTTGATTTATTGAAAGAAAACATTGACACCATTACATTATTTATCAAGTTTTTAGGAAAAAAAAATGTTGATGTACGATTGTATGACAATAATTTTTTACATGGAAAAACATATATTTTTGATGACCGGATAGTTATTGGTTCTTCAAATTTTACTGCAGCTGGGCTAACAAGGGAGGGGGAATTAAATAATTGGATGCAAGAATCTCAAGCAGTATATACTCGAAAAGAATGGTTTGATAAATTTTGGTGCCAATCAATTGATTTTAAAGAAAAATTAATTCAATTACTTGAAGAATCCAGATTTGGTAGTAAAGAGTATACTCCATTTGATGTTTATATTAAAACTTTATACGAATTCCAAAAAGACGAATTAAAAGAAGATCGTGAATTGCAGAAAGCAAAAGGTGCGGGGTTGCCTGAAACCAAAGTTAATCTTGCTGAATTCCAAGAAGATGCAATTTCAAGAATTATGACCCGGTTGAATAAATATAATGGATGCATTGTTGCTGATTCGGTGGGTTTAGGAAAAACCTGGATTGCCAAAAAAATACTTGAAGAAATAGGATACTATAAACGAAGAAATTTTTTGGTTATATGCCCTGCCCAATTAAGAGAAATGTGGATTAGGGAGTTGAAAGATATAGATTTGAAAGAAAATATTTTGTCTCAAGAAGAATTGGCGTCAAAGGACTTTCTTGACAAAGCGAAGAGCACCTTGAAAAGAATAAATGATGTGGAGTTAGTTGTAATTGATGAAAGTCATAATTTTAGAAATCCATTAGCCAATAAATGGGAGAACTTATTTACACTACTTCATGACCATCTGAGTTCAGAAAACCACAGACCAAAGATGCTATTTTTGACTGCAACTCCTATTAATAATACTCCTTGGGATTTGTATTGGCAAATAATGCTTATTACTTTAATGGACAAATCTGCTTTTGCTAAAGAGAGCATACCGGATTTATTCAAATTTTTTAAAGATTCAGCTGAAAAACCAGAATTGTTAAATGACTTACTTAATGAAATTTCTATTAGGCGAACAAGAGATTATATAGTAAAAAATTATCCCGATGCTTATGTTATTAATTCTCAAGGGGCTCAGGAAAAAATAATTTTTCCCGAAAGAGTACTAGAGAATATCAATTATGAATTAGATAAAGCCTACAAAGGAATGTATAGGGGAATTTCAAAAACTATTTCAGACGATTTGAAAATGGCATATTATCATTTTTTAGATTATAAAAAAGAAGGAGTAAAATCTGAATTTGAAATATTTTTGAAAAATAGGATGATTCAAATCGGAGGGATATTTCGAACAATTATGTTAAAGCGACTTGAGAGTAGTGTTGAAGCATTTAGAATAAGTATAAACAAGCACATACTTTTTTTAGAAAAACTAAAGCAAGCTTTAAATGCCGGCAAAATTCTTGGAAAAGAAAGTTTTTCGAAATATTTTGATGAGTTTCAAAATATAAGCGAAGAAGATATCGAAGATTATTTGGAAGATTTAGAACAAACAGAAGGAATAAAGTTTATGTCCTTTAACAAAGAGGATTATAATTACCAGGAGCTAATCACAGATATAAACAAGGACATTGAGTTGCTAAAGAATATTCATAAAAAAGTCAGCACTATTAAACCAGAAGAGGATGCAAAATTAAATAAGTTAAAAGAAAAACTATTACAATTGTCAAAAGATGGACAAGTTGTTTTATTTACCTACTATGCGGACACATTAAACTATATTTCAAACGAAATAAAAAATGATAAGCGTTTTACGAAAATAGTTGTGGAAGCTGTATCAAGTTCAGGAAAAACAGGAAAGAATTCACATGAACGCGAAAAAATGATTCAAGACTTTTTTGCAAAGAAGATTGATGTAATTTTGAGTACAGATGTTCTTTCTGAAGGCCAAAATTTACAAACAGCAAAGTATCTTCTTAATTATGATTTGCATTGGAACCCCACAAGGATGATTCAACGAGCTGGAAGAATAGACCGAATTGGATCAAAATACAAGCAAATATTTGTATATAATTTCTTTCCTGAAGATGAATTAGAAGAACTATTAAAATTAGTTGAAATATTGCAAAATAAAATAGTCGATATTGATGCATCTATTGGGTTGGACCAAACCGTGCTTGGGGAAAAAATTCACCCAAAAGTATTTGGGATCATAAGACGGATAAAAGACAAGGACCAGAAGATAATGAAAGAACTTGAAGATGATTCTTTTGGCGGGGGAGAAAAATTTTACCAACCTTTAAAGGACTTTTTAAAATCAAAACCAATTGAGGATTTGGAAAAAATGCCCATGGGTATTCATAGTGGATTAAAAAAGAATAAAATAAACGGGATGTTTTTTTATTATAAATATGGACAGGAGATGCATTTTTGGAGGCTATATGACGTTAATGAAAATATAGTACTCTCAAACAAAACTCAGATTCTGGAATATATTGCTTGTCCTCAAAAAGAAGCGAGAACAATTCCAGACTTTTTTAACAAACTATATGAAATAAACTCTAAAGTTCTTGAAAACATAAAACTAGAATATGATGATATCCAATTAAGTCAAACCCAAGATTCAAGAATAAAAGAAATGTCTAGATCAAGAAGTACGACTTTTGTTAAAAAAATTATTGACACTACTAATAAAGAAATAGATGAATATCTTGACGAATTCCCTAATGATAAAGAATATGCAACAAGTTGGGACTCAGTTGAAAAAAGACTCATAAACACACCACTTACAAAAAAAAGAATAAAAGATTTGAGGAAAATATGGAGCGAATATAAAAGCAAGAAGAACTGGAAGCAGTTAATAAAAAACCTTGATTGTTATTTGGTTCAAAGAACTATCGATAAAAAGAAAATTGAAGAGTTTGACAAATCTAAGTTAAAACTTGTTACTGTGGACATAATTTCATAGGGTGAAGTTTGGGTGAGAAAATGGGCATGCGAACAAATGAAAGCGACAAGCTACAAAAGCAAATGTACACAGTAAAGTCTGAAAACCAAAAATTGTTATCTAATTCAAAAGACTTTCCAAATTGTAACGGACTTTATCCTGATTGCCCAACTACTCCAGATTTACTGACATCAATGTGTAGAACCTGCCCAAAAACAGATGGATTAAAAAAAACCCGAATAAGTGATTAATATATGGTTGAATGTTTATACTCAGGAGTTATATATTCTATTCCAAAAACCATTATTGAACGAATTTTAGCCCGCAAAAGATGTGTGTTTGTAAAATATTCCTCACATCAGTTAAAAAAACGCTCAAAAATTAGCATAAAGCCCGGAATGCGCATATATCTTTATGCATCGGGATCAGGAAAATTAGTTTTGGGAGATGCGAAAATAAATAGACTAGATTACCTTGATTACAAAAGCACTTTGTCAAAATATAAAGGGAGACTAATGTTTAGCGAAAAAGAGTTTATGGACTATGCGAAAGGGAGAGAGACGAAGACGGCATTAATACTTGAAATTTCTCAAATAACTAGATATTCAACTCCTTTGCGATTAAAAAAACCAATAAATATGGGCGGGCTTCTTATAAAAGACTTGAAGTCCCATTTATTATAACTTTTATTTAAAGTAGGGCGTTTGAATATTATTTTTCTTCCCACTTTGGACAGTAGAATTTTAATTTGCAAAATCTACAATTTTTTTCATCTTTTGTTGGTATGAATTCTCCTTCGTAGTCTTTCATTATTTTATTTGCGGTTTCTATTAGTTCTTTTTCGATTTCGTTTATGTTGAATCCTTTTGTTCGTCCAGATGTTACATTTCCTTCTTCGTCTAGTTCTGCTTCTAGGGGTTTTTCTAGTCTTAACATTTCCAAAGTCAATTTAGTAGGGTTAAGTTTTAGTGCTTTTTTTGCTCCGATTGCATAAAATCCTAGTTGCCATGCTCTTTTTTTTGGTTCGATTGGGTTTGTGTTGGTTTTGTAGTCGATGATTTCTATGTCTTTAGAGTTTAGGAAGTCTATTCGGTCTGTGATTCCAAAGAATTTAAATCCGCCTAATTCTAAAAATAATTTTTGTTCTGTTAAGGTTTTGTTGTTGTATCTTCCTCTGTGTCTTGCCCAAAACACATAAATTAGAGCATTTACATCTTCTAAATCTATTCCTTTCCATTCGGGTTCTGTTGACATTTGTTTTGCTTTTACAATAAACATCTCTTTTGAGTCAAACATTTCTTTTACTCCAATTTCAAGAAGTTTATGCATGAAACTTCCTGTTGAGGCTCCGCTGAATTCTGTAAATCCTCTTTCAGGCATCTGGAAAATATTTTGAAGTTCATATTTCTTTGGACAATCATCGTAAGTTTCTAGTGCTGTTGGAGAGAATGTAAAGTTGTTTTTGTCAAACTTTAGACCCGATATTTTGCTAAGGTGTTTGTTAATGTGTGTTTCAAGTTCTTTTTTGTCAACTAATTTATCCAAATTAATGTTAAAGTTATCAACTTTTCCTTCTCTGACAGAATAATAGGTAACAAGTCTTGACAAAAGATTGTTTATGTCGTCTGTATCAAGTGAATCAATTAATTGTTTCTTTAGTAAGGATTTATGTTGTTCAAATTGAGAACATGGGGCGAAGAGAGTGCATTTTTCTTCGTTGTCTTGAATTAGTTCAGTGTTTTTGTTTTCTTTGTAATTAATCTCGTGTAGGAATGTTGATGCACTTGTAAAGTCTTCTTTACCATTATATGAACGAGAAAAAGTAAGTATCAATTCTTTTTTTGCTCTTGTGAAAGCAACGTAGCATAATCTTCTTTCTTCCAAAAGTAAAGTATTTTTTTCGTATTCTTTAATTGCTTCCTCATCATCTTTTTGTATTCCATTTTGTTCTAGGTAAAGTTTGATGTCTGGGTTTAAGTGTTTTGGAATTAGTGGTTCGTTTCTAGTTCTTTCAAGTGGGAAGCGGTTGTCGGCAAGGTTTGTGACAATAACTTTGTCGAATTCTAGCCCTTTGACTGCGTGGATTGTCATTAATCTTACTGCATTAATGTTTTCAATTTTTGATGCGGGAATGTCTATTCCTATTCGTTCAAGAATTTCAAGATAATTAATAAATGAGTTTAAGTTTTTGTCGTGGATTTCGTAATAGTTTTTTGCAACATCATAAAATGTTTTCAGGTTCATTAATCCTTCAATGTTTCTTGGAGTTCTTGAGTGAGTAAATTGTCTATTCAATCCTGTAAGTTCATAAATGTCTAATATTAGTTCGGGTAAGGGTGTGTTGGATACTTGGATTAGTTCAGAGAGTTTGTTTGTTATTCTTTCAACTAGCTTTTTTCCAGATTCTGATAAATCTAATTTAGTAAGCTCAATAATCGATGCAAAGTCTATTGACATGCCCTCGTCTCTTTTGGATTTTAAGTATCTGCCAATTTTTATTGAATCTTGTGGAGATAAAGTGTTTTGATAGTGGAATAAGTTCCACCATGATTGTTCGCCTGTTCCTGTTCTTTCTTGCAAATTATTAAGTATTCCAAGATATGCAATTACGGTTCTTATTTCTGGTTTTTGCATCAAATCTGTTTCGCCTGCGGAAATTAGCGGGATGTTTTTTGCTTCTAAGGCTTGTTCTATTTCTTTTCCTTGTTTGTGGGATCTATAAAGAATGCAAATTTCATCCAAAGGGGTTCCTTCTTCAATGTCTTTTTCAACTATTTCCGCTACTTTTCGTGCTTCTTCGGAACCGTTCTTTAATTCGAAAATCTTAATTTTTTCTCCTTCTCTGCCTTCAAAGTTCTCTATTTGGATACATTCTTCAGGATGTGCATAATTCTTTTTTATCAATTCGTGAGCGATTTGAAGTACTTTATTTGGTGATCTTCTACTTTTATCTAAATTAAATATATCTGTTTTCTTTAACTCAAAAGCATTTTCGAAAACTCCAAATACTCCTCCAAATGATCCTCTGAAAGCGTAAATTGATTGATTTGGGTCTCCAACAACGGTTATGTTTTTGTGGTCTCTTGCAAGAAGTTCAATTAGATCAAATTGAAGTTTGTTTGTGTCCTGAAATTCATCTACAAAAATATACTTGAATTTTTTTGATATGTCTCCTTCTCCATAAGTTGACAATACTTTTAGTGCATTAAAGTTCAAATCAGAATAATCTTGATAATTTTTTTCCTTTTTCAACAGTTCATACTTGCCCCATGCATCAATGAAGTTTTTGTATTTTTCATATTCTTCATAATTTTCAATAAACTCTTTAATTTTAGCCTTTTTTTCTTTAAGTTCTTGTCTTGCGTCCTTTGTTTCAGCAGGAACTAAGTGGAGCGTCTTAAATTCAAGATCCATTTCTCTTGCGCGGGTATCAATATCCGCAATTCCTTCAAATTTTGATTTTAAAGTTTCTAAATGTTTGTTGAGTTTTTCAATCGTTACTCCAAAATCCTTTGCAGTTGAAATTGATTGAACATATCTGTTCGAATTGTAAGCATCAACACCCAAATACTTATGCATTAATATCTTTGAATCCTCTGGTGGAAGAATATCAAAATCCGGACTAATCCCAATTTTATTTCCCATTTCTTTCAAAATATCTGCGCAAAAAGCGTGAAACGTGTTAATTGTAATCTCAGAAGAAGTCTTTAGCTCCTCATCAACACTCTTCTTCAAATTGTTAGTAGCTTCGTTGGAAAAAGTAAGGCACAAAATTTCTTCAGGCTTACACAGCTCACCATTAACAAGCTTAGTGATTTTTTTTACAAGAGTGTAAGTCTTACCAGTTCCTGCTCCCGCTTTGATTAAACAGGGACCTTCAACTTTATCTATTGCCATTTCCTGAGCTGTTTTTTGAGTTGTCATTTAATTACTTGGGTTCTTTTCATTATTTAAACCATTCTTGCCTCAAAAAGAAAAAAGCCATATTGGATACCTTTTTAAAGAATAGTATACAATTTAGTATATAGTTCTTTTTGATGCTAGCTGCTCAAATAGACCTCAGTGATGTTTATAATCAAATGGAATTAAGTGGTTTTTATGATTCAAAATTTTGAGTGCCCTCTTTGTCATCAAAAAGTATCCCAAAAAACGTTTAATGAAATTACAGGAATTTGGCTAGCACAAAAGAAGGCAATGGCTGAGTTTGCTGAGAAGAAAAAGAAATATCAACAGCAAATAACTCAACTGAAAGGCGCTAATAAGCAAAAAATAATTGCTTTACAAAGTCAATTGAAAAATCAAATCTCAAAATCTAAAGAAGAATATGCTAAAAAGATGGAACTTCTGCTTGATAAAGAGCACAAAAAACAAGAGCTTCTAATTAAACAAAAAGAAGCTGCTATTAAGAAGCAACTTGCAAAGTCAATAAAATCAGAGTTTGATATTAAAGCAAAACAACAAAAGCAATTGCTCGAAATTAAAGTTTCAGAGAAAATGCAAAATTTTAAAGAAAAGGAATCCCAAATGCGAAGAAAAATGGAAATTAGCAAACAATCTGCAGTAAGACAACTTACATCATACCAATCAAAAATAGGAGAACAGCAAAAACAAATAATTGCCTTAAAAAACCAACTCGAAAAAGAAACAACTCCTTCAATTGAGGGACTTCTTGAGGAAACAGTTTTACTTGATCGACTGAAAAAAGAATTCCCATCAGATGAATTCCAGCATCCTGGAAAAGGGGGGGATATAATACAAATAGTTAAAGAAAAAGATGTTTATATTGGAAAGGTACTATTTGAATGCAAAAAAGTAAAAGTGTTTAGTAAATCACACATACTTCAAACAGCCGAAGCAAAAATGAAAAGGGATGCAGACTACGGGATATTAGTAACAAATGCAACAAGCAAAAATTACAAAGGGTTCGGTCAAGAAAGAGGGGTAATAATTGTTCATCCCGCAGGAATAATAGCCTTAGTAAAGATACTACGTGAAAACTTACTAAAAATAGAGCAACTAAAACTAAATCAAAGTGAAAAAAATGAAGCAATAAAAAGAACTCTAGAATATCTTGAAGGTCCAGAGTTCAAAAATTCTTTAGTGGATATAGTTCAACAAACAATTGATTTACATGAATCCTTGCGAGCCGAGGTTAAAGCCCACTTTAAGGATTGGAAAAATCGCCTAACCTGTTTGGAAAGAATAAAGATTAAGGCAGAACTAGTCGAAAACAAAACAACAACTCTTTTAACAAAGGATCAAGAAGTACAGAAAAAGGAAACCCTGTTGTTACCCATACCCGAACTGAACGAATCTAAACAATAATTTTTCAGAGCGCAATTTGAACAAAGTTTTCCGGTTTACATTGATTTTATGGATAGTTTGTTATCAAGGGGATTTTGGTCAAAGCACGGAATTTCTGTAAGTGAGTACCGATTAAAACTAAAGAAAAGACTTTCATCAGAAAAAAAATCATTTGATAAATACTTTGCGCTAATACCTTCGCAAATAATTAGCTTGAATCGCTATCTTGGTATAGAAAGTGAATCCTCAAAAAACTTTGTGCTACTATTTTGTCTTTCAGACTTCTTTGAACGACACAGAAATGCAATTAGAATACTTTTCAAATCCGACAATAATGCCACTCTTTTTCTAAAATTAGCCAAAATACTTAAAACTAAAAAAAAGAATGCAATCTTTGATTCAATTAAGTATTATGATGAGTGGACTAAACGCGGGTCAGACCGATATTATAAAATAGTTAACTTTGACCCAAAATTAATCACCAAACTATCTAAACACAACAAAGGATTGTTACGAAAAATGCCTGCTGGCAAAAATCGTGATTTGTTTGTGTACAAAAAACTTTTTTCAAACTATTTTGGTGACTATTACATTCACATTGTTTCAAAAAAAGCTTTAGGCAAAAAAACATTTGAGCCAATAAAAGGATTTGCAATAAATATTAATACGGGAAGAATTGAATTAACAGCAGATGTAGATATTGAATTTAATGCAATATTAAAAGCACTAGAAAAAAAAGAAATCTATGTAGACCGCGTAAATTTGACCGGCAAGAGCTCTGCCAATTTATTAAACTGGATAGCTGGAAATACACCTATTTCTGGGTTTGATTTAATTGAAACTACATTTAATGAAACCGAACTAGGGAATGCAGTAAAACTAAAAGTCAGTTCAAAACAAGGTAAGACAGACATATCCTCAGAAATTCAACAGTTGGCCCAAAGAGGAATTCTTAAACTAACAGATGTGCGACAAATATCCGACTTTGGTTTTTACCACAATAAAACAAAGTCATGGATCTGGATATTTAGTGGTTACGGGGCATATCAACTAAAACTTTTTAACAGAAAAACAAGCGTACAGAAAAGGCAAACTATTGAATTAGATTTTGAGAACGCTTTGAAAATTTCGCTAAATGAATTTATTGAGAGCGAATTCGCAGAAGATGAAAAAAAAGAACTAATTAAACATTTCCTAGAAAGTTCTTTAAAGAAAAAAAGTCAAAATCGAGATAAATTATCTAAATACGCAGAAAAAACATACATCTCGTTAGTTGAACTTGGAATTCTTAAAAAACCTATTAAAAAAGAACTAAAAAAAACTTGCACAACTAGAGGGTGTAACTATTATCAAAAACCATTGTGGGGGCTTAAAACTTGCCCGGTAGACGGTTGTCAAAAACCACTCTTAATAACTGGCACAGATTTTATTTTTGACAAAGATTTAGCGGGAATCAACAAGTTCATAATAAATAAAGCAAATGAACAAGGATATTCCGCCGTATCAATTGAACGAAAAATAAAAAATAAAGCTTACAATTTTATTGAATTAGTTGATAAAAACAAAACATCTTTGCTAATTTACTTAAGTCCAGGAAAAAAAATTGATAAAAAACTATTAACTAAACTTGAAATGCGTTGCCCAAAACTGTTTGCAATTCATTTTGAGTTTCCAATAAAAGCCACAGAACTTCAAGAACACAACTTTTACAACATTAACTTATTAGATTTTATTTGGAATTACAGCTTTACAGACAACCAACATAAAAAAGACCTTTTCTCAGAGGCCATTACTAATCAAAATGCTAACTGGAAAACTAAAATAATTGCCCAGTCAACAAAAGCCAAAAATAATTTACTTTCCCCTCCGCAAGACTATGATTATGAAAATTTTGAATTTGATTGCTTTTCACTAATAAATCGCATGTCAAACAATGCGGTTTGGTTAGGGTCCAAAAAAAGGGGAGTTAGTATTCCGGACGGAGCAGCGCATTTCAAATCAATTTCAGGAATGTGCTTTGCATGGGATTGTAAATATAGCGGGGGAACTGCAAAAAGAAGATTCGATGGAAAAACTGAAGGTCCTGATAAATTCTCAAAATATATTTCTGATTTGAGACAAAATGCCACAATTCGGGCTCTAGGCGGGTTAAAGGGATTTATTATAATTGCAAACAACCCTAATGAAAAAAACTTTAAGAAAGTTTTTCAAGAAGTGAAAAAAAAGTCGCGAGGAGTAAATATAACTCTATTGACCAAAGATGCATTGCTGTCATTATTTGAAGAATACCTACAGAACGAATCGGTCATGAATAGTTCTCCAAATGGAATTGAAAAATTTAATGAATGGTTATTGAAAAATATTTTTAAAAAATCTAAACTGAGAATTGTAACAAAAGAAAGTTTAGCGAAAAATAAATTCAAACTTCAATTAAATCCATTACCATTAACTTCAATAGAGGACTTGCCTAGTAGTCCTCCGGTTTCATAAAGGTCACCCCCTCTGAGTTTGCTATTACCCATATGCGGTCTTTTTCGATGACTCTTAGTCTGTAGTTGTCGTCATCTTCTTCGTCTTTTTTATTTAAGAGTTCAAGACCTTTAGTGACAATGTCCTGGTAGTGGTCTTTTACTTCTGTGAATAAGTTTGAAGTGAAGACAACAGGAATATTTAGATTAGCGAGTTTTCCGACTTGCACTAGCATTCCGTCATCAAGAGCGTTTTGAAGAGTATATACGGAGATTGGTTCTCCGTACACTTCGGTTAATTCTGAGATGGTCATTTTTTACCACCTTCAACTTTTATTCGCTTGATTTCAAAATCAAGCATCTGACTCAATCTATTGGTTAAATCTTGTTTAACCTTCAAGAGGTCATCGTTTTCAGTTAATTCGGCTGTTGCTGTTAAGCCGAATCCTTTTGAGCCGTAGGCTTCTGTTGAAACCTTTTGGCTTACTTGTACGGTGATTTCTTTTATTTTCATTGTGAATCACCTTTCATTTGTGAGAGCAATTCATCAATTGTGAATCCTCTGCCAAATATTTGTTTTTTATAATTCATCTTCAATCACCTCCTGAGTGGAAAACGAATTTTTTCGACTGAAGACGTCTTGCGTTTGGTTGGAGACATTAAACCCCTAAGCAGCAGCGACCCTGAAAGGGTTAGGGTTTAAGTCGAGAACAAACGAGTCAAAGGAAGAAAAAATTAGTGAAACGAAGGAGGTTGGAAATAGAATTTAAATCCTACTGGCAGGGTAATTTTAACTAATTCAGTACGCTTTTCAGAAAGTTTGTCAAATTTACCCTGCGGCAAAACACTGGACATTAAATTAAAATAGCTTCTTTGCAAGCATTTGATATGAATCAGTTAATTCAGATTACTGCCCAAGGTATTGAGAAGGTTTTGCGTTCTCAAAGGTTTACTGAAAAGAATATTTACAAGTCAATATCTGAATTTATTTGGAATGGCTTTGATGCGGATGCCTCAAAAATAATTGTTTCTGTGGAAATAGGGAATACTGGGAAACTAACAAAACTTACCATTGAAGATAACGGAGTTGGAATAAAATATGAAGATTTAGGGACAAAATTTAACCCATTTTTTGACTCTGAAAAGTTTGTTGATATGGCTGAGCGAAACTATAGCAAACCACATGGCCGTAGAGGAATTGGGAGATTAACCTTTTTTACTTTCTCAGGAATTGCAGAATGGAAAACAACTTATCAGCTTGGGGAAAAAAGGTTCAAATATGCGATTACTATCAATTCGAACGACTTAAAGCAATATTCGCTTAACCCAAAAGTTGAAACCTCTTCAAGTGAATCATTGGGCACTATTGTTTCATTTGATAGAATAATTCATTCAGCAAAAGTGAATTTTGATTTGGATGAACTTGAGAAATATCTTGCACTAGAGTTTGGATGGTGGCTAAAGCTAAATGATTCAAAAGGATTTGAAATAAGTTTAAACAATAAAAAATTGGATTACTCAAGAGTTGCAAATTCTACTAATCTTTTCGAAATTATTACTAGGACTGGGATAAAGTTTGAGATAACCTACATCCAATGGAAAGAAAAAATTAACAATGAATTCTCAAAATTCTATTACATTGGTTCAGATAATAATGAACGGTACAAAGAGAATACCACTCTAAATAATAAAGGCGATGAATTTTTTCACAGTGTGTTCATAAAAAGTCCTTATTTTGATAGCTTCTCATTTATTTTAATTGAAGAACAACAGTCCGCTTTGACTGAAAACAAAACTTCAGAAACATATAAACTCCTAATGGAAGAAATTGAAGCATATTTGCGAAAAGTCAGAAAACCATTCTTAAAAGAAACATCATACAAACTAATAGAAGAATTACAAAAAGACGAACTATTACCCAAAGAACCCACAACAGAACTTAACAAACTTGAAAAAATCGATATGGAAAACGTACTAAAAGCAATATATGAAATTCAACCAAAAGTTTTTAGCCAACTTAATTATGAACAAAAGAAAACAATTCTAGCCTTGCTGAAAATAATGCTCAATAGTGAGGATAGAAAAAATTTGATAACTATCTTAGAATCATTAGTAAAACTTGAACCTGATGAAAGAAAAGAATTATCGGACTTACTTGAAGTAACAACCCTGTCAAATATTTTAAAAACATTAAACCTAATAAAGCACCGATTTGAAGTGATTCAAATAGTTAAATTAATCCATTTTGATGACACAATCAAAGCAAACGAGATTGATCATTTGCAAAAAATTATTGAAGATAATACTTGGATTTTTGGAGAACAATATTCGTTACTAGCCGCTGCGGAGGATAATTTTGACACCGCCCTAAAGAATTATCGCAAAAAGATTTATGATAGTACAGAATATGATCCAATAAGAAATGAGTTCAAAAATGGTCAAGTGGATATATTCATGTGCAGACAAGATATGAACCATGAAAGAATTAGCAATTTAATTGTTGAATTAAAGCACCCTAAAAAAACATTGGGGGATGGAGAACTTTCCCAAGTTAAAAAATATTATCGAGTAATAAGCGGAGATACCCAGTTTAATTCAAGTTCTGCTGAATGGGAGTATATTTTAATCGGAGGAAAATTTGATAGTACAAAAGCTATTGAAAATGAGATAAAAAATATGGGTTCTAACAAGACTGGGCTATGCTATCATGTGGATAACCATAAGATTTATGCAAAAAAATGGTCTGATGTGCTATTTGAGGTAGAAATAAGGCTTAAGTTTTTACAAGATAAACTGGAAATTCAAAAAAATAAACTAGCTAAAAGTATAGTTACTGCTGACGAAGCTGTTTCCCGAGCAACTAGTTAAGCTAACACAAAAAACATGCTCAAAAACCTTTCCAACCTAACTTCTAATATGGTTGTTGCTGTGTCTACTGGTTGCTGTTACGATTTAAAGTTAGGTAAATTAGAAAGTATTCATTTCTTAGAAAAGTATCCTATTGATGGTGTAGAGTTATTGTTTGCTGACCCTGAACAACTACATAACTTTAGTTTAGATGACCAAGCAAGAAAATTCCTAAAAGGATTAAAGTTTGTTTCAATTCACATGCCTTTCGAAAACATAACTTATTCAGACAACCAAGACACCAAAGCACTAATCAAAATAGCAAACCAACTAGCCAAACAAGTAAACGCCAAGTACTTACTATTTCACCCTCAAACAATCCAAGATTTCAACTCAATCAAAAACCAAACTCAGGTCTGCATTGAAAACATGAACAAAAAAATAGTTGGATATAACACACCACAACAAATTGAAGAAACACTAACCATATACCCTTTTGTTGGATTCGTTTTAGACATAGCACACGCACTAGGAAACCAACTCAACCCAAATGACTTCCTAAAACTAAAACCAAAAGCAATACACGTAAGCGGACAATGGAACAAAAAAGGAATACTAAAAGAACACGGATTTATCACACAAGGAACCAAAGAACAATTAGAACTAATCAAACCAATATTGCAACTGAAAATACCAAAAATAATAGAATCAGACTTCTATCCAAACAAAATACCATTAATAGAAAAGGAAATACAACTACTAAAAGAATTAGAAACTCTTTAATTCGGTGCTGAATAACTCCTCAAAAAAAGCCCCGCTCCACCAAAAGAAGTTCAATTCTTGCCGTCCACCAAATTTAATTGGTGGAATGAGGTTTGTTTGTGGTGCCTAATTTTTTTTTAAAAATTTCTGCGGTGCCTAACTCGCAGAAATTTAACGATAGTATTTTATAGAAGGTAGGTTCTTGTAATGGTTGAAGTAGATTGAACTTATTTATCCGATGCTAATGTATGAACCTGACGCGGAGAAAGGGATTTGAACTAAAATTTGGTTGGAGCCTTTTTGCCCCAACGGTTAAGTTTGTTTTTTTAGAATTGTGCGTCGGATTTTCCTTCGCTTAAGTACTTCATCATTATTTTTACAAGTCCTGGGCGTTTGATTAGTTTCTTTGTGAATAAAATCGCCATTTCAGGTTTGCTTAAAGTTCCATTCCCAATCTTTAATGCTTCATCCATTGTAATTGATTCAGCTAAATAGTTGAAGTCCTCATCAGTTAGTTGTTCAAGCAAGTGTCTTGACTTTAATCTTTTCTTTAGCAAGTTTCCTCGCATATCAAACCATTCTTTTGTGTAAGTTGAAATAAAGTCATCAGTGAATTTGTTTGCTTTGATTGCTTTTAGTGCAATAGTGCCTGAAAGTCTTCCTCCTTCCATTGCTATTCCAATTCCTCCTCCGTGAATTGGGTCAACCATGTGCCCTGCATCTCCTGCAACAAGCAAGTTGTCCATAGTCATTTTCTCAAGGAATCCGCCAACGGGTATTCCTCCAGCATTAACTTCAATTATTGAACCATCCTTTAGTCCAGGTTGTGATTCAATCCATCTGTCAAGATAATCTTTAGCTGTTAATTTAGTTTGAGCTGAAACGTATGCTCCAATTCCAATTCCTACATTTGCAGTTCCGTCTCTTTTAGGGAAAATCCAAGTGTATCCTCTAGGAGCAACCTCTGTTCCAAAGAATAAGTGTAAACAATTTTCATCGTATCCGCTAATTCCAGTCATTTCGTATTGATATCCCGAATCAGTATCATTCAAATTATTTTTAGTATTAAGTCCCATCATTCTTGCAACAAGTGAATCTATTCCGTCACAAGCAAGAATTATTTTTGCTTTGAATTGTTTAATTTGGTTATTAACTTCCACATCAAGTTTTACAATTCCGTTTTCTCGTACAGCTGCTACAACTTGGTGTTTTAATAAAATCTTTGCGCCTTTTTTTACAGCTTGGATTGCAAGATCTTTTTCAAACATTTTTCTTTCAAGAACATAACCAAGTACTGCTTTGTTTTTCATTTTTACTTGTTTTCCGTTAGGTCCGTAAAGTACTGCCCCTTTAATTTCTTGAACAGCCCATTCTTTTTTTGGTTTAATTTTCATTATAGTAAAATATCTATTACTTAATCCTTCAGCGCATCTTTTTGGGCAGCCGATTTCTTGTTTTCTATCAAGTACTAACACATTTGCTTTTCCTTTAGCTAGTTCAAGTGCGGCAGATAATCCTGCAGGTCCAGCACCAACAATAATTGCATCATAAACAGTTTCATTTCCAATCATTACAATCACCGCACCAATTTAATTTTTTTAAAGACTCATTGCTCCAACAGGGCATATTTTTACACAAGATCCGCAGTTAATGCATTTCTTTTCGTCAATAACAATTCTAGTATCTTTTAATGTTATTGCGCTAACTGGGCAAACGCCAACACATGCTCCGCAATACAAACACTTATTTGAGTTATTTTTTACAACCATTTCTGTTCACCACTTCAATTATCGTAATTTATTTCTTGTTAGTATCCTTTAAAAATGCTCTTTTTGTTCAAAGTATTAAAGTTCTTTAACAAATATGTGTCCTTGGTGGGTATATCCTAGGTCTCTTGCAACATAAGTGTAAGTTCGGTGAATTCTTCTTCTGATTCTTTCCCTTGCTTGGTCTAATAAATGATTAAGTTCAGTTTTTTCTTTGTCACTCAAACCTTTCTCTGAGAATTTGGCTGCCAGTTCTTTGCCCCGTTCATTAAGCCCTCCAAGTGGATTTGGAGATTTGTATGAAGCCATTACTTCAGGAGTAGGGAATACTACTCGGGAGTATCCGTTTGCTTTCGCTTGTTTTTCAATCTCTAAAACAAGATAGTTAGTAATAGGCATTTTAACAATTTCTTCAAACTCTTTTATTTGTCTGGCTTTTCCAGGTTTTCCTTGCAAAGCAGTTATGAAAACTTCGTTTTTATTAAATTCTACTCTTGCTTCAAAAGCAATCCGTGTGTGCACTTCTTCGCCAAGAGTATTAAATGCTAAAGAAACGGAGATTGGGGATCCGCGAAAACTTCTGTGTAAATCTATTGCAAACTCATGTTCTCCTTTTAGAGTATGGTGTTTGAAATTATTTATGAATCTTTTTCCAAATTTAACATAATTTTCTGTCGATTCTCTTGCTGCAATCATGGAGGGTCTAAAGATTTTCCATCTGGTTTGTGTTCTTGTGTTTTCTTTTTTAACAGCAGCTGGCAGCGTATGAAGTCTGTGTGGCATGAGTATCAACAATCATGTATTAAAGTTAAATTTAAACTTAATTGCTCGTTAATTTTTTTATTCTAAGAATTGTTCGTATTTTTCTGAGTTAAATCTGTACAGGAACCTTTTGATTTTTTGTTTTTTATAAGAATATTTTTTTATTACAGCAAGTTTTTCGCCTTTGTATTCTTCAAATACATGTTCTTGTGCAGGATCAAGAATAATAAATTCTTTATTTATTTCAGTAACAACGAACGCGTGAGTTTTAAGATCGTCAAGTTCTGCAATAATAACTTCCGCAGTACTGTCCCCCAGGGTTTTCATTGCAGCGCAAAGAAAAACTGCTAAATCTTCATCATCCGCCACTTTTATTTGTAATAGTTCTCTTGGAGCAAGCCAGTAGTTTACATTCAAATCAATTTCAACAAAAGAAACTTCTTTTTTTACAAAATCAAATGCTTGTTTTAGTGCAGGTTCATAATCTTGTTCAAATTTGTAAGCGGGGTCCTTGAAATCTTCAACAAAAGATTGAACTGTTAGGTCAGTTCCATCAACAAGTGCTTTAATTTCCCCAATAGTGCGTTTCTCTCTTTCATTAATGATATCAGAGTATTTCTCAAGCAAGTACTTGCATAATATTAGTTCATTCTCTATATTTCCCATAAGAGTATATCACTCGGAAGGGGTTAAAAATAGGTTTTTTTTAGGGGGTAAAAATGGTCCAAAAGTCTCTCTTTTGCCAGTTATTGTGCATTTTGGCTAAAGTGCTTCTTCTTCAAAGATAAGTGTTTTTCCAGTGACTTTTTGCGTGAATTCTTTAATTTGGGTGAGTTCATCAGCAATGGATTTTTTTATTGCAAGGGTTTGTCTTTCAATAAAACTTACTTTTTCTTTAAGTTCAAATAATTCCTTGTCCATTTCTTTTTCTTTTCGCTCTTCTTTCTCCAAATCAGTTTTTGCTGCGCTCTTACTTAGCTCTTTGTTTAAGTCAATTTGCTTTTTTTGTAATTCATTCATCTTCCAAAATACTTTTCCAAAGAAATCAAAATTAATTATTTCCGAAAGCGCTGCAAGTCTTGTTTCCTTTTCCTTATCTTTTAATTCTACTGCTCCTTCTTCAATTGCTTTTACAATTTCTGTGAGTACTTTCTTGAAAATTTCTGCTTTTGGATCTTTTTTTAGTGCGAGAATTGGATTTGTAATAAACAGATCAAGCATTTCTTTCTCTTCTTTTGAAATCTTCCATCGTCCTGAATCAACCAACTGTTTGAATCTTGCAAGAGGCCTGTCAACATTAATTAATAGTGCACTAATTTGGGTTTTGAGGTCCTGTTTCTCACTCATAAGTTTAGTCATTTCTTCTTCCAAGTGTTTAACCTCTACCATTTCTTTTCCAACTTTTTTCTTCAAAATATTTTCTTTTTGATTGGCAAATAAGCTTTCTTTTTCACTAATTTGTGTATTGACAGTAGCTAATTGTTCATTTAATTTACTTAAGGAATGTTTCTTTTCAGTAATTGAGCCAATATTTTCTTTTAATTTTTCAAAATCAAACAAATCCTTATTTTCTGCATAATTTTTATTTAACTCAATAAAAATGTTAATCATTTCTTGTAAAATTTCCCCAATTTCTTTCATTTCTTCTTTTAAATAAAAACTTGTATAAATTATATTTTTTCTAAAAGAAACAATTTCATTAATTAATAAAGCATAACTTTCTCCAGAGTAAGCTCTTGCATCATCGAGAGTGTTTCCTCGGTCTGTTGGGTTTATTTTTTCCAAAAGTTTTTTTAGTTGATGTTCAATTTGGTGTTTTGAAGTAAGAACCGCTCTATTCAATCTCTCATTTTCTTTGCCCTCAAGTTCTTTTTCCTTTAGTTCTTCAATCAATCCTGTGCATTTACTGTGCAGGTATTTAATTTCAGAAAATTTCTTCGCGGATA
Organism: archaeon; assembly: GCA_041661245.1. Classification (GTDB taxonomy): domain Archaea; phylum Iainarchaeota; class Iainarchaeia; order Iainarchaeales; family JAAZKV01; genus JAAZKV01. Next base: position 681,979 of record JBAZUY010000001.1, read on the forward strand.
AGTTCTCAAGTGCGTTTTTTTTAATTAAAAATTCTTTTTCAATCATCATGGGGATTTGTTCAATGTTTACTTTTACAATAGCATGTTCTTTTTTGAAAAATCCTTTAAGCACACTAATAAACTTTGCAATAAGCGTGAAAACCATACCCTATTTAGCGCTAAAAAGCTTATATATTCTTCTTAGAGTTTGCCTTGAAATTTAACGCCGGCAAACCACTGAGACTAAATTTATAACCCTAAAGAAACTAATTTCTATTACATGTATTCTCATTCTGAAGAACTAGGCGAACGCGATGAAAGCGGGTTTTTTGCAGTAATTGACAAAATCGCCTTGGAAGTAAAAAAAAGAGATGATTTTGTTGTTGTATTTCATTATGATGCTGATGGTTGTGCAAGCGGGGCGATTGCAGTTAAGGCGCTTGAGAGAGAAGGGAAAAAGGTTGCAACTCTTTGTTTAAAACAACTTTACAAAGAAAATATTCCTCAAATCACTGCTCTAGGAAAAAATTATTTATTTGTTGATTTTGGTTCAGGACAACTTGATTACTTAAAACAAGAATTTAATGATGATTTTTTTGTACTTGATCATCACCAACCCTGCTTAGTTGATGGAAAAGTATTAGCACACAAATTTCATGCAAACCCCTTATTGTTTGGGATTAATGGGGGAACTGAACTTAGCGGGGCAGGAGTAACCTTCTTTTTTGCTAATGCATTAAATGAAAAAAATAAAGATTTAAGTGTGCTTGCAATTGTTGGAGCGTGCGGAGACATGCAAGAATCACGCGGAGCGCTTGAAGGATTAAACAGAAAAATAATGCAAATCGCTGAGGAAGAAAAACTTTTGTCCGTGAAAAAAGATTTGCGTTTATTTGGAAGAATATCTCGCCCATTAGTTTCTTTTCTTTGTTTTTCATCAAATCCAATTTTGCCCCAACTAACTGCAAACGAAGAAAATTGTGTTGCGTTCATTAAAGGATTAGGCATTCCTCTAAAAGATCCTTTTACGGAAAGATACTTGTCTTATGAAGATCTTTCTCTTGATCAAAAACGTTCGCTTTCCTCTGCACTAATAATGCACTTAAGTAATTATGGTGTTGAAGAATGGAAAATAAAAGAATTAATTGGGGAAGTTTATACCCTTGAAAAAGAAAAAGAAAAAAGTCCGCTTCGTGATGCAAAAGAATTTGCAACCGCACTTAATTCTGCAGGCAGACACAAGCAACCAAATGTTGCGCTAAATGTTTGTATGGGGGATAGAAATCCAAGCGGAGAGTATGGAAATATTATTGCGTTGCTTGATGAACACCGAGCAGCTCTACGTAATGGAATAGAGTTTATTCACAATCACGGAATCTCAGAAAGAAAAACTTTTTATTTTTTTGATGCAAAAGATCAAATAGAAGAATCCTTAGTTGGAATAATTGCTGGAATGCTTTACGGTTCAGTTATTCAAGAAAATAAACCAATTATTGCTTTAGCAAGAAATAGTGACGGCACAGTAAAAGCAAGCGGGAGAGGAACAAGCGCTTTACTTAGAAGGGGATTAAACATTGGGGCTGCACTAAAAGAAATTGGATTGGTTATTCCTGGTGTTGAAGGAGGGGGACACAAAATTGCAGCTGGTGCAAAAATCCCTTCAGATAAAGTTGAAGAATTTTTAGACTTACTTGAAAAAAAATTTGAAAGTCAACTAAAAAACTAGCGTTAGTTATTAAAATTAAACTTGAACTCATTCTCCAAGCATTTTCCTCATAGTAATAATTTTTAACATTTTATTGTTTACTCCATCAATAGTAATTATTCGGGGTGTAACAAAATTTGCATCAAGCCCTGGCACGGGTTTTAATGGGGGTTCAACAGGTTCTAAGATTCCTTGATCTATTAGTTTTTTTGATGGGTCCGCTGCATGGGAAACGTGTTCAGCGCAAGTCCACCAACTGTCAATGTCCCAATTCACCCTGCGTTTAATTCCGAGGGCTTTGTTTAGTTCATTAATTCCATACGATAATAAAAGTGGGGTATCATATCTTCCTTTGATACGGTTAATGTTCCTTAGGAATGCTTCCATTTGTTTTGGGGTTGCATTTTCCCAACGAAGAATTGCATACACAATTCCTTTTTTGTGAGCTTCTTTAAATGGGCGGGTTATTCCTGCGCGTCCTTTTCTAAAATCTCTTAGCAGTAGTTCATTGTTTGCTCCGCGTCCAACAAAAACCCCTACATGGCTATATGGGGATCCATTGGCGTTTGCAAGGCCTCTACTAATCCAGCTTCTTGTATCAATTGAAGCCAAGATATCTCCTGCTTTCACTAAATGCAGTGCAGGTAATGTTGTGTTTTCAGAAAGTCTAAGTAGTCCTTTTCTATTTCTGCTTCGAATGATGCTTCTAATTTTTTCTAATCTTTTTTCTTTACTTTGCAAAGGCACCTGTCCGGCCTTTCTTTTAAGGTCATCAACAACTCTTTTCATTTTTTGCATATTAATCTCTACATATTAAGTGAATTTAAATTAAATGCTATGGGGGAAAGGAGTTAATCCACTGCTTGAATTATTCCCTTTTTCTTTAATTGCTGTTCAAGTGTAACAAGTTCTTTTTGAACTGAATTAGTTAAGTTAGTTGCAACTTTAGTCGGAATACTCCTTTTAGCAAGTTTGTAATTAATTATTTGAAGTTCCAGTTCAAGGAGGTTTTTGCTGAGTGTGAGTTCATTTGCTCCTACAAGTTTTCCTAAAAATTCTTCCTCAATTAATTTTAGTTTTGCCTGTTTCTGGATTGAATTCTTTTCCAGTTCTTCAACAAGTTCAAACAAAACATCCTCGGTAATTTCGCGCTTGTAAAATTTTCTATTTAGATCAGTCAACCGGGTAGTTGTATCGCTTAGTTCACTAAACAAATTTACAAATTCAGTTTCTTTCCCTTTTAATGAAAAGAAAACTGTTGCGCTAGTTTCAATTGCTTTTTTTGTTAACGCATTCAAAAATTCACTTGTTTTTTCTGCACCGTTTTCGATTAAAAGTGGGCGAATTCCTTCAAGTAATATGATTGGGGCATTAGCTTTTTCCATGAATGAAAAAATGGATCTACTTAGAATATCTATTTCTTTTGGGTTCATTTGTCCTTCCCCCGCTTCTGCACTATCGCTAATCCAAATAATGGGGGTCTTTGGCAAAGAATATATTTTTCGTACTTGCTCGGGGAAAGTAGTTGAAACAAGCAATCCTTGTCTATCATGTTTTACAAGATTTGCAAAAATTCTAAATCCTCTTTTTCTGGCTTCGTTTTTTTCATCAAAAGAATAAACTTTGCCCCGCCCTGCAGAAAAAAGAACTTTTTCTTTACTGTTTTCTTCAGAAACCGGAGTAATAACAAAAATTTTGTGCTGAACTACCGCATAACTGATAATTATGCATCCAATTAAAATCAAAATGCTTGTAATTTTTAGTTCTCCAAACCCAAGTGCCCTTAGGATGAATACATCGCAAGGCAAACCGATGATTGATCCAATGAGGACTCCAATGAATACAAAAAATATATTCCTTTTTTCAGATTCAATATTTGATTTTAAATATTCAATAAACAAAGTGCTAAATGCAGCTGTTAAAAAAATAATTAAGTGTAGTACTGCGAGAGTGTAAATGCTTCCGTATTCAACAGAATTAACTCCTTGGTCAGAGATAACTATATTTTTTATGAAATCATTTGAGAAAAACATTAAATATATTAAAATTAACGGGATGATTAAAACAAAAAGTTTTGAAGACTCATTTTGAAAAATTGTTTTTCGAGATCTAGGAAAATTACTTGCAAATAAAAAAAACAATGCTGATAATAAAATAAATCCTGCCCAATAAGCATATATCGCGGTTCTTGCCGCCGGGATAGTTGTTGCTAATTGAAAGAATAAATCTCCTGCAACGTGAAGTGTAACCGCAACCATGAACAAAAAATAATAAAATGCTGCAGGACTCTTAATTTTTTTAATCAAAATATATAAGGCAAGTAATGCATTAGCAATTACTGAAATTACTAGCCCTGAAAACAGAAAAATATTCATTGCCATATAGTATGTATTCTAGTTTTTCTCTAATAAAAACTTATTTAAAGGAAAAGCCCCTTCTATTTGCAGTAAAGTTGGGTGTTATTTAGTGAAAAAAAAAATAAATTATTTCCTTTTGGTAACTATCTTTTTATTTGTTTTTTCCACTGTTTTTTCGACAGCGTATACTCGTACGGTGGGGTTGCCTGCAGGGGATAGGAATTCTTTTTTTAATGATTTGACTCATAATTATAATTTTCCAGGGTTCGTTGAACCGCGAGGGTCGGATTCAGCATATGTGCAATCGGCTTCAATTGATTGGAATAAGTCCTTGTTTTCTCTTCCAAATGGGAGTCAATTAACTGCTGACAATAACTTGCTTGGGTTGTGGGATGCAAATTTAATTTCAATTTGGCATTTAGAAGAAAATGATGGCGCCCTAATAGTAGATTCTAAAGGGGGAAATAATGGTAATGGGGGGAGTTCTCATAAAAGTGCAGGAATTAATGGAAACTATGCGCAATCTTTTAGAAGTGTGGATCTTGCTACGGTGAACCTTGATGCTAAGGCAGTAAATTTTGCAGGGAATTATTCGGAAGGAACGGTATTGGCTTGGATAAAGACCGATAGTTACGCAGATCAATCTTTTTTTTCAATTTCTTCTAATCGGTGGTTCAGGCTGGGGATTAACACCGGAACAATCTACTGGTCAGTTTATAATGGAAGTACGCAGCCGTTTTATTATTCTTCAAGAAAAGCGCTTTCGGATAATAGGTGGCACCAAATAGTATACACTGTGGATGCTACAGGAAATAAAATTTACATTGATGGTCAGTTTGATGAAGGATCTTTTACTTCGGGAGGATCTGCGGCATCTTCATATTTTTTTGATGATGTTCCTTATTCTGCAGGAGCAACAAAATTTAGGATAGGTAATTTTTATTGGTCCACAGACGGGCGGTATTTTGATGGAAACATTGATGAAGTAACAGTTTGGAATCGAGCTTTAACGCCGACTGAAATTCAAGCACTTTACTCGTTGCAATACCCAAAGCAATATGATCAAAATTTGAAAGTATATTGGAAATTTAACGAACTTTCTTATGTTATGGCTGATGAAGCAAATGGAAATGGTGCTAATTGTTGGCATAGTTCTTCTAATAACTTGTCTTGTTTAAGTTATTTGTCTTCATTTATTGGCCCTCGGCAGGGGGGGTTGTTTGATACTAATGGCTCTTACACTAGCGGCCCGACTTGGACTGTTGGGGGGCCATCAAGTATTTCTTTAGATTATAATGATGGGTGGTCTGCAAGTTCTTGGGTGAATTTTTGGGGGATGCATGCTAGCGGGACATATGGGGTTTTAGTTAATGGAAGAGATTCGTCAGATATTGCATACTCTTTAGGAGTGCAAGTATCTGGTGCTGCGGGGGCACAGTTGTTTGTACCTTATGTTAAAATAAGTAATTCAGTTGATGGCCCCAAGTATTGTTATGCAACAGGAGTAAATATTCCAATTTATCAGTGGCATCAGCTTTCAGGAACCTATGATGGGTCAAGATTGAAGATTTTTTATGATGGTAAATTGATTAATACTTGCGCCACTACATTTAGCCCCTGGAAAAATGTGTCAAGTCGAATTGAACAAGGAATTGATGTGGCTTCAATTTATGGAATGGTTGAAGAAACTAAATTGTATTCTTATGCTTTGTCAGATCAACAAATGGGGGAAGATTTTAATAGAATAAAAAGTTCTCATTTTGTTGGGGCAATCCCAATCTATTCTCCAACCCTATCCTCTCTTCGTTGGGACTCCGCAAAAGTTAATTCCTCTACAAATTTTTCATTTGGAAAAGAAATTTTATCTACAGACACAAAGTATTTTGATCAAAATCTTAAGGCGCTTTATCACCTAAATTCTTCTCCACAAGATAGTTCTGGGAATGGATTTGATGCAAATTTATATGGCGAAGGTGATGAGTATGTCTCGGGGCTATGGGGTACGCAAGCTGTAAGCCTGGATGGAAATGATTCTTTATCAATAAACAGTATGAACAACTTGCTTTGTGGGGCAACAAGCACGGGGAAGTTTAGTTGGAGTGGGTGGATAAAACCTGATTCGATTTGTAACTATAATCCTACTTGGTGTACTTTATATGGGTCGTCAGGATTTACAATACGTAACCATAGTTCCCAATCTCTTTATGTCTATAATGGATCAACAGGAATTTTTAGTACTACTCAACCCTTCAATCCAAATTATTGGACGCATGTTGTTTTTACCTACGGGGGAGGAGTACGCAAACTCTATATCAATGGCCAGTTAGTTTTAAACACGGTCGGGGCAATCACATTTAATAATTGCTCTTCCTATTACCCACAAATTGGCGCGCTTAACAGAGGGGACTTTTTTAGAGGGGATGTGGAGGAAATTGCGCTTTGGGATAAAGACTTGTCTTATGATGATGTTGTTGATTTATTTAGAAAAGGAGTATCAAGTCTTGATTTAAATTTTTATTCCTGCGCAGATTACAATTGTAATAATAAAACTGCGTCAGTATTTATTGCAGACGCAAACAATAACCAAGATTATTCTTTAGCACAACTTCCTGTTACAAACTATTTAGGGTATGACGCTTTTTTCAAAACCGCCCCCTCCTTTTCAGATTATAATTTTGGGTTTGGTGCGTATGGGGCTTTCCTAAAAAACGTTGTTGTCGATGCCTCTCCAGGAAATACAAACCCAATTATGAATTTTAATTTAGTTGGAACAGATAACGCAAAAGGGGCAATTAGCACAAAGAATGGAACTGTAACTTTGGACTTTGACGTATTTGATTTACAAAATGACAGACTTGATTTGAATGTATATTTGAGTAATAATTCAGACATTAATAATTTATCAAGTGACACACTTGTAATAACAGATCTTAATTTGACAAGCACTCAATGTTCAAGCATTACTTGGAACGTAACTTCCGCGCATTGTACTCTTGACATTAACACCCCGCTTGCAATTGATGCTCAGGCGAAATATGTTAAATTATTAGTGAGTGATTTATCGACTGCGGGTGTTTTGACTGATTACAACGTTTCGTCTCCCTTTATCCTAAACAACGTTGGCCCGGTTTTGAGTTTTAATCTAATTGATTCTAACGATGCAAAAGGAATTCTTCCAACAAAAAGTGGAACAGTTACAATTGATTTCAATGTTCAAGACCAAGGAAATGATGTGCTTGACTTGAATGTTTATTTGAGTAATAATAACTCTTCAGGAAATTTTACTGGCGACACAATAGCAATTAGCTCCTCAAATTTTGTTTCAACATATTGTGCTCCAAGTGCAGATTGGAGTACAACTTCAGTAAAGTGCACTGTTCCGATTAACACTGCTTTGATTTCTGATGGAAGCACTAAATACATTAAACTGAAAGTTGCGGACAACACTTACAACACTTATGATATCTCAAGTTCTTTTGCAATAAACAATATTGCACCAGTTGTGACATTCAATTTAATTGGAAGTTCAATTGCTACAGGGAGCATAACCCCAAAGAAAGAAATTATAACAATTGATTTTAACATTAATGATCCTGGAACAAGTTTTGAAGATTTGAATGTTTACCTTAGTAATAATAATAGTACTAGTGATCCGCTTGTTGCATTAGACACTATTGCAATCCAAGATCTAAATTTAACTTCACTAAATTGCTCAAGCGGAACTTGGGAAAATGGAAGTGTAAATTGTACTCTCGACAGTAATACTTTCCTTACTACTGACGGGGTAACAAAATATATTAAATTAAAAATTAAAAATAATGTTCAACCTGCTGTGTTTAGTGTTTCAAGTGGATTTACAATCGACAATACTTTCCCCGTAGTTACTTGGAATAATGTTTCAAACAATTGGAGAAGGCACAATAATGACATTAATCTTTCTTGTGCAGATGCAACAACAAGTTGTTCTCAAGTCCGGTATCAAATAAACGGGGGCACTTGGGAAGTATATTCTGCCCCAGTTTCTCTTCCAGCAGATGGGAATTATTTAATTCAAACAGATGCAAATGATTTACTTGGAAATCGATCAACTACCCAAGCATTTAACATATTAGTTGGTTTTAATGGAAATCTAAGGACTTATAATGACTTGAATAATCCTGAGTCTTTCTTTAGTGAAAATGAAAAAGCTGAATTAGTTTATGATATGAATTTAGCGGTTTCTCCGAGAATACAATTGATTGATAGTAATGGCGTAATTGTTGTAGATTCTGTGATGACAAACATTTCTCAAGATTCAACTTTTGGAAAAAATGATTTGAATACCTATTATTTTGATTTCAATTTAATTGGGGAATTCGGATGGTATGATGCAATTATTCAAAACCAATTGTTTTCAAAAGCATTTTTTAAATCAAGAACTTGGGTTGATAGGTACACGGATTATAACGGAGTTAATTATCCTTTTAGTTTTGACCTAAACTTAACAGAACCAAATGTTACAGAAAGAAGATTTAGTGCAATTGACACAAATATTCATTTTAATTACAAAGCAAATCCTACCTCCATAAGAGTATTGGATTTTAAAGGATCAGTTTACAAAGAAGTTCCAAGTGAAGTGTACTTGCGAGTTTACTCTGGAAGTTTAATCACGGATGCAAGATTAGTTTTCCTTTCAACACTCTACCAAGGTCAGCAAAAAACATACGCTGTTTCTTATGCTTCCTCACAAATGCCAAGGAGTTATTCCGCAGATTTAAATTCTTCATTAATTGCGCCGTTAATAGTTGATTTCAATAACAGTGCATTTGAAGCAAAAGTAGATTTGTCAAATGGAGCAGTACTCTCCTCTATTAAAAGTTGGATTGGAAAAGGGAGTGATTTGAATAATGCTCTACTTACAAAAGCTCCACAAAGTTCTCTTGGGTCCTCAAGTTATTCAGATTTATTTTTGACAAATTATTCTCTTGCCTCAAGCGGTCCGCTTGTGACAAAATTAAATGCGTATGGGCCAATGGGTTCGTTTGATTACAATGTAACATACACCACTTATGCAAAATCAAAGTATATTTTATTTGATTCAAATGCAGTTTTCAACTCAGTTTCACAAAGAGATATTTACAATTTAGTAACAAGCGAACAGCATTTCCAAAAAGGAATTTTTACTAAAAACACAAGTTATGATGGGGCTTATGCAGTAATTGATTTGAACAGTACTGGAAATAATTTATCTTTCACAGATCTCAATTTGATTAGTTTGACAAATTCAAAAACTCTTGATTCTTATTCTGAAGCATATCTTTTGAAAACTTCTTCAAAGCCTATGATTGATACGACAAGAATTCGTGAAGATGTAAACTCAATATATATACAAAGAAGAATTGCTCCATCAGATATTGGGGGAGATACACTTGCATTAGGCGATTATTACTCTACAAAAACAGCAATAATAATTTCTAATCCATTGGATTCCTTTGAAGATGTAAACAAAATTTATTTAGCACTAACAAACCCCTTACAAATAGTTACTGGACGAATAGTTACTAATGATTCTCAAATTCCAACGCTTGGCGGGCAAGGATATTCTCCAGCTGATGCAAATGATTCAACTGATTTGAATTGTTACGCTGCGTTCTTTGATAATACTTTGTTAAGCCGAGTGGAAGTAAATATTACTGGCGCGGATTTAAATATTTTTGAATCCCAAGAATTTTTAGATCAAAATATAGTAAGTTCCTATGTAGTTGATTCAAACACTCTTAATTCTGGAAACGTTAATTGTACTTTTACAGCATATGATATTGCGGACAATAATATTACAACTTCTTTTTTAGTTTCTGTTGCGGATAAAACTCCCCCAGTTATTGAAAGTACCCTTTTGTCCCTTGATTCAAATGCGTTGCTAGATCCACAAAAAGACACAAACTTTGACGCAAATGTTACTGAATACTTAGGATTACAAACAGTAGAGCTTTATACAAGGACAAGCGCTGACGGCAATAATTGGTCTGAATGGAGTATTAATTCAATGCAAAACGATTTGAACAATTCCTCATACAATTATCATTACACTTATTTACTCACTACTGATTCAAACGAATTAATTTACCAATTCTTTGTTCACGCTGTTGACTTGAATGGAAATGATAGTAATTCTAGCGTAGAAACACATTATTCATTTTATGATTACACTTGGGAAGTTAGCCCCCAAGTTCTTCCCGCAGTTACTCAATCGCTTAACACCGTTGCTCAATTAGGTTCTATTAGCATAACTAACACTGGGGACAAACCTCTAACATTTAAACTTTCTACAAATTGGGAAAACAAATCTCAAATTTGGTTTTCTGGAGATGCAGAAACATTAACTGGAAAAGTAGTAGGTCTTTCCCCAGGGGATTCTCAGACTTATCTACTTAGTGCAACCACAAAACTAACTGAAAGAAGTGATCCAATAATAATTACTGTTGACCCCTATAATGCCCAAGCAATTCCTGATTCAAACACAGTTAACGCTACGCTTGTTTCACTTTCAAACGGTCCATTTATGTTAATAGAATGGACAAAGACAAACCCTGCTGTTCGACAAGAAGATGAAAATGTTCTTTACACTGTAAAGTTATCCAATGCAGGAAACGCAGATGCGAATGAAATTATTATTGATTGGAATTATCCATTTGATTGGACACTTACTGATGGAAACTCAGATGAAAATTTAAGTGAAACAATTTCAGTTGGATTAAACTTAAGTCGTTCATTAATCTTTTCTATCCCTGCCGATGCAAATAATGTTACACAGATATTAACTTTCACAGCCGGATGTAACAGTGATGAAAACAAAACACAAACAAGTTCCACTACGACAGTAGTTTATGATAAAACCGGTACTAGTACTGGGGGAAACAACAATAACAACAATGGCGGCGGCTCTGGCACTGGGGGCGGAGGGGGAGGCGGCGGAGGCAATACGGGCTCTGGAGGATTACCATTTGTTCCTGGGCAAGAAGACAAATTTTTCCAAACAAGTTCCTTCTTTGAACTTGTAAGAGGACAGGATAATACGTTCCCAATTAAATTTACAAATCCTTTGGATAATAATTTGCAGAATATTCATTTGAGTGTTTCCGGAATCATTTCAAGATATTTAAAGTTAAAAGATGAAAACATTGCGCAACTTGATTCTAATCAAGAGTTTTCAACTGAAATAGAAATTGTTTCTCCAAAGTATTTCACGCCAGGAAAATATGCATTGGTGTTCACAATTACTGGGGAGTTTATAGATCGATATAGAAGACCAACTAGTTTCATAGAGGAACGAACAATCAATCTCTTGGTTCATGATGTAAACGAATCAACTGCAAACGAAATGTTTGCCCAAATGCAATCCTTCTTGACTGAATTGCAAAAAAATAATTACCGTGTAAATGATTTGCCATTTTTAGTTAAAGATGCTAACACTATGCTTGGCAAGAGAGACTTTGATGGAGTTGCAGAAAAATATATGTTAGCAAAGAAAGTATTCGATGATGCAACATTAGCAGCAAACCAGGCAACTAGTATTTCTGGATTAATTGGACTTGCAACAAGTAAAGGAATTGAAACTCCAAATACTGACAGACTGTTAGTTCTTGCACAACTTGCCTTCCAAAGAGGAGATTATGCTTTAGCGTTGTCAAGACTAAAGGAAGCAGAGTTGACTTATTCAATTGAAACAAAAGGAGAATTTAACTGGATAGTTTGGGCATTAGCAAATATTGATAAAATAATTTTAATGCTTGTTTTGTTCATTGCTGCCGCTTACATGTTTAATTTAGGATTTACAATGCTAAGAATTGATTCAAAACTAAAGTCTTCCTTGGCTGAAAATACTTTATTGCTTTCAATGATTGCAGGGATACAAAAAAGAAGCTTTGTTGAAAACAAAATGAGTCTTAGTGAATATTACGATGCGTTAGCCCAATTTGAAGATAGAATAGCAAGCGTGTCCGAATCCATTGTGGATCTTACTACCCGAAAGAGCAATATGTTAAAATTTTCAAGACCTTCTACAAGGTTAAATCAGGAAAAGAGAAGTTTGCTTGATTTAATTAGGGACACTCAGCAACAGTACTTTAATTTCGGGTTAGTTGAAACTAGAATTTATCAAACGAAAGTAAAAAGTCTTACAAAAAGACTTACTGAGGTTGATGAAGAAATTGTTTCAAGCGATTTAAAGAAGACTCTTCGTATGAACGGAAGAGGTCCAAGTGTACTCTTTTGGAAGTTGTATTATTTTATTTTTAGGTGATGGATTTGAATAAAAAAAATATTCTGTTGTTAGCATTGCTGCTTCTCTTTTGCGTTTACTCTTTCGCGCTGGATGCAAATATTTATTCTTCTCAAATTCAGGCTGAAAAGGACAAAGTGGCTGCGTTTGGAGTAAGTATTTCTTCTATGAAAGAAAATGGGTTCACGGTTACAAGAATGCTTGATGAGTTATCCATTTTGCGTCAAACAGCCGAAAATAATATTTACAAAATTGAAAACAACCAATTACCTGATTTTGAAACATTTAATGCCCGTGCAGATGCGTTGGATAAAATTTTGATTGAAGCCCAACAAATCAAAGATGAGTTGGTTGCCCTCAAGACAACAATAGACGGACTCAAGGGAACTATTGACATAACTCCATTAACCGAAATGCGGCTTGAAGCAGAAAAGGAATTTGCGGATGAACGATATGAGTATGCAATAAAACAAATTGATGCTACTTATGAAAAAGTGAGTGAATTGCAAGGAATCCAAGCCAAAGCTAATGCAGCATATGACGCAACACGAAGAAGTGTTTTGGGTTTTATTTCAGAGAATTGGGGATATATTTTGATTGTGGTTTTGATTCCAGTGATAGGGTATTTAATTTTTAGAAAAAAAATAACTCTGTACCGATTGAATAAGCGAATTGAAGAAGTGCGGTTTGAAGAGGGGGTTTTGAAGGATGAAATAAAAAAAGCACAGGAATTATATTTTGTTGGAGGGAAACTTCCAGAAGCGGAATATTCTATAAAAGTGAAAATGTATGGGGAAAAAATTAGAGACTTGAATAGACTGGCAGCAGTTTTTGAAGAAAAAAAAGAAGAAATTCTCCAAGGGTCTATGAAATCTGAAGAGAAGAAACCTTTAAATAAATAGGAATAGTTGATATGACATGGACAAAACAGACGTACAATCAAAACGAGAATATTTTATGCCACAAGTGCAAGGCTTAAACGGATTATTTAGTAAAGGAATCCCGATTGGCTCAGCAGTAATAATTGAAGGGGGGCCAGGTTCAGGAAAAACCTTATTTTGCTTGCAAGCTTGTGTGGATGCATGCGAGCAAGGCAAAAAAGTTCTTTTTATGAGTTTTGAAGAACCGGAAAGAAATTTACGAAGCCACTTAAACATGTTCAATTTTGATTCAGTACAATATGAAAAAAAAGGACTCTTAAGAATAAAAAGATTTAATGCTTTAGATATTGCAAGAAGTGTTGAAGCACTATTAAGTGAAGCAAAAAAGGAACTGCTAATTGATGTGCAACCAATTCTGATTCCTCAAGATTTCCAACCAGACTTAGTGTTTATTGATTCATTGACCTCAATTTCTTCAGCATTTAGTGGAGAATCAAGCAGATTTAGAGTATATATGGAACAATTATTTCGTTACCTTGAATCTCACAACATTACTTCATTCTTAATCATGGAAACTCCACACCCAACTCACTTAGGACAAGTTGTTGCAGGGATTGACCAAGCGGTGTCCTTCCTTTCTGATGGAATTATTGTAATTTACAATGTGTTTTATGAAAACGGAAGAAGAGGAAGAGCTATAGAAGCTCTAAAAATGCGTGGGGAAGATATTAATAGAAAAATAGTTGAACTAGAAATAAAAGATAAAAAAGGAATAATAGTATACCCTGACAAACCATTGAAAGGGAAATATACTTTAACTTAAACTAGTTCCTTTAGGGCGTGAGCAACTTTTTAATATACTTCCAAGTACAATATCCAGTAATACAAGGTGACTTTATGGGATACAAAATAAGTGAAGCAGACAGCAAAATGGAAATTAAAGACTTCTTAAAAGCAAAAGTCCCTGAGGTTGAGAAAGAAATAGAAAAATACATTCCTAGAAAAGCTAGTAAAGAATGGATAGAGCAAGCACTTGGAAAAACTGTTTTTGAATTAGATTTAGAAGCATATACAAAAGGAGTAAATGCACCAATTTGGGATTTACTTGACAGAGGGGGAAAAAGATTTCGCCCAGTAATGACTTGTATTGTCAGCGAAGCAGTTGGGGGAAAATGGGAAGATGGAATGAAATTATCTCCAATGGTAGAACTAATCCACAATGGAACCCTAATGAGTGATGATGTGGAAGATGATAGTGTTGCAAGAAGAGGAAAGCCTTGTGTTCATAAAATATTTGGAGTAGATACTGCAGTAAACACAGGGGCAATAATGTATTTTTGGCCATTAATGAAAATCAAAAATAATGAATTCAAACTAAGTGAAGAAAAAAGAAACGCGATTTATGATTTGTATGTTACTGAAATGGTTCGTGTATCAAGCGGACAAGCATGGGATATTGAATGGCACCACGGAGGATACACTCCAAATGAAAAACAATACCTTAACATGTGCTTATGTAAAACAGGAGTATTAACTAAATTTGCATGCCAACTCGGAGCAATAGCTGGGGGAGCAAGCAAAAAACAATACGAAGCCTTAGGTGAATTTGGTCAAATTGTTGGAGTAGGATTTCAAATACAAGATGATATACTTGAACTAACAGAAACTAGCTTCAAAGAAAAAAAAGGAAGTATTGGCGGAGATATTCACGAAGGAAAAAGAACTTTAATTGTAATACGAACTTTTGAAAAAGCGAACCCCAAGGATAAAAAAAGATTAGTCGAAATTCTTGATTCCCACACAACGGATGAAAAAGTAATTCAAGAAGCACTAGACATCATAAACAAATACGACGGAATCAAATATGCAAAAAGCGTTGCTGACAAAATGGTTGAAAATGCTTGGGCAAAAATAAACAAAGCTTTGCCCGAAAGCAATGCAAAAGCCCTGCTAAAGAAATTTGCAGAACACTTAGTTGAAAGAAAAATTTGAATAAAATGGAAAATTAATTGGAAAAAAGGTTTTTATGAAAAATTGGGCGAATATGAAAGGTGGCGCGAGAAAGAAACTAATTGGTCTCTTTGAAAAAGTGAAAGGTTCAACAATTGGAAAAGCAACTTTTTTTACTGAATCTCCACTTGGAAGGCTTCGTGCAGTTAAACCGAAGAGAGATCCCTCAAAAAAAAGAGCAAGAGATGTGCGAATACAAAGAAAAGTGCTTGCCCGAATGGGGGTGCCAACAAAACAAGCAAACAATGTAATTTGGTGGTATAGATTAAGGCGAATTTCAGAGATTGCAACAAGTGGAGGGATTTGTACTTCAAATGCGGGGAAAGTAATTTTGGATTTTATGAAACAAAACAAGAGCGCGTATTTTGCTGGCATGAAGTTTAAAACAATTACAGAAAAGCGACAAATGCTTCAATCCATTAACGGGGCTATTGCCATTCTTGAGGAAAATATAGAAAAAAATTATCATTTTTATCGGGATGAAATTGCGCAAGGAATTGGTACAAAAGAAATTCTTCAAGAACAAATTGAACATGAGCAAATGCTAGCTGAATTTAATGAACGCTTAGTAGTAAAAAGACCAAAACTTAATAGTCCTGTAATTATGGTGTTGCCTTCAGTTTTTTTACTTGCCGCAGACATGGCAAATTTTAGAATAAAACAAGTCCTTGAAAAAAAACAATCATTTTTCGAAGAGCAAGTAGCTAAAGAGCATGAGGCCTTTGAAAGAATGCGGGATATGCCTTCTGTGAATTAGGTTAATATATTGATAAAACATAATAATTAATATAATGAAAAAGTAGGATATGGTTAAGTTAAAGGTAGTGATTTTTATGCCATCGATTATAGAAAAAAGAAAAGCAGACCACATAAAGCTATGCGCTACAAAAGATGTTGCCTTTAAAGACAAAACTACTCTTTTGGAAGAAGTAGAACTAAATTACAAATCTTTACCTGAATTAAATCTTCGCGAAATTGATTTAAGTACTGAGTTTTTAGGAAAAAAGTTTTCTTTTCCTTTCATTGCATCAGCCATCACTGGTGGGGCACAAGTATCAAAAAAAATAAACAAAGATATTGCAATTGCAGCTCAAGAAGTTGGAGCAGGAATGGGTTTGGGAAGTATTCGCGCAATGATACAACAGCCCTCTTTAATAGAAACCTATTTTGTTCGTGATGTTGCCCCAGACATATTTTTAGCAGGAAATATTGGAGTAGCTCAATTAAAACAATTTACTCCTGAACAACTAAACGAAGCATTAACTGCGCTTGAAGTAAATGCGCTTGCAATTCACTTAAACTCAGCGCAAGAAGCAGTACAAGCAGAAGGGGACGCTGACTTTACAGGCCTTGTTGCAAAAATCGCAGAGTTTTCTGACAAAATAACTGTTCCAGTTTATGTAAAAGAAGTAGGACACGGAATAAGTTACGATGTTGCTCTGGCATTAAAAGAAACAAAAATAAAAGCAATTGATGTACAAGGGGCAGGCGGAACAAGTTGGACAATGGTTGATGCACTAAGACACAAAGATGGATTCGGTTTACCATTTAGAGATTTTGGATTGCCAACTGCTGTTTCCATAATTGAAGTAAAACACGCATTACACGTTGCAACAACTAATTCCACTACAAGCAAAAAAATAATTGCGTCTGGAGGAATAAGAAACGGACTTGAAGCAGTAAAAGCAATAGTACTTGGCGCAGACATGGTTGGAAATGCAATGCCAATTTTAAAAGCCCAACAAAAAAATGGTTCAATAGGGGTTGCTAATTATTTAACTAATTTTAAACGAGAAATGGAAATAGCATCCTTCCTAATTGGTTGTCAAAACCTAAAAGAATTACACGAAGAAAAACCAATTTTGTTTGGAAAACTAAGACAATGGGTAGAAGAATAAATAATTTTAATTCTTTACTCTGTTTAGAAGATTTTTTCCATTAAAATTAGTTTTATATATTTGAATCTTCTACTGGTAGTATGTCTAACAAATCTTTTTCTGCACAAAGCCTGCCATGGGCACCTTTTGAGATGCAGGCGCCCCGCGGGGCACAGGCGTCAGGCCAGAGTACTGTTGAGTATTTGGTGATTATTGGGGTTGTTGTTGTTTTGAGTTTGGTTGTTGTTGGTATTTCTGTTGGGTTGTTGGGGCAGAGTTCTGGGGTTAGTGCGGATTCTTCTAAGTTGTTTTGGGCGTCGCAGCCGTTGGGTTTGAGTGAGGCGGGAGCAGATTCGTCAGGCGATACTTTTTTTGTTGTTACTAATAATACGGGCGAGGATATTACTCTTTTAGGGTATGTTGCTGATGGGGTTGTTAGGGATTTTACTGTTACGACTCCTTTGATTCCTCGTGGGGGGAAGAAGGTTGTTTTTATTGCTCGACAAGAGGCTTGTGCTACTAGTGGGAGTTCTTGTTCTTTGAGTAATGTTTCTTTTAAGTATCGTAGTGCAACTGGTTTGGATAAGGTTTCTAGTGGTAATGATTTGGTTTTGGAGAAACAAGAAAATGTTTCTGTTGCGATGTTTGATGGGCAACCAACTGCTCTTGTTTGTGTGAATAACGGGGATGTTGGACAATGCGGGAGCGGAGGGGCTGATACAAATAGTTGGACGGCTGGGATTATTAATGATTCAAATATTTTCCAAATTGATTTGAACACAACTGGAAATTTGAAGGCGAGCGGAGGTTATTTGTGCAACGCTTCTACATGTTATAATATTTCTGATTTAAACATTTCTGGCTCGGGAGGCGGAGGAAGTTTAACAAACCCCATTACAATGGATTTTAATATTTACAAAACAACTCCTGCGTTAATTTTGTCTACAAGCGATGACAATGGAAATTTTGCAACACTTTCTCGGAGTGCTACAAGCAGAACTCTGGCCCTGAAAAATTCAGTTGGAACTCCTTCCTCAAGTGCCACAGGAATACTAAATGTTAATGACAGTTATTACACAACTACTGCTTTGCCCTCAATTACTCAAGATATTTCTATTAGTGCATGGATAAAACCAACCACTGCAAAAGGAGAAATACTAAGTTGGGGCTGGGGCTATGGGGGAAATGAGCGAGGATTTACTTTTGGGGCGGGCGCTGATGCTGCGGGCGGCGCGGATGGAAGTTTGCATTGGTGTAGCGGGGATAATGGATCAAATGCAAATACAGCCGCATGTAGCAGAGTAAATAGTGTCCTCTCTACAGGCGCGTGGCAGCATGTAATAGTAACAAAAAGCGGAACAAGCATTACGTTTTATTTTAACGGAGTTAACGCGGGAAGCGGAACAGTGAATAGATCTTCAATTGCACCGAATGGAACAAATTGGACGCTTGGAGGCCAGAATACTGACCCTACTTATGACATAGTGGAGTTTGATGGAATATTGGACGAAGTGATAGTTTACAATAAAGCGCTTGATTCCACTGAAGTGGCAAGAGAGTATGGGGAAGGGTTAGGTTATTACCACACTGGGGCTGAAGCAGGATTTGTTACTGGATATCATGTTGATGAAGGCGTGGGGGGAATTATTTCAGATATTGGGGGATTGTACAATGTTTCAAAATCTGGTTCAGGGAGTTCAAGCTGGGTTGAGGGAAAAGTTTCTTCTCCTTCAAGCGTTCAGGAAGCAACTTTAATTAAATCTATAAATGGAGTTATGGCTGGTGAAAAAGGAATAAACACTTTTGGAGAAACTTCCGGCAGAACAATACTTGACGGACAGACATTGCGATTTAATATTGGGGGAAGTGAAAAGATTCAAATTCAATCTGATGGGAATATTTATTTTCCAGTTCAAGATGTGAATACAAAATTTAATATTAATGATGGGGGCACAGTAAGGACTGCTATTCAAATTAATGGAGCTGAAGGAAGTGTAAGTTTTCCAAGACAAAGTTACGTTTATGCATATCGGACAACAAATCAAACAATTGCTGCGCAAATAGATTCAAATGTAATTTATGATGGGGTTCTTACTGATACTTTGGGAGAATATAATAACACTACTGGAATTTTTACCGCAAAGAATGATGGAGTATATTTAGTAACCGCACAAGTTTTTTGGACGGCTTTAGATCCTAATGATGGGTACATATACATTCTTGCAGGGGGATCTGCGCGAGCTCAGGTTAATACACACGGTATTACTGCACAAAATTATACTATGCAAACAACTCAACCAATTAAATTAAATGCTGGGCAAACAATACAAATTCATGCTGCTCAATGGGTTGGGGGAACAATTCTGTCAAGTGCTATGAAATCTTCCCTAATCATAGCAAAAGTTGCCTAGTCTCAACGTCAATTGTCGTAAAGCACTTCGCTTTTTAGATAGGTTTTTATAGTTCTACTTCCAAATCTACATCTGGCCTGGTAGACCAATAGTACTAGTAGAGTACGTGGCGTAAGCAGGTCAAAGGAATAATTGTTAAAAAAATAAATTAATTTGGTGTTAAAAGAATGAAAGTGCCTTTACTTCCAATTGAAGAACGAAAAACTACTTTTAAGGAAGTAGAAATCGGATTTACTGCCTCCCAAGTAACAATTGAAGCAAATCGTTGCCTTCAATGTGTTTCACCAAAATGTGTAGAAGCGTGCCCTGCAAAAGTAAATATTCCTGGATTCATTAAAGCTTTTAGAGATGGAAATATTATCAAAGCAGTTGCAATTATTAGAGAAAAAAATTATTTCCCAAGCATTTGTGGAAGAATTTGCCAACAAGAAAAACAATGCGAAGGAAGTTGTATTTTAGGAAAGACTCCTGAAGGAGCAGTGTGCATTGGAGGAATTGAAAGATTCATTGGAGATAATGCTCCTTTTCCAAAAAGAAATAATTTAACCGGAAAAAATATTGCAGTAATAGGTTCTGGACCAAGCGGACTAGCAGTAGCAGCATACTTATCACAAATTGGGATGCACGTAACAATCCTAGAAGGAACAAATGCCTTCGGAGGAGTAATAAAATACGGAGTGCCCGATTTTAGATTACCAAAAGAAGTAGTCGCACGAGAACTAAAAGGACTACACGAACTAGGAATTGATTTTGAACCAAATGCAAAAATAGATGAAGAGGGACTTGAAAATATTTCAAAAAGATTTGATGCAGTATTCATTGGAACAGGAGTAGGAAAACCAAGACTCCTTGATGTCCCCGGCTCCTCTCTTAAAGGAGTAATGAGTGCAATGAAATTCTTAATTAATTTAAACCAAAGTAATATCCCGATGATTGCTAAAGGAGAAAAAGTTGTAGTAGTTGGGGCAGGGTATGTTGGAATTGACGCTGCAAGAAGTGCAGTACGATTAGGCGGAGAAGTAACTTGCATTACTGTTGCAAGAGAAAAAGATGCATTCAAGAGTGTTAGCCCAAAAGATTATGAAGAAGCAAAAGAAGAAGGAGTAAAATTTATTTTTGAAGCAAAAGTAAAAGAAATACTTGGATCCGAAAAAGTTGAAGGAGTAGGATATTCAAATCACATTGAAGGAAAAGTTGAATGCACAAAAGTAATTTGCGCAATAGGGCAAGAGCATGATGAAGATTCTCTAAAAACACCAATAAGGACAGGAAAAAACGGGTGCATTGAAGTAAATACAAATTTTCAAACCACAATCAATAATGTGTTTGCGGCAGGGGATTGTGTGCACGGACCAAAAACAGTAATACATGCGATAGATGCTGGAAGAAAAACCACGCAAGCTATGATAAAATACTTGGATGCAAAAATAGCAAATGAAGCAATGGGAATAACTCACGTTGATGATATTCCTAAAATAGTTCCTAAAGTTGATCACTCAAACAAAGATATTTAACCTAATTAATACAATAGTCTAAAGGTAAAGATGGCTTCAAAATCAAGCGGAAAGATACTTTTAGTACACAAAGAAAACAAATTTGATAGTACTAAGCAAGCCGTAAAAAAAGTTGAAGAAGTGTTAAAACAAAAAAAACTTTCTTATAAAAAAATTCCTGTTTCTATGCTACTAAAAGAAGATTTAGTTGGATTTGATAAAGTAATAATTCTCGGAGGGGACGGAACAATACTAAAAACTTGTAAATACATTTACTCCCAACCAGTAATTTTAATTAATTCAGATCCCCAAAACAGCAAAGGAGTAATAGACGAATTTACAATTAACGAACTTGATAAACTTTCAAGCATCCTTGATGGAAAATTTGAAATAAAATTAAGACAAAGATTGGAAATTAGGGTAAATAACTCTCCGATTGAAGATCCAATTTTGAATGAAACATTTTTCGGGTCCGCGCACGCGTGCATGATTGCAGAATACGAAATTGATTATGATGGCAAGAAAGAAATCCAGAGGAGTTCAGGGGTATTAATTGCAACAGGCACCGGGAGCACTGCATGGTATAACTCTGCAGGAGGAAAACCATTTGATGCGAGCGAAGAAAAAGCTTTATTTTTAGTAAGAGAACCCTACAATAAAGAAAAAGAAAAATTAACAATATTTAACGGAGTCGCAGTCGGAAATGATTTTAAGTTAATTGTAAAAAAAGACGACATGTGTCTCTCAATGGATTCTTACACAATGCAATTATTAAAAAAAGAAGACAAAGTAACCTTCAAACTCTCAAAATTCCCTCTAAAAGTACTTTGCCCCTAAGAGTGAATTTATATTTGCTTCGATAAAGTCATAATTAATCAAACAAGGAGTTGGTCACATGGACAAAGCAGCATTCAGTGGATTTTATAAAAAGTCAATAGCAGAAAGACAAGAAATAGTTGCAAAAGAGTTTATGCTTACTGATGCTGAGAAAGCAATGCTTACCAAAGAAGGACCACTTCCATTTAGTGTAGCAGACCGAATGATAGAAAATGTAGTAGGGACAATGCCTCTTGCTTATGGACTTGCAACAAACTTTGTAATAGACGGAAAAGATTATATTATTCCATTTGCTCTTGAAGAACCAAGTGTAGTAGCAGCTGCATCAAATGCAGCAAAATTATCAAGCGGATTTACTACTAGCGCAGATGAACCAATAATGATTGGATTAATTCAAGTAGTAAAGTGTCCAAACGCAACTGATTCATTAATCAAAATCTTATCAAAGAAAAATGAACTCTTAGAAGAAATAATGAAAATTGATCCAATACTTGTAAAGTTCGGTGGTGGGCCACGCGACATTAAAGGGGAAGTACTAAAAACTTCAAGAGGCGAAATGATTTCATTACAATTACTAGTTGATGTGCGAGATGCAATGGGATCAAATGCAATAAACACTATGGCTGAAAAAATCTCTCCAATCATTGAACAAATCTCGGGCGGAGAAGTACGATTAAAAATTATTTCAAACCTTGCAATCCACAGAAAAGCACGCGCAAAAACAACTTGGACAAAAGAATCCCTTGTAGCAAGTATGGGCCCGGAAACAAAAATGGCTGGTGAAGAAATAGTTGAAAGAATACTTGATGCATATGAATATGCGGTAGCAACAGTATTTCGAACTGCAACTCATAACAAAGGAATCATGAATGGAATAGATGCATTAACAATTGCAACAGGAAATGATTTTAGAGGAGTGGAAGCCGGAGCACACTCATTTGCAGCATACGGACACGAATACCAATCCTTAACAAAATATTACAAAGATGAAAATGGAAATTTGGTTGGAGAAATCGAAATGCCAATGGTTCTTGCAACAATCGGCGGAACAATGAAATCAAACCCCATGGCACAACTTTCATTAAAAATACTTGGAGTAAAAACCTCAAACGAATTATCAAGGATTGGCGCGAGTGTTGGTTTAGCCCAAAACTTTGCTGCGTTACGTGCGCTTGCAACAACAGGAATACAAGCTGGGCACATGAAATTACACGCAAAATCACTTGCAGCGCAAGCTGGTGCAAGAGAAAATGAAGTTGATTTAGTTGCACAAAAAATGATTGAAGCAAAATCATTCAACCAACTAAAAGCTGAAGAAATTTTAAAAGAAATTAGGGCTGTAAAATAAATATATTCTTGTAGTGCCTTTGGCACTACACATATTCTGTCGCCTAATGTGATTGGCAGCTGAAGAAATTTTAAAAGAAATTAGGGCTGTAAAATAAATATATTCTTGTAGTGCCTTTTGGGGAATTACTTTTATTTTGCCTTGGAAATAATTTTTTACCCAACCAAAAGTAGGGCTGCCATTACAAGCATTCCTGCAAGCAGGAATATTACTTGCATTAATGCCTTTCGTGTTGTAAAACTTTCTTGGTCGTGTAATTGTGGCAACAGATCTGTTCCTGCAATGTACAAAAAACTTCCTGCGGCAAAAGCAATTAACAAAGGAGTTATTCCATTAATTGAACTTCCCAAAATTAAAGCAAAAATTGCTCCAACAAATGCACTCAGTGCAGTAATAAAATTAAATGCCAATGCTTTCTTTTTTGAAAATCCTCCTTTTAATAAAACTCCAAAATCTGCAATTTCTTGAGGAATTTCGTGAAGAACTATTGCAATTGCTGTAGAAAAACCAATTACTGGACTTGCTAGGAAAGCCCCTGCAAGAATTATTCCATCAATTGCATTATGGAGCAAATCTCCTGCAAGACTCATGTAAGTAAAAGTGTGATATTTTTTTCCATGGTGTGCATGGTGGCAGTGATGCCAGTGAACAACTTTCTCTAAAATAAAAAAAACAACTACTCCCGAAAGTATTGCAAGCGAAATGTCTAAAGAAAAACCTTTTTCTGAAAGTTCTGGCAGTAAGTGAATGAAAACGTCTCCAAGAAGAGCACCGACCGCAAAAGCAACCATTAATTCAAGAAAGTTTTCAAGTTTTTGTTCTTTAATTTTTAAAGTAAAAACCCCAATTAAGGAAACAAGCGAAATTGCTGTTAAACTTGCAAATAATTCAAAATACATTTTATCACTAACAATTTGATGATAGTTAATAATATTAAGGGGCATTGTTATTAATCTTTGTTTAGTTTATGGGTTTAGTTATTAAGTGACTTTTATGACAAAAATACTTAGTTTCTCTTTGAGTGAAGATTTCAATAGTCAACTTTGTGAAATTCAAAAAACTTATAATTTTTCAGGAAGAAGCGAAACTATGCGTGCAGCAATAAGGGCGCTTGTGAAAGAAAATGAAGCTATTTCAAAACTCAAGGGGAAAGTAAGCGTGATTTTGGTTTTAACGCATGCTCACGAGAGCGATGTTGCAAAGTTGGTTCACAAACATGAAGGGCTAGTTGTAACTCATATTCATCAACATGTAAAAGATAGGTGTGTGGAAATATTCATGCTTAAAGGGGCCGCTAAACAGGTTAAAGAAATATTTCAAACCGTTTCAAAAACAAAAGGGGTATTTGAGGTAAAACTAGTCACAGTATGAACAAAACACGTCAATTGTCGTATTTAACTTCGTCTTTTAGAAAGGTTTTTAAATTAGGGCGACGAGAAATTGTTTATCGAGTGCCTAACTTGAAAAATCGGGTTAGTGCTTAGTTTTTTATTCAAAGGAAACGTTAAATTTGTTATAAGTCCTAGTGATGAGACGCAGAAGTGGAATAAAATAGTTATTGACAAAAAATTTATTGGTTGATTTTTATGAGTGGAATTGTTGGATGGGGGGCGTATATCCCTAAGTATAGAATTACTGCAGAATCCATTGCCCAAGTACAAAATGCTGATGCTGATGCAATTAAAGCTGGACTAGGTTTAACTGAAAAATCCGTTCCCGGAAAAGATGAAGACACAGCAACTATTTCAGTTGCAGCAGCAAGAAATGCAATGAAGAGAGCGGAAATTAATAGAAAAGAAGTTGGCTCAGTTTATGTTGGAAGTGAATCTCACCCTTACGCAGTAAAACCAACAGCAAGTATTGTTGGAGAAGCACTTGATATTGGAAACAAATACATGGCTGTAGATACAGAGTTTGCATGCAAAGCAGGAAGTGCAACAATTCAAATTAACGCTGGACTAGTTGATTCTAAAATGATTAAATACGGATTAAGTATTGGTGCAGACACTTCACAAGCAGAACCCGGTAATGCACTTGAATATAGTGCGGCAGCAGGCGGAGCAGCATTTGTAATCGGGCCAAATGAAGAATCAGTTGCAATACTTGAATCAACAGTTTCATTTACAACAGATACTCCAGATTTTTGGAGAAGAGCAATGCAAGAATATCCTTCCCACGCAGGAAGATTTACTGGAGAACCAGCTTATTTCAAACATGTTGTTAGTGCAACAAAAATGATGCTAGAAAAAAGTGGAATGCAAATGAAAGATTTCAAATACGTAGTATTCCACATGCCTAACGGAAAATTTCCACTTAGAGTTGCAAAAATATTTGGAGTAACAAAAGAACAAATCGAACCAGGGTTAGTTGTAACAAAAATTGGAAACACGTATTCAGGTTCTTCAATCTTAGGACTTGCAAGTGTACTTGATGTTGCAAAACCAGGTGACAAAATATTGGTTACAAGTTACGGATCTGGATCAGGAAGTGATTCATTTATTTTTACTTGCACTGAAAAAATAACAAAAGCACAAAACAAAGCAAAAAAAGTAAATGATTACATTGCAAGAAAAGAATACATTTCATACGCGCAATACTTAAAACACATGGAAGGGATTCACCAATGAAACGCAAAGTATTAACATTGACTCATCCTTCAATACAAGACGCATTAAAGGGTGTGGAAACTGCTCGCAATAAAAGTATGTGGAAAGCGTTTAAGGACGCGTTTAAGAAAAGTTGGCACGCAAGAGATTTTACTGCTGCTAATGGTCCAATTAATGCGGTGCTAAAAGTTAGAGTTGGCGCAAAGGTTGCGGTAGGACACGTTGGAAAAGTAATAGCTTACGAAGCTTTCCGAGACAAAGCTCTTCTTACTCAGTTAAAAGATTTGAAAAAAGAAGGATGGACTCATATTACAGTTGACAAAAAAGGACAACCAATTCTCGAGAAATTAAGTATGCCTACCGATTACATGTTCTCTGGGCCCAATACAATGCATGCTAATCTGCACCACATTCCAATAAGCAATATACTTGCTTGGGCTGAGGACTTTAAAGGATCAAAAATCAGAGACGGACTTGCAGCGGCAGGAACCCCAATAGGATTCAAAAAACCGTAAATAAAATTTTGTAAAAATAAAAAATGAAAAAAGGGATGTTTATGAAAGTTGGAGTACTAGGAATAGGAATAACAAAATTCGGCGAAATATGGGAACAATCCATGCGCGACTTGTTACTTGACGCACAACTACGTGCACTAAATGATGCGAAAATAAATGCAAAACAAATAGATGCACTTTATACTGGAAACATGTGCGGAGATTCACTCAGCGGGCAATTACATGTTGGAAGTATGGCTGCAGAAAATTTAAACTTAGACAAACCAAGTGTGAGAGTAGAAGGAGCATGTGCATCTGGTTCACTTGCATTAAGACAAGGAGTTCACGCAATTGAAGCTGGAGAAGCAGATATTGTAATGGTGAGCGGAGTAGAAAAAATGACGGATGTTTCAACAGAACAAGTAACAACTGCACTAATGGGTGCAGGGGATGAAGAACTTGAGGGATTTAATGGATTAACTTTCCCAGGGCTTTATGCATTACTAGCAAACGCTTACATGAAAGAATATGGATTGAGTAGAGAAGTTTTAGCAGAAGTATCTGTAAAGAACCACTTCCACGGAGCAAGAAATCCATACGCACAATTTCAAAGCGAAATAACAGTTGATACAGTACTTAATTCAACAATGGTTGCAGACCCATTGACATTATTTGATTGTTCTCCAATAACAGATGGGGCAGCAACAATAATTATTGCAAGCGAAAAAACTGCTAAAAAAATGGGAAGCGAAGTTTACATTACTGGATCTGGTCTTGCAACGGATACACTTTCGCTAGCAAGAAGAAAATCATTACTTAGACTTGACGCAGGAATAACTGCAAGAGAAAGAGCTTTTGCTCAAGCAGGAATCACTTCAAAAGATATGGACTTTGCAGAAGTACACGATTGTTTTTCAATTGCAGAAATTTATGCAGTTGAAGCACTTGGAATTGCTAAACAAGGAGAAGCAGCACAACTTTATACTTCAAAACAAACATACTTTGATGGAAAACACCCTGTTAATACTTCAGGCGGACTAAAAGCATGCGGACACCCTGTAGCAGCAACAGGAGTAAAACAAGCAGTAGAAGCAACAATGCAATTACGAGGAGAAGCAGGAAAAAGACAAGTAAAAGACGCAGAAATTGGAGTAACATATAATGTTGGTGGATCAGGCGGAACAGCTTGTGTACACGTATTTAAGAAAATGAAATGATTAATTAGTAATTGAATTATATTTAGTGTAAGGGTGGAAACATGACAGGATTGATGGAAAAGTTGAAGAATTTGTTTGGAGGAAACTCAAAGGACAAATACGAACACGAAGTTCCAAGAAGACTTGAAGTCAAAAAAGAAGAAGTTGCGACTGAAGAGTTCACTCCAAGATACAAATTAGCAAGACAACAAAGAGAAGATAGAGAAATAGATACTCCAATAGTTAAAAGAAAAAGATTTTAGGAATTAATTTTAGTAAAGTAGAAAAAAAATAAAGAAGGGAAATGCAATGTTTAGAGAAAGTCCAATAATCAGATGGAGAAGTTACGGCGACCATTACAGGTTGAAAGGATATCAATGCGCTAAATGCAAAGCAACTTTTTTTGAAAAGAAAGGTTTGTGCACTTGCGGAAGCTTGGAATTCAACGAAATTGATTTCTCAGGAAACGGAAAAATCATTGCATTCACACAAATTCATTCAGGCCCTGAAGTATTTGAAAATAAATCACCATATTGTGTTGCACTAATTGATTTAGAAGAGGGGGCAAGAATTGAAGCCCAAGTAATGGACTGCAAATTTGAGGACCTTAAAGCAGGAATGGAAGTAGAAGCAGTGTTTAGAAAATTCTACTCAAGCGGAGAAAAAGGAGTAATACACTACGGAACAAAATTTATTCCAAAATTTTAATTTTTTAGGGGCATAGAAATGGATTTTAACACAGTGAAAAACACTGTTATTCGAACATTCGTTGCACTAATCTTATTCTTCATAGTGTACCTCCCGCTATTTGCCACAACCACTTGCACATGTGTAAGCAATACTTGTGCAAAAGGAGAAATGAGAGGATTCTTTTTATGCAATGCATGCAATTGCCTCCCAGTAACCGACGCATTAATTCAATTTTTTATATTTGGAGTAGTTCCATTTTCAATATTCTATTTAGTGGCCTACTTTTTCATTAGAGAATAAGTTCAACGTACGCTAAATATTTAGTATTGTTTTCAACAAGAAGATATTAATAAGCCTAAATGAGTACCTTTTATATGCCTAAATCAAATTTTTGCATTGTCCTTCCTACTCTTAATGAAGAGAAAGGAATTGCTCAAATGATAAAAGAAGTTCGCAGATATTTTAACGGAGAAATTATTGTTGCAGATGATGGCTCGGTTGATTCTACTTTAAAGCATGCAAAAACTCAAGATGTAACTATTTTGGACAGAAAAAATGCTGCAATTCAGGGGTTGATTGCTTCAGTAATTGACTCAGCAAATCTAACAAAAGCAAAATATGTTATCGTAATGGACTCAGACTTTCAACACCCTGCAAGTGAAATTCCAAAAATTATTAACAAAATGAAAAACAACGACTTAGTAATTTGTTATCGAAGTTCTTTAACTGGCTTAAGCTTCTTGCGAGCAATTGTCTCACTCCTAGCTTCAGGTTTAGCATATGCTAGACTTGGTAAAAAATTTCAAGATCCATTGTCAGGATATTTTTGTGTAAAAAGAGGACTACTTCAAAAATTAGCTACGCAAACTAAAGAAAAACGCGGGTTCAAAGTACTATTTGAACTCCTCAAAAATAACCCAAACTGTAAAATTGCTTATCATGAATATGATTTTGCCTTAAGAAAATATGGAGTAAGTAAGCTAAATTTGCGACAAATCGGGTACTTTCTTAAGGCTATTTTCAGCTAAATTCTATTAGAAAAACGTGGTGGGTTGAAGAATGAAACTAGACAAAATGCTATCTAGCGGAACATCAGTAATATTAGCCAAATTTTTAGGAAAAAAAGTCCCTCTCGCCGTGGGGTGGGAATTAACTCACAAATGCAATCACACTTGCAAATACTGTATAACTTGCAACAAATTCAACAACGAACTTACAACTAAACAAATCTTCAAAATTGTGGACGAACTCAAAGAAATGGGTTGCCAAGTAATCGGATACACCGGAGGAGAAGCTCTTCTAAGAAACGACTTAAAACAAATAATTCATTACACAAAAAAGAAAGGAATCTATGTAATGCTAACAACAAACGGCGGATTAGTTCCTGAAAAAATAAATGACATACTTGAAGTTGACAATGTACAATTAACATTAGATGGTCCAAAAAGAATTAATGATTTACAACGTGAAAAAGGAATGTATGACGAGACAATAAAAGCAATAAAAATCTTTAAAGAAAACTCCATCAAAACTACACTCAACTGTGTTATAACAAAATACAATCAAGATCATGTTCCGCAAATACTTGCTGAAGCAGAAGAACTGGGAGTGTCCATAGCTTTCCAACCAGTTGCAAAAAACCTTAAGCAATTAGTTCCAGATGCAAAGAAATACCGAAAAGCACTTGACTACTTGATTTCTGAAAAAGAAAACGGAAACAAAAATCTGAATCAATCAATCTCAATTCTAAAACATATTTCAAGGTGGCCTAATGAAAGTCCAATAACTTGTGCTGCTGGAATAATTTATTGCAGAATTGATCCTGAAGGATATGTTGCGCCATGCAATATGATTTATCAAGAATCAAAAGTTAACGAACTTAATGCTGCAAAGGTTGGTTTCAAAAACGCATTCAATAATTTGCCTAAAATGGATTGTAAAGAATGCTGGCATCATTCGAGACTAGACTTAAACTTCATATACAACTTTGACATTAATACAATACTAAGCGTGGCAAAACATCAATGAGGCAACCCTATGAAAATCACATTCATTTACCCTCCATTTAAGCACAAGAGGTTTAATGAAAACGTTGCGGTAGTAGATGAAGAATTTGGATTATACCAACCAATCGGATTAGCATATGCTGCAGCAATATATAGAAATCTGGGTGCGCAAGTTGACTTAATTGATGCAAATGCATTAAAACTGACTAAAGAAATCGTTCTTGAAAAACTAAAAACTCAAAAACCAGACATATTGTCATTTGACCTTCACTCAGCTTACACTTTTTTTGATAATCTTGAATGGATAAAATATTTCAAAGACAACTTAGGCTACAAAGTAATAATTCTTGTTGGCGGATTTAATTTCAACCTTTATCCAAGCGAAGTAATGTACCACAAAGAGATAGACTTCGGTCTTTTAGGGCAAGCAAACACTACAGCAAAACAATTCATGCAATTCTTTGAAAAGAAAACTAGCCCAAGGAAGATACAAGGGTTAGTTTATAGAAAAAATGGAAAAGTAATAATCAACAAACAACCAGAAATGTTTTGCAACCTCGAAGAACTACCTTTCCCTGCAAGAGACTTAATACCAATGGACAAATACTACTCCTTCATCTCAGGAAGGAAAAATTTTACAGTAATGCTTTCTCAAATTGGATGTCCATTTAGGTGTAATTTTTGTGCTATTGCAAAAGTTCCTTTCAAGCAGCGCTCTGCAAAAAGTGTTTTTGAGGAAATACTTGAATGTTATAATAAATACAAAGTAAGAGAAATAGATTTTTTTGACGGAACATTCACTGCAAACAAAAAAGTAGTCATGGAACTATGTCAGCTAATAATTGACTCAAAAATTGACATTGCTTGGAGTTGCAGAACAAGAATTGATAGAGTGGATGACGAACTCCTTTCAATAATGGCAAAAAGCGGATGCAAGAGAATATACTACGGAATTGAATCCTCGGATGACAAAGTAATAATCAACATTTGCAAAGACATTACTATTAGTGGGGTAAAAGTAGCAATAGACAAAACTAGAAAATATAAAATTGCCCCACTTGGCTTCTTTATGATAGGCAATCCAGGAGATACTAAAGAAGGATTTATGAAAACAGTTGAACTTGCAAAATCACTCAACTTAGAGTACGCGCAGTTTTCAAGAACAATTGCAAAACCAAAAACAGAGATAGATACAAAATTACAAGGAATAACCAAAAAGGATTATTGGAGTGATTACTTGCTTGGGAAAGTTGGCGAAGAAAGATTACCAAACCCTTGGTGTAATATTCCTGAAAGCGAGGTTGAACAATTAACTAAGAAAGCATACCTTTCATTTTACCTTAGACCAACTTACGTATTCAAACGAATTATTGGAATTAGGTCAGTTCATGAATTGTTGCGTTACATCAAAGCCGGATTTAAGATGATATTCTCAATGTTTAAGCAGGAGGACTTATAATGATCTGGCCTACAATTTCAAAAAGAAGAAATACTCCAACAATTAACTTGACAACCTGCATTTCTGATGTTTTACTTAAGAAAAAGGATTACGTTTCAGATTTAGAAGAAGCATTTGCAAAGTTTTACGGTACAAAATATGCTTTTGCTACTGCAAGTGGTAGACAAGCAATGGAACTTGCCCTAAGATCATTTAATCTCAAAGAGGGAGATGAAATTATTTTTCCAACCCTTACCTTCTATGTTCTGCCCTCCATTGTAAAAGAATTAGGATTTATCCCTGTCTTTGTTAATTGCAAAGAAGACTTCAATATTGATATTGAAGAACTAAAGACAAAGATAACTCCAAGAACAAAAGTAATAATTGCAACACATATTTTTGGAAAAGGCTGCCAAATTGACTCAATAATGAAAATTGCTCATTCTAATGAAATAAAAGTAATTGAAGATTGTGCGCACATACAAGGAACCACTTACAAGAACAAGCTTCTTGGAACATTTGGAGACGCTGCATTCTTTTCATTCCAAAATAGAAAACCAATAAACGCATTTGGAGGAGGAATGTTAATAACAAACAACAAACAAATCCACAGTATTTCTAAAGACATAATTTCAAAACAAAATAACTCAAGATTAGCAATAGTTCCTCGCTTTTTACTTAACTATTTTGAGCTATTGATGACTAGTCGTTATTTTTATACTTTCCCAATTCTTTGGTGGAAAAGCAAGACGTATGGAAAATTTGTTTCAGACATTTACCAAAAAGTACATCATAAGAATGTAGATAAAAGAAAAAGATTCTCAAGACTTCAAGCGAGAATTGCACTAGAGCAATTCAACGCAGTAGAAAAAACTAATGAAAAAAGATTCAATCTGGCTAAAGATTACTCAAATAACTTAGCAGGTGTCAAAGACTTTACTCTTCCAAGAATAAGCAAAGGGGATAATAGTTTTTACTCTTTGGTTGCTCTTTCTAAACATGCTGATAAGCTGGGAAAAGATTTGTTTTCAAAAGGGATTGATGTAGGAACTGGTGAAATTGTTTTAAGAAACTGCGGCAAAATGTACGACCCAAAAGGAAATTACAAAAAAACTGAAGCTATTTTACAACACCTGGTTGAATTGCCAATGTACCAGCAATTAAGCAAAAAAGATATCCAAAAAATATGTTTCACAATAAAGGAAGTGCTAAAGTGAAACTTAGAACAATGTTAAACGGAGGAATAGGTTTTGCAAAAGCAAAACTATTTGGAAAAAAGATTCCGCTTGTTGTCGGGATGGCATTGACAAATAAATGCAATCTCAAATGCGAGTATTGTAATATTTCTTCAATTAAGTCAAAAGAAATGACAACAAATCAAGTACTACAAGTTATTGACTTGCTTGCAGACTCTGGTTGTATTAGGATTGGATTTACTGGCGGTGAACCTTTATTAAGAAAAGATATTAAGGAAATTATTGAACATTGTAAAGAAATGGGGATTGAATCAACTCTTACCACAAATGGAGTTCTAATAGAAAATAAACTATCTGATTTGAAAGATTTGTCACTTTTGATTGTAAGTATTGACGGTAATGAAAAAGTCAACGATTGCATACGTGGAAAGAATTCATTTAAAATGGCAAAAAATGCAGTTACTCTTGCAAAGAAAAGCGGACTACATGTAGCTTTGTCAACAGTAGTTTCAAAAGCAAATAAAGACCAATTAAAATATTTATTCGACTTTTCAAAAGAACCTAAATCAAGTATTCATTTTCAATTTGTTAGCGGTATACCTCTAACTGCAAATAACATTTCAAAATATCTCTTATCCAATTCTGAAAAGAAAGAAATTGTAAGCAGAATAATTGAAGAGAAAAAGATCAATCCTTTAATTTTAAATTCGAGAGATGGATTAAACGAAATGGCGACTGCCTTATCTGGTAAAAGAATAAACTCCAGCAATTGTGCTGCAGGAAGGATTTTCTTTAGAGTATCCACAGAAGGCAAACTGTACTCTTGTTGGAGACAAAAAAACAAATCTTCGCTTGACTTAACAAAACTAATTGGAAAAAGTCCAAAAATGTTTGAAAATGAATTAAATAAACTTTCTTTGCCAGAGTGTGCCTCTTGCGAAATAGCAGACGGAATAGAATTGTCTCTTGTAAATGCTTTGAATCCAAAGTCCGTATTGAATGTATTTTTAAGATATTAATTGCAACAAATTAGTGGTCGAAACAATGGTTAAAATAAAGATTGGAATGGAAAGAGAGATGCCAACAAAAGAAGAAGCGAAACTTTTTGATGGAGTATCTTTAATCAAAGGCGGAAAGGGAAACCCAACACATAACATTAACCAACCTGAAAGAATAAAGGAAATCTCAACATATTTGGATCAACTTTGCTCTTCATTCAAAGGAAAAGATGTTTGGTATAGACTAGGAGATTTATTGACTTTTCAAGTAAACGCGCTAATTGGGTGTGAAGAGCAAATAAATGAGCTAAATCCCTTAATGGGACTTAGAGGAATAAGAAGAGCTCTTACTTTTCCTGCCTCTCTAAAAAAAGAACTTGAAATGATTGTTACCCTAAGAAAGAAACACAAAAACTTACACTTGTTGATCCCTTTTGTGCATGCTCCAATTCAAATTATTGAACTAAAAAAACATCTAAAGGAAGCAAATTATTCAGGAAGACTTGGAGTAATGATTGAGCTCCCCTCTGCTGCACTAACTGTAACGGATTTCATTAAACTTGGAATTGATTACATTGTTGTAGGCACAAATGACTTGCATGACTTTACTTACGGCATTTCAAGAAGAGACAATGTAAAAGAAAGAATTCACCAAGACAAGGAATATGTTGCGCTAAGAAAACTTCTAAAACAAATCTTGGCAAAGAAAAACAAAAAGGTAGAATACGTTGTCAGCGTAGACTTACACCCTGTCCTTTTGGATTATGTTAGCAAAATGAACTATGACTCAATATCAATTCCTTATAATGTTCTACAAAAGAATCCAGAACTTAGAGAAAAGTTTGTAAAGCTGAAAAAGAAATAACTGGTTTTTATGGATTCAAAGAAAATAAGCAAAACATTTGAGTCAATAATAGAAAAAGACCGACTTCTTATAGATGAAGCAAAGAAAAACTTGGCTCGCTTTGATAAAGAAGGTTGTTTTGTAGCAATCTACGGCAGTGGGGCAAGATTAACTCCTGCAAAAGAAATTGATTATCAAGTATTTTTTAGTGATGGATACACCTTTAGTGAAGAAGATTATTATTTAGCGGGTCCAGAAAAAGGTTGTTCCAATTGTAAGTTAAGAAACATGAGTGAGATAAAAAAGTCTTACAGTATCTCCCTAAAACAAGTCACTAGACTAATTGACTTCAAGTTCCTTTTGGGTGACAAAAAGAAGTTTGACGAGTTCATTAATGAAATGAAACAAACCATCCTAAAAGACAAATCTGAGCAAATAATACTAGCCTTGATAAATGAACGAGAGTTTTATTACTCTAAACAAAATAAGAATGATACTAAAAATGGACCTGGCGGAAAAAGAGACATTGATGCAATATACTTTATTGAAAGCCTGCTCCAAGATAAACGCTCTGACTTTTCAAACATGCTTCAATCAATGAATAACAAAAAAATCCTCTCGAATTCATCAACTTCAAAAATCCTAGAATTTTATGACCAACTAAATAATCAAAAAGAACCAAGCAAAAAGCTAAGAAAAGAAATTTCCGCAATTTATTTAAAATACATTAAACAACATACAACTAGGGGAAAGCAAAATAGAGGGGCTATACTCCTTTCTTTTACTAAGGGGCTAAATCAGTCCATATCAACAAAGACTAAACCAAAAGAGTTAGTTAGTTTAGCGGAGAAATGTTTGAATTCAGAAATTGGGTTTGAAGAATGGTGTGTTTTACGAAACATTGCAAGAAACACTAACATTTCAGAAGAATTGGCACTCAAACTTGCGAGAAAGTTCAGACAAGATGTTTCAATGCGCCACATACGAATTGAACTTGTGCGAAATAAAAGTGTGCCAAACCATATTAAAGAAGAAATATTACTAAATGATCCATGCAAGATTGCAATGCAAAACGCCCTTGGCTCTCAAGCAAATAAAACTGTGGTGAAAAAATGAAAGTTGTTTTCAGTTACGCAGCACATGAAAATTTAGGCGTTGAATACTTATCTGCTTCGCTTAAACGAGCAGGGCACTCCACAAGTCTAGTTTTTGACCCGCAATTATTTGATGACAAGTTCATTAAAGTCGAGTTTCTTGGAAAGTTATACTCTGTTGAGAAAGAAATAGTTAAACAGATACTTGAAAAGAAACCAGATTTGCTTGCATTATCTGTTGTTAGCGGAGATTTATCTTGGGCGTATAGAATAGCAAAAGCAGTAAAAGCACAAACTAATGTGCCAATTTTGTTTGGGGGGATTCATCCTTCGTCAGTACCTGAAAAAGTGCTTGAGAATGATTTTGTTGATTACATAATTATTGGAGAAGGAGAAAAAGCAATTGTAGAACTAGCTAATGCTTTGGGATCAAAAAAGAATCTTGCTAAGAAAATTTCAAAAATACATGGGCTTGCATACAAAACTGCGGGGAGAGTTGTAAAGAATAAACTTTCTCCCCCAATACAGGACTTAGATAGTTTGCCTTTTCCTGACAAGGAATTATTTTATTCTGCAGCTCCATTTCTAAAAAGAGAATACACAATAGTGACTCGGAGAGGCTGCTTAAATGCATGTACTTATTGTCACAATAGTATTTGGAAAAGCTTGTATGGAGTTGAATGTTCGGGGATTAGACTTCGCTCAGTAAAAAACGTAATGAAAGAATTAAGGGAAGCCTATGCAAAGTACAAGTTTAATAGATTAAGAATAAATGACGATATTTTTACTAGTCATAAATCTTGGCTAAAGGAATTTGCTGACGCTTACTCAAAAGAGTTCAATGTACCTTTTTGGTGCTATGTTTCTCCAACAACTGTTGATGATGAAACTGCAGAATTGCTAAAGAAAGCGCATTGTTATCAAGTTAGCCTAGGTGTTCAAAGTATTAACCCAGAACTTAGAAAAAAGATATTGCACAGATATGAAACTAATGAACAAATAGCTACGGCAATTTCTGCTTTACGAAAAAACAATATAAGATGCATTACTGATAATATGCTCGGATTACCAGAACAAGAAGAAGACGAACTCTTGGATTTAGCAAAATTTTATCTAAAAAATAGAGTAGATAGAATTTGCATATATTGGTTAATCTATTTCCCAAAAACTAAAATTGTTGACATAGCCCAAGTTCATGGCAATATTACCCAAAAACAATTAGATAATATTGAATCAGAACCAATTGAGTCTGCAAATACAATACTTAACGAGTACAATAATAAAAAATTCATTAAATATCATCTATTACTTCTGGCAACCACGCTACTTCCAACTAAGATAACAACGTGGATAATTGAGAAGAAGATTTACGAAAAATTCCCTGCAATAAACCCTTCAATAATTGAAAACCCAATTACTTTTTTTATGAATGATAGAAAAGAAATAGAAAGAGTACGATTTGTTAAAAGATACTTATATTACGGAATTAGAATTCCTTTTCAAAAATTGCTTAAGTTCTAAGTTCTTGCAAAAAGTTTTTGCTTCAAGTAGTTCAATACTGAAGTGTCTGTTAGTTTAGCATTTTCTACAAGATGCTTATCTAGCAATGGAACTAGAACTACTATGTATGCACTAACTGTTACAAGGTGCATTATTGTAAAAGGAATTTGACCAAGGACTGCATCCGTGAAAGTCATTCCAAACATCCAAGAGGACATTATTGGGCCAGTTATAAAATCAAATATTAGCACTCCTAATATTCCTGCTTTCAAATATTTTAATAATCCAATCTTTTTGGCGTTAACTTTAAAGTAAAAATTTGAGAAAAAGAAACCAAGTAATGCATAAGTTCCAGCAGTTACAATTGTCCACACTCCAACTTTTCCTGTGATTATATCAAAAGAAACCATTGTCAAAAGAGGAAATAAAACAGCAATATATTTGTGCTTAGTTTTAGCATAAGGCAACATTATTGCCATGATTGGATCATTATTAGGAATAAAATGAAGCAATCGAATAAGGTTTGATAAAATAAGTCCTGCGAAGAACTTTACTATTCCGACATTTGTTTCCTTTGTCATACAATACCTTCTTTTTTATAATTAATAAATATTCTGCGTATGCTTTTTGTCAGCATTTATTCTGTTTAAGTATTTTTTCTCTGTAGTTTAGAAGCATTCCGTTTGGAAGAGGAGACATTTTTATTTTGAGTTTCTTTCTTCGCTCTTCAAGTTCTTTATTTGAAATTAAAACATCAATTCTTTTTTTAGTTAAATCAATTTTAATTTTGTCTCCATTTTTTACAAGCGCAATGTTTCCGCCGATTGCGGCTTCGGGATCAACGTGTCCAATGCTTAATCCTTTAGTTGCTCCGGAGAAACGTCCATCAGTAATTAATGCAACATCCTTGTCAAGTCCAAGTCCTGATATTGAGGAAGTCGGGTAAAGCATTTCAGGCATTCCTGGTGCGCCTGCTTTACCAACGTAACGAATAATTATTACATTTCCTTTCTTTACTTTTCCACTCTCAATAAATTTTTGGCAACTCTCTTCATCATCAAAACAAACCGCACTTCCCTCAAATATTTTTTCAGCTTCAGAACTTATCCCTGCAGTTTTAATTACAGCGCCATTCTTTGCTAAATTTCCTCTAAGAATTGCAATTCCTCCAGTTGTTGAATAAGGAGTTTCTATTGGTTTAATCATTTCGGGATTTTTGTTCTTTGCATCAATTAATCTTTCATATAGCATTCCGTCAATTGTTTTATTATTTTTAATTAAATTTTTCTTTTTTAGTTCAGCCAAAACCGCAGGAATTCCTCCGGCGTTATGTAAATCAATCATTCTAAAAGAACTATTTGGAGAAATTTTTACTAAGTTTGGAGTTTTTTCTGAGAAGGAATTAATTTCTTCTAAGTCAATTTTAATTCCGGCTTCGTTAGCTATATCCGGTAAGTGAAGAACCGTATTTGTGCTTGCTCCTATTGCAAGATCCATGTGAAGTGCGTTATCAAAAGCAGTTTTATTCAAAATATCTTTTGCTCGAATATTTTTCTTTACAAGTTCAAGTACTTTTGCACCTGCGTTAAATGCTTGATTTGATTTTTCTTGAGTTATTGCGTGAGTGGTTGCGCACATTTTCTCGCTCATTCCAAGTGTTTCAACAATACAAGCCATTGAGTTTGCAGTAAATAATCCTGCACAGCTTCCTGCGCCTGGGCAAGATTTGCAAATAATATTGTCATATTGTTCTTGATTAATTTTATTTCCCTCAAGAGCGGCTTTTGCTGAAAAAGAATCCTTAACATCCATTACTTTTTCTCCATTTTTCCCAGGCATCATTGGTCCGCCAGTAACAAATACACTTGGTAAATTACATCTAATTGCAGCCATTAAGTGGCCAGGAACTATTTTGTCGCAAGAGCAAATAAAAATTGCTCCGTCAAAAACTCCGTGTCCTTTAATAGTTGCTTCAATGGAATCGGCAATTATTTCTCTTGAAGGCAAGGAGTATCTCATTCCTTCGTGCCCCATTGCAATACCATCGCAAATAGCAATAGTGTGGAATTCAAATGGGACTCCTCCCGCAGCAATTACTCCTTTCTTTGCTTCTTCTCCAAGCGCACCTAAATGAATGTGCCCGGGAACAATATCCACTTGAGAATTAACAATTGCAATAAAAGGTTTTTTCATTTGCTCGGTTTTTAGTCCATCCGCGTAAAGCAAACTCTTTGCTGCTGGCAATTCTTTAATAGTTTTTGAATCCATAAATATGCCTTTTTA
Organism: archaeon; assembly: GCA_041661245.1. Classification (GTDB taxonomy): domain Archaea; phylum Iainarchaeota; class Iainarchaeia; order Iainarchaeales; family JAAZKV01; genus JAAZKV01. Next base: position 721,482 of record JBAZUY010000001.1, read on the forward strand.
AAAATAAAACTCTGAAGAAATTTAATTTCCCCAGAGCACTAAACTTTTTTATTTCTTTTTGAACATTGCTCTAATTTCTTTTCCAATTGTTTCAATTGGGTGTTTTCTTTCTTCGTCAATCATTCTTTCCATGTTCTTGAATCCTTTCTTGTATTCGTCAACGAATTCATCAGCGAACTTTCCGCTTTCTACTTCATCAAGGATTTTGTGCATTTCTTTTTTAGTTGCAGGAGTAATAATTCTTTTTCCTCTTGTTAATCCACCGTAGCACGCAGTGTTACTAACAACATCATACATGTGCGGAATTCCTCCTTCATAAACAAGATCAACAATTAATTTCATTTCGTGCAAGCATTCAAAGTAAGCCATTTCAGGAGGGTATCCTCTCTCTGTTAATGTTTCAAATCCTGCTTTAACTAATTCTGCAAGTCCTCCGCAAAGAACTGCTTCTTCTCCGAACAAGTCTTCATAAGTTTCTTGTGGGAAAGTACATTCAATTACTCCTGCCCTAGTAAATCCGCAAGCTTTAGCCATTGCAAGTCCATTTTCTTTTGCTTTTCCACTAGGGTTTTGATAAACTGCTAAAAGCCCTGGTACTCCAAATCCTTCTAAGTATCTTTTTCTTTCTTCAGTTCCTGGAGATTTTGGTGCAACCATTATTACATCAATATCTTTTGTTGGAATTATTTTTTTGAAAGCAATATTAAATCCGTGAGAGAAAGAGAGTGTTTTTCCTACTTTCATAGAAGGTGCAATTTCTTTTGCATACACTTCTGCTTGAACTTCATCCGGTATTAGAATGTGGACAATATCAGCTTTTGCTGCTGCGTCTTTAACTGAAAGTGTTTTTAGTCCGTCTTGTTTTGCAAGTATATCACTCTTACCGCCAATTCTTACTCCTACTATTACATCAAGTCCAGAGTCATGCATACATTGAGCCTGTGCTCTTCCTTGTGCCCCATAACCTATTACAGCTATAGTTTTTCCTTTTAGTACTTCTAGTTTTGCATCCTTGTCTTGATATACCTTCATCTAAAACACACTCCTTAATAAAAATAACTTTCTTCATTTCTGTTTTTGTACTTACAATTTTTTTGCTCTTGACAAATTGAGTTTTTTTCTTCTTTTGTTTGCAAGTTGTGCTAACATTTTTCTTCTAATATACTCTACGCCCACCATTGGGCCATTTGCACTCAAGAACATCTTCTCTTTTTTGGCAATCTGAATACTTTTTTTCCCTTCAGCAGAATTTGCTTTGAGATTAACTAATCCCAAGCTAGCCATGGCCTTTGCTTTGCGGTTTAACCGAAGTAGTTTTGTAGTTGCTTTGGTTCTTTCTCCCCCAAGTAATACTCTTCGTGGCATGTTCATTTCCTCGTAACTTTATCCCTTATTTCGCTATCTTGCAAATTGCTATTTGCATCTAGCGAAATTGTTATTTCGCAAGCGCATTAATCCCCGTTCTACTTAATTCTTTTATTCCGAAAGGTTTTAATGCCTCAACGAACTTGTCAATTTTCTCTGGTTCGCTGACAATTTCAACAATAATGCTCTTATGGTTAGCATCAAGCACTTGGGCTCCATTAAGCTGAGTGAAGTTAAGGATGTCTTTTCGGTTTTGTTCAGTTGAAGTAACTTTAATTAAACAATGTTCTCGAATGATACTATTTTCAGTCAAATCATTGACTTTGACAACTTCGATTATTTTGTAAACTTGTTTCTCTACTTGTTCAAGAGTTTTACTATCCGTGTTCATGCTTACAACAACGTGTGAGATTCCTTCCTGAGCAGTTTTGCCCGCAATAATTGTGTCAATGTTAAATCCTCTTCTTAGAAATAATCCTGCAAGTCTCTCAATTATTCCTGGTTGATCTTCAGCAAGAAGCCCAAGTATTCTTCTTTTTTTCTCGCTATTACTTCCATTTCCGTTAGCCATTTTTATTCACCAAAACTTATTTTTTATTCACTATTTCTTTCTTGCAAACTTACTTCTAAAATAATTCTCCTTTGTTTTGTATGCATCCACCGAACATATCTGTGTGTTTTGCCCCTGCGCTAAACATTGGAAGAATATTTGATTCTTCTTTTACTAAAATGTCAAGTAATGTTGTCTCATCATTTTTGAAAGCTTCTTTTAGTGCTTTTGATATTTCGCTTTCTCTATCAACTGTAATTCCTTTAAGTCCGTAAGCGTCAGCAACTTTAGCGAAATTAGGAGTTCTATTTAGAGTAACTCCTGAGTATCTTTTGTTAAAGAAAAGTTCTTGCCACTGTCTAACCATTCCCAAATAGGAATTGTTAAAAATAATTGGAATTGTCTTAATATTTTCTTCTTTACAAGTTGCAAGTTCCTGAATAACCATTGCAAAACTTCCGTCCCCATCAATATCAACTACTTCGCTTTTTGGTTTAGCTACTTTTGCTCCAATTGCTGCAGGAAAACCATACCCCATTGTTCCTGCTCCGCCACTTGAAATAAAAGTCCTAGGGATACTTCGCTTCAAAAAATGTGCAGCATACATTTGGTGTTGCCCAGTTCCTGTTGTAACAATATCGGTATCTTTTAGAGCTTTATTTAATTCAAAAATTATCTTTCTTGGGTCAATTGGCTTTGATTTAACATCAAACGAACAATCACATTCTCTTCTGAACTTTTTTATCTTTTCGGCCCAAGGAGAATTTGCTTTTTTGGCTTTAATTTTCATTACGTTTATTAGTTCAGTTAAGATATTTTTTGCATCCCCAACTATTGGAAGATCAGCCCTTACATTCTTTCCAATTTCTGCACTATCAATATCAATGTGAATTATTTTTGCTTTCTCTGCAAAAGTTTTTGTGTCTCCAGTAATTCTATCACTAAATCTGCATCCGATTGCGATTAGTAAATCTGCTTCGCCTACTGCATAATTTGCAACTTTTCTGCCATGCATTCCAAGTACTCCGAGTGCAAGAGGGTGACTCTCATTAAAACAACTTTTAGCCATAAAAGTTGTTGTTACTGGTAAATTAAATGCTTCAGAAAGACTAGCAAGTTCTGCACTTGCGTTACTCATTATTATTCCTCCGCCTGCAATGATTACTGGACTTTGCGCAGCTAGAATCATTTCGGCAGCTTTTTTTATTTGTTCAGGATGCCCCTGAAGAACAGGATCAAACCCTGCAATTTTTTCAGTAGGTGCTTGTTTTGTAACTTCTTTTACTTGAGTATCTTTTGGGATATCAATGAAAACCGGTCCTGGTCTTCCATTTAGTGCAATTGTAAATGCTTTGTTTATTGTTGCATTAATTTGATTTGGATCCCTGATTTGGAAATTGTGCTTTGTGATGGGCATAGTTATTCCAACCATGTCCGTTTCTTGGAAAGCATCATTTCCTAATAGAGTTGTTGGGACATTTCCGGCTAATGCAATTAATGGAACCGAATCCATGTATGCAGTCATAATACCGGTTACAAGGTTTGTTGCTCCTGGTCCGCTAGTTGCTAAACAAACCCCTGCTCCTCCGCTAACTCTTGCGTAAGCATCTGCTGCATGTGCTGCTGCTTGTTCGTGTCTTACTAACACGTGTCTTAAGTCTTTTTCAAAGTTTAATAGTTCATCATAAAGAGGAATTACTTGCCCGCCAGGAAAACCAAATACGTGCTTGGTTTTGTTTGCAATTAGTGATCTGATTATGCTTTCAGTTCCCTTCATTTTTCATCCCTTCAAAATCTTCTTTTTTTCCTCTTCTCTTCGTTCCTCTAATTAAAATAATCCAAACCCGCACTCCAAAAAGATTGTTTATGAGCGCGTTATTCAACGAGCAGCAAGACAGATACCAGTAACAAACCTAGAATAGTACTAATTTTTTGTGTAATCTTGCTCATCGTATCACTGCAAAATATGTGCAGTTATGAACTTAAAAAGTTATTCCCTAAAGCCAAACTGACAAAAAAAGGGGGAGTGACTAAAAAACAGGGGTTCTACAATACTTCTTTTTTGACTTCCATTGTTCTGCAATATCCACAATGCGAAACTTTTTCTCGAATTCCAATATATTGCGCACTCATGCGTCCATTATAGAAGACTCTGACGTCCTCACTTCCACAAACTCCACATTTAGGCAAAATTGGCTCACTTTGAAAAATGGATTCAACGCCTTTAAGAAGCAGTTAGTTCAAACGTGATTAAATTGAAAATTTTGCTTGAAAATTTTTTTAAAGGGCAAATTGAATCGCGTTTAGTTATTGGGCGGCAGGATTTCCTTATTGTTGAGATTTTTTTGATGTTCTGTTTCTTTTCCATCTTTGTCTTTCTAATGGTGCTGCACGTAAAAATTCGGCTCGGTCCTGTCTTTTTGCAACTTCCTCATTTACAAATTGGGAGCGTCTTTTTTTTCCAACTTTTCCATATCCTGCGCGTTGTAAGTCTTTTTTTAGTAATTTAGTGTTGCGACGATAATTCCCAAATTTTTCATTTACAATTAGCTGTACTCTTTTTTCACTGTTTCTTCTAAGTTTTCTTTTCAGCAACCACTCTTTTACTTTTCTAATACGTTTGTTTTTTGAAGGAGTTCCTGCTAAAAGAAAGTTGCTTCGCGGAGGTGGAGTTTGTTGGCTAGCTCTTGTTAGGTCTTTGGCCAGTCTTTCAAAAGATTCTGAAAATCCTTTCATTCCCTTTAGAAATGCTTCATCAAATTTCCTTGCGGCAAGCTCTTCTATAAGTGCCCGGTCTGTGGGTAAAGTCTGATAAGTTCCATCCAAAATCTTTTGTGAATCAAGTCGCATTCGTCCAATTCCAAGAATTCTTGGGCGGTTTGTTGCGACGATTCCTCCTTTTTTATCAATGAATAAATACTTGTGTTGTTTTACAATCTTGAGCAATTCTTCATTTTCCGCGAGTTCTTGGGTTAATGCATTTCCCACAGTTCTTGTTGAAAAATTGATTAAGCGTCTATACCGAGCAGTGCCTATCCCTAGATGCATTAGGGGTATTGCAACCAGCATTGCATCCATGACGTTTGGATGAAAATTAAGGGACTTCGCTTTATAATAGTCTGCACCGTGTGCGAGTAGACTTACTGCCCCATAAATTCCCATACTCCCTTTATCGGGTCGAATAATTCTCGCCCGTTCTTCTCTTAATTTAAGCAAATCCTCAATTGCTTTTTTAGTAACATCGACACGTGGCCCTGTTAAAGAAGTTTTAGCCACAGGCGGGCGTCTTCTAATTGCTAATGTTGTTGACAGCGATTTCATATTTTCACTTAAAGTGCAAATAAGGTAGTTTTCCTTCAACTGCTTTGATTCCTTCTTTGTTTTGTTGTAAAATAGTTAATGCATCCCAAGTTCCGTTTAGGAAAGCTTGTCTTCTTCCTTCAATAATCTCAAGTGCAATTTCTTTTTTTCCGTATTTTACTTTTTTATCTTTCAAATCAACAATTACTTGAGTGTTTGGGTTTTGTGTAATAAACTCTATGAGTGCAGTGATTTCTGCTTTTGGAATCATTACTCCAACAATTCCTAATGAAGCACAGTTTCCTGCAAATATTTCTGCGAAACTCTCAGCAATAATTGCTCTGATTCCATATCTGTAAAGTGCTTGTGGGGCGTGTTCTCTACTTGAACCGCAACCATAATTTGCTCCCGCAACTAAAATATTTCCTCCATGGTAAGTTGGATCGTTAAACGGGTGAGTTAAAACTTCTTTTCCATCTTTATTTCTTTCATCAAAGTAAACATATTTTCCTAAATTTCCAAAAGTAATTTCTTTCATGTATCTTGCTGGAATAATATCATCAGTGTTTTGATCATTAGCTGGTTTAGGAATTGCTCTTCCTGTAACTTTATCAATTATATTTTCTTTTATTACAAACTCTGCCATATTATTCACCTTCAATTTTTTACTTTTGTTTTATTTCTTTTTTTACACTAAGCGTAATCTCACTTTACAAATATTTTCTTGGATCTGCTAATTTTCCTTCTATTGCGCAAGCTGCTGCAGTGTAGGGACTCATTAAGTGAGTTCTTCCTGTTGGAGAGCCTTGTCTTCCTTTAAAATTTCTATTTGAAGTAGAAGCACTTCTTTGATTACCAATTAATTTATCTGGATTCATTGCTAAGCACATTGAGCAACCTGCATTTCTCCATTCGCATCCAGCATCCTTGAATATTTTATCTAAACCAAGTCTTTCTGCTTCTTTTTTTACTGCTAAAGAGCCAGGGACAACTAAAGTTTTTACTGCAACTTTTTTTCCTTTCAAAATTTTTGCAGCTGCAATAAAATCGCTAAGTCTTCCATTTGTGCAAGAACCAATAAAGACAACATTCACTGGGGTTCCAACTAATGGTTTTCCTGCTTCAAGTCCCATGTACTTTAATGCATCAATAACTTCCTCTTGATCCTTGCTTGTGAATTTTTCAAGGCTTGGGATACTCTCTGAAACAGTTATTCCTTGTTCAGGATTAACTCCCCAAGTAATCATTGGTTCAAGAGTTGTAGCATCAATTTCAACAACACTATCATACTCTGCATCTTTTCCAGAAGCAACAGTTTTCCAATAACTTACAGCTTTATCAAAATCCGCTTTTGGGGCTTTTTCTTTTCCTTTCAAATATTTGTAAGTAGTTTCGTCTGGGTTAACATATCCAAGTCTTGCTCCGCCTTCTACTGCTAAATTACAAAGAGTCATTCTTTCTTCCATTGAAAAAGAATCAATTACACTTCCGCCAAATTCGTAAGCAAATCCAACTCCGCCTTTGACCGTGAGTTTTCTAATAATGTGAAGAGCAACATCTTTTGCGGTAACGGCTTTTTGTAATTTTCCATTTACGGTAATTCTTCTAACTTTTAATTTATCCATTGCCATTGTTTCGGTTGCTAATACGTGAGAAACTTGAGTAGTTCCTATTCCAAATGCTAGTGCTCCAAATGCACCATAAGTGCAAGTGTGGCTATCTCCGCAAACAACTAATTGTCCCGGCCAAATGATTCCTTGTTCAGGAAAAGTAACGTGACATACTCCTTGTAATCCAATTGCTTCTGTGCAAAAATTTAATTTAAATTCTTTAGTATTTTTTTCTAGTTCAGCAGTCATTACTTCTGCTTGATTATCTTTGTAAGGCCTTGAAACATTATCCGTTGGAATAACGTGATCTACAACTGCAGTAGTTAATTCTGGGTGAGGCACACGAAGTTTTCTATCTCTAACCATTTCAAAAGCTTGAGGAGAAGTTACTTCATGCATTAAGTGTCTTCCAACAAAAATTTGTGTTTGTCCCGTTGGCAAAACTCCAACAACGTGCTCGTTCCAAACTTTATCATATAATGTGTTTTTTGACATGCGATTCATCTCCACAAATTAATTTTTTCTTTAAATTTATTTTTTTCCTTTCAAGAACTTTGTAGCTTTTGCTACAAGTTCATCAAGTTTCATTTTACTATAATTTGGATCTCGAATGTTTTCAAGTGCTGCTTCTTTTAATGCATCAGCTGCTTTTTTTTCGCCCATGAGTTCAAGCATCATTGCGTAAGAAAGGAAAGCTGCTTCTGGTTTTATTTCCTGAACTTTTTCTTTAACAAAAGTTCCTGGAATTAATGCTCCCGTAGCATCCACTTCATACCATTTATCAGGGGCTGTTCCGTGAATTGGTTCAAACATTGAAGGGAAAGATTTTGTTGGGTTAATGTTTCCACTAACTGCACTACCTATCCCTCCTTGAATTACTGCTCCTGCGTCAGTTGCAATATCCCCAAACATGTTTTCAGTTACAACAACATCAAACTGTGCTGGGTTTAGTAGCATTTGCATTAAGAAATTATCAATGTGCATATATCTTGCTTCAATATCTGTTCTCTTCTTGTACTCGTCAAACACTCTTTGCCAAGGAGAACCTGAATAAATTAACACATTTGTTTTGAAAACAAAATGAATTATTGGTTTTGCATTTTTTTTTCTTAATTTTCCTCTCTCAACTGCGTACTCTGCTAATCTTTTGATTCCCTTGTAAGTGCACTTCATTATTTGGTAGCCTGCTTCTTCATCAGTTCCTTTTTTTTCAATCCAACCCGCATCAACGTATAATCCTTCTGAGTTTTCTCTGCAGATTTCAAAATTAATATCTTTTGAAGTTTTTCCTTTAATTATGGATTCAACTCCTTCTGGGAGAACAACTGGTCTAAGGTTAACGTATTGATCAAATGCTTGTCTAAGTTTTAGTAAAATTCCTACTTCAAGAACACCTGGTTTAATTTTAACTGGGTCTCCAATTGCTCCTAAATAAATTTGATCAAATTTTTTTAATTCTGAAAGTTCTTTTTCTCCAAGTTCTTTTAAATTATTTTTCAAAAAGTAATCCGCGTTATAATCAAATCTTGTGTGTTTGATTGGTTTAGTTAAAAGATGATTTAGTGCTTCACTAACCTTAAGTGTAGCTTCAGTAACTGTCATTCCATTCAAATCTCCAGGAATAACTGCTATGTTGTGAAAATCGCTCATCTAAATCAACCCCAATAATTAATTAGAATCAGCTAAAATCAGTTTTTAAAAGAAATGGGGCAGGGCAGTTTTAAAAGGAAGAAAAGCACTAGGTATATAGTGAAGATTAATGCGACAACGAAGTAGAGTGGCTGCGCCCCTAAGAAGGGTTTCAAAGAATTATTCTAACTCTGCACTTAGAAAAAGAGTATTTGACGCTGTTGTTAATGGTAAAGGGCGCGGGGGTAGAAAAGTTCAACAAGCAGTTAATCCTTATGGAAAATCTCCTTATCCTACAAGAAATATTGGTTCTCCAGTAAAAGTTCCCGCTGAAGTAAGAGCGCACGGATGGGGGTTATACTCTAAAGTTCGTGGTGCAATTGGAGTAAAATCAATACCTGGCGAATTTATTGAGCAAGCGCTTGATGCAAGATCAAAAATAGAATATGAAAAAGAATGGAGTACTACTACAAAAAAGAAAATGAGTGCTGAAGCTAAAAAAGCTGCACAAGTTACTACTCAACTAAGAATGGCAGAATGGAAAGAAGATATTACAAGAAATATTACAAATGCTAATGCTAAAAATGGGAAAATTGTTGCTAATGATGTTATTAGCCGATTAAGGAAACAAAAAGAAGTAATTCTTGCTGATTTGGGTACAGGCGCGGGAATGACAATTGCGCCGGTAATTAGAAATCTTTCAAGAGAACAAAGACAAAGAGTAAAAATATTTTTGGTTGATGTTAGTGAAAAAGATTTAAAGAATGCAAAACAAATGCTTGCAGGGATGAATGTTCCTGAAAAAAATATAACTATTTGTGCAACTGATTTTAACAACATGCTTCACAACAAAGCAATTCAATCAATTGCTGGAAAAGCGGATGTAATTACAAGCGGTGCTGCACTCCATCATATTTCAAGATCACAAAAAATATTTTCACAGGTTGAAAAATTACTTAAGAAAGGAGGATCATTTAAATTTTGGGATTGGAGTCACCCTGCTTGGAGAGCAGAAACTTTGCTTGTTGCTCCAAAAGGCGCCAAAGTTTCAGCAAATGGTTTGGCTTGTGTTATTGAAGGCAGATTAATTAGAGCCTCACGCGGAGCAGCATTTATTTCTCAAGAAGCTGGAAAGTATCCAAATCAAAGATCGGAACTTGCGCAAACAAAAGAAATGCTTTCCACTTGGATTAGCTTACTTAATTTTTCACAAGAAGAACGAACCAAATACGAACAATACTTTGATTCGCTCATTACTGAAGGAAAGCCAATTAGATTTGCGGATTATTTAAAACGATTAGAATCGGTTGCACCAAGTTCAGTGGCAAAACCCCAAGTAATGGAAGCACACAAAACTTATCAAAATTACATGCGAGCACTTAACGGAGTTGGGCTTAAAGCGCAAGTGCCTGTTTTTTCGCCAGACTCAGGGTTACTTGTCCATTACTCTGCTACAAAGAAATAGATTTTTCAATATTTTTAAATCTCTTAAGGGATTAATTGTCTTTAAAAGTCTTCTTTTATCTAATACTATTAGGTGATGATTGTGGTTGGCACTGGAAAAGGATACGGAAAAACGATTCTATTTGGGGAGCACTTTGTTGTTTACGGACTTGAAGGAATACCTTGTGCCTTAGCTCAAGCCACCATTGCAGAAGTAAAAAAAGTACCTGGCGATAATGGATATGAGTTAATTGACAATCGCCCAGCAACACCAGGGTATAAAGAAGAAAAGAAAGGGGAATACTCAGCACTAATTTCAAGAGTAATAGAATACATGCAAGTAAAAGATCGGTTACAAATTACTTTGAGTGGAGATTTATACGGTGCGAGCGGAATGGGGGCAAGTGCGGCATGCGCAGTGGCTATCGCCAGAGCAATAAATGAGGAATACAAATTAAATTTAACTGATGAGCAAATAAACAAAGTTGCATTTGAGGGCGAAACTGCTGGATCAGGTGCTCCAAGCGGGATAGATAATACTGCTGCAACGTATGGCGGATTTTTACTATTTAAGAAAAATTTAACCGGCGGAGAAAACAAAATTGAAGTAATAAAAATCAAACAACCAATTGAAATTGTTCTTGGAAATTCAGGCAAAACTGCTCTGACAAAAGAGGTTTTAGCAGATGTACGAAAACTAAAAGAAACACAACCTGAAAAAGTTGCAAAAGTATTTTCGGAATACGAGAAACTTGAACAAGAAGGAATACAAGCACTAAAGAATTATGATTTGAAAAAAATCGGAGAACTAATGGACAAAAACCATAAGCTCTTGCAAGAAATGACCATTTCTGGAAAAGAACTTGACGAACTAGTTGCAATTGCAAAAAGTGCAGGAGCATTAGGTGCAAAATTAACAGGGACTGGGAGAGGCGGAATAATGATAGCACTTACTCCTGGAAAAGAATTGCAAGACAAAGTTGCAAAAGCAATTGAACAAGCAGGATATGCTGCAACAAAAACTCAAATTGGTTGAAGAAGTATTGTGAAGTTAAAGGAAATTAATTAAAATTATTTTTGGAGAAAAAATATGGCTGAAAAAATGAACGCAAAAGCAAGTCCTGCAATAATATTGTTCGGAGAATATTTTAACGAAGTGGGCGGGCCAATAGTAGCTTTTCCTGCTCCTGAATATGTTGAAGCAAAAGTGGAAAAGAAAAAAGAACTTGAAGACGTTGAAATTGATAATCAACTTACAAAAGAAAAATACAAAAAGTCTGAAGGCAAAGACAAACTTGAATCAAAAATAATTGATGAAATATTTGCTAGCGAACTAGATGTTCCAAAAAAAGGATATAAATTAACAATTTCTGGAAATGTAACTACAAAAACTCCCGGGTATGAGTCTTGTGTCTGTGTAGCTGTTGCAAAAGCGGTAAACCAATTATCAATTACGACTTGGAAAACAGACGATGCATTTAATGCTGCAATGAAAGCAAGCAAATTCATTAGTGATGATAAAATTCACTTAGCAACTGCAGCATACGATTCATTTGTACAAATAGATGATTCAAAAGACCCAAAACCAAGACCATTTCACCCAGGTAAAGCATTATTCTTTGTTTTAGCAAATACTGAAAAACTAGTCGACAAACACGCATCTTCTGATTCACTAAAGAATTGGGTGACTGATGTAAAAAAAATTGTTTCAAAATCAAAAAATGAAATGAAATATGCTGGAGTAGTAGAACTTGGTAAATTAATGAATCAAAATCATTCGCTCTTAGCTGAAAATAAATTAGCCAACAAAGACACTGATCAAATAATTAAAATTTCAAATTATGAAGGTGCACTTGGGGCAAAAATAACTGGATACGAAGGAAAAGTTTTGATTCTTTGTGAAGGGGACAAACAGCAAGACAAAGTATTAGCATCTTTACAAGGCAAAGGATACGGTGCAGTAAAAATTAAAGCGAATTAACCTGTTGTTTTGATTTTATGGCTGAAACAAAAAAAGTCATTGCATTTGACTTTGATGGGACAATAATTGATACGGCCCAGGAGAGTTTTCTAACCTCGGCGAAAACTTATTATGAGATGACAGGAATTGGTTTAGTTACTGAAAAAAATGCCAAGCATTACATCCAAGGGAGAGGGTTCTCACTAAATGCTGAAGCAAACTATACATTAATCAAATTAATTGCTGATAATCCTTTAATTGATTTTTCAATTTATACTCAAGTACAATTTGACAAAGAGGCGGCGCAAAATAAAAGCGCTGCACAAGAGTTTGCTAAAAAGTTTGGTGAGAATAGGAAAAAGTTCGCAGAAACCAAAGAATGGTTTGATTGTCAAAAACCATTTTGGGGTGTAAAAGAACTCATTGGAGAGTTGTCAAAGAACTATGTAGTGTACATTACAACAACAAAAAAGAAATGGAGTGTAGAAGCTTTGCTAAATTATTACAACTTTAACTTTCCTGAAGAAAAAATAATTTCAGATCATTCAAAAGAAACAAAAGAGGATTTGCTAAGATTAGTTGCTGAAAAAGAGGGAATTTTGATTTCCGAGATTATTCTTATTGATGATGCAATAAAACAAGTATTAGTTGCAAAGAAAGCCGGGGCTAAAGTAATTCTTGCTATGTGGGGCGAGAAAAGAAAAGTGTTTGAAGACGAGGCCAAGAAAGAATTAATTCCTATTGCATACTTGCCTAAGGATTGTGAAAGAATAATTGGGGCAATAGTAAAATAGTTAAAACATCCCATTTACGATTAGTTTAAGGTGGTTAAATGAAGGTAACTGTAAAAGCAAATGCAAATATCGCATTAACTAAATATTGGGGGAAAAAGGACGCTGCGTTAAAAACTCCTTGGAATAGCAGCACAAGTATTACCCTTGATGGACTTGAAACAACTACTACAGTTGACTTTGATAAAAAATACAAAACGGATGTTTTTATTTTAGATGGAAAAGAATACGCAGAAACTACTGATGAATACAAAGAAGTAAAAGAACAACTTGATATTATACGCGGAAAAGCAAAAATAGATTTGAAAGCAAAAGTAATGTCAAAAAATGATTTTCCAACAGCAGCAGGATTTGCATCTAGTGCTTCAGGACTTGCAGCACTAACATTTGCTTCAGCAAAAGCAGCAGGATTAAATTTGAGTACAAAAGAACTAAGTATAATTTCAAGAATGGGTTCTGGTTCAGCATCAAGAAGTTTAATTGACGGATTTGCAATATGGCACAGAGGAAGTGCAAGCGATGGACTTGATTCATTTGCTGAACAAATTGCTCCAAAAGAACACTGGCCAGAATTTAGAATACTTGGATGCGTTGTTTCAAAGAACGCTAAGAAAATCAAATCGAGAGCAGGAATGGCTCAAAGTGTAAAAACATCTCCAATATTTGAAACATGGTACACAACTGCGGAAAAAGATGCACAAGCAATGGTTCAATTAATTAAAGACAAAAACTTTGAAGCCTTAGGACAACTTGCACAAAAGAACTGCTTACTAATGCACTCTTGTGCAATAACAACAACTCCTCCAGTAATCTACTGGGCGCCAGGAACTCTTGAAGTAATGCACAGAGTAATGGAAATGCAAGATGAAGGAATGAAATGTTATTTCACAATGGACGGCGGACCACAAGTAAAAATAATCTGCCTAGAAAAAGATGTAAAAGCAATCAAAAAAGAAATCAAAAAACTTGAATCAGTGCACGACATAATTGAATGCAAACCTGGAATGGGTCCAAGAGAAGTAAAAGGACATCTTTTCTGAGGCGAGAGATTTGTTTAATCTAGTAGTGTTTGATTTAGAGGGAACCCTAGTCAAACACACTACAAGACAAGCAAAAATAGTTGAAAACTCAATTACTTCCCAAGGAATAAAACTTTCAATTGATGTGGAGTATCTTTATTCTCTTCGCTCAAAACCAGAGTTTCATTCCGCAAAGGATTTTGTTAAAGAACTCTTGAAAAGAAATGAAACCTCTTTTGATGAAAAACTAATTGATGCAATTGTTAATGAATACAAAAAACTAAGGCAAGATCCTGCATATTTATTTGAATTACAATATTTATTTTCTTGAACAAAAGAAACGCTTGAACAACTAAAACAAAATGGAGTCAAGTTGGTATTACTTACAAATGCGAACCCAAAGCAAACAAATTATTTAATTGAAAGATTTGATTTGAAAAAATACTTTGATTTAGTACTTGATGATTCTTGTGACCTTCCTGAAAAACCAGACCCTGCAAGAATAAATTTTATTTTAGAAAAATTTGATTTGAATCCAGACGAAGTTCTAATTGTCGAAGACTCTGAAGCGGGAATTGAGGCTGGTAAAAAAGCAAAAATAAAAACCTGCGGGGTACTAACTGGCAATGCCACAGAAAAAGGATTAAAAGCAGCAAAAGCGGATTATATACTAGAATCGGTAAAAGAATTACCGCTTGAAATATTCGGTGAATAAATGAAACGAAAATTACTGCCCCCTACAAAAGCTGCTGTGGTGAAAACTCCTGTGAAGGCAAGGCATATTTTAGTTAAAGGGGAAGGTTTGCTTGGGAACAAATGGGTAAAACGAGTTTTAGTGCCTGAACAATACCAACGAAATCTTACTCCCTTCAAAAAAGCAGTTCTTAGGGCAGTTGTTCGATATGGATCAACAGCAGCACGTTTAAGAGACGATGCTTGGGGAAAAAGATTTGTATTAAGACTAGCAAAAAATGAGGTGCGCAATAAAAAATTTTATACCCCTGCTGCTGCGCAAAGAGCATTAATAGCACTAATCGATGTTCACTCAAAAGGAAAAAAGTTTATTGAAGACAAAGGATATTCTGAGGATTATGATCATCCTCAAATTGGGGAAATAGCAATACCTGCAAAACGAAAAGTGGTATTTAGAAAGAGTGCTTTAGAAGATGCTCCGTTACTGGATGATAAAGTCAGGGCAAGAGATGTGGGGTATTTAACTTATAGTGTAAATTTACCTTTCTGTTGTGAAAAGTACGGTTTTGATTATCGCTCAAAATTTGATCCTCCTCTTTATCCAATAAATGTGGAAAAGTTTGCTGAAGAATATGCTAAAAGAACGGGCGTGAAAGATGTTCCTAAATTTATTGAAGATGCAAAGCAATCAGTGAAGTCTCTTAATTGGGACCATTGGGATCATGCAGCGGATCACATTTGATTATTATGAAAAAAAGAAATTTGCCAATGAAAGTGCCAGTTCATGAAGATCCAAAACACGCAAAAAGTCTTGTCGCACGTGTTTGCCAAATGAGTGACGGGGAAGCTGTACGCGCACTGCTTAAAATAAAAAAAGGGGAAGCTTGGAGAAGAAAAACATCTGACCAATGGGGGAAGAATTATAAAAAAACTCCTTTATTTTTTAATCCAAAAGCATGTGAATTTCTTTTAAGAGAACTTGTAAGATTGCACTCTAAAGGAATTTCCATAAAAGAAACTTATGGATTTCCGGGATTTGTTGAAGATTATTTGCATCCACAGATTGGCCAAGTTGCAGTTCTTGGAAAAAACGCAGCACGAATTAGGGCAGAGTATCTTGAAAAAACTCCCATTACTGAACAGAAGCGAATTGATAATTTAACACTGCTAATTTATAGTGTTAATAGCCCATTTTGTTCAGCAATAGATCAAAGACGGGCGCGAGAAGCCTATTTGGAAGGCCCTTTAGCACATATACGTTTTACAAGTACTTATGGGTGGGATAAAGCTCCAGACCAGCCAATACATGTTGGAAAATTTGCTTTTGAATATGCTAAGCGAATGAGAATCCAAGATCCAAAACTTTTTGCTGAAAAAGTAGAATCAGATTATAAGATGTTTAATTCAAATTTCATTCATGATTCAGGCGGTGAGTAAAAAGTGAAACAAATAAGACATTCAAAATTAAGTCAAGCAGTACGAAAAGCTATTACTAAAAAAATGTTTGGGCCTGCAGAACATCGAGCAACCAATTTTGCAGCACAAAGGATATTACTTGAAAGATTAAATCTTCCAAAAGAAAAACTTGCCCGAGCAAAAAGACTTGAAAGACATTCAATAAGACTACTTGAAGCAACAACACAAATAAGCAGAGGGGCACCAATTACAATCGGACTTGCAAGACAAATAATAAGACACGCTAGAAATGAAATTA
Source organism: archaeon (assembly GCA_041661245.1). GTDB lineage: Archaea > Iainarchaeota > Iainarchaeia > Iainarchaeales > JAAZKV01 > JAAZKV01. The sequence continues at coordinate 737,556 of JBAZUY010000001.1, forward strand.
GTGGATTTGTGCAAAGAAATAAGCAAAGATTATATCCGGGCCAGGAGCGACAGATGATGGAATTATACCAAAATTTAGGCGTAGATTTAGCCAAACTTACAAAAACTCCTAGCGAACTTCCTACCAGTTTATCTATGCAATTTGTTAGGGACGCTACAACAATGCATTTTGAAGAATTGCGAACTACAATTGGGGAAGCTGCATTTAAGAGGTACATGACATCCCAGAAAAGATTTCAAAGAGTACTTGCTCGAAGAGGAAAATGGATGGAAAAAACAAAAGAAAATGCTCCTAACAACTGAATATAAGTTTTTTGGATTTGGATATTAGTATGGGTGATTCTATGAAGGTAACTGCGCCAGGAAAATTAATGCTAAGTGGAGAATGGAGTGTTCTTGAAGACGGAATACCCTGTGTTGTAATGGCAATAGATCAAAGAGTAAGTGCAGAAGTAAAAGATTCAGATAAAATAATGTTTTCTGCGCCAGGATTTGGAATCAATAATGTTGAAGCAGATTTTAATGACGCAATCACTCTAAAATGCGACGATGCTACAAAAGAGAAACTAATTTTTGTTGCAAAATCAGTAGAAGCAGCACTAAGATACTTACAAGGAAAAGGAATTAAGACAAAGGATTTTATTTTAGAAACAAATTCAGAAGATACTGTTTATGATCTTGGAAATGGAAAAAAAGCAAAAGTAGGATTTGGTTCAAGCGCAGCAATAGTTGCAGCAACAGTTGCAGCAGTACTTGCTTACCATGGAGAAGAAATAAGTTCACTAAAAGCAAAAGAGCACATATTCAAACTAGGGTGCATCGCTCACTTTTTAGCCCAAGGAAAAATTGGTTCCTCATTTGATGTAGCTGCATCAACTTACGGCGGAACTTTAGTTTACCAAAAACCTGATATGAAATGGGTAACAAAACAATTTGAAGAAAAAAAAGGAATAAAAGAAATAGTAGAACAAAAATGGCCGCTTTTTAGAGCCGAACCTTTGGAACTACCTGCAAATTTTAATTTAAGCATTGGATTTGTTGGATATAGCGCTAGTACAAAAGAACTTATTTTGAAACTAAATACTTTCAAAACAGAAAAGAAAACAGAATATGATAAAATAATTTCAAATATCAAAGGAATAACTGAAAAATTAATTACTGCAATACAAAAGAAAAATGAAAAAGAAATAATTTCTTTGCTAAAAGAAAACAGAGTTCAACTAAAAGCCCTAAGCGATGGGTCACAAAATAATTTAGAAACAAAAGAACTCGGAGTGCTTGCAGATATCGTTGACAAACTCGGAGGAGTAGGAAAATTCTCTGGAGCTGGCGGAGGAGACTGCGGAATAGGAATAAGCTTTGATAAAAACACTAAAGCAAATATTGAAAAAGAATGGAAGAGCAATAATATTACTCCAATATTAGTTGGAATTGCACAAAAGGGAGTGAACTAAATATGGGCATGAGGGCAGCAGCAAAAAGAGTAGGGCTAAGAGGAATTGAACTTACCGCAAAAAAAGAAAAAAAAGGAATAGGGAGTAAAGTTCATGGTGGAGACCACGCAATGGCTGTTGCAAAAACTGCTTATATGCTTGCTTATAGAAAAGCACTTGCTGAAGGGGCGAGTATTCCTGAAGCAAAGCGATCTGCATCCATGGCATTTGCTGCTGGCGGACAACACGACATGACAAGAAAAGCAACTGAACTAAAACCACACGGAAATACTGCTAAGAGGGCATTTCTTACTTTAGCAAAAAGATACCCCTCAGTATACGAATTTAATGCTGCTGAAAAAGAAGCAATTGCTGATGCAATTGAACTACACGAACTTGCATACGAAGAACTAAAAGCAAAAGTTGCAGGAAAAACAAGAGAAGCAAGAGTCGCTGCAGAAGCCGTACAAATTGCGGACAAAGTATTTGAAGCAAGCGGAGTAAGAGTAATTGAAAGAAGAGCATTTTTTGTTGGAAAAGAAAGATTAATGCCTGGAAAAGATTTGCACTATTTAAAAGAAATTTATGGAGAAAAAGCGCCTTTGTGTGCAGTAGCAATGGAAAGTTGTATGCGATTAAGGGGGATAAATTATTTGCCTGATGTGGAAAAAGCAATGCAACCTATTGCAGCGCCTTTACATGCAGTGCAGGAAAAATTTTATCTCGGGCTATTGCACGAAATAGGATTCAAAAATGAGTCTCAATTATTAGAAGAAATGAAAAGAATAAAGTTTCCAAAATTAGATAAAATGGGTGCGAAAATTGAAAAAACAATTGCAATCGAGGCTCCAAGAGTAGCCCGACTGAATATTTCTTCAGATACTGCAAAAAGTGCGGCTGAAACAGTAATGCATTTTGTGCAATCAAAAAGTCCAACTGAAGCTCTTGCAACATTTAGGCCACAAGGACAACAAGCAAAAGAATGGTTAAAAGGAATGCAAGGGTACAGACAAGGAAACTTTGGATATCTAAAACAATTAAGCCGGCAACTAAGACAAGCATTTGCTTAAAATAATTTGCAAAAATCCTTGCCGAGTTTTTCGTCAATTGTACTAAGTGTCAGTTATTTAAACTCTAAATTTAACAAAGTAATCTTGTAAAGAAGCCAAATTTTGGTGAGCATGAATGAAACAAATAATTGTACTAGGGAGAGGAGGACAGGGAGCTGTTACAAGTTCACAAGTCTTAGCGATAGCTGCATTTAAAGATGGCAAAGCTTCACTAGCATTCCCTAACTTTGGAGTAGAAAGAACTGGGGCGCCAGTACGAAGTTATTGTCGAATTGATTCAAAACCAATTACACTAAGAGAACAAGTATACGAAGCAGATTATGCAATCGTACTTGACCCAACTCTACTAAAAGGATTAACTGAAAAGATCACTGGAACAATTATTGTAAACTCTAATAAAAAACCAGAAGATTTGGGGATTGTGACTAAGGCAAAAGTAAAATGCGTTGATATTACAAGTACTGCGCTGAAAGTAATTGGAAAACCATTTGTTAACATTGCAGCACTTGGAGCATTTGCAGGAATCACTGGAGAAGTAACACTTAAATCTTTAGAAGAAGCAATTGCATTACAAATGGGGAGTAAAGGCCCAATGGTAGAAAAAAATATTGCAGCAATAAGAGAAGTTTATGAAACTGCAAAGACTTGCGGGCATGAAAATGGAAAATGCGAAGTAAAGAAATGATTTATTGGTTTGATAATTATGGCAAAAGAAAAGAAAGAAGTTGTTGAAAAAAAAGATACAACTAAAGTAAATGCTAGCGGAATTCCATTAAACATGGGTGCAGTAATACTTGAACCTGGCTCAACAAAGAAATACAAAACTGGGGAATGGAGAACATTTATTCCAATGATAGATTCAACAAAATGCATTAAGTGCGGACAATGCTGGATGACTTGTCCAGATGCAGCAATATTTAAAGCAGAAGACGGATCATTTAGAATAAATTACACTTACTGCAAAGGATGCTTACTTTGTGAAAAAGTATGCCCAGTAAAATGCATAAGTCACAAGGTTGAGGAAAAGTAAATTGGATTTAAAAAATGATTAATTAAATGGTTGATGATTATGAGTGAAAGAAAAGTTATTTCAGGTTCGGATGTAATGGCGCACGCTGTAAAGATGTGCAGACCAAAGGTACTTCCAATGTTTCCAATTACTCCTAGTACATTAATTCCTGAAAGATTAAGTGAATTTGTTTTTAACGGCGAACTTGATGCAAAACTAATACACGTTGAAAGTGAACACTCAGCAATTAGTGCGCTATATGGTGTTTATGCAACTGGTGTAAGAAGTTTCACTGCAACAGCTTCACAAGGACTAGCATTAATGCATGAAATAATTCCAATTGTTTCTGGATCAAGATTTCCTGCAGTAATGGCTGTGGCAAATAGAGCCCTATCAGGTCCACTAAATATTTGGAACGATCAAAGTGACACAATTAGTGAAAGAGACCAAGGGTGGATACAACTTTATTGTGAAAATAACCAAGAAGCATTTGATACATTAATTATGGCTTACAAAATCGCTGAAAACTCTAAAGTACTTACTCCAGTAATGGTTTGTGTAGATGGATTTTATTTAACACACGCATACGAGCCAGTACAAATAGAAGATCAAAAAGATGTTGATGAATTTTTGCCAGAATATAAACCACTCGATTTCTTGGACACATCTTCCCCTAAGACATTTGGAGCTTTTGCACAACCAAACTCTTACATGGATTTTAAATTAGAGCAAGAAATTGCAATGGAAAATGCACTAAAAGTAATTAGTGAAGTTAATTCTGAGTTTGGTAAAAAGTTTGGAAGAACTTACGGGGATGGATTAATTGAAACATATAATACTTCAAAAGCAAAAGTAGCTCTCCTTTGCCTTGGAAGCGTAGGCGGAACAATAAAAGAAGTAATTGATGAATACAAAAAGAAAGGAAAAGAAATTGGATTAATTCGATTAAAATCCTACCGACCTTTTCCAACTGAGCAATTAAAAAAAGTTACAAAAAACATTAAAGCGATTGGAGTAATTGATAAACACGCTTCAATTGGGTTTGGCGGAGCACTAACTAATGATGTAAAAGCAGCTCTCTTTGGAGAAAAAGTTCAAATTGAAAGTTTCATGGCCGGTTTAGGTGGAAGAGATATTGACCGAGCAAAAATTAGAGATGCAATTGAAACAATGATGAAAGGCAAAAGCGGAAAATGGTTAAAGTAGGTTGATGTTTATGGCTGTACTTGGAATTGATGAAAAAGAATATTTTGCAAGCGGACACAGGGCTTGTGCTGGATGCGGGGAAGCACTAGCAATAAGACACATCCTTAAAGCTGCTGGGCAAAAAACAATGATGGTAATGGCTACTGGATGCATGGAAGTAGTTTCAACCCCCTATCCTGAAACTTCATGGGAATTACCTTGGGTGCACTGCGCATTTGAAAACGCAAGTGCAGTAGCAAGCGGAGTAAGGGCTGCGCTTGAAGCGAAAGGAGAACACGACACTAATGTAATTGCAATAGGCGGAGACGGATCAAGTTTTGATATTGGATTTGGTTCACTAAGCGGAGCATTTGAACGCGGAACAAAATTCCTATACGTTTGCACGGATAACGAAGCATACATGAATACAGGAATTCAAAGAAGCGGAGCAACATTCCCATTTGCTAATACTACAACCTCCCCTGCAGGAAAAGTAATACACGGAAAACAAGAACCAAAAAAACCACTCCCATTTATTTTAGCAGCACACGGAGCAAAATACATCGCAACAGCAAGCGTAATGAACTTATTTGATTTAAATAAAAAAGTAAAAAAAGCACTAGCAACAAACGGACCAACTTTTATTACAGTATTTGTTCCTTGTATCCCTGGCTGGAAAATTGATTCAAGCGCAACAATAGATATCTCAAAAAAAGCATTCGAAACAAATGTTTACCCATTATACGAAATCGAGGACGGGGTACTAAAAATAACTCAAAAACCAACTGAGAAAAAACCAGTTGAAGAATACTTAATGATGCAAGGAAGATTCAAACACGTTACTCCAGATATTGCAAAAAAAATACAAGAATACGTGGATGCAAGAATGAAATTCTTGGAAGAAAACGATGGCAAGAAAATATTTGACACTTTATTCTAATTTTGTGGACTTTCTTTGCCAAGTTTTTGTTTTTTTAATTAAACTGCCTTCATGAGAGAATAGAAAAAGCTTTTGTTTGTTCCATAAGGTATGGAAAGCAGCGAAATAATTAACCAAATCAAGACAATTTATACTGATTATTGTATTCCATTGAATCTTCAAAGACACATGTTCCTTGTTGCGGCAGTAGCGGAACAATTATGTGACAATTCTAAAGACGAAGTGGACAAAGACAATATTGTTGCCGCTTCATTAACCCACGATTTGGGGAATATTGTGAAAATGGATTTTGAACACGAAAACACCCTTTGCCTTTTAGATGACGAAGATAAACCAAAAGCAGAATTTTATAAAAAAAAGAAAACTGAATTTGTAAAAAAATATGGCTGTAATGATTTGGTTGCGAACGAAAAAATAGTTGAAGAACTCCAAGTGAACGAACGTATAACCTATCTTTTCAAAAATAAAGGGCTTGAGCACTTGACGCACCAGGAATGGAAAAAAGATTTAGGGCTAATGATTTTTGCTTATGCTGACCTTAGAGTTGCACCATATGGAGTTACCTCCCTTAAAGAAAGAGTTCACGATTTTGCAAAGCGATATTGTAAACCTGGTGACAAAAAATGTTTAGAGGACTCAAAAAGATTTGGGGTTTTTGCAAAAGGGCTCGAAGATGCAATATTTAGACAAATGAGAATAACTCCTCGAAGGATAAACATGGCTTCAGCAAGAGCATATGTGGAAAATTATCAGAAGAACTACTGAATTGTGAGAAAATGGGGGACTATTACAACGCAGGTTATCGAGAAGCAGTATTATTTTTGTTTTATAAAAAAAGACACATTCTTGTAGAGCACCGTCCTAATGGTGAAGAAAGGGAAACATTCATTCCTAACGGTGGAATTGATACAAAAGATTTGGTTTCTAATGAAGATTATAAAATAAATGCCATGAAACGCGAAATAAGCGAAGAGTTTGCCAGTAAGATTGAAATAAAAAAATTTACTTATTTGGGCGAGTTTGCGGTGGAAGAACTCAAGATAAAGTTCTTCGGGTATTTGGTGACTGACTGGATAGGGATAATGCCTGAGAACACGGTTGAAAATGGGGAAAAATTTGCAGAACTTGAATGGGTAAAAATTGAGGATTACAAAAAAGTTATTAAATTTGAAAGTGCTAAGTTTTTTATTAAAAAATCATTAGATTTAATGAAGGATACAAAATTTATTTTAAACAATTTTTGAAAATGATTTGCTTTTGGGGTTGATACGGTGGGGCTATACTTTATTACTGGAAATAAAAATAAATTTTTGCAGGTTAAGAATATTTTTTCTCCAGAAATAAAAATTGAACAACTAGAAATTGATTTAATTGAAATACAAGACCTGGATGCAAAGAAAATAATTGAACATAAACTACTGGAAGCACAAAAACACCACTCGGGAGAATTTTTAGTGGAAGACACTTCACTTTACCTTGATGCACTAAACGGACTCCCCGGTCCGCTCATAAAGTGGTTTTGGAAAAGTTTGGGCCCAAGTGGTATTTATGACTTAACTAAAAAAATGGGTGAATCAAAAGCAAAAGCGGTTTCAATTTTTGGTTATTCCGGCGGAAAAGAAATTCAATTCTTTAGCGGAGAAGTAATTGGAGAAATAGCAAAACCTGGAAAAGATGACGGATTTGGATGGAATAGAATATTTCAACCAAAAGGAAGTAACAAAGTTTTGTCCGACATGCCTTTTGAAGAAATAGTTGCAGTAGGAATGAGAAAAAAAGCACTAGAAAAATTTAAGGAATACTATTTGAAGAAATAAATCTTATTGGAAGTTCATGTCCACCATCGGAGTACTCCATTTTACTCCATATTCTACGGGTAATTCTGTTCCATCTGAACGAACAATCTTCAAGAAATTTAAATCAATGTTTTTGTCCCAGAGATTATTATCATTACAACTTGAACATAGTCCTCCATCAGGTATACTTGGATCTGAGCATTTAATTCCTGGCGCGTTTATTTTGTAAAGCATATTATTAATCAAATCACGATTTGGAGTCCCCAAACTTATTTTGGAATACCCTGCCCAGCAATCACCATAAACTAACTGTAATCTGTGTTTTGTATTTGGGTCTCCTTTGAAAGTATACGTGTAAAGCGTTGGCTGTCTAACGCCAGTTAAATCGTACTGTGCTAATAAGCTGCCATCAATGTACAAATAAGCAATTGTTTTTTCATAAAAGCAGTCGAATCTTAGGTTAGTAACTGGATCATTGCAGTCAACATTATTTGGGACGGGAAAATCTCCACTAGAAGCATCTTTTAACTTAAACTCAATTTGGTACCCGAGTCCGCCAACAGCTAATTTGTGTAATGAATCATACGCAGAAGCGCTTCCAGTATCAGTTTGAATTTGTCCTTGTTGTAATACACTTGTGATTGCAATTGTTACAATAGCAACAACTAAAATCGCTGCGCCGATTATCAGTAAGTATTCAATTGCTCCCTGGCCTGCTGTCCAGGGCGAGCCCTGTGCCCTATTCAGTGCTTGTACTCTTTTTGAAGAATTATGCATAGTACAAGAATGTTTTTTCTTTTATAAAATAGTTACTCTTTGAGTAAATTTTGTACTCGTTCGTAAGGCACTTCTAATTTTTCGCAAAGAAACACTACTGTGTCTTTGTGTTCTTTTAGTCCTTTCCAATCTAGGATTATTCCGCTAGCATTACTTTTGAAAATCATTTGCTTAAGTAACTCTTTGTTTAATTCCCCAAGCATGTGTTTTGGGCAAATGTGCCCGAAAGAATATTTTTGTCTTAACTCAAGTTTAGTAAAATCTGGAGCATAGTGTCCTCCGCCGATTCCAATAACTACTTTGTCCTTGTTTTCTTTAAAAGTCTCGCTAATAATTGTCTCCGCAATTATTTTTGCTGCTAACTCGTTTTTCCAATCGATTGGGCAAGAACCAATTTCAATAAACAAACTATTCTTGTTAGTGAAAGGACCGTGATGAGTTACTTCCATTGTAACAACAAACCCTTGTTTTGCTAACCCGCTTGAAGTATTCTTTTCGTTTAGTGCACGTAAATAATTTGCCCCAATTCTTGGAAGTGCTCCGCAAAGTTCTCTTCCTTTGCCTCCGTATTTTGCATCCCCATAATTTCCAACCATGTGGACGGTGAGAGATTTTGTGCCTGATTCGCTTTGATGTCTTGAAAGAAACACAACGTGTTCCTCTTTGATTTTATTTAATTTTGCAAAAATAATGTCCTCTTTAACTTCATAGATTTCTGCCCAATCAGGTTTGCCCAGTTCTTTAATTTTCTCAGCAATAAGCATGCCTGCGGCATCCTGAATAGAATATACTAAAGCAATCTTATCCATACAGATATTAGCGGCAAGAAGGTTTAAGTAGTTTTTTAATTGTTTTTCAGAAGAAGTTTTCTAGAAAAGGTGATACTAAATGGTAGTAGAATACGGAGAATTTAAAGGAAACAAATTAATCGTTCTAAAGCGAACCGAACAAGATACTTTTCCGTTCCAATTTGGGAAAGGCAAAGCAAAGTTAATTGTAGAGAACTTTGAAGCAATCAAGAAGTTTAGCGAAGAAGAATAAACTAGAACTTAAATTTAGTTGACCTTGGGGGCAAATAAATACTTCTTTCCCCAAAGTCATTTCATAACATTTTAATACCTCTTAAGCCCTTATTCTAACATGCAACAGACAAACAAATCAGACCTTGAAAAAATGTTTAACCCAAGAAGTGTTGCAGTAATTGGGGCATCCAATATACCTGGAAAAGTAGGGTATTCAATAGTAAAAAATTTACTTGAAGCTGATTTCTCAGGAGAAATTTATCCAATTAACTTAAAGGAAGAAAATGTTCAAGGAATAAATGCATATCCTTCAGTAAGCAAAGTTACGCAAGCAATTGATTTAGCGGTTGTATGTATCCCTGCACAATTTGTTCCGGCCACTCTCAAAGAATGTGCTGCTAAAGGAATCAAAAATGCAGTTGTTATTACTGCGGGTTTTTCTGAAGTTGGTGCTGACGGAAAAAAACTTGAAGAAGATGTGCGAAAAATTGTTGAAGAAAACAAAATGTTTGTTGTTGGCCCAAACACACTTGGAATAATTAACACCGAAAATGGACTTAATGCTTCTTTCTCCGGAACTTTTCCTGCACAAGGACACATTGCAATTGTTTCCCAAAGCGGAGCTTTATGCACTGCAATACTTGATTGGGCAAGACAAGAAAAAATCGGATTCTCAAAATTTATTTCAACAGGAAATAAATCCTTTATGGGGGAAGCGGAATATTTCTCTTATTTAGAACGAGATCCAATGACAAAAGCTGTTTTTGTTTACATGGAATCAGTAAAGAATGCAAAAGTATTTTTGCGAGAAGCAGCAAAACTTGCAAAGAAAAAACCAGTTGTTTTAATTAAATCTGGGCGAAGTCCTGCGGGGCAAAAAGCAGCATCTTCGCACACAGGCGCACTAAGTGTTGATGATGATTTATTTACGATTGCTTGCAAAAAAGCAAATGTTTTGAGAATCAATTCCATTGAAGGATTTTTTGATATGGCAAAAATGCTTTCAAAAATGAAAAAAGTAAAAGGATTTCGATTAGCTGTTGTAACAAATGCCGGTGGGCCTGGAGTAATTGTCGCGGACTCTGCAGCAGTACACAAATTTGATTTGCCCTCATTTAGTGCAAAAACCCTTGCGGCAGTAAATCAAATTAATCCTCACGCATCAAATCCACTTGATTTAATTGGGGATGCAAAGCCAATTGATTATCGAACTGCACTAAAAATGTTACAAAGCGACCCAACAATTGATATTGTTTACACGTTACTTACTCCTCAAAGCATGACAAATCCTGAAAGAGTAGCAGATATTGTTGTTGCACAAAACAAACACAAACCAATTATTTGTTCCTTCCTTGGGGGAACAGCTGTTGCAAACCCAAGAAAATATATGAAAGAAAATGGGGTAGTTGAATTTGAAACACCTGAAAGAGGAATAAAAGCATTATCAAGATTACAGGACTATTATGAAAGAAAAAAAGTGAAAAAGATATTTGAGATAAAAACAACTCCTACAAAAGAAACAAAGAAATTATTGAAAGGTAAAAAACAACTCTCTCTTGAAGAATCTTACAGCGTATTAAAAGAAGCCGGGATTAATACTCCTAAAACAATTTTCTTTTCTAAAAAAGAAGAACTAAATTTTGATTCAATTACTTACCCGGTTGCACTAAAAACAGCGACTGGGCTTGCTCACAAAACAGATTTTGGGTTAATCAAAGCAAATATACAAACAAGAGAAGAACTTGAAAAATACATTGACTTGATGAGTGCAAAACACTCTGAACTAAAAATGGCTCAAAAACTAGCAATACAAGAAATGATTATGGGGCAGGAAATTTTGGTGTCAGCAATTACAAACGAATTTGGAAAAGTAATTACTTATGGGCTTGGAGGGATATTTGTTGAAATAATGAAAGATTTCTCTCAAAAAATTGCCCCAATAAATGATTCAGATATTGATGAAATGCTTCTTGAGGTAAAAGGGACAAAAGTGCTGCAAGGATACCGAACAAAAAAGAAATATGATATTGATTCATTAAGAAAAATACTAAAATCCCTTTCTGCTTTGGTAGATGCATATCCTCAAATAAAAGAAATAGAATTCAACCCAATAATCATAACCGAAAATGGATGCTATGCGGTAGATGCTGTTCTAACACTTGAATAGCTGTGAGGGGATTAACCTTCTTTTAAGAAAATTTATAACTACTCCGTAGGAATCTTATTTATGCACAAAATAGGTTCACTAAAACTCTCTGGGGAAGTATTCCTTGCGCCCATGGCGGATTATACAAATGTTGCTTTTAGAACAATGGCAAAAGAATATGGGGCTGCACTTGTTTATACGGAACTTATTAGCGCAAAAGCACTTACAATGAAAAGTAAGCGAACTGAGGGAATGCTCAAAGTAAACGAGGGAGAAAAACCCGTGTTTTTACAATTGTTTGGCGAAACACCTGAAAATTTTGGTAAAGCAATTTCTATTGTTGAAAAAAAATACCCAAATAATTTTGCAGGGTACGATTTGAATTGTGGTTGTGCTGTTCCCAAAGCACAAAAAGGAAAATATGGTTGCATGCTAATGGAAGATTCGCTAAATGTTGGACAAATTTTACGCGTAATGAAAGCATCAACTTCAAAACCCGTTACAGTAAAAATGCGATTGGGTCTTAAGAAAGAAAATTTCTTGGAGGTTGCTAAAGAGGCGGTGGCTGCAGAAGTTGATGCAATTACTCTTCATGCAAGACTAGGAGAACAAGGATATTCAGGGAACGCTAATTGGGAAAAAATATTTGAACTAAAAAATGAATTTGATGTTCCGATAATTGGAAATGGGGACATAAAAAACCCTCAAGATATTCTTGCAATGAAAAAAATGACTTCTTGTGATTTTGAAATGGTTGGAAGAGCAACAATTGGAAACGCATTTTTCTTTAAACAAGCAAAAGCGTTACTTAATGGAAAAGAAATTCCCTTGCGTACAATTAATGAAATAAAAAAAGAAGGAACTAGATACTTTGAACTTGCTAAAGAATTTGAATTAGGGCCAAATGATTTAAGACCTTATTTTATTGGATTAAGTAAAGGACTTGCTGGAGCACCAGCTCTGCGAAATAAATTTGGGTTGAGTAAAAGCGTACTTGAAATGAAAGAAATATTTGAAGAGTACTTTAAATAATTTTTATTTAAATTCTTGGAGTGCATTTTCTTCAGCGTAAGGTATTTGTCCTGCTTTTTCTGCAACGAATTCTTCATATGAAATTGGCACAGGTCGGATTACTTTTGTTTTTCTTAGTTCCTTTTTATCCACTAGTCTCATTTTTTCATTAAATGGATCCGCGCTGTAAGTTTTTCCGTCTATTTCAAAAAATAATTCTGTGTGTGGGCGAAGGTTTCTAGTCCCATTTCTTCTCACAGTAGAATGCATTTTTCTTACTAGTCTAGCATTAAAATTAATTCCATGTCGTTTACCTAGTTCTATAATTGCTTCATACATTACTAAACATTCTTGGTGGCACCCCCAGAGAGGAGTAAGTGCATTTTTGCCTCTTGGACTTGCGCCTTCTTTAACGCCTGGGACAAATATTCGGTTTTTTCTTGCTAAAGTTCTTCCATCGAGTAAACGTTGTCTTTCAACAACCCCCATCATCAAATCCTGTCTTGCTACTGAATTTTTCGGTTGCCTTATTAAAACTGGGGTAAGCGAACTGCTAATTTTTAGCATGATTTGTTTTATTCCCTGCCGAGTAGGGGGATAATTTGAAAGCACTCTTTCTAAACCAACGGGTTTTGTTATTGGCGGAATTGATTTCTTTTTCCTTAATGAAACAAGTTGCCTTGCACGATTGAAAAAAGTTTTAAGTGGCATATAAACTAATTAGTTGTTGGCTAAATAAAATACTTTGCCCTTACCTTGCGCAGGCTCTTCCTTTTCCGTCAAAGTCTTTAAGTTTAGTTCCTGCAGGGGTTGGATAAATTCCTTTTAGGCATGCAGTGCAAAGGTCTTTTTCATTAAGTCCGATTGCTTTTATTAGCCCGTCATATGATTGGTAAATTAAAGAATCGACTCCAAGTTCTTTTTCAATTAGTTTAATCATTTTGTCATAATCCTCTTCCTGTGCAGCGATTAATTCTTTTTTTGAACTCATATCAATTCCATAAAAACAAGGAAATCTTATCGGGGGGCAAGAAACACGAACGTGAATTTCTTTAGGTTTACCAATCCTCCTAATATATTCTACTAAATTCTTAAGAGTAGTTCCTCGAACGATACTGTCTTCAACAATAAATATTTTCTTTCCTTCAATTATTTCCTTAATTACAATAAATTTTTCTTTAACCTTATCTTCCCTAGAAGCCGATTCAATAAAAGTTCTTCCAACGTAACGGTTTCTAATTAATCCTTCGCGTAAAGGAATATTAAGTGTTTGAGCATAACCGTCTCCTGAAGGAGTGGAAGAGTCTGGTACTGGAACAACAATACAATTAGAATCAATTTTTTGAGTTTCAATACGTGCAAGTTCTTTTCCCAAATTATTTCTTGCAGTGTAAACTAACTTAGATTCAATCACCGAAGCGGGGTGTGCAAAATAAACATACTCAAAAAAACAATGGGCTTTTCTTTGGGACTCTGCAAATTTTTCAATTCTTGTTTTCCCTTTCTCGTGAATCAACATGTGCCCAGGGGGTAAATCTGTGTACTCTGTGAAACCAATTGAAGTAAGTGCAACTCCTTCAGATGCAAAGGCAACTTCGTTCCCCCTAATTGAATAAACAAGCGGTCTTAATCCTAAAGGATCACGTGCAGCAACTAGAGTTCCTTCCGCAGTAAGAAAAGCAATGTTATAAGATCCGTCAAGTTTCTTTGAAATATTATTAAATGCTTCAGGAATATTTTCAGAGTCTTTTAGTGCTTTTGCTAATAAGTGTTGAATTATTTCCGTATCAGTTTCATGAACTAAATGATAATTACTCTCTTTAAGTTCACTCTCAAGTTCTGCATAATTTGCAATATTTCCATTAAAACAAAAAGAAAACCACTTGCTTTTTTTCCCATGCGTTCTTTCAAATGGCTGGGCGTATCCTTTATCGTCACATCCGCTTGTTGCATACCTAACATGTCCTATTCCGATTTTACTCGCATGGTTTTCCATTATGGCGGTAAATTTGCCTTTGTGCTCCGCTCTAAAAACGTGATTTACTAATCCCAAATCCTTGTGAGTTCTAAGAATCACTCTTTCGTTTTCATGGTAAGTAGTTATTCCTGCAGATAATTGGCCTCTGTGCTGCATTTGAACAAGCATTTTGTATAGGAGAACTTGTGCATTCTTTTCGACAACGAGCCCGCAAATTCCGCACTTTTCATCCATAAAGAAGACTAGTTGAATTCTGTATGGATACTAATAAAAGAAGATTGTGGGAGGCAAACTTTGCCCCCCAAAAAACAAATCTTAAAGGTTTGAAGCATAAACTTTACGCTCAGTATTATGCCCTTTCTTAATATACCCTAATGAGGATTCTGCAAAAAGTTTTTCGCATTTAGTTGAACAGAACTTTTTTTCATTAGTTTCTGCTTCAAAGATTACTCCGCATCTAGCACATAATTTTTTCATTTATCCCACCGACCATCCACTATATATCCTAACAGCAATTCTTGTGAAAGCATGATTTTAAAATCCCATTTCCCCTGCTTTTGGGAAAGAAGGTTAGGCACAGAATTAAAAACTTCAAAATTATTACTTGTGACATATGGCTGATGGGATAGATCAATCAAAGCGAATTGCAAAAGAAGCAGTTGAGTGGGCAGAAAAGCAAAAACTTTTACAACTCTCGGAAATAAGTTTGATTCTTGACACTTATGATGATATTTTCTCGGACTTTGACCCTCGGACTCTTGACAAAAGATCACTTTCTGATGATTTTTTATTTGAGTTAAAAAGAGCAACAAAAGAAAACATGACAGGGGTAATAGAAATTAATTTTTTAATCCCAGTTGAACAAAGAAAAACTGATAAAGAAACTATGATAAAGAAAAGATTGCGAGACCATTTCAAAAAACATTATGACCTTGTTCTAAAAGAAATTGAAAAAGCAAGAAACAAAGGACTAGTAATGATTGTAATTGGAGTGATTCTTTCTATTTTGACTGCAATATTTGTTTATCCTCACGAAGGGGCAAATATTTTATTCAATGTAATCCTAGTGCTAATAGAACCCGCTGCATGGTTTACTGTGTGGGAAGGAGCTAACAGAATATTTGGGGCGTGGGAAGATAAGAAAGTAGATCTTGATTTTTATAAAAAGATGACAAAATCTGAAATAAGTTTCACTGGATATTAGTTGAAATTAATTCTTTATTTTTCTTCGTTAATTTCTTCAAATCCGACTTGTCTGTCAATCTCTTCCGCAGCTTTTTTTAATTGGAAAAAAATTCTATCCACATCCTCTTCAATCTCTTCAATAGTTCGCTTCATACTTCTGCTTCTTGCAGAATAAAACTTTCCATTCTTTTCAACTAAACCAGATCTGAGTAAATTATTTAAGTGATTAATTACTGCCCCTCTACTCATTCCAACTCTTTCAGCAAGAGCTGTGCTACTAAGCGCACTCCCTTTTTCGGTTGCAAGAACAATTTCTTTAAACACCGCTGCCGCATTTTTATCTTTGTCAATTGGTTCAAAAAAACCAAGAGAAGAACAAATCCAAGTTAATTGGTGTTCAAAATCCTCTTTGAAAGGGCGCTCAACTTTTCTAACAACCACTTTGAATTTACTTCTATTAGTAGAAACGTGTTTAACAGAGCCTTTCATTATTGGTAATGCATATCCTTCGGCAAGTTGATTTTTGTAAATGGGGGGCTTAACAAGGATTAGTTGCTTTTTTTTCGTTGATTTTTTTTGAGAAAAATTAGATTTTGAGAGAGGGGAGATTAGTTCTGGACGATAAATATCAATGAAAGTAGAGCTATTTTGCTTATTCTTTGCCATAAAAATGCCCCAAACAGGCTATTGTACTTAATCTACGTAAGGGTTTTTAAACCCTTTGTCTAAAGAGATATGTTATTGTCCAGACAGTTTAGACAAAATGGTGATTTAATGGGTTTATTTGAAGAGAAAGCAAAGCCTACCGAGGTAAACGCCCCAACTTCTCAAAATGAAGAAAAGGTAAATTTTGCTCAAAAGAATAATCCTTTGGCAAATCCTCAAAATCAAGAAGAAATGAAAATTAAGGAACTTACCGAAACCTTGCAAAGGCTTCAAGCAGAGTTTGAAAATTATCAGAAAAGAAATGCAAAACAAAATGAAGATTACAAAGTACTGGCAAATGCAAAATTGATTGAAGAGTTACTTCCCGTACTTGATTCACTTGAAGTGGGAATGAAACACAGCAGGGATTTAGTTATAGTTCACGAACAATTAATTGGAATTTTGAAAAAAAATGGGGTTGCAAAAATAAAAGCAGAAAAAGGGAATGCTTTTGATCATGATAAAATGGAATGCTTAATGCAAGAAACAAACCCTTCGCTTAAAGACGGAGTAGTTGCAAGTATTTTGATGGACGGATATTTATTGAATGGAAAAATTCTTCGATTAGCAAAAGTAAGTGTAAATAATTTGGATACAAAAAATTGTGCTCCAGAAAAGAATGAAAATGAAAATAAAATACCAGGAGCTAACGAGAGTTTGACAAAAGAAAAGAATTTTCAAGTATGAGACTAGTGGACGAATGAATTAGGAATGACATTTACATGGGAGTGTAAAAGAAAAAAAATTAAACGATTTGGAGCGTGAATGAATATGGCAAAAATAATTGGAATAGATTTAGGAACAAGTAATAGTGCAGCAAGTGTACTTGAAGGTGGAAAACCAAAAATAATTCCATCAGCAGAAGGTAATACAGTTTATGGAAAAGCCTTCCCAAGTTACGTAGCTTTCTCAAAAGACGGAAAGTTATTGGTTGGAGAACCTGCAAGAAGACAAGCAGTAACAAACCCTGATAGAACAATTACAAAAGCAAAAAGAAAAATGGGGACAGATTATAAATATAAAATTGATAACAAAGATTACACTCCACAACAAATTTCAGCATTCATTCTTCAGAAAATAAAAAGAGATGCAGAAAGTTTTTTAGGTGATAAAGTAGAAAAAGCAGTAATAACAGTTCCTGCTTACTTTGATGATAATCAAAGACAAGCAACAAAAGATGCTGGACAAATTGCGGGACTTGAAGTTGTAAGAATAATTAACGAGCCTACAGCAGCTGCATTAGCTTATGGACTTGATAAGAAAGGAAAAGATTCAAAAATAATGGTTTTTGATTTAGGTGGGGGAACTTTAGATGTTACCATCATGGAACTAGGCGGAGGAATATTCGAAGTAAAATCAACTTCGGGAGATACACAACTCGGCGGAACCGACATGGATGAAACCCTACTCAAAT
Organism: archaeon; assembly: GCA_041661245.1. Classification (GTDB taxonomy): domain Archaea; phylum Iainarchaeota; class Iainarchaeia; order Iainarchaeales; family JAAZKV01; genus JAAZKV01. Next base: position 755,226 of record JBAZUY010000001.1, read on the forward strand.
ATGTTGTTGATCAATTCAAAGCAGAACAAGGAGTAGACTTAATGAAAGACTCCATGGCTGTACAACGTGTAAGAGAAGCAGCTGAAAAAGCAAAAATTGAATTATCTACTGTAACAGAAACAGATATCAATTTGCCTTATATTACAGCAACACCAGAAGGACCAAAACATTTGGTAATGAAATTAAACAGAGCAAAATTAGAAGAATTAATTGCTCCATTAGTAAAGCGATGTGAAAAACCAGTAACACAAGCATTAGCTGATGCAAAAATAACTGCGGCAGAATTAGATAAATTAATTTTAGTTGGGGGACCAACTAGAATGCCAGTAGTATTTGACTTCGTAAAGAAAATTACTGGAATAGAACCAGAAAGAGGAATAGACCCAATGGAATGTGTTGCAATGGGTGCAGCAGTACAAGGAGGAGTACTAGCAGGAGAAGTAAAAGATGTGCTACTCTTAGATGTAACTCCACTTAGTTTAGGAATAGAAACCCTTGGGGGAGTATTCACTAAATTAATTGAAAGAAATACTACAATCCCAACAAAGAAATCACAAGTATTTTCTACAGCTGTAGATAATCAAACAGCAGTTGATATTCATGTGCTGCAAGGAGAAAGACCACTTTCTCGGGATAACAAATCTTTAGGAAGATTCCAATTGACTGGAATATTACCAGCTCCAAGAGGAATGCCTCAAATCGAAGTAATATTTGATATCGATGCAAACGGAATCGTACACGTAACTGCAAAAGATAAAGGAACAGGAATTGAAACAAGTATCAAGATCGTTGCTTCACAAAAGTTGAACGATGAAGAAATTGAAAGAATGAAGAAAGAAGCAGAAGCACACGCTGATGAAGACAAAAAAGTAAAAGAAGATATTGAAGTCTTCAATACTGCGGATGCAACAGCTTATTCTACAGAAAAAATGCTTGTAGAATTAAAAGACAAATTATCTGATGCACAAAAAAAGTCAATCACCGAAAAACTTGATGACTTAAAGGCAGAACTTGCTAAAGAGGATAGAAAAGCTTCAGTAGTAAATTCAAAAGTAGAAGACTTGAATAAAGCACTGCAAGCAATAGGTTCTGAAGTGTACGGCAAGATGCAGCAAGATGGTGCTGCATCAGGTGCTGGCGCAAGTAATAATAATGCAGACGAAGGCAATAGTAATGGAGAAGATAAAGTAGTTGACGCTGAGTTTGAAGACAAAAGCAAAGATAAGAAAAAGTGATTAATTCAAATAAATAATTAAGAAATAAAATAACTGGAAATGAAATGATGGATAAGAAAAAAATAAATCCTGCAGTTGAAACCCCGTTGGTTGCAAAATCAACGGAGAAAATTCAATTGAAAGTAAAAAAAACAGAAAAACTTCCTCCCCGACAAGAAGCTTGGTTTGCAAGTTAGGTGAAAAAAAATGCATCCCGTACTTGGAAAATTGAAAACCCAAATTCAGACGGGCATTGTACGGTTTAATGACCGTCGAACACAAAGATTAATTGAAAAGCATGCGCGAATCAATTCCGAAGCATTTTCTCATTTGGGTCAAACGATGACTGTTAAATCTGCTGAACAACATTTAAGATTACTTAGGCAAGCAAACAAATTAAAAAGAAAAATAACTTCTTTGCGCGAAAAAAATGAAGGAAGGAAAATGGACATAGTTTTTGCAAAAGTTTCAGCGAGAGCAAACGAACGAAAATAATTAATAACTAAGTTAAAAAGTTTAATTAATATTTTTTAGTTGATGGCAATGGATTATTACGAAGTACTTGGACTAAAGAAAGGTGCGTCGCCTGAAGAAATAAAAAAAGCGTACAAAGAACTTGCAAAAAAATATCACCCTGATGTTTCAAAAGAAGAACACGCTGAAAAGAAATTCAAAGAAATAAATGAAGCTTATTCTGTATTAAACGATCCTGAAAAGAAACAAAACTATGACCAATATGGGGACGCTGCAAAGAACTTCCAAGGATACCAACAGCACGGATTTGGCCAAGGTCAAGATTTTGATTTTGAAGATATTTTCAACCAATTTGGGTTTGGAAATAATTTTAGTGGGTTCTCTGATTTGAACGAAATGTTCGGCGGGGGAAGCAGAAAACAAAAGAGAGACACGGGGTCTAACATAAAAATTGAATTAAATATTTCCTTCAAAGAAGCAGCTTTTGGTGAAACAAAAGAAATCGCTTACGAAAGAATTGAAAGATGCGAAAAGTGTCACGGTTCTGGGGCTGAAGGAGAACTAAAACAATGCCCTACTTGTAAGGGAAGAGGATTTGAAATCCGACAACAAAGAACTCCATTCGGAGTGTTCCAAAGCCAAAGCGTTTGTCATACTTGCAGTGGAAAAGGAGAAATTCCTGAAAAAGTATGCTCTGCTTGCAAAGGAAGCGGATTTACTGCAAAACAAGCACGTATTAGCGTAAAAATTCCTGCGGGAATAAATAATGGAAATCATTTACGTTTAGCTGGAAAAGGGCACGAAGGACGACACGGCGCAGGAGATTTATTCATTGTAATACTAGTTGAAGATCACGAAATATTCAAAAGAGATGAAGAAGACATTTACGCAGAAATACCAATTTCATTTACTGAAGCCGCACTCGGTGCAACAGTTGAAGTCCCAACACTTGAAGGAAAAGCGGACTTGAAAATTCCAAGCGGAACACAAACAGGAACTATTTTCAAAATGAAAGGAAAAGGAATACAAAGACTGAACAAAGACGGACGTGGAGACGAATACATAAAAGTTATTGTGGATACTCCTAAAAGCCTAACAAAAAAACAAAAAGAACTCCTTGAAGACCTTGAAAAAGAAACCCAAAGCGCGAAGAAAAGAAAAGGAATATTTGACAAAATACTGGGTAATTTTTAGCTCTTGTTTTGACTTTACTTTTTGTTAAAAGACTTATTTTATCCTATTAAAGTAAGCTTTTAGAACGCCAAAGAAAGGATTTAATACCCAATTAAGCTATATTTAACTAGATACCATGGGTTTAAACAAAACAATTCTTTCCTCAGGGATAACCGTTCTTTTCTTAGTACTTTTATTCGGGTGCACTGCTCCAACTCAAACAGATAAAGAAGCCCTTTCAAAATTAGGAGTATTGGAACAAAAATATTTTGTAGTAAACGGTTACTCAAGCAGTATAACTACAATGAACGATTACATTAGCGAACTCTCTTTACTTAGATCTAAATCAAGCGGGGAAAGTGCAAGAATAATCGAAGCAGAACTCTACTCCGCAGAGACATTTTATTATTTAAATAAAACAATTATTGACTCTGCGCCAATTAATTCTAAACAAATCAAATGCAGTTCAAACGAAGTTCAAGAAATAATTTCATCAGTTACGCTTGCGTTTGACTATTCTACAAAAGCAATTAATTCAATTAATTCCTTAAGCGAAGAAGCAAAAAAATCTCTTCGAGAAAATCAATTGCAAATAGTTTTAGGACAACAAGAAGAAATAAATCAAATAAAAAATTTCTTTGAAGAAAAATGTTAGTGGTCTTTGATGGGTGCAAAAATAATTGCAGTACTTATTTTCTTATCAATTATAATTTTTTCAAACGTGTTCGCTGTTGATCCTTGCAGTTCTCATTGCACGAGTGTTCGTGCACCCCAAGATCATTATTGGGACTCATTGTACGGCGGGGGAGCTCGCGCTGGAAGATGCAGCGCAGATGGATTATCTTGCAGCAGTAATGAAGTATGTTTTCAAGGGTATACTGTGATATGCACCGAGGCAGACAATCCTCCATGGCATGAAATATGTATTGACTCAAGCAATCGTTTAGGTTGCGCATGCCCTCAATGTGGAAGCGCTGGAGCTTGTTACAATAAATCTACATACTACCGTGACGCGGATGGAGATGGATATGGTTTAGCTTCCGCCAGTACTTTGGCGTGCAGTGCGCCAACAGGATATGTTTCTACTTCAACAGATTGTGATGATTTAGATATTACAATTAAACCAACCGCAATAGAAATTTGTGACGGAAAAGATAATGATTGTGATGGATTAACTGATGAGGGAAGCGTGTGTGCAGTATGCTACGATGGAAATCCTTCAACAATAATTAATCACGCAAATAAAGATTGGAATATTTTATCAAACATAGAAGTTGCAGGAAAACACATTAATGTTAAAAATTTTAAAATTGCTTCAGGCGTAAAAGTTAACGTAAAACCATTTAACGGCACTACTTGTGGAACTTTTGATGTTAATGCTCAGAATATTTTTGTTGATGGAAATTTAGATGCAACCGGTGCAGGATATGGTGGCGGGGGCGGTGGTGGCGGAGGAGCAAGTGGACGTTCTGAAGAAGGCCCAAAAGCTGGTGGGGCTGGAGGAGTTGGAGTTTTTGGAGGAAGTAGCGGATCCAATGGGAATAGTAGTTGGACAAGTACTTACGTTGCAGGAGAATGTTTGTGGAGAGCCTGCACTGGCGGAGCTGGAGGAGCGGGAGGAAAAGGTGGCGGATTCTTTGGCGGAACTGGTGGAACTGGGGGAAGTGCTTTAACATCTAATTGTTCGGGCGCAAATGATTGCGGAGGTTACGCAGGTCTAAGCGGATCAAATGGGCAGTATTGTAATGGAATTACTTCTGTTTGTGATAATACTTTAATCGATGTTAATATGGGTTCTGGCGGGGGCGGTGGCGGAGGAGGCTCTGGTGGTTCGGGATATCAAAGTGAAATGGGCCCAGGTTCTGGTGGGGGTGCAGGGAATTCGGGAGGAGGAAGTGTAAAACTTTTTGCATTAAATAACATATTTATTTCAGGAAACATTTCTTCTAAAGGAAAAATTTCTTCAACAGGTAACGGGTTAGATGGAAATAATTATTTTAACGGAGCTTATGAAAATAGTTATCATTCCATGGCAGGGGTGAATGGAGGAAATGCAAATAGCTCCAGTAGTTCTTTAGGCGGAGTAAATTATCACATGCTTACCGCATATTATACAACTGGTTCCGGCGGAGCAGGAGCTGGCGGAGGAATATTAATCAAAGCATATTCTGTAACCCTTTCAGGAACAATAAATAATCTTGGCGGAGGGAACACTTCTGCTAATGGGGGTTCAGTAAAAATATTTAGTTGTGCTGCGCCAAATATATTCGGTGCAATTTCAAGCGGACGAACTTTGACGCAAACTAATTGTGCAGGATTTGGTACGACAGAAATTTGTAATGGACTTGATGATGATGCTGATGGATTAATTGATGAAAATATTTCTGTGGGCGGAGTTGGAGTTTGCGATGTTTGTTATGACGGAACACCTTCCACAATAACAGATCATTTTGGCGAAGATTGGAATATTCCGATAAACATGGAAGTTGCGGGCAAGCACATTAATGTTAAAAATTTTAAAATTGCTTCAGGCGTAAAAGTTAACGTAAAACCATTTAACGGCACTACTTGTGGAACTTTTGATGTTAATGCTCAGAATATTTTTGTTGATGGAAATTTAGATGCGACCGGCGCAGGATATGGTGGCGGAGGCGGAGGCGGGGGGCTTCCAGGAATTGAAGATGATAGTTCAACAACAGGATTCTATTTACAAAGCGGATTAATATTTGGGCAGAAAGGATTTGGAAATTATGGGGGCAGTAATGGTGGTGGCGCATATGCTTCTGCTTTGAAACTTGCTTATTCTGGGCCTGGCGGTTCTGGCGGGGGAATTGCAAAAGGAAGTGGGGGAACTAGTTTAACTGGTGACACAACAAACACTTGCAAATGGGGAATTAATGGAAATGACGGTCAAAATGGAGGATACGCATCACCAGGAATAAATGGGGATACTTCAACTGACACAAATGTATTAATGGGTTCTGGCGGAGGAGGAGGAAGTGGAGGAGTTGGAGCATGCAGAGAACCAGGCCAACCAGCAAATGGGGGCGGTGGCGGAGGAGCTGCAGGAACAAGAGGGGGAGGGGCAATAATTTTAAGCAGCCAAAATAATACAATAATTTCTTCAACCGGAAAAATAACTACAAGCGGTTCATCAAAATCCGGAAATGGTTTAGCAGGGGCGTATATACAATTTACTCCTGGTAGTTGGTATAACATAAATATTTCAAATTGCAATAATAAAGTTCCTGATTATTGTGGGGCCGGAGCAGACGGGGGCTCAGCAAATTCAACAGGAACTTCTCTTGGAGGGTTCGGAGGATATTCTGGAACAAATGGGGGAGACTTAAACGGAGCAGAGTTTGTAACCACTCTTAATACTGGGCGAGCAACAAATTCTGCAAAAAGCGGAGGCACTGGAGGAAACGGAGGAATGGGTGCTGGTGGAGGAATTTTATTATACTCTGGTGGAAGTTTAACTATAAATGGAATCGTTGACACTCGCGGAGGAATGGGTGCGGGAGTTCAAAGCGCAGGTTTAAGTGAAGCTGGAAAATCAGAAAATATATTTTACTTAGAAAAATTTTCAAACTTACCTAAAATTAGTTTTAGCGGAACAAATAATCCTTTAATCAATGCCGGCACAATAAAAATGTTTAGTTGTGTTCCTCCGACAATAACTGGGACAATTTTTAGTGGAAGAACATTGAATCAAAATATTTGCGGACTTGGGACTGTTGAAGTCTGTAATGGAATTGATGATGATTTAGACGGAGAAATTGATGAAGGAACTTATGACACACGTTTAACAAAAAGATTTACAACTGATATTACAATTAAGGATGGAAACAAATACACTTATTTATTTGGAGAAGATCTTAACGTTGGAGCAATTGGAGTAAATTGGACGGATCATACAAAAAGTTGCGGAGCAGAAATAACTTTCGGATTAGGCGCAGATTATAATATTTTTGATATTCCAAAATCAACCGGAACTGGGTATATCCAAGATGTGTGTACTGAGTGCGACAAAAAGTTTTATGCGCAAATTCCTGTGCAGTTAACGGACAAACTAACTTTTAATATTGCGCACAAACAAGGCGACCCAGACACTTGCGTTGAAACAATTATTAGTGATTTAAACATTTACTTAAAATGCGGACTTTCTCAAGAAACATGTAACGGGCTCGACGAGGACAAAGACGGGTTAATTGATGAAGTAAACAATTATCTTTTATACAACCAAGCGCTCAACCAAAATAATGAACATGCTCCAAGCTGTCCTTGCGATATTAATCCTACTACCCAAGATTGTGTGCCGGGAATTATTACTGATGGCGTTTCAAATTTTAGTTCAGATACTTTAGTGAATGGAAGTATTGTTACTATACATGGGGGCGATTCTGGAACGCTTGGGCCTTACACTGGAAAACTTTGCGTAGACGCTAAATTAGTTGAAGGTGCAACAAGATATGATGGATATATTGGTTCGCCAGTTTGTTCCTCAATGTTATCTTGTGCAGGATCAATTGATACAAATGCAACCCTCTGCCCAGATGACAATTATGGATTAATTACTCAAGCAAATATTTCCTTAGTTGAATATTGTAGTGCTCCCCAAGGATCTAATCCAAAATGTGAAACAACATGCAACTTAGGTTACTACCCTTTGGGAAATACCTGTGTCCCTATAATTCCAGGAACATATTTTTGTGGGGGAAACTTAGATACAAATTCTACTCCCTGCGCTGATGCAAATAGCGGGTTAACACACGACATGAATTGGAGTTTAATTTCAAGTTCAACTAACTGCATACTTGGACAAAAATGCCAGAGTTATTGTAACCAATACTTCCATGTGCAAGGAAATGCCTGTGTGATTGATAGTTCTTACAAAGCCTGTGGAGGAAATGTGCCAATAGGATACAAAGGAATCATAAAAGGAATTGGGGCATATTTGATTTCCTCTCCGCCCACAACAACAATTTGGGATTATAATTCAAAAGCGAGTCATTCTTCTTACTGCCAATGGAAATGTGAAGAAGGGTACCTTCAAAGTGGAAATACTTGCGTGCAAATAGCCACAAGAAACTCAATAACAAACTTTATTGCAAATTATGACGGAAACTTGAATATGTCGCTAACATGTTTGAATGATGTGCGTGGTGGGGCAGTACTAACCATTGGGGCTGGAGATTATTCAAAAACATTTTCTGACTTGAATTGTCTTTCTGCGGGAAATGTAATTACTGTTTCTGATGAAAATATGCCGCTCAATACAAACCTTCAACTTTCCCTTTCAATTCCTCAAGAGTGTGAGATTTGTTCAAGAACGATTTACTTGACAACAGTTATTGATGAAAATAATTCATTTTCAATACCGGATAATAATTCATTTTTGGTTATCCTAGTGCTATTCGCAGTAATTGCATTCCTTGTTAGCGGAAAAAAAGAATAAATTCTTTTCTTGAAAAATAATCCTTATGCAAAAAAATAGTTTTTTTAAAAAAGGGGCAGAAGCCGAACTAACGGAAGAAATTTTTTGTGGAAAATTAGTTTTATCAAAAAAAAGAATTCCCAAATCCTATCGTGCTCCCGGGCTCGACTTGTTAATTAGAAAAACTCGAACGCGTTCTGAAGCAAAAATACTCCGCGACGTGTCTTTTGCAATAAACGTTCCTGATGTTATAAAAGTTGATGAAAATAATGCCGAGATATTAATGGAATTTATTCCTGGAAAAAGACTAAAGGAGGTAATTGAAAAAAAACCCTTACTTGCAAAAGAAGCGGGAAAATTAATTAGAAAAATCCATGATTTGGGGATAATTCACGGGGATTTAACCACTTCAAATATTATTTTTGTTGACGAAAATGAGATTAAACAAAACGAAGAACTTCTCAAAAGAGTAAAAAAGAAAGGAAATCTATTTTTCATTGATTTTGGATTAGGATTCTATTCAAAAAAAGTCGAAGATAGGGCCACTGATTTAGTTGTATTCAAAAAAACCTTCAACGCAACACACTCTTCCCTAAAAAAAGGGTGGAAACTTGTCATGGAAGGGTATAATCCGGACAAAGAGTTGCATACTCGAATGGAAGCAATTGAAAAAAGAGCAAGATATCATTAATTAAAGTGCCAGTTCGACAAGGGTGATTTTTGAAAAGCTCAAAGCAAGCTTTATAAAGCTTCTTTTTTCTAAAGTAAGTATTGAGTTGCAGAACGATGTTTTGCAAAGAACAGTTTTTATTGTTCTTTCCAATACCAGTAGGGTTGGAAGGTTAAATTTTGAATATAGTATTGGAAGAAATTTTCGAGTTGGATATTTATGGCAGCTAAAAAGAAAGCAAAAGAAACAAAACAAGCAAAACAAGAATTTTCACGAGAAGAACTTGAAGAACAAGTAGTGTCACTAGCTAACGCAGGTCACTCTCCTAGTTCAATTGGGCTTTTACTTAGAGACGAACACGGAATAAAGAACTTCAAAGAAACAACTGGAAAAGGAATCCAAGAAGTATTAAAAGAAAACAAATTAGTTGGAGAAATGCCAGAAGATTTATTAAATTTAATCAGAAGAAGTGTTGTTTTATTCAACCACATGGAAAAGAATAAACACGATTACTCAGCAAAAAGAGGATACGAATTAACTGTATCAAAAATCAGAAGATTAACAAAATATTACACTAAGAAAAGCAGAATACCAACTGGTTGGGCATACACACCAGAACAAGCTGCATTACTAGTGAAGTAGTGGAGTAAGTGAAAATAAATGAAAGTTAAAACCAAGCTATTGGAAAATGGAAAAATAATTTTCCAAGGCGAGGGAATTGAAAGTTTGAAAAAATTAGATGAAATATTGAAGTGAATGGGTGAATCAAAATGGCAGAACAAACAGCACAACAAAGTAAGGCACAGAAAGCTTCTGCAGCAAGAAAAACTGTTGATAAATGGAAAAAGAAAAAATGGTTCAACGTTGTTTCTTCAAAAATATTTGATCGAAGACCTCTTGGAGACACTCCTGGAGAAAAACCAAAGAACGTAATGGGTAGAATAATGAAAACTACTCTTGATACTGTTACTGGACAAAGAGCAAAAAGAGATTACTCTATTTCATTCAAAGTAAATGATGTTCAAGGACAAACAGCTTCAACAGTTGTTTCAACATTTGAAATTAATAAAGGAACATTAGGAAGAACTATTAGAAGAAGAAATTCTAAAGTTGCTCTTGTAAAAAGAATTCCTGTTGTTGGCGGAGAAGCAATGACTAGTGTTGTTGTAGTAACTGACAGAAAAGCAACAAATGCACAAAAAACTGGTATTAGAAAATTAATTGAAGAACAAGTTGCTACTTTAAACGGCAAAGACTTTGAATTAGTTGTACAAGAACTATTACTTGGAAACTTTTCAAACGAACTATTCAAAAAAGCTTTGAAAGTTTGCCCTGTAAAAAAAGTAATTGTTTCAAAATCAACTTTTATTGAAACTAAGTAAAAGGAAATTGGGAGTTATGGCTCTAAACGATCCAATTCTACTCGGCCTAATACTTATTTTCTTAGCTTTTTTTTCAATACTCTCTTACAAAAAGAAACTACTTGACTTAGAAGGAATACTAATTGGGAACGCTGTTGGACTTGCAGCAATCACTTACGGGCCACATCCACTGGTAGATTTACTAATGGTTGTACTATTCTTTATAATAGGGGAAATTGCAAGCAACTATCCTAGAAAAAAACACGAACAAAGAAACATCTGGAATGTGATAGGAAATTCACTTCCCGCACTAATAATGTTAGTTTTAATAGTGCCTTTCCCGCAAAAAGCACTTCTCTTTGAACTGGGTTTCTTTGGAGCAATCTCTGCAGCACTAGCTGATACACTTTCTTCTGAAATAGGGTACTACTCAAAACAAACCCCTGTAATGATTACTACTCTAAGAAAAGTTCCAAGAGGCACAGATGGGGGAGTAACTCTCTTAGGGGAAGCAGCGGCTCTATTTGGGGGAATTGTAATTGCAATAACTTATTTTTATTTTTTCCAAAACCCCTTCGCAGCTCTATTAATTTTATTAGCTGGGCTTGTAGGGTCAAATGTGGATTCAATATTTGGGGCACTATTTGAAACAAAAAAGTTACTTGATAACACACAAGTAAATATGATTGGGTCAATGGCGGGTGCAATATTTTGCTTACTGTTGGGGTTATTAATCTAGAAAACTACTATTTTGTCTTGTAGACTGTCGGTGAAATAATGGAACTAATTGAATCAGCCACTCTGTTAATTGAACTAGCTACTATATTTTTACTTTACGTTTTCCCGCTTTACATTGCAAATGCAACCCCAATAATTGTTCATGGAAAAACTCAACTTGATCTTGGACTAAAAATATTTGGAAAACCAATACTTGGAAAAGGAAAAACAATTATAGGCACTCTTGCGGGGATTACTGCAGGAACTTTAGCGGGAGCAATAATCGCACTAATTTTTCCATACGTGCTAATTGTAATTCCTAATTATTTTGGCCTAGCTTTATTTCTTTCAACCGGTGCAATTTTGGGAGACATAACAAAAAGTTTTTTTAAAAGAAGATTTGGAATAAAGAGTGGACAACAATGGGTGCTTGCAGATCAACTTGATTTTATTGTAGGCGGGTTAATAGTAAGTACTTTCTTTAGAATTCCTGAAGTTTGGTTAGTTCTTGTTTTATTAGTTGCAACATTCTTTATTCACTCTGCGAGTAACTATGTTGCTTTCAAATTGAAACTCAAAAAGGTGCCTTGGTGAAAGGAAAAAAAAATCTTAAACAAACTAAATTGATTCAAAAAAAAGTCTCCCCTAAGGTACTCAAAAAACTGGGTTTTTCTGAAAATGGAAAGCTTCTCATTTTTGCAATAAAGTTTTTTCTAATCTTTTTTATTTTAAGTTCTATTATAGAAATACTTCCCCTTGCGTGGCTTAATGAATTAATTGCGGGAATAGCTTCCTTGCTTGTTGGATTGCCCGCACAAAACGCTATTATTTATGCTAATGGGGCAATTTTTATTGTCGGGAACGCTTGTACAGGGTTAATGAGTGCAAGTATCTTGGCGGCAACTATATTTTCATTAAACAAACCAAATTTAACTAAAAAACTAACTTTGTTTCTTATTGGACTAGGGATATTACTAATAGTAAACATCCCTCGGGTTGCATTAGTACTACTGTTCTCTAAGGCAGGATTTGATGCTAATTTAGTTCATGAACTCACTTGGTTTATTATGAGCGGAGTAATATTATTTATTTGGTATTTTGGAATGAAAAAGATGTATCTTGTTAAAGATTTTAGTGAACTAATATAATATATTATCTTAGAAAAGTTGCCCAATTAGTTCTTTGGGAACACTTTCAGTACCTCTATTATGCTTTGTGGAATTACTTGCGCAAAGAAAATTAGTTAAGTCTTATTTCTTTTGCTTAGATGAAATGAAAGGCTTATTCTCGGTGTTCTTCTTTTTCTTTTCCGTGAACAATCATTTCAACTATCTTTGTGAAAGCAGGTCTTGTAATTATTATTCCAATTAGTGCTCCAACTATTGCTACAACAGCAAATCCGTACAACTTGTCTAGTCCTGGTAAGTTTCTTGAGAATAAAACAATTGGCCCCATTACTCCGATCATTGTGAAAGCACTAGTTCCAATAATGAATAATGCACTCTTTGCTCTTTGAAGTAAAGATTCATGAGCAGTTTTTGATTTGCCCATTATTTCATCAGCAATAACTATTTCAGAGTCAACTCCCGTACCAATTGCAGCAATTAATCCTGCGAAAGCAGCTAAGTCCAAAGGTCTTTGAATAAGTGCTAAAAAGCCCATCATAATTATTATTTCACTTGCACCAGTAATCAAAATTGGTATTGCAAGTTTAAGAGATTTGTATCTTATTACAACTATTCCTGAAACAATAATTCCTGCAAGTAATGCCATTAGTATTACATTTGAAAGGAAAGAATCTCCTAAGGATGGAGAAATAGTTTCTTTTGAAATTGTTTTAACAGGAGTTGGTAAAGATCCACTTTCAAGTAATATTGCAAGTTCTTCAAGATCGCTTCTTGCTTCTTCAAGAGTAGGTCTTTGTCCAGTAATTCTAAGTGTAGAGAAAATTTTTGCTCTATCCATTTGCCCTTCAGGGATATCTTCATTAGTAATTCCTTCAGTTAAACTAATAATTTGTTTTGCCCCGAGAGCAGTCCAGATCCATGGAAGATCCTTTTTTCCTTGAGTAACAATTACTGTGAAACCAAGTGCATTCAAATCGCTTTTTACACTGTCACTAACACTTGGGGAAACAACTGCGTTCTTAGTTGTGGATAATACTTTGGCCGCAGCAATTTTGTCAAGTCCTTTATTGTTATCAACAGTTAAAACTGTAAGCATTGAATCCAAAATTAGTTCATCTAATTGAGTATCTTGGGGGATGTTTTCAAATTTGTTTCCTTCAGAAAGTAAAAGAGTGTCAGTTTCTTCTTGTTCAACAGTAGTAACTATTAGTGCTTTTGGTTTATCTAAAAAGAAAATTGTTTTCTCGCAAGTATAAGTTGGTAATCCGTTTGTTGAAGTTCCTGTTGCATTACACTTGTGGAAAGTACTTTCCATAAAGTTTCTTGCTGCTTTTTCACTTAAAACAAAAGGCAAACTCCATTCATAAGCACTAGTTCCTGCTTTGAATACCCCAAAAGAATTATCGCTTCTTTGAACTTTCTTAATCTCGTCACCAGTAAAAATAACATTTCCGTCTAAAGTTGATTCAAATCTTCCTTGCTGTCTGATTCTGGATTCTACTTTTTCAAGTTCCACTGGATCAGTTTCGGATAATTGGACAACAATAAATTGGGTTCCCACAGGGTAAACAGTAGCATCTTTTAGTCCAGTTGGATCAATTCTTTGAGCAATAATATTTGATATTCTAGTTATTTCTTCGGAAGTAACAGGATTTTGCAATTCAACTTGGTAAAGTGTTCCTCCCTTAAAATCCATTCCTAATTTGATTCCGTACACTCCAATAAGTGCAACGGAGAGAATTATTACTATCGCAACAAAACTTAATTGCCAATACTTAATCAAAACGTTAGCCATAGTTAATCACACAAACAAAACAATTAATACTTTTTATGCTCCTTTTCTCTTTTCTCAACCCACCACAATAGTATTGGTGCATTCATAAACCAAGTTGAAATCATATCTCCGATTAAACCGAAGAATAGTATTACTGAAATTTGGTAAATAACATCTATTTGGTAAAAGTATGAAACAATTATCATTGCAGTTAATGCTCCAAGAGCAGTACCAGTCATTGTAATTCCTGTTTTCATTGAAGAAGTTGCTCTCTCTCCAGGAGTTCCATCTTTTCCTTTAAGCATTCTTGAAGTAAGCATAATATCAGTATCCACTGAATACCCAATTAACATTAGTAAAGCTGGCAGAGTAGTTAATGAAAGTGGGATTTGTAGGAAAACCATTCCTGCAAGACCAGCTATTACATCAAAGATCATTGCTTGAATAATTGCTGCTGAAGGAATTAATTGTCTAAATGCAATGAAAACAACAATAGTTACCATTATTGCTCCAAGAATTGAAATAAAAATTGAGGAACTAAAAGAAGCACTACCTAGAGTAGCTGAAACCTCTCTTTTTTGGAATTCAACGTTTGAACCCAAACTAAGTTTTTGAGTTAAAGTATCTTGGAGTTTTTTAGAAAACTCTTCCTTGTAATCTGCAAGAGCTTGTTGTGCCGCAAGTAAAGCAGTTTTTGCGTTGTCAAAAGTTTGAGTTGGTTTTCCTAGTTCAGTAAAAACTTCATTTGAAAAAGCAATAGAATCTTTGTCAGAAGTTTCAAGAGCAGTGTTTGCTTTTGCTAATAATTGTTCAACTGCAGTTACTTTTGGATCTTTTCCATATTGGACCCAAGCACCATATCCTGTAGGCGAAGCGATAATTGAAGGCTTTAGTTCTGGTAAATTAAATTCACTAAGTGCAGAAACTAATTGGGCTTCAGTAATCTCTTTATCTGAACGGAAAATCAATACATTTCCCCCAGTTAAATCAACACCGGGTTTGATTCCTGGAAAAACTGTTGGTAATACTACGGGTAAAACAAAAACATATAAAATTAGAATAAGCATTATGATTGTTGGTATAATCATCATTCTTTTGAAGTCATTCTTGTAAAAATCTTGCATCAAAAAACCCTTTCTTTTGATATACAATAAATTCAAAACAATTAAAAAGCGTCGTAATATGCCCTACTGGCACTAATTAAAACCCTCCTAAACAATAAATATTGTATGAGGGCAAGTTTGAAAAGAGCCAAACTAAAGAATGTTCCATCAAAATTTGCGAGATATCTGAAGAGGGGGCATAATGCCAGATTTTCTATCTTGCGATTGTATCAAAAAGTAGCATTGGAAATGAAGAAAGGGGAATTAAGTCAGAGCACAAAAAGAGCAATTGATATTGTAAAATCACTTAAAGCCTCTCCTGACAAGGAAGTAGCGAGGGCAATTAGGTCTGAAATAGCAAGTGCTAAACGAGCAATAAGAGAAGGGAAAGTAGAACAAGCAATGAAAGTTAAGTAATTTTGAATTGGTGAAAAGATGAGTACTAAAATAAATTTTGTTGAAAAACCGCAAGTATTAATTGACGCTGCGCTAAATAGAGGGCGAAAATCCTCAATGGAATACCCTAAACAAAAAACTGAGTTTTACACAATCAATGGAAAAGAAATGGCAAAAATTGATGCCTCTGCAAATTACTTAGAAGAAAAATTATTCAAAGCATCTTCACAATTTCCTTCATTTGAAGAACTAGATCCGTTCTATCACGATTTGTACGAATGTATTATTGATGTTCCTGAAATGAAAAAAACATTATCCAGTTTATCTTCTGTAGGAAGATTAATTAAAAAAATCAGAAGAGATCACTTAGTTAAAATTAAAGAATTAAGATACTCTCGAGGAAGAGAAAAGCAAGCCTTAGAAGTAACAAAATCATATATTGGGAGAATGGCTTCACTCATTAAAGGAATAGGAAAACACATTGAATACTATAATGAAAGTGCAAGAAAATTAAACGAACTTCCAAGCGTAAGAACAAATGAAGAATGCATAATTTTAGCTGGATTTCCTAATGTTGGAAAAAGTACTTTATTGAAAAAGATTACTGAGTCAAAACCAGAGATTGCAAACTATCCATTCACAACAAAAGGGCTTAATGTTGGAGTATTCATGATGAGATACTTACCAATACAAGTAATTGATACTCCTGGATTACTTGATAGACCATTACATGAAAGAAACAAAATTGAACTAAAAGCAATTACTGCATTACAGTACTTGAAAGGAATACTTGCATTTGTTGTTGATCCAACAGATGATTTGGATGTTCAAAAAAGTTTACTAATTGAAATAAAAAAACTTTTCACAAAACACAAATTCATGGTAGTAATAACAAAATCGGATATTGCTAACGAAAGCCAAGTTGAAAACGCTAAGAAAAAGTTTGAAGAATATGATATTGTGATTGATGGAGCAGACAAAACTGCTCTGAAAGATTACTTCTTAGCAAAAGGGAAAAAGCTCTTTGAAGGAATGACTACTGAAGACTAAATTATGCTCTTTGGGATAATTCTAAGTCAGTGGCTTATCTTTCCAAAGCAATGGCGTAAGTTCCTTTTTAAAGGTTTTATTCAGTAATTATTCGTATTGGTACTCGCGAATTTTAATTTAATTATTCGCACAAAAATGCCACTAGTGATTTAATATGAACGAAGAAATGCTACAAATTATGGGGGAAATACTCTCTGATAGAGCCGTTCCAAGAAACATTAGGGCGAAAGTAGAAGCAGCAGTTGCAAAAGCAAAACAAAACAATGCAACTTCAATGAGTGAAGCAATATATTTGCTTGACGACATCAGTAATGATGTTAACATGCCGGATCATACAAGAACTGATATTTGGCACGTAATCTCCCTCATAGAAGAAGCAAAAGAAAAAATGAAATAACGCTACTTTTTTTGTGAACTAATTATTTTAGAAAAGAATGCGAAAACACCAAAACTTTAAAAAAAGGTTTTGAGCGATATGTCTGAAATAATTCCTACTGATAACGACATACTAAAATACGCAGAAGTATCCGGCTTAATGCTTTCAAAAGATGCGGTTGCTCTACTTGCCCAAAATAATACTTGGAAACAAATTCTTGACGAACTTGTTGCGGAAGGAAACTTTTTTGTTGAACCTATAGTTCTTGAAAAAAAACTTGCCCGAACAAAACTTTCCCAAGTTGCGGATGAGGTGGAAGTAAGAAAAGTTTCATTTACTGCCCAAGCAAAAGACCGTGCACCAAACTATCGAGTAATGGAAGAATATGATGTAACTGGAAAAAGTAGTTCGGAAGGAAAAGTGGATGATTTTCTTAGATTGTTTAGGAGCAAATATGAATTACTCTCAAGTATGTTAAAAGCAAGACACAATCTTTCCCCAATCCCAATAAAAAATTTAGCAGGAATTCACGATAAAGAAAAAGTGGATGTAATCGGAATTGTGAACAAAAAATGGATTACAAAAAAAGGACACACTGCTTTTGAAATTGAGGATATGGATTCAAAATGCATTGCACTTGTAATGGAAAAAGAAAAAGAAGTAATGGCAAAAGCTGAAAGAATAATTGAGGATAATGTTTTGGGAATCAAAGGAACAAAATGGGGGAAAGATTTTATTATAATTAAAGAAGTATACTGGCCGGACATGCCAATTCGTTCTGCAAAAACAATTAATGAAGATGTTTACATTGGAGGAATAACGGATTTACACATTGGAAGTAAATTATTTTTTGAAGAACAATTTGGAAAACTACTTGACTACTTAAACGGAAAAGGATTAACTGAGAAACAACAAGAAAGAGTTGGAAAAATACAATACTTATTTGTTACAGGGGACAATGTTGCAGGAATTGGAGTATACCCTGGGCAACTTGAAGAATTACTAATCAAAGATGTTTATGATCAATACGCAAAGTTTGAAGATTTAATGTTGCAAATTCCTGAGTACATTCATGTGTTCATTTGTCCTGGGCAGCATGATGCTGTTAGAAGAGCTGAACCGCAACCAGCAATTGACAAAGAATTTGTTCCGCGTTTATCAAAGCTAAGAAACTTTCATTTCATTGCGTCCCCTTCATGGGTTGAAACGGAAGGAATAAAAAATTTAATTTATCACGGTCCAAGTGTTCACGATTTAATTAGTTCCGTAAGTTTTCTTGAGATGTCAAAACCCCAAGAAGGAATGGTTGAACTTTTGAAGAAAAGAGACTTAATGCCAAAGTATGGTGGAAAAAATCCTTATGTTCCTGAAGGGAGAGATTATATGGTTATCAAAGAAGAACCGGATCTTATTTGGTTTGGGGACATGCACCACAAAGGATATGCAACGTACCGCGGGACTTCCATAATTAATTCTGGGTGTTGGGAAGGACAAACGGATTTTCAGAAAAAAATTGGACACACACCAACTCCTTGTGTATTCCCAATGATTAATTTAAAGAACAGACAAATAAGTGAAGTTCACTTTTCTAAAGAAACAGTTGAGCGAGATATTATTGAGGGACAGCAATAAAATTTGTGATTAAATATGGTTGAAACACAAGTAACTCAAAATCCTGGACAAGTTGGGGCGGCAGAAGTTTCCGAAAAAAAGTTTGTTACTCCTTTTACTGAAGAAGAAAAAGCAAAACAAAGTATTGTAAAAAAACTTTCTCCAACAGAAATGATTTCTCAAGAAATTCCTTTTGCTGCAGCACCGCACGTTAAAGAATATTTTAGGTTAATCCAAAGAGATACTCTTGCAGTATTTCAAAGAGCACAAGATGCAAAACAAACCGGGGTAGACTTAACTAATTTTGTTGAAGTAACTCCTGCAGTGGACTTGGCAGATCGTGCAGAGACAATTATCGGCTTAACTGGACTTGCTAAAAGATTTAGAGAAATATTTGAAGAAAAAAAAGACAGAAGAAAAGCATACTTCCAATTATTCGTAGAAATTTTGGATCAAAAATGGTGGAAAATTCCTGATGATCAAAAGAGAGTTGAAATTGGAATCAAAACTTGTCTACTAATTGAAACTGAAGGAGTTGTTGTTGCACCGCTTGATGGAGTGCCAAAAGTAGAAATTAATTCAAATCAAGACGGATCAAAATATATTGATATTTATTTTGCCGGGCCAATTAGAGCCGCAGGGGGAAGTTCAACAGTTATCCCATTAATCCTTGGAGATTTTGCAAGAACATACATGGGCCTTGATAGATACAAACCAACACAAGACGAAGTTGAACGTTACGTTGAAGAAATTGGAATATACCAAACAGAAGTAATTTCAAGACAGTACACAATGAAAGATGAAGAAATAAGAATCATAATTAATGGTTGTCCTGTTTGTATTAACGGAGTCCCAACCGAAGAAGTAGAAGTATCCGCTCACAGAGATATTGCAAAAATTCCAACAAACAGAATTCGCGGAGGAATGGGATTAGTTGTTTCTGAAGGACTTGCACTAAAAGCACTATGGGTAATGAAAACTGCAAAAGATTATGGATTGAACTGGGATTTTTTAGAAAAAATTGTTAAAGTAGAAAAAACTACTACAAAAATCGAAGTAAAACCAAACAAAGCATTCCTTGATAGATTAGCTGCAGGAAGACCAATACTTGCTTACCCAAGTTCATGGGGCGGATTTAGATTAAGATACGGACGAGGAAGAACAACCGGAATAATGGCAAAAGCAATTAACCCCGCGAGCATGATAATGTTTGATGAATTTATTGCAGTTGGAACACATGGAAGAATTGAAAGACCTGGAAAAGCAACACAATTTTTCCCATGCACCACAATTGATGGGCCAGTTGTGCTCTTAAAAGATGGAACCGTTATGCGAGTAAATACTCGCGAAGAAGCGGAGCTAATCAAAGCAAATGTGGACAAAATAATTTATGTGGGTGATTTACTTGCCACATTTGGAGATTTTAAGAAAAGTGCACACCCTTTAGTCCCAGTTGGATATTGTGAAGAATGGTGGCAACTTGAATTAAAAAAAGCATGCGAAGATGAAACACTTGAAGGTCAAGGGCAGGCTAAGAAAAATAAATTAAATGAACTTGGATACAGCACACTACTTGTTGCAAGAATTGATGAACTCAGAGATGTTCCTGAAAAAGATTTGCTTCTAATTTCTCGTGAACTAGGGGTTCCATTACATCCAAAATTAATTCACTTTTACAAAGCATTAAATTCTAAAGAAATAAATTTACTTCATAAGTTCCTGCTTACTGGAAAAATAGAAAAAAGTACTGATGAAAAAACTGGCGCAAGTGTTACAAAAATAATTTTGGAACACAAACTTGAAGACCCGGATAGGGCTGGGAAAAAATTACTTGAAAGAATTGGACTTCCACACAAACTTACTACACAAGGAGTAGTAATTGAAGAGCATGCAGAGAGTGTAATTGCAACGTTTGCTCTGGGTACAACAAAGCAAAGTACTAAAGAAAATGTACTTGAATATTTATCAGAACTTTCTGGACTAATTATTCGAGATAAAGCTGGTTCATTTATTGGCGGAAGAATGGGTCGGCCAGAACAGGCAAAACCAAGACAAATGAAAGGAAATCCACATGTATTATTTCCAATTGGACTAAAAGGAGGAAGTATTAGAAGCATAAACAAAGCAATTGACCCTTCACAAAATGAAAGCGGAAAGGTAACAGTTGAAATAGCGGAATACTTTTGTCCACAATGCAGAAAAATAACTGCAGATCATCATTGCCCAAATTGTAAAATTAGTGGAGTAAGATTAAATTTTTGCAAACACTGCGGAAAGAGTGTTACAGGCGAACAATGCGGAGTATGCGGAAATAAAACAATCGGTTCCGGAGAGCACGAAGTAGATTTACGAATACTAATGGATCGTGCAAGAAAAACACTTGGAGAAAACTCTTTACCAGATACGGTAAAGGGAGTTAAGGGAATGATTTCTGAAATTAAAGAAGTTGAAGCACTTGAGAAAGGAATTTTACGTGCAAAACACGATATTCACATTTTCCGTGATGGGACAACAAGATTTGAATTACTAAATGCAATAATTACTCACTTCAAACCATACGAACTAAACTTAACCGTTGAAAAAGTAAAATCTCTTGGGTACTCTAGAGATATTTATGGAAAAGAAATTACTAGCGACACTCAAATGATTGAACTTTATCCCCAAGATGTTGTAGTAAATGAAACATGCGGGGATTGGTTAGTTCGTGTTTCTCAATTTTGTGATGATTTACTTGAAAAGTTTTACAAGCAACCACGATTCTATAATGCAAAAACAAAAGAAGATTTAATCGGGCACATGGTTTTAGGACTTGCCCCCCACACCTCCGCTGCAGTAAATTCTAGAATACTAGGTTACACAAAAGCAAGATTAGGTTTTGGACACCCTTACTTTGTTTGTGCAAAAAGAAGAAACGTTGATGGGGACCAGGACTCATTGTTACTCTTAATGGATGCTTTACTAAATTTTTCACAGCAATACTTGTCTCACAAAAGTGGGGGACGAATGGATGCCCCGCTTGTATTTACTATAATTGTAAACCCTTCCGAAGTTGATGATGAAGTACACAAAATGGAAACCTGCTGGAATTTTCCACTTGAATTATATGAGAAATCTCAAAATGTTTGCGAACCAAATATTGCAATAGAAACAGTGAAAGATATTTTGGGAAAAGAAAAACAATACTCTGGACTTGGATACACTCATGATACAAATTTGTTTGATGAGGGCCCAAAGATGTCAAGGTATATTCAATTAAAATCAATGGATGAAAAAATACAACGCCAAAATAATTTGCAGAAAAAAATAATGGCTGTTGATGCAAAAGATGCGCTTGAGAAAGTAATGGGTTCACACTTTTTACCAGATATTATTGGAAATGCTCGTGCATTTTCTCGCCAAACATTTAGATGCACTTCATGCAATGAAAAGTATAGACGAATTCCTCTTTCAGGAAAATGTTACAAATGCGGAAAGAGTGCGATTATTTTGACAATTCACGAAGGAAGTGTTCGAAAGTATTTGAAAATTGCTCAAAACATGGCGCGACAAGAAAACCTATCCTCTTATTTAATTCAAAGACTAGATATGATAGAGAAAGAAATAAACTCCGTATTCAAAAGCGATACAGTGCAACAAAAAGGATTATTTGATTTCGTTTAGAACTTAACAAGGTGGTTTAGATGACTCAAAATAAATTAAAAAAAGAAATTCAAAGTATAAAAGAAAGAAATGCTCGTGTGGAAGCGGATAAAGCTTGGGAGACGAGTTGGGCTCGAAGGATAATGCTTGCGGTATTAACTTACATTGTAGTGTTACTTTTCTTTTTAGTTGCTCAGTTGCCAAACCCTTTTGTAAATTCACTTGTTCCCACTTTGGGGTTCTTGATTTCGACTTTAACAATTGATTTTGCGAAAAAAGAATGGATAAAGAAATTGAAAAAGAAATAGTAGTCTGTTATTCATTATGGTCTGGTTAGTTATTTGTTCAATTAGTAGTAGTTTAATTGATTTTATCTAAGTTTTGGGTATTCTCCAGTTGAGCCTTCTTGCCAAGTTGAAGTGAAGTTCCAAACAAGCATACTTTGAGTAACGCTCCAAAAAGGTCTTTTCTTATTTACTGCATCAGAAACATTTCCTGTAAAAAATGTTGCACCACTTGGTTCTAAAGTACCATAACTATTTGATGGACTTGTGTCCACGTAATATGAATTAGTTGTGCTAGCGACTGATCCTTCTCCCACGAGTCCTCCAGAGTTTGCTCCGCCCGTTACATTTCCAGTGGCGAAAGAATTTTGGACAAGCATGTAAAATGCGCCGTATTTTGTGCTTCCAACAAGTCCACCAACGTAAGCGTTTCCATTTACATCCCCTGTTGCATAAGATCTATTCACATCAGTTGAGACTCCGGCTAGTCCTCCAAGATAATTACTTCCTTTTATGTTCATTTGAGAATATGAGTCATAAATTCTTCCGTTTGTTGTTCCAACAACTCCTCCAAGATAATTTACTCCATTAATATCGCCGGAACTATGAGATCTATAAACATTTCTTGTTATTTGCCCCGCAATACCTCCAACAAGAGAACTGTTTGTTTTAATGGAACCTGCATAATTTGAATCATAAATATTTCCATTATTTCCGCCTGACCAAATGTCCCCTGCTATCCCTCCGACATTTCCCCCAATTGCTGAAGAAAAGATATTGCTTGTGGAATTACAATAATTAATGTCAGTTAGTTCTCCAAATCCCAATATTCCTCCAACATAAGTTCCTGTTCCATTTATTGTTCCGCTAGATTTTGAAAAATTAATTGTAATGCTTGTTGCATAACCAACTAAACCTGAAACATATCCTGCTCCATTAACTCTACTTTCTGAAGAACATCTAGTAATGGTTCCGCTTGTACTCCCTGCTAGTCCTCCAACATAATTTCTTCCAGTAACATTTCCAATCGAGTTTGAATCCGTGAGTGCACTAGTAATTCCTGCTAGTCCTCCAACATAGTCCTGTCCGAGTACATTTCCGCTTGCGCTAGAACTAACTGCAGTTCCTGAACCAATTAACCCCCCAACATTTGTTACTCCATTAACATCTCCATAAGCGATTGTTGAACTAATATTTGTCCCGCTTCCTGCGGCCCCGCCAACATTTTGATTTCCATTAACATCCATGAAAGTAGTTGATCCAGTTGTTATTCTTCCGCCCGCGCCTATAATTCCTCCAATATTATTATTTCCTGAAACAATTCCTGTTGCAGTTGAGTTTGTTATAGAAAATTGATTTGCATTTCCAATTAATCCTCCTAAATTATCGTGTCCAAAAATATTTCCTTCAAATGAAACTGCATCCGCGCTTCCTCCCCACCAACTGCCTGCAAGGCCAATTAATGATCCTACGGAATCATTTCCCCTAACATTGGAATTAGTAATAAAAATATTTGATAAAGATGCAATTTGGTATCCGTTATTTCCTGCTAATACTCCAACATTATCGTGTCCAATTATATTTGCATCCGAGAAACGAATATTGGAAATTGTTTGATTAGTTGTCTCACTTAAGAAACCAAACAGGCCCACGTTATCTTCGTCAGAGCGATTAATGTAAAGTCCAAGTATGGAGTGATTATTTCCATTTAAGGATCCTGAAAATGAACCTGAGTTCCAAACACTTCCACACCAACTCTCACAGTTCCACACACTATTGTTACAACAAAGTCCCTCAGGGCAATCTTGGCTCTCACAAAAAGAGTCACTAACATTTCCAACTGGGGTAAATCCTGCATTATCATTCCAAGTACTTGTTGCGGCACAATTAATATCTTGACCCAAACTATAATACGCGGTTTTGTTTTGATCCATGTTTTGTAAATCTGAGCAAGTGCAAATTATTTTTGGATTAGCGAGTGTTCCGTTTCCGCGCGCAAAGCAACTATTTGTTTGAATTGCTTCTGGGGGGATTGTGATTTCTTGTGTACAATCAATTATTTTACTTCCTAAATTTAGTGTTTTAGTTAATCCGTTTTGAGTAGTGTAATATATTATTACTTTGTAAGATTTTTTTCCGCCCGAACAACCAACGAGTGAGTTTAATGAAAGTGTTCTTGAATCATTTAAACTAACTCTTTCAGAAAAATCATTTTCTACTCCGTCAAGACTAATTTTTGTTAAAGTTATTGATTCTCCCGTATTGTTTCTAAATCTTAGTAATGTTCCTCCCTGGGAATCTGTTACCGAGTCAAGAATTGTTATGGGTCCGCTAGTTGCATTAAGTTTGTCAGTAGTTGAAGAAATTTGTTCTGTAGGAGAAATCATGATGTTTGATATTAAAGAAACAATCACAAGTCCGAGTACAACAATTACTGCGAGTATTACAAGATATTCAATAGTTCCTTGGCCTGACGTCCAAGACAGGCCCTGTGCTGATGCACAGGACAGGCCTTGCCCTCGCTCAGAAGCGAGGGCCTGTGCCCTGCAGGGTACTTGCGCTTTTTGTTTTAGTTGCATATTAGCATAAAGGGGTTTTTTTCTTATTAATCTGTTGTTTAGGTGCGCGAAATAATTATTTAAGTTAGTTTATTTTAAAGTTTAGTTTGTAACCTTTACTGCTGTTGAAGACCATGAAATTCTTCCAGCGCCGTAATTTACTCCCCAACAATATTTTTCATTGTTTTGTGTTACTGCACAGTTTCCAGAGCCCCATACGGTAGTATAGATTGTTGTAACATTATTAATATTTGGAACAAGTGTGGGAGTATTTGTTTGATTAGTATCTACTCCTATTCCAATATCTCCATAGGTGTTTTGTCCCCAGCAGTAAACGTTTCCATCACTTACTGCGCAGGTGTACCCGCTTCCAAGGGCAAGTGCAGTTACATTTGAAACTCCATTTATTTTTACAGGGATTAATGCATTAGTGTAAGTTCCATTTCCGATTTGTCCAGTTGAGTTTTGTCCCCAGCAGTAAACATCTCCGTTTTTTATTGCGCATGAGTGGTATGCTCCATTAACTACACTTGTTACTCCACTTAGTCCTTGTGCTGCTGTTGGAGTAGTTTTGTTAACAACAGTATTGTCTCCAATTTGTCCGTAGGTGTTTTGTCCCCAGCAATAAACTGTTCCACTATTCAATGCACAAATATGTGAATATCCGATAGTTACACTTGTTGCATTTGTAAGAGTATTTACTTGGACTGCGGGGGCATTTGTTGAAGTAGTTGTTCCGTTCCCCATTTGTCCACTACTTCCTGAACCTGAGCAATATACTTTTCCTCCGCTTAATGCGCAGTAATTACTCATTCCTACCGCAAAGTCTGTTACTCCTGTTAAGGTTCCGTATTTGATTGGCATATTCACAGTTCCGAGGGCGAGTCCATAAACTTGTTTACTCATGTTATACCCCCAAACATAGAGGTTTCCGTCTATGATGACTCCTCCTCCGCGAATATTTGATTTAATTGGGTTTGTTCCAGTTATGGATAATAATTGTTGGGGAACTTTTGTTCCCAAATTTGCTCCCATGTAATCATATCCTAATTGTCCTGTAGTATCGCTTCCCCAGCAGTAGTAATCCCCTGCAGAATTTACGGCGCAAGTTCCTTGTTGTGCAGTTGTTTCAATGTCTTGGATATCATCCATAACAGTAACTTCAACAGGAGTGGTTCTTTGTGTTGTTGTTCCGTCCCCAAGTTCTCCGCTTGAATTTATTCCCCAGCAATAAGCTTTGCCTCCAGTTACAACCGCACAGGCAGTGTAATAACTCCCAGTTGAAATATCAATTGCGTTTGTAATTCCTGGAACTTGCACTGGTGAAGAACGGCTAGTTGTTGTTCCGTCTCCAACTGCTCCGTACACGTTATGCCCCCAACAGTAAACTTTTCCTCCGCTTAATGCGCAATTAACATACCCGGAGATTGAGATTTTTGTTACATTTGAAAGAGAATTTATTTTTGTTGGAGTTGATCGGTTTGTTGTTGTTCCGTCTCCTAGTTGTCCATAATTATTCCAGCCCCAGCAATAAACATTTCCACTTGAAATTGCGCAAGTTGAATGAGTTCCTGCCTCAATAGCAGTAACATTTGTAATTGTTCCTGCGCGAGTAAGAGTAGTTCTGTTTGTTGTTGTTCCGTTCCCTACTTGACCATAATCATTTTGTCCAATACAATACACATTTCCGTCAGAAACTACACACCCATGGTATTGTCCCATTGTTGCAAGAGAAATATTTGGTAGGCTCGTAATTTCCACGGGAATTGAAATAGTTGATCCAAGAACAGATGCGCCTAGTTGTCCTCTAGAATTTTCTCCCCAGCAATAAGCTTTTCCTTCTCCAGTGATAGCACATGCCCCGCTATGATTTACTGAAGCTTTTACTACATTATTAATATCAAGAACTGTTTGAAGTTCGTAATTCATGTAAGGGGAAGAAGAACTCAAAGAGCAATTTCCATTTGTTCCATTCATGTTCATTCCTCTGCAGTACATTTTTCCGTCAAAGACATAGCAATTTCTATTTATCAATGGGGAAGGGCCAAGTCTTGCCATTAGAATAGCGGTTGTTGAAAAATTCGCGATTCCTGTTCCAAGAAATCCTCCGTTGTCTCCCCAGCAATAATAATTTGTTCCTTTCATTCCACAATTTATTGAAGTTAAATTGTAATCTTTTAATGAGGGAATTAATGAAGGAGTTGAAAGATAAGATGCATTGGGGTCATTAAATGTATTTAGTCCGTTGTCTCCCCAACAATATATGTTTCCATTTGCACTAGCACAAGTAGTGTTAATCATAGAGGATGAAAAAATATCATCCACTGGATTTGGTAAACCTGATATTTTTGAAGGCATCGCGTAATTTGGTAAATTTAATTGACTACTTTGCTGAACAGTATTGCCTCCCCAACAATAAACGTCTCCGTCAGATATGGCACACATGTGTGAATTCCCTCCTGCTAGTTTTGTTGCATTCGAAATTCCTTTTACTTGTAATGGGGAATACATTCCGCTTACGCCAAACCTACATCCTCCGATGGTCCCATACTGAGAAGATCCTGAACAATAAACGTTCCCGTCTTGGATTGCACAACCAGTTTCGTTTGTTGAAGAAAATTCACTCACATTATTTAATGTTCCAAATTTAACAGGATAATTTCTATATATTGAATTGCCATCTCCTAGATTTCCATAATTGTTTTTTCCCCAACAATATAATTCTCCAGATTTTAAGGCGCATGCGTGTCCATAAAATACTTTTAATTCAGAAATCCCACTTAAAGTTGTAATTTTTGTGGGAGAAGTTCGTTGAGTATTTGTTCCGTCTCCTAGTTGTCCATATGCATTACTTCCCCAACAATAAACATCCCCGTTTGTTAATGCACAACTGTAATCATATCCTACTCCCACATCTTGTGCGTTTGTAAGTCCCGGGACGATTGTTGGACTAATGTGTGCGGTAGTTGTTCCGTCTCCTAGTTGTCCATTAGTATTTACCCCCCAACAATATACTGAGTTATCCTTTATTCCGCAACCAAAGTCTCCAACTGGGGCAGCAATAGTTTGGAAATTTTGCAGACTATCTACTTTTTGTGGAAATGCGCGAGTAGTGTTTGCCGCTAATGAAAGCCTATTGTTTGTGTTTCTCCCCCAAATATACGCATTGCCGTCAAGAGTAATAGCTGCAACGGAAGAAGATCCAACAGAATATTTTGAAATTCCGCTTAAAGCTACATATTGTGGGGGAACAAATCGTACTGTTAAATTATAATCCGCAGAAATAAAGTTAGAGTTGTTATTGTAATCAATACAAGTTACGTTCCATGCGTGTGCCCCATAATCTAAAGTTACTGTTTGAGTAAAATTTGAATCGTTTTGATTAATTGACACTAATTGAACTGTTGCATTATCGTCAATTAAAATATTGCAGTCTTTAATTGAATTATTATCTTTCGCGTTAAAGAAAAATGTCACACTTTTTTCATCCGAAATAAATCCCTCTTGGGGAGAAAGAAGAGCAACTGTTGGAGACTGTGTATCAGTCGGAGCAGTTACTTCAAAATTCAAATTGTTTTGCGCTTGACCTGCATTTCTTGAGTAATCCTCGCAAGAAACATTCCATTCGTGAAGTCCCATACTTAAACTTGAAATGTTAAAAGTTCCAGTGTACTCATTTAAATCAATTGAAGTTATTTCTCCAGAAACAATTCCGTCAATTAATAAATTACAATCCTTAATGTTTTGGTCGTCAGTTGCATGGAATTGAAATTGGGCAGTTGTTGATTCTGTACTGAATAAGTCTGTTGGGCTTAGTAATTCCACTAGAGGGGCATTAATATCTGCAAATTGAACCTCGCAACCATCAACGCAAGTCAAAAAGTTTGTTTTTGCATCCGCAACACATTCGATTGCTTGTTCAATAGTAATAATTTTTTCCAAGCGGCTTTGTGTTAGTATGTTAAAATCAATATTAAATATTTGGGTTTTTCCTCTTTCTGCAAGGCAAGGACAGTTTGTTCTTGTTCCCAGTAACTCTAGTGCAATTTGATCTCCATTAAACAAGAGTTTATCTTCTGACACTTGTTCTGAACAAAGAGTAATTCCTTTTAGGGTAAAAGCTTCTCCAGTGTTATTTCTTAAAATCACTAAAAAGTTTCCGTTTTGGTCTCCAGCAGCATCAACTACTCGCAGGGCTTGTGAGCTCCCTGATAAAAGTTTTGAATTTGAACTAAAAATTCCCGCGGGATCAGAACTTGTAGTGGTAATAACTCCAACCACGACTAGGGACAGGATTATTACTACGCCCATTATGGTCAAGTATTCCACAGTGCCTTGTGCTCTTTGAGATGCATTTATTTGGCGAGCCATACTTGCTGATTAGAGTTTAAATATTTATTAACTTATTCGTAGGGCTGTTTTTTGTTATTTTTTATTAGTTCATTGATTTAAACAACTCTTTCTCAAGTGCCGCTTTGATTTTGTTTGCATCAAACCCAAGCTTGATTAGTCTTGTTTGTCCTTTGATTCCTTTTCCGGAATTTGTTACTAAAATTAAACCATACATTTCAAGTTCGTTAATGTATTGTCTGTACCATCTGCTTGTAATTGTTCTTTCTCCGAATTTCTTTGCAAGATCTAAATATGTTTCAAATATTTCTCCAGAATAAAGTACTCCTTCTTCTATTTCCCCGCTAACTTTTCTAATTCCTCTCTTTTGCGCAGTTAATTGAGCAATTGAGTAAAGAACTAATTGCTGTTGCTGAGGGAGAGTGGAAATCATTGAAAGAATTATTTCCTCTTCAACACTAGCTTTTGCTTTTTCAATATGAGTGTCAGTTACAATGCTTTGGGTTTCCATATCCGCAATTTCCCCAGCTCTTTGCATTAACATTACTGCGGTTCTTGCGTCGCCTGACTCTTGAGCAGCAATTGCACTTGCAAGAGAAATAGATGGTTCGCTTACTGCATTTGGTTTGAATGCTATTGCGCATCTTTCTGTTAAAATTTCTTTAAGTTCAGTTGCATTATATGGATTAAATACTAATTCTCTTTCACAAAGAGAACTTTTTGTTCTTGGATCAAGTTTTTCCTTAAACATTAAATTATTAGAAATTCCAATCATAGTTAATGAGCCGCCGTGAAGTTCGTCGTTTCCCCGAGAAAGAGAATACACTAAGTCATCAATGTCTTTTACTTTGTCAATTTCATCAAGAACCAAAATTAAGTGAGATTTTTTTGAAGTAGCATATTCTAAAAGTTTTTCATAAACAAAAGAAGCACTATAACCCAAAAAGTCTTTTTCTGGATAAAAAGATCTAAGGGCTTTAAGCAAAACCTTGTACTTTGATTCATGGCTCCTGCAATTAACATAGCATGATTGAGCGCTAATATTATTTTTTTTAACAAAAGAATCAAGCTGTTCAAGCACGTGTTTTACTGTACTTGTTTTGCCAGTTCCAGTTTTTCCATAAATAAATAAGTTATTTGGTTTTGAGCTGTTAATCACTGCGGATAATCCGTTAGTAATATCCTGAATTTGTTTGTCTCTAAAAGGAAGACTTGCAGGAACATAATGCGGAGAAATAATGTCTTTGTTAAGAAAAACGCTTGCTTTGCTCATTTGTTTCTCAAAAATGTTTTCCAAAATTCCCCACTCCTCGACTAATCTCTATTGTATGCTTAATACTGCCAAACCAATAAAAATACTGGCAGGCTTACTTCCGAAATAAAACTTCCACTACTATTGAGTAGTATCTTGCATTAATACTTATTGGGTTTGGAAAGCAAACCAATCGCTTTTTTTGATTTTTTTTAAAGAAAATTATTTTTTTAAAAAAAATTAACTAACAAAGTTGGGAGTAATTATCTATTTTACCGTTGGGATGACCTTTTTATATGTTTTGGATAAGAAAAAGTAATTAATACGCGCTTTATCGCGGGGTGGTTAGTTTGGGATTTTTTGACAAAGTAATAAGTAAAGATTCTTCAGTTGATCTTGAAGATTTTTTGAACAATTTAGATCAAGTTCAAGAAGAAACATACGAAAATGCTGATGCATTAGTTAAACCTCTTACATTAAGTACAGAAGTTGACGCTGAAGCAATCATCAGAGAAGTTAAACAAGGAAACTTGGTTTTAGCTGACATAGCTGATTTAAACAAGCGAAACAAAGCAAAACTAAAAGAATTACTAGGAAGAATAAAATCCGAAGTTCGAGCAATAGACGGAGATATGGCTGGAATATCTGCAGACAGAGTTTTAGTTACTCCATCAAAAGTTAAAATAATTAAAAAGAAGGCTTAAAGGGGTCGTGAGTTAATTTGTACCTGGGCAATCCATTGTTGCCTATCAACGTAACCGCCGAAAGCGCGCAAGAGTCTTTACTAAAGAAACTTACGCAAAAAAATTGGCACGAAGTAGAGCTAGCAAAAATAAAGCTCGACCTTGTGCCCTATTTTTTATTTAATTATCACTACTACCTTGACAATGGAGGGGATGGTAAGAGTACTATCAAAAGTACTGTTCATGGAACACTTGCAATTGATGGACATGATATTTCTGTTCGCGAAGACATGACGGATTTAATAAAATACAATTGGAAAAAATCTGTTCCTGAAGTTCCTCGCGGAGAATTTGATGAAAAATGGTGTAATATAGAAAAAAAAGAACAGGATGAAGTTTTACAATTAACTACTGCTGAACATTTTGAAGTTCCAAAACAAAACGTGGTAATTTCAAGTGCAAGAAAATTTTTTGTTCCTCTCTATAAAACAAGTGTAAAACTTGAGGGGAGAGAGTATCCTTTCATAATTAATGCTGTGGATGGCACTATTGGCGGGATAAAAGAAGTACCTGTTAGAGAAAAAGGATACCTTGAGATAACAAAAGAAACCGTTCGTGAACTAAAGAGCCCAAAAGCGTGGGTTAAGTATTCAAAAGAAGCCTTAACGGAAGGGACTACTGCAATATTTTCTGGGAATTCTGCAAAATCAAAAGAAAAATCTGCTTCAGATGGTAAAAAATCTCCTGCTTCAAAACCCTTGGACCTTTCTTGGCTTGACAGTAAACCAGTTTGGGCATTAATAATATTACTTGCAATTTTACTTATTATAATGGGATTATTGCGGTTAAAATTATAAAAAAAGTTTGTACTTTTAATTAGTTAATTAGTTTTTTTGGAATATCCTTTGTTCTGCTAACCTGAAAGGGCTTCTCTTGCTTCACAAATGTTTGCATCATTTATTGCAGTTCTTTTCATTGTATTCAAATCCGACAATATCTTTTGTTGATTCCAAAATGCACTCCAAACAGAAGTGTTGTTTGAAACAGTTTTGTAAACACAAACTTCTCCGTTTTTAATTCCATTAAATACCGTTTCAAGACTATTCATGTCATGATTTGTTACGTCGGAAGTGATATTGAGCGTACATTTAGTTTGAGAATTTCCATCACAAATAGTATTTTTTGTGAATACTTTGAAAGGAGTAATCATTGAGTATGAGGAATTATTTAATGGGTAGTAAAGAACTGTTTCTAAATACATTGCTGAATTTTGTTTAGCTTGTGCAAATTCCGGCAAATAATATGCATTACCTTGAGCTTTCTTTGTATCAGGCAATCTATATGGTAGGAAAGTATCTGAAGTATTTTGTGCAATTGTTTCGCATCCAGTTCCTTTTGAACTAGCAAATCCAGTCCAGTAAGTAAAAGGATCAGAGTATATTCCCACTGTGGAAATATTAGTATCTACTTCGCCATTATTGTCTGAAAGTCTAATAAAAAGTGGGAGCGCAAATGTTTTGTATAGTTTAGCTGAAGTGAAAACACTTCCAGGGCTTTGAGTAAATTCAAGCAAAATTCCTCTCTTTGAAATGTTTGTTACTTGTTCGCTAGTTGCCCCTGTTGAATCAATTGAGGAATTATTAATATCTATATTTCCATTTTCGTAAAAGAACCAGTTATATGAAGGGTCTGCAACTGGAGTTGCTTTAACTTTAATGTTTAGATTTGAATTCAAATTTCCTTCTGTGTCAAATAAATAATTGTCTGTTAAAAATTCGGATAATCCATTAATATCAATTTCAAACCTATAAGTTCCTGCTTTTGCTGAGGAAATGTTAAATGTAACTCCGTTGTGTTTGTAAATATTTTTCAATCGAGCATACTGGTTAATTGGATCTGAGTTATCTGGCAAATATCTTGAAAGCCCAAGATTTGAAAA
>JBAZUY010000002.1:0-305976 GCA_041661245.1 archaeon
GGCTGTGCATGGGCAGCCAAGGGGGGAGGGGTTTACTCATTAAAGCCGTACGTTAGTTGGGTTAAGAACGGTGCGAGCCAGTTTGGATACTATCTGTTGGAGTTGTTGATTAACTGAGGGGAAGATGTCACGAGTACGAGAGGAACATGACGTCGCAGCCACTGGTGTGCCAGTTGTCTGACAAGGCAATGCTGGGTAGCTACGCTGTAGTGGATAAGAGCTGAATGCATCTAAGCACGAAGCCATCCCTAAAAAGAGTTAATCTATACTGAGAGGTCTTGAAAAATAGATTGGTAGGTACGAGAGCGCCATTAGAAGAATGGTTTGATAGGTTGCGAGTGTAAGCACAAAGCTCACGCGATGTGTTGAGCTCTGCAAAACTAATAGCTCTAGGTTGCTAAAAAAAAGTCATATATGGATTTCGTTATGCAAATATATGTTACTAAAACTAAACCAATGCAGCCTTTTGACAATAAAAATTGTTGAGAGCATGAATTAATTTCTTATCGTCTGTTACGAATAGAATTTTAAGAAATTTAATTTATTTTTTACTTGACGTCAGAGTCGGCGATTAATTTTTGTTTCCTTGACTTCAGAACGCTCTCTAAAAATTACTTTTTAACTTAATTAGTACTTTTAGTATTTGATTAAAATGGATCCTGTCGGTTTTAGAGTTTTGACAAGTATTGCAAGTGTGTTTTTTGGAATACTTGCTTTTCTAATGCTAAATGGCCTAATTCCAATTCACTTTACAGGAAATGGATTGTATGATTCAATAATTGTGTTCATGGTCGGGATATTGATTTGGATTATTGGACAAATTTGGTCTAATAAAAAGTAATTTTATTTAATAAAATATTAATTTGAATTTCATTAACTAAACTATTCCTTTCACAGCTTTTGCTTTGGCTTCTTTTTTGATTTCCTGTTTTGGTGTAAGTGTTTCTGCTTCTTGTTCCATTACAATTGAAAGTATTTTGTAGGAGTTATCTACTCGTTTAATGCTTTTTACATTTCCAATTTGTTTTCCATTTATGTCAAATACTTTGATTAGTGCTGATTCAATAAATGGTGCAGCTAATAATTCTACTCCGTCTTTACTCAAGTTCTTGATGTTGTTATGATCAACGAATATATCTGTTGCTATTAATCCTCTTTTTACTATTATTCCTTTTAACCTTAAATCACTTGAATCAATTAGAATTTCGCCAATCTTGCCGACTTGTAAACCTTTGTCGTTAATTACTTTTTTTCCAATTATGTCTCCTGCGCGTATTGCTCCTTCGAAGTTAGTTTTTGAGGTAATTTCATCCATAAGCATCAGTTCTATTACTATACTTGTGGTTTTGTGGCTTAAATAGGTTCTCAATTTTTTTTTGTAAATTTTAATCTAAATCAACAAAATTTTTGTTAAATTTATCAATAAACCAGTTTTATTTGTTACAGGCCCTGTTTTATAGTGTTGTTTGCATAAATAGGAGTTGGAGAAACAAACATTATGGAAACTGATACTCAATCTAATAATTTATCGAAAATAATCGCTGATTATTTGAATGGTTATCCATATATTAAACTTGGATTAAAAGAGGGAATAATTAATTATTCTGCTCTTGCAAGACAAATTTCTCCAGAAATTGAAAAGCATTTATCAAAAAAAGTTAATGAAGAATCCGTAATGGTTGCTATTAAGCGTTATTCTGATAAAGAAAATTTTTTTCCAATTGAGTCTAATCTGCTTGAGCATTACAAGAACATGTCTGTTTCTCTTAAGGATTCAATGTCTTTTGTACTATTGCAAGGAGATGATGAAGCTACAAATGCAATTTACAATTCAATGAAGGTAATTCGTTGGGATTCAACTGAATTTCGTTTTGTTCTTGGTTCTCCTTCAAATAAAACCATTATTATGGAGAAGGACCGGATTTCAGCTATTATCGCTGGAGTTCCTAAAGAAAAGATTCTTGAAATCGAGGACGGTTTGTCATTAGTATCGGTAAAAGTTCATGTGGATGCTTTCAAGAACTCCAATCTTATTACTGAATTCTCAAGTGAACTTTCAAAATGTGGAATTAGTTATATGTTATTAGCTACTCCTCCTGAAATACGTTTCTTAGTTAAAGATGAAAATGCTCAACAAGCGTATATGGCAATTAAAGGTTTTTCAAAAAGAGCTGCGGATAAATTAGCTGAAATTAAAAAGTGATTTTGTCAATATTTTGATTGTGCACTCTATTTCCTGGACAACATTTTCCTTTTAGACAATTAAATCCCCTTATTCTTCATTACCTCTTTTTCAAAAGAACTTCCTCCAAAGTTTCTTTATAAACAAAAATTAAATATGGCCCAGATTTTGCATATGCGAAAATATGACACTTTTTCTGTTATTTGTCTTAAAACATTTTTTTTCATTGAATTTCAAAAATATTTTGTTTTAACTTGCCCAAAATTTCACTCTGACGTATTAACCTCGGCGACAGCAAGTACTTATTGACGAAATTAAATTTTCGGGACGGGGTTAATTATGAGTATGATTGGAAATAAGAGTAAAACGAAATTTGAACATGCAAGAGTACTGCCAAGTCTTCTTGGGTATCTCACATTTTTTATATTATTAGCCTTATTTATCGCCCCGACCGTTTTTGCATTTGCAAATCCTGCAACAGTTCTTTTAGGAGAAGCTGGTAATTTTGCAGTTTTATCAAAAGTTGCAATTAGTGACACAGTACCAACAGCAACTGTTATTACAGGGGACATTGGAGTAAGTCCTGCAGCAGCTACACTAATCACGGGAATCGCGTGTAGTGAAGTAGTAGGAACAATTCATGTAGTTAGTGCTGGCGGAGCAACTCTTGCCTGTCAGACAATAGATCCAGCATATTTAACTCCAACTATCGGATCAATGGAAACAGCTTATACTGATGCTTCAAGCAGAACACCAGGAGATATTGTAAGTTTAAGCACAGCTCTTGATGGATTAAATTTAACTCCGGGAGTTTATAATGCAGCAAATTTAGATTTAAGTAATAACACAAGCGTAACCTTTGATTGTGCTGGAGACTCTAGCGGAGTTTTCATAATGCAAACTGCAGGCCATTTAGATATTGGAACAAACGCGCATGTTGTTTTGATTGGCGGTTGTAAATCAACTAATATTTTTTGGGCAGTTGCCGGAACAACAACAATTAATGGAGGAGTTGGAACAGAATCAACTTTCTACGGAACAGTTCTTGGCGGACCTGCAACATCAGAAATTGCAGTAGTTACAGGCTCAACAGTAATTGGAAGATTACTCGGACAAAAAGGAATTGCATTAGATCAAGATATTATTACACTTGATCAAACAGCACCAGTAATATTTGGTGCAACAACTGTTGGTTTTGCGGGAGCAAATCCAGATACAGTTTATGGTCACGATCAAAATATTAGAATTAGATTAATTTCGAATGAATTAGGGAGTGGAATAGCAACACTCGATGTTAATTTCATTGATATTAATGGAACGTCAGTTTGGGTAAGAGCTACAAAAGTAGATGTAAATAATTATGATATTAATACAGGTCACGATTGGAATCACACTTTCACTTCAGTTACTCTAAAGATTAGAGTTAGTGATAATGCAGGTAATTCTACTGCAAGTACAGACCTAAATAATCAAATCATATTAAACAATTCAATTACTCCGAGTGGTTTAGGCGGAGCAACAACTAATTTTAATGATGTAAATAATTTTTCAGCAGTGGAAAATCTTACTTTTGAAAAAGTTGGTTTAGGAAAAATAGTTTTCTTAAGTGATGTTAATTTATCAGACCCTTTAGTTATTGCACAGCTTCAAAATTTGAATAACGCAATAACTTTTAGTGATTCTAATACAGGAAATAGAATAATTGATTTCAATACAAGTGGATTTAGCGGAGCATTAAACGGAATAGATGTTAATGTAACAATATATGGTTTAACATTCGCAACAATGCCTGGATTATTGCACGAAGGAATTAGATGCGACAATAATGCGCAAGAATGCACTACAAGTTACGTGGGGGGAACATTTAGTTTCACAAGTACTCTTGGATTTAGTGAATATGAAATTGATGGAAATGCACCAATACTAACAAATACAACAACTGCAGGAGCAGTAACTGCTACTCTTGGAGTAAGCCTTAATGAAAATGCAACTTGCAAATATACAAGTAATGTGGATTTGAATTATGATACAATAATTGATGTGAATGCAACAAGTGCAAACACAAGTGCTAGTTGGTTATTATCTGATTTGAATTATGCAACAATTTACACAGAAAATATTTGGTGTAGAGACCTTGCAGGAAATGATAGTAATCTATTAGTTTCATTCACAACAAATGCAGCACCATTAACAATTGTTAATTTAGGGACTGCGGGAAATTTTGTTATTTTAGCAAAAACAGGAATTTCAACAACTGGAACAACTTCAATTATTGGAGATATTGGAGTGAGTCCAATTGATAGCACAGCTATTACTGGATTTGGATTAATAATGGATCCATCAAATCAATTCGCAACATCATCTCTATTAACAGGGAAGATATACGCTGCAGATTATACAGTTCCAACTCCAGGAGATTTAACTACTGCAGTAAGTAATATGGAAACTGCTTACACGGATGCAGCTGGAAGAGCAACACCAGATTATACTGAACTTGGTGCAGGAGACATTAGTGGAATGACTCTTTACCCTGGGCTTTACAAGTGGGGAACTGGAGTTATAATAAATAATGGAGTAACTCTAGATTGTCAAGGAGATGCAAACGCGGTTTACATTTTCCAAATAGGGGACACTCTAACTGTAGGTAACGGAGCAATTGTTACATTAAGTAATAGTTGCTTAGCAAAAAATATTTTTTGGCAAGTTGCTGGTCAAACAACTCTAGGAACAACAACTGTATTCAATGGAACAATCCTTGATCAAGTTGCAATTGTTTTGAATAATGGTGGAACATTAAACGGAAGAGCATTATCACAAACAGCTGTAACATTAATTGGAAATAGTGTTAATGATGTTAATGGAGTAGTTGATACAACTGCCCCAATAATTGATTTGAATTCTACTATTCCATCAACAACAATAATTAATGATACAAATGCAAGTATTGATGTTAATTCAAATGAAAGAGTAACTTGTAGATACAACATTAATTCAGATATAAATTATGCATTAATGAACACAGGTTCAACATTTGATTCAAACGGAATAATAAGTCTTGTTGATTTAATTGGGGGAACAGATTACAATTTGTTTGTAAGATGCAGAGATAGTGCAGGAAATGATTCAAACGGATCAAAATTATTTTCATTCACTACTGTAGGAGACACAACTAAACCAATTATTTCATTAAGTGGATTAACAAAAACAACAAACAGTGCTCAAGTTACAATTAATACAAATGAAGGAGTAACTTGCAGAAGAAGTACAAGCGATTTGAACTATGATTTAATGCCGACTGATGTAAATTTAGTTATAACAACATCAAGTGGAACTGGTTCAGGGGCAATTAGTTTAAGTGGATTAACTGCAAGCACTGCATACAATTTCTATGTTGTTTGTAGAGATTCAAATAATAATGATTCAAATGCAACAGTATCTTTCAGCACTAATGCACAAAGTAGTGGTGGGGGAAGTAGTGGCGGTTCAGGTTTAGCACCTTGTACTTCATACACTTACTCTAATTGGAATGTATGTGATGCAAACGGGATACAAACAAGAACAATAGTTTCTTCAGTTCCAACTTGGTGTACTGGAAAACCAATATTATCCCAAACTTGTAATGTTGCTCCAATAGAGAATCCAACAACTCCTGTTGTAACTCCAACACAACCCGAGACTTCAACTCCAACAACTCCTGTTGTAACTCCAACACAACCCGAGACTTCAACTCCAATAGTGCCTGGAACTGGATTAGTTACTGCAACTACTCCATCAATAGATTGGGTAATGGTTGCAATAATCTTAATCCTAATAGCAGCAATAGCCGGAGCAGGATATGTTGTAGTAAGAAACAATCAGAGAATAGAAGCTGAGAAACAATATGTCTCTGAAAAAGAAAATGAAAGTGCTAGAAAATTAAAAAAGTAAAAGAATAGGTTACAAAGACTCGTCCCCTTAGGGGGATGGCCCCGCAAGTGCGGGGTTGTCAATTATATTTATGAAAATTAAAACAAAGCAAATTGATGAAAAAGTTATTAAAAATAAAAAGCGATTGCCCTCAATGAAAACCTTGCTTAAAGCAGGAGCAATCGGTGCAATTATGGGAATAGTAACTGCGATTTGGCGCAATGATGAATCCAAATAAAGTAAATGAAAAATTTACGATTAACAAAGTTATTCTGGGAGGGGTAAAGTATGAAAGAAATTAGAGAAATGAATAAAGAATTTAATTCAGGTATTAAAATTAGAGAATTAATGGGTAGAAAAGTAATGGCCTTGAATGGAAAAGAAGTAGGAAAAATTCTTGAAATTAGATTAGATCCTAAAACATTAAACTTGGATGGAATCGAAATGGACAGAGGATTTTTTGGAACGGATACATTCATCGGAAGAAATTACATTGAATCAATGAGCGATGAAGGGGCAGTATTAAACATTACTCCTGCAACAGACTACAAAGGATTTCACGTTTTAGATTCAACTGGAAAAGAAGTTGGCAAAGTAAAAGAAATTCGAACTCAAGGACACACAAATAACATAACTGCAATTGTAGTAGGCACGGGCCTTCTAAACAATGATGTTATTTTCACAAAATCAGATGTTAAAAGCGTAGGCGAAAGCATCATGCTAAACATTGTTTATGATGAAACTGCAGTAAAAGTTGGCGGTCAAGCAAAGTAAATTAACTACGACTGGGTAGTGCCAAAAAAGTTGGTGCCCAGTCAATTATATTGGTGATTAAATTGGGAGGGGAGAAAATGATAGCCGAAACAATGAAACTACTAGTGGGCTCAACGTTCCTAGTACTTGGAGCAGGATTTATTTTATTTTCTGGCTGGAATGGGGGAATAAATGCAGGAAATATAGTTGTGGGATTTGCAATTTGTCTAATTGGAATGGTCCTAACTGTTAACACTACTGCTGCAAAAGAACTCTCTCCAAACAATGAAGTAATTACAAAATCTTCTAAAGAAAAAACAACAACTGATGGAGATCATGTTACTGTAGAAGAAGAATTTACTACACGAAAAATAAAAAATGAAAGTTCGGTGGCGATGTGAATGAGTGAACAAAACGATGAGAATTCTTCTGAAGAAACCGAAACGGAAAGTCATAAGATAGTGGAGACAAATATTGTGGGCGGGAAAAAAACAGTTCATGAAGAAGAGGAAACAAAAAAGAAAATAAAAACGGAAAAGAATGTGGAAAGTAATGGGGACAAAATAGTTGAAGAAAAAATAACAACTGAAAAAAAGGCTCACACGAGCGGGACGGGATACTAAAATGTTTGAATTTATTATATTAGGGCCAATAATCACAGCGTTATTATTAATTATTGTAATTTTAATTGCGCTAAAAATGGGAAAATCAATTGTATTTTTGATAATTAACAGTATTCTTGGGCTTGTAGCTTTATTGTTGGTAAATTTATTGCCAATAATTAATGTCACAATAAATATTTGGAGTATACTAATCGTCGCATTAGGCGGATTACCAGGATTTGTTCTTGTAATACTTTTGAGTGTATTTCACATTGCATTTTAGTTGAAAATTAATTAAAGAAAAAATTGGTGGAGGGGAATAGTTATGGATGTAATTTGGACAGTAGTAATAGTACTAATAATCCTGTGGGCATTAGGCGGAATCGGATCATTCGGAGGAAACTTAATTAATTTGTTACTAGCAATCGCGCTAATAATAATAGTTTATAGATTAGCTCAAGGAAAAAATATCGCAACAGGAAAGTAAATTCAAAAAATAACGGAAAAAATAATCAACTGACAGGAGAAGCAAATATGGAAAATAAAGAAGTGTTTATGGGATTAGG
Source organism: archaeon (assembly GCA_041661245.1). Taxonomy (GTDB): domain Archaea; phylum Iainarchaeota; class Iainarchaeia; order Iainarchaeales; family JAAZKV01; genus JAAZKV01. The sequence goes on from JBAZUY010000002.1 coordinate 8,010, forward strand.
AATTGCAGGAACTGGAGTGTTGCTTGGATTAGCAATACTTGTAGTAATAATTGGGATTTCTTTTCTCACAGGATCTAATGGAATTTTGCATATTTGCGAAGACCAGTCGCGAGAGAAATTAAGTGCATGCAATATTGATTGTGGAGAAGGAATAATGTCCTCTCTTTGCAAAACAAACTGCACAGCCGAACATAATAATAGACTTGAACTGTGCGCTGCAAAGTAGCGCATCTTTTCTTTAAAGAATAATTTTTGATAATTAAAAAGTTTACAAAGGGAAAGGGACTAGAATGAGACAAATATCGATTGGGAAAAAGTTAAGTGTGGAACAAATAATTGAAGAAATGCGAGAAGATGAAAAACAAGAAGAAATGATTTTAAAAAGATAAATGATTTTGAAAAAATAATTCTCCTTGATTTTAAAGTTTAAATGTGATTTATATGGGTATTTTTAGAGAAGAAAAAATTAGTGCTTATAGAGTAGCACGTATTGCAAAAATTTTAAGCAAATACGGATTTAACACGGTAGCAGAAAAGATTGGGATTAGAGGAAAAATTCCATTTCTATCTGACAAAAAGTCTGATTCAAAATGCAATGAAAGCAGAATAATTTGCGATTATGATTCTCACGAAAGAACAAAAATGGTTCTTGAAGATTTAGGGCCTACGTTTGTAAAACTCGGGCAAATACTTAGCACAAGACCGGATCTTGTCGGAGTAGATCTTTCTGTGGAACTTGCAAAACTACAAGATTCAGTTAAACCGGTTAGTTACGAGGAAGTAAAATACCAAATTGAATTTGAATTTGGCAAACCAATTCATTCTGTTTTCAAATCTTTCGAAAAAATTCCTTTCGCCTCAGCTTCACTTGCACAGGTTCACAAAGCAGTAACTAAAGAAGGAAAAACTGTTGTTGTAAAAGTTCAACGGCCAGGAATTGAAGAGATAATCCACCAGGATATTCAAATAATGCATTACTTGGCAAAGTTTGCTGAAAAACATAATCCTGTTCTTAGACAATTAAGATCTCCTGAAATAATTGAAGAATTTGAAAGAAGTTTGCAAAAAGAATTGAATTTTTTATTTGAAGGAAAAAATATTTTGCGGTTTAGGGAAATATTCAAAGGAGACCCCCAAATTGTAATACCGGAATACTTTGAAGAATTATCTACGAGTAAAATTTTAACGATGGGTTTTATTTCAGGGGTTCCTCTTTCTGAAATAATTGCTGGAAAAGAAATTAAGGGAATAAACAAACCATTAGTTGCAAAGATTTGTGTAAATGCATATTTCAAACAGCTACTTGAACATGGGTTCTTTCATGCGGATTTACATCCTGGAAACATGATTAGAATTGAAAAGAATAAAATTGGCTTTGTTGATTTTGGAATGATTGGTTGGCTTGAACAAAGCAAAATTGAGGATCTCTCAAGATTGTTTATGAATTTGGTTGATTGTGATGTAACAAACATGATGATTCAACTTGATGCAATGGAGTTAATTAATGAAGATACTGACAAAGCAAGTTTAAGGGAAGATATTTCTGACTTAATTGAAACCTATTACGGACTTGACATGAAAGATGTTAATTTGGGAAAATCAGCAACCGAATTAATGGTACTCTTAACAAAACACAATATTAGAATTCCAAAAGAGTACACAATGCTAAGTAGATCACTTTTATTAGTGGAAAGTTCTGCGAAGTCACTTGATCCTGAGTTTAGTGCAGTAGAGTTATTCAAACCCTATTTGATTAAGCTTATTACAAAAAAACTTTCTCCTGAAGGAATAGTTGCGAGAATTAAAAGTCAACTATTTGATTTGGATTCATTAGCAAGAACTTTGCCTAAAAGTGTTAGAAATATTATAAAAGTAATTGAAGGCGGCAAAATAAAACTTGAGTTTGAGCATAAGAACTTGGATGTTTTTGCAAACCAACTAGAAAACATTGTGAACAAATTATCCATTGCAATAATACTTGCTGCAATAATAATTGGATCTGCGATGGCAATGCTTTCTGCAGCATATATTCATGTTTACGGTCTTCAAACGCTTTCCTTTGTCGGGTTTGCTATTAGCATAGTTATTGGATTTATTTTTGTTTTTGTTTCTCTAAGAAGAGTTAAATTATTTTGATTTGAAGCTAAAACAAAAGTTAAGTAAAAAAATTAAGTTAGAATTACTGTGGTGGTATTATGAGTGGAAATGAAAAAAAAGAAAAAGGATTTACAATGGATGACTGGGATAAAGCAGTAGAACGAGCCACAAAACTAGGAATTGGTTTTGCTATTGTAAGTAAGGATGCTTTAGAGGATGTAATCAAAAAAGCAAGTAAAGATAATTCAGTTTCTGAGAAAGAAGCAAGAAAAGCCGTTAGTGAGCTTGTTAAAGAATCAAAACTAAGAGAGCTTGAACTAAAAAAACAAATTGCTCACGCATTAAGAACTGTTAAGGCAAAAAGTCCAGTTGTTTCTAAAAAAGAAGTGGATAAATTAAAAACTCAAATTACTAAGTTAAAAAAAGCACTTAGTAAAAAAAAGAAATGAATATATTTAGGCGTTCTTCCCCGAAAAGAACGTCTACTTTCTTTTTAAAAAAACCCTAAATTTTTAAATATAAAAATAGGGGGCTAGTTTAATTAGAACTTGTTAGTTTGCCTTCCAACAAACCTTTTTATTCCTCTGAAGCACTTATTCTATTATGCCTCTGCGAAGAAGTTTTTCCTTAGAAGATGTTAGACAACATATTGCTAATCGTTACGGGAGAGACATTAATTACAAGACTTTGCGTAAACGTGCAGGAGATTTTTTAGGGCCTAATCCAAATGAAAGAGTTGCTACAAGAGAGTTAACTCCAAAACAAGCCGCGGAATTATCCCGGCATATTATTGAGAATTCTCAAAGATTGCCTCTGTCTGGACAAAGAAAACAATTAATTTTAAAGTTACTTCAAGAAAGAGCTTCTTCAAATTTATATGATAAGAAAACTGTGGAAATGATTGCAAAACAAGCAAGTCATCCAAAGTCTCCCATAAGTGTTAATATGCTGAATAACTTAAACAAGCCCATTACTGCAATGCGTGGTGGAAAAAGAATTCATTCTGCCAGAACTTATGATCCTAGAAAAGTAAATCTTGTTTCACGAATGAAATCACTTTTGGAACAAAATCCTACAGCTAATCGTGCAGCAATTGCAGCAGAATTGGGCTTGGATGAACGAACTCTTCAATATTCTTTGAATCGATTGGGAACTAGTTTTTCTTCGCAAGCAAATAGCGCATTGAAAAAATCAATTAGAGAGTTTGATTTAAAGACAAATAGAAAACTTACTGCCGAAGAAATAGCGGTGAAATTTAATGTTTCAGAAGACACCGTTAGAAGATTTTGGAAAAGATCAAAATCTTTTTATTATGGTCAACAAACTGAGGCAGTTGCTTCAGAGGCACTTGCTTTCATTAGTCTCTTTACTGCACATTCTCCAAAACTGTCCTATATTTCTTTGTCAGAACTTCGAGAAATGACACAAAGTTATCCAGTCACATTAAACTCTGCAATTAAACAGTTAAAACAACAAAGATTAGTTACTGAAATAAGGACTGATCACCCCGAAGAATTAATATTTCCGATAACTAAAGGGGAGAGATACTTTTTTGTTAATCCCAAAGGATTCATTGAACGTTCAAGAGGGGCTAAAGTTGCAAATCCTAGTCAACGACAATTTGTACTTGAAAGTATGCCGCTTGATAGGCTTGAGAAACTGCATGATCAAATTGTTGCAATTCAAAACCGCAGAAATTTAGGAGAACACGGGGCAATTGTTGCGGCCATGGATAGAATAATTGGAAAAAAACGTTTAGATTTAGTTAATGGAAAAGCAAAGGGATTTACAAATAGACTTGAATTAAAGAAATAAATCAATGTTTTTTACCCAAAAAGATAGCTTTTTATAGTCCCTAGTCATTCCCTCTGTTATGCGTTACCTAGCAATATTTTTGACTTTACTTTGCTTGCTTATGCCAAGTATGCTTGCATTAAGCATTACTGCCCAGGATAGTATTCCTGCAGGCACTACTTTTACAGTTTCAGTGAGTTATTCTTTATCTGAGAATCAAACTCTTAGAGTATACCTAGATGACTTACTTTTAGCTGAAGTATTCAATCATTCTTCAAGCATTTTTGTTAATGAAAGTCAATTATCCTCTTCAGTTTTGGCTATTAATGCAACTGAAGCAAGAACAGTTCTTTCTATTGCTGGACAAAGCGAATCAACTAAATCAATTAAAGTAAAAGTCCTAAATAGCGGGGATGTAATTGATTCAAAGTCAATGGATATTACATTTTTCACTGCAATTTCTACAACTGAAAAAGAAGCAATGGATGCACTAATTACTGCACTTCAAGTTAGAGTTATTGATCAAAACAAAGTCATTTCTGACCAAAATAATACAATTAACACTCTAAAACAAGATTTGAATGTTAAGCAAAATACAATTAACTCTCTCTTGGTTGAGAATGCAACTACAACCCAAGCTCTTAGAACTCTTTCAAGTGAAATCTCAGTTTTACAACAAAGTGACTCCAATAAAACTCAAGCTTTACAAAAAATTAGTGGAGATGTAAACAATTTAATTGTTCAAAGGGAAGTAGATAACGCTGTAACTGGGCTCGTTGCATTTGGTTCATCCGGAGGAATAGTTGGGATAGTATTACTTGCAATAATTGCAATAGCTGTTGCAGTTATTATGTTCATTCAAAAAAAGAGAAGTGAAAAATTCTACCAATAAACGAACTAACTCTAAAAAAAACAAATAAATTCACTCAAAAATAAATATCCCCCATTTGAACTTCTTTTGTAAAAAAACCTTTAAAATGGTAGTCAATTGTCTAAATTCTAAAACCCCAAATCATTAGATTTAAATACCCTCGGAACTAGAATCTATTCTAATCGTCCTGCAAATTTAGGGCAAATTAATTTCTTTTGGGGGGAAATAATATGGGGAGTTCGCATAACGTAAGTTTCAAATTTTTAGGAATAGCACTAGTTCTAATATTTTTAATATCAATTTCAGCGAGTGCTTTTGCGAATCCAACAATATCCATCTCTCCCACAGTAATAGACTCTGGGGAAAATATTTACATCTCGGGGTATTGTGACCAAAATCCAACTTGCAAAATATATGAATCATTTAATGGAGGAGCATTTTATTTAATAGTCTCCGGAATTTCTGACGGGGTTGATTACAATGAATCTAGATTATTAGTCACTTCAGGAAATTATTCATATAAAACTTGTAAAACTCCTACCTCCCATTGTACAGACTTTGGAGTTAATGTTATAGTAACAAACACTCATGCTACAGTGGATGTAAACGATTTGAATGCAGCAATTTTACAGCTTCAAAACCAAGTTAGCGATTTGAATTCTGATGTTTCCTTGCTTGAATCAAATGTAAATGATTTAAACGATTCATTAGTTGCATTAACCCTCCAAGTTAATGATTTGAATGCACAAGACGCTAATTTTGCTACTCAAATAGCAGAAATATATTCCTTAATTTCAGATCAAAATCAGCAATTGATTGATTTGCAAATTGAAATTGAAGACATTAACGCAAATCTTAATGGATATGTTATTTCTTTCAATCAAAGATCAGATGATTTGAATTCACTTATCCAAGATGTTAACCAAGAATTGACTTTGGAAATAACAGACTTACAAAATCAAATAGACAATTTGAATACTTCACTTTCGGATGTAAATACTCAATTAAATGCAAGAGTTTTAGCACTTGAAATAAAGGTTGATTCAATTGATAGTAGATTGACTTCTGCTGAAGATACTTTGGCTGAAATGAATCACGGCACAATCAATATTGAATTTAGACAAAACACAATGTTCTTAGATGTTTCTGGTGAAGCGCCAGTTGGTTCATCAACAGCAACACTAAAATTTTATAAGTCAACTACTCCAACAGTACAATATGGAGTTACATATTCTACTCCTGTTGTAACTAATGGGTCAAATGATAATACATATTTATTCACACAATCAAATGGAAATGCAATTGATGTAACAGGATTTGATTCTTCAATTTACAATGTGGAAGTATCATTTGGAATACCAAGCGGAGGATATAAAGTTTACACAATTTTTAGTGAGTTATTGTTAATTGATGTTGAATCAAGAACAACTCAATTAGAACTTGATGTGGATATTATTGACCAGCAAATAATTGATTTGAATGCACAAGATGCAAATTATTCTGCACAACTTGCCATAATATATGAAAGACTTGCAGTTCATGACCAAAATATAATTGATTTAGCACAATCAATAAGTGATTTAAACACAGCATTAAACGCACGAATTGATGATTTGAATTTAGAATTAATTGCACAAGTAGCAAGACTTGATTCTCGAATTGATGCGCTTGATGTTCGACTAACTGACTTAGAAATTGATGTTGCATTATTAAATGCAGGAACATTAGAGTATACTTTTAACAAAAATTTGGCTTATGGGCTTGTTGTTAAGGGAAAAATCCCTTTAAATGCAACTTCAGGAACTGTTGAAGTAAAAAATTCAGCAACTGGAGTACTACTTTATGGGCCAGAGACAGTGATTATTGATTTTACACAAAACACTTATAGCAAAAATATTCAAGTAAGTGCTTTGGAAAATGACATCCTAACTATTACTGTGAAATTTAAAGGATTCGGAGTTAATAACAACAGATATACTTTATCAGCATCATTTGTTGAACTTCTACTTTTAGATGTGGATGAAAGAGTTGTTTACATTGAAGGACAATTGCCTCTAATTGATGCCAATATTGCTCAATTACATGCACAAGACGCTAATTTCCAAGCTCAATTAGATAATGTTTATGCACATTTAGCAGTTCATGATCAAAACATTATTGATTTAGCACAATCAATTGATGATTTGAACACGGCATTAAACGCAAGAATTAATGATTTGAATGCTGAATTAATTGCACAAGTAGCAAGACTTGATTCTCGAATTGATGCGCTTGATGTTCGATTAACTGCATTAGAAAATACTGTGGACGCGATGAATCACGGCACATTGTATTTAGCATATGATCACGATAACTCTAACGGAAGATTAATTGCTAAAGGAGAGGCAGCGGTTGGAACTGTAAAAGTAAAAATCGAAGTATTAAACATTGATCAAGCAGTAATCAAAACTGTGTTTGATGCTTCAATTAATTCAGCAAACAACGAATATTCCAAGACATTCAATAATGTCAATGATTGGGATAAACAAATCTATGAAATTAGGGCAACTTTCCTTGATTCATCAAATAACCAAATAGGACAAAAAGTAAATGTTCAATTCTATGCATTGCAAGAATTAATGCAATTCCAAGGATTTGGATACGAGGACAGCGATAGACAAACATATTTCCTTGTTTTGCCAACAAGTTTCCCGATTAACTTTAGTTTCGGAGCAGTTGAAACAGGACAATATGATTTCAATCTAGTTCTAACTGATGGGACTACAACAACAAATCAACAATTGTTAACAAGTTATATGGTGAAATTTAATTCGCAATCATTCAATGCAAGATATGCTGTTCCAAACAAAGGAAATTGGTCAGCAAAATTAATTGCATTAAATGAAAATACTCTAACAACAATTGAAAGCAATGATTTCAATATTGAACTTGCTGATTTGTATGATCCAATTAGGGGGGCAACAAATATTGCTTCGCCAAGTTACAACGATAATATTTTGTCAGCACAAAGAAACACATATTACACAAATAAAGATTTCAATTTAACTTCCACAATGGGCGGAACAAATATTGGAACATTGTGTTATATAAGATTAGTAAATATAAATAGAAATTTGTGGGAACAAATTGTTGATGGAAACATTTGTACTTCAACTGTATTCCAACCAGGAATGCTTGGAGAAAATGAAGGACTATTCAAAATAAAAGTTCTTAACGCATTAACAAATATCACTCCGGCAGATTTCAATCTCGGAATTGATTACACTAAACCAGTAATCAACGCAATAATCCCAAGTACGGATTATCACGGAGCATTATTGTATGTAGATGTGAACACAATTGATTCTCTTTCAGGAGTTGAAAGTGTAACAGTATACATGATTGATAAAAATACAAAAGTAGTTGCAAATAGTGCTATTGCAGCGTATAACTCTACAAGCATGTTATGGGAAGCTGTATTTGATACAGATGGAATGCTTGATACATTCTATGATATTAATGCAGAAGTAACAGATGCTGCAGGAAATACACAAATAGCTACTGTTGATCCAGCTGTTGATAATACTGCTCCAGTAATTGATGAGAACAGTATTACAATAACTCAAAATCCAATGTTAAGAAACAATACAATCACAATTGATGTAAACGTAACTGATAAAGTTCCGGGCGTAATAGCTTACTCAGGAATTAACACAGTTAAAGCAACAATCAGTGATGGAAATTTAATCAAAACAATTTTCTTAACAAGAAAAAACAATGATTTGTTTGAAGGAACATTCACAACAGACACTAATTGGAATACTGGATTGTATACAATAGCAATTGATGCAAATGATAATTCAATCAGAAAAGATTCTAATGGATTAACTTTGCCTTCAAATCAAGCTGTGCAAAAAACAAAAGATGCAAATCTATTCCAAAACTATTATTTCAATGTTTCAAATCAAAGCAGACAAATTCCGTCAGGAACAACTACAACATTTAATGTTGATGGTAATTTCAGAAATGATTTGGGATCAACTGGTCCATTCACGGATGGAAACACTATCCTAGTAACAAGTAATATTGTAGGAGTTACAAGTGTAATGTTCGATGAGAATGGTTTCTTCACAATTCCAACAAATGGATTGAATGCAGGAACATACTACGTTGATTTGAATTACAATACAACAGATTACAACTACACTACAAGAGTAACTTTGAGTGTAAGTAATCCTTCAACATATAGTGGGGGAGGCGGAGGAGGAAGCAGCGGAGCATTAAGACCTTCAGCAACTGATGTCAACACTCCAGTTGAAACACCAGCAGTTGAAACTCCAGTTCAACCTATTGAAGAAGTACAAGACACAAATACAATTACTTCTCCAGCAGACACAAATACCTCTGTTGAAACAACATCTCCTGAAGAAACACCAAGTGGTCCAACAGGATTATTCGGTCTTGGAGATATAGGCGGATTCCCAATAGCAGGACTTGGATTATTAGTTTTAATCCTAGTTGCTGGTGGATTATTCCTAGTCTTCAAAAAGAACTAAAAATTAATTTTGTAGGCGGGAATTAATTCCCGCTTACAGTTCTATTTTTTTATAAAAAACAATTTTTTTAGTTTAGCAGTTTTCTTTAAATACTTCCCAAGCAACTAATTATTTATGGTTGGATTTCCTAGACGAGCAGGAGTACTTCAAAAAGAGAGAAATGCTCGTTTTAGTCGTGCAGGCAATAGGTTTGTTGGCGAAAAAGCTAAAGTTGCACCTAATCCATTTAGGGCAGTTGCACAAGAAGCAAGAGCTAATTCAATAAATCGTGCAGTTCAAGTTGCTCAAAATAGAGGACTTAATTTGAAAGATGCAATGAATATGATGCTTAAAGGAGAAGAAAAATTTAGAGGAGCTCTTGATTGGACTAAAGAAAAATTACAAGAACACACAAGAGAATTATCAAAAGATGAAATGGAGTACATGCAATATTTAAAAATGAATAAACAACACATGGAAGTTGCTGAACAAGAACAATTAATGCAAAGAATTGAAATGATTAAACTTGAAAGAGAAGAACTAGTTAGACAAAGTAAAATGCGAAGTAAACTCGTTGAAATATTAATGCGAAATGGAATGAGTAGAGGACGCGCAGAAGAAGTTGCAAAAGAAATGGTTGTTTCTATTAGAGGATTAAAACAACAAGAAGCCCTTACTGAAGAAAATTATAAATCCTTACTTGAAAATGAAAGATTATTAGTTCAAATAGCTGAAGCTGCTTCAAAACAATTAAACAGCGAAGGAATAATTAGAGCACTTAAATCAGGAAATGTAAACCGAACAGAACTTGTTGCACAACTTCTTCAACAAGCCCTTGAAGCGAATAAATTAATCCAACCACAACAATAAAAAAAATTATTGAAATCAACTTTTTTTACCCAATTAATTAGTTTTATAAACTTCTTTTGCAGGAATATTAATGGTAGTGAGGGATTGGCTAACGGTGCCCCGCCGGGGTTACTGAGGAAAGTCCGCTCACCTGCAACATCCCAATCAAAGTCGAAAGATTTTGTGACAAGCTGAAAAGCTGGGCAGCTCAACAGAAACGATACTCTCGAAAGGGAGATGCAACGGGGGCTGTGGTGCAACTCCGAAAGGAGGCTTAGGTTAATGCCAACCCTGTCAGGCTTTCCTGACTATAGGGGAAAACAGAAAGTGGCTTACAACTCACTGCCATTTATTTTTATTAAAACAACAATCATTTGTTTCTATAACTGCTGGAAATTATTTTTTTATAAAATACTTTTCTATTTTTTTTTAAAAATAGGCTAAATTCTATTAAATAATTCAAAAAACATCCTGAAATTTGGCTGAAACAAAAATGTTCGTCCTTTAAAAACATTTTGTTAATAAATTTAAGCAATCGTACCTTGTTTTCATAAAAAAAACAAAGTTTAAATACTTGAAAGGTACAAGTCTAACAGCCTGTTGGGGGGAATGTCAATGGAATCGAATATTGGTAAAGGAATTAGGAATCTAATTGTAATAACTTTTTTAATGATGTTTTTTATTGGGGCAGCGAGTGCTGCGATTTCTATAACAAGTCCATTAGCGGGCAGTTATCTTAATGGAACGGAAACCATAACTTTTGACAGAGATGGATCTACAGTAGATGTATATGTAGATTATGCAAAACTTAGCACAGGGCCATGGGCTGACTGTGATGCAGTAGTTACTTGGACACAAATTGGTTCATGGGTTGCAAATCCGGGATTAACTCAAACATGGGATACTACAGTACCAGTTGATGGAACCGATTATTGTATTAGAGTTAGAGATGTTGGAGCAACGGTACAAGATAGAGTAGGAACTATGACAGTTGATAATACTCCACCAACAGTTGGAATCGTATTAGCTGATTCAGCTCTTAAAGTGGGAGATACTCCGACAGTAACTTTTACATTTAGTGAGATTCCATTGAATTTTGATTCAACTGATGTTACAGTTGGAGATGGATCAATCGGAGCAGTAACTCCCGCAGATGGAAATTTGGTATGGACAGCAATACTAACACCAACAGATAATCTAGAAGATGGAACAAATGTAGTTAGAGTTGGAACAGCATGGACTGATTTAGCAGGAAACGCACCCGCAGGCACAACAGATTCAGCTAATTATACTATTGATACTAAGGAGCCTACTTTGACTTCAGCTATATTTACTGATGCAACTTTGAAAGCTGGAGAGACTTCAGTAGTTACTTTCATATTTAGTGAAGCTGTAACAGGTTTCGCAAATGACGATTTAACAATTGTTAACGGAACATTTGGAGGAGCAGTAGCTTCAGGGGATAATATTACTTGGACTGCAACTTTCACACCAACAGTAAGTATAGAAGATGCAGAAAATGTAATAACAGTCAATATGACTGGTGTTGCTGATGCTGCAACAAATGCAGGATTAGGAGACACAAACTCAAGCAACTACGCAATAGACACACTTAGACCAACAATAACATCAATAACTGCTTCGCCAGTAAGCCCTTTTAAGACTAAAACAGCATTAGTATACACAGTTCAATTTAGTGAAGCAGTAACAGGATTTGATGCTGCAAGCGATGTAACATTAAACTTTGCAGGAGCTGGAGCAGGCAATCTTGACGGTTCAATTATAGCTGCTGTAGATTCAGACACCTACACAGTAACTTTAGCAGGACAAGATTTAACAGATTTAGGATTACTAGTAACAAACACTTCACTCGTTGCAACAGTAATTGCAGCAGGAGTTGCTGACACTGCAGGAAACGCAGGAGCAGTAAATTCAGCAAATACATGGACTTACGATGCAACAGCACCAACAGTAGTAGTTACTATGGATGATGCTGCTTTAATGGTAGCAGATACATCAACAGTAACTTTTACATTTAGTGAGATTCCATTGAATTTTGATTCAACTGATGTTACAGTTGGAGATGGATCAATCGGAGCAGTAACTCCCGCAGATGGAAATTTGGTATGGACAGCAATACTAACACCAACAGATAATCTAGAAGATGGTGTAAATGTAGTAACAGTAGGAACAGCATGGAATGACGCAGCTACAAATGCAGGTGTTGGAGATGACTCCCCAAATTACACAATAGATACAAAAGAACCAACTTTGACTTCAGCAATTTTTACAGATGCTGCTCTTAAAGTTTTGGACACTTCATTAGTAACTTTCACATTTAGTGAAGCTGTAACAGGTTTTACAAATGACGATTTAACAATAATTAATGGTGGATTAACTGCCGTTACTGATCTTGGTGCAGGAACAATTTGGACTGCAACTTTCACACCAACAGATGATTTAGAAGACGCAACAAACGTAATAACAGTCAATATGACTGGTGTTGCTGATGCTGCAACAAATGCAGGATTAGGAGACACAAACTCAAGCAACTACGCAATAGACACAAAAGAACCAACAGTAGTAGTAACAATGGGTTCTGCTGCATTAAAGGTTGGAGAAACTACAACAGTAACTTTCACATTTAGTGAAGCACCAACAGGATTTGCAACAGGCGACGTAACAGTTGCTAATGGAGCAATAGGGGACATAAACGCTGATAATCCTCTTGTTCAAACAGCAATATACACACCAAACGTAGGTGTGGAAGATAATTCAAATTTAATCACAGTAGGAACTGTCTGGACTGATGCCGCAGCAAATGCACCATTAGCCGGAGACAGTTCAGACAACTACACAGTAGATACATTAGCACCAGTAATTTCTACATTGTCTGACAATGGAGCAACAGATAAGAAAGCTGGAAGCACAGCATCAATAACATTCAATGTAGTAGAAGGTACGGGAGTTGACGCAGGAACATTAAGTGTTCTAGTAACAACTTCAGCCGATGCAACAATAAGTGCTGCAGCATATACCGGTAGAACTGGAGCAGGAACTGGTGGAGATCCATATATCTACACTTACACATACACAGTACCAGTTGGAGACTACACAGCAACAAAAGTAAAAGTTAATTTAAGCGACACTGCAGGAAATGCAGCAACAGAATCAGTACTAAGTCCAGCATTCAACATAGACAATACAGCACCTACAGTTGGAATCGTTTTAACTGATCCAACTCTTACAGTTTTAGAAACAAGTCTTGTAACAATAACATTCTCAGAAGCTGTAACAGGTTTTACAAATGATGATATAACAACAATAGACAATGGAGGTTTGACTGCAGTAGCTTCAGGAGATAATATAACTTTCACAGCAACATTCACACCAACAGATGATTTAGAAGATTTCTCAAATGTATTAACTATCACTAAAACTGGTGTAGCTGATGCTGCAGGAAATATAGGAGTAGGAACAACAAGCTCAGCAAATTACACAATTGATACAAAAGAAGCAACAATCTTAAGCATTACTTCAGCTACAGCAAATGGAGATTATAATGCAGGAAGAGCAATTAATGTAACAGTAACTTTCTCTGAAGCTGTTACTCTTGCAGGAGGAACATTAGATGTTACTCTTGACACAGGAGATACAGTAGCAATAACCGCATTTGGTCCTTCAACTACTGCAACAGGAACTTATACTGTTGGAGCAGGAGACACAAGTGCTGATTTAGATTCTACAGGGATAGTATTAAACGGCGGAACATTAGTTGATACAAATGGAAACACTACAACAGTAGCTCTTCCAGGAACAACAATAAATGATGGAAGTGCAATAGTAATAGATACAACCGCACCAGTGGTTTCAGGATCAACTTTGACTACTAATGGAGTAAAGAAAATAGGTAATACTATTACTTTAACCATTACTGCTGATGCCGCAGTGTACACAGCAGGAGCAATTACTGTTAACTCTGTTGCAGTTACAGGATTCACAAATAATGGAGACAGTACATATACTGCAACTTACACAGTTGTAGAAGGACATGCTGACAGAGCTTCAGGAGCTGTGCCAATAAGTGTAGTTTTATATGATGCTGCAGGTAATTCAAATAGTGCTAGTATAGCAGTAACAGCAAATACAGTAAGTGTTGATGCAACAAAGCCAACAGTTAATTCAGCAACAGTAGATCAAACACCTACCGGCGCAGGAGTTAGAACTGTAACAGTTGTATTTAGTGAATCAATGAGTACAGTTACAAGTCCTACAGTTAGAATAACTGGACTTGCAACAAACCCTTACACCGTAACACAATCAAGTTATAGTGGATCTACTTGGGTTGGAACATTCACAGTATTAGATAATGATGAATTAGCAACAGCTACAATTAGTGTATCTGGAGCACAAGATGCTGCAACTAACACAATGGATGCTAATAGTGCAGCAGGAACATTCGCAGTAGATACTGTTGCGCCAGTTGTAACAAATATTGATTTTAATAGATCAAGTTACAGAATGACACAAGACTCTGCTGTTAGAATGACAATTACTGAAGATAATACATCAAATACAGTAACGATAGATGGTAATGCAGCTACTGAATCTCCAGCAGGAACATGGACATACACGTTCGCGCACGGAAAAGCAGTAGTTGGAAGATATAGTGTATCAGTTATAGTAACTGATGCAGTTGGAAATAATAGACAATATTTAGCATCATACGATGTTGTTGCAGATGATGCAGTTGTAGATTCAACTGCACCAACTATTTCAGTAAATTCAGTTGAATCAATTACACAAACAAGCGCAATAGTAATTACTAATTCAAGTGAAACTGGATTTGCACATGTACACTACGGATTAGATACAAACTATGGAATGGTAACTACTGATTTAGCAGTGGTTGCTGATACAAACAAGAACATACCATTGGCTAGTCTAACATGCGCAAGCACATACCATTACATAATCTCAGCAAGAGATGGAAATGGAAATGAAGCAAGCACAACTGATGCAAATTTCACAACAACTGCATGTACAACATACACATACCAATTCGAGTTCCCTAAGTCAGGAAATGGATTTGGTTCAGGAAGATTTGGAGATTTAATCTCTAAGCTAGAACTTCAAGGAACAGACGCATGGAATGCTGACTTCAATATGAGTGATTTATTGACAATCACTGCTGGACCAGCAGGTCAAAGAATAGCTACAACTGATATGAATAATGTCTATGTGTACAACGATACTGATGGTTGGGTAACAGTACCTAGCACAAGTTTCAGCACATACAGTTTGTATAGTACAATCGAAGCATTGAATTACTTTGTATTCGATTTGAAAGCTAGTGCTTCAGGAAAGTCAATAAGATTCGTAGAAGCAATAGATTAAAGTAAAAAGAGAGTTTGAAAAGTGGAGGCTCTAGATTGGGGGCCTCCGCAATTATTTTTATTTAAGAGTTTAGGGGTTGATGGAAATGTTGAATGGTAAGTATGTATTTAGAACACTTTTTTCGCTTATTTTTGTTATAAGTCTTATGAGCATAACTTTTGCTTTAGTGCCAACAACAGAACCTTGCTGGGTTAAAGGAACAGTAACAGGAAACGGAATTACTGCAGATGGTTTAACTGTGGGAGCTTATGAAGGATCTACTCTTTTAAAATCAGCAACTATTGTTGATGGAAATTATAGTTTGAATTCAGTTGGAGCTAATACAAATGATACAATTACTTTACGAGTATTAGGTGCTGATTTTAATTCATTTACTTTCCAAGGTTTTTGTAAAACTGGAAGCGATCCATGGGTTATAGAGAATTTTACTGTTTCAAAACAAGCTAATGGGGTTACATGTACTGCTGATGCTATTTGCACAAGTGGTTATTGTAATAGCGGAACTTGCCAAACTAGACCAACTGGCGGCAGTGGATCTACTGGAGGAAGCGGCAGTGGAGGAACTTATGTTCCTGGAGATACTAATACAACAACTGTTGTTTCAGAAACAACAGAAATTAATGACAGTAACCAAGAAGCTTTAAGAGATGCTTTGGATGGAATGAACGACGAACAAGGAAATCCATTATACACTCCAGACCAAATAAGTAATATGGTTAGTAATTCTGGAAATTATGAAATAGTTAAAACTATTTTAGTTCAAAAAATTGTTTCATCTACTGGAACAGTTTACAAAGTAACAGTAACTACTTCAATTAAGAATAAAACAACTGGAGATTTAAAAGATGTTAAAGTTGTAGTAGAAGTACCAAAAGCAGTTACTTCAAGTGCATCAAATATAACTTCATTAATTCCATTCACAACAATTGTGAATGATCCAGTAATAGAGTTCACAATAGCAAATTTAGCAGCTGGAGAAAAAGCAACTATTGTTTACACAGCTAATAGTTCAACTCTTGTTGATGTAAACAAAATTAGCTTTGCTGATCCTGTAATTAGAACAGCAACAGTTGTACCAGTTGATACAAATCACCCTGTTATCCCAGAACCTGATACAAATAAACCAGTAACACCAGACAATAATGTTCCAATAACACCTGCAGCACCAATGGATTTCACTATGTTAATAGTTGGAATAATAGTGCTATTAGTAATAGTTGGAGCAGTTTACTTCTTGGTAATCAAGAAGAAATAAATATAATTTATAGAGAATCGGTCCTAATGGACTGGTTCTCAAATCTTTTTTTTAATTTGAATTCAACTAACTCCAAGAATTGTATTTTTTAGGCAATGGCGTGATTTAAATTGTTTTCCGTTTTCAAATAGATAAGTGAAACCTATGATTACAAGTATTGAACTTAGAAAAAAGTACCTTGATTTTTTTAAATCAAAAGGGCATGCAATTATTCCAAGTGCTTCACTTATTCCAGAGAATGATCCGACTGTTTTATTTACAACCGCAGGAATGCATCCGTTAGTTCCATACTTAATGGGAGAAAAACATCCTTTAGGCAAAAGGTTGTGCAATGTTCAAAAGTGTATTCGAACTGGGGACATTGATGATGTTGGGGATTCATGGCATTTAAGTTTCTTTGAAATGATGGGGAATTGGTCTTTAGGAGATTATTTCAAAACTGAAGCTGTGGAAATGAGTTTTGAATTTTTAACAAGCAAACAATATTTAGCAATTCCAATTGAAAGATTAAGTACAACTGTTTTCAAAGGGGATAGCGATGCTCCAAGAGAAGACACAGCTGATAAAGTATGGACTAAACTCGGAATAGCAAGTAATAGATTACACTTTTTACCAAAAGAAGATAATTGGTGGGGGCCTGCAGGAATTACAGGGCCTTGTGGACCTGATTCAGAAATGTTTTACCACGTAGAAGACATTCAAGAGAAAAGTGATGATGAATTCAATTTACTAAACAAGCAAGGAAAGTTTTGTGAAATTTGGAATGATGTATTCATGCAGTACAATAAAACTGCTGAAGGGAAATATGTTCCACTTGCTCAACAAAACGTTGATACTGGAATGGGCGTTGAACGAACAGTGTCGGTATTGAATGGATACAATAATGCTTTCGAAATGGATACACTTAAACCAATCTTGGAAAAAGTTTTAGAAATAAGTGGAAGAAAAGGAAAAACACAAAAAGATTTATCTGATGCTGAAAGAAAGAGTGTACGGATTATTACTGACCACTTACGAACTGCAACAATGGTTCTTGGGGATGACAAAGCGGTTGTGCCTAGTAACGTTGATCAAGGTTACATTTTGCGAAGATTTATTAGAAGAAGTATTAGACACGCAAGGTTACTTGGGATACAAGGAAATTTTTGTAAGAGTATTGCAGAAGTTGTTGTAAAAATAATGGGTCCAGTTTATTCTGAAGTTGAAAAGAACAAAGAATTCGTTTACGCAGAACTTGAAAAAGAAGAAGAAAAGTTTTCTACTGCCCTTGAGAATGGAATAAAAGTACTTGAAAAGAAATTACAATATCTTGGATCCTGCAGCGAAGCAAAGGAGACAACAAAATCAACAGCATTTGTTGGACAAGTTCCTAATGGTCCAAAACAACTCAATGGAAAAGGAGCTTTTGATTTATTCCAATCCTATGGATTTCCTTTAGAAATGACTATTGAAATGTGCGCAGAAAAAGGTTTCACAGTTGATAAGAAAGGATTTGAAGATTTACTTGTTCAACACCAAGAACTTTCAAGAAAAGGAGCTGAACAAAAATTTAAAGGTGGTTTAGCTGACGCTGGGGAAACAACTACTAAACTTCACACCTGTGCACACTTAACTCTTGCTGCACTAAAAGATATTGTTGATTCAAAGATTGAACAAAAGGGAGCTAATATTACTGCTGAAAGATTAAGATTTGATTTTAATTTAGATAGAAAACTTACTGAAGAAGAAATCAAAAAAATAGAAGAATGGGTGAATAATGCAATTAAGGACGAGTGCAATGTAACAATGGATATTTTACCACTTGAAGAAGCAAAGAAACAAGGAGCGCATGGAACATTCACTTCAAAATATGGGGATCAAGTAAAGGTTTACACTGTTAAAGGAAAAAATGGAACTATTTACTCTAAAGAAATTTGCGGTGGACCACATGTTACTACAACAAGTGGAATGGGCAAGTATAAAATAATTAAAGAAGAAAGTTCTTCTGCAGGGATAAGAAGAATCAAAGCGGTGCTTGAATGAATACTCCTCCTGAACAAGGAAAAACCCTAAAACTAAAAAAAATCCCAGTAAAAATTTTAGAAGCCACTCATTTGGATATTGATGAAATGTATCGCGAATTATCTTCGTTTAGCATACTTCATCCCAGAAAGTTTCATTTCATGTCAATAGAAAAAGTATTTGTGGCTAAAACTGAAGGGAAAATAGTTGGATTTGTTACAATTCTTCCGGAAGGGTACGGGAAATATGAAATTAATGGACTGTACACTAGACTTGGTTTTGATCGAAGAGGAATAGGAAGTAAACTTTTTGGAACAGCTAACTCTTATCTTTTTGGAGTAGGTGCAAGACACGTTACTTTAACTCCTGCAAGCGGAAGAAGACTTGTGGGGCCAGATATGATTGAAGAATGGGCTGGCGAGTTTTATAGGAAAACTAATTATTCATATAATACAAGAGATTATCCTAGCCCAAAGTTTGAATGGTTTCCAACTCCCAATCGAAGAAAAAGAAAACCTAAACAAAAAGTATCAAGAGGACTTGCTCCGCAAAACTTAATGAATCCATTAAAACTAAGAAGACGAAGATGAATCCAGTGCCAAATTAGACTAATTTCAAAGTATAGATATGGCTTTAAACTCTTAATCGGAATAGTATAGTATGCCCCCGAGTAATAGTGTTCTTGTTAGTGTTGCAAAACCAACTGAAGTTAGTGAACTCTTTAGCCAAATGAATCAATTTCTGTTAGTTACCCCAAAAACATTAAACCCAAAAACTAGTGAACAAATAATAATTGCAAGAGAAAGAAGTGGGCAAAAAAGAATTTTAGGGTATTCAAGAATAAACTTTCATACTAGCGCAAGCGGTACTGAGGCAGAACTTGATATTGGGACAAGAGTAGGATTTAAAGGAAAAGGAATTGGCAGCAAATTAGTTGGAAAATCAAACGCGTTAATCATTGCAAAAGGCGTTACTAAGGCAAGATTATCTTCTCTTGCAGATGGTTTTTATAATAAAACAAATTACCGAAGAATCATGGGTGACGGACTTGAAATGGAAAGTGAAATAAAAACTTATGAAGCTAATTTTGAAAAAGAAGTGAAAAAATTGCGGGAAAGAAGACAAGCTACTCAAGAAGTTGCGAGTGAACCACAAAAATCAATTTCGCTTTCAAAGAAGAAAATCCCAGTGAAAGTATCCCAAGCAGGAATAGGCGCAATGGCATTACTCCATAAAGATTACAAGAGTTTTCATATTCCTTTTGATGATGCAGCTTTTTTATCAAAATTTGGTAAAGTATATGTGGCAATTGATAAGAAAAATCCTGAATTAATCTTAGCGTATATGACTGTGGCGTTTGCTGGAAATAAAGCAAAAATTATACGCGTGTCAACAAGAGTAGGTTATGAGAATGCAAGAATTGGAAGGCAATTATATGGGAAAGCAAGAGCTCATTTGCAAGGATTAGGATTTAAACGAATTGAAGTTCCCGAAGCTATAAATGATGCAAAAGGATTTTATGGAAAAAAACTTCACATGGAAGAAATAAAAGGACTTGAAAAAAGTGCTTTTACTCAAGAACTAATTGCACATAGGCGAGCGCGAATAAAAAAAATTACGCCTCCAAAAACTCTTGCTCCACAAAATGTAATTAACAAAGATTTGTTAATGCGAAGAAGATTTCTTAGGGGACGGTAGAGACAATGCCTTATTATTCAACTACTCAATTTCCAAGAAGACAATTTAATTCATCAATGCAAAGACCACAATTTAATCAACGCCCACAATTTCGAAGTGCAATTCAACCGCATACTATTCAATCAAATCAAAGAGTTCGTTTATCTAGTCAAAGAGGACTGCCAAGGGCATATGGTCCACGAATGCAACAACCAATAAGACTTCAATCAAGATATCCTCAAAGACCTGGCCCACAATTGATTGCAAGAAGGGCTTTTGCTCCGCAAATAGTTCAACAAAAAAATCCAGGGCTTGTTGGCAACATAATTAAGTTTCTCTTAACTCCTCCAAAAAGAAACACTGCACCTAAAAGACCAGGGTTTATTGGGAATATGATTAATTACCAAAGAACAAGAACAAAATGGGGATTATAAAAAACTAAAATTCTTAACTTTAAATTTAAAATCGAAAATTACATTTCTTCAATTGCCTGCAATCGCAAACCAAAGCTACATTTCTTCGATTGCCTGCTATTGGCAATCACATTTCATCAATAGCTTCGATATCCAATAATTCAAGTCCTTTCTTTAGAACAATTGTTGTTGCTTCAACAAGTGCAAGTCTAGCAAGTACTTCTTCTTTATTATCAGCTTTGAGTACAGAGACATCATGGTAAAATGTATTGAACTTTTCAGATATGGAAATCAATAAGTGACAAAGAGGGTGAAGGGAGAGTTCTTCCCAACTTCGTTTTATCGAATCAGAGTATTTTCCAAGTTCAACAATTAATAATTTCTCTTTTTCGTGTTGTAATAAAGAAAAATTTGCTTTACTTAAATTAGAAGTATCTATCCTTTCGGCTTTTGCTTTTCTTAAAATACTTTTTGCTCTAGCAAAAGAGTATTGAACATAGGGTCCTGTTTCTCCATCAAATGCAAGTGCTTGCTTTTTGTCAAAAACCATGTCTTTCTTTGCATCATTTTTTAGTAAAAGGAATTTTAGTCCAGCAAGTGCAATTAAGTGTGCGCGTTTGTCTTTTTCTTTTTCGCCAAGTTCAGGATACCTTGAAGTAATTTCTTCAATTGCAAGTGTTTTTACTTCAGTTAGTAAATCATCAGCATCAACAACAGTTCCTTCACGGGATTTCATTTTTCCGCTTGGAAGAGAAACATACCCATAACTCAAGTGGTAGCATTGACTAGCCCATTTTCTCCCAAGTTTTTCAAAAATTAAAAATAATTGCTTAAAATAAAGATCTTGTTCATTTGCAACTACCCAAATTGCTTTATCTAAACCAAATTCATCAAATTTGTTTTGAGTTAGCATTAAATCATTTGTAGCATACAAAGAAGTGCCATCCCCTCGGACAATAATTTTGTTTGGAAGAGTTGGTTCAAGTTGTGCAGCAATTGCTCCATTATCTTCTTTTTTGAACACTCCTTTAGCGAGTCCTTCTTCAATTAATGCATTTTTATTTCCCGCATGAAACATTTCGCTTTCTAAAAACCATTTGTCAAATTTTGTTCCAAAATCATCATAAGTTTGTTTCATTCCGTCAAGCGCCCACTTATTCATTTTCTTCCAAAGTGCTATTGTTTCAGCGTCCCCTTTTTCCCAAAGTATGAGCATATTTTGGGCTTGTTCTTCAAGAGTTGGATCTTCTTTTAGTTTGTCATTAAACAAAACGTACATTTCTCCAACGAAGTGATCGGTTTTCATTCCTTCTTTAACAGGATCTCTATTGTTACCGTAGAGCTTGTAAGCCAACATGCTTTTGCATATGTGAACCCCTCTATCGTTCACCAAATTTGCTTTGATTACATTATGCCCAGTTTGACTTAGTAAATTAGAAATTCCAAGCCCCAAAATATTGTTTCTTAAGTGCCCAACGTGGAGAGGTTTGTTTGTGTTTGGAGAGGAGTATTCCACCATTACCTTTCCACTTCCGAGTTTAATCTCAAGGGCACGACCAGTAAATACTCCTTCAAGAGTGCTCTCTGAGAGCGCGGTTTTTGCTAAGAAAATGTTAAGATAAGGGCCTTTTGCTTCTACTTTTTCAATAAAATCGGCAGAAATTGCACTAGCAAGTTCACTAGAAACCACTATTGGACTCTTCTTTTGGTTCTTCGCAACAATAAAGCAAGGGAAAGCATAGTCCCCTAATCCTTGTGGAGCTGGAACTAATAAACCTAAAACTTGATTAGTATCCAGAGCAGTTTTTTGAGCAATTAATTCAGCTACTTTTTCCTTAAAATCCATACTAAATTATAGTTTGAATTACTTTAAAATAATGAGCATTAATGAGTAGTTTATGAAAACTACTAATGCTAGTAGAAAAAGCACTACTTCAAAGGGCTCAAAGAAAAGTACAAGTTACTTCGAATATATCCTAGCTCTTTTTGTTGCCACTTTAATTATCTCCAATATTGCTTCTTCTAAAATTCTTTTACTTGGGCCTTTTACTTTTGATGGAGGAACCATCCTTTTCCCAATCGCATATATTTTTGGGGATGTGTTAACTGAAGTGTATGGTTATTCTAAAGCAAGAAAAGTTATTTGGATTGGTTTCTTTTGCACAATATTAATGAGTCTTGTTTTTGCAATTGTTCAGTTTCTGCCTCCAGCGCAAGGTTGGGAAAACCAAGCTGCATTTGAAGCAATTTTGGGAATCACTCCAAGAATTGTGCTCGCAAGTTTAATTGCTTACCTCGCAGGATCTTTTTCAAATTCATTTATCCTAGCAAAAATGAAATTAATCACAAAAGGAAAATACTTGTGGAGCAGAACTATTGGTTCAACAATTATCGGAGAGTTACTAGATACTACAATCTTTTGCACAATTGCTTTCCTTGGAATTCTTCCAACTGAGTTATTAATTGCAGTAATTGTTTCAAATTATTTATTCAAAGTAGGAGTAGAAGTAATATTCACCCCAATCACTTACAAAATAATTAATTTCTTAAAGAAAAATGAAAACGTGGATTATTATGACAACAAAACAAGTTTTAATCCATTTAAATTAAAATTGGAATAAGTAACACCAAAGGAGGATTGAGAAAATGGCAAAAAAATTAATTGATTTAACACAAAAAATGGATGAAGTTTTTCCTGAATGGATGTTTGAAGAAAAACAAGAGATTAAACAATCTGCCACAATAGAAAAAGAAGGATATAATGAAAAAAGAATTTCTATTACTACTCACTTTGCGACTCACATTGACGCCCCCTTTCATATGATTAGGGACGGCAAAAAATTACACGAGTACCCGCTTGAAACTTTCACTGGGAGCGCAATTGTAATTCCATTAAAGAATTTTGAAAAATATTTAAACAAAATAAAAAAGAATGATATTGTTCTAATATACACTGGACAGGGAAAAAAATTTTATAACCAAGATTATTACGCATCAAGCCCAGTGGTTTCTGAAAGTATTGCAAAAGAACTTGTTAAACGAAAAGTAAAAATTGTTGGAATAGATGCGTTTTCTCCAGATAAAAGTCCTTGGAATGTGCACAAAATTCTATTTGAAAAAAGCATTTTAATAATCGAGAACATGCTTATTCCAAGTAAATTAATTGGAAAAAGATTTGAGTGCAGTGCTTATACTACTCCTGTTGGACGCTTTGATGAAGATGGAGCCCCATGCAGAGTAATCGCCAAAGTTTAATTGAAAAATAAGGCATGATTGTACTAAAGAGTTCTTAAACAAAAAACCTCTAATGTTTTCAAGGTGAATGTAATGAAAGTTTTGGTTACTGGTGGCTGCGGATTTATTGGATCTCATTTAGTGGATAAATTGCTCAACAAAGGATACGAAGTTGTGGTACTAGATAATTTGAGCACTGGTAAAAAAGAAAGACTTAATTCAAAAGCCAAACTAATTATTGCGGATATTACAAAGGCAGAGGAAATAAATAAAATATTTCAAGTAGAAAAACCACAAATGGTTGTTCACACTGCCGCGCAAGTAATGCTTAGAAAATCCATTGACGAACCAATCTTTGATGCAATGACTAATATTATCGGAACAATTAATGTTCTCGAGGCTTGTAAAAAAAATGGTGTAAAAAAGATTGTTTACACTTCTACTGGCGGAGCAAGGTATGGTAATCCCGAGTACTTGCCGGTTGATGAAGGACACAAAATTAATCCAAGCGCACCGTATGGAATTTCAAAACACACTGCGGAACACTATGTTAAAGTTTACAATGAACTATTTGAATTAGATTACTTGATTTTTTGTTTTGGGAACGTTTATGGTCCAAGGGATGACCCTAAATGTAAGAGAGTTACCGCAATTTTTTCTGATCAAATAATTAATGGACAACAGCCAGTAATTTTTGGTGATGGAGAGCAAACAAGGGACTTTTTGTACGTTCTTGATTTAGCAGAATTCATTGCCAGCTCAATTGAGAAAACTCCCGAACACAAATTATTCAACTTAGCCAATGGAGAACAAGTTAGCGTGAATTATATTTTTGAAGAACTAAAGAAAATTTCAGGGTACAAAGGAGAAGCAAAACACATTAACGCAATCAAAGGAGAAGTAAGAGACATTGTTCTTGACACTAAACTTGCTCAAAAAGAATTAGGCTG
Source organism: archaeon (assembly GCA_041661245.1). Lineage (GTDB taxonomy): Archaea > Iainarchaeota > Iainarchaeia > Iainarchaeales > JAAZKV01 > JAAZKV01. The sequence goes on from JBAZUY010000002.1 coordinate 33,062, forward strand.
GAAGCCAAAAACAACTATGAAAGAAGGGCTAAGAGAAACATTTGATTGGTTGAAGAAGAATAGAAACTAAAACTCCGCAAAGGGCGCTTTCATATACAAATTGTTACACTAAAAATCCAATAATACTTAATAAAGACCAAAACCAATATATTATTATGAATCAAAGTGAGGGTATTCCTAAACAGTAATCTATTTCTTGAATCACTTAGCAGCGCAAATATTGTTGTTGTAAAAATCGGAACTAATACTCTAATGAGTTCTACTCAATTAAACAAAAAGTTTCTCACAGAACTAACCTACGAAATATCCTTGCTGCTTAACTCGGGTAAAAATGTAGTCATTGTAACGAGCGGAGCTGTGGGTCTTGGGAAAAGAAAAATAAATTTCCAAGGAGAAAAGCCATTTAGTATTAAGACTCAACAAGGATTAGCAGCAATTGGACAAATCCATTTGATGAAAGAATACCGAACTAGATTTGATTCGCTTGGGATTGAGTGTGCACAAGTTTTACTTTCTCAAAGAGACTTTACTGATTCTGACTGTGTAAAAAATATAAAAAATACATTTGATTTTCTTTTTGAGCAAAAAGTTGTTCCAATTGTTAATGAAAATGATGTCGTTGCAACTGAAGAATTAAGAAAAAATGGGGCATTTACTGATAATGATTCTCTTTCTGTGTTACTTGCTAATCATTTGAAAGCAGAACTTATTGTAATGCTTACCACAAAAAATGGTTTGATTGGAAAAGATGGGAGAATACTACAAGAAATGACTTGCGTAGAGGAGTTAATGCAAATGGAAAAAAATTCCTCTGATGGCAGAGGAGGTATTGATTCAAAACTTGAAGCAATTTTTACTGCACGAGATAATGGGTTAAATGTTTTTGTATCCGGAGCAGAATCAATTAATAGATTTTCAAGTGGAAAATCAATTGGAACTTTTATTAGGGGAAAATAAAATCCTATTTAAATAAAAAGTCCACTCAAATTTTTTCAAAGTTTCGATCAAGTTCTCTTAATGCTTGCAAATATTTTATTTGAACTTTCTTTTGCTCAATTTCAGCACGAGCTAATTGGGTTTTGAGAAGTTCTTTCCTTTTGCCTTTTGCCAGAGCAATAATTAGTTTCAATCTTGCTTTTCTTACAGCGATTTCATGACGAGTATCATGTAAACGTTGTGCACGCGCTTCAGCAGAAGTCAATTGCTCGCTAAGGGGCATAGCAACCAATTTCTTAAATCCCTTATGAATAGAAGATAGGACTCTGTTTCTTGAAGGGCGCATATTATGCCCCTCACAGGAACCCTTTTGCTTTTAATAATTCAGCGTTAAGTATTCCTCCACCAGCTGCTCCACGAACAGTGTTGTGACTTAATCCAACGAATCGATAATCAAATACATTACATTCTCTTAGTCTTCCAACAGTTATTGCCATTGCTTTGTCAGCGTCTCTATCTTTTCTTGGTTGTGGTCTGTTTTCTTCTTCAGTGTAAATTATTGGTTGTAGTGGTGCTGAAGGTAACTTTAATTGCTGAGGAACTGAAGTAAATTCTTTCCAGATTTTTAGTATTTCTTCTTTAGTTGGTTTCTTACTATTGTCAGCGAATTCAAATGAAACGCATGCTGTGTGTCCATCTATTACTGGAACTCTATTACAGTGTGCAGAAAATTTCATTCCTTCAACGTTAACTATTTTTCCGTCTTTAATTGAACCAAATATTTTTAGTGGTTCTTTTTCTGACTTTTCTTCTTCTCCCGAGATAAATGGAATTATATTATCCACAATATCAAGTGAAGGAACACCAGGGTATCCTGCACCGCTTACTGCTTGCATTGTTGAAAGTATTACTTTTGAAATTTTGTATCCTTTTTGTTCAAGCGCATAAAGTGGAGTTAAGTAACTTTGAACTGAACAATTTGGTTTTACTACAATGAATCCTTTAGAAAACCCTCTATTCTTTTTCTGGATTGGAATCATATCTAAGTGTGAGTGATTTATTTCTGGAAGTAACATTGGTACATCTGGAGTAAATCTGTGTGCGGAACAATTTGAAACAACTGGAATTCCATTTTTTGCGTATTCTTCTTCAAGTGCGGCAGTTGCTGCCTTATCAAGTTCTAATGCAGAGAAAACAAAATCACATTTACCAATTGCACTAGCCACAATATTTGCGTCTTGAACAATTGTATCAGCTAAATTTCTTGGAATAGAAGTCGTCATACTCCATTTTCCTTTTACTGCTTCAACATATTTTTTCCCAGCAGAATTTGGAGAGGCTGCTAAATAAGTTACTTCAAACCAGGGATGATTTTCTAATAGTCTAATGTATTGTTGTCCTACCATTCCTGTTGCACCTAATACTCCCACTCTTAGTTTATTATCCACAATCAATTCCCCCAAATTATTTTATTAAAACTTAGCTTGTATTTTATTGAATAAATTCCTTATGAACGGCTAAAACTGCTCGATCTAAATCAACTTTCTTAACAACAAAACTAATGTTAATTTCTGAAGCCCCTTGTGAAATCATTTCAATATTAATTTTCTCTTTTCCAAGCGCACCAAACAATCTTCCTGAAACTCCTGCAGTTTCTCCTAAGCCTTCCCCAATTACTCCAATCATGGATAAATCAGTTAAATGAGTTATTTTACAAGGGTAAACGTGAGTAATTGAACTTGCGGCAACTAGGGCTTTATCAAGTTTTTTTGCATCAAGTGAAAATGAAATTGACGCTTCACTTGTAACTATTAAATCCAAAGGAACATCTTTTTCAGCAAGTTTTGAAAATAACATTGAAGCAAATCCAGGAACATTAACCATACTTGCACTTTCAACATTAACAACAGCAATATCTCTTGTTGAAGCAATTGATTTAATCACAGCCCCATCTTTTTTCTTTTCTCCGCAAATAATTGTTCCTTTTACTTCGGGATGGAATACATCTTTAATTTCAGCGCAAAGGCCTTTTTGTCTTAAGGGATCAATTGTTTTTGGATGAAGTATTTTTGCACCCAAATATCCAAGTTCTTCAGCTTCTTCGTAACTTAGTAATGGAATTTGTTTTGCCATTGGAACGACTTTTGGATCTGCACTCATAAACCCAGATACATCTTTCCAAATTTCTAATTCCGCGTTTAAAATATTAGCAATAAATCCTGCACTATAATCTGTGCCTCCTCTTCCAAATGTTTTTACATCCCCACTTTCGTCGACACCATAGTATCCTGGTAATAAAACTACTTTTGAGGATAACAATGGAGAAACTTTTGTTGTTAGATTAGTTTCAGTTCTTCCCATATCAACTAATGCATTTTCAAATTGTCCTTTGCAAATAATTCCAGCATCTTCTGCATCAATAAAAGCGGAATCAATCTTGTTATCAAGTAAAAATGCTTCAAGTACTACAGGACTTAATCTTTCTCCAAAGCTTTGAACTAAATCTTTACTTCTTGGGCTTACTTCTTTTAAGTAACTTATTCCATAAAGGAATTTTTCAAGTATTGAAATTTTATCATCCAAAGTAAATTCTGCTTTTTGCCTTATTTTCGGGTCTACAATATGCGCCAAATAATCTTTGTGCATCTTTTTTAGTGAAATTATTGCTTGTTCAACGTGTTTTGGTTCATTAACACATTTTGAAATACTGTCAATTAAAAAATCAGTTACGCCATAAAGCGCAGATATTACAATTATTTGTTTCTCTTGTTTAGCTTTTTTATTCTTAACAATATTTACTACTCTATCAAAAGAGTCTTTATTTCGGAGAATTCCTCCACCAATCTTAAGTACTACAACCTTCGACATATGAATATAATCCAAGCAAAAACTATAAAAACAGCGTGATTAAATACGAAAAACGTAGAACTGGGAGAATAAAATAGAATAAACTGAATTATTAACTTACTAAAAAAAAACAAAATACTTAGTCTGTTTTTACAATTTGACTTTGCGCAAGTATTGCTTTTGCAGTTAAAAGTCCGCCTTTTACTGCTTCGCCAATTGTTCGCGCACCTGTAACAGAATCCCCACAGGCATAAACATTGTCTAAATTCGTTTTATAATTAGAATCAACCATAATTGTTTTTCCATTTATTTTAATTCCTTCACTCGCAAGCCAATTCAAATCTTGTTCTTGTCCTACTGCAACAATTATTTTATCAAAAGCATATTCTTCTTTTTTTCCAGTGTCAATGGGTTTTCTTCTTCCTCGTTCATCCGCTTCTCCTAAAATCATTTCACTGCAAATTAATTTTCCTTTCTTTTTGTCTTTTCCTGATTTGAATTCAAGAGGAGCACGAAGTAATTCTAATTTAATTCCATCATTTTTTGCTTCAAGAACTTCACTTTTAAGCGCAGGCATTTCCTCTTCAGTTCGTCTGTAAACAATTGTAACTTTAGCACCTTGTCTTACTGCTGTTCTCGCTGAATCAATCGCTGAGTTTCCGCCGCCAATTACCGCAACTTTGTCTTTTTTTCCAACTAAACTAATTCCTTCAAGTTTTGCTTTTGATAAAAAATCAAGTGAATCAAGAACAGCGCCATTATCTTCTCCAATAAATCCTGCTTTTGAATTTGCTCCAGCCCCAATCGCAAGTACTATAAAATTAAATGAATAGGGTTTTGCAAGAAGTTCATTTACAGAAGTAATTTTTTTTCTGCCGAAACTAATTCCTTGCTTTTTTGCTTCAGCTATTTTTTCTTTTACATTTTGCAAAGGAATTCTAAACTCTGGAATTCCATAAGCCAACATTCCACCAAATTCTTTTAATTCATCAAAAACAGTTACCTTAAATCCGCTAGAATTTAAGTAATTCGCGCAAGCCATTCCTGCAGGCCCTGAACCAACGATTGCAACAGTCTTATGCATGAAGAAATTAAGTGTAGAAAGTATTTAATTGGTTAAGAAAAGCCAGTAAATTGAATAAAATCAATATCCGCCCTAATTTGCCAATAAAATCCTAAAAATGAGAAAAGCCCCATCCAAGAATGTTTTTATATACCGTAGAATCAATTTGATAGAATTAGTGATTAAATGCATTTTGGACACTTACAAAAGAAACTCAATTTGAAGATTGATTTTAAATCATGCTTACTTTTAGCACTTTCTCTTTTTATCCCATTCCTTTTTGTAGTCAATTTGGACTGTAGCAAATGTATTGTTCCTTTAGATTCTGCATTGGCATCTCTTTTTTTCTATGGGTTAATTCCACTTGTAATAATTGTTTTTTTATTTAGAGAAGACCCCAAGGTTTTTGGTTATTCGCTTGGGGATAAAAAGCTAGTACTATTTTCTTCAATAATTTTTTCACTTTATTTAACCCCAATAATATTATTGTTTCATTTTATCCCTAATCTAAGTGCATATTATTCCATACAAACTTTTGCAAGCATTAGTGAGTTCATTTTGTTTGAACTAAAGTTGGGAGTCGAACTGTTTTTTTGGGAACTTTTCTTTAGAGGATTTATCCTTTTTGGATTATACAAAAAACTTGGAAATATTGCGCTCCCAATTCACGCAATCCCCTTTACTTTTTTTCATTTAGGCAAACCCCCAATAGAAATAATTTTTTCTTTCATTGCTGCCTTATTACTCGGACAAATAGCCCTCAAATCAAAAAGCTTCCTCCCAGCATTTGCAATACACTGGATAATTGCAACAGAAATGATTCTACTAGTAAATTTGTAGGAACCAAATAAAATAAGACTCAATACTTGAATTGATTCCTGGCAATACTTGAATTGATTCACGACCCTGGAGGGAATCGAACCCTCGACCTACTGCTTAGAAGGCAGTCGCCCTATCCACTGGGCTACAGGGTCAATGTGTTATTACAAAAATTGGGCTCAAGGGTGTTTTTAAAGTTTCTCTTGAGCCATTTTCGGCAATAGAGCAATTGTAATTGGGTTTTGGAAAGATTTTTATTCAATAAAACCTTCTTTATGACATGGATAGAAAGATTACTTCAATTGCAATAATACTAATAGCAGTTATAATGATTCTCGCAATACCATTTATTCCAAAAGAACTAACTGATCAATATGGACTCATTATTTTTCTAGTGCCAATCGCAATAGTGATTGGAGCACTATTTTTAGCAGTACTTTTAGTGAACAAAAAAAATCATGTGGATATCTTCCAAGAGGATAGACAAAAGTTAACCGCAGAGCTAAAAGAAGCTGAAAAACAATTTTTACAGCACAAAATTGACAAAAGCACTTTTGACACTATTTCAAAAAAGAATCACGCGGAATTAATTCGAATTGAAGCAGAAATTGATTCTCAAAAAAATAAGAACTTATCAAAAGAGGATATGAAAAAAGCGGATGCATTATCTTCAGACAAAAGAAAAATTTTATTTGATTTACTTGAACAAAAGCAAAAGAAGGTTCATCAATTAAAAATTGCAGAGAGTACTTTTTACAAAAGAAAAATAGATGAAGAAACGTTTCAAAAGATTTCTTCAGATATAAAAATGGAAATAATTTCACTTGAAGGACAAATTAAGGCGTTGCAGGAAACCGCAGAGATAAATAAAATTAAAGAGCAATTGAAAGAAAGTGCTAAAGAGATTATAAAACAAGAAAAAACATCAAAGGACAGAACTAAACTCGATTACTGGGAAGAACTTGGCGAAGATGTTTTTGAACAAACCATGAACCGAACTTAGTTTTCAAGGACTTGGGTTAATTTTTGAGCAAACTCAGTTACTTCAATCATTTTCTTTTCATCAAAATCAAAGATACTTGTAAAAGTTTCACTTTCAATTGGTTTGATTCCTTTCATTGATAATAAGCTTTGCATTTTTTTAATTGCAAAACCAGGTATTATTCCTGTAGAAAACAAAGCATATTTAGCAGGGGCAACTAGTTCGGAGGATTTGGGAATTTGCCTTAAGAAAGCATTCACGAGCGGAGCGGAAGTTAGTGAACCAACTATTGGCGAGCCAACTACAATTAAATCAAATCCATTTACAATAGATCCTTCTTCAATTAACTCAAGTTCTTTTTCGAGTTTGAATTGATCCTGCAAGGGAATCTTTTTTTTGGATTGTAAAAGAATTTTTCTCACAGTGTGAGTTTTAGAAAAAAAGGTTTCTAAAGCATTTGCAACTTTATCTTCACTTGACAGTTTTTCTTTGCTTTGTGAAGAAAAGTACGCAATCAATATCTTTGCCAAACAATGCACCTTTAATTTATTGAAACCACGGTTATTTCAAAAATGAGTGTTTTTCCTGCAAGTTCATGGTTAAAATCCACTGTCGCTTCAGTTTCTGTTTTTTTAGTTATTCTTCCACAAGCACCACTACTTGTTTGCATTTGCATTCCTTCTTTCAACTTATCAAAATCTGGAAAAGCACTTTTGTTTAAAGTAAAAATAACTTTTGGATTTAATGCTCCATAGGCTTCTTCTGGAGAAAGTTTAACTGTTTTTGTTTCGCCAACCTTCATCCCGATTACCGCGGAATCAAATCCTTTTATCATTTGACCTGCGCCTGCAGTGAATTCAAGTGGAGATTTTCCAACGCTTGTATCAAAAATAGAACCGTTTTCTAATCTTCCTGTATAATTAACTGCAATTTGATCTCCATTTTTTACTACATCCATCAAAAAATCACCTACTTAATTGAAACTAATGTTAATTCAAATATCAAAGTTTTCCCAAGCATATTATAGTATGGATAAAAATTTACTGTCATATTTTTATCTGTTTTTGAAGTTACAACTCCGTTACTTGTTCCATTACTAACTGATGCACCAACAGTAAATAAGTTAAAATCTTTAACTTGATTTGCATCAACAGTCATAATGAATCCTGAAGGAGTAACTGTTCCGTAGGCATCTTCGGGAAGAATTGTAACTGTTTTTGTTTCACCAACTTTCATTCCAATTAACGCATTTGTGAATCCTTTAATTAAACTAGTAGTCCCCACAGTAACAGCCAATGGAGTTTTTCCAACACTAGAATCAAAAATTGAACCATCGGTAAACCTGCCGGTATAATTAACTTCAATTTTATCGCCAACTTTTACGGTCTGAAATTGAGTTAAGTTATTATAAACATTAGAATTTCCGTCTGAAGAAAGGGGTTTGTTTGCATCTAGCCCCATTAAGCCACTTCCTTGCTGTGCTGGATGCTCGGCACACCCTAAAAATAATCCAAGAACAACAATACTAGCAACAATAATCAAATAACTTTTATTGAATTTCATCAATTCACCTAATAACTTTTTCCCACAAAAGGATTAAAAACGCTCCAACTTGCTTTGGAGAAAAACAAACAACTCATGGTTTTTTAGCACTTAAATGCAAATATTGTTCCTCTTTTTCTTTAACTTGGCATATTTCCACAAATCCAATTTCTTGCAGGACTTTTTCTAATGTACTTGCATCATAACCAAAGTAATGGTGATCTTCAGGATAGTTTTCAAATCCATAAATTTTGTTTAACGCCCACTCTTTTTTTTGCCCTGTTTCAGTTACAAACAAATTACAAAAATACGCAAGGTTTGGCACAAGTATTTCTAATTTTCCTTTACTTGCAAGTACTCTAAACATTTCTTTTAGAGCAAGTAATGCATCTTTTCTTGGCAAATGTTCAAGGAAAAATCGGGAATAAACTTCTTCAAATTCCCCTTCTTTAAAGGGTAATTTTTTTGCATCCCCAACGACATCCGTTCCAGGAAGTATTCTAATATCAAAATGCAAGTATCCTTCTTTTGGTTTTGGACCCGAACCGATTTCAAGTTTTGGCATAACAAATCACATCTTTTCCTTTAACTTTAATTAATTATTGAAATCCACTTTTTTTAAGTTGCTCCCCAATAGCTTTTGGCATAATTCCTTGTTCAACCATTAAATCTATTCTTCGTTCATTTTTTCTTTTCTCAACTGCAAACAATTTTCCATCCGCAAATCTTCTTGAAAAGTTTCGCATACCTATAAATCCTTTTACTCCCCCAATGTGTCTTGAATCTGCTCCGCGTAAGAAATAGGATGCCTCCCCAGTTGCTTGGGCAGAATACAATTCGTGCCCATATGCTTGATGAACAGAAGAAACAAGTTCCCCGCTAAGTCTATCATGAGAAATGTTAATTGAATGTACTTTTCCATCAATTACTGCTTCAACAAAATCATGCATTCTCCAACTTTTATTAGTCCAATCTCTATCCATTCTTCTCACAGTCCAAGCTTTTACTCCGGAACTAGTTAGCAAAGAAATAAGTAAATTGCACCTATCTACACAATTGTTATTTCTCAATTGTTTTGCAACAAGAGTTTTTTGAGATGTTTTAAAATATCGCGGCCAAATAATTTTTCCATTTTTTCCAAGTGCTTCAGTATAAGGTAGTTTTTGAAGAACAAACTTAAGAATCAAATCAAGCTTTTTTGCTTCCCTGCCAAAGGATTTATTTGCCAACTCCAAAGCTACTCGTCTAACAGCAGTCGTTTCTTTTGCAGCTTTTCTAAGGAAAATTGACCCAGTAGCACGCTGTAGTTTTGAGGGAACGCTTTTTCTTGCCATAGGTATCTTTGTCACAACTCTCTTTTTATTGGTTAGTTTTTTATCAAAAATTGCCCAGGACAGCAATTATATAAAGAGAAAAGGCATGAATGTAATAGTGATTTTATTTGTTTGGACTTGAATTACTTGATTACCCGACTCTTGCAGTAGTTCAGTGGATAATCGTTTTCCTGGCAGATGTTATCCCTGCGTTCATGCCTCCTACTTGGGCTGTTTTGTCAGCATTTTACATTTCCACTCCGCAAAATATTTTTGCATTAATCCTTATCGGGGTTACTGCTTCTACTTGCGGTAGATTTGCTCTTGCAAAATTATCTGGAAGGGTTACTTCCCAATTTGCTAGTTCTGCAAAGAAAAAAGAATTTGATGCAATTGGAGCTAAACTTCAGGGAAAAACTTTCCAAAAATTTATTTTTACTTTTATTTACGCTCTAAGTCCTCTACCATCTAATGCTTTGTTTATAGCCTTTGGGGCAACAAAAACTAGAATGCGAGAAGTATTAGCAGGATTTTTTGTTGGAAGATTTATTAGTTATTTATTTTTAGTTTTCACAACAAATAAAGTGTTTTCTTCACTCGAAGCAACTGCTCAGGGGGCAGGAACTCTTGGAACAATTATGGTTGAAGTAATTGGATTAATTGCAATTGTGGGTTTCTTTTTTATTGATTGGAATAAACTAATTTCTCTTGAAATGCCTGGCGAAAATAAAAACAAATGGCCAAAAAAAAGTAAAAAGTAACCTAAAGAGACACCATTTGATTAAACCCATCAGGGTTAAAAACTAATTTTAATTTAATCTTATATTAAAGGACAATTAGTTTTTGTCCTTTAATAGCTATCAAAAGACATTGTCTTTTGATATTATTAGTAAAACCTAAAGGAGGGTATTAGATGGACTTATTAGGAATAATGTTAGCACTTATCTTTGGATTTTTACCAATCCTATTAATCATAATCCTAGTTCTATTGGCTTCTTCAATTAGAATAATTAACCAGTGGGAAACAGGAGTAAGATTTAGACTTGGAAGATACCACGATACTTTACAACCTGGACTTCGACTTGCAATTCCCGTTCTTGATACAATTAGAAAAATTGATATGAGAATTGTTACAATCGATATTCCAAGACAACAAGTTATCACTAAAGATAACGTGCCTGTTGCAATCAACGGAGTTGTATACTTCAAGGTTGTTGATGCACAAATAGCAGTAGTTAAAATACAAGACTTTGAATACGCGGTTTCTCAATATGCTCAAACAGCACTAAGAGATGTAGCTGGAAGCATGACTCTTGACCAAGTTTTATCTGAGAGAGAAAGCATTGGTAAGGATATTGAACAAATAGTTGAGAAAGCAAGTGCAAATTGGGGACTTGAAATAACTGAAATTAAGTTACAGGATATTGATATGCCTGAAGACTTGAAGAGAATAATGTCAAGACAAGCAAGCTCTGAAAGAGAAAAAAGAGCAAACATCATTAAGTCTGAAGGAGATGCAATTGCAGCGGTTAACTTAGCGAAAGCTGCACAAGTAATGGCTAAAACTCCAGGCGCAATGCAGCTACGAACACTGCAAACTCTTGATGGACTTGGACCATCTCCAAGTAACACAGTAATCATGGCAATTCCAGTAGATATACTAGAACTTGCACAAAATCTAAGTAAGAAATTCGCAAAGAAATAAAAGTAAACTTTAACTTTGGTTGTAGGAGAAATCCTACAATCAAAAAACTTTTTTTAAATAAACCAATGTAAATTAACTTTTGCCAACTACTAATAAACTTTATATTTAACAACCTTCTAAGTTAGATAGGTGGACTTAATGGCTAAAAAATTTTGGAAATGCACTATTTGCGGAGATATGCATTATGGTGAAAAAGCTCCTGAAAAGTGCCCCACATGCAATTACCCTAGAGAAAAATATATTGAAATTAAGAAAGAAGAATTTATTAAATTATTAAACTAAAAATTACTAATATAAAACTAACTAAACCAAACTTATTCACTCGCACGGGTACAGAATTGGAAAACTGACTAGGTTGAGGTCCTAGGCCTTAGTGGCTTTGAGAGTTCGATCCTCTTCCCGTGCATCCAAGCCTTTTTCTTTTAGAAAAAGAAACCAAGACAAAAGCAATTGCTTTTGCTGGGCGTCGTGAAGCAATGGCTTCACAACGAAGTCTACGGCCTATCCAAAAAGAAAACTTTAGCGACCTGTTATTTGTGTTCTTTTGGGTTCGGAACACTTTTCTTCGCAAGAAAAGGGTTGCGTGAAATCCTCTTACCGTGCATTAAATTTGAAATAATTATTATACAAAATAGTTAAATCTGCAAGTGCTGTCTAACTCTATGCACTAAATATTCGTGATCCTCTTCCCCGTTTACTACTACATCCGCTCGCATTTTTTGAAGATAATTGTATCTTTTTGAAAAAGGAATAACTACTTTGTTAATGTAATCCGGATTATCAAAAGCTGGGTACCTATTTCGTTTAATTCTCCGTACGCGAATAGTTTCATCGGAAACATCAATAAATATTTTTTTATCAAAAAGCCCAACAAGTTCTTTGTGAGAAAAAATCAAAAATCCATCAACTACAATTATTTGTTTTGGAGAAACTCTCAACCCATGCCTGCGTTGCCCTCTCTTTTCAGGAATACGCACGGTTTTTCCTGCTTTGAGAGCTTTTAGTGCTCTAATTAATTTAGCAAATTTTATTGTCTGAGGGTGATCTAAATTCTTAAATCCGTTAAACCTATGGGGAGTTGCGGCTTTGGCAAAATTATCCGCTTCAATATGCAAAATCTGACTTGGACTAAGCGCAGCAATTGCTCGTGAGACGGAAGTTTTTCCAGAACAACTTCTACCGCAAATTCCAACAAGCAAGGGTCTTACTTTTGTTTTACCAGGCATACAAAAAATAGAGTTTTTGTTCTTAAAATAACTTTCTGCAGTACTAAAATTCCAGCCCCAAGCAACACCAAATCAAAGGACTATGCTAATTAATTTGCCCAAGCAATACAAATATTAACTCCTAATCAAAACACATATATGGATAAATTCATGAAAGTGCCAATCATAAGTGCTTTCTTGTTTAAATAAAGAAACATTGTTTACTGCAAAAATTGGTGAAATTTCATGATTGATAAAGCACGTCCGCACCTTGAAGAAAAACAATTATTTGAGCACATAGGAATTTCATACAAAGCGATTGATAAAAAAATAAAAGGCACTCTCTATTCTAAAGTAGAAGATTTTGTTGTTGAAGAGTTTCATGTGGACAACATGCTTTGCACTGTTAAAAAAGAGAACACAATATATTCATTTACTGAGGGTTCTTCTTTTGTACATGCCACACTAGTAAAAAAGAACCTTAGCACTTTTGAAGCTTGTCAAGTATTTGCACAAAAAAATAATTTAGATTATTTTACTGAAGTGAAATGCTGCGGATTAAAGGATACAAATGGATTTACTGCGCAAAGAATTTGTTTCAAGAATATCCCCCTTAAACAAACCGAATTCAATGACTTTTTTTTAAAGGATTTCAAAAACGAAGAATCCCCCCTTTCTATTAATGGCCACGCAGGAAATAAGTTTACGGTTGTTGTCAGAAATGTAGAAAAAAATAAAGAAAATTTAAAGTTGCTTGAGGATTTCAAGAATAAAATAAAAAAAGGTTTGCCAAATTTCTATGGCCCACAAAGATTTGGGGTAAGACAACATAATCACAAATTAGGGAAGCTTTTGCTAAAAAAGAGATTCAGAGAGTATTTACACGAGTTTTTGACCCACAGCGAAAATGAGCCTGAAAGCATAAAAGTAATTCGTCAAGAAATAAAAGCCAATTTCGGAGATTGGAAAACCTGCCATAAAATAATTAATAATTCTTCAGAGCTTTCTGATGAAAAAGGAATTTTAGAAAAATTAATTGAAACAAACAACGAATTAGAAGCTATTAAGAGCATGAAATTAACTAATTTCTTTGTTCACTCATATAGCAGTTATTTGTTTAATCTTGCACTCTCAACGCACTTATTTACTAGCGAAGAAGATATTGAACTTGAAAAAATAGGGAATAACACCGATTTGGCAAACCCAAAATGTTTGATTTTTGAAAAAATCTTGGAGAATGAACAAATGTCTTTAGAAGATTTCAACTCATCTAATGAATTATTCCATGTAAAAAACCATTCGCGTAAAGCTTTGTTCTATCCAAAGAATTTTAACTACTTCTTCACAGAAAATGACTTAGTTGTGTCATTTGAACTCGGAAACGGGGAATATGCTTCGCTAGTACTGGGTTTTTTGATTGAAGAAGCTTTCGGGAAGTTGAATTGAATGGAAGGCAACGTAATAATTGCAATAACAGGGACTTCAGGAATTGGAAAAGGATTTTTAAAAGATAACTTAAAAGAAAGACTTGGGCTAACTGACCCCCCATGGTACACTACACGAAAGAAAAGAAAAGGAGAAACAAGACCTGATAGGGTTTTTGTTAATGAACCCCAGTTTCAAAAATTAATAGAAAATGGCAGTCTTATTTTTGCCCAAAATTTATACGGCGGAGACAAGTACGCCTTGCATAAAAGTGCTTTTGAAAAAGGAGGAGTAATAACTGAAATCCATATTGATGTTGTGGACAAGTTCAGAAAACTTTTCCCAAACGCAATCTTAATTGGATTAACAACAAACAATATTGACTTTCTAAAATATAGACTAAAAAAACGCGGAGACTCTCAAAAAGAAGCCGCAAAGAGACTGGCTGCTGCTGAAAAAGAACTTGCTAAAACAAGAAGACTGCACAAAGTATTTAACATAAATTATGCAGTCGGATTTGATAATGAAAAACGAATTGTACAGGATATTGCAAAGAGAATAGCCCAAATAAGAAAATCACAGGCTAAAGCAAAAAGAGCACTTGTTGTAAAAGTGCAAAGCAAACAGCAACGTGCAATGCGAACAAAAAAAGCAGCTATGCGAATACAAAAAAGGTTTCGCCATTAAAAACTGAATATAAAAACTGATGCTAAAAAAACAGTATATAATTCTGGGTGAGGACATGGATATTTTAAAAACAAAAATTTGTAAAAAAGAATTAACAAGCCCATTCATGCTTGGGTCAGGTACTCTCGGGGAGAAAAAAGAAATTTTAATCAAAGCACTTAATTATGGTGCAGGGGCAGTTGTTAATCGAAGCTTGCGTGTGACCCCATCAAATCGAAAAGTGTTTAATCCAGCTTATTACATTGAAGAAAAATACATGCTTAATGCAGATAACCAAAACATTACCCCATGGACTTATTGGGTAGAAAATGCCAAAGAAATAGAAAAAACTGGCCCTCTTGTAATCAGCATGTCTGCAAGAAATCCACAAGACTGCAAAACCATTGTGGAAGCATTTGAGAAAAAACATTCCCCATCTTTTTACGAACTTAATTTTTCCTGTTCTCACTCTGCAAAACTTTATGGAAGAATAAGTTATGAGCAAGTAGAAACAGCACTTACTTTCATAAAAGAACAATCAAAAACTCCAGTTTTTCTTAAACTTTCGTTAGATAGTTTAGATATCGAAAACCTCAAGTCCCTTGAAGAAAAAAAACTTCTTGATGCTTATGTTTTGTCAAACACTATCGGACCAGGATTAAAAATTGACCTAAAAACTAGACAACCCGTTCTTGAATCAACTTATGGGGGATTAAGCGGAGCTGCAATAAAACCATTAGTACTTGCAGCAATCAATGAATTAAAACAAACTGTAACTAAACCGGTTATTGGGGTCGGTGGAATAGAAAGCGCAGAAGATGCTTTAGAATATTTAATTGTGGGCTGCGATGCATTACAAGTTTATACAAAAGCTCACCGCGAAGGAATACACGTATTCCAAACATTAAATACAGACTTGAAAATTTTACTTGAAGACATGCACGAGACAGTAGAAAGTATAAAAGGAAGTATAAAACGAAGGTAGGGATGGAAATGGAATTTGAAAAAAGAGCCAAAATACAAAATCCAGAAAAAGTAATAAAAGCACTCCAAGCTCTTGGCGCAACAATTCTTGAAGAAAAAAAACAAATTGACACGTATTATGGTTCGATTGAGCTATACAAAAAGTTAGGACATTCTTTTGTAGCGAGGATAAGAAAATCAGGGGATAAATATTTTTACGCAATAAAAACTGCTAAGCCAAAAAAAGATGGTTTTTGGGAAGAATATGAAACAACCATTACTGACCCAAAACTCTTTGAATCAATGCTTATCGCAATGGGACTAGACAAAATAATTCAAGTAGAAAAGAAAAGAGTTTCATTAAAGTATGAAAATATTACGGCAAATATTGATGCATTCAAAAATCGGGGCGCATTTATCGAGATTGAATTGATTACTGATAAGAAAGAGGATGACAAGTTAATCCAAATAATGGAAAAAATTGGAATCTCAAAAAACAATGTAATAAACATAGGGTATATTTCTCTATTTTTAAAAGAAGAAAAGTCAAAATTCGCAAAGTACGTAAAAAACTAGATAAGTCAAATATTCAACTGTAAGGTCCAAGTCAGTTTTTACTTTACGTAAACTTTTCCTTGTATTATTTTATTTGCTGGTCGTCCTTGAATAATTGCGTGCCTTGCAAAGTCCCTGTTACACTTGGGGCATTTTAAATCTCCTCTAGTATGGTCCTGGATTATTCTATCTTTAAAGACTTTTAGTAAGTGTCCAGGAATATCTTTTTGGTATTTGTAGAGTTTTGTACGGCAACCCACACAATGCACATGAATCATAGTTGGTCTTGGCATAAAGTCATCTCTTACAATAAATAGTGCCTTAGGGCATATATAAAACTATCCAAGAATTAAAACACTTATTAATAACAATCTAAACTAAAATCAGTATGCCTCTAATGGATTTTCTTTGGATGACAAAACCAAAAATAATATTACTCCTAATATTTCTTGTTCTTTCCTCCCCTTTATACCTAAATCTTTCCAATCCAACTTTAATAAGTTTAATTAACTTGCAATTTCTTTTCACTTGCTTTGTTTGGTCTTACATTTTATCATGCACCCTAGTAGAAATATATACTTTTGTTATAAAAAAGAGAAAGTGATTTTATGAGAAAAACTTGCCCCGCATGTAATTCCACAAAGTACAAAGAAGTAAAAGTGGGAATTTTTGCTTGCGGAAGATGCAAATTTGTTTATTCTAAAACAAACTTAAATCCCTTAAAATAAAGAAATCAGCGTTTGATTATCTTTTCTATTTCTTCGTAAAAGTTTGGAAAGCTTTTGTCTACTGCTCTTTCGTTTTCAATAGAAACTCCGCTAACTTTTAATCCGGCAATAGTAAAACTCATTGCTATTCGGTGATCGTTATTTGAATCAATTGTTGCTCCGTGAAGATTAATACCAGAATTTCCATTTACAAGCAAATAATCTTTACCGCATTCTGCATCCGCACCCAATTGTTTTAGAGCATTAACAGTAACAGTTAACCTATCGGATTCTTTTATTCGTAAGTGCTCAACATTAGTAATTTTTGTTTCTCCTTTAGCAAATGCACTAACAACCGCAAGTGGCATTACAATATCTGGATAATCATTCATGTCAACTTCCCCAATTCCTTTAAGTTGAACTCCTGTTGCATTAATTGTAACAGAGTCGTCCTCCCATTTTACTTTACACCCCATACGCTCAAGTGCTAAAATGAAAAACTTATCTCCTTGTTTTGATTCTTTGTTCAATCCTTGAACAGTTACTTTCCCGCCAAGAACTGCGGCTGCTGCAAAGAAATACGCTGCATTACTATAATCTCCTTCAATTGGAAGTTCTCTTCCAACATATGCTTGACCAGATTTTATTGAAAATGTTTCATAGTTATTATGGGAAGCGTTTACTCCAAAATCTTTCATTGAAGAAATTGTCACATCAATATATGGCTTTGAACTCAAATGCCCAATTGTTTTAATCTCAACATCTTTTTTTGCATAAGGCGCAGCAACCAAGATTGAAGAAAAGTACTGAGAACTCTTATCCCCCGCAAGTGGAGCAACTCCGCCAATAAAAGAATCACACTTAACTTTAATTGGAGGACAACCATTTCCATTAATTGAAATTGCTTCTACCCCAAGTGGTTTTAGTGCATCAAGAAGATCTTGAATTGGTCTTCCTGTTCGCATTCTTTCTACTCCATCAAGAGTAACATAATCTAAGCCAGATGCAAGTCCAGCTATTGATACCAAAAATCTAATAGTTAATCCTGAGTTCCCAACAAAAACATTTTCTTTTGGTGCAATTGGCTTTCCATCCACCCCAATTATTTCTATTTCATTTTTTGTTTTATCAACCTTAATTTTTGCACCAAATTGTTCCATTGCTTTCATTGCATATTCTTGGTCCTCTGCAATTAATCCTCGTTTGATAACTGTTTTTCCTTTTGCAAGAGAAGCAATAATTATTGCTCTAAGAGTATGAGCCTTTGAAGGAGGGGCACTAACTGTACCACTTATTGATTTTGCAGGAATAATTGCTTTCATTACTTCTCACTCTCCAATAACTTCACTAATTCAGATATAGTATGTATTCTAGCATAAGGTTTATTTATTGATTCGTGATTTTCGCCATAATCAATTAAAACAAACCTAAGTCCTGCATTATTAGCTGTGAGTTCATCAAGCTGACTATCCCCTACATAAAAAACTTCACTTGAATCAATTTTGAGTTTTTTTAACAGAGCTTTAACTAAAACCGGAGAAGGTTTAGCTGGTTCATTTTCTCGCCCAATAATGCAGCAAAAACAATCCTCTAACTTAAAGCGTTTCAACGCATTAACCATGTGATGAGAAAATTTTGTAGAGAAAATTACCAATTTAATTTTTTGTTTGTGCAAAAGCTTTATTGTTCGAAGGACAGTTTTGTATGGTTTTACCTGTTTGACAAATTCAACAGCGAACATCTTATTCCATTCAGCAAAGATTTCTTTGTGATTAAGAGGAAAAATTAACTTTAATTTGTCCTGCATATTATAATGGGGCAAAGATTTGTATTTTTTTTCGTCAAAAGGAATATTTTTTTCTTTTAACATTTTTTTAAGCAATCTGCGCCCAAGTTTATTAGTGTGAAATAAAGTTCCGTCAAAATCAAAGATTATTGCTTTAATCAAGAAATCAACCCAAAAAGAATTATTTCTTTTTTACTTCTAATTTCATACTTGTACTTGCAAGTGCTCTTTGTCGCAAAAAGTGGTCGCATAGAACTATTGCACTCATTGCTTCTACTATTGGAACAGCTCTTGGCAATACGCATGGATCGTGTCTTCCTGTGCCTTGGAACTCTACTTCCTTAAGTTCTCTATTAAGCGTCTTTTGCTTTTGAACTATTGTTGCGGTTGGCTTAAATGCTACCCTAAATACAATTGGCATTCCATTACTAATTCCGCCTTGTACTCCGCCGGAGTTATTTGTAGTAGTAATTACTTTTCCTTTTTGCATTTTGAAAATGTCATTTAGTTCTGAACCAAATTGTTCAGTTGCACTAAATCCTGCACCTATTTCGAATCCTTTTGCTGCATTAATATCAAGCATTGCTTTTGCTAAATCCGCAGACAACTTATCATAAAGAGGCTCGCCTAAACCTGCAGGAACATTTCTAATAACACATTCAATTACTCCTCCTACGGAGTCTCCCTTTGACTTTGTAGTTTCAATTAATTTAATCATTTTTCCAGCAGCTTTTTCATCAGGACATCTTACTATATTTGATTCTACTTGTTTTAGCGTAACTTTATCTGACTCAATTTCGGCAGTAATATTTTTTACACTTTTAACATATGCAAGTACTTCCACACCCAGTGATTGAGAAAGAATTTTTTTTGCAATTGCCCCTGCTGCAACGCTTCCTGCAGTTGCACGAGCTGAACTTCTTCCGCCTCCAAATGGATCTCTTATACCATATTTTGCTTCGTAAGTAAAATCCGCATGACTTGGTCTAAAAAGTTTTTGAATTTCAGTATAAGCACTTGGTTTTTGGTCTTTATTGAATATTGCAAGAGAAATAGGCGTGCCTGTTGTTTTTCCTTCAAATACTCCTGAAAGAATTTCTACTTTATCTTCTTCTGCTCTTTGAGTAGTTAATGCACTTTGACCAGGTTTTCTTCGGTCAAGTTCTTTTTGTATGTCAGCTTCATTTAATTCAAGCAGTGAGGGGCAACCGTCAATTACTACTCCAATTCCTTTTCCGTGGGATTCTCCCCAATTCGTTACTCTAAATATTGTTCCAATCGTATTTCCACTCATGTGATCACACTTTAATTAATAGATAAATTGAACTAAAACTTGTTTAAAATCCATTTGTTTTGCTTTTCAATGCTTTCCCAAACCCGTTTTTTTGTGCTTTTAAAATAAATTCAATCTCTGCAGAGGTTGTCAAATCAATAATGCTTTTTGTAAATTCCCTAACCGCAGTGGTGTTGGGGATACCATATTTTTGGGCAAGTGAAAGAGTCTTTTCAATTACTTCAGTTTCTCGCTTTGGATCCAAAAGTTTTGCTTTAATTTTTTCCTTTGAGGAGAGATCAAGCAAAGTCAAATCTTGGTGCATTTTAAAATAGGCAACTTGCTCGCCCAAACCAAGTATTCTTTCATTAATTTCAAGGATATTTTCCACATCAAGCTTAGTCGTTTCCCCGTAAGTTTGTTCATTATCTCCTTTGCAGCAAAGTTCGGACAGTACTTTCTTGTATACTTCTAGAATATCCTTGGATAAATCTATTTTTAACGGCTCAACTCCTTTTGAAATTACTTTGTGTTTTATTTTTGGTTTTGCCAATTGTTTTTTTGAATAAATAAATGGAACTTGATCAGAGTAAAGAAATCGCCCGAATTCCGCATCAATGTCCTGTTCTTTTTTTAACCTGTATAAAATCCAACTCTTTTTTTCTGCAAAAGTTTCATCAAATGTCTTAAGATTGCAAGAATATTTAGAACGTGTTTTTAATCCGGAGATTATTTTTTCATTCATCAAATCAAGTTTTTGTCTTAACTCAATAATGTCAATTGTGCCATTAAGTTTTTTCATACTACAAGATGGTTTATTCTGCTTATTAAATCAATTGGATGAAAAAACCAATAATTTCGTTTAAAAATGCTTATGGAACAGAAATTAGTACTCGATAGGGAGCTGGTTTTTTTGGAAGAAACAAAATTAATTTGGATGAACGGCAAAATGGTTGCTTGGAAAGATGCTACAACACATTTTTTGACTCACACTCTGCATTATGGAGGAGGAGTATTTGAAGGAATTAGAGCATACGAGACTGACAAAGGGCCAGCAATTTTTAGACTTGAGGATCACATTAAGCGATTATTTTATTCTGCAAGTGTAATTGGAATGAAGATTCCATTTACTGAAAAAGAAATATTTGATGCAACAGTAAAGACTGTGAAAGACAACGAAGTAAAATCATGCTACATAAGACCTCTTGCATATTACGGTTATGGAAAAATGGGAATTGACACTACTAATGCAAAAGTGGATGTTGGAATTGCTGTTTGGCCTTGGGGCGCATATTTAGGAAAAGAAGGACTTGAAAATGGAGTTGGAATCAAAATTTCACCTTTCCTTAGACCTTCAAGCGACACTATGCCAACTAATGCAAAAGTAACTGGAAATTATGCAAATAGTATTATGGCTAAAATGGACGCGATTAACACCGGATACGCAGATGCATTACTACTGGATAGAAATGGAAATATTGCAGAGTGCTCTGGAGAGAATATGTTTTTTATTAAAAAAGGAGTTTTAATTACTCCAACTACAGAAAATTGTCTTAAAGGAATTACTAGAGAATCTGTAATGGAAATAGCAAAAGACTTGGGAATGAAAGTTGTAGAAAAGAATGTCACAAAGAAACAAATGTTTGAAATGGACGAAGCTTTCATGACAGGAACTGCCGCAGAGTTAACTCCAGTAGCTTCAGTTGATAAGAAAAAGATTGGAAATGGAAAACCTGGCCCATTCACAAAGAAAATCCAAGGAGTATACTTTGGAGCAGTTAGAGGAACTGAAAAGAAATACGTTAAATGGTTGACTTATGCTAAACAGTAAGTCAACTAATTTGTTTTTGAGGCGCATGTTGGATGATTATAGCATTTTTTGGACCAGAAACTACTTACACTCATCAAGCTGCGCTAAAACAATTTGGAGAAAATAATAAATTGAAAAGCAATACTTTTGTTGCAAAGAGAACTATCCCCGAAGTTTTTGAAAGCGTAGAAAAAGGCGAGGCAGAATTTGGAGTTGTACCAATCGAGAATTCAACCGAAGGAAGTGTAGCACACACACTTGATTCATTTGTTGACTCAAACTTAAAAATAATCGCCGAAATTGTAACCCCTATTCAGCACTGCTTGCTTAGCAATTCAAAGGTTAGTGAAATTACAAAAATATATTCTCACCCTCAACCTTTAGGGCAATGCAAGAAGTACTTGAGGAAAAACTTTCCAAATGCAGAACTTATTGAAGCACTCTCAACTGCAAATGCTGCAATGCTTGCATCAAAAGAAAAAAACTCTGCAGCAATCGCTTCAGAACTCGCAGGAAAGAAATTTGGCGTAAAAGTAGTTGAAAAAGAAATTAATGATGAAAAAAATAACTTAACTAGATTTTTTGTTATTGGAAACGATTGCACTAAAGCAACTGGAAAAGATAAAACCACTCTTCTTTTTTCAACAAAAAATGTTTCAGGAGCATTATACAATGTTCTTGGAGTAATTGCTAAACATAAACTTAACATGACCAAAATTGAATCCAGACCTTCTAAGAAAAAAACTTGGGAAGTTGTTTTTTTTGTAGAAATTGAGGGACACGAGAATGACATTAATGTTTCAAAGGCATTAAAAGAAATGAATGAATACTGCGAAGTAGTTAAAGTTCTTGGAAGTTACCCAGCAAAAACAAAGATTAGCGATTAATACCCAATAATTTTATTTACTAATTAATTAACCTAATTGCTTTAGTAGTTAATTAACGTAAAATTAATTAACGTAAAATTAATTAACGTAAAATTAATTAACGTAAAATAAATCCTAATCCATTAATTGTTTCTTTGACCTTAAAATCAAGTTCTTTTTTGTCATCATCAGCAAAGAAATGAGCTCGCAAGGTAATACTTTTTTGCCCAGAAGGTATTTTTGCCCCCTTGAATTCGTCAATCACTTCAAAGTAACACTTGCAAACTTTTTTTAGAGTATAAGCAATCATTGCGGAAATTGCATTTTCAGGAACTAAGAAACTATAATCTAATGTTCTTTTTTCAAGAGTTAATTGTTTCCAATCAAAAGCTTCTTGTTTTGTCAATAATCTTAATTTTGAAATGCTAATGCTTGTTTCGTTATGTCCTTCTTTAAGAACTAATTCTTGGGAGCGAACATCTTTTACTATCCCATTATGGAAGGAATGAGTAAGCATGTTCTCAACAACAACTTTTTTTCCAATTCTTGATTTTAAAATTGAAACAACAAAGTTGAATGCATTTGCAGCCCTATCGCTTTCAATCAAAAATGCTTCAGGATCCTTAAACAAATGAGCTTCTTCAATAATATATTTTTGTAGTTCGCTTGAAGAAGATTTTGCACAAATTTTTTCGATTTCTTTTGCTTTTTTAGAAAATATTTTTCTTATTTTTACATTATGCGGGTTGGATAATTGAATTTGGGAGTATAGTTCGGGATTTTGCAGAATTACTCTTGCCATTCCGCTTAAGAAAAGATTGTAATTTGGAGTACCAAACTTTAAAGTGTCTTTTAAGTTGAGTCCTGTTTCTTTTATCACTGCTGCTGAAACAAATTGAGTGTAATGCGTTAGTCCTTGGACTACTGCAAGCGTTTTATCATGTTCTTCTGCAGTGCAAGTAAAAAAGTTTGCACCAGAATCAAGGAAAAATTTTTTCAAAGAATCTAAATTCTTTCCGCCCTTAATTATTACACAGGGCACTGGTTGCCCCACAAGAGAACTAATTCTGGGTCCGTGCATTGGATGAATTGAAGCAAGTTCAATATCTCTTTTCTTTAATTTTAATAATTCCTTAACAACATTTTTCTTTACTGAACAAAGATCCACTAACAAAGTTTTGTTCGCAATTTTTGGAGCAAATCTTTTTATCATTTGAGGAGCAGCTTCATTTGGAACTGAAAGAACAACAATATCATACCCGCCAATCGCGGTCCCATCATCCCAAGTAAGACCATTTTTTTGAGCAAACTTTCCGCCAGTTTCACTATCTCTGCCAGTAATTGCCACATCAAAACCATATTCGGAGAATTTCTTAGCATAAAAAGCCCCAAAAGAGCCTGTTCCTCCAACAATAAGTACTTTCATAACAAAACCAATGATTTAACTTATTTTAAATGAATTGCCTTACAAAAAATCCACAGTAATTATTTAATTTCACTTACTTTTTTAGAAGATTCAATCTCCTCAGAATATACTTGCAAGAGTTTTTTAGTTGTCTTAGTCATCATCAATCGGGCAAATTGATCAGAGACATGAAATCCCCATCCAACAATATCATTTGGATTGCAATATTTTTTTGCATTTTCTTCGCATTTTTGCATTTCTCTTTTTGTAGGTCGAATTACTGCAATAATATCTTTCGATTTAATTTGCCCACTAAAATATGTAGTTTTTGGAAAGCCACCTGTTAACCCTACAATACCTTTTCCTCGTTTGAAATGATATGTGGAAGCAGAATCATCCCCACCACGATATTTTGGATTTTTTCCAAGAAGGACTATGCACGGGTACTCTGTAGAAGATTTCCAGTTTCTCCAATTCTTTATTCTTTGACCTTGGCGTTGCACAGTTTCAATTAATGTTGTTCTAAGTTGACGAATAACAGTACGGGCACTTTGTATATCCTTCAACGCAGGAGCCTGCCAAACATATGTGGGATACACAGATCCTTTTGGATGCACAATACTTCCTTTTCTTCGAGCGCGGAAAACTTCATTTACAGAGGTACTTCTCAAAGCCAAACCTGTGTTTGTTGTTGACAAAACAGTGCCTAATCTACGAAGTGCAAATGGAGAGATTTTTTTGCTTTTCATAAAATACTACCGTTAATAAAAATAGACAAAGAAAAAATTATTTTTTTAAATATGCTTCAAGTCTATCCACGTGTCTGATTTCTTCTTGCATAATAAACAGCAATATTTCTTTTACTGCCCCACTTGTTTTTGCTGCGGTTGTCTTGTAATCTAAAACTGTTTTGTGCTCGAAATCTACATCCATTTGAAGGATTGCGTTCGAATCAGAACCTAATTTTGGAATAGTGACTGGGTGTTCTTGCACAATAATATTTGCTTTGTTTAATAACATTCCAATCGCTCTTGTATGCCATTCTTCTTGTTCATATAACCATTTTATTGTTTCAAATATTTCTCCATCAAATTTTCTCATTTCTTGAAAATATGCTCCGCGCGCAGTAAGCTCCCAATCATAAAGTCTAATCAAATCATCCTTTACTTTTAGAACGTCCTCTTTTGTTATTTTCAAAAATAGCGCACTTGTGTCAGATTCCATGACTATTAGAAGAATAACTTAATATAAAATACTTTCTCTAGAAAATATTAATCAAAAGGGAGTGGTGATAAATGGGGACAGGAAAGAAACTAGTTATTGGAGGAGTTGTTGCAGTTGGTGCAATAGGAGTTATTGGAATACTGTTAGTAATTTTAATAGTTGGATACTTGGGTTTTATGCCAGTGGTTTCTGACATTATGGGAACAAACAAACCAAAAGATTTGGGAGTAACATATAGCACAACTGATTTAGCAAGCGGTCTTGCAAAACTTGATGGGACACAAGTGCTTAACGAAACTGCTTTGTGTGTAACTTGCAAATACACTTCGACTGGAAGTGTTCCCGTAGAGAGTTCATACACTTCGGCTGAATTTACCGCACACTTAAACGAAATAAGTTCCGACAAAGGACCATTAAAAGACACTCAAGTAAAATTCAATAAGGATGGAACTTTTGAAGCAACTGGATTAATTAGCGATCCAAGATTCACTAATGCATTTTACATAAAAGGAACTATTGCAGAAGGAAGCGGGAAAACAATCAAGTTAGATTTAAGCGATTCTTCAGTCGGTAACCTTGGACTAGCTGGTGATCAAAAACAAAAAGCAGAAGAAGTACTTAATTCAGCGGTTTCGGATTTTATCAATAAAAATCCCGGAATGAGTGTTGAAAGTATTTCAATAAGCGATGGTCAATTGAATTACAAAGGAACAATGCCGGCACAAATTACAGGAGACCCTAATTCACAACCAGAAGATGTATTTTCTAAATACGGTGCAGGATACATAAATTAAGGATTAAATAATGATTTGTGGCACCTCGTCACAAATCCTATTTTTTTAAAAAGAATCAAAAACCATTCAAATTACGAACTTTTATAAACATTAATAATTTGAATTAATTTAACACTCATTAAAGGTTTTAGAGTATGATATTAGATTTTTTCACACAAACATTCTTGGGCAATTCAACGCTACAGTACGCATACTTCTTGTGCGCAATAGCTGTTTCCGTAATTATTGGAAAAACAATAAGCTGGTTATTCTCAAACACACTTACTAACTTAGCTAAGAACACCCAAACTACTCTTGATGATTTTTTGGTAATGGCACTAAGAAGACCAATTACAGTAATTATTACTCTTGTAGGAATTTACTTTTCATTTAACTTATTGACACTTGATGCAAATGCAACTACTTGGATTAACCAAGCATTCTACGTAGCACTAACTGTATTTTTGGCTTGGTTTGCAACAAAAATAGCGGATTCATTTTTTGAAAAAATTCTTAAGCCAGCTGCTCAAAAAACTGATTCAAAACTGGATGATCACATTTTGCCAATTGTTTCAAAAGCGGTTAAAGTAATAATTTGGGTGATTGCAGGTATTACAATTCTAAGTAATTTTGGGTATGATGTAACAGCAATTTTAGCAGGACTTGGTATTGGAGGACTTGCTTTTGCTTTTGCCGCACAAAAAACAATCGCGGATGTATTTGGAGGAATAAGTATTTTGTTTTCAAAACCATTTATAGTTGGGGACACTATTGAAATAAAATCCCTGAATTTAATTGGGGACGTAGTAGAGATTGGACTTAGAAATACTCGAATCAAGGATCCGGATGGAAGAATTAATACTATCCCAAATTCAGATTTATCAGCAAGTGTTGTAAAGAATATTTCCTCAGAACCAGAAAAAAGGATACTTACTAACCTTGGGCTTACTTATAATACTTCTTCAAAGCAACTAGTTAAAGCAAAAGAACTACTTGCAAAAATAATTAGTTCAAATAAAGGATGCAACAATAAAAAAGAACCAGTAATTTATTTCAATGATTTCCAAGCATCTGCAATAAATATTCAAGTAATCTATTACATTTCCGATAAAAAGAACTGGCAAAAAGTGCAAGATTCAGTTAATATGGAAATTAAAGAACAATTCGAAAAGAACAAAATTGATTTTGCTTACCCTACCCAAACAATTATATTAAAGAAATAACCTAACTTTTGCACAAGGTCATTTTGAGGGTGAGAGTAATGTCTGATTGTTTATTTTGCAATAGTTTTGTTGGAGAAGAATCCGGAGATGGGGGATGCAAAGGAAGAACTATTGGAACTAAAGATATTTGCGAACAATGCTTAAGCGAATTAAAATATGTTCTTGAACGCATAACCCCAAAGAGTCCTTCTACTAGAGAAACAAAAACTCCCGAAGATAGTGACGACTTTGAAAATAGTACTAACGAATCTAGTGCCCCAATTGATGAACAAATACAGGAAGAACTAAGAGAAGAGGATGAAAATCCTTTCAGTTCTGCACCCAAAGAATAAATTTTATTAAATCAAATTGCAGCAAAAAGTACTACGGAAGGAACTACTTTCTAAGTAATTCTTTCTCCACTATCTTCGCCTGTTGAACCATTACCTTAGCGTGCTTTATTGGAGGCAAGTTAGTATTCATTTCCAGAGTTATTACTTTGAGATTTGGGCAAGAATCAACTATTTCTTTTGCAATTAAAAGTGTTCTTTTTCCTAAAGCATTGTTTAATTTAACTACTCCGTGCGAATCAAAAAAGCCCTTCTCTTTTGTAAATGAAGGAACATTCAAGTGCAATTGGTAAGTTTCATTTGCGCAAGAAGACAAAAGCTCTGCAAAGTAATCTTCTATTTCTCCCTTATATTCTCCCCTATCAATCTTTGTTGCACCTGAAACAAAGTTGTGAGAGAGATCCAATAAATATCCCGACCTTGATTTTGCAAGAATTTGTTTTACAAACTCAGGACTTGAAACGTACTTTAGTACTGTGGAATTACCTTCTTGGAAATGACTTGAATGGTAGGGTGCGGTTTCGAAGATTACTTTTTTGTCAAACAAATTGTCAAGGAAGTTAAGACTGCGTAAAACCCCAGACACAATAGTAGAAGATAGAATATTTTTTTCAAAAACTGCAGAGAACCCTGCATGAAAACCAATTACGCTTGGAGCAGATTCTTTGCATCTCTTTACTACTTCAGGAAATTTTTGCATTGTTGGAACAAAATACTCGCTCTCAAGCCATAAACCGTAATCACACAAAGCATTATGCTGGTTGTATTTCAATTCAAAAGATTTTAACAAATCAAATGATTCGGAGAGATTGTATAATTCAACCCCCGCAACCAGATTAGAGTTTTTTAACACCTTAAGTGCATTAGAGTCCTGCAAAAGCCCCTTGCTCCACGAAGCATATATTTCAACCATGACAAAAACAAGAATTAACTAAATAAAAAACTACCTAAACGAAAATACTAAAAAAATAGGAATGTGATTTGGCACTAATTCAAGTTACTTCTTTGTAGAAGCAACTTGGGAGCAACTCACTTCTTAGTAGAAGCGACTTGCGAAAATATTTTTTTGTTGTGATTTACTTTTTCTTCAAGCAAATACCCGGCAAATAATGCCATCATTGGGATTACTAAATATCCTAATCCAATATTAGCAAAATAACTAACTAAATTCATTTTTGCCATTGGAACTAATATTACTAAGTCCAAAACTATGGATATTACAAACCAAACTATTCCAACTTGGATTGATTCTTTCAAATAATCCACGGTAAAAAGCCGCATGTAATTTAACAATAATGTTCCAGCAACTATGAATCCAGTTACTGTCATTACTGAATTAAAAAAAGCTTCACTTGTAACTAGTACTCCTTGGGGAGTATAAAACAAAAACGAAACTAAAAATGGAACTAACCATACCAAAAATCCAAATCCAATTAACTTAATGTATTTACTATTATCTCTTTCATCAACATGTTCCAAATTCATAATAACCCCTCAACTAGTAAGCACATGAGAAGAAAGTTAGGTTTTAAAATGAACCCATCAGAAAAAAGCGCTAACTATCGGAGTCTTCTCGCATTTGCTATTACTCTGCCTGCGACTCTATTTAGGTTTGATTTTAACCCACTAATTTGTCTTCTTACTTTTGGAGAAACTTTTTTGCGCCTTACTTTAAAACTCTGCATCTTGCTTTCAATTGCATATAAACCTTGTTTTCTCCAACTTGGTTCTGGCGCTTGAGAAACTAAAGACAAATGCGTTGAATCTAGCACTTTTGGAGAATAATGCCCCAATAACCGCATCATCCCATTTTTTGAATTGCCCGCGTACACTTGGTCATCAACTAGCATTACACGTTTTCCCGGAAGTGATTTTACTAATTCAGGAAATTCTTTTTCAAAAATACGTCTTAATTTAGCATAATCTGTTTTTTGGGTAGCTCCAAAAGTTATCTCAATTTCTGCATTTCTAACTAAATCAGGATCAACAAAAAAAATAGGCAATTTCTTGTGATGAACTTCTCGTAAAATTCTTTGCAAGGGATCGGCTAAGTACCGTGCAGCACGATCAAAGAAAATTAGTAATTCAGGATCTTTAGCACCAATTTCACTTGCAACTCTTGCTAACTCTTTTTGTAAATATTTTTGTTCTCTTGGGCCAACAACCTTTTTTTCTGTTTCATTTACCCACCGCAAAGCATTAATTTTTTGTTTGTAATCCTTTAACGATTTTATCCCCATTCTTTCCATCCATTGTTTTAATGAAGTATGAAGTTCTTCTCTAAATTCACTTTGCACTGCTCTTCGAAATTCTTTTCCATATTTACCATAAACTTCCTCGTGAAAAAAGAATGGGGCAATTAATCCATTTGCCCCCATCGTATTTCTAATTATTTTTCTATTAGTCCTACCAAGTTGAACAAAATCTTCCACGGGGAGTGTTTGCATAATTCCAAAACCCGGATAGGCTCTCCTTGCGCCTAAAAGCAGTTCATGATCTTTAGTTTCTGGAGCTACAAGATAAATAGTAAACCCTGAACCGGTTGTTGCTATTGGAATTGGGCTTGTCATTCTTTGTTTAATTACAGAAACTGGAATGTGATAATGCTTTTCAATAGCTTTAGCCACAGCAATATACTCAGCTTGAACTGAATTAGTCATGAATAGAATACTACTTAAGAGTTAATTAAATATTCCTCAAGAGCACAAAAATAAATAAATTAGTCAATCCTTAAAAGTAAAAATACCAACGCAGGGACCGGGATTCGAACTCGGGCTCCAGTGAAGGAATACGCTTTCCAAGCGTACGCATTTAACCGCTCTGCCATCCCTGCTTTATTTGTATTCTAAAATATTTTCTCAAAGCTAAAGTTTTAATACGAATCTAGGGGGGTTTTGTTATGAGACTATGGAGTTTGCACCCAAAATACTTGGATACTAAGGGACTTGTTGCGCTTTGGAGAGAAGCCCTACTTGCAAAAGCTGTGCTTGAAAATAAAACAAAAGGATACAAAAATCACCCACAGCTTGAAAGATTCAAAAAACACAAAAATCCAATTAAAGCAATTAATTCTTACTTATCCTATGTCTTAGAAGAAGCAAAAACCCGCGGATACAAATTTGATGAATCAAAAATTGATTTTAACAAAGCCTCAAAAGAAATTGAGGTTAATTCAGATCAACTCAAATATGAATTTGAACATTTAATAAAAAAACTAAAAATCAGGGACAACCAAAAATACAAAGAGATTAAAGAGACAAAAATAATTCAACCTCATCCCTTAGTAAAAATTAAAAAAGGAAAAATAGAGAACTGGGAAAAAACTAATCCCAATTAAAGAAAAGTCAAAATAAAAAAGTAAAACTTAAATCAGTTTCTTCTGTCTTAGTGCTTCAAAAGCAAATACCGGGGCTATTCCTTTTATTGTAAAGAATTTTGTTTTATTTTTCATTGGGACACAAACTACTTCATCCATTAAAGCCATTTTTTCTTTAGATAAACCGCTTGTTTCGGTCCCAAATACAATCACATGCTTTCCTGCACTCAAATCAGTTTCAAAAAGAGATTTTTTTGCATTTGGAGAAGTTCCAATAATAGTGAATCCTTGTTTCTTTAATGCAATAATTCGTTTTGCAAAATCATTGTGAACCATCACATGGTCAAGTTCTTGATTATCCCTAAAATCTAAAATCCAAGAATCAATAATGTTGATTACTTTCTGGTGAGTTGGAGGAAGAGAAGACCCAGTTAACTCAATTTGCAGATCTGCTGCAAGTCCTAAGTGAATCATTTCGGCCAAATCACGTGGATCTCTTAAGGAATCAAATAATAATACAAGTCTCTTATTCATTGGCAATCCTTTCCAAAATATTACTCTAAGAAAATCTTTATAATTGCTTTTACTCTAGCTTTGCTGCTCAAACAAAGTGATTTTATGATAGCCCCAGAATTCTTTTTTAGTCTTGTGGAAATAATACTTGCTGCAACTCTTGTAAGTGCGGTACTTAGAAAATTAAAACAACCAAATTTATTTGCATACATAATTGCGGGAATACTACTTGGGCCACTAGTAATAGGAACTCTGGATTTAACTTGGTTAAATTTGCCCTTTTCCCTCGGAATTAAGGAAATTACTCCCGAGATTAGATTACTTTCAGATTTGGGAGCTGCATTTTTACTTTTCTCAATCGGAATTGAAACATCCGTCGGGATTTTACTAAAAACTGGAAAACCATTGATTCTTGGAACAATATTACAAGTTATTGGAGTAATCGGAGTAACAATTTTACTTACAAGTTTTACAGGATTAATACCCATTGAAACCGCAATATTTGTTGGAGCAATACTTGCTTTCTCCTCAACAATGATTGTAATCAAATTACTCGCGGATTCAAAAGAAACAAATACATTAAACGGAAGAATCATTATCTCAATGTTACTAATCCAAGATTTTTTAGTAATTTTACTTGTACCTTTACTTCAAAACTTTTCTCAAATAACTACTCCTTCTTTTTTTTTAGGAATATTCCTAAAAATCGGATCATTACTATTAATTGCTTTAATTGCAAATAAAATTATTTTCCCGAGATTATTCAAAATTGCTGCTAAAGAAAATGAATTGTTTTTTCTTTCAAGCATTTCAACAGCATTATTATTTATTGGAGTGAGTTTCTTACTTGAAATACCAATTAGTGTAGGCGCATTCATTGGGGGACTCGCATTGAGTAATCTCCCATACAACACAGCCATTTTCTCAAAAATCAGAGCGCTTCGTGATTTCTTCTTAACAATCTTCTTTGTTTCACTGGGTGCAGAACTTAGTTTCCAATTTGGAACTCTCCCTTGGATTCTAATTGCAATAATATTACTAATATTATTTATTTTGAAACCACTAATTTTCTTTGTCGTTGGCCTATTCTCAGGATATGGAAGCAGATTGAGTCTTGAAACAGGATTTACGCTTACACAAGCTTCAGAATTCGGTTTTATTCTTGCAACCCTTGGATTATCTGCAAAAATTATTTCCCCTGATCTATTTGCATTCCTAATAACAATAATCGCATTTTCAATGATAATGACTCCACACTTAATGAACTATTCCCCAAGAGTTTCAAATCACATAACACTTTTATTGAATAAAATGTTTAAAATTTCAGAGATAAAACTATTTAATAAAAAAATAGAAGAACTAAGAAATATTCCCCAAAAGGAAAAGCTAAGAAATCACTTAATTATTGTGGGCGGGGGGCTAATGGGAAGAACTCTTGCAAAGAAGTTAAAGATTACAAACAAAGTATTGATTGTTGATGCTGACCCCGAAGTTGTTTCACAAGGAAAAGAGGACAAACTCCCATTCATTTATGGAACTAGTGAAGATGAAGAACTCTTAGAACAACTTGATTTAGAGGATACAAAATTGGTTATTATCTCAATGCTTAACCACAAAGAGGGAATTAACTTTGTTAAGGCAATAAAAAAAGTTGAACCAAAAACAACAATCTTTGCAGCATCAAGCCACTATTATGACTCAATGGACTATTATGCTAACGGAGTAGATTACGTTTCGATAGTAAATATTTTAGGAATAGAAGATTTGCTACATAAGATAAATGGTTTTAAAAGTAAGGAAAATATTTTTATTAATACTAACGCAAAAAAAGCACATTTAGCTTACACTGAGGAACAAGCTAAAGAAGAACAAAAATACAAAAAACGTTTAATTGTTTGAGAACAACACTCCAAACAACCAAGAAATATTTTTTATTTCATTTAACGAGAGAGTATTAAAAAGCCTTTTTGTTCCAATTAACTAAAAGTGATTTTGTGAATAAACAAATAGATTCTATGTACAGTACTACTTGGTTAGACAAAGCTACATTCCCAGTCATTTTGTGTATTTGGCTTACAATAACATTGATTTTTGGACTCATTTACTTTTTCTTATCCTCGGATCATACCCACTTAATTTATGCACACAATCAAACACAAGTAACTAGTATTTTTGATGCAATTTATTTTAGTTTTGTTTCAGCAACAACAACTGGTTTTGGAGACATTATTCCAATTGGTTGGTTTAAAGTGATTGCAGTTGCACAAGTTGTTGTATGCTGGTTATTGCTTGCAGTAGTAACCTCAAAACTTGTTTCAATTAAACAAGATGCAATGCTTACTGAACTCTACGATATTTCATTCAAAGAAAAAATAAATCGATTAAGATCTTCCCTGCTTTTATTTAGACAAAGTCTTGACAGGATTACGACTGCGCTTGATGAGAAGGAATTCAAACCAAAAATGATAAAACTTGTAAATGGATATTTAACTACACTTGATTACACGGTTACTGAAATTAAGCTTGCAATTGATTCCAATAAAAGTAATAAATATACAAAAACTCTGGATCCAATAAGCACAGAAATTTTGTTTAATAGTACACTTAATTCTTTTGAAAAGGTAGATGAACTATTGGCAGCATTAACAAAAGAAAAAGTGGACTGGAAAAAAGATATCTCTGTCGGGTTATTATCCAAATGCACTCTCTCAAATGATTCTCTGTTTAATAGTTTGGAGTATGCAGGGCTAAAAGAAGAAACTGCCAGAGACCTAATAAGTAGAAAAGAAGAAATCAAAGAAAAATTAAGAAACCAAATTTACGATTAACTATTTAATTAAACAAAAGTAGTTATCCCTATCGCCCAAAACATTTTAATATTCAAAACTACTTCTAATTGTTATGAAAATACCTAAAATACGTACGGGCAAAATACCTACAAGCCATGTAGCCAAAGTAAAAAGGATGATTAGGGAATCGGGGAAAAAAAGACAAGTTGAAGTCGTTCAAGCCAGAGATGCACGCGTAGAACTCTTCTTGAAACATCTTAAGGCTACTAGAGGATTTAATGACACAAAATTAAAACAATATCTATTCAAGCTACCAATTGGAAGGCTTCGGGCTATTCAGCTAATGTACGAACATTATCCGGGCCACACCCCAATGGAAGTAACTCAGTTTGCATCAAGAGCGCATGAAATACTTGAAATAAAACTTCGTACAGAAAACAAATAGCTAAGTAAACCAAGTTTTCAAAGTTCTTTAAACAAAGCCAACTTAAAATCGTGAACTGCTTCATTAAATCCATACTTTTCAAAGAATCCTTTTTTGTCTTTCACAGTAATTGTCATTAATTCTTTTACACGCAAACTTTTTGCTTTTTTAATTACCTCACTAACAAGTAATTTTCCTACTCCATTTTTTCTATATTCCTCAAGCACGTAAATCGAACGAAGCTCAGATAATCTTTTTGAATAAAAATCCAGTATTGCCATTCCCACAAGAAGTTCTTTATCAAATGCGCCAATAACCACAGAACTCTTAACTAAATCAAGCAATTCTCGTTTTGATCTTTTTAGAATCAATCCTTCTTTCACACCTAAATTCATTAAGTGGTAAATCCCGCGTATTTCTTTTTTTGTTACTGCTCTAACTTCAATCATAGTGGCACATTTAAGTGTTAAGTAAATAAAAACCTTATTGAAGAGCGTTCAATCAAAAAAAGAGTAACTTCAAGTCAAACTCTGCGCTTAAAATCAGAATAACCAAATTTTTTTATTATTTTTAGTTTACCGTTTTTGTAAAGTACAATGGATGGAAGATTTATTCCATTAAAAGTAGTATTTTTTACCATTGAGTAAATTGCCATGTCGAGGAAAACTAATTTTTGACCAATCTTTAGTTCTTCAGGAAATGAATAATCCCCTATTACATCCCCTGCTAAACAAGTTACTCCTGCGAGACGATAATCATACTTAAATTTTCCTTCTTCCCCTGCCCCAATAATCATTGGAGTATAAGGCATTGCTAAAACATCAGGCATGTGAGTTTCTGCAGAAGTATCAAGCACTGCAATTTTCTTTTTATTATCAATTATGTCTAGTACGGTTGCAACAAGTATTCCTGTGTTTAATGCAACTGCTTCGCCGGGCTCTAGATAAACTTCGACCCCATATTTTTTCTTAAAATTAATGATTAGTTCGCAAAGTAAATCAACATCATAATCTTTTCTTGTAATGTGGTGGCCCCCGCCAAAGTTAACCCATTTCATTTGTTTAATATATTTCCCAAATTTTTCGTCCACTACTTCAAGAATGTGTTTTAAGGTATCAGAATTTTGTTGGCACATTGCATGGAAATGAATTCCGCTAATTCCACTTAAATCCACTCCTTCAAGTTTGTCAACGGTCATGCCCATTCGAGAAAATGGCGCGCAAGGATTGTACATATCCACTTTTACTTCAGAAAACTCAGGATTAATTCGTATCCCTGCTTCAATTTTTTTTCTTTTCAAATTTCTAGATTTCACAATTTTTGATTTATATTTGTTCCATTGGTTCATTGAATTGAAAACTATGTGATCCGAATATTTTGTGATTTGTTTAAAATCACTTTCAGAAAAAGCGGGAGCAAAAGTATGTACTTCTCCTTTGAATTCCTCATAACCTAATCTTGCTTCGTTTAGAGAACTGGCACAAGTACCATCCAAATATTTTCTAATTAGTGGAAAAGTAGAGTACATGGAGAATGCTTTTGTGGCAAGGAGTATTTTGCAACCGGTTCTTTGCTTCACCATCCTAAGTATCTTTAGGTTTTCAACTAAAGCATCCCCACTTACAATATAGCAAGGAGTACTTACTTTTTCAATATTGATCCTTTGAAATCCACTTGCTTCCATGGTAATCCCTGCTTTCCTATTTCTTCCATAAATGGATCTGGATCCATTTGTTCAACATTAAATACTCCTGTACCTTTCCATTTTCCAGTGAGTACAAGTTTTGCCATTAAAACAGTTGGAACCCCAGTAGTGTAAGAAATTGCCTGTGCTTGTATTTCTTTATAACACTCTGCGTGATCACACACATTGTAAATGTATACTTTCTTTTTCTTTCCCTTTTTTTCCCCTTCAATTACACAACCAATTACTGTTTTTCCGGTATAATTTTGTGCTAGTGAAGATGGGTCTGGAAGAACTGCTTTTAGAAATCGGATTGGAACAACTTTTTTTCCATCGTAATTTACTTCATCAATTCGAGTCATCCCAACATTTTCAAGCACTCTTAAGTGAGTTAAATAATTTTCTGAGAAAGTCATCCAAAATCTCATTCGTTCAAGACCTTTAATGTTTTTTACTAAGGATTCCATTTCTTCGTGGTAAAGCAAGTAACTTTCGCTTTTACCTGCAATGGGATAATCAAAAGTAAAATGAACGCTTCCTGGTTGAATTATTGGAGGAGTTTCTATCCATTTTCCTTTTTCCCAGTGTCTCACAACTTGAGTAACTTCTCTAATATTAATTTCAGGATTAAAGTTTGTTGCAAAAGATTTACCATGATTCCCCGCATTACAATCAAGGATATCAATATTTTTTATTGAATCAAACAAATTTTTCTGAGCATATGCACAATAAACATTTGTTACACCAGGATCAAATCCGCACCCTAATAGTGCCATTAGTCCTTTTTTCTTAAATTTTTCTTGATAAGCCCATTGCCAACTGTATTCAAACTTTGCTACATCTTTTGGTTCATAGTTAGCCGTGTCCATGTAATTTACCCCAGCTTCAAGGCAAGCATCCATTATTGTCAAATCTTGATACGGAAGAGCTACATTAATTACTAAATCAGGTTTGAATTTTTTAATTAAGGTTACAAGTTCTGGAACGTTATCAGCATCTACTTGAGCGGTTTCTATTGTTTTGTTAAAATTTTTCTTAATATCTTGCGCAATTTGTTCACATTTGGATACGGTTCTGCTCGCAAGAAGAATATTAGTAAAAACATCAGAATTCATTGCAGCTTTTTTTGTTACTACTGCTCCTACTCCGCCTGCCCCTATGATCAAAACTCTGCTCATCAAATCAACCCCTAAATTATTTCTTTATTCTAACTTTACCAAACTAATTTACAAAACTACCCATCTAATTAATACAAAACAAATACTATTTATTAACCTTGTTTTAATTTTTAATTTTCTTCCCTAACGCAAATTTATAGGTCAATAAAGTATAAAGTAATTTTGCTGCAATAAAATCAGAGGATTTGCTTTGTTCATTTGGACAAAGTTCAACTAAATCAAGTCCAATAACTTCTCTTGTTTTGAAGAGCTCATGCATGAATTCAATTACATCATACCAAAACAATCCGCCGGGTTCTGGAGTACCCGTGGATGGAAATAAAGAAGGATCAAATACATCAAGATCAATTGTAAGGTAAACTTTTTTCTTTAATTTTGAAATTGCTTTCTTCACCCATTTTTTGTTATTATAAATATCCTTTGCATAAAATACGCTTCCCTTCGCCATATTCTTTTGCTCAGAAATATCAGTGCTTCTAATACCAACTTGCACAATATTTGCCACTTCTTTTGCTCTACTCATTACACACGCGTGATTGTTCTTTGAACCATGGTATTCATCCCGAAAATCAGAATGCGCGTCTAACTGCAAAACACTAACGTCCTTGAATTTTTTCGCGTGAGCGTAAATTGATCCAATACTTACTGAGTGTTCTCCGCCGATTAATGCAACAAATTTTCCTTGATTAAGTAATTCCATTACTTTTGCTTCAACGCGGGCAACCATTTCCTCAGGGGAACTAAATCCATCAAGTGCATCAGAAGTGTATATCCCATTTTTCCATACTTCTGTTTTTGTTTCAATATCATAAAACTCCAAATTAGGAGAAGCTACAATTAATGCATTTGGACCTTTGTCTGCCCCTTTTACATAAGTACTAGTCCCATCATAGGGCACTGGAAGTAAAACTATTTTAGAACTTGAAAATTCAGTAGATTTTTTAGGAAAATCTCCAAAAATTAGCTTTTGAGCCACACATTCACCTATTGTATTATTACTGACAGTATTTATAAAATCATTTTAAATATTTTTTTCGAAATTCATAACCCATAATTACAGGAATATAAAAAACAACATCTGCGGCAATCTTTCCTGCCAAAATTCCAAGATAAAAATTCCCAAGAAGCAATGGAAACAAATACATACAAAATGGTCTTATCAAAAGAGTATCCAATACTTCAGCAGGAGTAAATTCAATTAATAAGTTTCTAATATTTTTCAAAAAGGAAACAAGGGTATATTTCAGATTACTTTTTTTATGCTCTTTATTTGAGATATACATATCGCGAGCCAGGATAAATCCGTAATATAAAATTGTTTCTCCCAAAGTAGCACCATAAGCTGAAACTATTGGATTATTGGTTAAGAACAAACTAATACTTGCACCAAGCAAAGCACCCGCTATCGCAAATACTTCTGCAGGAGCATACCGTTTAATCCACTCTATTATTTTCTTTTTCATTTGAAATAAAAAAAGTCCGTTTCAAATTATAAATCGACCAGTATAAATGAATCACAGAAATAAAACCAAATCTTAGACAATTGTGGAACTTACTTGCAAAATACACTCGGTTGCACCCATTAGTATTTACACAGTTTGGTGCACAATATTAGGCTATGGTTCATATTAGCGTAAGACTTGGGGAAGAAATTACAAATCAAATAGAAGGCGCAATTGAAGAGTTCAGGTATAGAACAAAATCGCAATTCGTTAAGGAGGCAATAAGACATCGCCTTAAGGAATTGAAGCTAGACCGAAAAAAAGAAGCTGCGTGGCACAAACTTCTTTCAAAACATAAACCAAAAGACACAATAAAACGAACTTGGTCTACAGGAAAAACAGTAATAAGAAAAATCCGTGGCCCAAAATTCAATCTCAAAGATCTTTTGAGATACAAACATGAAATGGAATATGAATAGTGCAAATTTGTAAGAACTCCCAAATCAAAATTGCATGACTTATAAAAAGATATTTTTGATTCTGACATGAGGCGAGATTAAACTAGGTTCATCAAAAAGGTTATAAATAACTAAAACTATTTTTAAGCATGGAAGAAAAACAAAGCATACTCAAGTTTATGATAATTGAACATGGAATTTTGTATAATTTGCTTGTCGGATTTAGATTCCAATCTTCAAGTGCTCAAAACCCACAAGCTGCTCTTCGTAATTTTTCTAAATTTAAAGAAAAACTGACCCCCCACCATTTTGCTGAGGAAAGTATTATTTTCAAAATGGATAATAAAATAACAACTGTTCCAATCATAAAAGTTCTGAAAAAAGAACATACTTTGATTGAAAAAATTGTAGAGAAAATTGATCAAAATATTGCTAATAATGAAGATGCTGAAGAAAATGCAGCTAATTTACAAAGACTTCTTAGAAATCATCTTAATCTTGAAGAAAAAAGATTTTATCCCCTACTGGATAAACAACTAAATGATAAAGAAAAAGAGGAACTTATTCAAAAAGTTTTATCAATTACTCAGCCAAAAAAAGGAATACTACAGAAACTAGGCAGTCTTTTTGGTTAACCTTTAAACAATTCTTTTTATATATTAATAATAACTTCATTCTAATATGCGTTTAACAAAATCAATAATTGTTTTTCTGTTTCTTATTTTAGGTTTTTTTACTATTGTTCATTCTGGTGCATGCCCTGAGGGAACTGAAGGAGGAATTTGTATTACTTGCAGCGGAAGTGCATGCATGAATTATTACAACAAAGATATTTGTCTTGGACAATGGTCAGAAGATTACCAGCAATACTTAATTTGGATGGGTGGAAGTGATCCTTGCGAATGTTATTGCCCTTTTTCATTATACATGACTTATTATCAAAATAAATGTCCCTCTTGTCCCACTACAGAATGCTCAGGAAATTATCTAAAAACTCAAGGAAAGTGTGATTGGAC
Organism: archaeon; assembly: GCA_041661245.1. Classification (GTDB taxonomy): domain Archaea; phylum Iainarchaeota; class Iainarchaeia; order Iainarchaeales; family JAAZKV01; genus JAAZKV01. The sequence continues at coordinate 73,299 of JBAZUY010000002.1, forward strand.
TACTCAAGGAGAATGTAATTATTATGGGTCAGAATATTGCAATTATGGATGTGACACGACAACTAATTCTTGTAAACCAGCTGATACTCCCGAAATAGATCTTTGCGCAGGAAAAACCTGCCCGAGTGTGGAATGCAGGGGAAGTACTCTAAAACAGGGAAGTAATGGGTGCGATAAAACTACAGGAAAATGTACTTACAAAACAGAAACAACTTGCTTACAAGGATGTAATGCAAACGGACTTGAGTGTAAAGACGAAAAACTTGTTGAAGAAAAAAATCCTTGTGAGGAAGTTACTTGCGAACCAACTTGCAAAACAGGAAACTTTGGAACCAATTTATTTGGGCAATTAAGTTATAATGGAATTTGTGATAAATATGGAACAGGAACTGGAACACAACTTTGCAAGTATAGCACAAAGACTTGCGCTAAATGCACTCCTGATGGAAAAGATTGTGTTGAAATTTGTGATAATGGAGTGAATGATAATTTGGATTCTCGAACTGACTGTGATGATCCAACTTGTGCAACTTCCCCTGCATGCAAATGCTTATCCACTTACGATGGAACAAACTGGACTCCACTTGGAGAGGGCGCAAAACCAAGCGGACAAGTAAATATAATCATTGTTGGAACAGGATACGGGAATGTTACTGATTTGGAACGAGATCAAAAATTTTATGACCAAGTGTCAAGTGTAATTACTGGATTCAATCAAGCTGAACCATTTGCATCAAATTTGAGTAGAATAAGATTTTATGCAACTCGAACAAATGTTTATTCAGGAATACAGGGGCTAAGGTCTCCACAAGCGCAAGGGATGCAAAAGTGTAATGCTTCAAATAATGCTTATTACATTATATTGCACGGAGATAGTAGCGCTGAAGGAGGAAGAGCAGATATTTGCGGAAGCACTGCGGATATTTACAAAACACTTACATTAACTAATACCAAAATTGAGTTATATGCATTGCATGAATTTGGCCATGCTTTCGGGTGTTTGTGGGACGAATATAATACACAATATGATGATTTTAGCAGTTATCTATTTTCAGATATGAATGCATTTAAACAAAAACAAATCTATCGTGAAAAAATTATTCAAGCAAAAAAAGAAAACAATACTACCGATGTTGAAAAATATTCAAAGTTATACAAAGAAGTTGGAGTTAAGGAAACACAAGTACAGGATGTTTCAGTTCTTACTACTGCAAGAAAAACTCCACAATGGATGATGCATGCGTTGTATTATGACACAACTAATTGTTCAACTTACCAAGATGTTACAAGGGCGGATTGTGTGCAAGATTTTACTTCAATTCTTTCTTCAAAAAGTTGGTTTACAGGAACACCTACTTGCTATGCTGAATGTACTGCTCCTTATTGGTATAGATCAACTGATAATAGTACTATAATGCGAGATATACAAGATGGAGGATGGGATGCATTCCTTGTAGATGGTGAAACTCCAACTTATAGTCCAACTGCAAGAGCTTATATTGAAAGTAAATTAACTGGAACTAAAATTAGTAGATGGGTAAAACCAATTTCAATTCCGGATCCATCAACAACAACAGGAGCTGGCGGAGCATTACCAACGGAGTGGGAAAAATGAACAAGAAACTGATTTTTACTATTGCACTTTTGCTAATATTTTTTGGTGTGTTTGTTAACGCAAGTTATATTTTGCAATTAAAATATGAAAACGGCATAATCACCCAAGAAGCTGTTTACCCTAGTGCGGCTATTGCAACCCCAAACTTTGAAGGCGCACTTGATCTTACTCTAGGAAATTATTCAACTACAATTGGACTGCCGATGCTTGAAGCAATTGATGGGCCTAGTGGGAAAGTGGGGATTAGAGAAAATACTTCCCCGGAAATATTTGTGGTAGTTAGTGAAGTACCTGTCGGGACAACTTTAACAATTAAAGATATTAGCGGAAATACTTTACTTTCAGAACCCTTAAAAGAAGTTACAAATATTACACCAAACACTCCTGCAAAGGATACTTCAACAGACGGAACTGGAATAGTTCTTGGAGGAATATTACTAATTATTATTCTAATAATTCTTGGATTAATTGGACTTGGAGTTGTTGGAGTAATAGTGTTCTTTTTGTTCATTAAAAAGAAATAAACTTTAAATAAAAAAACCCTTTTGGCTAATTACTTTAAATGCCCCTGCGGCAAAACACTCACTATATAGTTCTTAAAGGCCCAAAACCTATTTCTCTTGGAAAGTGAAATTAAACATGCAAGTGGATTGGAGACTTAAACAAAACAATAAAATGAACGTAATTAACTTTAGCACAAAGAGCGAAAGCAAGAGACATTACCTAAAGAAATCGGAAGTGTGTTATTTTCTCAAAATGCTTAACGAACCTTTTTGGACAGAAGCAAGAATTAACGTGGAAAGCAGGGCAGACATTTATTTGCCTGAAAAATCTGTTGCAATTGAGATACTTGAAACAGAAAAATTAAGCAATATTGAAGAAAAAGCAAAGAAATATGGGTGCAGAGTAATTGCCATTAATTCTTTACAAGAACTGGATATTGATTTTGTTGAAAAAGCTATTAACTAAATGAAATTGGAACTATTATCAAATTAGTAGTCAACTTTTTTTGACGGGCAGGATTTTAAACTCCAAATACCTAGTCTTCTAACATGGTTGAAGAGAACAAAACTGAGGATATTACTGAGATTAATAAAATTTTTAAGACATTAATCCATTTCCCCGGAAGCACTTTTTCTGATCTTTGGGACAAATCAATTGAAAGTAACAAGTTTACTTATTATTTGAAAAAAATGGAAGAAGAAGGACTCATTGAAAAGAAAGAGGGAAAATATTATTTAACCCTTAAAGGAAAAGCTGAAGTTGTTACATTAAGTGGAGAAACTGGAAAAAAAACAAAAAGACCATTTGTTGCACTGCTCTTGATTGCTAAAAAGAAAAACAAATATGTTTTCTTTAATTGTTTAAAAGAACCGTATTATGGAAAAGGAGGATTCCCAGGAGCAAAAGTTGAATTTGGAGAAGAAATACTTGCAGCGGCCTCAAGAGAACTAAAAGAAGAAACTAATCTTGAAGGAAAAGGAAAAATACTCACTGTACAAAATGTTCTCACAGTCAATAACGGCGAAATATTTGCTCACATGACTCAATTTGTTGTTTTATTTGAGAATCCAAAAGGGGATTTGGTTAAAGACAATAGAGAAGGGACTTATGAATGGTTAACAAAAAAAGAAATTTTGTCAAAAAAGAATTTGTTCCCAGATACTCCAATCGTAATTAAGGATACTGAAAAGAAAAAATTCTCAATCAAAGAAATGACTTTCATTCAAAAAAATGGAAACTTTGTCGGAATAAAAGAAAGAAAAATCTGAAAAATAAAAAAAGGTTTTGCCAGAGTTTATCTAAAACCCATTGCATCTTGATTTGCTCGCAGTCTTTCTTCGCCAGCGATTTCCCAAATTTTTTCTTTAACATTTCTTACCCTAGTCAAAGATCTAATTGCATTTCTTTCACTTTGAGGCAATTGAGCAAAAGCATTTCCAATCATAATAACTTGGGGGTTACCAGTTCCGAGCTGTGCTTCTTTTTCTCTTGAAGTAAGTCGTTGATAATTTGGATTTGCAAATGCTTTTTCATGAATAAATATTGTTTGTAATACTCTTGCTGAACCAATACCAGTCCTTTGTGAGATTGAAACTATTGAATTAAATGAGTTTTGTTGAGATTTTGTCAAATTAACTCTTTTTGAATAAACTTCTTTTAATCTTGAAACATTATTTGTAAGATTTCTAGCTTGAGTTGTAGCCACAGTAGCCGTTGTTCCAATCCTTCTTTTTGATGCATCAGCAGAATTTCTTGCTCTTTGTTCAATTCCTTGTCTTTCTTTTTGTTCAGCACTTTTCATTGCAGCCAAATGTTTTACTCCTGCAAAACCAGCGCCAGCAAGCGCAGTTCCTAAAAATACCTTCAATGCAGTTTTACCAAATCTTTTACGAGCATTTTCTAAAAAGCCTACTTTTTTACCAGCAGCAGGTGCTTGTGCATTATGATGCTCTGCCACAACAGGGCCAATTGGTTTTTGCATTGGTTTCATAATAATATAATAGATTCCCCCCTTTATTAACTTTATTATTGGGTTAAGTTAATGATTATCCTTTAAACACACAATTTGAAATTTATTCACAAGCGAACCATATTTAAGTTCTTTTGTGCGAAATCCTACTTAGTTGGTGGTGGGCAAAATGGCATTTGAACAATCTAAATTTAACGCATTCATTGAGGAGAATGGAGTTTATGGTTTTTTTAAAGACCCAATCACACTAAAATCTGGAAGAAAATCTCACTTTTATGCGAATTGGAGAAATGTAGTTGAAGACACTTACTTAACTGACAAATTAGCTGATTTTTTACTTGAATTCGCAAAAGAACACAAAATGGAAGTTGATACTTTTTATGGGGTTCCTGAAGGAGCAACAAAACTTGGAGTAATATCCCAATACAAATATGCTAAATCACAACCAAACTTTGCTAAAGGAAGTCATGTGTTATCAATGGGAAGAGCTGTTCCTAAAGATCACGGGGCACCAAAAGACAAGTTCTTTGTTGGAGCACCAAGAGGAAAAGTAGTTGTAATTGAAGATGTTACAACAACTGGCGGATCATTAATCACTACTCTTAACGGATTAAAAGAAGCTGGAGTAAATGTTACTGGAGTAATTAGTCTAACAAATAGAATGGAAAAGAGAGATGATGGTTTGAGTGTTAAAGAAGCAATTGAAAAAAAAGGAGCAACTTTTTACATGATGAGTTCAGCTCTTGAAATGCTTCCAATAATGTACAAGAAATTATCTCCAGGAAAAGAAATTGGAGAAGCAATTGTCAAAGAGTTTAAAGAATTTGGAACACAAGAAATCAAACTCGATTAAAAAATTCAAAGAATTTTTTAAGACACAAAATGGAAATCATTTTGTTTGAATAGTTTAAAAATAAGAAGAAACAAAGTTGCAAAGTATAAAATTAAAGGGGATTAATTTGGCATACAAGTTTTTGGGAAAAGAAATCTCTGGAAAATTCACAATCCCTTCAGGAATTATTACTACTAGCCCAAAAATAATTAAAAAAATAGCAAACGAAATTCCTCAAATTGGAGTAATAACTACAAAGAGTGTTGGGCTTGAACCAAAAACTGGTTACCGAGAACCAATTCTCCACGAATACGCCCCTGGTTGTTTTGTTAATGCAGTTGGATTAACTAATCCTGGTGCAGAAGAATTTGCTAAACAAATTAGTGAAGTGAAACCATCCATTCCCAAAGATAGATTTTTACTAATCTCAATTTTTGGGGCAAATGCAAGTGAATTTGTTAAAGTTGCAAAAATACTTGAACCCTATTCAGATGGACTTGAACTAAATCTTTCCTGCCCACATGCTAAAGGATATGGAATGGCGATTGGACAAGATCCAGAAATGGTAAAAGAAATTGTTAGAGCAGTTAAGGCCGCAGTTAAAGTTCCAATTATTCCAAAACTTACTCCAAACACTGATAAAATTGGAGAAATAGCGAAAGCTGCAATAGATGCAGGAGCTGATGGAATTTGTGCAATTAATACTGTTGGCCCAGGATATTTTACTTTTGACGGAGAAGCAGTTTTATCAAATAAAAAAGGAGGAATGAGCGGAAAAGGAGTTCTTCCAATTGGACTAAAATGCATTAAAGAAATTAATGATGCAATAAATACAAAAGAAAAGAGATTCCCAATCATTGGTTGTGGAGGAATATCTTCTGCACAAGAAGTAATTGAATACACTATTGCCGGAGCAAGTATTATTGGAGTAGGTTCTGCTCTTGCAGGAATGAACTCAGAAGAACTCGCACTTTACTTTGCCAAACTAGAAAATGATTTAGAGGAAAACAAAAACAATGCAAAGTACTTAATCAAAAAAGTGGATATGAGTTTTAAGAAATTTAAATTAGTTGAAACTGAAAAAAGAGCTGACGATTTATCAGTGCTTACTTTCGATAAAGAATTATTCATTAAACCAGGTCAATTTGTATTTGCTTGGGTGCCTGAATGCGGAGAAAAACCATTTTCAGCACTGGACAATGAACCATTCAAATTACTAATCCAAAAAAGAGGATGCTTAACAGAAAAATTACTTGCACTAAAAGAAGGAGAAGAAGTTTACATTAGAGGACCTTATGGAAAAAGTATTGAGACACCAAATGGGAAAAAAGTTTTAATTGTCGGAGGAGGTTGCGGAATTGCTGCACTCTACCAATTAGCAAAAGAGCTTGGAACAATGGAAACTGAAGTGTTCTTTGGAGCAAGAGATAAGAAACACTTATTTTATATTGAAGAACTAATGAGTTGCTCTACTGTTTGGGTTTCAACAAATGATGGAAGTTTTGGAAGAAAAGGATTCATTACAGAAATATTACAAAAAAGACTTGACCAAATTGAGAAGGAAGGGAAATATAAAAAAGAAGATATTTTGATTTACAATTGCGGACCTGAAGTAATGATTAATGCTGCACTTGTTATTGAAGAAAAATATGCGAACAAGGAAAACATCTACTGCGCAATCGACTACATAACTAAATGTGGGGTTGGTATTTGCGGAGCTTGCACTTCAAAATCTGGAAAAAGAATTTGCGTTGATGGCCCATTCATTAATCGTGTCGAGGATGAGTAGCATGCGCATTGACCCGCACGTACACTTTAGAGATGAAGAACAAGCTTACAAAGAAACTATTTCTCACGGACTTAAAACTGCAAAAGAACAGGACGCTGATATTGTTTTTGATATGCCAAATACTGCAAGACCAGTAATTGATGAAGTTCGAGTAAAAGAAAGACTGGCTCTTGTTCCTAAAGGAGAAGAAAATAGGTACTACACTTACATTGGTGCAACAAAAGATGAAACTCAATTAAAAAAAGCGGTTGAACTTGTTAAAACAAATAAACATGTTTGCGGAATCAAAATGTTCGCTGGAAAATCAACTGGAACACTAGAAATACTTGAAGAAGAAAATCAACGAAAAGTATATGCTACACTTGCCAATGCAGGATATGAAGGAGTGCTAGCAGTCCACTGCGAAAAAGAAAATTTAATGAAAGGAAACTTTGATCCTAAAGAACCTTTTACTCATTGTCTAGTTAGACCGGAAAATGCAGAGATTGAATCAATTAAAGATCAAATAAAATTCGCAACTGAAACTAACTTTAAAGGAACTTTACATATTTGTCACGTTTCTTGCAAAGAAAGTGTAGACCTAGTGCAAGAAGCAAAACAAAAAGGGAAAATAAAAATTACTTGTGCTGTTACCCCACACCATTTAATTTGGACTTGTGAAAAACTAAAAGAACCAATGGGACTATTATACAAAATGAATCCGCCACTAAGACCAGAATATGATGTCATGGGATTACGAGAAGCACTAAAACAAGGAAAAATTGATTGGATTGAAACAGATCATGCGCCCCACACAATTGGAGAAAAACTTCACACGGGATACTTATCAGGATACCCTTCACTTTATTTATACAAAGAACTAATTGAGAAAACTTTACCAAGTTGGGGAATTACTCCTGAACAAATTGAGAAATTAACATTTAGCAATATTAAGAATACATTCAAATTGAACTTGTGAGGTGTTTGTATGAGTGCAAGGGAAATAAAACTAACAGAAAAAGAAATGATTGCGAGAAGCAAAGTTTGTTTGCCTCTTGATGGACTTAATACTTTACAAGAATTAAAAGAAAGAGTAGAAGAACTCTCACCGGTTGTGGGTTTATTTAAAATTGGAAAAGAATCCTTTACAAGATTTGGACCAGAATGCGTTAGAGCTGTTAAAGAAAAAGGCGGGGAAGTTTTCCTTGATCTAAAATACCATGATATTCCAAACACTGTTAAGGGCGCAGCTAGTGCTGCTACTGAGCTTGGCGTGTACATGTTTAACGTTCATGCTAGCGGGGGAAGTGCAATGATGAAAGCTGCACTTGACGGAGCAAATGAAACCGCTGCAAAACTTGGAATAAAAAGACCAAAAGTAATTGCAGTTACAATCCTTACAAGTATTGATCAAAAAATAATGAATGAAGAATTGAAAGTAAGCGGTAACGTAGAAGATCAAGTTCTAAATCTTGCACAACTAACACAAAAAGCTGGATTAGACGGAATTGTTTGTTCTGCTGCGGATTTATATGCAGTGAAAAATAAACTCCCAAAAGAATTCATGTTTATTACTCCAGGAATTCAAGGAGTTAATACTCCTGCAGGCGCTGATCAAAAAAGAGTTTTCACTCCAGCTAATGCAATTCAAGATGGCTCCACTATTTTAGTTGTTGGGAGAGCAATCACAGCACCAAAAACAAAAGAAGAAAGAACACAAGCGGGATATGAAATATTACAAGACATGGCAAAACACTTGTGAGCAAGTGCAAGCATCTTTAAAAAAAATTTACTTTTTATCTTTGGATTTACATTCCTAGATGTAAAAAAACCTTTTTTAGAGGTAAATTCTTACTTTTTAGAGGTAAATTTACTCTTTTTATCCAACGCATTTAAATACTAGAAATCTTTTAGTTATGCAACATCAATTCACAAAGCAATTGGGGTGTTTTGGAGAATCCATTTCATTAAATTGTTTTGAAGACACATTTTGGAGGTGTTTTGATGGGAATATTAGACGCAGTTAAAGGTAAACCAAAGAAAAAAGCATTCGGCGGATACAGTATTTCATTTAAGGGATGCGATGACACTCTTGAAAGTGTATTCGGTTCTGGAGACATAGCTCCAAGTGAAATGACAAAGAGACTTTGGGCATATGTTAAGAAAAACAAAATCTCAGGAAAGAAATAAATTAAATAATTTGTTTCAATCTAATTAGCATTTAGAAAAAGTTCTTGGAGGTCAAACTCCAAGAAACAATTCTATTTTTTTATTTATAATTAATTGTTCTCGTTTATTCTATATTCCTTTAATCCACCATTATTGGCCCTTCAGGATAATATTGTTGTGCATTTGCACTCAGAGGAAAATTAACCTCGCTTATTGAAGTCAAATCACTTAAGTTATCTGATTTTAACATTTTATCAGAAAATGTGTATAACACATTGTCCATGAAGAGAGATCTTCTTATTACGGAATCTGAATTGTAATAATATCCTCTCTTTAGTTCTTCTTCAGCAGACACATGAGTTATTTTTCCTTTTTCTGACAATCCGTTAGTCAACGAAACATTCAGTACTACTGCACCTTGGAAGGTTTGTTCAGTTCCGTAGTAATCAGTGTTTGCTGTTTTGTTTTCAACGATTGTTACTGGGAGCACTAATAGTTCTTTTTCTTTATCAAATAATATTGCTTTGTGATTTGTTAGTGCTTCTGAATCTGTTCCTCTGTCCCCAATAATAAACTTTGACATTTCTACTGGGTGTTCTACATCAGTTACATCAAAGATTGCTACTTTGATTCCTTTGATTGCAGTGTAGTAAACTGCGCCTTGAGAGTGAACTTTTTCAATATCTTCTAACTCATTTGCATCTTTTCCAATACCTAGTATGTGTGTTTCATCTATCATTTGCATATAATCTGAGTATCCTGGAATTTTTAGTTTTCCTAAGATTCTTGGATTAGTTGGGTCTGATAAGTCTAGAACGAATAATGGATCAACATATTTGAATGTCACCATGTATCCTTTATCACCCATGAATCTTACTGAGTAAATTGTTTCATCAGGAGCTATTCCTTCAAGAGAACCAACTAAGTTCATGTCTTTATTCAAAACATACAAATTATTTGTTGATCGATTATTACTTGAAGTTGAACCGCCCATTTCGAATTGTCCTTGGTTTTCAACGGTTGTTGCTATTCTAAAATTGTCTTTGTATTCATCCATACTGAATTGATTTAGTATGTGCCCTGGAACTGTTCCGCTTCCTGCAAAGGAAACTTTTCCTTCTTCAAAATGGAACTTATTTACAACTGTTTTTTCAGTGGTATTCCAGTTAGGGAAATAAATACTTTTTACAACCATTCCAACTTCTACAGGAACAATAGAATTTGAATCATCTGTGGCATAATCCCATATTTGGTCAGCTAAATAAATATTACTTGTGGATGCAAATACGTTTTGTGCTGAACCAACTGCTGTTTCTTTTGTCAAATCTTGTGACTTTAAATTTATTGAAGCAATTGTAACAAATGATTGTGGTCTAACTCTTGGCATTATTCCAATCTCTGTTGGCATTGCAATTTGTTCTTCAACACCGTTAACTTTCATTAATGGAATCATACTATTTTCATCGCTTCCGTTTGATTCTTTTGCTTGTGCGTAATATATTCTTGGATTTGAGTTAATTACAAAGTAAGCGTTGTCTCCAACTAATCTTGAAGTTAAATAACTTCCTTCAAATTCAACTTCTTTTACTAAAGTTGGCAGAGTTTTGTCTGAAATATTGTATAATCTAACATTTGTTCCGCTTCCGCCGTAAGAAGGATAATACCCTGGTCTTACCATCATTTTTGAATAACTAATTCCTGAATTGTAGGAATATCCTTTGTTTGAGAATAATAAAAGTTCTTTACTATCGCTTGAGATAAACATTTCATTAGGAGTTAATTCATTAACATCAATTGTTGCAATTATTTTTGCATTTTCTGCAGGGAACGCATCAACGATGAATAATTTTCCATTTGCAATTGCATAAACATATTTTCCATCATTTTTGATAATATCCGCTTCATCTACTCCTTCTACTTGTATATTTGTTTTTGAAAAATCTGTTGCACTAGCGCCTGAATCAGAAGCAACTGCTTTTTCCATTGCCCCTTGAGCCATTCCAGTTGCAATATTCATTGTTGGAAAAATACCTATGTCATATCCTCGTCCATAATTTGAGGAGGTGCTTGATTTTTCAAAATAAGCAACTAAATCTGAATAACTAGAAAATTTTTCCATTGGTTGAGCATTAAAAGTAGGGTTAGTTATTTGAGGAGCATTTACAATAAAGAGCCCCGCCACTACTAAGACTAATAACAAAGCGCCTGCAGCAATTACATTAAACTCCGCTTGAGCTCTTCTCGAATCTCTTACTCCAAACTTACCCATAAATCCATCTCCTAATTTTATTTGCTATACTTATATGGTGCAGGGCTTAATAAAAAGCCCTTGTTTATACTTAGGGGAAAACCGCATGGAGAAGAAGAGGGATTTTTTGAAAAAATACTTCGAAGCAACCTTTTTATTCATTAAAATCCTATCTTTTGGACATGTCAGAAGCCCTTGTTTTGCCACTAACTACTATAGGCGTAATAATAGTGTTAGCGTTATGCTTCAGTTTGTTTATTAGAAAACTTGGGCAAAACGAAGTAATTGGATTTATTATTGCAGGATTTTTACTCGGACCGTTTTTCTTAAAATTTTTATCCCCAACTGACCCATTAATTCTGGGTTTTGGGGAACTGGGATTATTCATTTTATTATTTTATTTAGGAGTAGAACTTTCACTAAAAGATTTTCTTAAGTCGGGAGCGGCAGTGTTTGGTTTAGCGGCGGTAGATATGACGCTAACTTGCGGAATAGGCGCATTAATTTTACTTTTGCTTGGAAACTCATTCTTATTTGCAGTTATTGTGGGAATCATGCTCTTTAGTACAAGTACTGCAATTGTAGCAAAGTTCATTATTAATCATAATTTACTAGATAATGTTTCTGCAAAAATTTCATTATCCATTCTTATTCTTCAAGATTTTTTAGGAGTACTACTACTAGTAATTATTACTACTCTTTCTGCTTCAGCAAATCAATCACCCCTTGCGCTTATACTCGCAGCAATTGTTTTTGCGGTTAGTGCATTTTATGGAGTATATAAAATATCTAAACTTGTTGAAGATTGGTTAAATTCAAATGGATTTGGGCACACAGAAATGACTTTGTTTGCACTCGGAGTAGGATTAATTGTTGCAACACTAGCAAGTTTACTCGGATTATCAACTGCAATTGGAGCTTACTTTGCAGGATTTGCTTTAAGTGAAATTAAAGCAGCGCACCAAATAAAAAAAGATGTTGGATTTTTAAGAGACTTTTTCTTGGTTTTCTTTTTTGTAGGATTTGGAACAACATTATTTTACGACACCGCATTAGGAGCAGTAACTTTCCCTTCTCCAATTGATTTAATTCTTTTAGTTGGTCTTGCATTACTCCTAAGTCTTTGCGCAATAATAGCGCATTCTTTATCCCTAAGGGTATTTGGTTCTCTTTTTGGATTAAGTGCAGAGGACTCCTCTTTATCCTCAATTTTATTAACCCCTTTAGGAGAATTTGTTGTAATCATTGCCACGGTTTCAATTGCTGCAAAAGTTCTTCCAGTTGAAGAAGCAAAAATTCTTTCCCCGTTGGCATTTTTGTTGATTATAATTACATTACTTCTTTTCCAACCAATGCACTCATTTAGAGCACTTCATCAAAAAATCCTTTCATTTGTCCCAACGCTCCCTGAACCAAAGAAAAAATCCGAAATTGTTCCACACAATGATTACACTATTGAACAAGCGAAAAAAGCTGCGCTAAATATTTTTGTTGTTTTGTGCTTTGCTTGGATAGCAGTATTACTTTACTTAGACTTACCTAAATTTGGAATACCAATCTTATATAGTAGAGAAATAACCGGAGTAGTATTATTCATTTTCTTTGCTTCTTGGCCAGCAGGAAGTGCAATAAGAGCAATGAAACACATAATTGAACACGCACTAAAACATGAAAGAAAAATACTTAGAAAATTTGAATTTCAAGGGAAACAATAATCCAAAAGTTCTTTTTCAGTAACCTTTATTAATTGAATAACTCCACTCTTTAACAGTGAAACAAATGAACAAAAAGATAATTTTCTCAATTGTACTAATTGCAATACTTGGTTTATTCTTTGGATGCGCTCAAGTTGCACAAAAGAACGATTTTTTAAAAGTGGATGGAAGCATTTGCAAAATTGATGGAAAACCAGTTGTTAGAATGTTTTCTACTACTTGGTGCCCTCACTGCGAATGGATTAAGCCAACTTTTGACAGCGTAGCAAAAGAATATGTTGATGCAAATAAAATTATTGCGTTTCACTGGCAAGTGGACATACAAGACAATACTTTAACGGATACCAACGAAGGAAGCATACCTGCTTCAGAAATGGCAGTATTTAATCAATTTAATCCAAACGGAAGCATACCAACATTTGTATTTGGATGCAAATATTACCGAATTGGAAATGGATTTGAAGCCCAAAAAGACCTTAATGCTGAACGAGCTGAATTCGTAAAAATAATTGAACAATTAATTAAGGAAAACTAAAAACTAATTCAATAATGTTTCAACTAATAATCAAATCCGAATTTAGTCCAACTCAAACGTATATTTATAAATAAAATTACCCTGATTCTATCAAAACAACAAAGTGGTGTTTATGGTTTCTAAAGCTAAGGATGTCATCAAGCTCTCAGGAGTTTCAAAAATTTACGGGGTCGGAGACATTGAAATTAAAGCTCTGGATTGCGTTAATTTAACTATCTCAGAAAACGAGTATGTTTCAATAATGGGGCCAAGTGGTTCAGGAAAAACTACTTTACTTGATGTATTAACCACAATGATGAAACCAACGAGCGGAAGCGTTTACATTGAAGGTGTAGACACAACAAAAATGTCTAATTCTGACCTTGCAGCATTTAGAGGGAAAAAAATTGGATTTATTTTCCAAACATTTAACCTACTACCAAAGCTTACTGCCCTTGAAAATGTAATTGAACCAATGTGGATTAATGGAGTACCTAGAGCCGAGAGAGAACCTAGAGCAAGAGAATTGCTGGAAGAAGTTGGACTAAGCGACCGATTAAAGAATAGGCCAAACCAATTATCCGGTGGGCAAAAACAAAGAGTTGCTATTGCACGTGCGTTAGCATTAAATCCAAATATTATTGTTGCTGATGAACCTACTGGAAATTTGGATTCAAAATCCGGGGTGCACGTAATGGAAATACTAAAAGATTTGCATGTAAAAGAAAAACGAACTGTTATTGTTGTTACTCACGATGAGAGTGTTGGAAAACAAGCTGAAAGAAAAATATTAATTAGAGACGGACAAATTGTTGGAAACAAGGGCGATGGCAAAAAGATTTGCCAAATTCAATGATTCTTAAATGAAGGATTAGTTATGGTTGATAAAAGACCTGAGCAAAAGATAAGAAATATTAATTATGCTGAATACGAAAAAATGCTGGAAACATTTGTTAACAAAATGAAAGTTTTTATGACAAATGAAAACAAAAATGGAAAAACGTTCTCTGGAGTATATGGTTTGCCAAGAGGAGGACTCCCAATTGCAGTCCATCTTTCCCACCATTTAAATTTGCCATTATTTTTAGAACCAAGAGAGAATTGTATAATTATTGACGACATTAGTGATAGCGGAAAAACGTTATTGAAATACAAAGGAAAGTACCCGATTTGCACATTGTTGTACAAGGAAAAAACTCTTGTGATACCAGATATTAGTTTAGAAATGGTTCTTGAAAAAGATTGGATTAATTTTCCTTGGGAAAATATAAAAGAACAATAATAAACAAAAAGATTCTGTTAGTAATGTAATAGGTTATTTTTATGCAATTTGATTTTGATGTTTTGGAGAACTCCATAAAGAATCTAAGAAGAGCAGGAATGAGAACCGTTCTTACCCTTATTGGAGTAATCATTGGAATTGCAGCAATTGTAAGCCTACTTTCTATTGGGCAAGGACTTAATGTTGCTGTGGAACAACAATTCCAAAGTCTTGGATCAAATACAATTTTTGTAATACCTGGAGCAGCAGCCAGAGGACTTGCAGGAGTAAAACTAACTGACAACGATCTTACTCAACTGGAAGGAATAAGGGGAGTTAATGCAGTTGTACCAATTTATGGAGCTGCAGCAATTTTGGAATATAATGGACAAAAAATAAATATTCAGGTTAGTGCAGCGGATGCAGAAAAATCCAGTATTTTTGATTCCACGGGATATTTTGATGTCGCAGAAGGAAGAACATTTTACAAAAATGATTCCTCAGCAGTACTAATTGGGGATAAAATTGCATCAACTTACTTTGACAGAACAATTACTCCAAGAAAAATAGTTTTAATCAACGGAGTTCCATTTACTGTAATTGGAATAATGAAACCCCAAGCGCAAAGCTTTGGCGGAGGACCAAATACTGGAACTAGTGTATTTATGTCACTTGATGCATTCAACAAAATTGCAAAAAACATTTCTCCATCAATAATATTTGTTAAAACTGATTCGGGAAGCGATGTTAGTTATGCGGTTACTGAGATAAAAGATTACTTGGACAAAAAATACGGAGAAAAAAGTGTCACTGTTTCAAGTGCAGATGATTTGTTAAAACAAGTTAATGCTATTCTTGGAGTTATTACTTTAGTTATTGCAGGAATTGGGGGAATTTCTCTTATTGTTGGAGGAATTGGAATAATGAACGCAATGATTACTGCAGTTCTTGAACGAACAAAAGAAATTGGATTAATGAAAGCACTCGGCGCTGCAAATCAAAGAATATTAATAATGTTTATTTTAGAAGCTGGATTTATTGGATTAATCGGAGGAATAATTGGAGTAGTAATTGGATATTCCTTATCTGCACTTATAGCTTTACTTGGAACTAGCTCAGGATTTGCCCTAACAGCAGTAATGACCCCCGAGATTACTATTGGATCATTAATTTTTGCTTTAATTATAGGAATTGTTTCAGGATTATTGCCCGCAATTAGGGCTGCAAATTTGGATCCTGTTGTTGCATTGAGGTATGAGTGATTAATTATGTTTGACACAATCGTCCATGCTTTGAAAAACCTTAGAAGAGAAGGGATTCGAACTTTTTTAACTCTTATAGGAGTAGTAATTGGAATCGCAGCAATTGTTGCGTTACTCTCCGTTGGACAAGGATTAAACCAAGCCGTTGCTACTCAACTTGAACAACTTGGGTCCAACACAATTTATGTTATTCCAGGGAATCCTTTTAGTGGATCAAACTTCTCAAAAGTAACTATTACAGATTCGGATTTGGATCGAATGAAATCAATTACAAATGTAACTGATGTCGTCCCAATGTATATGTACCCAGTAAATATTACTTATGGAAAACAAAATTATGGGGCAACTGCGCTAGGGGTGGATCCTATTGAAGGAAAAGTGTTTATTGATTTGGATTATTATACAATTGATGACGGCCAATGGCTTGCAAAAGGAGATTCTTCTTCAATTTTAATCGGAGACAAACTAGCAGCAGAGGCATTTGATAAACCAATAGGAATAAGAAAAATTCTTTTACTAAATGGACAAGAATTTAAGGTCGCAGGAATTGTGAGCCAAAAAGTTCAATCCGAAATGAGTTCTTCTACTTTAGTAGTAATGTCAGTGGATTCAATAAAAAAACTAGATCCAACTATTGGTCCTGCAGAAACATGGATTAGAACTACTTCAGCTAGTGATGTAAAAGCAGTTGCAGATAAAATCACAACTTATTTCAATAAACAATATGGAGAGAAAAGTGTGTATGTTGTTACTTCGGATCAATTACTTGAACAAGTTAATTCAATATTTGGATTAATCACTGTTTTCCTAGTTGGAATTGGAAGCATTTCAATTATTGTTGGTGGAGTAGGAATAATGAACGCAATGGTTACTTCAGTAGTTGAGCGAACAAAAGAAATCGGAATAATGAAAGCCCTAGGCGCATCAAACTTTAGAATTCTTTCAATATTTTTACTCGAAGCAGGATTTATTGGAATGATTGGCGGAATAATCGGAATTGCAATCGGATACGGATTATCCATCATCGTTGCAATCATTGGAGCACAATCCGGATTTCCACTTGAAGCTGGAATCAATTGGCAAATTACTTTTGGAGCACTTGCATTCTCAATGATACTTGGGATGGTTTCTGGAGCACTACCTGCGTGGAGAGCAGCAAACATGGACCCAATAGAAGCATTAAGATATGAATAAGCACTCTAACTAAATACCATACTTAATTTAACAGAAAAATATTAATTATTTCTTTACAAGTTTAGCTTCTTTTAACACAATTTCTCCAGTGTTTTCGTTTTGCATTTTTTTATCAAACTTAACTTCTATTTTTTGTTTAAACATTGGACAATCAAGAACAAGGGATTCATATTCTCCACCCTCACCAGCAACGTTAATTCCATACTTTTTATTCAAAAATACTAATTCATCAATTGCTTTTCCATTAATCTCTCGCCCAACCCATTTTTCATCAAGACCATATGAAGCAATTTTTGTAATAATTGCTTTAAAATCTGCTTTAATTAATTGATTCATGTATTGTTCTTGGTCTAAATGCCATAGTGGAGCAAAGTGTCTAAGACCGTGTTTTTCACAAGCCCTTTCAATTCTTTCACGCTGGTAGTTAGAAAAAAGGGCTCCTGAACACACCCCTTCTATACCAAACATTTTTTTTGCAAGCATTAATCCCCTCTCAAGTTCGGCGAGTTCAGTTTCTTTTTCTCCTTTTGTGTGAATCAAAAGCAATCTCTTACCTAACGCAGTTGCCTGCATTTTTGCTAGTTCAATAGTTGGAGAATGATACATGAAAGAATCTTTATTTTGCGGGTTAATTGAAATTAAACATCTGACTTCGTACCCTTGTTTTTCCATTAAATGAATTGCATATAAGGAATCTTTCCCAGTGGACAAAAGTGCAGCAATTGGAATATTTTTTTGCATTAAACTATGGAATTCATTGGCTTTTGTTTTAATTGAATTCAAATAATCTGCTTTTGACTTAAACCCCCTTTTCTTTGCAAGGAGTTCTATTGCTTTATCAAAATTACTCCCATATTGCGCTGCTTTCTTCTCACGCATTGCAATTTCACTAGGAAGTTTTAACTTAAGGGCAATATCCCTAAGAATTACTTTGTTAGTAATCACTCCTTTCTTTGAAACAAGTTTATATTTTGAGGGAAGCTTTAGTGCTTTTTCAACAAGATTTCGATCAAGGAAAGGAACTCTCATTTCTACTCTGTTTGCCATGGAAATAATGTCTTCAAAATACAAATCGTTTTCGTACATTTTAATCAAATAGGAATAACAGTCTTTATTTATTTCATTTGAATTTTTGAATCTATGATACCCTGCAAATATTTCATCAGCACCTAAACCCGAAAAGACGACCTTTAGCCCAAGTTGCTCAGCTTCTTTTGTTGCAAAATAAATTGTACTAGCTACCCCTACTCTAATTGGATCACTTGATTCAATAAGTGAAATAATAGTTGGTAGTTCTAGTTCAAGTTCCGTAAGTGAAACTTTACGCACATAAAGAGTCCCTTTAAGCTCTCTTGAAACTATTTTCGCACTTTCCAGATCTTTTGGCTCCCCAAGAGAAGTTGATTCATCAACCACACAGGCAAATAATCCAATTACATGCTTTTTCTCTTGTTTAACTATCTTGGCAATTAGAGCAGAATCAAGTCCCCCAGAAAGGAGTACTCCAAATAACTTCTCAGGAATTCTTTTTTCAACGGCAAGTTCTAAGGATTTTTTAATTTCAGGCAAAGGCTTTGAAACTGATTTAGTTTTTAACTTTCGCTCAATAAAAGAAATCTTTTTCTTTACTACATCATAAAATACACTCTGCCGCGGGTTTAAGTGAACTGCGTTAAGTTTTGAAACATTAAGGGCTTTCTTTTCTGAAGCAAATGCAAACTTACCCGTTTTATCATCAAAATAATAAACTAAAGGTTTTACTCCAATAATATCTTTCGCCAAAAAGAGTTTTTTTTCTTTCTTAGAATAATATGCAAAAGCATAATCTCCATCGAATTGCTCAATCACCCTTGGCAAATCCTTAAATTTTTTTGAATCAAATAATTTCAGTACAAGTTCTGAATCATTTTTTACTTTAAACTTGAACTTCTTGGCTAATTGTTTCCAATTGTAAATTTCACAGTTAATAACCAAAATTCCTTTATCGGACTCAAGAGGCTGAACTACAAAATCAATTACTGAATGCAAGTTGTGCCCAAATGCAACGTTCTCTGCGTAAAGAACTTTAGAATGATCCTTCCCCCGATAAGAAATAGCTTCAATTCCCTTTTTTACTTCATTTTCAGGATTTGTAAAGTTTGCTAATCCAATTATCCCACACATGCACAAAATAAAGATTTACTAGTTAAATAAGCTTTCTAATCGACTACAATGCCACAAAAGCCTTGGTTTGTGATTTAAAAGATTAATCCTAATTATTGATTCTGGATGATGCCTAAAATTAACAGGTTATTTTTGCTATTACTAGCTTTTATTCCAATAAGCTGGATTGCAACACTTTTCATTACTGACGAAGTCCTTCTTTTTCCATTAATCATAATCTCACTAATTCCTCTTGCAATAATTATTGGATATGCTACAAAAGAAATTACTATTCAAACAAACCCCACTGTGGGAGGATTACTGAATGCAAGTTTTGGAAATGTAATTGAGTTAATCATTGCATTCTTTGCTTTAACTCACGGACTAACAAGACTTGTGGAAGCATCAATTATTGGAAGCATACTTGCAAATATTCTTTTACTCATTGGATTAAGTCTTTTCTTTGGAGGAATTAAACACAAAGAACAAAGATTCAATAAAGAATCCGTTGGAGTTTCTTCAACCATGCTAATTATTGCAATTGCAGGTCTTGCCATCCCCACAGCATACGCCCTTACCAACCATGCAACAAATGGACAAGTACAATTACTAAGCGAACTTGTTGCAGTAGTACTTGCAGTAACTTATATTGCAAGTTTAATTTTCTCATTCATTACCCACAAACATTTGTTTGATACTAGTGACGAAATTAAACTCTTAAAAGAAACACCCACTTTGACTAGAAAACGAGCAGCAATAATTTTGCTTATTGTCACAGTTGTTGTTGCATTCCAATCTGAAATGCTTGTAAATGTTGTTGAACACGCTGCGACAAATATTGGACTAACTCAAACCTTTATCGGGGTAGTCATAATTGCGATTGTGACTAACATTGCTGAGAAAGCTAATGCAGTTAATTTTGCCATGCAAAACAAGATTGATGTATCTATTGAGATTGGATTAAGCAGTGCAATACAAATCGCATTATTTGTTGTTCCAATACTTGTACTTACAAGTCATTTTTTGAACTTACAATTCACACTAATATTTAGCGTATTTGAAATAACTGCAATGCTCTTAGCAGTAATGATAGTAAACTACTTATCCGCAGATGGAAAATGCAACTGGCTAGAAGGAGTACAACTAATGGCAGTATATTTCATAATAATTGCTGCATTTTACTTTATTTAATTCCAAAACTACTCCTAAAAAAACACTTAATTCAATTTATATATATTATTTCCCAAAACTAATTTACAAAGGAACACATTGAGCATTGATTTTAGTATATATTAAGGCGATAAAATGAAAGTAATATCAATAAACAAAAACCCTTCTGCTGCAATAAAAGAAGCAATTAGAACGCTTAAGAATGGAGGGATAATAGTTTATCCAACTGAAACATGCTATGGATTAGGAGTAGATCCAACAAATCAAAAAGCAGTAGACAAATTAATCTCCTACAAAACATTTAGAAATGACAAACCAATATCCATCGCAGTATCCGATAAAAAAATGGCGGAAAAGTATGTTACATTAAATGACACTGCTAAAAACCTGTACAAAGAATATTTGCCCGGGCCCTTTACAATTATTTCAAAAAGTAAAGGAAAAGTTGCTCATGGAGTAGAATCAAACCTTAAGACCCTCGGAATTCGAATTCCTGCTTACGAGTTTATACTAAAGTTGATTAAAGAATTTGGAAAACCAATTACTGCAACTTCCGCTAATGTTTCTTACAAGAAAACTCCCTATTCATTAAAAGATATTCTCTCAAACACTTCAAAAAAGCAACAAGATCTAATTGATTTGGTACTTGATGCCAAAACTTTACCAAAAAATTCGCCCTCAACTGTTGTTGACACTACGCTTGAGGATGTAAAGGTTCTAAGACAGGGAGATATTGTTCTAAAACAAACGCATAAAGTTATTACAAAAAATGAACAAGAAACTAGAGCGTTTGGAGAAAAGTTAGTTTCAAACTTAAGTAAGAAGAAAATGAGTAAACCAATTATTATTGCCCTACAAGGGGAACTTGGAACAGGAAAAACTCAGCTCTGTAAAGGAATTGCAAAAAAACTTGGAATAAAACAAGAAATACTCTCTCCTACTTTTATTATTTGCCGAGAGTATAAACTCACTCAAGATTTTGATAAATTATTTCACATGGACATTTACAAATTATCTAGCCCCCAAGAACTACTAGATGTTGGATTTAAGGACATGCTAAAAGGGCGAAACTTAATTGTAATTGAATGGGCTGAGAAAGCTTCAAAAATAATCAAGGAAATGAATAAAGAAGCAATTATTATTTGGATTAATATGTACCACAAGAGTGAAACGGAAAGAATTATCGAATATGGGGAATATTCATGAAGATACTTGCAATCGAAACATCCTGCGATGATACTTGCGCAGCAGTACTAGAAAACGACAGAGTGCTAAGCAGTGTGGTTTCAACACAAGTAAGTTTTCATAAGAAGTTTGGGGGAGTAGTACCTGGAATTGCCAGAGACAAACACAATGAGTTTATTGACCCTTGCATAAAAAAAGCACTTGCAAAAGCTAGAGCCACAATGAAAGATATTGATTACATTGCTGTTACTTACGGACCAGGACTCGCTATTGCGCTTGAAGTAGGAATAAAAAAAGCACAAGAACTTTGTGCACAATACAATAAACCATTAATTGCAGTTAACCATTTAGAAGGACACTTAATTTCTCCATTTCTTAGAAACAAAAAAGGAAAATTGTACTCAAAAGTAGAAATAGAGTTCCCATTCATTAGCATGATTATTTCTGGGGGGCACACTGAAATAGTTTTAGTAAAGGGCTTTGGAGAATACAAGTTAATCGGACAAACACTTGATGATGCAGCAGGAGAAGCTTTTGACAAAGTTGCCCGCTTACTTAAACTTGGATATCCTGGAGGGCCATTAATTTCAAAAGTGGGAGAGAAAGGAAATCGAACTAAGTACCTCCTTCCAAAACCATTACTAAACTCAGGGGACCTCAACTTTAGTTTTTCAGGAATTAAAACAGCTTGCCTTGTTTCGCTTAGAAATGTTTATGCTAAAAAAGTTTCAAAGAAAAATAAAAAACTAATTCTAACCCAAAATGATCCCGGATACTATGATTCAAAGGACATGTTTTTTACAAAAGAAGAGATTGCTGATTTTGCCGCATCATTTGAAAAAACAGTTGCGGACATACTTGTTGCAAAATTAATTATGGCAATAAAAAAATACAACGTTAAACACGTCTCAGTCGGCGGGGGAGTTAGTGCAAACAATCATTTGCGAAAGAACCTAAGAGATGCATTTGCCAATATAGATATTACTGTTGCAATCCCTGAGAAAAGATTTTGCACGGATAATGCAGGAATGATTGGAATCGCGGCATACTATAAAGCACTACGAAAAGATTTTGTAAAAGAACCTGCAAAACTTGATCGAAATCCAGTGCTTAATTTTGAATAGGCAGGTATTTATTGAGAACTATTAAGTACATTGTAAAAAGGAAAGTGAAAACATGGAAAAAGAAACATTTCAATTAAATGAATTGATTGAGTATCCTAAAAGCGGTATTTTGAGTAAAGTTCTTCTAAAATCTGACACAAAGGATGTTACGTTATTTTGCATGAGTAAAGGAAGCGAACTAAGCGAACACACATCTACAAAAGAAGGATTTGTTCATGTACTTGAGGGAAATGGAACTTTTGTTTTGAAAGGAAAGAAAATCAGTATGAATAAAGGAGTATTAATTCACATGGAGAAGAAAGCAGTTCATTCGCTTAAAGCAAATAAAAACATGGCTTTTTTATTAATTCTTTCTAACTAAAAATTACTCTCCCGCAAACAACAAACAATCCTAAACGCGGTAATATATACTGTTTGCAGCAAAATGGCTATGTGATTTGATGAATAAGACAATATTTGCAATAATTTTAGTATTCATATTAGTATCTTCTTTTGGTTGTACCCAAGCGAATACTCAAAATAATACTGGAAACAATAACCAAAATAATACCGGAACAAGCGCGGATACAAACTATGGTACCGTTACACAAACTGATACCAATAATCCCTCTGCTGGGCTTACGCACAATGTCAGAATTGCAAATTTAAATTTTAACCCAACAGATATTACAATTAACGTAGGCGACACGGTTTCTTGGAGAAATGAAGATGCAGCTGCCCACTCAGTTACTTCAAACACTGGTTTCTTTGATTCAGGCGCAATGGCTCAAGGAGTAATTTTCGAACAGGAATTTACTTTCCCAGGCACTTATGATTACCATTGTACATTTCACGCAGGAATGAACGGAAGAGTAATCGTTCAATAAAAAACAAGAGTGTAACTTATTCAATAAGAAAAATACATCTAAACAAGGGATTTTCATCTATTTATGCCTTTAGTAGTGCCGAAAATTCTAAAAGACTTTCGGCAGAGTAGTTAATGATTGTAAATGGTAAAATTGCCTTATTTGATTGAATCTCAACAATTTGATAAGCAATTACTTTTTTCTTTATTTAATCGAGCAGAACAATTAAGAGTAAAGCCCGAAAACACCTTGAATGGAAAAGTTCTTGCAACGCTTTTTTATGAACCCTCCACTAGAACCCGGTTAAGTTTTGAAAGTGCAATGCTTAGAATGGGAGGATCTGTTTTGAGCACTGAAAATGCAAAAGAGTTTTCTAGTGCAATTAAAGGAGAATCTTTAGAAGACTCAATTAGAGTTATTTGTGCTTATTCGGATTGTATTGTAATGAGACATTACGAGGATGACTCCGCGCAAAGAGCAGTTAATGTTGCAACTAAGCCATTCATTAATGCAGGATCTGGAAGAGGACAACACCCAACACAAGCACTACTGGATCTTTATACGATTCATCGAGAACTTGGAAAAGTTGAAGGGATTACTGTTGCAATGGTTGGAGACTTGGCTAATGGAAGAACAGTGCATTCATTATCTTATTTACTTGGAAAATTTGATTCACAAACAAAAATTATTTTTGTTTCCCCTCCAAATTTGAGGATTCCTGAAAATATTAAGGAATATTTAGTTCGGCACAATATTACATTTAGCGAAGAAACTGATTTTTCAAAAGTACTTCCAATCGCGGATGTTATTTACATGACTAGAATTCAAAAAGAAAGAATGACTCCAGAGGATTATGAACTTGCAAAAGGAAAGTATTGCATTGATTCACATAATCTAGGACAAGTTAGACCCAATGCACGAATCATGCACCCTTTACCCCACGTAGAAGAAATAAATATTCCAATTGAAATTGAGAACAACGATTTGAGAATTGCTTATTTTAGACAAGCCGAAAATGGAATCTATGTTAGAATGGCACTACTTGAACACTTAATGAAATAAGAAATAAGTTTTTTTTTCTAGTTTTGCTCACCAAGCATTAATATTACATTTACCATCTTTTCTGTTGCTTTTATTGCAGCTTCAAGCTGGTCTGTAGAAACTCCTATTGTTTCTATTTTTCTATTTCCTTTCTTCCAAGTAATTTTTGTCTCAACTAAAGAATCTGTGTGCCCGCCAACAGGTATTCGCACTTCATAATCTTCAAGCATTGGGAACGAAATTTTGTTTTTTACAAATATTTTCTTTAGCGCATTCACAAACGCATTAAATCCCCCATTTCCAAGAGCATTTGCACTAAATTCTTTCTCATTAGAAGAAACCTTTATTCGAGCACGTGGTTTTGCACCAAATTTCGTAGTCACATTATAATCAATTAATTTGAATTTCTTTTTTGCACCAATTCCATTATTCTCAAGCTCATTTATTATAAATAAAAGATCCTCTTTTGAAACAAATTGCTTTTTGTCCCCAAGTTCTACTACTCTGCCCAAAACTTTTTTCAAAAGTTCAGGTTCAAGTGCTATCCCTAATTGACGAAGAGTAAGTTCAATTGAAGCTTTTCCAGAGAGTTTCCCAAGCGCATATCTAGTTGATCTCCCAAATCGATCCGCTGAAAGATTACTTTTGTATAAATTTCCTTTCTTATCCCCATCAGCGTGAATTCCCGCAGTTTGAGTAAAAACTACTGCCCCAAGGATTGGATGATTCTTTTCAAGTCTTCTGTGAGAAAATAACTCAACTAGATGAGAAATACTTGCAAGTTTTTTTTCATCAACATTACACTTTCTTTCGGAGAAATCATTTATTGCTGGAACTATTACTTCAAGAGGAGTATTTCCTGTTCTTTCCCCAAGCCCATTAACTGTTGAGTGTACTCCGCTTGCGCCAGCAAGAACTGCTTGGATTGAATTTGCTACTGCTAAACCATAATCATTATGCCCATGGAATTCAAATTTTTGATTAGGAAATTTTTTTACCATTTTTAATACATATTCAAAAGTTTCACTTGGGCTTAATACACCCAGAGTATCTGCAAGTAAAACTCTGCTTACTCCGGAGTCAAAAAGAACTTTAGTTATGCCAAACACATATTCCTCATCTTCTTTTATTCCATTTGAAAAATCTTCCAAATACGCATTCACAATAAACCCTTTGCTTAATGCATATTCAACGGTTCGTTTAACATCCCCGCAATGTTCCTCGGGTTTTTTTCTTAATTGATTTACACAATGGTTTTTACTTCCCTTACAAAGAAGGTTAATTGCTTTTCCCCCAACTTCTTCCACCCAATCCACACTCAAATTATAATCAACAAAAGAAAGTACCTCTATTTTTTCAAGTAAGTTTGCTTTTTTTGCCCAAGCGTATATTTCTTTACAAGTGTCTTGCTCACCTTTTGAAACCCTCGTAGAAGTTATTTCTATTCTATCAACTTTTACCTCAAGAAGGAGTTTTTTTGCTATTGCAAGCTTTTCTGAAGTGGAAAAAGATACTTCTTCAGTCTGCTCTCCGTCACGAAGAGTAGTATCCATTATTTCAACAAACTTAGCAGAAGGAGAACTATTGAATGGCTAAATCACTTGTTTGTTGCATACTACAAAGGTAAAGCAAAAGGATTATAAAATCAATTAAGGGGGTTCTTTCTATGGGCAAAACTATTCTTGTTGTTGGAGCTTCTAATAACCCCGAAAAAAACGGATACAAAATTGTTAAAAATCTAAAAGAAAAAGGGCACAATGTAGTTCCAATTAATCCTAAAGAAAAAGAACTACTTGGAATTAAAGTATATTCAAGCATTAGTGAATTTGTTAAAGAAAATCCAAAAGTGGAGATTAATTGGGTGGATTTAGTTGTCCCCCCAGAGATTGCGCAAAAAGTAATTGAAGAAGTAAAATCTCTAGGACTTACAAATGTGTGGTTTCAACCTGGAAGCGAATCTGACTCAGCAATTAAATTTTGCAGGGATAACAAAATCAACTGCACCCACCACGCCTGTATGATGGTTGATTTTTTGGAATAACCCTCAAAAGAAAAACAAACAATACTTACATTGTTTCTTCCAAACTCTTTTCTTCAAGTTTTAGAAGCTTGTACCTATTCTTTGCTTTGTCCAAGGTAGAGGATTTTTTCACTAAAGCATAATATTTCTTAAGAGAAGAATACTCTTTAAGGAAAACAAATAATATTGGAATTGCACAAAGTAAAGATATCAAGCATAATCCAACTTGAAGGAAATTAATACTGTTTCCCGAAGCTATTTCCCAAAGTAAACTTGCAAGAATATTACCAAATATCCCAAGTAAAATTCCAATCATGAATAATTTAATTTCAGCTAGTCTTCCACCAAGAGCATCCTCAAATTCTATAAGGTCCCTAAGTGAATCCAAATTACCTTTATTTGCCATGCCACAATTAGGAAATTGTAGAATAAAAACCTACTTGAAAAACTCCAACCCTGCGTAAAGAATTTATACCATTCTAAACCAAATTTAATCATGCAAATTAACCCTGAAGCAGAAGAACTGAATAAAATAATAAAATCAAATAATCCTATTTTGTTTGAATTTCTTTCAGAGCATGGAAAAATAGCTTTCATGCCAAAAGAAGGAATTTTGGCTCAAAGTGCCCAAGCTAAGGGGAAAAAGTATAACGCAACTATTGGTATTGCTGCGGAAGATGACGGAACACCAATGAGACTAGAATGTATTGCAAGTAAAGTTGCTCTTAATCCAATGGATGTTTTTCCTTATTCTTCAAGTGAAGGAAAACAAGAACTTAGAGTAGAATGGAAGAATCAAATGTTGAAAAAAAATCCGTCCCTAAAGGCCCACGTGAGCACCCCCATTATTACAACTGCATTAACTCATGCTTTGTCTATGATAGGAATGCTTTTTTTGAATCCAAATGATACTATTATTACTCACGATTTGTATTGGAGTAATTATAAATTAATATTTGGAAATGCTTATGATGCAAAAATCCAAACTTACAATACTTTCAAAAATAATGGATTAGATATTAGTGCAATGGAAGAAAAATTGACTGGAAGCGGAAAAAAAATTCTTTTACTAAACTTTCCAAATAACCCTTGCGGGTATTCTCCAACAAAAGAAGAAAGAAAAGAAATTGTGAATGCAATAAAACGATGTGCTGAAAAGGGAAGCAAAATTCTAGTGATACTTGACGATGCATATTTTGGTTTGGCTTACGAAGAAAATGTTGAAAAAGAATCCTTGTTTTCTTATCTCGCTGACATTCACCCTAACGTGGTTACAATCAAAGCAGATGCTGCAACAAAGGAAGATTACGTTTGGGGATTAAGGGTTGGATTTTTGACTTACGGATGGAAAGGCGCAACAAGTGAAGCTTACAAGGCAATTGAGGATAAAACCGCGTCAGCAATTAGAGCAAATATTTCAATGGGCTCGCACGTTTCACAAAGTTTAGTTTTGAGTGCATTAAAATCACCAAATTATTTAAAAGAAAAAAAAGAAAAATTTGATTTATTAAAACAAAGATATGACGAGGTAAAAAAAGCACTAAAGAACGAAAAATACGCTAATGCTTTTTCCCCAGTGCCATTTAATTCAGGATATTTTATGTGCATTAAACCTAAAGCTAATGCTGAAACTGTCAGGTTAAAATTATTGGAAAAATATGACACAGGAGTTATAACTCATAAGGATTTACTAAGGATTTCTTTCTCAAGCGTTCCAACTAAACTTATTCCACAACTATTTGAAAACATTTATTTAGCATGTATGGAAAGCCAAAATCAGTAAAAAAACATGCAAAAACTTGCTTGTTACCAAAATTGACACCCTATTTAAATGCTTGGATTAATTAATTAGTGTGCGATAATAGCACAAATACAATTAATAGATGATAAAAAATGGGTTTCTCAAAATTGAACATTTCCCCTAAATTACTTGAGGGAATAAAGCACATGGGTTTTACTACTCCAACTCCTATACAGGAGAAATGTATTCCTGAGATTAAAGCAGGAAGAGATTTAGTAGGACAATCATTAACTGGTTCAGGAAAAACAGCTGCTTTTGGTTTACCAATATTAGAAAAAATTGTTCCAGGGAATGGACTTCAAGCATTAGTACTTACTCCAACAAGAGAACTTTGTCACCAGGTTCGCGATCACTTAGAACAAATGTCAAAGTTTATGCCAATTAATATTACTAGTATTTATGGTGGAGTTGGATACTTTCAACAAATTGAAGAACTAAAATACGCTGAAATTATCGTTGCTACTCCAGGAAGATTACTGGATTTAATTAATAGAAGAAACGTAAATTTATCAAAATTAAAATTTGTTGTGCTGGATGAAGCAGACAAGATGTTTGAGATGGGGTTTGAAGAAGATGTAGATAAAATTCTAAGAACTACGCCTAATACAAGACAAACAATAATGTTTAGTGCTACAATGCCAAGAGCTGCACAAAACATAATTAAAAAATATTTAAAGAATCCTGCTTTAATCCAAGAAAAACTTCAAGTTGACAAATCTCTACTAAAACAAGTTTTCTATAGTGTTAGAAAAGATGAAAAGTTTTCTTTACTTGTTCATTTGTTAAAAGAAAAAACTCCTGGTCCTGCAATTGTTTTTTGCGGAACTAAAAGAGAAGTTGATAAAGTTGCTCAAAATTTAAAAAGAGAAAAAATTCACGCAATGCCAGTTCACGGAGACTTGCGACAAGGAAGAAGACAATTTGCTGTTAATTCATTCAAAGAAGGAAAAACTGATGTTTTAGTTGCAACGGATGTTGCTGCAAGAGGACTTGATATTAAGGATGTTACTCACGTTTACAATTATGATGTACCAAGAACTCCTGAAGAATACACTCACAGAATTGGTAGAACTGCAAGAGCAGGAAAGAAAGGAGACGCAGTAACTTTCCTATCTGAAAGAGATTATAATAATTTTAATAAAATTGTTAGATTTGGAAAAATGGATATTGTTCAAGAAAAAGTTCCAGAGTATGTAAAAGTTGAATACAAAAAAGAAATGGGAAGAGACGGATTTGCTGACGATTATAACGCTGATAGAGGAGAACGAAGAGGATTTTCTCACGGACACGGAAGAGAGTTTGCTCCAAGAAGAAATGATGGACGATTCGGCGGAGAGAGAGGAAGAAGCTTTGGCCCTAGAAGAGAAGGAGGGTTTGGTGGAGACAGAGGATTTGGCGGAAGATCCCAAGGCTCTTACGGAAATAGAGAGGATAGAGCTCCAAGAGAAAATACTTACACAGCAAGACCAGCATATGGTGCTCCTAGAACTGAAGGAAATTCTTTCCAAAGAAGAGAAAATTCATTTGGTGGAGACAGACGAGCTAGTTACGGCGGAAGAAATGATTCTTACCCAAGAAGAGAAAGACCTAGCGGGGCCCAAGGCACTTATGGAAATAGAGACAATAGAGGACCTAGAGAAAACTCTTATGGGACTAGACAAAATTTTGGTCCAAGAAGAGATTATAACTCAGCTCCAAGCCAATCTTCATTTGTTCCAAGACAAAATAGTCATTATTCACAAAGCAGTTACTCTAAACAAGATTCACAACCACGACAAGATAGTTTCCCTAGACAAGACCCTTACCACGGACAAAAACACCACAGACCAAGTCCTTCGTTTAAACCACAAGAAAAACGAGATAACTCTTACGAACCAACTACAGGCGGAATGGAAAAAACTCCAAGAACACCAGAACCATTATTTGACAATTCCCATTACTCTGAGAAATATGAACCAAAGGGAGAAGTTACTCCAAAAGTATTACCCGAATTAAGAAGAGAAGCTTACATTGATCACCAAAAGAAACACAAAGTGGCTACACACCACAGACCAAGACAAGGGGAAGGAAAAGCTTCTCTTAAAAAGAAAAAATACATCCACAAATAAATAAACTAATTTTTTAATTTAACAAATAACTAACTAGACAATAACTAATATTCCTAATTAGACCCAGTTTTTGTACTTAAAGAAAGCTAACACTCCGCCTGTTGCGAGTATAGCAAATAGCACTACCACAAAAAATGCTTCGTGGGTTTGTTGTAAAGGCAAATCAATATTCATTCCATAAAAACTAGCAACCATTGTCGGGATACTAATCGCAACAGTAATTAGGGCCAAGAATTTTAGGATGGAATTAAAATTATTTGCAACAAGTGAATTGTACGCAGTAATCATGTTTGCAATAATTTCTGAGTAAATGGTTACGAGTTGTTGTGCTTCGTCAATATCCACGCTCAAGTCCTCAATTAATTCTTTTTCTTCCTCATTAACAGAAAATATCTTTGAAGGAATTATTTTGGATAAAACTTTTTTGTTTCCAACAATACTTGTTCTGAAATAAACCAGGGTTTTTTGCAATGAAAGCAATAAAAGTACTTCTTTGTTTTGGAAGGACTTGTTAATTGAGGATTCTACTCCGCTAATTTCATTTTCAGCAACATTAAGTTCGCGCATGTATGAACGAATGAGCCTTTTTGTAATATAAGTGAAAAAGAGTACTTTATTATCCGTAACTAAATTCTTTGCAGAACTAGACAAAATCTTTCCAACCGCATAAGCTTCAGTAGAACTAATGGTAAATACATAATTCTTTCTTGGAGAAAACACTATTCCAAAAGGAACTGTTGTAACTGCTTCATCGGAATGAAAGGGCACTTTTAATAAAATTAGGGACAAATTATGATCCAAATCTTTTTCTAATCTTGGTAAAGAATCCGAATCCACACAATCTTTAACCAAATATGTGGGTAAAGAAAACTTTTCTTTTAACTCAATAATCTCTTCTTCAGTCGGAGAAACAACATTAATCCAACACCCCGGAGCTGGCCTCTTTAATTCAACTAACTTCCCCGCACCATTAGCTTTTGCGGATTTTTTATAAATCTTAATCATTAGACAATCAGAAGTAAGTAAAGTATATAAGTGTTTAGGAAAAGAACGAAATGAATACAATTAGAAAAAGAATTAACGCGGAGAAAGGGATTTGAACCCCCGCTTCCTTTCGGAAACCTGGTCTCAAGCCAGGCGCATTTGACCGCTCTGCCATCTCCGCATTTTACCATTGGTTTCCTTCTTTGAAGGCAACATATAGTGGCAATAATAAAAGTTGTTTTGCTTTTGTTTATAAAGCTATTTCTCAGCAAAAATTTTAGTCCTTTTCAGTTTCTTCAGGCTTGTTATTTTTCTTCTTTAATCTAGCTATTTCAAGTTCAAGTTCTGTCATTCTTAATTGGTATTGCTGCATTAGTTTTCTGTAGGTTTGTTCGTCCATTTTTCCTTTCAAATAGGTTCTTTCAAGTGCAATCATTTTGTCTTTTACCTGTTTCATTTCCTTGAATACCTCGTTTTGTTTCATTTTTAGGAAAAAGAAAGAAAAGAAAATCATTACTGCGATTAAAAGCAAAATCACTATTACAACTATTATCAAAATGTTTGTTGAACTAAATAAATCCGAAGAAGCAGTGTCATTCTCAACCACTAAAGGAGATACGTTTTTGTCTTTTAATAAAAGACCAGAAATTGTAAGCTGACCTTGAGAAGGGTCACTAAGTCTAGTTCCAAATCTAACTAAAAAGTTTCTAAAATTATCCCCTGAAAGCGCAGATAGGTTAGCTCCAGAACAGTAAGAAGTATACGCTTCCATTAATCTATCAAAGGAAACTGTTGCTTTATCATCACGAGTACAACAAGCCTTTAGGAAAGCCTCGGGGAGACAAACACTATCTTTTTGAACAAGTGGAAAGTTTTTTGAAGTAACACAAGGAAATGCGATTTGTGCAAAATCACTAATAGGAACTGCGCTTAGAGAATTATCCAAACAATATTGTGAATATTTAGCATAAGCTTTGTCCATTAATAATCCATTTAAGTCAATACAATTATTTGAAACGTATAATTTCGCGTCACAAGGATTCGGATTAATTGAATTTGAATCCAAACTCAGTGCAAAAGGCAAGAACACAAATAGTGCAAGTAAAACAAATACAAACTTCTTTTCCATACCCAGTAAGAGGTTTCTTGGGTATTTATAGGTTTCTTTAGGTAAAGATTTTGCCTAATCAAAAGAGTTTTAATTGTAAAGCACTTAATTTGAATAAGGTGAAACCCAAAATGGATTTTAAAGAATACCAAGAAAAGTCAAAAAAGACTGATTTGAAAGTTACAATAAATAACAGTAATTTAGCTTATTACGCTTTAGGACTAGCGGACGAAAGCGGAGAAGTTGCAGGTAAAATAAAAAAACTTTATAGGGATTTTGACGGAAAATTAACTGAAGAATACAAAAAAGAAATTGCAAAAGAACTTGGGGACGTAATGTGGTATTTGACTCAATTAAGCACTAATTTGGGTTTAAGCATTGAAGATGTTGCTCAAATGAATATTGACAAGCTCTATGCCCGAATGGATCAAAATAAGTTAAAAGGAAATGGGGATAATAGATAAAATAGAGTCTAATTCAACTCAAAGGAAGATTAAGATGATTCAAAAAAAAAGATTGCCCCCAAAGCAAGTGTTTCCGATAAAGATCGGAGGATTACGATTCCTTGTTGAGCATTTTGCGAAAAATAATTTACAAGCTTTTGATTCAAAAGACAATAAAGTGTGGGAAATTAAACTCCCCAAGATTGAATTTAATGAAGACCTAGAAGCAGATATACAACTTGTGTTTCTAAGTGAATTGCATGAAGAGAACAATCAATTAATTGCAATTGATGAACGAGAAATAAAATATGTACTTGATCCAAAAAATGGAGCAATATTATCAACAAGCACACTTTCCGAAACAGAAAAAATCCTGCAAGGCCAAAGAAAACTTGCTTTTGAGATTGCACAACCCCAATTTTTGAAAGAAATGGGTTCCAATCTTAACAAGTACACTCTGTCCAAGTTTGTTCAAGTAAAAAATCCAGAGTTTTTAGAGCAAATGAACCTCAAAAATTATAAACTTGAGAAGGAATTAAACTTGTGGTATATGCTATTTGAAAACAATAATGCTTGCGATGCAGAAATTGAAATAATAGTGGATTTGAAAACAAAGAAAATTATACACTTAAAGACTGAGTGGGCATAAAATATGGTAAAACTCACGGGTTATTTCAAAACTAACTTCTGATATGCATGTTTTGCTAGTTCTGCTTCCAAGTCCGAATATCTTTTTCCAGCAAGTACTCCTCCGCGGATAAAATCTTCGTGCCCTACTTCAGCTAAGCAAAAGAAAGGAGCTTTGAATACTTTTAGTTCTTCTTCATTTGTGAACTCAAAATCAATTAGAACTAATCCAGTTAATGCATCCATGAAAACATCCACTTCTGCAGTTCTGCCATTCACCGGATAGTAGTATCTGGTTTTGTGGAGTCGCTTTCCGGCGATTTCTTTCTCAAGGGCCATGAATTCAGCGCGAGTAAGAGAGATTGTTTGTTCTAAAAGTTTAGTGTGATCCCCTTCATCAACACGAGATTTCTTGGTAATCTCATAAACGTCCCCATTTTTTCTAATCCTAATTGGGGCATGACCTTCCATGGACTTGGGAATATAAATATCAAGGATTTCCTTTGATTTGCATTGTTTTAACCCATCAGGGAGTTGTTTTGCAAGAAAAGTTCTTTCAAGTTCAATCATAAAATCACCAAAAAATGAAAAACAGTAAAAGAAAGCGTAAAAGAAGCAAACCAGGGATCCGACAAGCGGTATGATTTGCCTCCTTCCTTGCAAAATTAAACAATTTTGCTCGGCACTGTATAATTCTTCTTACAGTGTAACTCCCAACACGCTCAAATAGTGAATAATTCGGTTTAAATATCTTACGCGAAAATCCAAAAAAAGAAAACAAAAAATATTTCACACTAATTCTTGGAAAAACTTTTACATAACAACTTTTTTGGAGGAATTTTTTGCCGAACCCAAAAGGTATTTATACCTAAAAAGCTTTATTTAGCAATAGAAAAAGGAAATAAATTAACCCGAGTAGTGCTCAAGAATGGCTGATGAAATTAATCAAACTAATTCTGATACCAGAATAGAGGAAACTATTGAAACAGAAGACAAGGATATGTTTGACGATGCTTTTGGAGAGGACAACGAGAAGAAAGAAGCCAGAAAAAAACTTGCAGAGAAAGCTACTGAACTAAAAAAGCAAAAAGAAAAAAAAGTTGAAAACTCTGATTCTGCCCCTAAGAAAGAGGATGAAGAAGATGATGATGGCGATGAAGTCGAGGAAGACGAAGAAAGCGCTAGCACTGAACCAGTAATTTTTGGAGAAGTTGGCGCTGAAAATAATGAAGTTGAATTTGAAAGTAAAGAAGAAACTATTGAAAATATTGACGCCGGCGGAGATCGCAAAAAAATTAAGAAAGGACAAGAGGATATTGTAAAAGAAAAATTAGATAAAATGCTAGGGAGCGACACACCAACTCCTGGAAAGAAAAATAAAGTACCTGCCCCAAATAAAGGATATGGTGGAAAACTTGACGTTAGAACAATCCAAGCAGAGGATGAAGAGGAAGAAGATGGTGGCCCAGCTTCTCCAATTGAAAAAACAATTATTAAAAGTGTAATAAAAAACAAAGCACTAATGTCCGCACAAAATGAAATTAAAATAAACAAAGGAAAAAAAATTAGTGATGATTCTTTATCAAATAGAAAAAATGATGGAGAGCATGATGAATTAGCTGATGCTTTACTAAGAGAAGATGGAACAAAAGAAGAAGGAATTGATGAACCTGAGAATGAGGAAGAAGAAGATGAACCTGAAGTAATCATAACTAAAGGAACTAATTCTGGCACAATAGAAAACAAACAAAAAATGCCAAAAGCAAAAGCGGAAGAAGAAGTAATGGATGACGCTGGCGAGGATGGAAAGATTGTTCCTGCTCTTGAATTCTTAATGAGTAAAGAAAAGCACGCTTACATTGGAAGAAAGAAAAGTGTGTTAGGAAAATACGGTGAAGAAGCTGGACTATTTGTTGGAAGAGTAAATGAAAAAGACAAAGAAGGAACGGACGTGTACATGGATGGATTAAATCCCCACGTTGTATTTGTTTGCGGAGCAAGAGGATCAGGAAAATCATATGTACTTGGTGTTGTTGCTGAAGAACTTGCATTAAAAAATAAAAATGTTGGAATTGTTGTAGTGGACCCAATTGGAGTATTCTGGTCAATGAAGCACCCAAATAAAGAAGAAAAAGAACTTGAAGCACTTGCAAAATGGGGATTAATGCCAAGAGGATTAAACAACATTAAAGTATTCATCCCAGTAGGAATGAAAGACTCAGTTCCTAAAAGTACTTATGATGCAGTATTCTCAATTCAACCAGCTTTACTAACTGCAGAAGATTGGTGCTTAACTTTTGGAATTGATAGATTTTCTCCAACTGGATTATTAATGGAAAAAGGAATTATAAAAGTTAAATCAGGTTACACTTCCACGGAAGGAAAAGAAGTAAGAGGAAAACAAAATACTTTCTCACTTGATGATTTAAGTAAATGCTTTGAATTTGATGCTGAATTAAATGATAAAGAAAAAGGATACAAAGCAGATTCAATCAGAGCACTTGTATCAAGATTTGATGCAGCAAAACACTGGGGAATATTTGATGACAAAGGAACTTCACTTGGATTACTTTCAAGAGCAGGACAAATGACTATTCTTGATACAAGTTTCCTTGAGGATAATGTTGGTGCACTTGTTGTTGGATTAATTTCAAGAAGATTACTTCAAGCTAGAAAACTTGGAACAAGAAGAGAGGCTGCTGAACAATTTGAAAACGAAGACAACATAGAAGATTTAGTTGAATTAAACATCCCGCCAACTTGGTTATTTATTGATGAAGCACACACATTAATCCCTGGAGGAAATCAAAAAACTCCAGCAAGTAACGCACTTGTTGAATATGTAAAACAAGGAAGAAGACCGGGGTGTTCACTCGTATTTGCTACTCAGCAACCAAGTGCAATTGACTCAAGAGTATTAAGTCAACTTGATATAATAATGGCACACAAATTAGTTTTTGATGATGATATTAAAGCAATTTCAAAAAGAACTCCAACTATTGTACCTGGACCTTATAAGAGATCAAATTTCATTAAAACAATGCCCGTAGGGATTGCGCTTACTGGAGATAGAAGCGAAACAACTTCTAGAGCTTTCATCATGGCAATTAGACCAAGAATGAGTCAACACGAGGGTCGTGATGCTGAAACTACTGAAGTAAAACAAGAACTTGCACAAAACCAAGTTGAAACTTTGGCAGTTAATATTGTTGCAAGACAATTAGGAAAAGATCCAAGCATACAAATGGAAAGTCTAAAAGAAACACTTGACACTCTAAACAATACTTATAAGAAAAACGTGGATTTGGATACAATTCTAAAGGAACTTGAGAAAAAAGGAATTTATGCAGTTGATAATGCACTTTATGCTCCCGGAGTTTTAGAAGAAATGGAAGCAGAAAAAGAAGCTGAGGCAGAAGCTAAAGCAAAAGAAGAAGCAGAAATGCAAGGAGAAGAAGGTACAGAAGATAAAGAAGAAACTTTTACTGAAAAAATTACTAAAGCAAAGAAACAATTACGCGAAGCAAAACTTGGAGAGGAAAATGAGTTTGAAGAAAGAGTAGAACTAACTTCACTTCAACCAAAAATTGATGAAGCTCGGGCAAGGAAATTAATTGCCTCAAATATTTCAAAGAAATTCCTTTTCATTGATGATGAATTCGTGGATAGAGTTACACTCAAACACGCACAAATCTACAAAGTAAATTTCAAATACTTCAACCATAAGGATGCATTCCACATTGGAGAAGCTTACATTAACTCTCTCACTGGAGAGTTCATACATGAGGATAGAGGAAACTTACGAGAAAGTAAGGGACTTCCAATTTTAATGGACCTTAGCGAATCCGAAACAACTGTACTAAAATTAGTTGCTGAAAAGAAAAGAACTGCTAAAGATGTTGCTGCGTTTTTACGAATGGAAGAAGGAAATGCAAAAAGAATACTTGATGGACTAATTAAGAAACAATTAATCGGGGCAATTGGGGACGAAAAGGGAAAAGTGACTTATGTTCCTGATTCAAAAGTAGAAATGGATTTACCCCCAACACCATTACATGAAATGCTTTCTTCTTTAGGAAAAATGCAAATCACTGAAGTTGGTTCAGCTGCAATAGTACAACCAAAATTAAACGAAAAAGAAATACCTGAATTATTAAAGAAACTCTGGGGAAATGTTGCTGTAAAAGAAGTAACTCACTTATTCTTACCAGTTTGGGAAGGAGTACTAAAGAAAAAAACTGGAGAAGAAAGAACAATTACAATTGATGCTATTAATGGAAAAATAATTACAATTTAGGGCAATAAAACTAAATCAGCACTACTTTGTTTGTCCTTGTGTTCCTTGCACTGGCGCAGATTCAACTTTTTGTGGGACTTCCCCAACTTTTAAATCCAAAAATTCTTTTATTTTTTTATGAGAACCAAAGAAAGTTGATTTTCCGGCCATTAAACTAACTCTTAATCCGGGTGCATAAAGAGTGGCTTTAGCGGAAGGAATGGAAGCAAGTAACTGAGCAAGTAAAGAAATGTTTTCCCCTTCAACAGTAATGATTTCTTGTTTTTTCCAGTGATCAGGAATCTTTGATAAAACTTCTTGATCTTTAGTCTCAACTACAACCTTACCACTCGAGCAAAACAAAGCAAATTTTGCTGCAATAGAAGCATCATAAAGTATGCTTACTGAATCATTAAAATCAAGTTCTTTTAGTTTCTCGGCTTGGGTTTCAAGCAAGAAACTCATTTTCTTTAGGTGCTTTCTTTGAGCACGAATCTTGGAACGAAGTTCATCCAAGTCATGAATCGTAAAAGAAGCATTCTCTTTTGCATTATTCAATAAATCTTTATCCTGTGCTCCTCGTTGAGAAAGAACAACAAGCAATCTAACAATTTCTTCCAAATTACCCAAAGGTTTTTTTATTTCTTCATTTAACCTAATTACTAATTTATCTTTCATTTCCATGCTCATGGAAGCAAGACCTTTATCTGTAATGAATATTCTACTCCCCTCACGTTTAATTAGGCCAAAAGAAGTCATATCTTTTAGTGCACGCATTAAAGCGGATTTTGCGGAAGTCGGACTCTTATAGCGAGGAGTAATTTTTGCCAAGAGTTCCTTAAAGTCAATTCCTTGATTATGCTTAACCAAAAGCAAAAGAGAATTGTTGAAAGTCATGCACTAAAGAGAGCTTAAGATGTTAAAAAAACTTGCTAAAGTGGAGAGAAAAAAAATTTAAGCAAATATTTGCCCAATTTTCAATTTAGCTTCCTTTATTTGTTCATCTGTAAGTTTTAGTCCGTTTGGAGTCGCAAGTGAGGCAGAATCAATTGAATATATTCTTTCTTTCAAAGTTTTTTGCTTTTGCATCCCACTAGGAAGAGAAGGAACTAAACCAATGGATTTATTTACATCAACAGGAAACTTTCCAGGATCTGCGGTTTCGTAAATAACACTAAGTGAAGTACCGTTTTTTGCGCGGTATTCTTCGAGTGACTTCCATCCAACTGCTCCGTGCGGATCAAGAATTATTTTTGTTGAATCATAAACCTTTCTCATTGTAGAAAAATGCTCTTCATTGTTTACACTTATCGAAAAAATATCTTTTCGCATTTCTTCTAGGAATGGCATTTTATCAATTACTCCTTCCTTAATCACTTTTTTAGTAACAGAGTCACGTTCGTCAAACATGTGACCGCCATAAAAGTCAATCAAACGAGCCAAATTACTGGGGTGAGAAACTATCATTGCTGAAGAGGGAGATTTTTTTGATTCAGAAACAACATAATTCCCAGAAGACAAAAAGTCAGGAAATTCCGTATTCTCATTTACTCCACAAATTATTTTAGAAATTGGTAAACCCATTTGTTTAGCAAGAACTGTTCCCATCATATCCCCAAAATTCCCGGAAGGGATACTTGTAACTAATGGTTCAAAATTCTTTGCAGATCGAGAATAAGCAAAGAAAGGATAAACTGATTGAGGGAGTAAACGTCCAACACTAATTGAATTAGCAGAAGTTAATCTTTCTTTATCCCCAAATACTTTTAGCGCAAATTCTTTATCGTTAAGTAAACTCTTTGCTAAAGCTTGACAAACATCAAAATCTCCATTAACCTCAAAGGCATAAACATTTTTCCCCAAAGTGGTCATTTGTCTTCTTTGACCTTCACTAATTGAACCCTTTGGATAGAATACAAT
Organism: archaeon; assembly: GCA_041661245.1. GTDB lineage: Archaea > Iainarchaeota > Iainarchaeia > Iainarchaeales > JAAZKV01 > JAAZKV01. The sequence continues at coordinate 113,144 of JBAZUY010000002.1, forward strand.
ATTATCAACATTATCAAGTCCATACAGCGCATCAGCTACTGCTCCGCCTGTATCTCCGCTTGTTGCAACGACAACGGTTCGTTTTAATCCTCTTTTTCCTAAGAAATAATTTAAAGTTCTTCCAAAAAATCTTGCTGCATAATCCTTGAATGAATACGTTGGACCGCTTGTAAGCCACATAATGTACGTTGAATCATTTACTTTCTCAACTTTTGTTGGAATTTTATCTTCGGAATAAGCATCATTCAAAAGAGCTCGCAATTCATTCTCTTTAATTTCTGGAACTAAATAAGGACTTAACACTTCAAAAGCAATTTGGGCATAACTCATTTTTTGCATGGAAAGAATCTTTTCCTTTGAAAGCTTTGGGACTTCATTTCTTGCAACCATATACAAACCATAATCTGGAGCAAGACCGCAAAGAAGAGCTGATTCAAACGAAACCTTGAGATCTTTGTTATTAGTACTATAGTAAGTTACACTCATGAATAAAACTAGAAAAGAAAAGAACTTAAATTAGTGGGAAAGACTCAACTGAATAGAGAGCTAACACAAGGAAAGGAATTAAAAAAACTAAAAAAAAGGAAAAGAAATAACTCTTCGGCAGTAACAACTACTGCCTGCAGTAGTAGCGACTACTGTTGAGTTACTTTCTTCATTCTTTTACCTAAAGAGTAAGTTGATTTCTTTTTACATTCAGTACATTCTGCAACGAAAACAGGTTTCTTGTTCTGTTTCTTAACAAAAACAACAAATTTGTATTTCCCCATATATCCGTGGGCAGTGTTTCTTTCGTGTCTTCTATTACCAGCGGCCATTGTTCTTTTAGCTGCTGCTTTGAATTCTTTCAATTTGTGCTTTGTATGCTTTTTGCATTTAGCGCAAAAAATCTTTTTTTCTTTTGGAAACTTCATAAACTCACCAAGTCACTAATAAGGAAAAAGTGAAAGAGAAGGTTTTAAAAGGTTAGTAAGAGGGCAAAAATCAAATTGACGATTTGACCCAAAAGAATAAAGAGTTTAAGGAAATAGAATTATGCCTGATAGAAAAGGATTTTAAAGTCCTTTTACTTAATATTAACAGGTTTTTTGGTGGTTTTGAAATGAAACAAAAACAAATAAAAAAAGGAATTATCTCGTTTTTAGTTGAAGCATTTACTGTAAACTTAATTACTTTAGCAGAAATCTTATTCAAACCGTATTACTTACTCCCAGTTATTGGAGTAATAATTATTTCAGCTGTTTTAATGGCGCTTGCTGGAGGAATACTAGAAAGACCAGTAACAGACCTTGTTTTATATTTTGATCAAATCCCACAGGATAATTTACTTGGAATGATTTTATTCAATTACCCAATTGAGTTTTTCTCAATGCTTGTTCTATCTTTCTTCATGTCAGTGGTAAGTTTAATGGGAATGGTTAGTGTAAGCAGAATGGCAAAAGAAGAAGGAATAATGGATTCAATAAATCAAACTATTAAGGAATGGAGAAAAATAGTAGGAGTAATTGCAATTGTTTGGGTTATTGCAGTTCTTTTCTTTATTGCAGGAACAATTATCACAATGCTTGGAGCAGTTAATGAAATAATAATGGCATTGTTATTTGTAGCACTCGGAATAATTGCAGGGGCAACTCTAATTAAAGCGGTGTTTATTATTCCAGCTTTAGCTGAAGAAACAGAAACAAAAAAAGCAATTGCATTAGGATTTGAATTTACAAACAGAATAGGGATTGTTAGATTCATTTCATTATTAATATTTTTAGTACTGGCAATATTAGTTGCTTCAATTGGTTGGACATTAATTTACCAAGTAGGAATTATTCTTGGCGGAATTTTTGAAATCCCTTCAATGATTATCGGGGAAGCTTTTGGAACAGCATTCTTTGTCGCAGCAATTACTAATTACTTTTATAAAAAAGAACAAAAATAAATGAATTATTCTAAAAAGTGAATTCTGATGACAAGGCTAATCAAGCTTACGCTAAAAAACTTTAAGTCCTTTAAGAAGGCAGAAATTCCAATAAGTAAAGGATTTACTGCAATTGTTGGATCAAATGGATCTGGAAAAAGTAACATCTTGGATGGATTACTTTTTGTTCTAGGAATAACTTCACTTAAAACACTTCGAGCTGGAAAATTAACTGATCTTGTTAATAATGATGCAAGAGAAAGCTATGCTAAAGTTGATCTCTTAATCAAGGATAATGAGAAACAATATGAAGTTAGTAGAATGATTGACAAACAGGGAAAAAGTGTTTATAGATTAGATGGAAAAAGAACTACTCTAAATGAAATAAGTTCATTACTCACTGATCTTGGAATTGATGTTACAGGGCACAACATTGTAACGCAAGGAGATATTACAAAAATTATTGAAATGTCCCCTATTCAAAGAAGAGAAGTAATTGATAACATTGCTGGCCTAAGCGAGTTTGATGAAAAGAAAAACGAGGCAATTAAAGAACTTGACAAAGTTGACTCAAAAATTAAAGAAGCAACAATTATCCTAAATGAAAGAAATACTTTCCTTACCGAACTTGAAAGCGAAATGAAAACCGCTAAAGAGTTTAAGGACCTGGAAGAAGAAAGAAAACGAACAAAAGCAACTATTATTTCAAAAGAACTTTACACACTTGAAAAGAAAACCCTTGAGGCGGATAATGAAATTGCCGAAATGGAGAAACAAAAGCAAATTGTTGAAGAAAGAATTGCAAGTATTAGAAAAGAACTGGATGAAGCCAAAAGTAAATCTGACGAGATTGGAAAAGAAATGATTAAGTCTTCTGAACAAACTTACTCAACAATTGGAAGAGCATTTGAAGAAACTAAAGCTAAATTAATGGTCGAACAGGAGAAAGTGGATTTAAAGAAAGGACAAGTCACAAAGAACAATGAAAAGATTGAATTAAACAAAGCAATACTTAAACAAGCTGAAAAAGAAAGAAAAGAACTCATTGAAAAGCAAAAAAAGCTGCAAAGTGAACTAAAAGAAATTGAAGAAAAACTTAAAGAAAGCACTAAGAAAAAAAGCGCGGTTGAGGAAGTTGTAAAAGCCAAAAATGTGGATTTGGGAAAAGAAGAAAATGCACTTGAGCTGATTTCAAAAGAGATTGAAAATGCAAGAAAAGAGAGCTTTGATTTAGAAGTATTTGCCAGAAACTGGGAAAAGCAAAAAGCATTCAATGAAAAGAAACTAACTGAACTTACTAACGAAGAAAAAGGATTACTCGAAGAAATTGAAGAAATCGAAAATAAAAAAGAACAAATTCTTGGACATTCTAGCAAGAACCCCCAAAAAGAATTAGAAGAACTTGAAAGTCAGCTCAATAAGCTGTTTGAAGAGAAGAATTTATTTGGGGCAAAAAAATCACACGAGGAAAAATCAATTAACGAACTCAAAAAAGCCTTATCTTTATGTCCAGTGTGTGACTCGGACCTTAAGGAAGATAAAAAACTTAGACTAATCCAACAAAAAGAAGAATTAATTAAAGAATTTGCTAAAAAAGAAGGGCAACATGATGCTTTACTAGGGGAAATTAAACACAAAATTGCCCAAGAGAAAGAAAAAATAATGATTATCGCAAGACTCCAAGCCGAAACTGCCCACGAAGAGGGAGTGAAACACAAACTTGGAGAAGTAAAGAAAAATGTTGCCCAAGTAAAAACGGAACTTGACAGTAAAGCGTTTGATGCGCAACTCTTGAAGAGAAACAAACTTGCTGAAAAAATGAAAACTCTTGTTGAAGAAATGAATACTCTCAAGGAAAAAGTTTCGCTCTTACGAAAACAAAATGTATTTGAAGAATACTCTCAAATAAACAAAACCCATGAGGAACTTATACATAAAAGAAGTTCTGCGGATAATGCATTAAATGAATCAAACTCCAAACTTGAATCTATTAAAACTAGAGAAGAAAATGCCTCTGTTGAAAATAACAACTTGTTAATTGAGGTTGAACTTATTGAGAAAGAAGTTGCAGAAAAAGAAGCAGCAATAAAAGAAATTAAGGAAAACGTACTTGCTAAAGAAAAGGAACTAATTACCGCGAAGAAAAAGAATGTTGCCCTTGGTGAAGAAAAAGAGAAAGTAGACAAGAATAAGGAGAAATTCGAAAAGGAAATCATTAATGAATCTTTTAAGACAAAAAAAATAGAGGGAAGAGTTAACGAATGGAATATTGAGAAGAGTAAACTTGGAGTAAGACAAGCTGATCTTACTGAAGAAAGCAAGGAGTTTATTGGAATTGAACCATATTCATCAAAAACTCTTGAAGAATGTAAAGAGAAACTTGTGAGTGTTGAACGAAGACTTGGAGAAATAGGAAATGTAAACATGAAAGCCGTGGATAATTTTAATGAGTTAAAGACGGAAGTAGAAGACATACAACAAAAAGCAAATAAATTAAGTGAAGAAAGACTTGCTGTTCTTGATATGATTGACAAAATCGAAGTTAAACGAACTAATGTTTTCATGGAGTGCTTTAATGAAATTAATACTAACTTTAAGAATATTTTCTTCAAATTCTTCCACGGAGAAGGAAACCTTAACTTATCTGACCCAATTAAACCACTTGAGTCTGGATTAATGGTTGATGCAAAACACAAAGCCGGAAAACTACTTAACATTGATTCAATGAGCGGAGGAGAAAAAACTCTTACTGCATTAGCATTCATGTTCGCAATTCAATTATACAGGCCCGCTCCATTCTATGCATTTGATGAAGCGGATGCGGCACTTGATAAAGAAAATTCACTAAAGATGGGCAACTTGATTGAAATGATTGCTGAAAAGAGTCAATTCATCGCAGTAACTCACAATGATGTTATTACAAAGAAAGCCGCACAAATAATTGGAGTTGCAAGAGGCAAAGATGATAGTTCAGTAATTGGATTGAAACTAAAAAACTCCAAGGACGATGAACTAAAAGAAGCTAAACCAAATGCACAAATTGATGAAGCAGAAGCACTTGAAGATGCGGCTTAGCAAATAAAACTATTTAATCAAACAATGCAAAACTTTCGCAGAGGCAAATGTCAATCAACTAAAAATGAAACTACTTAAAGCACTTTAATTAAATTAGAAATTAGTTCTTTTCTTTGTAAGCAAACTTTTTCAAAACTTTCTTTCGTTTTGCTCTTTCAGCTGCTTCTTCTTTTTCTTCTTTTTCAACTAATTCGCTTGTTCCCTTAATCGAATCATCTTTTTTCTTTGAGAACTTTTTAGCAATTAAATTAAGCGGAGAGTGAGCACGTTTTTCAAGCCTTAATTCTTCTTGGGTTCGTCTTATTTCAAGTTTAAGTTCTTCAATTTCATTTTTAACTTGCAAAGAGTTTTTCTCATAATCTTCAGGAATAATTAACCCAGCTTTGTAGTGTCTTGTTAAATCCAATAATCCTTTTTGTAAAGCTCTTTCTTTGGACCTCAAATCATCAATACTAAGATTTAATCTTCGTTTGTCTTGTTGCACATTTGGAGTGTGGGATATTTCTTGTTCATATTTTTTCTTCATAAAGAAATATTCCGCGTCAGAAATCTTATTTTGAGATAAGGCTTTATCCAAATTATCAAGAACTGTTGAAACTTTGTTTCTTCGTGTATCATAACCCAAAGAAGGTCTGTTTGCTCTTGAAACAAGCCCCAAAAGAAGTATTACACTTACTAATAACATTGCCAACACAAGAGCCGCTACCAGAACATATTGCATTGGATCTTCATGTCTTGTATATTTTACATCAATAACTGGTTCTGTTGAAACATAATCAGACAGTTTAGTAAAAGCCAAGTACTCTTCGACAAGATTCTTTGCATCATCAATCTTTTTACTTAAGAAAATCATGTCATAACTTGTTTGTATACTTTGAACTACTTCTTCATTTCGACCAATCTTTTTGTTAAAAACTGCATTTTCGTAATAGAACTTTGCATGGTCAAAGAACATACTCGACCAAACAGAATTCGTACTTGTACCTTGGTTAATGTCCTTTTCAACTCTTAAATACAAATCGTCAGGAGTAACTAATTTTCGGCTTGATTCAGATAAAACAAATGCTTCAGCAAAATAGCAATCGTATAAGGCAGCAAACAAGAAATTATTGTCAAAGGATATTTTGGCTGAAGTATATCTTCTTGTTGCTTCATTAATTGAGGATTCGGAAACATTGGAATCAGAAATTAAGGCATCAATTTCAGAGAGTTTGGTTTTAACCATATTAGTAAAGTCAGGAGTAAATGCGGGAACTTTTTTTGAGTTACTCTTTCTTGCTTCTTTTATAAAATCCTCTGCAACTCCAACCCAGGCTTGAGCAGATTCATAAGTGTACACTTTTTGAAAAGCAGCGGCTTGTTCAGCATTTTTCTTTTCATCAGGAGTCATTGCTTTTTGGTTAGGAGCATCAACAACAACAGAAATTGAATCTAGTTTTTGCAAAGCATTTTGCGCATAAGCCATTCTTTGCTGAGCTCCAATAATCCACTCAAATCCATCAAGTGGAACAAAATCACATTGTTTTTTTAGAGACTCTAAATCATTTTTCAAAGAAGATATTTTTGAAGCTAAAATTGAAGAATCACTGGAAAGCATTGATGGGTTTTGAGCTATTTCTTCTACTGTGCCTGCAGAAACCCGTGCATTAAATGCATAATTTGCAGAAGAATAAAGGTAATTTTGATCTAAAAATCTTTGAGACATTTCCACTTCTCTTTTTGTTGCACTAAGTTCATTGTATAACATTCCTCTCACGTCATCCGTCAAAGTGCTTTGCTCAAGTTGATGAGTTGCATCATTTACTACTGTTTGTGCATCAGTAATATAATTTTGAGAAATCTGTTTCATTGGAAAAAGTATTGGATCAAACTCAATTGATTTTGGAATGAACATTTGAAGAGAAGAGTTCACATCAACTTTAATGTCCTCAATTTTTGAGTACGCATAATCAATTGCTTGATCGATTGTACTCACTTCAACTATTTTCATCCCTAATTTTCTTGGGCCATAATCTAAAAGATTCACAGTATTAAGTGTTCCATCCTCATCCACTTCAGTTACTGCTTCTCCGCTCGGAATCATAAATAATTTAACTCCGGCCTTTGAAGCTGCTTGTGCTTTAGGTCCAACCCCTCCAACCATTCCAACCGAAGAATCATTATTTATTGTGCCAGTTATTGCAACTGCAGGGTTTAATACTTTTTCAGAAAGAAGAGAATATGTTAAAAGTGTCATTGCGGCACCCGCACTGGGACCATCAACTTCACTTGCATTTGCACGAATATCAAAAATCAAATCATGATCAGCAATCTTTTGTCCGGATTCTTTTTGTGCAATTATAAGCGCAATATTTCCGGTTGTTTGAGTATCTTTCCCAACTAAAGAATTAGAAGTAACAAATGCTACTTTCCCAGTTCCAGGAATTGCATACATGTAAAGATCTGCAGCCATCCCTTTGTGATCTTCAGTTACTGCAAAAATCTTAATGTCTCCACTTTGTAAAATTGCAAAAACTGGAGAAAGAAACAACAAAAGAAGAATTGTAATAAAAACGAGTCTAGAATATTCAAGAAGGAACGCACTTTTGTATTGCCCAGCCATCACAAAAACCCAAAAATTTAATCCAATATAATTAAGATTACTGGATTTATAATACTTATTAGGAACAAAAAAAGCTTTACTTTTTTCTAATCAATCACAAGAAATTCATTTAGAAACCGCAAAAAATTATTAAAAAAAGACCTTGTTCCGGAAAAGGATGCAGGAACTTCATAACAACTCAGATAAACGCCACACGTTGGTGAGTACGGTTTCCTGCACCCTAAATCCAAACTCTCTTTGAAAGCAACTTGTCATTTTCAAATGAATTTGCTTTCATATAACACTGCAGCCTAACTTGTATATATACTTAACCAAAACTTTGTCACTAACCAAAATTTGTTTTATGAAAAAGTAGACAACTGACGCAATTAGGAGTAACAAATGTCGAATAATTTTATTAAAAATATAAATTATTTAATTGCGCGTCGCATTACTCTTCGCATCGCTCGTAGCGCTGAATGAGATCGAATCGCATTTTGGCCAACTGAATGAGCGCGAATTTCTTTAACAGACATTGTTCGCTTTTCATTTTCCCGTAAAGTTCGATAAGCAAAAATTGGTTTTGAGACTTCTCTTCGGAATTTAAAAAATCTAGGCCAACTCCCACCAAGTTGCTTTTCGTTCAGCCCAATAAAATCAAGATCAACGGAATGTTTGTGCAAAAGACCAGGCGAATGAGAAAGTGTTCCAACTTTAATATTTTTGAATCCAACTTTTTTTGCAAATGAATTCAAATTACTTACTGCTTTCCCAGTACCCACATATTCCTCAAGAATAAATACATTTTCTTTATCTTTTAAAGACAGTTTTGAATAACGCTCAAGAAAAGAAGTGACAGTTCTTGCTTCCCCAAGATGCATGCTTGTGGAAGAATTGTACGGGCGAGGAATTGTTAAAAATTTTGGCATTTTTTCTTTTCCATAAATTTTTTTCCAAGCTTCTTTAACCAAATATGCTCCGCTCTGCGCAGAGGTCCCCCCAACAAGTACACAAGGAAATTTGTGGTCGTGAATATACCTTGCCATTGCTAAAGCTACGGGAGTAAGTGCTTTGATATCATTCGCCACTTCTTGCCCAAATCTTTTAGTTGAACTCCTAGATTCCCAGTCCTGCAATCCCCATTTATGGTCAACTTTATCAAGTTTTTTTAAAGCCATACAAAAGGATTGTTAATTCAAATATTTAAACAAAACTTTGAGCAAAAATTACCAAAAAACACCCCCTCATTAGACTTTTAATTAGAAAATCTATTTTACTAACATGCAAAAAGAAACCTTTTATGTAAAATCCCTTGAAGAAGATTTTGCTACAAAAACACTCAAAGGAACAAAAAAAGCAACTTTCCAAACGATTGAGAACATAATCAAGACCAGAACAATTAAACCAAATACAAAAAGCTTTGGAAGAAAACAACGATTAGCTTGCACAATTCTTCATAAAAATTATTTGAAAACTTATCGACCGCAAGGAATTATTTTTCAAACAAAACAAAAACCAAATCATATTTTCCCATTTGATTTGGTAGTACTTGGAGCAACAGAGAATATTATTGTGCAGTATTATAGGATAAGAAATAATTTGCACTTATATTACAACCATCAATTAATCGAGGGCTTTGAAAGATTTGTATTTAAGGATTTTAGAAAAATGCTTCAGTCAATTCCTTCCCCAAAAGCAGCATGGCTAAAAGTAAACAAATTTAGGACAAAAAATGGATATTCCACTCTCCCAAGACAAAAACATAGACTTGTAGAATACAACGAAGCGGTGTTCAATAAAAAAGTTAAAATAAACCCAATTGCAATTTTTGGTTTTAGAAAAGAAGCTAGAACAACTGCAAAAAAATTGTGTTTACCTCACTACAATTCAGCCAAAGAGTTTTACGAGAAAGTATTACAGAAAAGGTAGAGCAAAAAACGGTTAAGTCAAAACTATTAGTTTGATTGAAACTATTTAATACAAAACTTAAATAAAAAGCCAAAATTAACCCAAGAGGCAATTAGATAAAAAAATCTTTTTTAAAATTAGCATAAAATCAATTAATCCGATGCGATTTTACTCGCATCGAACTAACGAATTAAGCATACATTTGGGTGAAAGCTATTTAATCGGGTATTTATCCGAATAATGCGCCTAAACCAGCTGCTGCTTCTTCTTCTGTTTTCTTGTTGTCTTCTTCTTTCTTTTCTTCAACAACCGGTGCTGCTGAGCTTGGAGCTGCTACTGCTGCTACTGCTGCTTTTGCTATTGCATCGTCTATGTTGATGTTCTTCAATGAAGCTACCATTGCTTTTACTTTAGCTGCTTCGAATTCAACCTTAGCTGATTTCAAAACACTTTCAACTGATCCTTCAGTTACTTCTTGCTTGTTTGCGTGAAGTAACATTGCTGCGTATATGTATTGCATTCTTTCACCCTCAAATTTAATCCAATAATTTATTGTGCTGGAGCAGTAGATTCAAGTGCTTTTTCTAAAGCTCTTGCTTCTCTTGCTGCCTTAACAACTATCATTTCTGATGCAGGTCCTTCGAATACTTCTGCATTCACTGCTAAATTCATTGCTTGTTGGTAAGCTAATACGAACTTGCCAAACAATTCTTCTTCATCTATATCTAAAACTATTGAATCATAAAACATGTTTTCTGTTTTGTCCAATACTCCGATGATTTTCATTCCGATTTTAATTGGTTTAATATTAAGTTTTCCTAAAACTTCAGCAACTTCTTTCTTGATTGGGTCGCCTTTCTTTGCTACAACTTTATCTTTTGAAATAGCAATTGTTGCACCAGCAACTTTTACTTCAAGTCCTGCACCTTTTAATGTTGACAATGCTGGTCCTGGAGGAAGTCCTGTGTCTCCTGCTTGAACTAAAATATCATTGTCTGCAATGTCTCCTTCTTTTGCTGCAGCACTACCCTTGTTTTTCTTTACGAATGAAAACAATTCGAAAGGGTTCTTCTTTGAGAAAATCATTAACACACTATTTGAAACTAATGAATCTATTTTTGTTGTGTCTACTCCTGATTCTTTTAGAGCTTTTTGAACAACTCTTGTTTTAGCAACTCTAACTTCTGCACTTCCCTTTAATCTTTTTCTTAAAACTGAAGTAATACTTGCAGGTAATTTTTCAAGTGTAGCTATAGCAATAATTGGGTATTCTTTAGCTAATTTTGCAATTTCAACTCTTTTTTCTGCTTTCCATTTTTTTGTATGTGATGTCATTGTTTATCACCTTTGTTTGCTTGTGCTTCTGCGTGAGTTTCTCCAATCTTAATAGGAGGACTCATTGTCATTTTAATATAAGAGTTCTTTATGTTTTGTTTCTTCTGAGGCAATGCGTTTAATACTGCATCATAAACAGCAACCATGTTTTCTGCCATGTCTGCATCTTTCATTCCTTCTCTTCCAATTACACATTGAACAACAGGCATGAATTTTCCTTTTTTATTTGAAACAGTAATTTGTGTTCTTGCTTTTGCTAGTGCTTCATCAAAACTTGATGCACTAATAATTGGTTTTGGCATTTTTCCTTTAGGAGCTAATTGCTGTCCTAAGAATTTTGCAACTGTAATCATTGCTGGCCCTTCAGCAAATAAAGCATCGAAAATCATTAGTTCTGCAACTTTTGCTTTATCTTTTGCTAAAGCTTCAATATCTTTATCCATTATTACTTTGTCAACTTTTCCTTTAACAGAATCAGCTAAGTCATCAGTCTTAGCAAAAACAGCTACTTTTCCGCTTCCCTTTCCAGTTGGAACAGGTAAAGCTACTTTAACATTAACTTGATTAGTTGGCTTTTTCATATCAAGCCCAGTAAAATTAATCATTAACTCAACGCTTTGAGTGAATTTTCTCTTAACAGAAATCTCGTGCAATTTCTTTAGTGCACTAATAGCTTCGTCGTTTCTCATACTCTAACACCTTCCACCGAAGTGGTAACTGCAATCCTTTAACAGATCACAAGGGCCTAAAAAATAGGCTTGTACTCAGCAAAATCACTGATTTTGCTTCACCCGCAAATCTTTTGATTTGCTTGGTTAATTAAAAAAGAATATGAAAGGTTTATAAAGGTTCTAGTGGAGTTTTTGAAATTTTGCAATATTTTTTAAAAATAATAAATTATCTTATCGTACACATCTCACATAGGTCCAATAAGTAACATTAAGTAGTCCAAAATTACAATTCGGATTTTGACCTAATCTAAAGTCCATCATCCGGTATAATTGATTTCCCCATTGATCAGTTGTCGGGCCCTCTCTACCCCAATAAATGTCTTGTGCAAATCCACCAACTGAAGAAGTACATGCCGAAGTTAATTCTGCGGAGCTAGGAAGTCTCCAAGTTCCTGCAGGAAGTCCGCCTTCAGTTAAAGCAGCACAATAATCTCGTGCAACAGTCCAGTTTCCTGAAGATCCAACCGCTTGCCAAAATATTGCCGCAAATACATTCACATCATATTGTTGAGTAGAATTGTCTTCTGCAGTAACGGTGTAATATACTAAACCATTTGAAAAATTTTGTGCAACGCCAGATAGAGGAGAAATTGTGGCCCCACTAGAAATAGAAATTGTGGGAGAAAGCGAAGTTAATGTTGTCCCTATCGGTACTTGCACTCTAATTTTGTGAAGTGTTTGATCAATACTTGTCTCTGATCCAACAACTGGTAATGAAAAGGAAGTAATTGATTTTGCTGAACTCAAAGCAATCGTCACAGTTACATTATAATCTTGAGTAGATGAGTCCTGTGCAGTCACGCGATATATGACTGGGGAAGAAAAGTTTTGCGCAACTCCTGAAGCAGGAGAAACCACTGCTGAAGGGGAAATTGTAATTGTAGGAGTTAAACTAGTAACATTTGTCCCAGAAGGAACACTTAATGAGATTGTATGTAAACCTTCATTAATACTACCAGTTACTGAAGGACTAGCAAAATTAAATGCAGTTATTGCTTTAGCAGAACTTAGAACCTGTTGAATTATTATGGCCCCGCTTTCTAAGTCTGTGTTGTTACTTGTATCAGTACAGACTAAGTTCCAATCATGCGAACCAACTGCTAAAGAATTCCTAAGAGAATAAACTTGATTCAAAGTTGGAGAAAAAACAGTATTCAAATCAACCCCATCGATTGTCAAAATACAATTCGAAACAACACTATCAGAATCATTTACTAAAAAATTAAAATCATTAACGGACGAAAAAGTTGAATAAGTTGGTTGTACAGGAGACAACATTGTTATCACCGGACTCACTGTTGAAGAAGGATTAATTGTAATTGAACCAATCGCATACGCAATATTGCTATTTGCATCTGTGCAACGCAAATTCCAATCGTGTGAACCAACTGTTAAAGAATTTTGTTTAGAATATAACTGCCCCAAAACTGGATTTGAAATAGTATTCAAATCAGCCTCATTAATCTTCAAAATGCAACTAGTTACTGCACTATTTTCATCAGCAATAGAAAAATTAAAATCAACAACTGGGGAAGTAGAAGAATAATTCGCAAGGGGCGAAAACATTGTAATAATTGGCCTCTTTGATTGTGCACTAAAAACAGGCCCGTTAACTGAAACATCAGAAACACAACTCAAATACACAGAACCTGAAATATTATGACCCACAGTGTAAATTGATTCGGCATTTATTTCAATATCACATTCCCTCAAATCATTAGAACCAATCGCTGTACAAACCAAATTCGTCCCATTTAAAATAAAATTAACAGTTGACCCTGCTACAAAGGTTTCCCCGCCAACCCCATAATCTCCACTAACTCCACAAACAGAGATTTGCCTAATAACCAAATCTTCCCCAGAGATATTTTTCATGCTAACAACTGCATCCCCTTGCGGATCAGAAGCACTCTCCATAATACTAATTCCCCCATACCCAAGTTTTGAACTTAATTCATTAGATGCTCGGACTGTAGAATTAGTGTTAGTAAGACCAGAAACCAAGGAAACAACAACAAGACCAAGTACAACAATTACTGCGAGGATTACTAAATATTCAATAGTTCCCTGCCCTCGCTCAGAAGCGAGGACCTGTGCTGATGCACAGGACAGGCCCTGCCCTTGTAATGATTCCTTTACTTGAGAACAATGCATAATACAATAAGAGAATTAGATTATTTAAACATAACCTGCAGTATTACAAAAGTCCAAGCGAATAGAAATTCATTAAAAAAAACTATATTAAAAAAAAGAAAGAATTGGACTAACCTTAGTCAGCCAATTCAGAATTGTATTTTCCAGCGTCAATTGCTTTTTGTGCTTCTCTTGCTGTCATGTTTTCAATTTTGATTCCCATTGAATCGCATGAACCTATTACAATTTTTGCGCAGTTCTTCATTGAAGTTGCGTTTAATTTATCGTAATTTGTTTTAGCAATCAAAACAACTTGTTTCATCGTTAAATTTCCCATTACATCTGTTTTTGGGTTAGCTGCTCCTTTAGTTGCTTTTGCTTCTTTTTTAATTAAAGCACTAATTGGAGGTAATCCAACTTCGATTGTAAAAGTTTTGTTTTTGTTAATTACAATTGTTACAGGAACTTTCATTCCGGTTAAGCTTGCAGTTTTTTCGTTTATTTGTGCAACAACTTCCCCAATGTTTACTCCTGTTGGTCCTAATGCTGGTCCTAGTGGAGCACCTGCACTTGCATGTCCGCCATCTACCATTACTTTTAATTCGCCCATTTTCTCATTCTCCTTTATTTTTTGTTTGCCCTCGCTAAAGGGTGAAGCTATTTCCTAATTGCGTAACTATAAAATTGTAGCAACCCAATTGGTCGCCACAAATCAAATCATTTATTGAACAACCTTTATGTTTTCTGCTTTGATTGCTTGCAATCATTGCACAACTTTAATATTCTCCGCCTTGATTGTTACAGGGATTTTTACTGCAGCTTCTAAGAGTTCAACTGTTACTTCTTCTTTAGCTTGGTTTACTCTTGTAATCTTTGCTTTTTCTCCCTTGAATGGTCCTGAAATAATTTCAACTTTCATCCCTTCACTTAATGTTTTCATTAGTGGTTTTGATTCTAGTAATCCTGAAAGTTCTTCAATGTTAACTGCTCCTTTAACAATTCCTGAACCTTTAATGTGAGGAGTATCTGTTATTCCTCTTCTTAATGTAACTTCGTTATCGGCTTCGATTAGAATATATCCTTTTAATCCTGGAACAACTGCGATTGAGTAAATGTTTAATTCTTCTTTAGCAATTTTTGAGCTAAGTATATCTACAACTAATTGTTCTTGTCCTACTGTTGTTCTTACCGGGAATATCATTCAAATCACCAAAATACCAAATATTATTTTTAATTTATTTTTTGTACTCTCTTCGCCCAGCTAAGGGCAGAATAATACAAATCAAACCCTTTGAAACATTTAAAAACCTGCTTATTAGCGGGAAATTTACTGTAGTTTCAATAATACAAATATCATATAAACAATAAATGCAAGTATTCCAATTACTATTATTCCAAGTCCAACTATTGCAACCATTCTTTTGTATTCTTCTGTTGTTGGTTTCTTTGACACAGTAAATATTCTCTTTGCATCAGCAATAAAATTTGTTAACATTTCAACCGGATTCATTCACTCACCAATAGTAAAAAGGAGAACTGAAATGTTTAAAAAGGCAAACCTGACTCGCTTTGACTAAAAAAATAAAAAAACAAAAGTGCTGCAAATTACCTAAAAGGGACCATTTTGACAAATCAAACTATTTTAGATTAACTGTTGAATTAAAAGTTGCTGTCGCAGAAATTGTAGTGGGCTGATTCAAACTTAACCACATTCCTTTCAACTTAGGATAATCTGGCAATAAGTTTGGTTGAGTAGTGAAAATTTCTATTCCTTTTAATTTTGGATAATCTGGAGCAGGAATCACTATTGCAAAAGCCTGGAATATTGGAGCAGGATACAACGCTGCCGGCTGAGGATAAACAATTACAAATGCTTGTAGTTGTGGGTTAGCCATTTTTATTCACCGCTTATATTTTCAGGTTATGCACTCACATCATCAGTTCTCATTGTCAATCTAAGTTGCACATATCTTCCCGACATCCCAGTAAAAGCAATTTCTGTTTTAACTTCAGTCCAAGCAATATCTGCATCATCTTGATTGAATGAAGAAGTACTTGCACGAACTTCTATTGTTTGATAATTCGGTTTAGTATCAGTCTTTGTAGTATCAATCATGTTTGATCCCCAAATTTCAGCTTTACTCAAACTTACTTTTGAAATAGTTTGAATAGAACCAACATCGTATACTGGAGACCAAAGTACTCCACTTGTTCCGCTAGTCAATTCAAAGTTTCCGGTAGTTCCATTCTTTGTTACATTTCCATCTGGATTATACCAACCAGAATTATCATGCCCTGCTGCAGGAATAATATTCCACTTTCCCAAAGAATCATTTGCTGAACCTTGAGTAAAAGAATATGGAAAAGCACCGACATAAGGCGAAACACTTGAAGCAACTTTAGGATAGAAAATATTATTTGCAGGATCAGCAAATTGAGGATCAGCAACCGCAGAACGAGAATCATAATTTGTTCCTACCGCTTGAACTTGTGCTAAGGTTGTATACGTATTTGTACTTATTTGCCAATTTGTAATTGAATAATATTGATTATCATTTAAGTAAGTTATTGCACTTGAAGACCCTTGCTTCCAAGCAGTTGTACAATTACTAAAAATATTTAAAGACAACACTCCCATAACCCCACCGGTGGTAGAGTTAGTTGAACTAATCCCATAAGTGCAATTATAAAAAGTACAACGATATGCATTCACTGTAATTTGCGCAGCTGCCCCTAAACCATAAACTCCCGCAGTAAATCCACTAAAAACACAATTAGTTACCGTAAATGAATCAGAAGTTGTTCCCGAATAAAAATATACCCCGTAGGAGTTAGAGTTTGAAATAAATGTACAATTGGTATAATTAACAGCGGCAGCATTTGTTCCACTGTAATAACATAAAGATGTACCAACATTGTTTTGGAAAATCCATTGCCCTCCAGTCGTTGCTGGGCCAATATTTACAGTCAAAATCCCTGTAAAACTAAAAAAAGGATTTGATGCTAACGCAGTCCCATCCATGACTACAGTCCCATCTGCGCTCAACGTTAAACTTTTCCCATTAACTGAGGAAATTTTTTCATTATACAACCCACTCCCCACAATAATTGTGTCCCCTGTTAAGGATGCATTTACTGCTGCTTGAATTGTAAGTTTTGATAAAGCATAACTTGATCCATCGTTTGAATCTGAGCCTGATTTTGATACGTAGAGTGTAGCCATAATTTATTTCCTTTAGTTTCCTCGGCCTCCCTCAGAAGGAATTGAAGTTAATGGATATAAAAAAATAGAAATTAAATTAAGTTTTGATTTAGAAACAACAATATTCAATAAATAATTCCACTCACTATTACTAATTACACGCATACCTAACGTAAACAAATCTCATATATATAGGTAACTATACAAAAGTCGAATGCCTTCTTGTCTAAAAGAAAAAATTTAAATAAAATGAGTACTGCCAAATTCGGCAGTACAAAAAATTAGAACTTTCACTTTAATTTTAGGTGAATTCTATTCCTAAATCTATTTCCTCTCCGTTGGCTGCTTTCTTTGCGCCTTTGCTTCCTTCAAGGTATGGGAATCTTCCACCAGCAATTACTACCATTGCTTGGATGTGATTCTTTGGCATTGTTTCGTCAACCATTGCACCCCAAATTATGTGAGAGGATGAATGTATTTTTGAAGAAACTGTTTCAACAACAAGTTCTGCTTCTCTTAGAGTCATGTCTGTTCCGCCAGAAACATTTACTAGAGCTCTATTTGCTCCTGAAATATCAACATCAAGTAATGGTGAAGTCAAAGCGTTTTCTACTGCTTCTAGTGCTCTTGCTTCTCCGCTTTCTCCTCTTGTTGATTCTCCTAACCCAATCATTGCTGCTCCGCCTCTTGATAAAATTGTTCGCAAGTCCGCGAAGTCCAAGTTAATTAAACCTGGTTTTGTTACCATTTCGGTAATTCCTTTTACAGCGTTAGTTAATACTTCATCAGCAACTTTGAATGCTGCATTAATTGGTAAGTCTGGAGCAATTTCCAAGATCTTATCGTTTGGTATTACAATTATTGTATCAGTGTGTTCTTGTAATCTTTCAAGTCCGTACATTGCGTTTTCCATTCTCTTTTTTCCTTCAACTGTGAATGGTAATGTTACTACCGCAACTGTTAGAGCTTTACTTGCTTTTGCAATTTCTGCTGCTACTGGTGCTGAACCTGTTCCTGTTCCTCCACCTAAACCGCAAGTAATGAAAACTAAATCAGTACCTTTTAGTACTTCAGTTATTTCTTCTCCACTTTCTCTTGCAGCACTTTCTCCAATTTGTGGATCAGAACCTGCACCAAGTCCTCTAGTTAATTTTCTTCCAATTAAAATTTTCTTATTAGAATTAGTTGTAAGTAAATCTTGTGCATCTGTGTTTAGTGCAAGAGTTATTGCTCCTTCGATTCCTACTTCTGCGATTCTTTCAAGAGTGTTACATCCGCCTCCACCGCATCCAATTACCATTATTCTTGCTTTATTGTGTTCTAACATTTCAAGTAAATCATTATCAGAATGAGTGGGACTTTTTCTTTTTCCTTTCTCTTGTTTTTCTTGTTTTTTTGCTTCAATTGGAGCAACTTTTGGTTTAGCTGCAACTACTTTTTGAGGTACAACAACCGATTTTGCTTTCATTTCTGCTTGTGCTCTTAAAATTGCACTTCTGACTATGTGATCCATTAAATCCACCCATCCTTAAAAGAATAAATAATATGTTATTTCTCGAGCAACTTCTTTAAAAACTTCACTCTAAGGCGAGCTAAAAAACAGAACTAAGCAAGACTCAAAGAAAAACTGCTTTTTCAAAGAGCTATGAAGAGTAAAAGGTGGTAAATAAATGAAATTAACCCCAAACAAAGCAAAATAATGCCCAAAATGAACATTTTTTTGTGATTTGCCATAAAATTTGCAAAAGCATTACTAAGTAAGAAAACTAAGAGTAAAACTGAGAGAAACATTATCATACTACTATTGATTACTGCAATATCGGTTTTTCCTGCAAACGTAGCAACATACACTCCAGCAATCGGAGCAACTATGCTTAACAATCCAAAAAGAATTGTCATAAAATTTCTTGACATATCATTCATATTTTATCGCATTTGAAATAACACAAAACAAATATATAAACATAACTCAAAAAGGATTTTGCCAATTTTTCTTCACACACCCATTCTCTTACAAAAGTATTAATACTAGAAAACTCCTTTTTTTGAAGGATACAAAATGGATATTGTGAAACAAACTGCCAAAGACATTAAATCCCTAAAAATTCAAGGAGCAAGTAATGTTCGAAAAAAAGCTATTGAGGCGTTACTTAAAGCGAGCCATGCAAGTAAAGAAAATACAACTACGGGATTTAGAAAAGAATTTTTAAAAAATTATGAAGAACTTTATCATTCAAGACCAACTGAACCAGAATTACGAACTGCACTTAGAATTGTTAAAAAAAGTATTTCAGAAAAAGAATTAAGCGTTAACCAAATGAAGGGTAGAATCATTTCTACTGTTCAAGAATATGAAAAAAATAGAACACAAGCCATTGAGAACATTGCTACTTTTGGCGCAAATATGATTGAAAAAGATTCAACCATTCTTACAATTTGCCATTCTTCAACAGTTGTTAAGATGTTAATAAAAGCTAAAAGCAAAATCAAAAAAGTTTATTGCCTTGAAACTAGACCACTTTACCAAGGAAGAATTACTGCTACAGAACTTGCCCAAGCAGGAATTGATGTTACATTAATTGTGGACAATGCTGCTTCAACTATACTAAAAGAATGTGATTATTTTTTCAGCGGAGCAGATGCTTTCCTTGCTGACGGGGATGTAATTAACAAAATCGGAACTAACCAAATCAGTTATGCTTGCAAAAGATTTAATACAAAGCATTACAGTGTTTGTTCTTCGCACAAATTTGAGCCAGGAACTTTTTTAGGAAAACAAGAACCAATTGAAGAAAGAAACCCTGAAGAAATTTGGGATAAAAAGTCAAAGCAAAAATGCAAAGCTACAAAAGTTAAAATACAAAACCCTGCTTTTGACAGAACCGATGCATGCACAATTGAAGGAATAATTTGCGAACTAGGCGTATTCTCTCCAAGCGCACTTACTTCAAAACTATACAATGATTTGCAAATTGATAAACACGAGAAAGAGTTCCTAAAACTTTAAACCAAAAGAAAAATTGACGCAAAGGAATTAATAAAAACACTACTTGACTTGGTATTTGTATGAACGCTGAACAAAAACTTACTTTAGTTATGAGAAATGCTCAAGAGATTGTTACTCCTGAGGAATTAAAGAAACTAATTGAAACTAAAGAACACCCGGTAGTTTATTTGGGCACTGCGGTTACTGGCAGGCCACATATTGGTTATTTTGTTTGGGCAAAAAAAGTTGCGGATTTTTTGGCAGCCGGATTTAAAGTAAAAATACTACTTGCGGATGTACACGGAGCACTTGATAATTGCCCATGGGATTTATTAGAAAAAAGATATGAGTATTACAGTATTGTAATTAAAGAAATGTTAAAGAGCGCTGGAGCAGATATTACACACTTAGAAATTGTTAGAGGAAGCGAATTTCAATTAAAGAAAGAATACATGATGGATGTACTAAAACTTGCAACTTTCACTTCAGTTCACGATGCAACTAAAGCTGCTAGTGATGTTGTTAAATTTGGAGACAATCCAAAACTATCAGGTTTAATTTATCCATTACTTCAAGCACTTGACGAACAATACTTAGGCGTAGACATGCAATACGGCGGAGTAGACCAGAGAAAAATCATGATGTATGCTCGTGAAAACTTACCAAACCTTGGATACAAACCAAGAATTGAATTCATGACTCCTTTGATTCCAGGATTAACTGCAACTGGAAAAATGAGTTCAAGCGACCCAAATTCAAAGATTGATCTTTTGGAAAAAACTGCGGACATTAAATCAAAATTAAATAAAGCTTTTTGCCCTGAAAAAGAAGTTGAAGGAAACGGAGTACTTGCTTTCATGAAATATGTAATCATGACAATCAAAGAAGATAAGGGCGAAAAATTAATTATTAAAAGACCAGATAAGTTTGGAGGAAATTTAGAAATTGCGACTTACACAGAACTAGAAAATATTTACAAGGAAGGAAAACTTCACCCAATGGATCTCAAAACCGCAATGAGTGAAGAGATTGACAAATTACTTGCACCAATTAGAAAAGCTTTCGAAGGAAAAGAAAAACTAATAGAAGAAGCTTATCCTGTGAAGAAATAATTCTTTTATTTTTTCAAACTACTCCCAGATAAATAGCACACATTTTAGGACAACTCTTCCCCAAAAACCCTTATATACAACTTTGAATTTACTCTTGCTTAATAGTGGTGATTTTTTGGCTAATGATGGATACATTCAAGATTTGAAAGTTAAAGCTTTTCCAATTCAAGCAGGAATTCACGTTGCTATTTTACATGAGATTGATGCAAAAGAACTTGGAGTAATGGCTGGAGACAGAGTTGAACTTTATAATAAAAATAATGGAAAGAGAATTGTCGCAATTGTGGATATTACAAAATATTCCATTGAACATGATGAAATTGGTTTATTCGCCGAGGTTGCAGAAGAACTCGGAGTAAAAAGTGGTTCAAAGATCACTACTAAAGCTACTGAAACACTTAGAAGTGCTGAACTAATTAGAAAAAAAATGACTGGAGAAAAACTAACTCTTGAAGAAATTACTACAATTGTAAAAGATATTTCTGATGAACGATTAAGCGAAATAGAAGCTACAGCCTTTGTTAGCGCAATTTATATGAGAGGACTTGATCTTGATGAAACAATTTCAATGACTAAAGCATTAATCGCGGACGGAAACATTATTGATTTTGGAAAAGGAATTGTAGTTGACAAACATAGTGTGGGAGGAGTTAATGGAAGAGCCACAATGATTGTTGTTCCAATTGTTGCTTCACAAGGATTAATGATGCCTAAAACTTCTTCAAGAAGTATTACTAGTGCGGCTGGCACAGCAGATTCAATGGAAGTACTTGCAAATGTAAATCTTAACATGAATCAAATAAAATCAATTACTCAAAAAGTTGGAGGAGTAATTACTTGGGGCGGAGCAGTAGACCTTGCACCAGCAGATGACAAAATAATCAAAATTGAACACCCTCTTTCACTTGATCCTGAAGGACAAGTAATTGCATCAGTTCTAGCAAAAAAAGCTAGTGTTGGAAGTAAATTTGTTGTAATTGATTTACCAGTTGGAAAAAATGTTAAAATTAAAGATCAAGAAACTGCAATGAGAATGGCTAAAAAGTTTGTTCAAGTTGGTAAAGAAGTTGGAATGCACGTTGAAGCAGTTATTACAAGCGGAGACGAACCATGCGGACTAGCTTTTGGAGCAGCACTTGAAGCAAAATATGCCCTTGAAGTACTTGAAGGAAAAAGATTTGATAATTTAGCACAAAAATCATGCGAACTTGCCGGAGCCATATTTGAAATGGTTGGAAAATCAGAACTTGGAAAAGGATACGATCTTGCACTTAGTGTACTTAATTCCGGAGAAGCACTAAAGAAAATGAAAGAAATAATTAAAGCCCAAGGCGGAAAGATTAATGCAAGCGAATGCGTCCCAATGGCACCTTATAAAAAGGAAATATTTTCTCCAACTGAAGGAATTGTTGAGGAACTAAATACTAAAACTTTAACAAAAATTGCAAGAATTACTGGCGCACCATCAAATGCAACAGCAGGATTAATGCTACACAAAATGGTTGGAGACAAAGTACATGAAAATGATGTATTAATTACTCTTTACGCTGAGAATAAGGAAAAATTAGCACTCGCTGAAAAGTTTGCAATACAAAGTTCCCCATATACATTCAAGAAAATAATACTACAAACAGTTAGGTGAAATAAAAAATCTTTGAAGAAGAACAATATTTTTCAAAGAGAATTTATTTCTTTTTAGAAGCTTTCTTCTTAGAAACACTTTTTTCTTCGCTTGTACTTCCTTGCATGTGATTAAACACATCCAAGAACTCTGCAGGAGTTAATAAGTATACTTTCTTTTGAGCAAGTTTTAGGGATTTTATTTTTAAATCAAAATCTTTCTCTTTCCATCCTAGAGATTTACTCAAGAAACCAAATGATTGTTTTAAAGAACGCTGCAAGTCCTTGTTCTTGTGACGAAATAATTCTCTTAAAAAAGTATAGAACTCTTTTGAATTATTCTTTGTATCAAAATCTAATTGAATTACTGTACTCAAGCAATTTGGTGCAGGAAAAAAACTTGATTGCTCGATTGTGTCTTCAAGAACTTCAAGTTTTGAATTCAAATTAACTAAAACTGTTAATGCAACGTATTCAGTCAGACCTTCAAATGCAAGAAGTTTTTGACTAAACCCTTTATCAAGAACCAAAATTACTCTGCTTAAACCATTTGTTAAAGATATTTTTGTCAATAAATCACTAGAAATGTGGTAGGGAGGAAGAGAAACAATTTTGTTTACACCAAGTGCTTGCATGTCTTGTTCCAAAACATTTCCATTAATTATATTAAATAAACCGCTTTCTATCTCAGCGCCAAATTGATCTTTAAGAAGATCAATCATTAATTCATCAACCTCAAATGCAATTACTTTTGCATCAACCTTTTTTGCTTTTTCAATTAATCTTTTTGTCAAAAATCCAGTTCCGGGACCAATTTCTAAAACAACATCCCCTTTCTCCATTTTTGCCGAGTTCACTAAATATTGAAGTAGAGCTTCATTTATACAAAAAAATTGAGAGAGTTTCTTATCAGGCCTAAAATGATACTTAAGCATCATGTCCTGCAATTCTTCAAACAAACCCATTCAAATCACAAAAAACCAAACTAACTAAAATAATAAATTAAGAAAAGAAATAAGTTTAGTTAGAATCTTCTTCCACCATATTGTTGTGGTCTTGGTTCTGCTGGTGGTCGAACGAATAAGTAGTGTTTATCTTCAGGATCTTGAAGTTCTTCCATTACTCTTTTTACAATTGATTTAACTGGATCAGGAGTTCCTTTTACTCTAACTACTATTTCTTCAAGTGTTGCAAATGGTTTCTTTTCTCGCTCGTCAAGTATTGCAAGCATGTGTTTCTTTCCCATTCCTGGTAAAAGTTCTAATTGGTGTCTTCGTAGTGAAATTGCTCTTGAAGTATTAAAGAAAGCAAGGAATTTTTCTTTCTTTGATTGAACAATTTTTGTAATTACTTCATCAATTTCTGAGAGAGAATTCGAAGTCAAATCTTTGTAAGAAATTCTTCCTTTAACAAGTTCAACTTTTGGTCTCTCGTCTTTCCCAACGTAAATTTCTTCGCAAACAGTAAGATTAACTCCTAGCTTTGGAACTACTTCTAAAAGAGTAAAGAAATCCTTTCCCATTACTTGCGCAAGAGCTTCTGCTTTCGCTGAAGAGGATTTGCCTTGAGGCATGAAATCTAGTACCAATGCGTGTTCTTCTGCTGTCATCATCAATCACTTCAAACAATACATATTACTGTCGTTGTCCTTATTAAAAATAACTTTTCATCAAACTTTAAAGGAAAAGCCAACTAGAAGACTTATTCTAGCTTTTCCTCGAACTTCTTTGTAAGTTCGATGACCAATTTTAGCTCTTCTTCCGAAGGAGCTACGCCTTTTGGCAACATTAGCTGCAATTGTTCTACCCTTGTAGGTACAACGTTTGCAATTTCAAATCTAAGTAATTCTAAATCTTTCAAAAAGTTAATTTCAACTAATTCTTTTAGTAAGTCAACTGATTGTTTTTCAGTAAGTTTAGAGAACTTTTCAACGAATTTCATTGTTTGTTCTTGTTCGTAATTAAGTTCCTTATCAGTCTTTCTACCTTTAAGAATCTCTTTTACTTCGTACAAAGCAACTGGTTTCATTGATACAACTTTTGATTCCATTTCATTCACCAAAATATTCAAATTCACTTAATTAAACTCAAATTTACAATAATTTCTTCATGTGCACAGGAGTTGTTACAACTGTTAAAGGTTGATTTCCTTTTGCAACTGAAATTTCGTAAGCTTCTCCTCTTTTTGCTTTAACATTTCCTGTTAAACCGTGGAAATTCTTGTGTGGGAATCCTTTGTGGATACTTCCATCAATAACAATTTGAACCTTGTCTCCAATTTCAAATTCTCTCATAATATCATTAACACTAGTTTTAGGTCCGTGCTTAGACATCTTATATCTTGTCTTTCCTCTTCTACCCTTATTTCGTGGATGTCCTTGAATCTTCATTTATAGCTCACCATTTTGTGTTAATAACAAAATCTGGATGAGAAAGCTTTAAAAGGGTGCTACTTGAACTGGTAAAAATAATCAATTCAAAGCCTACTTAACTCAAACTTTTCAAAACAATTCTTTTCAAATCCCTACTAAAATCCCGAATAATACCCCCGTTATTTGTAGGACAAGAAAAGCGAATTTTTCACCCATTTAAAAGGGGGTTTATAAACTCTTCTTAGGGTATTTATAAATAGTTTAAGGCTTTAAAAAGGGCCTTTTGGGGTGAAATAGTATGAAGTACACTATTGTAAACATGGTTGCAGCAGCTTCCTTAGACCAAAATTTAGATCTTTATTCTTTAGCGGTAGGAATACCAAACATTGAGTATGAACCTGAACAATTCCCAGGAGCAATACTAAAAATCAAAGAACCAAAAGTATCAATGCTTTTGTTCAAGAATGGAAAAGTTATTTGCTCAGGAGCAAACTCTGAAGAGCAAATAGAACAAGGAATCAGAAAAGCAAACAAAATGATTCACGATGTTCAAAAAGAAGTAAAAATAAAAAGAAACGTTGAATTTGAAATCGTTAACTTTGTTGCTACAGCATCACTTGATATCAATTTAGATTTGTTTGATGTTGCAATGAACCTTGATAACGTTGAATATGAACCTGAACAATTCCCAGGAGCAATACTTAGAATGGATGAACCAAAACTAACATTCTTATTATTCAAAAACGGAAAAATGATTTGCGCAGGAGCAAAGAAAGAAGCACACCTAAAACAAGGATTAAAACTTGTTGAAGAAATGGTTAAGAAAAGAATGAAAAAAGGAAAGAAAAACTTAGAATAAGATAAAAAAATAAAACTTAAAACTTGTTAGGGAACTACCCTAACAAGAACTAATTTTTTAAAGAAGCTATTCCCCTTCTTGAGTTGGATCAAGGATTTTACCAAGGAATAATATCTCCCCAGTTTTGTTATCTTGGATATAGAAAGCAAATGGATGATTTGCATTAAACACAGGAATTATTTCCATGGAGGTTTTTTCAACTACCACTACTGCCGTAGCACCAGCTGCTTCTGTTCCTTCTTCATTTACTTCAACAAATGCTTTGTGGTATATTTCCCCAATTTTTACAAAATTTGCAGCATCCAGTTTAGAGAAGTTTGCAAAATCAGTGAAAGCTTCTTTCATCCCCATTTGATCCAAATCTGCTTTCATTTTATAGCTGGCAGTGAACTTAAACTTTGGCAAAGAAACATTTACTTTAGTATTATTCATTTTTTCTTTTACTAAAGCAAGATTTTCAGCGGAGGGCAGTGTAAAATTGTATACTGGTTTGTAAGTATCCTCAATGCAATCCGTGTTTTGCGCACAATCAGTTGCAATTCCTTTTGGAAGAAGAACAATCATTGACATATCTTCCCCCTTATAGGGCAATTCAACGTATTGGAATACCCCATCATCTAAATAATTAAATTTTTCAGTTTGTTGCATCATTTTTGCAGTAACGGTTTTATCAGAATTTACCAGAAAGTCAGAATCGGATGTATTTTCTGATTTAAACTTTGTTAACCAATCTCCCTTGAAATATATTGCATTAACTAAAACCATTCTTGTATCAGGTTTTATTGAAGGTGGTTGTGCGGGAAGAAGTTCCTTAATCTTTTGTTGAGTTTGATCTTCAACCCATTTATTGATTAATTGTCTTTGTTCTTCAGGAGCATTTTTGAAATCAACCGAAGTTGATTTTCCATAATAATACTTGTCAATTGTGTCATAAAAACTTTGTTTGAATTCATAAGTTTTTTCATTCCAAAGCGCATTTGCCACACCCAACTTATAATTTCCCTTTGAAGCACTTTCATTTAAAGAATTATACAATTTAGCAAAAGAAGATTGTCTTGTTAAATCATCTTTTGGGAAATAGAAAACGTTTCTCATTTCTTTAGCAGTATTTCCGTCAGCACCTTCGTAAGTCATTGCTACTGCTGTTGAAATACTAAATGGAGAAAAGAAAATATTTTTCCCACTATTTTCTGGATTTGAATCTAATTTGTTGTAATAGTCCACTGCAAAGGAATTATTTGCTGCAACTAAATCATCCAAAGCTTGCGGAGTAGACTGAGAATCATCAAGTTGCTTAAAACCCATTAAACCAGTCGAAGAAAGCACGGGTGGCTGAGGAGCAGTACACCCCAGTAAAACTAAAATTAATAATGCAAATAATGCCACTTTCACTTTCATGCTCAATCACCCAACGGCATAAACTAAAGCCATCAAATTAAACAGGGCCAAAGCTTGTATTTAACTCTTGTTTTTTGTTAGGAAACTCCCGAACAAGGAAAAAAATCGCCCAAGAAGCAAGCTTTATAAACCTTGCAGAAGGAAATATAATTAAGGCGGCCAAACCGCGAGGGCAACACCCGGACCCATTCCGAACCCGGAAGTTAAGACTCGCAAGGATTGGCTTGGCACTGATCTATGATTGGAGCCTACCAGACGCTGCCTTACTCTTTGTAATGCCACACTCAGTAGAGTGTGTGCATTTGTTTATTCTCTAATCCTGTCGCAAGACAGGATGTCAGCGTATTCCGTTATGCCGATGGCGGAACATGGCCTGCCTTACTCTTTGTATGCAGTGCTCAAGTTGAGCACTTGCATTGTTTATTCCCCATCGTCTTGTCAAAAGACAAGGATTTTTATGTCACTCTTGATAACAAAGTCAATTCAACTCCACTAAAGCGCCATAAAAAAAACTATTTACTTTAGTCAGCAAGAAAACATTTCCAAATACAAAAAATTATTTTTAAAATTAGGAGTAAAATTATTACGATAGGAAAAAAAGTAAAATAAAAATGATAATCACCCAAGCAAAATAAAAAAAAAACAAAATTAAATAGTAAAAAAATTGCTTATCATTCCAAAAAAGGCAACAGAAGTTATTTAAACAATCAAGACTTTATTTTCGTTATTACGTCAAAGAAAAAATTATTGTTCTTTGGCAGTCATCAAAAGAAAATAATCTCTTTTGATATTAATCGAGGGTGATACAATGGTAAAAATAACACAAGATCAAGATGCATGTATTGGTTGCGGAGCATGCGCAGCAATTTGCCCAACTGATTGGATACTAAAAGGAGACAAAGCCGAACTTATTGGCGGAAAAAAAGAAGGAAAATTATTTGTTAAAGTTGCTAAAGTTGCTGGATGCAGTAAAGATGCAGAAAATGCTTGCCCTGTAAAATGCATAAAAGTAGAATAAAAATTTTCTAACTGAGCGTGATAAAGAACGGAAAACGATAAAAATATTTCAAAAGAAGAAGTAGAACCTACAGGCGAACTGAATGTTGGGAAAAAGAAACTCCCAGCACTCAAACCTAAAAGAAAAAGTGAAAGAAAAAACGTTTCAAGAAAATACTTGCGTGCCAGATGGAAACATTTTCTTTCACAGGATAATAAAGGAAATTTACTAATTGAAGGGATTAATCTCCAGGAAATTGTAAAAAAGTACAGTTCTCCGCTTTACATAATTGTTGATGAAGAAATACGTGAAAGGTGCAGAGAATTCAAAAAAGGATTTGATTATTTTCCTTTTAGACCACAATATGCATGCAAATGCAATTCTAATTTAGAAGTGCTAAGAATCATTCAAGAGGAAGGCCTTGATTTTGATGCAAGTAGTGTTGGAGAAATAATTTTGGGATTACTTGCGGATTTTAGACCCGAGCAAATAACTTTCACTAATCTTTACAAATCAAAACAAGATATTATTTTTGCTTTAGAAGTAGGAGTAAGTGCAATAACTATTGATTCTCTTGAGGAATTAAATACTGCAATAGAAGCTGGGAAAGAAATAAACAAAGCGGTTCCAATCATGCTTAGAATAAACCCAATGATTACACTAGGGAATTATACAACAAAAAAACAACAATATGGAATACCTTTTTCTTATGCAAAAAAAGCATTAATCAAAGTAAGGGATAATCCAATTATTAGACTTAAAGGATTCCACTTCCACGGATCTTATTCTCACAATACTAAGAGCTATTTCTTAGCTGCAAAAAAATTAGTTGATTTGGCGGTTTTTGCTAAACAAAACGGAATGTTAATTGAAATGCTTGATTTTGGGGGAGGGTTCCCAGTTGAAGCTCCTACTGTGTATCGCCCGGGAAAATATTTTAGACCAAAAGAATTAGGAGAAAGATTTTGTCCGTTCTTAAAGAAATTGTGTGAAAAAAAGGAAATTCCATTACCAACACTTATTTTTGAACCAGGAAAATTTATTGTTGCAAATGCAGGGATTGGAATTATTGAAGTTGTGAGCAATAAGAAACTCGATAAAAAAGAAATTGTGATTACAAATGGATCCTGTTATTCAATGTTCCCTGATGTGTTAGTGTCACACTGTGATTACGAAATTTTGCCAGGAACAAAAATGAGAACAAAAAGCACTTACAAATATGATATTGCAGGATGTACTTGTGATAATATTGATGTGATTGCAACTTGCCAAAAAATGCCCAAATTATCTAAAGGAGATTTGCTTGTTGTAATGGACTCTGGAGCATATAGTTTTGCAATGGGTTCAAATTTTAACAACTTAAAACTTGCGCCAATCGTAAAAATTGACAAGGATGGAAAAACAAAACTCATTAGAAGAAGAGATAGGTATACTGAAATTTTTGGCCCAGAACTGGATGTATTAAAAGTTGCGGGAAAGAATGAAATGAAAAGGTTTTATGATTTGTTAAGAAAGAACTACGAAAAAGTAAAAAAAGAAAAAGTAAACTCCATTTCTTAATAGCAAAACAAACTAATCAAATTTCTTCAAAAATCTTTTTCAATAGCAAAGCATCAGTTTCAATATTTGGGGATTCACAAACAACGATTCCCGCACAATTCATATCTTTTAGAGCTTTAAGTAAATCTTTGTAATTAAAATCTGATTCTTTCAAAAACAAATGGTGCTGCTCTCCTTTTTCTGAATAAGCAATTCCTGAAACATGGCAGTGAAGATTTTTTAGAAAATCTTTTCCTAAAGCTTTTTCCCCATCTTCCAAAACTTTCCTAAATTCAGCATAAGTATTGTATTTTCCATTTGACCGAGCGTGCAAGTGAGAAAAATCAATACAAGGGAGAACGTTGTCCAATTGAGAGGAAAGAGAATAAAGCTCTTCAATTGAACCAAATTGTTTCCCTTTACCAGTTGTTTCTGGGCGAATTGTAATTTTGTTTTTTGATGCCTTCAATTTGTCAGAAATTTCTTCAAAACACTTTTTTATATTTGTGAAAGTCTTCTGCGGAGAATCCTTTAGGTAAAACCCTGCGTGAAAAGTCATTGATACTGCCCCTGCTTCTTCTGCTCGTTTTGCACAAGCAATTACCCGGGAAACAGAAGCATGCATTTTTGATCTTTCAACCGCATTAAGATTAATGTAATAGGAACCATGGCAAGTCAAGTTAACTTCTTTTTCTTGCGCTAATTTTTTTATCTCAGGAGCCGCTTCTTTTGAAATAAACACCGAATGAACGAATTCTAGTTCCATTCCATTTAACCCTAGTGAATTAACTCGCTTAATTCCTTCAATTGTTGAACGTGGCTCAGGAGTAGAAATTGGCAAACCAGCTGTACCAAAAAATAACTTTTGAAAACCCATTTCAGAAAGGAAACAAGAACTCAATAAAAACCCCGCACTTAAAAATTAATATTTTTGAATCCAAAGTTTCTTTTAAAAAGGATTGCTTTCTGTATTAATCAGTGATTTTAGTTGACAGAACACGAACACACTCATCACGAAACTCATACTACCCATCATTCTGACCCCCACATTGGGCATCAAAAGAACCTTGTTCAAAAAATTACTCAAACAATTTGGGATAATAGAGCAATTATTGTTTTATTAATTGCAATTTTTTTACTAGCACTCGGAATAAGAGGGCACTTACTTAGATACCACTATTTATTTGAATTTGATGCATTTTACCACGCAAGATTAGTTGAAAGTCTTGTTACAACAGGAAGTATTCCTGCAATTGACCATAGCGTTTATTACCAATTAGGAGGAATGACTCACCAGCCTGCAAGTGTATACCATTATGTTAGTGCTGCATTCTATGAACTAATTTCATTTGGACAACCTTACAGCAAGGATTTACTAATGTATTCAATGCAATTAAACCCAGTAATTTTTGGATCATTAATCTGCATACTAATGTATTTCTTAACAAAAGAAATTTTTAATAACAGAAAAATTAGTTTAATCACTGCTTTTGTTGCAGCAGTAACTCCGGCATTTGCTTACCGAACAATGGCTGGAGCACAGGGAGATAATGCATTTGGTTTCCTTTGGATGGTAATAGGATTTATCTTTTTCGTCAGATCAATAAAAAATAATGGATTAAACAAGGCAACTTTAATCAACGCACTAATTGCGGGAATATTCTTTGGATTAATGGCAATGACTTGGAGAATGTACTTACTAATCCCCCTAATAGTAATATTATATGCAATTTTCGCAATAATTTGGATTGCTTCAAAAGAAGAAAGTGGAGTTAAGGACTTTAAGTCAACTAAAGCATTTGCTTTTGCAGTAAAAGTTCTTTTAGCAATGGTTGTATTCCACGTAATATCTTATGCTTATGGAGAAGATTGGATTAGTGATGCACTAGGATATGTTTCAGGGCCACTACATGTTAACGTGAGCATAATTGCTATCGGGGTAATAGTTGGAAGCATAATTGCAATTGCACTAAGTATTTTTGTTATTCCAAAATTAACTAAAGAAACAAAAAATTTATTCTCAATCCTTGTAATTGCAGGGTTATACTTAGGGTTCTTGGCAATGGTAATGTTTTTCATAACAGTTCCTGACTTGCACGATAGAACTTCTATTGGAGCAATGGTTGGAGAAGAAAGTAACGGTAACCAATTCTTTGGAACAAAATATAATGACTTAATTATTTTCCCTTGGTTAGCAATTGTGTTACTCCCAATAGGATTGTATTTATTTAGAAACAAAGAAGACTTCCACACAGCAATCATTTACTTCTTTTGGGTAATAATTACTCTATTCCTTGCATGGTACACATTAAAATTCACTTTCGTTTTCGGTCTTGCAATTGCACCGGCTGCAGCAATTGTTTGTTACATTGCACTTGAAGGATTAAAGAAGTTTGAAATAAACAAAGGAATTGAAACAAAAGTAATTCTTGGAGCACTACTTTTAATTGTTTTACTTGGAGTAGGAGCAAGTGCAAGATTTTTCCCAGATTATGTCCCTTATAATGATGAACACCCTGAATGGGTTTCTGCAGAAAACTGGATTATACAAAATACTGCAATTGATGCAAAATTCTTTAATTGGTGGGACCAAGGACACATATTAGCATTTTTAACTGACAGAATGTTTACCACAGATAATAGAAATTCTTCAATGGAAGCAAATGTTGCTATGGCAAAGTTTGTCACACTAACTGATACAAATGCAGCTTATGGCATTGCAAAAGATGAAATGAAAGCAGATTACATCATTCTTGATTCAGACATGGTTTACAGCGCACCAACATTTGAATATTATGTTGCCGGAAAAGTTGATTCTAAAGTTACACAAAAATATGTAGGCGGAACGACAAGAGTACTAAGTTGTACAGTTCCTGAGGATGTTAATGCATCAGTTTCTTGTGAAGGATCACAATTACCAAGAGCACAATGGAATTCACTTGCAACAAAGTGGAAATCAAATCCTGACGACTTCCAAAACGGAAGCGACCCAGTGTTTTACTATAGAACAAGCGACCAATTAATTATTTTAAACCAAGCAATGAACAACACTAATCTAATGAAAGCTTGGTTAAACAGTGACGAAACAAGCAAGTACTACGAAGAAGCATATTATAAGAGCGGAGTAAAAATACTCAAGATAAAGAAGTAAATTAGCCAAAAAATACCGCTTGAAAAATCGTACCAACCTATTTAAAAATAAAAAAAATCTATTCATTAGTATGCTATCATTAGTTATACCTGCAATTGTAGCACTAATAACTGTGCTTATACTCATGCCTCCTTTTCTAAAAAGAATGCATGAACAGGGGTTTCTTGGGAAAGACATGAATAAATTTGATAAACCCCTTGTAGCAGAACTTGGGGGAGCAGTTGTTTTTCTGGGTTTTAGTTTTGGTGTATTTGCCGCAATTTTTATTGCAACATATTTGCACTTTTTTACAATTGAATTAAGTCTGTTACTTGCTGGATTTTGTACGATTGCAATGATTTGCTTTATTGGAGTAATTGATGATATTATTGGGTGGAAAAAAGGAATTAGACAATGGCAACACGCGTTATTCCCAATCCTTGCTGCACTCCCATTAATGGCAATACAAGTTGGAGAAACAACAATGAACCTTCCATTATTTGGGGAAGTAAATCTAGGAATATTTTATGCATTAATAATAATCCCAATTGGAATAACTGGAGCAAGCAATGCATTCAACATGCTTGCAGGATTTAACGGACTTGAAGCAGGACAAGGAATAATTCTTACTTTTGTACTTACAATAATCGCGCTACTTACTGGACAAACTACTGCTGCAATTTTGGGAATTGCAATGTTTGGAGCACTAATTGCATTTTTGAAATTCAATTGGTTTCCTGCAAAAATATTTGGGGGAGACTCACTCACACTCATGGTTGGAGCTAATCTTGCAATAATGTGTATTATCGGAAACATGGAAACAATTGGAGTAATAATAATTGGATTATTTTTCGTTGAGTTTTTAATCAAAGCAAAGCACAAATTCCAATCAGAGTGCTTTGGAATACCAAACAAGAAAGGAACTCTGAGTGCAAATCCTAAAGGAGGATCATTAACCCAAGTCATATTAAAACTAGGAAAAGGAAAACTTACAGAAGTCCAAGTTGTACTAATAATTCTTGGCATACAAACGTTAATCGGACTAATTGCAATTGCTTACTTCTTTGTAAGACCAATTTTATTTTAAGGTGTTTATTTGAAAGAAATAAAAATTGATTTCAAGTATTTCTGGAAAAACTTTGATAAAGAAAATAACCTTTTTACAAAACTATTAAAGGAAAACTACAAGGTTACTCTCTCACAAGACCCAGAGTTTGTGTTCTTTTCTTCATTCAAAAATAAAAACACTCTAAAAATGCCATCAATTGAGGGAGATTTTGTTAAAATATTTTATACTGGAGAGAATTGCAGGCCCCAAATGGATAAATGTGACTGGGCCTTTACCTTTGATTATGATGAAAAAGTAAAAAGCCCAAGGCATTTGAGATTGCCGCTTTATACTTTTCATGGCGCGGGAGAGGACCTAATCAAACACAATAATCCTAACCAAATAAATTCTGTTACAAAGAAAAAAACTAACTTTTGCGCTTATGTTTACTCTAAAGATACTAAAGAAAGAACTGAAATATTTACTAAATTGTCAAAATACAAAAAAGTTAATTCTCCAGGAAAATCAATGAATAACCAGGAACCGCTTTCAGAAAATAAACTAATTCAATTAATAGGAAAAATTGAACGAAAAACTCTTGGAAAAAACCAAATAGGAGGACTTCTTTCAAGACATTTTGAGGATTATGAAAAAACCAAAGTTAACTTCTTAAAAAGTCACAAATTCACTATTGCTTTTGAAAACTCTTCTTATCCAGGATACACTACTGAAAAAATCTATCACCCCATGTTAGCAAATAGTATTCCAATTTATTGGGGAAATCCATTAATTGAACAGGATTTTAACACAAAGAGCTTCATTAACTACCACGACTATAATGATATGAATAAAGTAGTTGACAAAGTTATTGATCTTGACACAAATGAAAAAAAATATATCAAAATGCTTCAAGAACCTTGGTACAAAAACAACAAACCAAGCAAATACGTTGATCGAACGAGAATTGTGAAAAGGTTAAGAGAAATTTTTGGGTGAAAAAGTGAAAGAAAACAAAAAAATCTGTATTGCTGCAAGTGCAGGCGGACATTTGACGGAAGTAATGCAACTTGAAGTGGCTTGGAAGAATAAACCCCATTTCTTCATTTCCGAGAACAAGATTAATGCATGCGATTTAGCAAAGAAAGAAAAAGTTTACTTTGTTAAGAGTGCTAACAGAAACCCCTTTTGGGCCATTGTTTCATTTTTTCAAACTGCAAAGATAATGCTTAAAGAAAACCCCCAAGTTGTGTTATCCACTGGCGCAGACACAGCATTTCCTGCACTAATACTAGGAACTATTTTAGGAAAAAAAGTAATTTACATTGAATCCTTTTGTAGGATTGACTCCCCGAGCTTAACTGGAAAACTAATCTATCCATTTGTAAAAGATTTTTATGTTCAATGGGAAGAAGGAAAGAAGTTCTTTCCAAAAGCAAAGTATGTTGGAGCGGTATTTGAAAAGTGATTTTGATGAAGATATTTGTATCAGTCGGAACACGACCTAATCAATTTGACAGACTAGTCAAAGAAATGGATTTGCTTGCTAAGAACAAACAAATGCAAGTATTCATTCAAAATGGAAACTCTACTTACACCCCAAAATATGCAAAATTTACTAAATTTTTAGGTTATGCTGAACAATTAAAAGAAATAAAATCAAGTGAGTTAGTAGTAATGCATGCGGGAGCTGGAACACTTATTGATGCTCTGTCCAATAACAAATCAATTATTCTATTCCCTAGATTAGAAAAATTTGGAGAACACACTAATGACCACCAAATTGAACTATGCCAAGCAATAAATAAAAAATATGGAATACCTTACACTCTTAATGAAAAAGAGCTTCCTGAACTAATTAAAAAATCAAAACCAAATTCTAATAAAACAACAAACAAAGAAAGTAAACTACTTAGAGAAATTAAAAGTCTTCTAGATTAGTCAAAGCCACTTTGTGCCTTACACTAAACTATTTTTGCTTTAGAATTAAACTTATGCCACAGTTTTACTAAACTTGTTTTAATTAAAATCCATTTTACAATTGAAAATACTCTATGCTTCAAAACAAGAGCTACATAACTACTTATCCCAAAATATTTTTTTACAACAAGTTCCGTTTCCTTGTAAGAGACAGTACCCGAGCTTACTCCCCCACTTGTAAAAATTGCAATTATCTCATTAAGTTTCTCGCTTGTAATTCCTTTTTTTGCCACTCTGCAAAACCAATCAAAGTCTGAAGAAGATTTGTAAGTAATTTCAAAAGGATTTTCAATAAGCCAACTTCTTTTAACAAAAGTTCCTTGATGAGGAGGCATTGTACCTTTTTTTAATTCATTTAAGCTAAAATCTCTTGAAACTCGAACTTCTTGATTTTCAGGGGGATAATCAAATAATACATCCCCAAACACCATATCTACTTTCTTTTCAGCAAATACCTTTGCAACTTTAGCAAGAACTTTATTGTCAAAGAATTTATCATCCGCATTCAAAAAATAAACTACATCCCCGCCAGCAAGTTTTACTCCTTTATTCATTGCATCATAAATCCCTTTATCTTTTCCACTAGCCCATAAATCAATTCCTTTTTGAGAATACTTTTCTATTAACTTAATAGTCCCATCTGTTGAGCCACCATCAACAACAACATACTCAACGTTTGAATAAGATTGAGAAATAACGGATTTAATCGCATGCTCAATTGAACTAATCCCATTGTAAACAACTGTAATAACAGTTATTTTTGGAAATGAACTTGGAGCAGCATTATTTGTATGAGAAGACATAAAAAATAAAGGCGCTTTAGGATTATAAAACCCTTATGGTTCTATAATAATCATGGTCCTTTGTAAGATATGCTCCACAAAAACAGACCTTGTGTTTAAACAAAAAATAAGGGGCAAATATACTGGAGAATATTACCATTGTCCTAACTGCAAATTTACTTTTGTTAACAACCCGACTTGGCTTAAAGAAGCATATAAAGAACCCATAAATGCAGAAGACACAGGGCTCATCCAAAGGAATATTGATTTTGCAAAAATAACAAACATCCTTCTCAAAACTTTTTTTGACAAAAATGCAAACTACTTAGATTATGCTGCAGGGTATGGTTTATTTGTCAAATTAATGCGAGATAAGGGACTTAATTTTTATTGGGACGATTTATACACGCCCAACTTATTCGCTAAAGGATATGAATATAACAAAAAAGATCGCGTGGGTTTAGTTACTTGTTTTGAGTGTTTTGAACATTTCACCCAACCAATTGAAGAGATAGAAAAAATTCTAAAAATCTCAAAAAATATCCTATTTTCAACCGAACTCGCACCAACAGATCCGAATCAAATTAAGAACTGGGAATACTTAGGAGTGAATCATGGACAGCATATTTCATTTTATTCAGAAGAAACAATTAACTGGATTGCAAAGAAGTATGACTTAAATTACTATAAACTCGGAAGGTTAGGATTATTAACTAAGAAAAAGTTAAATAATACTCGGATAAAAGTACTATTGTTTATCTTGTATTATCTCCCAAAGAAACTACAAAAATATTAATGTGATAAAATGAAAAAATGCGCATTTTTTGTACACTTAAAATGGAACGAAATTACTGGTTCATTCACGTTCTTTAAAAATATTCTTGAACAAAATGGATATGAAGTCAAAGAATTCCAAAGAGTAGAATGGAATGAAACACACCACGCTAACATCAAAGAACTTAATGAAGAAAAATATGATTTAGCAGTTTTTTGCCAAGTACTTCCCCCAGCAACTTACTTAAGAAAACTCAATTGCAAGAACTTTGTTTGGCTGCCAATGTATGATGGCACAAGAGGAATCACTCTTGCAAAACTAAAATTCATTTTCTATAAAGGGATTAACCTAAAACTAGTTTGTTTTTCGAAGAAATTATACTCTGAGCTTAAACACTTTTTCAATTGTGAATACTATCAATACTTCCCAAAACCAGGGGCTAAAGTAACTAATTATTCCAAGAAAAAAGCTTTCTTTTGGGAAAGAGTCAAAAGAATTGATCTTGAGTTCATACAAAACAAAGTGCTTGATATTAATCAAATTGATGAACTAACAATACGCCAACACAATGATCCATTTAACCAAATGGAAAAAAAGAAAATCCTTCATGAAAAAATCAAGGTTAGCCACAAGTGGATGCCAAAAAAAGAATACATTAAATTCACTAGCAAGTTTAACATTTTCTTTGCCCCAAGAAACAAAGAAGGAATCGGGCATAGTTTTCTTGAACCACTATCCCGCGGTTGTGTTGTGGTTGCCCCAAATGATTCTACGATGAACGAATACATTGAAGATACAAAAACAGGTTACCTTTACGAGTTCCCTAAACCAAAAGGAAAAGTAAATCTTTCAAACCTTAAAGAAATTGGAACTAATGCCAGAAAATATATGGAAAAAGGATACAAGGAGTGGAAGAGAAAACAAAAAGAAATGGTTAAATGGATTACAAAGTAATGCCTTGGATTGCAAGAAACTAATTAGCGTAAAAAGCGAGAGTAAATCTTTCGCACTAGGCGTTGTACCGATAAAGGCAATAATTCAAAAATGATTTTAGACGAACTTTTTTTGAACCAACGATTAAAAGTAAATTTATCTGCTTCAATATTCCGAAAAATGCTTTTTGGATGAACTATTTCCCCCATGCTTTCAAGAGGAGTTTCTAAAATAAACTTTTTCTTAATTAACGTATTTGTATATTGGCCTTCAAACCCAATATTCTTCACTAGATTTTTATTTGGATAAACACTCAAACCTTTGTTGTACCAACAAGTAAATAACCATTGTATATCCCATGTGAAAGTCGGATTTAAATAAATCAAATCAAAGGCTTTTGAGAAATATTTCTCTTCCTGTTTACTATCAAAGAAATCTTTGGGCAATTTATTTCCTTTTATTAATGGCCATTTTTTTACATTCAAATCAAATTTATTCCATGCTCTTCTCCAAGTAGCCCAGCCCCAAATGTGAGAATATTTTGAGAAGAAATACGATTCTTTTACTTTAATGCCACCATTATACTGATAATTATCTCCAGAAATCATCATTATTTTTTCATTACCTTTATATTTTTTTAAAAGTTCTTCACAATATGGAAAGAAGCTTTGGTCGGGCAAACAATCATCCTCCAAGATAATTCCCATTTCCTCATGCTCAAAAAACCAGGTAATTGCTTCACTCACGGCTCTCCCACAACCCAAATTTTCTTTCCTAAACAAATACTTCACATCACAATCCCAATCAACATTCTCCACAATACCCCTAACCTTTCCAACATTCAAAACATCATCAGCTCTATTCACACGCGGACCATCACAAGCAACATACAACCTCTTCGGCTTAGCCTTCCTAATCTCCCCAAACACCCTCAAAGCAGTATCAGGACGATTAAAAACCAAAAACAAAACAGGCGCATTCAATTTATTTGAACCCATAATTATCACTAAACTAAACTTTTGTAAACTTCCACAGTTTGTTTTGCAGTTTTATTCCAAGAAAATTCTTTAGCACGTTCTTTTCCTTTCTTTGCAAGAATTGATCTTAACTTTTCATCTGAAAGCAAACGTTCAACTGAATTTTTTATTGAATTCTTATCAGTTGGATCAAAATAAAGCGCTGCTTTCTCGGCTACTTCAGGAAAACAACTTGCTTTGCTTAACACAACTGGACAACCGCAACTAAATGCCTCAAGTATAGGAATTCCAAATCCTTCATACAGGGAAGGAAAAGCAAAGAAAAGAGCTTTACTATAAAACAAAGGCAGCTCACTATCAGAAACTGAAAACTGTAAAACTTTTCCAACTAGCCCACTCTTTTCAAATAACTCTTGTTCAGTTGAGGAAAACTTTCCCCCACCAACACAAACTAAAGAGACCTCTGTTTTTTTTAGTAAACTTGAGATGGATTCAAAAAATAAATTAAAATTCTTATACCCTGCCCGCACTCCAACAAATAAAATGAACTTTTTTGGTAATGCAAAACTTGGTCCTATTTTGGCCATTGCGTTCTTATCTGCTCGCATAGAAGTTGCAAGGGGGGTAACCACCACTTTTTTTGGATCTATTCCAAGATACTCCACAAGATCTTTTTTAGTATTCTTTGAAATTGCAAGTATTTTATCAGCTTTGTTTGCAAGAAGTCGTTTATGCGCTGAAGTTTTATCAAGTTTTGAAAATTGTTCAGGAAACCTTTCATGAATCATGTCGTAAACTGTTATAACAAAAGGTTTTTCCCCCAAAGAATACAAAAAATATGGATTGTAATGTGTGGGATGGAATACATCAAAATTGCCTACGTTAAGTTTGTCCATTGATTTGTGATTGTTTATTACGTTTAGCAACCTGCGTTTTCCAGTGAACTCAACTTCATGAAGAAAAGGCAAGGGCTTTGTGAATTGAGAGGATTTTAAGTAAGCATTATTTGAAAAAATTAAAGGCAATTCAAACTCACAAAGTTTTTTCGAATGTATTTCTGTTAAAAGTTCAAAGAAATAACGTGAGGTTCCACCGTAAGTTTGATTAGAAAACGCTTGGTGATCAAATAATACTTTCATAAAAGTAATCACTCTAATATCTCTAACATAATCTGTCTAAGTCTTTTTGAATATGCAGAAATTGAATTATTACTATGAACATGCGCTGCACACTTTTTGCTCATTAATTCCAACTTTTTTGGCGAAATGGAGGCAAGTTCTTTAATTTTAGTTCTAAGCGAAGAAATTTCCACGTCTTTAATTTCAAACCCAAATCCTTTCGTATCAATCCCACTGGATTCTGTAACTACTGGAACTAGCCCATTTGCCATGCAATTTATTACAGAAGCAGAACCACCTTCGGAACAAGAAGGAAAAATAACAAATCCACAAGTGCGCATTAACTCTAAAAATTCTTTAGAATCAACTGAAACAAATCCATGATTGTGAATGTTTTTCATTGAAAGTTCTTTTTTGAATTCGTTCAAAAACTCAAATTCCTGATTTACATACCCACAAATATGCAAATCAACATCATTTACTCCCTTAAATGCTTCAAGCAATACATCAAGGCCTTTATGAACTGCACCAAATCCCCCAAACCACAAGATATGTTTTCTTGCTAAAACAAAGTTTTTTCTAAAAAACACTTTATTCAAATCAAGTACGTCATAAAATGACAAAGGGAGAGAGAATATTTTCCCTGCAAAATCTTTCTTGTAAGAATTAGCAACTGATTTATTCCCAAGAGCAATTATATAATCACTAAGAAATGTTTGAGCAGGCCAAATTGTCCCAACTAACCTTGAAGATTGTAAAATAAAAGTTCCCCTTCGTCTGTAAAGTTCTTTTGCTCGCTTTAGAGTAGCCAGATTTTGATAAGACTCATGCATACCGGTAGCATAATGCACTACAGTAGCACTTTTTTTATTTTCAAAAAAATAATTTTCCAAGGGATTACCAAATCCAAATAATACAGCATATTTTCCATAATTGATTTTTCCATCAAAATCATAATTATATACATCAACATTGTAACCAAGACTGTCAAAAACTTTTGCTATTTCTAAAGACTCAGCAAAATTTGTATGTTTTAAATTAATTCCCTTGCGAAACGGAGATACGATATAGGAAATTAAAACATTTTTTTTGTGATTTGCTTTAAAATAATTAAAAACAGGACGTTTCAAATAGGGCGCCAACGAATCAGCAACAAATTGTTTTGATTGAACAAACATTTTTTGCATAACATCACTTATTTTATC
The DNA here is from genome assembly GCA_041661245.1 of archaeon. GTDB lineage: Archaea > Iainarchaeota > Iainarchaeia > Iainarchaeales > JAAZKV01 > JAAZKV01. The sequence continues at coordinate 154,845 of JBAZUY010000002.1, forward strand.
AAATTAAACCTTCTTAACCAACTAATAACCGTTCCTTTAATAACTATTGGAGCTAACACCCACATTGCAAGTTTATTCTCATAAGGTTTATACACTTTAATCTCTTTGGGGGCTCTTATTTCTATCGGCATTGAAAAAAGCTTAATATCTTGGGCTCTTGATTTTTTTCCAGAGGCATGAGCTCCTGAAAAACCAATATTATTTATTAGGTTAAAATTCGGCACAATACTAAGCAAATTATTTGAGACACAACAAAAAACCCACTGTAAATCCCAAGTATCAATCTTCCCTTCTTTTACCGCTTTAAATTGATCTAAAAAATAATGTTTAAAAAAAGTATTTCCAAAGTCTAGTGAATCTTTATTAGAATCAAAATTTTTCAACGCATAATCATATTTTTTCCATGCTCTTCTCCAAGTAGCCCAACCCCAAATAGAATAATAATTGGAAAAAAAACAATCACTTTCTTTAGGACCAAAATTTGAAAAATAATTTGATCCGCTAATCATGCCCACTTTTGGTATGTCTGCATACTTGTGCAACATCTTGTCGCAATATGGGAAGAAGCTTTGATCAGGTAAACAATCATCTTCTAAAATAATTCCCATTTCCTCATGCTCAAAAAACCAGGTGATTGCTTCACTAACAGCCCTGCCACAACCCAAATTTTCTTTTCTAAACAAATACTTTACTTTACAATCCCAATCAACATTATTTACAATATCCCTAACCTTAGAAACATTCTCCAAATCATCCGCCCGATTTACCCTCGGACCATCACAAGCAACATACAACCTCTTCGGCCTCGCTTTCCTAATCTCCCCAAACACCCTCAAAGCAGTATCAGGACGATTAAAAACCAAAAACAAAACAGGCGAAGCAAGCTTAGAATTAATTTTTTTAAATTTTGATTTTACCATGAAAACACGTTTAATAAAATAAAGGCCAAGTTTTGTTTATAAATACTTTAGTACAACAATTCACTTGGTTAATTATATGAAAAAAGCATTAATCACAGGCGTAACAGGACAAGATGGATCTTATTTAGCTGAACTGTTACTAGCTAAGGGCTATGAAGTTTATGGTATTGTAAGAAGAAGCTCAGTCTTTAACACGGAAAGAATTGATGACTTAGTTAAAGACACTCATATTGAGGGAGAAAGACATAAGGATAGTAAGTTCTTTAGAATTTATGGAGATCTTTCAGACGGATCAAGCTTGGCAAGAACAATAAAAAAAATACAACCTGACGAAATATATAATTTAGGCGCACAATCACACGTAAGAATTAGTTTTGATATTCCTGAGTACACTTGTGACATTGATGCACTTGGAACTTTAAGACTATTAGAAGCAATAAGGGATAATGATTCCCAAACAAAATTCTACCAAGCCTCAAGCAGTGAAATGTTTGGAGAAGTACTAGAAGTACCCCAAACTGAAAATACTCCTTTTAATCCACAAAGCCCTTATGGCTGTGCAAAAGTATTCAGTTATTGGATTACTAGAAATTATAGAAAAAGTTACAATTTATTTGCATGCAATGGAATTTTATTTAATCACGAATCACCAAGAAGAGGAAAGAACTTTGTAACAAAAAAAATAACAAGAGGATTAGTAAGAATTAAACTTGGAAAGGATAAATGCCTCTACTTAGGTAACCTTGAAGCTAAGCGTGATTGGGGTTATGCTAAAGAATACGTTGAAGCAATGTGGCTAATGTTACAACAAAAAACTCCAGATGACTATGTAATAGCAACAGGGGAAACACACTCGGTAAGAGAATTTGTAGAAGAATGCTGTAAAACCTTGGGCTTTGATTTACAATGGAAAGGAGAAGGAGTAAATGAAGTTGGGATTGACAATAAAACTGGTAAAGAAATAATTAAAATTGACCCTTACTTTTTTAGACCTGCAGAAGTAGAGTTATTGATTGGAGATCCTTCAAAAGCAAAAAAGCAACTTAATTGGGAACCGAAAGTTAAATTCAAAGAACTGGCTAAATTAATGGTTGAAACGGATTTAGAAGAGGAAAAAAAATCCTAAAACTGATTCTTATGACAACCCCTAGGATTCTTATCACTGGCGGAGACGGGTATGTTGGAACACATTTGTCAAATAAACTAAGTAACGAATACTCCACTTACAAGACCTCAATTTTTAACAAAAAAGGATTCATCAAATTGGATATTTGTAACCGAACTGAGGTTCATAAAATCATTAAAAAACTAAAACCAAAAATAATAATACACACTGCGGGATTAAGCAGCCTTACAGAATGTGAAAAAAATCCAGAACTTGCACACAAAATTAATGTTCTTGGAACAAAAAACATTGTCGACGAAATAAAACTTCTAAAATTGGATTGCAACTTAATCTTTTTGTCAAGCGAATATGTATTCAGCGGAGAACGAGGAAATTATTCAGAAGAGGACCCGACTCAGCCAAAAACTACTTACGGAAAAAATAAAGTTGAATGCGAAGAGTACATTAAAGAAAATCTCAAAGAATATATTATTTGCAGATCAGCTAACATTTTTGGAAAAGGAGGAAATTTTTTCAACTTTGTTTTAGACAACCTAAAAGCAAAAAATCAGATTGAAGTATTTTCAGATACTTATTACACTCCAACATACATTGAATACTTGACAGATTGTATCCCCCTGTTAATAGAAAAAAAGTTTTTTGGGACAATACATCTTGTTGGGCAAGAGAAAACTAGCAGATATGAGTTTGCAATTGCACTAGCAAAAGTATTAGGAATAGAAAATCCAAAAATATCCCCCCTAACCCAGCCAAAAGAAGGGTTAATATCAAAAGACAGTTCACTAAATTCTTCAAAACTAAGAAAACTTTTGAATAATTACTCCCCCACAATAAACGAAGCATTAAACTTTGCAGTTGAAAACCACAAATACCCTTATTTTTATTACTCTGATGATCGCGGCTCAATTAAGGGATTAATCCAAGACAACAATTGGAAAGAAATTAACTATGTTACTTCAAAAAAGATGCAAATTCGAGGAAATCATTATCATAAAAACGCTACTGAAGGATTTTTTATAATTAATGGAAAAATAAAGATTAGTCTTACTGATTTGGTTACTAAAGAAAAAAAAGAGTTCTTTTCTTCTAATGGGGATTACTTTTTTATTAAACCAATGACTTTGCACACTTTTGAGATACTTGAAGACTCGTCATGGATTAACATGCTCTCAATATCAATAAAAGGAAAAAACAAAGATATCCACAGACTAACGTAATAAAACATTAGATCTAAAAAAACTATTTCTTAAATGTCTTCATTACAGTGTCTTTGCTTCCGTCATAAAGCGAGAATTTATCCAATGCGGCTTTGCCCTTTTCTTTTTCAAGCTGAGCATATAACTCAGTCCCGGGAAACGGGACACAGGAAGAAAGCTGAAAGTTACGAAATTTTGTTCCGGGAAAATACCCTAATTTTTTTAAAATTTCAATATCGCGTTTATGACTCTCCTCAGTTTGCCCAGGCAAATCTTTCATCATTGTTAAATGAATCATTACTTGGGGATATTTAGTTGAAAGGTGCTCAAGAGTTTTAACAAAATCTGAACGCTCAAGAGCCTTATTTATATTTTTCAGCACAATAGGATCAAAAGACTCAACACCGAATCGCATTCCAACACAACCCGCATCAACCATTTTTTCATAAGTTTCAAGAGGACTACAATCTAATCTACCCATCATTGTCCAAGGCAAACCAATTTTTTTTAGTTCCTTACAAAGCTCAAGCATTCGATCATTTCCGCCAACATTGAAGGTATCATCATCAAAGAAAATACTTTTGAACCCATATTTTTTAACACACAACTTTATTTCCTTAGCTATTTTCTTTGGCTCTCTTATTGCAACAATCCGATTGTACATTGTGCTTGGCCACATACAATACGTGCACCTAAATGGACAACCCTTGCTCCCATAAACTTGGAGTTGAGGTTTTGGAGTTGGCATTGTAGAATCATAATACTTTTTTGAAGAAGCATAATCTCTGAAAGCAAAAGGAATTTCATCAAGGTTCTTAACAACTTCAGAGTCATAAATCCCAGATTTTCTTGATTTTGCCATCAGTAAAGAACTTTTTATGTACTCCCCTTTCAGGAAATACTTTATCCAAGGATTTTGTTTTTTGAGTAATTCTGCCTGCGAAACTAAATGCGGCCCAGCTAGAGCAACTTCAGAAAATTTGGAAATTTCTTTAGCCATCCATAAATCAATGTCAATTGTTGGAGTAGAGCACTCTATGACAACAATATCAGCTTTTTCTTTCTTCAAATTTTTTAAAAAATTCTTGTAAGAATATTCCTCATCAGCAACTGAGTCAATTAAATTTACTTCAAATCCTTCTGACTTGAGATAACTTGCAGCATATGCCATTATGAAAGGATAATGAAGGGCACCAATTGGCACGTTCATTGTAAATGGCCACCTTGAACCCGCACGAACTCCAAATCTAAATCCTGAATCCTGAACTAAATGGCTAACTGCCCTATTAAGCAAATCAATTTTGTTATATTTGTTAAAAGACAATATTTTCAAAGACAAACTACTATCCAATCTAGAATCATGCTCTGGAGAAGAGTCCCCAAATCTAACAACTGGAGGGTTAACAAAAACTACTTTCAATTATACCACCTTTTTCAAATAATTATATAAAAACTTCATTCGCGTATCCATAGAATGTTTTTCTACTATAAAAGAATGATTCCCTTTAGAAATTTTCTTGCGCTCAGACTCATTATCAATATAATATCTAATTTGATCTTTTAACTGCTCTCCCCCACCAGTAAAAACCGCTTTTCCTTTAAACTCGGTTTCTGCTGAAGGAACTTTATCAGTAATCAAAAATCCATCACAAGACAATATTTCAAGACACCTAAGAGTAATTATATCCAAATCAATACAAGTCTGATGGCTACAATTCAAATTAATTTTAGAACTAGTATAGAGAGAAGGAACCAATTCTTGAGGAATTTTTCCTTTGTATAGTTTAGCAAAAATCTTTTTGTACTCTGGCATTTTTTGGCCTTTTAGAAACATTCTAACTTTTCGGTGCAATGGAATTCCCCAATTACCATACAACCCAAAATTATAATTAACCGCTGGTAAAATAAACTCCTCAGTACGCTTAGTCCCCTTAATATCATTACCAACGTAAGAAACATCATACACTAACTTAGGATTAACTTTTTGAGGCTTAAAGAAATTTGTATCTACACTAAAAGGAAGATATTGCCCTTCAAAACCTGCCTTTTTGTGCATTTCAAGCATTTTTTTTGAAATAAATAAATACCCTGCATAAGAATTATTTTGAAACTCTTTAAGTTTATTCTCAGAATCATCAAAAACATTTTGTACATATGCTATGTGTGTTTGGGAAAGATTCTTTATGGGAGGAGTATCATTTAGATAAAGCATATAATCAAGTTTTTCTTCAGGCAAAAAATTAGGCGCGTATATTTCTGCACTTTCTACCCCTTTTATCTTCCTTAGAGAAGTACACATACCTTGTGCAAAAAGTTCATCCCCAAATACATTCTTGCTCGTTTTTAAATTATCAATAGAGCCCTTGTTCCATTTTAAATAAAATCCAATTTTCATTTAAATCACTAAAAAATCTTTAACAATCTAATATCTAATGCTTTAATAAACATTATCGCATTTATTCTCGCTTTTTTGAAAATGACAACAGAAAAAGTTGCTAACGCATAAGAAATTAACGTTGCAAATGCTGCACCAACCATCCCATATTGAGGAATCCAAATCAAATTTAGAATAATATTTGTTATTGCCCCTAGCAAAGTTGTAACTAAAGAAATTTTTGTTAAGTTTTCTGCCAACAAGAATTGCCCCACTGCTACACCTAAAAAAACAAATATTCCGGACCATACATAAATGGATAACACAGGAGCTGCAGAAATGTACTCAACTCCATAAAGAAGAGTTATTATTTGATTAGAAAATATTGACACAAAAATGGCTATTGAAAGAGGAATCCAAAACATAAACGCATACAGTTTTTGTAGTCTTTCTAAATATTGGGGATAATTGGAAGTCCGGTTTTTGATTATTGCAGGAAATAGTGAAGCAATAATTATTCCTGGAACAAAGTACCAAATTTCCGCTATTTTAACCGCTGCAGAGTATAACCCAACAGAACTATCCCCCATTAGCTGCCCAATGAGAACTTGATCTATTCGCATATATAAAATAACTGCAAATCCTGAAAGAATCAATGGCCAACTGTCTTTTACCAAACTTTTTGCAAAAGCAAAATCAAAGCTCCATACGCTAAAATGTTGTTTCTTTTTCAAATACATCCCAACAAGCAAAATTGCGGAAACTAATGTTTCAAACACTCCGAGCAATACAAACCAAATAAGAGAGAATGAAAGTAAAATGAAAACTATTTTTAGAACTGAAGCAAGGAAAAAAGAAATGTTTCTTGCAGTCACTACAAACTTTGAGGCAACTTCGGATTGGAACCAAAAATCAATCACATCAAAGGAACCCAAAAGCATTCCTGAAGAAATAATTGTAATAAAAATGGTTTTTGTAAAATCCCCGACAAATAATAGAGATAAAATTAAGATGGAGATTATTGCAACAATTGAAGCAAATAACTTTAGGAAAAAAGCAGTTCCCAAAATAGTATTTTGCTTGGAAGGATTTTTTACTAACTCTCTAATGATAATACTATCCAATCCAAGTCCGGAAAATACCCCAAAAAGAGCAACAAACGCTATGGCGAAGTTCCAAATCCCAAACTCAGCAGGCCCAAGGTATCTTGCAAGCCAAATGCTTACAATTACTCCAACACCCATTCTAAAAAATCGGTCAAAAGTTAACCAACCCATGTTTGAAAGAATCTTTTGTAAATAAGGCCTACCACTCACTTTGCTTTGCAAGAATTGTGGAAGAAAACGCTTCGCTAATTTTCTCATAGAATCACTAAAACCTTAAAGTAGGTGCTCATTACATGAAGAACCTATTATGACTTTATAAATGCTTTTTGTTACAAAAATACTTGTGATTTGATTGGAAATAAAAGACAAAATACGAACTATTCCTCACTTTCCAAAGCAAGGAATAATGTTTAGAGACATTACTACTTTGCTTAAAGATTCAGAAGGATTTGAACAAGTAATTAATGAACTTTTTGAAAGATACAAAAATGCAAATATTGATTTGGTTGCCGGAATTGAAAGCAGAGGTTTTATTATCGGCGGGGCATTGGCACACAGACTAAAAAAAGGATTTGTCCCAATAAGAAAAAAAGGAAAACTTCCTGCAGAAGTAATTAGAGAAGAGTATGAACTGGAATATGGAAAAGATATTATTGAAATACATAAAGATGCTATTACTAAGGGACAAAAAGTTTTGTTAATTGATGATTTAATTGCAACTGGAGGAACTGCTGTTGCCGCATGTAAATTAATCGAAAAAGCAGGTGGAGAAATCGTAGAGTGCGCATTTGTAATTGATTTACCCGAACTTAAAGGCAAAGAAAAACTCGCTCCGCGCAAAGTATTTGCATTAGTTGAATTTGAAGGAGAATGAAAACATGATTGGAATAATTGGCGGCTCAGGTTTAGAAGATCCACAAATACTTCAAGATGCAAAAGAAGTTACAGTCGAAACCCCCTATGGAAAACACACTCCAATTAAAGTAGGAAAAATTGGTTCTGTTAATGTTGCAATTCTTTCAAGACACGGATATTTCCATGAATACTCTCCATCAAGCATTCCTTACAAAGCAAATATTCATGCTTTGTTTAAATTAGGGTGTAAAGCAATTGTTGCTACAAGCGCATGTGGTTCACTAAAAGAAGAAATCGCACCAGGAACTCTCTCCTTCCCGGATCAATTTATTGATATGACAACTAAACGAGAACAATCATTTACGGAGCATGGAAAAGTAATTCATGAGTCAATGGCAGAACCATTTGATAAACACCTACGAACCATTTTAGAAAAAACTTGCGAAAAAATTGGGTACGAGTATAGCTGCGAAACAACAATTATTACAATTGAAGGAAGCAGATTTTCTACTAAAGCTGAAAGTAATATGTTTAGAATGTGGGGCGGAGATTTAATCAATATGACCACTGTGCCGGAAGTATGCCTCGCTAAAGAAATGCATATTCCTTACCAAGTAATAAATCTTGTAACGGATTACGATTGCTGGAGAGAAGGCACAGAAGCGGTTACTTTTGAACAAGTACTAAAAATAATGAAAACTAATGCTGAAAAAGTAAAGAAATTGTTAATAGAAGCCTTACCTGAGATTAAACAAAAATTTGTTAGCACAAACTAACCCTACTTTTCAGTAGATTCAAACCACTCAATAGTCTCGTTTAATCCGCTTTTGAAATCTGTTTTTGCTTTGAACCCGAATTCTTTTTCAGCAAGTGAAACATCAAGTGACCTTCTTGGTTGGCCATTAGGCTTGGATTTATCCCAAACTATTTTACCTTTGTAATTCATCAAATCACAAAGGAGCTCTGCAAGGGATTTAATTGAAATCTCCATTCCTGAACCCAAATTTACAGGGGAGGGTTTATTATAATTTTTAGTTGCAAGAATTATTCCTCTGGCTGCATCTTTAACAAACAAAAACTCTCTTGAGGCTGAACCATCCCCCCAGAGTTCAATAGAAGGGGACTTGGACTTTTTTGCTTCATGAATTTTTCTAATTAGCGCAGGAATTACATGGCTACTTTTTGGATCAAAATTATCCCTTGGACCATATAAATTCACGGGGAGTAAATAAATTCCGTTAAATCCATATTGTTGTTTATATGCTTGGAGTTGAACTAAGAGCATTTTTTTTGCTAAACCATAGGGAGCATTTGTTTCTTCAGGATAACCATTCCACAAATTGCTTTCTTGAAAAGGGACAGGAGTAAATTTAGGGTAGGCGCAAATTGTACCAATTGCAACAAACTTTTCAACTTTATTCAACCGTGCCTGTTCGATTAATTGAACACCCATCATTAAGTTATCATAAAAAAATTCACCAGGCTTTTCCATATTCGCCCCTATCCCGCCTACTTTCCCAGCCAAGTGAATTATTAAATCTGATTCTTTTGCAACCTTCTTGCAAGCATCAAGAGTAACTAAATCGTATTCGCTAGAACGCGGAACGAAAATATTCTTTGCACCCTCTTTTTTTAGTTCATCAACAACAAAAGAACCCAAAAAACCAGAACCCCCCGTAACGGTAATTCTTTTTGAAGCCAAATCCATTCCTTTTGCACCCAAAGCCATAAATAAATTAATCTTGTTTGAATTTAAATGCTTTCTAGGACAATCATATTGTGAGATTTGATGAATTTTGTACTAACTCCAGAGAGTTTTGAGGTTCGAGAGCTCTTTAATCCTCAATTAAAGCCAACTGGGCATTACTTGTATTACCTACTTGAAAAGAAAGGAATTAGCCACAAAGAAGCAACTAAACGAATTGGGGCTAGTGCTTACTTTTGCGGAGTAAAGGACAAGAATGCTACTACAAAGCAATGGTTTTGCACAAGCGAAAAAATTGATGAAGTTAATGAACCGGATTTTAAAATTAAATTCAAGGGATGCTTAAACGAAAGAATTCATATTGGAAAGCACAAAGGAAATACCTTTAGTGTAAAAGTAGAATTTACTCCAGAAGAACAAAAATCATTAAAACACTTCAAGGCAAAAAATGAACTGATTTGTAATTATTTTGGAGAACAAAGATTTAGCGAAAACACTATTGAGATTTGTAAATCACTTGAAGAAAAAAACTACGAAGCTGCGCTAAAACTTTTTTTAACTAAGAATAGCAAATTTGATTCTGACAAAAGCAGAGCGATGAAAAAAGTTATTGAAGAGAACTGGGGCAATTGGAAAAATATTCTGGAACATGAAGAAATTAAGGATACTGGAAAAGTTGTATTATTTGAATACTTGGAAAAAAATCCAAAAGATTTTGAGGGAGCATTTTTGTACACGGAAGAAAAAAGCACTAAAACTTTAATCAAAGCAGCACAAGCTTTGCGATTTAATATTGAATTAAATAAAATGGCGAAAGAAAAAAAAGCAAATAATATTAATACTCAAATTGCTGGACAAAATTTACTTGTAAGCGCATCTAAAGCATTCCCGCGCAAAATATTAATTCGCCCAACTAAATTTGAAGAAAATTTTAGAAAAACTTCTCTTGAAAGAAAAACTTTTTTCTCTGGAGAAAAATTTAGGGCAAGAAGACTTGACAAAACTAGATTCGAACTTACATTTGAACTCCAAAAAGGCTCTTACGCAACCGTTTTCTTGAGTTTTTTGGATTCTTGGCTAAAAAACAAGATTAATAAAGGTTAAAGCTCTAATAAATGAATTAAATTAAGTGAAATATTAATGAATGCAAAAGTAATCACAATCTTATTTCTTACTTTAATTCTTGCCACTACTTGTTTTGCAATTCCAACAATAACTTCAATTTCTTCAGGCACTCCAAGCGGAACTTACAAAGCAGGAGATGTAATCCAAATTCAATTAATCTTCAGTGAAGACGTTAATATTTCTGGAACTTTGGCTTTAACAATGAACACGGGGGGAAGCGCGACTTTCCTTAATGCAACAACAAGCGCAATGGATTTTAATTACACGGTTTTGGCAGGACAAAACACTACCAATCTTAAAGCATATAATTTAATTGGAAGTGTAATCTCTGCTCTTGATGGAAATGCAGCGGATTTGAGTATTTCAAGCACTCCAAATATTGCGGATGGAATTGTAATTGACACTAATGCCCCTGTTTGTGTAATCACTAGCCCAACAACAACTGATGTTAACACAACTTCAGTAAACTTTACTTTTACTTGCGATGGAGCAAGCAGCACTCTTGCAAAAATTGATTCCAATGTAATCACTAGTGGAACTAGTTTGTCAACTTACTTAATTGCAAATACTGTTCAAACAATTACTCTTGATGCAAATGATTCAATTGGAAACATGATGACTCAAATAAGTACTACAGTACTGTATGATACAAACGCCCCAACATCAGGATCAATCTACGCGAACAGTACTTGGACTAATGATGATACCCCACAATTTACTATTAGTGCTACTCATCACTCAGGGACAATTGGAATGAAAATGGCTTTCTCTTGCACTAATGCAAGTGCAGACACAAATTGGACTAGTTGGGTTAATTATGCAACAAGTTATTCTGATTTTAATATTACAAAATCAACTTATGGTTGTTCATTAACTGACACAAATAAAACAATTTATATTAAATTTAAAGACGCAGCAGGAAACATTGATGCATCAAGATATAGCGCAACACAATTGTATGATATTACTGCACCTAGCGCACCAACAGGATTATCCACTTCAGCAGGAAACTCAAACACAACACTAAGTTGGACTTCACCTTCTACAGACAATGGCTCAGGAAATGATTCACTGAAAATATACATGAAAACAGGAAGCGGAAGTTATTCTTTGAAAACAACTTTAAGTGATGAAAACCTTACCACTTACCAAATTACTAGTCTAACAAATGGAACACAATATTGTTTCAAAATGACTACGGTAGACAAAGCAGGAAATGAAAGTATATACTCTAATGAAGAGTGCGCAACTCCTGCATCAGCAACTGCATCAATTAGTATCGAAAGAAATGGCTCTACTTCAAACATTGATTATGCAAAAAACAGAGATGTAATTACTATTAGCTGCACTTACTCAAATAGTGTTAATGGTGCAAAAATCGTAGCAAGGGCCTATTCGCCAACAAGCAGTGAATCAACACTAGAGGACACTTCTTCAAGCGTAAGTACTCTGGATTATGATTATACAATTAATTTCAGCAACCCGCAAGACAACATTGTATTTTGGTGTGCAGCAACAAACACATCTAATTCAACTACAAAAACAATTTACATTGATAATACTGCCCCAACAATCTCTTGGGTGGATTCAAATAACACGTTCATTGGAGTAAAGAAAGTTATTGTAAAAGCAAGCGATGACAAATACTTTGACAAAGTTGAATTTGATTTCAACAAAGTGCTTTATGTCGCACTAAAGGACACAAACAATAATTATTACTTTGATTTAAACAGTGCCAAATACGAAAATGGAGATTATTCTCTAAAAGCAACAGCTTATGATAAGGCAGGAAACAAAACTGAAATAACTAAAACAATAACTGCATTAAACACTCTTTCCCCTAAAGAAAAAGCACAAAAAGCATTTGACCAAGCAGTAGCTGAACAAAAGAAGGCTAATGAAATACTTGCTTACTTTGATAGAGAAGGGCTAATAGTACCTACTGAGCTTCTTTCAAAGAAATCCCAGGCGGACACTTTAATCACTGAAGCAAAACCCCAAATTACTTCCGCACCTGAAACAGCACTTACTAAAGCAACAAGCGCACTTATTTTGCTGCAAGAGTTTAATAAAAAAGCAGTGGTTGAAACAGTTGACACAAAGAATTATTATTATGATTCAAATAATTTGACTCCTCAATTAAAAGAAGCAGGAATTAGCGAGAGTAATATGCAAACAATAATTACTGCAATTACTGGCTCTGAAGCTGAAAGAAAAATAGTAATCCTAAAAGCAGGAGCAGAGGACATGCGACAAGCAAAAGTAACAATCACTTTCACAAATGATACTAATTCAGACATTGTAAAGATAGTTGAAATTATCCCAAAAGAATTCGTGACTTCAGCAAAGAAAATCATTTCTGATGCAAATTTTAGAATTGTAAAAGATGACCCAGTAATTGAATTTACTATTAATGCTCCAAAAGGAACTAAGGCTTCATTTAGTTACGGAATAGGAGAAATAACTACAGCACAAGCAACTGCAATGATAGATAACAACGTAATCCAAAAGTTTAGTGCACCACCTGTACTAATAAGCACTACTTCAAAAGCAGAAGAAATAGTACAAGATAATACATTAATTTTAATTGCTCTAATAGTGGGAGCAGTACTTTTTATTATAATAATTTTAATAATAATTGCAATTTTATTTATTATTAAATTCGCCCACCCAGGACACGGGTTTGGAGAAGGAAAAACAATTGTAGAACACTTAACACCTGAACAAGAAGCTGAAAAGAAGAAATGGGAAGCTAATAAGTAAAAATCTTCTTCCTATCAAAAGCAAATTAAGAAAATAGAATCTAAGTTTATTTCTCTTCGCAAATTCTTTTTCTCAACTCAGTAGTAGATATTTGTTCAAACCCAAGAGATTTAGGTAGTACAATTAGTTTTGCGCCATGCTCTTCACAAAAAGCCCTTTTTTGTTCAATATTCTTATCATCAACAGTAACTGCAAGTATATCCGGTTTGATTCTAATGAAATGATCCTTAAAATCAAAAATCGGATCGTCAGAATTACTACTAGTTACCACTTCATCAACACTCTTAATATTCTCAAGCAAATACTTTTTGTGTTTTACAGGCAAAGCAGAAATTCTTCCCTTATATTTTAACAGTACTTCATCACTTGCAAAACAAACAACTAAATAATCTCCTAATGCTTTTGCTTGGTTAAAAAATTCAACGTGCCCCCCATGAACAATATCATAGCACCCGGAAACAAAAACTTTCTTCATAAATGAAAAACTTAAGGAATACTTTAAATACCAATACACCTTAACTATGTGAGAACATGAATACTGTCGCAATTATTGGGGCTGGACCTGCGGGACTTGCCACTGCATTAAAAATGAAAGAAGAAGGATTTGATGCAACTATTTTTGAAGAACATGAGAGTATTGGCGAACCCACCCATTGTTCTGGACTTATTTCAAGAAAAGGAGTAGAAGATTTGGGACTAAATTTGAGTGATTCCCTAGTTAACGAAATCCATGGCGCAAAAATATTTTCCCCAGGAGGACACTGTTTGGAAGTAAAAAAACACGAAACTGTTGCTTATGTTGTTGATAGAAAAAAGTTTGATCAAGTACTGCTCCGAAGAGCACGTTTACTTGGAATTCACGTTGCAACAGACACTAAATTAATTGATGTAAGAAAAAATACTCTTTTTGTCCAAAGCCAAGGAAGAGGAGAATTAAGAAAAGCAGAATTTGTTATCGGGGCTGACGGGGTTAACTCCACTGTAAGACATTTACTTGGAATAGATATTGCAAAAGAGAATTTTGTTCACTCAATACAAGCAACTTGCACCGGAGAATTTGAGGAACACATGGTTCAAGTATACTTAGGAGATTACTCTAAAGGATTCTTTGCTTGGGTCGTGCCATTAAGTAAGGATCGCGCAAAAATTGGACTTGGTAGTGCACTTGGAGAAGATGTTTCTGAAAGCTTAAAAAAATTTATTTCTGAGAAATTTCCTCATGCGCGAGTACTAAAGTATGATTCGGCACTCATTCCCTATGGTCCGCCACTTGAAGGAATAGGCAAAGACAACATGGCACTTGTTGGAGATGCTGCCTTTCAAACAAAAGCTACTACTGGGGGAGGAGTAATATTTGGAATGAAAGCAGGAAACATTTTAGGGCAAACAATTGCGGACATGCTTAAGAAAAAAGCAACAATTAAAGATTATGAAAAAAGACTAGAGAAATTAAACAATGAACTAAAAATGCACTGGAAAATTAGAAGATATGCTAATTCTCTTTCAAACAAAGAACTTGATGAACTATTTGTTAAATTAAAACAAAAAGGAATTGAAGAATTCCTTGCAAAAGAAGGAAACATGGACGAACCAAGCAAATTCATCGGAAAATTACTTGCAAACCCACAATATTTACTAATGGCAGGAACTGCGCTAAAGTTTTTGAGAAGCTAAAAAACACTAAAACCTTACTTTATAAATTTTCTTAAACCAATACTTTGTATTAGCCCCTTAGTCTAGTGGCCAATGACACTGCCCTCTGATATTAAGAAAATAATAAAGCAAGGCGGTAACCCCAGTTCGAATCTGGGAGGGGCTACTTAATTTTTATTTTTAGATAAAAGTTCTTGCAATAACTCATTTACAAAATCTAGTGATCCGTCTCCAAGTAATATTACATCAAAGTTTTTCTTGAACTCTTCAAGCTGAGAATCAACATTTTCAACTAAGAAACCAATCTTAATTATTTCCGAATACGGGATTTGCCCAACCATCTTTAAATCTCCTAAAGAATCCCCCAAAAGAATAACATTTTTTCTACTTGCAATCTTATCATAATAAGGAGTACCTTGTATTTGGGATTCATCCTTATTGAACACATGGACTATCTTACCCTTATACCCAATTGCGTTACGTTTTTTATCAAACTCAAAATAATTTGAAATAACGTGAACATTATTTGTAAGTAAGTTATGCACTTTTAATACCCCTTCAATTACGTCCCCTAAAGCTGAAGATAAAATGAGTACCGGAACATCATTTTTTGAAAGTAATGTAAAAAATCTTTTCGTACCTTTACGAAGATAATTGGATTGAATTGCAATTACTTTATTTACTACTCTCCTATTCATCCCATATTCTACAATAATCCTTAAGTGATTTGCCCACCATTCTTCCATCAAAGGAATCTTTGTTTCTTGAGAAATTGCGGGATCAATTTCTATTGGATGATACATATCAAATAAAGCAAAAGATTTCTTGGCATATTCTTCACCAAGCAAATTGTTTTGACGCATTTGAGAAATTGCAGTGTTTGTTTTTGTACCGTTATACACTGCGGTTGTAAGAGTTTTATCAAAATCCGAAACAACTTGAATAGAATTTGCACTACCTTTAAGAAATATTTTTTTCTTAAGCTCAAAATCTGATTTATTTACAATAAGCACTTCATCCATAATAAAGGCCTTACTATTTCCCAAATCTTCTTTCTCTTTGCTCAAATGTTTGAACAACTAAATCAACATCTTGTTCTGTTACTGCAGGCCAATATTTATCAATAAAAGCCAATTCAGAGTAAGAGGATTGATAAGTCAAAAACCCACTCAATCTGTGTTCGTTTGAGGTACGCACAATTAAATCCGGAGCTTTAAACTCAGCATATAAGTATTTTGAAAAATTTCCTGTAGAAAGATCTTCGGGCTTTGCTTTTCCTTGCTGAACGTCATATGCAAATCTCTGAGCAGCATCAACTATCTCTGTTTGACCATCATACCCTAATGCCAAATTTATTTGACAATTTTTAAAATTAGAAGTGTATTCTTCAACAGAAAGCATTTTGTCTTGCAACCTCTGAGGAAACATTTCTTTTCTCCCAATAAACCTTAAGGATACTCCATTCTCTTCAAACAAAGAACTCTTTTTTGCCCTATCCAATTGTTCTTCAAAAATCCTAAACAATATATCAAGTTCCATTTTTGAGCGTTCAAAGTTTTTTAAAGAAAAAGTGTAAAAAGTTCCTGCTTTTATACTTGGGTACTTTGAAAGCCACTTTACTACATCAAGTGCTTTTTGGGTTCCAAGTGAATAACTCTGTGCAAGAGATATTCCGGCTTGTTTTGCATATCTTCGGTTCCCGTCAGGAATAAATGCGATGGATTCTAACAAAATAACACCCTGTATATTATTGAATAATGGGTTAATTTGTTTAAAAAACCTTAACCAAAAAAAGCATTCGAAGAATGTACCAAGAAAAGGCAAAAGAAGGGTTTTAAACAGTTCAGGGGAATAATTTGTCAAAATAACAAATGAATAGCGGTGGAAAAATGGATTTTGTAAAAGCAAATGAAATACTCAAAACAATAAAAAAATTGGATTCGGAATCAAAAGAATCAATAATTAACGCGTTAAACATTGCGGAACATGTTGAATCAAGCGCTAAAGGATTTTATGAAAACGAAGTAGAAAAAACTAAAGGATCTGAATTAAATCCATTTTTTGTTTTTCTGGTAAAAGAAGAAAATATGCACTTAGCAAAAATACTTGAGTTAAAAGCGGCTATTGAAAAATCAGAAGGAAAAAAAATCACTACTGAAATAAAGTTCAACATCAATAAACCTCCTGCAGTTCATGCAATTCCATCTGGACAAGCTGAAATGACTGCATTACTTTATGCCCTTTGGAGAGAAAAAAAAGCAGTTGACTTTTATGCAGAAGCTGCAGAAAAAACTAAAGGAAGCGTAAAAAAGTTCTTTAATGAACTTGCAGATTTTGAACGCGGACACGTTGCACTACTTGAGAATATTGTAGAAGAATCACAAAATACTGACGAACTAATAATGGGATAAAGAACGAGGAGATATTTTGCTAAAAAGACCGCTCGTTTGTATTCCTAAACCCGACATTGAGGGCAAACTTAAAGAAGCCCTTTTAGGTTTTAAGAAAACTTTTGAATCAGGTGAAAAGGTTTACGAAGAAATGTGCTTTTGTATTCTTACCCCCCAAAGCTCTGCAAGACAAGCCATGAAAACAATTAATCTACTTAAAGAGCATAACTTGCTCCACAAAGGAAGTGCCAAACAAAAAGAACCTTTTGCAAAAAATGTTAGATTTTTTAGAACAAAAGCAAAAAGATTAGTTGAGGTTCAAGAAAGGTTTCCTGCAGGAAAAATCAAAAAAATATTGCTTGAAAATGGATTACCCCTTGATGCAATAAAATGCAGAGAATTTTTGCACGAAAACGTTAATGGTTATGGGCTTAAGGAAGCGAGCCACTTTCTTAGAAATATTGGGTTTGGAGAAAATGTGGCAATACTTGATAGACACATTTTGAAAAACTTGGTTAAATGCGGAGTAATTAAAGAAGTTCCAAAACACTTAACTGAGAAACTCTATTTAGAAATTGAGGAAAAAATGAGAGAATTTTGCAAGTTGCACAAAATGAATTTTGCTGAACTAGATCTAATTTTTTGGAGCAATGAAACTGGAGAAGTATTCAAGTAAATTCAATAGAAAGCCAAGAAACGAGAGAAACCTGCCGTAGAATAAGCTTTTTAAGAAGGAACGACCCTACTTGTAGTATGCGTTACTCGTATGTTACTATTACTGAAAAGAAGGAACACAACATAGCGTTAAGACTGCTGCTGCTTTTATTGAAATAACTCGAACTTCGAGGGTTGCGACCAAGGGGTTCTGAAAAGTTAGAAAAAAAAGTTTTATTAAGGCTCTCTATTAAGAGTTTTTATAAGCCGAGGTGAACTTCATTAAAAAAATTTTAAAAATAATGAAGGGTGATTTTTATTGTTACAGCAAGTGAGAAAATGAGTAAAGGAACTGAAGAAGGAAGAGTATTTGTATTTGATACTACTCTTAGAGATGGAGAACAAAGTCCTGGCGCAAGTATGACTTTGGAAGAAAAAGTAGAAGTGTCAAGACAACTTGATGCACTTGGAGTAGACATTATTGAAGCAGGATTTCCTGCCTCTAATCAAAAAGATTTTGATGCATTCAGAATAATGGCTAAGGAAGTTAATGCACAACTATGCGGACTTGCAAGATGCGTAGAGAATGATATACAAAAAGCATACGAAGCAATTAAGGAAGCAAAAAACCCAAGGATACACGTTTTCCTTGCGACAAGTGATATTCACTTAAAACACAAACTTGGTATTAGTCGAGAAGAAGCACTTGAAAAAATAAAAAAACAAGTTGCTTATGCAAAAAGCTTTTGTAATAATATTGAGTTCTCAGCAGAAGATGCCTCAAGAACGGATATTACTTTCCTAAAAAAAGCATTTAGTACTGCAATAAATGCAGGAGCAACTACACTCAATATCCCGGACACTGTGGGGTATGCTCAGCCAAAAGAATTTGGAGCAATTGTAAAAGAGATTTCTCAAATGAAAGAAGTGAAAGAAAATAAAGTAAATATTAGTGTTCACTGCCATGATGATTTGGGACTAGCTACAGCAAATTCTCTTGAAGGAATTATGAACGGAGCAAAACAAATTGAGTGCACAATTAATGGAATTGGAGAAAGAGCAGGAAACGCTGCACTTGAAGAAGTAGTAATGGCACTAAAAACAAGAGAGGATTACTACAATAAACATACCCAAATAATTACTGAAGAACTTGTTCCAACAAGTAAACTTGTTAGCGAAAAAAGTTCAATGATTGTTCAAAAAAATAAAGCAATTGTTGGAGCAAACGCATTCGCACATGAGAGTGGAGTACACCAACACGGAGTAATCATGTTTAATGGAAACTATGAAATCATGAGCGCAGCAAGCGTTGGAGCAAAAAGCAAAATCAGTCTTGGAAAACTTTCAGGAAAACACGCAGTAGCGGATTTTTTGAAGAGCAAAGGAATCCCTGCAACTGATGAAACAATCCAAAAAGGACTTGAGGCAATAAAAACCGCAGACAAAACTGACAACATGGAAGAACTTGTACTCAAAGCCGCTACATCCGAGGGAACTTTTTTCCCAAAGAAGGTTTTAATATAAGGAAGAACATAATACTGGCATGGGCGAAGAAGAAACAAAAAATACACTCCTCCAAGAATTAAGGAATGGACTTGGAAACTCTACACAAAACTCTTCCGCTCAGCCGCAACAAACAAATACCTCAAACACAGATAAATCCAAAGAAGAAATGATCAAAATACTTGCTGAGCTAAAACAAAAAATGGCGGAAATTGACAAGATTACTGAAGATCTTGCTAAAAAAAGAGAAGAAATGGAAGAACACACTCCAAGAAAAACTGAAAAACTCTTACTTGAAATAAAAGTTCCACCACTAGAAATGCTAAAGTGAAAGTTAATCAAACATAATTTTAACTTTTCAAAAAAATTATTTTTAAAAAGTAAGCCACGCAGAAAAAGAAAAAACATAACTAATACATAACAAAGAGGGAGTAAAATGTTAAGAATTGGAAAGAAAATCCTACTAAAAAATGTTAAACTTGCCCAAAATACTTGGGAACGAACTAAAGGATTAATGTTTGAAGAGAAAAAAAAGTTTAATTACGCACTAGTATTTACTTTCCCAACCGAAAGTAGAATTGGTTGTTCGCTGCACATGCTTTTTGTTTTTTTCCCAATTGATGTACTCTTCCTTAACAAAAACAAAATCATAGTGGACAAAGTCACCCTTAATCCATTCATTCCGAATTACACTCCAAAAAAAGCGGCAAAATATGTAATTGAAATGCCAAAAGGAAAAGCAAAAGTTGCTAAAATCGGACAAAAAGTTGAGTGGCAGGCATCAAAAAAATAAATATTACAAGAAATCTTTTTTTAAAAAGGAGAAAGAAAGCTAATTATTAGGAGCTTTCTTTCCTCCTTTGCCTTTTCTTGCCTTTACCTATAGAAATCGGGGTGATAACCCGAGAATATAGCATACAACCTTATATATAAAATTAGCGGATTAAGACAAATCGTCCAAAACACCCACGTTTTGAACAAACATAACTCCCCAAACACAAAGGTCGTCAATCGCCGAAGTTTTGAAAATATTTTTAAACAAGAAAAAAAGAACTCGTTAATGAAACAAGAAATGGAGTTCAAGGTTATTGAACTAGAGTATTCCAAAGTATTAAGTAAATCAAAGAGTGGGGAAATTATTGCCCTTAAAGAGCAAAGGTTTTTGTTAATTAATTTTCCAAAGCTTTATGAAAAAGAAGAGAAACTTTTTATGAAAGTACTTGGGGAACTAAAAGAATCCACAAAACCCATTAACACTAAGGGAGAAGTATATTTTTTTCTTAAGGAGTATTGCCTCGAGAACATGATTTTACTCAATAAGGAGCAACGAGAAAAAATACTTTGTTTGCTTGAATGGGAAACAATGGAAGAAAGTATTCTCACCCCACTCCTCCATGACCCCGAACTTGAAGAAATTGTAATTAATGGGCCTAAAAAACCAATAATGGTTTATCATTCAATCTTTGGATGGCTGACAACAAACGCTACTTTTGAAACAGAAGGAAAAATTAGAACCCTGATAAATAAAATGGCGGCCCCACTTGGAAGACAATTAAGTTACAATTCCCCAATACTAAATGCAGTGCTTAAGGACGGATCAAGACTTAACGCGAGCATGAGCCCCATTGCTTTTTCAGGAATTAATGCAACTATTAGAAAATTTAAAGAAAATCCACTCACTCCAATTAGTCTTGTTGAATACGAAACTATAAGCAGGGAAGCAATTGCTTTTCTTTGGCTTGCTATGCAAACCTCTTGCTCAATTCTCATTTGCGGGAACACGGGTTCTGGAAAAACGACCACCCTTAATGCATTGTTTTGTTTTCTGCCAAAAGAAGAAAGAATTGTTGTTGCAGAAGAAACACCAGAATTAACGCTCCCGCAAAACCACACAATCAAACTAAACACAGCGGAACAACTTAACATCACTTTGGGTTCACTCATTGATAACACTTTTAGAATGAGGCCTGATCGAGTAATTGTTGGAGAAATTAGAAATACTTCGGAAGCAAGTGCTTTTGTTAACACAATGCTTGCAGGACAAGCTAAGGGATCATATGCAACTTTTCACGCGGAGAGCGCTAGTGAAGCACTGCAAAGATTGAGCTCTTTTGGAATTGAAAAACAAACACTTGCTTCGCTTGATTTAATTGTGGTTCAAAAAAGACTGGGAATAATCACTAATGGTGCAAGAAAAGAAGAACGAAAAGTTACTCAAATCTGTGAAGTAATTAAAGACTCTGAGAACCAGGAAGTAAAAGCAAAGAGCATTTTTGAATATTCATTTGAAAAAAAGAAACTTGTCAAGGTTTATGAATCTTCAAGAGTAATGGAAAAAATTTGCAGGACATTCTCTTGCAAAGAAAGGGAAGCAACCAAACTGATTAAGGAAAAGGAGAAACTCCTTGGAAAATTAAACAAAAACATTTCATTTAAAGAGTTCTTCCAAATTGCTGAACAAGAACAGGGAGAATAAGTATGGAAAAAGAAAAACTAAAAGAACTTGCAAAAAAATCCTTTGCAGAAAGTGCCCTGAAAAAGAAACTTAATATTAAGGACAAAGAACTAGAAAAGCACAAACTAAATTGCCTCAAAAACAGTCTTTTTTTAGGATTGTTTTGTTGGCTTGGCGCAGGAGTACTGACAAAAAACATTCTCCTTTCACTTGGAATTGGGCTAATCGCAGCAACACTTATTTTTGTATTACTCCTCCAAGCCCCACTGGCAAAAAAGAAAGCATATGCAAAAAAGGTGGAGGCGGAACTTCCTCTTTTTTTAATGCAACTTTCAACTGAAATCAGTATTGGAAAGAGTTTCTTTAAAGCAATTGAGGATTCATGTAAAGAACAAAGTGATACTTCAAAAGAATTTGCGCTAGTTCTTCAAGATATGAAAAAAGGAGCTTCATTTAGTGAAGCGCTTGAACAATTCAACAAAAGAATGGATTCATTAGCAATCAGAAGGGTTTGCAGTAACTTAAGCAACTTACAAACCCAAGGATCAAAAGACACCACTTCAATAAAAAAACTTGCTCAGGAAATGCTCTTAAAACAAAGAATTGAAAGCAAAGAGTTCTCGGGAAAAATGGTTGTTTATGCGCTTGTATTCATTGCAATTTCTGCAATTGTTCCTGCAATGTTTCAAAGTTTTATTTTAATTGGGAGTTATTTTATGAAGCTCTCCTTTACTGCCCCCCAAGTTTTTCTAATTAGCGTAATTTTATTTCCAATAGCTGATCTTGCGGTACTTTTAGTAATTGATTCAAAAACACCAATTTTTCTTAAAGGATGAAAACAAATATGGACGCAATTGTTTTATTTGAAAATGCAACAAGGTTTTTCTTTAAAGAAGAAAAAATAGATTCATTTAGTGACAAACTTTTACTTAACAAATCAAGAATGAAAAACTACAAAGGATTTTTGATTTACAGTACTATTGAAGGAATTGGATTAATGGTTATCACAATGATTGCCCTTGCCCAATTTTTTCCAATAACACAAAAACTCGAACTCTTTTTTGCAATTTGTATTTTCAGTTTCTTTTGCCCCTATTTTGTAAATTTTCTGTTCCAGGACATAATGTTTGAAAAAAGGAAAAGAGAAAAAGAAGATCTTTTGAGTGATTTACTCCTCGAGACGAGTGTGTTCACGGATGAATCAAGTGCAATTCAAACAATTAAAAGAATATCAGAACTTGATTTTCCCTTACTAAAAGAAGATTTCTTGCGAGCTTATACTGAACTACAAAATGGAGCAAGTGTTGAGGAAGTTATTGCAAGAATGCAAAAACTCAATAAAAGTAAAGCCATAACTAGGGCCACGGATTTGTTCTTGCATGGATATAAAAGCGGAGCAAGGATTTCAAGTTTACTAAAAGAAACTGCTGAGGACTTGCTTGAAGCAAAAGCAATTCTAAAAGAAAGACAAGCAGTAATGCTTGTCACTAAATACACTCTAATTCTTGCGGCAGGAGTGATTGTGCCTGCAATACTAGGATTAATTATCGGATTAGTCTCGGGGATGAGTTTTGATGCAATGGGAGAACTATCCCTGGGGCTAAGCACACAGGAAAGAAAAGAAATATTTAACTACGCAATAATTGGGACAACAATTTATGTTTTTGAATATGCATTATTAAGTTCTTTTTTCTTATCTCTTCAAGAGGGCAATAAAAAGAACTTTTGGGTTTACTCTCTCGCGCTCGCGCCAATCGCAGGAGTGATTTTTTTTATTGCAAAAACGTTAAAGTAAAGAGCCAAGGATATTTCACTTAGAAGTAAAGAAAAGCTTTATTAATAACAAAGGACTTTAGTCCTTTGCCAGATATCAAAAGACCAATCTTTTTGATTCGAGTACTTTTGAGTTTGTTAGTATGAGATAAATTATAGCGAGGGAACTTTATGAGTGAAAAAGAAAAAATAATTAGTATTATTGAAACAAAAAATACCCCTCTAAAAGGATTTACATTTATTGAAGGATTTCCTGACCTCGGACTCGCAGGAACTATTGGCGCAAGATATATTGTAGAAAAATTAAAATTTGAACAAATGGGGTACATTGATTCAAGTGCTTTCATGCCCATGATTAGAATCCAAAACGGAGTTCCAATACACCCCGTAAGGATTTATGTTAATAAAAAGAACAAAGTTGTTGTTGTACTTTCTGAACAAATAATTGATAATAATCTTGCTTACCCAATGACTCAAGAGATTTTAGTATGGATAAAAAAGAAAGGCATTACAAGAGTAATATCTACTTCCGGAGTAAAAATCCCTGATGGAAAATCAATTTATGCTTTTGCAAGTAACGAAAAATCAAAGAAACTAATTAAAGAAAATAAAATTGAAATAATTGAAAATGGAGTTACTTCTGGAGTAACTGCACTGTTAATGCTTGCACTAAAGGACAATAATATTGAAGCATTTTGTTTAATGGGTAATGCAAAAAGTAATGCGGATTATGATGCTGCTGCGGAAGTAGTAAAAACAATTTGCTGTTTGACAAAAATGGAACTTGATGTTAAACCATTACTAAATGAAGCAAAGGTTCTTGAAAAAGCAATTGTGGAACACCTTAAATCAATTGAGGACACAAAAGACAATAAAACTGATTCAACTCCAATGTACACTTAAAAGTGAGCTGGAAACTAAAGTAGACAATTAGTCTGCATTAAACAAATCAGTAACTTGTGTAAAAATAATTCCTGCACTTTTTTGATTTGCAATTACAAAACACCAAGGTGTTCTTTTCTTCAAGTGCACAATAATCAAGAGTTATTTCTTCCCCAACCTCAATATCTCTTTTTGCACGAAGAACTACTGATTGCTCTTGCATTAATAATTCAGCATTTGCTTCACAGGAGTGATTAACAAAGTTAAGCACCATTGAATCTGAAATAAATTTTCCAAACGCAAGTTTTGAATAATTTAGCGCAGGAGAGGAGCGCACATCATTTACTGGAACTATGTAAAAGTTTTTTCCTTGACGAATCTTTGTTTTAGTAAAAACGCCGATTCCGTGAATTTCGCTTTTTTGTTTTACAAGAACAATGGATTTTAGTCCGCTAATTTCGTCAATTACTGGAGAAGATTCTTTTTCGTCAATGCGCCAAGAGAACTTTTCTTCTTTCATAAGAATAAAATAACTACTAAAAAGATTATTTTTTTCAAAAGAACTATTTAACAATTACTTATTACTTTATTCAAAGTTTCTTTTTTGTTCTTGAGGTTCTTTGAGTTATCATGAATGCAACTATTAGGAAAGCACTTGCAAATAACACAATTCCTGCAGCAGTTTCTGGCATTGAAGGAATATTAAATCCGCTTCCTTCTTGTTGACCAATATTGAATGTCATTTTATTGTCCCCTGTTCCAGATACATTTCCGTTCTTGTCTGGAGCAAACCATGCACCATTATCTTTGAAGGATTGGTTTAGTGGAATTCGTAATCCGTTTTCAGGATACCATAATCCTTTTTCTGGATCGTACCAAAATGAACCATTTGGACCTTGAGCTGAAAGTAGAGTTTCTGGAGTACCCCCATTGTAACTTACTTTTGGCACACCATTCTCTGCATCAAACTTTAAGTTTTGTTGCTTACCGTCAGCAGTAGTGAAACTAATTGAACCATCATCATTTACTTTTATTCCGCCAACTATTTCTGAATCAGTTAATATTTTTCCAGTATCCTTATCTCTTACTCTGAAATAGTTCTTACAATCCCCGCTATTAGCATCTTTCTTTGAATAAAATTCATAAATCTTTTTGTCAGTAGTGAATTGAGTGAATGGACCTAAGTGATTCATGGAAGTATTAAAGTTTTCTACTTTCTTTGCACCAAGTTCATCATTTAATTGTGGAATTGCTTCAAGGTCTATTGCTGGCTGAGTACATCCAGTTTCAGGATCAACTATTGTTGTAGGAGTAGCACTTAGTCCTTTTACATCCGCACTATTTAGAACTGAATCTTTGTGTTGTCTTAAGTAAACAATTAGTTCGTTTGTTTCAGTGTTAAGAATAATT
This sequence comes from archaeon, assembly GCA_041661245.1. Taxonomy (GTDB): domain Archaea; phylum Iainarchaeota; class Iainarchaeia; order Iainarchaeales; family JAAZKV01; genus JAAZKV01. The sequence continues at coordinate 180,735 of JBAZUY010000002.1, forward strand.
GAACCGTGTTCAAATGTCATTCCTAAGAATTTTCCTGCTTCAACTGAGTTATTTCCATCAGCAACTAACTTTGATGCCCAATAACCGTTTACTATGAACTTACTACTTGATGCCCCTTCTGCTCTTGGACCGCTTCCTTCAAGTAAAATCTTTCCGTTTCTTGCAATAACCGCTCCGTAAACTTCGGTTTTAATTGAACTCAATTTTCCAAATACTTGAGTTAATTCATTTCCACTATAAGTAATTCCTGTTTGATCAAATACGGATTTTTGTATACAACTAATTACTGAACTATTTAGAACTCTTACTTCTCCGGAAGTATTAAGTTCAAACACTGTTGAATCATTCATTGGGGCAGCAACTTTATTTAGAGTCACTGGAACAAATTCAGCAGCTGCTCTTGTGTCAGTTGTCATCATTCTTACATGGTCAGCTTTGTTTGAATCAAGAACTGTTTTTCCATTTATTGTTAAAGTTCCATTTTCTCTATCTGCTTTAACACTCATGTTTCCGTCAGTAATAACATCTGCACCAGTTGTTCTATAACTATTAGGCATTGCACTTCCTTTGAACCAAACATAAAATACATCTTTACCCATTAGTGTTCCTGTTGAGGGAGCCATTAGTTCAATTGCTGCTTGAAGAACTGCAGCTTTCTTTATGTTGCTTGTTAGTGTTTGGAATTGATCTTTTAATTTGTCCATTGAATTTTCAACTGGATTTCCTGGAGTTGCTTGTGGAACTGGAGTAGTTTTGTTTGTAACATCTTTTACAACTGTATTAGTTGCTTGTTCTTTTACAAATGAATCAAGTTTTCCACTCATGTCTGATAATGCAGTGCTTACTGTTTCATTTGAAACTATTTCTTTTGATTTAGTTGCTGCAGCTTCTTTTTCAGGAGGAGCATAAAAGTGAACGTAATATCCTTCTTTGTCATCAACACAATCTTGTAATGCTCTTCCAACTGTCATTTGTTGAACGAATGTTGCAATTAAACCTGGTCCGAATCCAAAGAAGTATGCTGCATTTTCAGTTAAACCTAATACTCCTCCAGTTGAGTTTCCAAAGAATCCTAAATGGTATTTTCTAAGAACGGCATCACAAGTTTCTTCATTGCTTGCTGCACTGGATAAATCAATTTTTCCGCCATCTATTTGAGTTGTTTTACCGCTTAAATCTGAGTGATGAGTGTATGAAATTAAAGTTGAACCGGATTTTTTCTTTGTTGCTTCGTCAGTTGCTTCAAGCAGGAATGCTTGCATGTTTACTCCTGAACTAAATCCATTAACTTTGAAATAATTATCTTCATAAGCAATTGGAACTGTACAACCTGAACAATTTTCATTGTGGGAATAAAATGCAACATCTCCAACAGTATCTCTCATTCCCCCACTCCCAAGGAATCCGCCAGTTACTTTTGTTAACATCTCACTTGTGAATTGGTTTGTTGCTGCTGCTTGTTCTATAATTTTATTCCAAATGAATGGAGCAGAGTTGAATACTCTCTTGAACATGTCTCCTTGATCGCTTCCTTCATTTGCGTAAAAGTCAGTGAATGAGTCTTTATACAATTTATCTGAGCCTTGACTAATAGTTGTTGTTGTCCATGTGTCTGGAAGCATGAACATTGAATAATCTTCATTTCCAAATCCTCTTTTTCCTTCCCAGTAAACGATTGGAAGAACAGATCCTTTCCACAAAGCTGTTTGAGGATTCTTAAAATAAGCTTTAACCATATCTCCTTCTTGAGCAAATTGTTGGTCTAATAAACTGTAATATTTTCTTCCAGCAAAATCATTTTGCACTAAAGCGTTACGTAAATCTTCCATGTTTCTTAGTGCTGTTGCTGGTCTTCCTACAATACGTTGGTGAGTAATTCTTGTAGCAAAGTCTTCAGGAGTCATTACTCCGGAAGGAACGTATGCTGATTCGTAAATGTTTACTGCTCCGCCAAGTTGTGGTTGTCCTGAAATATATTCAACTGTGTTTGTATTAAGTGGCAAGTATCTTCCATCAGGGAGTCTTACTGAGTAAGTGCTTCCGCCCATTTTTGCCACGTGAAGCTTTAAGTCAGCTAATCCAACATTTTCTTGGTATAATTTTTCTGGTTTAATTCTAAACAATTCTAAACTTACTCCGTCTTCAGCAACTTTGTATTCTCCTGCCGCAGTACTATTTGCCCATCCAGACCAACTTCCTTCAGTACCAAACTTTTGAGTAATTTTTTTCAAGTTGAACGGAGGAGCTGTTGCAATATCAACGTAACCTTCCATGTCCCTTGTTACTCCGCTTTGTCTTACTGCAAGTCCGCCAAGAGAAGCAATTTCTTCTTTATCCTTCAACCAATCTTCAAAATCCATTGCAAGTATTTCATCCCAATCATCCATGTGAACCGCAACTTTTTGACCATAATCAATCTTTGCTGCTTTTAATGTAGCGGCTTTTACTACAGGATCAGTAATTGCATTTGCTGCAGCTATTGCAGCTTTATTTTCTTCCATTGCAGCTTCAATCATTGTTCTGTTTTCTCTTGTGTATGCGGTTAAGTGTTCAATTGCTTCAAAGAATTTTGCTCTCTTTTCAGGAGTGTATTTCCAAATTGGGGATTCAGGTTTAGTAATAGCATTTATTTCTCCACCTGCACCAGTACTAAATAATTTCTTCTTCAAATAAAGTGGACCAAGCACATCTTCAAATCCTTCTTCAAGAACCAAAGTTTTGAATCTTGCAATTCTTGCTTGACCAATTGTTTTACTTGCAGGCATTGTTAAAGTTTTAAGTACTGCTTGAGGAGTACCAACAAATTTTTCTCTTATTCTTGCAACACCAGCCATCCAAGAATTTGTTCCGGATTGCCCACTTGTTTTGAATGCCTTCATGAAAAATTTATTTGCTTTACCAAGCAAAGTTGGCCCAACATTTGTTACAACCATGTCAGTTGTTAGCCATGCGTTAAAGTATTTATCAAAAGCAGAATAAGTACTAATTGTACAAGCACTATTATTACAAGTAGTTGCATTCTTTGCCGTGTATTGGTTTGTTTTAATTGAGTTCTTTAAATATTCTCCTTGAGCAAAAGAACCTGTTTGGAAGTCATTTGAATTAATATCCAAGTAATTTGCTTTCAGTTTATTTGCATCCTCACTAGAAAGATTCAATTGAGCAATACTCTTTCCTGTACTTGCAAGGGATTGGAAAGCATTAACCATATCTGCTTTGAATCCAACTCCGCTAGTTCTAGTAGCTAAACCTTCTTGCATTATTTTACATTCTTTTTGCTGAGCAGTTGGCAAATCACATCTACCAACACGCAAAGTGTCGTCAAGAATTAATCCTACTCCAAAAGGACCATTAAACTCAATTCCTGCAAGGAAAGAAAATCTATCAGCACCTACAGCAACAGAGGGCGCATCTACTTTTACTGCTTGTTTGCCATCATTATCTTTTCCAACTAAACTTTGAGGACCAAGATCTTTTACGTTATTATCTTTTGCATTACCGTCTTGTCCGCTTCCAATATTTTTTCCATCAAATCCTTCATGAGTAAGATTCATTATATCCTTTGCTTCTGTTGGAGAAAGTTTTGAAACTGCACAATTATTAGAAGCAGAAGTCATTGGCTTTGAAACAGTAATAATCGGAGTTGTTATTGAAGATGAGGAAGTAGCTGGAGGAGTAGTTAATGGATTAGAAGCAGGAGTAGCTGCACTAGTTGTACTGTCAGCAAAATACAAAACCCCTGTTGTTGAGGTTGGCAAAGCTGTAGGATACGCTTCTTGAGTAATGTGTGCAAAAGAGGGGTTTGCCATGAAAACGATTAAGAACAGGAACCCAGCAACAAAAGTACTAAAGAATTCTTTTGCCAAAGTATCCATCAAAAAACACCCATTCACTATAAGTAATTGTTTTCAACTTATTATAAACCCTTTCCTTACTAAAAATTCACTAAAAAAACTCAAAAATTCATTAAAAAAACATCACTAATGGAAGAGGATTTACTCCACCATAAAATACAAAAATAAACAAACCATATATTGCCCAATCAAACACAAAGAGAATTAAAACTAAGAATATTGCACTTGCAACAAGCACTCCAATAAACTGAGAAACCCAATTATTTGAAGAAGACTTTGATTTCTTTGAAGACTTTACTTCCTTTGATTTCATTAGCATACTTGCAACTAACTCAAAGAAAAGAAGGAAAATGGACAGGATTACTGAAGCTATTAAAATTCGCCCTAAAGAAACAGCAATTCTGAAAATATTTTCAAACAAATCCATTTCCATGCTTGGGTCCCTAACTGGCGCTGAGGAAAAACCCACAAAAACAAAATAAAAATAAAACAAAGCCAATGCCAAAAAGATAAAAACCAAATTAAAAACTAATACGGATTGAATCCATGAAAGAAAGTATTTTTTTTCAATCCATGTTCTTACCGGAGAGAATATTTTGTACAGTCCAAAAGAAACTATGGACAATAAAAGTAAGAGTTTTACAAAATCCACAATAGTGGGAATAATCATTGAGAAATCCATTCGATAAGAATAAGACATTATTAGTATAAAAGAATTGCTCTTGAACAAAAAAATACCTTTCCAACTGATTAAACTCAAAAAAATAGCCCTAATAAAAAAACAGCACTAATAAATACTTCTAAAAACTTAATTTATTGCAATGACTACACAAAAGTGTTGGATTAAAAAATAAAATACAAAAAGTGAATTTGATAATGACTCCCTTAGTTTATGGATTTTTTTTACTTGGAAGCTTTCCACTAGGTTATGCTTTACTCAGGGCGGGTTTTCCATCCTCTCAAAAAAAAGGAGTTTTTACAAAACTTGCAATAGGGTACTTCTTGGGCTCCATAGTATTTGCAATTCCCCTTGCACTCATTTACGTATTCACTTTAGGCGCAGAGTATTTTGCACTCGCAAGTCTTGTAACTTTTGCTTTATTTTTCATTGTAATGTACACAAAAAGGATTTCATTTAAAGAAACTGATCCAATTATTCCAAAAATCGTAAAACCAAAAAATGTTCCTGCTCCTCAAACAATAGACCGAGAAACACCTCCAAAAAAAATTGTTTTTGAAACTGGACTAATGGTTAAGACAAAAGAGGAGCCACAAGGGAAAAAGCAGGTTTTTAAAGAAAAAGAGGATACTATTCTAAGTGCATTAGCAAAAAAGACTAATGAAATAGAGTCAAAAAATCAACAACAAGAAAAGAACGCTGCACTTGAAAAATTAAGGCAATCCGCTCAACAAATAAAAGAGAAAGCACAAATAAAAAAGAAAAGCGAACTAGCTGAAGCAGAGGATATGGATGAGATTGAAGAAGGATTATTGAATGAAATAACTAAAGATGAAGAAGAGGAATATTAAAGTAAAAGCGTGAAGTGAAAATATGGCTAACGTTCCAAGAAGACTTGCAAGATTTTATAGAAATGGGGAAGCGCCTGAACAAACTGAGGGACAAAATTGGCAACCCCCCGCGCAAGGACAAAAAGAAATTCTAAAAGAAGATCCTTTTGCCCCAAATGGAAGACCCCTTCTACAGGAAATACCTTCAATGGGTTATGAAGATCTTACTAACAAAAATTATGAAGAAATAAGACAAGTTGAACAAACAAATATGGAACAAAAATTAGCTCTTCAAGAAATAGAAAAGTTTAAACGAGAAAATAATAGAATGCCTACCCAAAAAGAATCTGATTCAATTGCTGAAAGTCTTTTTAGTCAATTAAAAAATTCAGATATGAACGCATTATACCCTGAAAGTGCAATACCTGGAGAAAATCAACAACAAACCCAGCGAGGAGGACACAGGGGAAGAAGAGGAGAGAGAATGGAACAAACTCCAGCTCAAAAAATGCCCAGTACACAAAAAGGAATTCCTACTGAAGAACCTATACAAAACCAACCCCTTAATGAGGTTAAGGATTTGTTTGGAGAGGAAGAAAGTAAGAAAGGTAAGAAAAAAAGTGAGGATGATTTTGATTTAGGATTGGATGAGGATTTAGGAAATAGCGGAAATGAAGATATTAGTTCTATTGAAGATACTGGCGACATTGAAGACATTTCATTAGATGACAAGTCCGAGTGTCCTAATTGCAAAAAGGATACTGAACATATAGTATATTGTCCAAAATGCGGAACTGCTTTTTGTGAAAAATGTGGAAAAAAACAGGGAAACGAATACACTTGTCCAAAATGCGGAACAAAAACAAAAGGATAAGTTAATCTAACTTTTTTAAAATCAACTAAATTTTCTTGGAACACTCTAACTAAATTAACCCACTTGGGGAGTTTTTGTTAGAATTTGTGAACAATTCAAATCAGGATCGCTTTTTCCTTCAACGGAAAGCTCAGTTAAAACTGCAATACGCTTTGAAACCCAAGTGTGAAGCCCCATAATGTATGGAGAATCGTTTAAGTTTACTTTACCATAGGAAGAATCAATCTTCCCAACATTTGGAAATATTTTGGATTCAAGGACTTTGTTTACTGTAGGTTGACAAGAATAAAACACTCTACTAACTTCTCTTGCAGAGGAACCGCCCGGGTTCTCGGCAATATTTCCTGAACAATTTGCAGTACACTCGTGTGTTGCAATAATTAACGCTAAATATTTTGCGGAAGATGCAACATTACTCTCTTTAGAAATATAAAAAATATAATCAATTGAATCATCAAATGGACGAAGAACTGAATACAGGGTATTAGAAATCGCTATTTGGGTATCTACCCCAATGGAATTGTTTTGAGCAAAATCTTCTTTCATTAATGCAAGCAAATAATCGTATTCTGCAAGAGGCCCGGCAGTACTTGCACTCTCAAGACTTACAGGAGTTCCATCACGCATCACATTAATGTAAGTAATAACTTTTAGGGAATCCATCGCAAAATCAGAAGAATAAAACGAATTAAGTAATGCCTCAGGACCCAAACCATAATTAATCGCAAAGTAGAATAAACCTGTGCAAATTGTTGAAACTATTGCAATAAAGAAAAGCGAATCAACTAGTGCGGCTTGTCCTTTTTGTTCGGTTAAGAAATCAAAAATCATTCCCACACCACCATTGCAAGAATTGAAGGAATAATAATATATTGAGGAAATTTAGAATCCCCGCTTCTAACCGCCACCGCTACAGGGTAATATCTCACCAAATAAGATTTTTCTTTCCCAGTAAAAGCCTTTGATCCAATCTTACCATAAGAACAAAAATAATATTCATCCGTTCCAAGTAAACTATCTTTTAGTATATTCTCCCCAAAATCTGCAGAACTAGCAATGTTCGCAAAATCGACTACGGCTTTTGAAATATCCTTTTCCGAAGGATATATTGCGGTCATAAAATTGTAAGGATATTTCTTTAGTTTAGTTGAACGACACTTTGTATCAAACTGGTTAACATCCAAAATTAGTGAATCTCCTTTGAGTTCTCTTGCAACAGAAGTCATTTCTACTTGCTTTGTTATCTCAAGGTTCTTTGTGTTATATGTATTGAGAGTAATTGTAAAAATAGTGAAAAACAAAAGTAGCGCGGTTACAATCGGAACTAATGAAGGCAAATCATCCCCAATTGGACCAATAAAACCTTTTTGAGTAAAACTCTTTTTAAATTTCAATTGAACACCAAAAGTAAAACGATTTCTTAATTAATAACCCTTTGTATCAAAGGACAAACCCTTTGGTTACAGGTAACCCTTTGTATCAAAGGACAAACCCTTTGGTTCAAAGGACAATCATATTAGTTACAAGTACTCTTTGTTACAGCAACTAATTTAGTTCCCCAGTTACTTCAGGGAAGAAATTTTGACAATCTGCCCAAGTGTAGTTTTTTGTTTTCTCGGAAGTATCTGAAGCTTGAACTGCAACATTAAAACAAGAAGGAACAAGAGTAGAAGATGTTGGAGAGTTTTGTTTTAATTTATAACAACCTACTCGTAAAATGTTTCTCAAACAATTATTTGGTTCTTTAAGAGAAGAACAAGGAATAATGTAAAGCGTCTTTTTTCCGGCAATTGTTTCTTTTAAGGCTACAAAAGAATTTGGAGAACTGGCTTGAATATTATTTGTTGAAGCCGCTCGGGGGTATAACGCAATCTCAGGTTTATCGTAAGATGCTTTTAGTCCGCTTCCTTCAAGTAAAAACTGAGTATCAACTAAAACAAACGAAGAATCGGACGGAATGCTTTTTGCATAAACAATGTTTTTTGTTTTCGAACTGGATTTATGCTCAATAACCGAGAGAATCAGGGTATTTTGAATGTTCTCACCCTCCCCGACAGTTTGTGTAGCAAAATCCAAGTCATAGAAAAATCTTTGAGAGTTAAAGCCGTAAGTCAAATAATCCGGAATGTTAGCCAGTTTAAATGAACACAATAAATCATTAGTCAATTGTTCCTCAATTAACTTTGTGTTCCCAACAGCCAAATCCCTTGAGGAGTTAACTAACCCAACTCTTGAAACAAAATCATAAAACATTAATGCAACAACCGCTATCCCAACTGCAAAAAGAAGCATTTGCATTTTACTCATTATAAATCCAAGCACCCAAAAATCACCAAAACAAATCCATTACGCTGCCTTGTACCAAATACAAACTTTAGGATAAGTATCCCCTGCTGGAGAAACGTTCACAAGTCTATAACCGCCAATCAAAATTTGTCCTTCTTTTGTAGGATCTACAGTTTTATAATCAGCTGTATCCGGTCCGCCTTCACAACTCGTTTCTGTTAAAAAATTTGTTAACGGAGGTAAATCAATACACTTGGATTTGAAAGCATTAGGAATATTTGGATTAGAAAAAGTCATAACATAACACTCTTCAGAAGGATAATTGCATCTTGCAGTACAAAGATTTTTGTTCGTTTCCACTTCAAGTTTCATCACGGTTTCTCTTGAAGCAAAACATTTTTCATCAGGGTGAAAATAAAAAGCATTTGAACTTTTTCTTGCAACTGTATCCTCAAGTGCAATTTTGAACTTAGTCATTTCTCTATCCACCGTATTAAGACAAACCTCAGTATTTACTTTCTCAAGCATGTTATACCCTACAATAACAACAAAAGTCATTATTATTACGGCTACAAATAATTCAAAGGGAGCAGCTGCTTGTCCTTTTTGACAAAAAAGGACTTGAGCTCGCTGATTCAAAAACCTAGTCATTTTACTACCACAATCCACTAACTTATATTCAAAAAATAAAAGAACTAACTTCCACTTGCACTTGTTTTTGGAATTGTTTTCAAACTTGACTGGTACATTGGCTTAACTATTAACACAAGCAACAAAGCAGCAATAGCAAAAACAAGTATTAAGTAAACACTTCCAAAATCGCTTGTTCCACTCTCTTCAAAAAACAAAGAATCTTTTTTTATCAATACATTTGGTTTCATAAAAAGAATAAGGAGAAAAGAAGTATATAAAACTTCTTTTCCCGGTAAATTACTATTTCACGCTTATCTTATTGATCTAATTAAAATTATTCCACAACAAGGTTGAACTTTTTCACAGAAAGATTCTGGGTCACCAAGAGTGTATGGTGTTGTTGATGCTTCAAGTAAAGCAAATTTCTTTACTAAATCTTCAGCAGTTTGTGCGCAAATAACTTTTGCAGCTAACTTCTTTTGTGTAGATCCAGTATAAACTAAAGAATCTCCTTCTGATCCGATTGACATAGAGTCTTTTGTTTCATCAAACTGACCGTATACAAAGAACATGGATTTTTCATCAAGTTCTGTTTTTACTGCCAAATCAGATGTTGTGATTGGTTCGTCTTTCTTAAGAACAAATTCTTGAGATGTAGCTGGCCCACTTGGAGCAGCAGTTTTTACAGCATCCCCTAAAACTTTCTTTGCATCAGAATAGTTACCTATTCCAACATTTCCAATAACCATTAATAAAATTATTAATATTGCAAATGCAACAACACCCGCAATCATTAATTCAAATACACTAAAAGCTTGTCCTCTTTGATTCATGAATAAAACACCTGCAATAAGAAGAGCAAAGTAGTATTTAAACTTTGCATTATAACGCGGGACAAAAATTAGTCAAGTTTCTTTCCAAAGGAGATTGTGCACTCCATACAACAAGAATTTTCAGGATCATAGGGATTACAAGTTTGATCGGGCACACATTTTGAATATACTTTAATAGCCAGTGTTTGACTAAACTCGGCTTTTACCCCATCAACTATTTTTATTGATCCCTCCGAGGCACTGGAAACAAAATGAAAACACTTCTCATTCACTTGAGTCCAATTTTGAGCATCAAGACCATCAATACCAAATCCTCTTGCAAATGTTAAATCACCGGAAGAGGCAATCGTTACTCCATTTGAAGAAGAGGCGGAGGATTTAACCAAATTAATTAAATCGTTCTTTGATTGTTCAATTATCTGACCATTAAAGTAATTAATCAGGGAAATAATAATCAATAAAATTGCAAGCCCCACTACGGAGTCAATCATTAAACGGAAAACTGCTTCAGCTTGAGCCTTTTGCTCTTCGAGCAAAACCCTCGGGAAAAAGAAGCCGCGGGCATGAGCCTTGTTTTCATTAAACACAGAAGAACTTAATTTTATTTGTTTTTGTTTAACCAAACAATTCACCAAACTCAAATTTACATTATATTGGTTGCATTATTGAACCAATTGCAAGGTTTGCAACTATTGTTGTAACTAAATATACTGCCATTGCTATTGGAAGAGACTTGGATAAGTTTATTCTAAAAAGCAAATCGTTATCCTCTTTGATTTTTGTAGTAAAATAAGTAAGAATAATTACGATAAGTGCAACATAAATTCCAATTATTATCATGTACATTAAAGGGGTTGCAAAAGTTTTGAACACAGTTATATCAATCTTGAAAAGAGAACTCATATTCATATTCCCTGCTAAATCTCCTACATTCTCTCCGCCCGCACCCACATCCGAACCAACTACTTGGGCAAGAGTCATAATAACTACTTTTTGAAGAGCAGTAGTAATACCTAGTACCATTGGGGCAATAAAAATCGCCATAGTCTGCATTGTTGTTGTTACGTCACTAACCATTTCTTTTAGGGATTTGTTAACTTTGTCCATGTTTTCCATTTGAAGAGAAAGAGACATTAATGTTCTTGAGGCAACTTCTACCCCCAAACCAACGGAGTCAACTAGTAAACGCATTGCTGTTGAAAGAATTTTGGAAGGAATTCCTTTCATCGCACCATACATGGGATCAAAAACAGCGGCTTCAAGTGGAAGACCCATTAATTCAATATTTTCCACAGTTTTTCCAAAAATTCTTTTACTAATCATTAAATTTGGCAAAAACTCTTTTGCTTGTTTTAAGGCATTCTCAACAGGTTTATTTTCACCCATTCTTGAAGCAATCATGTACATGGATTCTTTGAATTCATCTTCCATTTGAATAATAACATCTTGAGCTCTTTTCTTGTAAATATTTCTATAGTATAATAACACGCTTCCGGCACAAACAAATGAAAGAATTAATCCTGCCCAAAAAATGTATTTTGTGGAGTCACGTTGAGGAGAACTTTCCCACATTAACTTATCTTTAATCACTTTATTTTCTGCTTCAGTAGGATCAATTCCCGAGGCAGTCAATTGCAAATAATATTCCCCGTGCTGCAAATCTTCAAGCTGAATAAAGTACAAATCAGTTACCTTTGCAAAATAATTAATACTACTTTTTTCTTTCATAGTGTCTGTCAAAGTTCTATCAGCAGGAATTATTTGAGGCAATCCTTCTTCGATTTGATCTGCAGAAAAAATAAATTTTGGAGGAAGCCCTTGTGAAGAAACAAATAAGGATATTAGTAAACCAAAAATCAAAATTCCTGCAGCAAACATTCTGGAATCAAACCACATTCCATTAAATTGCATCATCCATTTCTTTGGAAGTTCAGCAAAATCATCAGTAATATTTGGAGGCTCGTATGTCGGAGGTCTTTTTTTCACTACCCCTTTAGCAAAACTAAAAGCGAAAAATGGAATTGCAATACAATAAATTCCAATCAAAATTGGGGGGGTGGCAAAAGGCATTCCGGAAAAAGCAGCACCAACAGGAAGAATAATTACAAGTAATAATGGGAGTAATACTCCAATATAGAATAACATTACGGCGGGTTGATTTAGAGATCTTGCATAATCCCCCATTTTGTCTTTAACACTATCAAGTACTTCAAGCATTGTTTTATCCAAAATTGCGTACCTGTGCGATTCACTTGGTTCCATTACACTTGAACGAATTCGCATTAAAGAATCTTTTAATTCACTGGAGTATTTTCCCCACCGAATTGCCATTAAATCTAATCCTTCGCTTACTGAGGAATAAACTCCAATTTGAAAATCCCATAATAATCTTTTGAAATCATCAGCGACTTTTCCTTTACCGTGTTTCGCACTAAATTCAATTGCTTTTTCTAAATTTGGAACTAACTTCATGGACATTATCAAATATCCAACCATTTCAGGAACATACGTTAGCGATTTTGTTCTCTCTTCTTCTGCCATTGAGATGGGGTAAGTATAAATGTAATAAATTATTCCTCCAATTATTGCAAACAAAACAAAAGCAACTGCCATGAAAACTAGCGGAGCAATGTCCATAAACATGTCAATAAGAAAAGTTCCCCCAATGTGATTAGATCCAATATCAAAACCAAATCCCATTATGTAAACAATCGCAAGTAAAATTAGGGAAGGGATTGCTCCAACAATTGCAATTCCTTTTATTGCGGACATAAATTCTTCCGCACTTAGTTTCCAACCCAAAAAGTCAATTGCTTCTTTATAATTCTCAGCGTAAACTGCTCCCCTTCCAAGGCCTGGAAATTGTTTATGCATTTTTTTACAAAAAATAACAAACTCGGGATCTTTCTCAACCATCATTTGAGTTTCGCCGTCAAAGTTCTCACTAACAGCAGTAATTCCACGATACAATTCTCCAGGAGATGCTTCGTATTGAATCTTTTTTTGAGGCAAAATAACACACCAAATCTATTGCTAAAAATAGGTTAATGGAATATAAAAAGGAAACTATTTATGAAAAGAAAATAAAAAAATGCTTGAAAAAAAGATACTTTGAGGAGTAAGATTGCATTTTGAATAAATTTCCATTGCTTTTTGTAACTTTTTGCCTGCAAAAGAAACAATCATTGCTTTTCATAACTCTTTTGCAATTTCTCAAGAGCGTCAGCAATTTTCTTTGTTTCTTCTTCAACCATTTTCTTTGTCCAAGCATTAAAGGATTCTTTTAGAGAGTCACGCATTTCGCTTGTTGGAGAAGGATTAATCTTGTACACTAAGCCATCTCTTACAATAAAACCTAAATCAATTATTCTATTCAAATGGTAACGAATTAACTTTTCGCTCATATCCACGGAGTTCTTTTCCATTATGAATGCTTTAATTTCAAGAGTTGTGGGAGCTTGCTTTTTTGTAAATAGCGAAGTGAATAAGGCATCAAAAACTAAGAAACCTTTATCCCTTGTTTCTTTTGGAGAAATTAACCCAAGGGACAAGCAACACCAGCGGAGCAAGGATTTTTTTGTTAAAGTTACAGAAGCGGGCAAATCTAATTGACGAAGGATTAATTCTTTTCTAATTAGTTCTGCTTCAGGAATAATATCTGCCAAAAAAACCACCACAAATTTAGGGAAAAACTCTTTTTCCTCAACAATTGATTGACTAAAGTAGTATTTAATCCTTTTTAGCAAAAAAGGAGATAATCCTTTTCACAAAAAGGAGATAATCCTTTTTTTAAAAAAAGGATAAACCTTTTTTCAGAAAAAAGTTCAACCTTTAACTAAGAGGCCTGCCTTTATCAAACAATTAACCTTTAACTAGAAGGTATATTGCAATTAAGAACAAAGCTAATGTTCCTATTGGCGCCAAAGCATTTACTACTGGTATGTATGGAAGCACTAATGCGATTAGCATTATTATTCCAATTAATTTATTATTAGAAATTTTGTTTTTACTCATACTAAGTTATAGGTTTAACCCCTTATAATTCCCTCACCCAGATCAAGTATACATAATTAATCTTTAGAGTTAAATTTAATAAGTATGAGTGGATTACTTGTATTAGAATAATTTTGGTGGTAATAATGATAGATTTGAAAGCAGAACTAAATCCAATGAGAATGTTACTCTCAAGAAGAGAACCAGTTGAACTAATGATAGAAATGAACAACAACACAAACAAGTCCCAAATGGTTTCACTTGAAATTTACTCAGGAGAAATGCTTGCTTTTGACAAGGGCGGAAGAACTGGAATTGAAACAAAAAAAATAATTGATTTTAAAGCTGGAGAAAGACAAAGAGATTATTACCACTTATACCCTAGACCAAACGCTAATTCGGGCAGCAGTCAAACAATTACGCTTGTAATCAACGAACACTTCAACAATAGTTTCCAATACGTGCAAAGCAAAAAAACTAAGGAACTGACATTAAGGATTGATTAATCCTTTTTTCAGGCAAAAAAGTAAAAGAACTAGCACTAAAAATTAACTACAAAATTCTTTAGTGTTTGACTTACTTTTTTAATTCCATACTAACAAATTTAATTTAGTTTTAGGGGTTGATTTAATGAGACTATTCATACCAGGACCAGTTAGTGTGTCAAACAATATTGTTCAAGCAATGGACAAAGAAATGATTGGGCACAGAGGAAAAGAATTCGCTGAGATCTTTGGAGAATGTAGTTCGGGACTAAAAAAAGTCTTCCAAACTAATAATAGAGTACTCATTTCAACTAGTTCAGGAACTGGATTAATGGAAGCGGCTATTAGAAACTGTGTTAACTCTGACGTACTAATGGTTGAATGCGGAGCATTTGGAAAAAAATGGGTTGACATTGCTAAGGCTTGTGGAAAAAACGTGGATGTATTACACGTGGAAGCTGGAAAAGCTGTTACTTATGAAGAACTTGAAAAGAAATTATCTGAGAAAAAATATGAAGCAGTTTGTGTAACACACAATGAAACTTCAACAGGAGTTGCTAATAACTTAGCAGATCTTACTCCTTTAATCAAAGAACACGGAGCACTATATTGCGTTGATACTGTTTCCTCAATGGGCGGAGCTAATGTGGCTGTTGATGAAATCGGAATTGATGTTTGTTTAACAAGCTCACAAAAATGCTTTTCATTACCACCAGGATTAAGTTTTGCTTCTGTTAGCGAACGTGCACTGGAAAAATCCAAAACTGTAAAAGGAAAAGGATATTATTTTGATTTTGTAGAACTAGCTAAAGAGTATGATACAAATCAAACCCCATACACTCCTGCAGTTGGATTAATCTTCGGGTTACGCGAACAACTCAAAGGAATGCTTACTGAAGGAATGGATAACGTTTGGGCAAGACATGTTGCTTTTGCAACTGAAACACAAAATTGGGCCACTTCACACGGATTAGGATTATTCGCACAAGAAGGAAACAGGTCAGTAACAGTTACTTGTGTTGAAAACACTAAGAAAGCAAATTTAGAAGATGTGAAGAAAAAAGTAAAAGCACGCGGATATGTAATGGATGCAGGGTACAGAAAGTTAAATGATAATTTAATCGCTGCAGGAAAAAATGAAACCCTACGAATTCCACACATGGGAAACTTAACAATGGCTGAGTTGAAAGCATACTTGGATTGTTTAACTGAAGAAATGAAATTGTAGGAACACACTAAAACATGGACAAGAATTAATGCAATGAAAGTTTTTGGAGGATGATTGAATATGGCAAAGGTATTAGTAACAGATCAAGTAAGTGAAACAGCTCTTGACATAATGAAACGAGCAGGACTTGAACTTGATGTAAAAACTGGACTAAAGGAAGACGAACTATCATCGATTGCAGGAAATTATGATGCCTTTGTTATTAGAAGCGGAGTAAAAATCACTGCCAAGGTTTTAGAAGCAGGATCCAAAGGAAAATTAAAAATTATTGGAAGAGCTGGAGTTGGAGTAGATAATGTTGACAAAGATAGCGCAAAAGCACTTGGAATTGTTGTAGAAAATACTCCTTTTGGAAACACTAATGCTGCTGCGGAGCAAACACTTGCTTTGATGATGCTTTGTGCTAGACCAAATTATTTAGCATGCAAATCCATGAAAGACGGAAAGTGGGATAGAAAAAGTTTTGAAGGAACTGAACTAAAAGCTAAAACACTTGGAATAGTTGGATTTGGAAATGTTGGAAAAAAAGTTGCTAAAGTTGCGTTAGCAATGGAAATGAATGTACTTGTATTTGATCCATTTATTCCAGATACAAAACTTGCTGAATTTGGAGTAAGCAAAGCAGAAGTATTTGATATTGTAAAAAACGCGGATTATATTACGGTTCACGTTCCACTAACTGATAAAACAAAAGACATGTTTTCGGATGATCAATTCGCACAAATGAAAAATGGAGTAAGAATTTTGAATGTTGCACGCGGAGGGGTAATAAATGAAAATGCACTCCTTAAAGCACTTAACTCTGGGAAAGTTGCTGCAGCTGGACTAGATGTTTACTCAGAAGAACCCCCATTGAACAAAGAGCTAATAATGCATGACAAAGTTATTTGCACTCCCCACTTAGGAGCATCAACTTTTGAAGCCCAGGAAAACGTTGGACTTGAAGTTGCAGAACAAATGGTACTTGCTTTGCAAAAAGGCGAAGTAAAGAATTGTGTTAATGGATTAACAAAACTAAGAAACTAATTATTAGAATTTGGCTTGGGTTTTACCCAAGTCCCTTATTTTTTATTATAATCTTCTTTTCGTCATGTTATAATATTTCATTAAAGTTTTTGCTTGCAACGGAGTTACTTTTAATTTTCCTTGAAGAACTCCATCCTTTTTTCCCCTCTCCAAATCAAGCAATCTATTCACGAGTTCAACTAAAACAGTTTGCTCTACAGAGCGTCTTTCAATAAACAATTCTCCTTTTTCAGCAGCAGACAAAACTGCATAAATTCTACTTGCGATTGGAGAATAAATGTGAGGCCTACTCTTTGGAGCTGTTGCAATAATATTTACTTCTTTAATCATTTGACGAGTAATATCTACTCCGTGATGCCCACTAACTCCAGGAACCCCAAGTGCGCCAACTGGTTTTTTTGCACCAGGCAAATTAAAGTTCCCACTTTTCTTAAGAGCACCAAACACGGCTCTTTTATTCAACGAATTCATCTTAGGCATAACTAAGTTTACTTCTTCCAAATATTTAATACTAATCGGAACAGGACAAAAGACTTAAAAGGACTAAAAGAATTTATTTAATCATGGCGAGAAATATTTTGACAATTTTTATTGCATTAGTCACTTTTTCCATTCTTTTTGGTTGCGTTGCAACCCCCCAACAAATGGTGGAGTCAAATGGAATTATTAAAGATTATTTATACGAGCACCCTAATTCAAAAGTTACTGTCGCACCTTATTCTGAAAAAATTGTTGTTAAATCCTTTTGGACGGATAACTGCAAAAATTCAATTAACTTTGACAGAAACTATTACTTGGCAGAAGTAGAAGACTCTAATTTAACTCTTAGAGCTTTATTTGAGAAAAGCCAAATGATTTTTATTTGCGGAGTAATAACTGACACTTCAACAAACGAAATCATTCCACAAACAAATTCAAATACACTCCAACAAAAAACCTGTTCATCAGAAGGAGGACTAATTTGCGACCTTAACCAAAAATGCGCAGGAAACTGGATGAAAGTAACTGACACGGACAGATGCTGTGATAATTTATGCAAAGTTGGATTAACTGTTGATTCAAAAGACACTACTCCAGAGGTTATTGAAAAAGCAATTTGTGAAGGAGTGCCTTTCCTTGATTGTAATTCAAATCAAAAATGCACTTCAATTGCAATTGATAGAAATGTTGAATGCGGATGCGCTAAATGCGAAGAAAAAATATGCACAGATTATGGAGGATTGGTTTGCCCGAGGGACACTAATTGTTATGGAAATATCACTTCCATGCCTGATACTCAAAACTGTTGCCTTGGGGTATGTTACAAAGTAGAAGTAACTATGACTGATACGAACGATACTAATACCACTCAATAAAACTAACAAAATATTTATTTAATCTAAACTTGACTGATAAAAATATAAATACTAAAAACATTGACTTAGTATGCAATATCGTAGTATGATGCGAACACACAAATCATCCCGTGCAACAGCAAAGGGTCCATCTTGTGCACCTTTTGAGGCGCAGGCAACAGCAAAGGGCCTGCCCTGTGCAACAGCACAGGGAACAATAGAATACTTAGTAATTATTGGAATAGTAGTAGTACTTTCCCTTGTGGTAGTTAGTTTGATTACTTCTACTAGTAGCGGCTCTTCTTCAACAATTTCTTCAACTTCAAATAAAATATCCCAATCCACGGGATCAATAAGTATTACTGAATCAGTTATTGATGCAAATGGAAATGGAATAATTGCACTAAGAAATAATAGTGGAAATGACTTAACGATTAGCAAAATTGTTGTAGAGGGAAAAGAAAGTAACTATAGTTCAAACCAGCCACTTCTCCAAGGAATGAATTCAATCTTTACAATGAGTAATCTATCCCCCTATTGTAATTGCAATGGATTCGAAGGACAAAACAAAAAATGTACTGTTATTATTCATGCCAACTCAGAATATGGATTAGACAAAACATTTCAAATTGAAACAATTATTAATTGTGTTAATACAGCAACTCCAGAAAATCCGACCAGGGCAATCAACCCCCTAGCACCAAGCGTTCTTTTACTTAGCCCTGCTGATAACAACAACTGGACATCAAGCACTACTGTAAGATTTGATTACAACGTAAGCACTGACGCAAATATTACTAACTGCAATTTACTAATCAATGATTTAAACCAAGCAACAAATGTACCAATTAATGGAATCGGGTACTTTAATTATCTCGCCCCTTATGATATTAATTACACTTGGAAAATTACCTGCACGGATAGTTATAGTAGCACAGGAACTACAAATTCCAGAACAATTAGGGTGGATGCTAACGCTTACCAAATAAATGACTGCAATCAACTACAAGCAGTAAATAACAACTTAAGTGGAAATTATATTTTAATGAATGATATTAATTGCTTTGACACAAAGAACTGGAACTCACAAGCGGGGTTTAATCCAATTGGAAGTTATAGCGCAAGTCCATTTTTAGGAACTTTTGATGGAAATTATCATACGATTTCAAACTTAAGAATAAACAGAATTTCCCAAAGCTATGTTGCTTTATTTTCTTACGTTGGAACTGGAGGGAAAGTACAAAACGTTGGATTAATTGATTCAAATGTACTAGGAAGAGGAATGGTTGCTTCTCTAGTTGCGTTCCTAAGCGGAGATGTAAATAAGAGCTTTGTAAATAATCCAATTGTTGTTTCTGATCCTAATGCTGGTGGATCAGCTAATGGGGTTGGCGGACTTGTAGGACAAAATGGAGGAACAATAAATAATAGTTATACTCTTGGCGGAAGCGTTACTGGCGGATGGGATTATGGAGGAGGAGTTTCAGTAGGAAATGGAATTACTAGAAACTCATACTCTACAACAACAATTAACATGCCCCATAATCAAGGAATTGGAGGAGGAATTGTATCAGAAGTTAATACCGCCCAAGTATACAATTGCTTTGCTGCAGGAGCAGTAAATACTTCATCAATTAATGCTGGTGCAATTGCTGGAAGAATTTGGGCTTGGGGAGTATTCTCAAATGTTCACTGGTATGACGCCATTGGAGACACAGCAACTAATTGTTATTACAATGGAAATACTAATTGTACAAAACAAACAGATCTGAATTGGTTCTACTTAAAGACAAATCCCCCATTAAGTTCTTGGGATTTTAATAACGTTTGGAAAGAGAATGCAACTACATTCCCAACACTAAGAGGATTTAGTTAATACCCCTTTGACAAGACACTTATACTTTACTGCGGCAAACTACCCACCAAATAATTAAAAGGCAAACCTTCTTCCCTTCTCCTTATGAGAGTATATTTCCCT
The DNA here is from genome assembly GCA_041661245.1 of archaeon. Taxonomy (GTDB): domain Archaea; phylum Iainarchaeota; class Iainarchaeia; order Iainarchaeales; family JAAZKV01; genus JAAZKV01. The sequence continues at coordinate 200,768 of JBAZUY010000002.1, forward strand.
TATGAAAAAGTCCGAGCGGAGCAACAAACATTAATCGCTGATATTTCGGATGCAATTGCAAAAGAAAAAATCTTTCTAGCACATGCCCCAACTGGACTTGGTAAAACTGCTTCCTCACTTGCCCCTGCTTTAAGTTATGCACTTGAACACAAAAAGAAAGTATTCTTTCTCACTCCAAAAATATCCCAACACGAAATAGTACTTGAGACTGCTAATTTAATGAATGAAAAGTTTGACCTTGGAATTAAAGCAATTGATCTTGTTGGAAGAAAACAAATGTGCGTGGATCCATTTACCTCTCGAACCGGAGCTGGGTTTTATGAAGCTTGTGCGAAAAAGAAAAAAGACAAAATGTGCAAGTACTATACTAACACCAAAGGATTTACTCCAAAAGCAAAAGCAATCGCAATGCGAAGAAAGCGAGGAATCTTAGAAGAATACAACAAACAATACACTGAAATTAAAGAACAATGCGCAATCAAAGAACTCTGCCCATACGAAATCACTCTCGAAATGATAAAAAAAGCGGATCTTGTAGTATGTGATTATTCCCATATTTTTAATGAAGATATTAGAGAAGGGATTTTAGGGCCTGCTGAAATTAAACTAGAAGATATTATTCTTGTTGTTGATGAAGCACACAACTTGCCTGAGAGATTACGAGATATGCTTGCAACTAGTTTTGATTTAAATGGACTTGACAAAGCAATTAAAGAAGCAAGAAATATTGGGGCATTTGAAACTGAACTATTACTCAAAGACATGGAGAAAGAAATCACTAAACTTGGAACTAAACTTTCTCTTGAAAAAAGTGAGAGTACCCTTGTCCCTGGCGATATTGAGTTCTTAAAAAAATTTGCTAAAGAAGGAATGGAAGGAATTGCGGAGACTGCAAGCAAGTTTATGACAAAAAATAAAACGGAGAACTCATACTTACTTGCACTTAATGAATTTCTCTATGATCTCTTACGCGAAAAAGCACACACGCTTTATGTGGTGGAAAGAAAAGGAGCACTTGGACTTGTTGTTGCCCCGCTTGATCCTGCAGAGATTGCTGGAAATGTACTTGAGAACGTGCACTCAGCAGTACTCATGTCAGGAACGCTACTCCCCCTAAACATGTTCGCGGATGTACTTGGAGTGAGTGAGGATAGTAAAAAAGTAAAAGAAATAATTGCAAATGATGCAAAAGCAAAACTAATCCAAACTGTAACTGCACACAGCATGTTGCAAACTAATCCGAGTGCAATAAGCGCAAGCAGCATATCACAGATAAATCCACTTCAACATAACACTACTCCAAAGGTTTTACTTAAAGAATATAAAAGTCCTTTTGCTAAAGAAAATAGATTGAACTTATTTGTTGAGAAAACTACTACTAAATACACTTCAAGAAACGCGGAGCAATATAATCAAATCGCACAAATGGTGGACAAAATTGTTTCAAAAGTTCCTGGAAATACTATTGTGTTTTTTCCTTCATTTGAAACAATGGAGAACATTTCAAGGAGTCTACATACCAGAAGACAAATTCTAAAACAAGAAAGAGAAATGAGTCAGGATGATAAAACTAAACTTGTGCACAAATTCAAATTACTTGGATCTGGTTTTGGAGGAGTATTACTTGCTGTTAGCGGGGGAAGTATTGCGGAAGGACTTGATTTTCCTGGAGACTATTTATCATGTGCAATAATTGTGGGAGTTCCATTTGCAAGAATGGATATTTACACAAACGCCCTAATCGAATTTTATGATAAAAAATTCCACAAAGGATGGGAATACGCTTACAATGCCCCTGCAATTAGTAAAGCACTCCAAGCGAGCGGAAGAGTTATTCGAACAGAAACAGATCGCGGAGTATGCATATTCATGGACGAAAGATTTTCTGAACCACGATTTAGACAATACTATCCAAAAGACTTTGAATTCAAAAAAACACTAGAACCAGAAAAAGAAGTTGAAGAATTTTTTAAATAAAAAAAGTTAAAATTTGGATTGGAAAAAAGTTATCCAACCCAAGTGAAAGATTTTTGACCAGCAGAACTTGTGCTTGATGGAACATATCCTTTTTTTTGAGGGCAAACAGCCCCTTTGATGAATTGGGTTTTTGAATCATCATTAACTTGAATCGGTTCTCCATCAGCAAACAGCATCATACTTAGCTCACCGTAAAATCATCAACATTAATTGCATAATTATTCATGTTCGGCAAGAACTCCATGCTTAGTTCTCCGTCAGCTGTAATCAAATTAGCAGCGCAAGTCCAAGTGTACAATACCCAATCAGTTGTAAGCGCAGTAATATTACTCTCGGTTTTAATTGTTACTCCGTCAAGTTTCCACTTAGGAGTTAATGTTCCTGCCCAAGAAGCATTACTTGCCTTAAGATACATTGCAAAAGTTTTTGCAGTACTTGCTTTTGCAAAACAAGAAACTATTTTTACATCAAGATTATTTGCAGTAGTTGTACTAACCCAAGAAATACCGCAACTTGGAGCAGTTGTTCTAAAAGTGTTATAATCTTTTGTCACAGAACCTGCCCCCCAAATGGTACCAGTTTGGCCAAATGAATTTTGGAAAGTATACATCTTTAACGCATAACCACTAACTGGTCGGGAATATGCTTTTGCAATTGATCCACTGTCAATCGTGCAACCATAACAAGAAACAACTCCGGATGTTCCAGTCTTATCAATCCCATAAGTTGTTGGAGAATTAAAAGTACAATTAGTCAAATAAACTTCCCCTGCATAACCATCCAAATAAATTCCTTTACCGCAAGCTGAAAAAGAACATGAATCAATGATTACTCCGTGAACTTGTTGAATAAATATTCCATAAGAAGTGCAATTTGTGAATACACAATTCTTGAAAACCATCCCGGCTTGGAGGGTATTTGTAGAAATCCCCGTACCACAATTCTCAAAAGTGCAGGCATCAATTACGACATTAGTGGTAACACTACTTATCCCAGTTGTTAAATTTCTAAAATAACAATTTGTTACTCCCCCGCCAGAACCAGAAATTGCGACAAGCCCGCTAGTTCCAGAAATTATTTTATTATTTACTATTGTACTTGATGCTGCAAAATTTCCAATTCCCCCAATTCCTAACAAAAAAGAATTTCTACAAGTAATGACTGCATTATTACCATAAACCCCTGAATAAGATACAACTGCAGAAGCACAACAAGCATCAATAACCCCGCCAGTATTAGTATAAATTCCAATAGCGTAAGCATGCGCAGTACAATTAGAGATAGTCATTAAAGTAATACCAAAACCATAATTTGTTTCAACACAATTTATTTTTGAAATAGTTGCATTAGTAGTAGTATTAACTCCATAGAAACTAACAGTTCTTGCATTATTTGATTTGAACCAAGTTTCTCCATCTTGAGTTTGAGAAGTTAAATTCCATCCGCCTGAAAGAATTGTTCCGTTGGACAAAGTCATTGCATGAGCCCCAGCAGCACCTGTTGTTACCACAACTAATTTGTTGCAGGAAGAAGTTGATCCTGTTGACCCACCATATTTAAGTTCCAAAGTAACCGCTGTTGGAGAAACTCCATTTACTCGGTAAAATGTTTCTTCAGCCCCATTTCCCGCAGCAGTTGGTTTGCCAATATAACTTCCAACTGCAATACTTCCGGAAACATCCGAAGAAGTATTTACTGTAACACTATTCGCAGTCCAAGTAAAAGTTGAAGAAACAGAAACGTAATCCGCAGTCTTTGCAACCCTAATATCATGAGGCCCACTAGCTTTTGCTACCGCAGCATTAACAGTTAAAAGCGGAGCACCAGCAGTACCCGCCGCAGCATCACTCCCACTCGCAATATCAACATAATAAATTGCCATTTTAATTCACCAAAAGTATAACAAACTAAACACAACGCAGTATTTAATTCTTATCAAAAAAGTTATCCAACCCAAGTAAAAGATTTTTGTGTGCTACAACTAGTGCCACTTGAAGGAGTGTAAGTACTTATTGAGGGAACAATCCCCCCAGCCAGAAAAGCATTTTTTACTGGAATTTGTAACCCCAATGCTTGCCCCCTAACCACAATCATTGTCATTTTAACTCACCACTAAATCATCCACGTACACAGCATATGCATTCATGTTTGTTTGAAACTCCAAACTTAATTCTCCATCAGAAGTAATTAAATTTCCTGCACAAGTATAAGAGTACTGTACCCAACTTGTAGTAACTGAAGTTATACTCGACTCAGTTTTAATTAATTTTCCATTAATTTTCCATTTTGGAATTAATGTTCCGGACCAAGAAGCATTACTCGCTTTCAAATAAAATGCAAATGTTCGTGCATTATTTGCATTCACATATGCAGAACCAATCTTGATATCAAAAGCATTATTTGTTGTTAATGCCGCCCAAGAAATACTTAAAGACGGAGGAGTAGTTCGATAAACAGTGGCTTCTTGTAAAACTGCCCCAGCTCCATAAATTGTTCCTGATTGACCAAATGACCCTTGCAAAATATATTGCACCATATTATAACCAACCGCAGTAATATTGTATGCTTTTGCTTGTGAAGCACTATCAATTGAACAACCATAAATGAATGCAGTCCCACAAGCACCATTTTCTCTATAAATTGCATAATTTGTGGGAGTAGTAAAAGTACAATTTGTTAAAACATGGTCCCCCGAATATTGATCCATACTAATCCCATAAGAAACTGAACTAAATGTGCAACTATCCACAAGTAGGGATTTACAATAACTTGTGGTAATTGCAGTCCCTGTACCATTTTGAAAAGTACAATTTCTAATAACATAACCACTCGCCAAGTTATTTGTGACATTCGCTTTAACACCCGTCCCACAATTATTAAAAGTAAAACCATCAATTACTGCGTTTGCCCCCGGTTGGTAATAACCAGTAGTACAATTTGAAATAATATTATTAGAATAAGTAATTGGCGAAGCGGTAACAGAATTGCAATTAATACCATATATCCCAGAATTAAATTTACAATTCGAAACAGTTCCTGAAGGAGTTGAATTATAATAAAGACAACCTAGCCCACTTAACCCACTATAAAGATAACAAGAAGTAATTGTTATTGCTGGAGTTCCCGCAATATAAATCGCTGAATTAGCATTAAAGTTTGAGCCACAACAATTTTGAAAAGTACCTGCAGAACCTGCCGAAAAATAATAACCAAGTACATAAGCTGAACTAGTACAATTTGTAAAAGTTGAGGCTGTGCCCCCATTAATAGTAAATCCAACATAAGATTCAGCACAATTCATTTTTGAAACTGTTGCATTTGCAGTAAGGGTCAACCCGTATGCAGAAGTCGCTGTTCTTAGACCATTACTTTTAAACCAAGTCTCTCCATCCTGAGCTTGAGTAGATAAATTCCATCCGCCAGAAATAGTTGTTCCTGTAGTATTACAAGTCATTGCAGTTGCTCCCGCAGCACCTGTCGTTACAACTACAAGCTTATTTACAGAAGATTCAGTTTTTGTTGTCCCCCCATATTTTAATTCAAGAGTAATTGTGGCTGAAGTAATTGACACAACTCTGTAAAATGTTTCTTCAGCCCCATTACCTGCAGCAGTTGTTGTCCCAATATAATCTCCTGCTGCAATCGAAGCAGTTTTGTCCGCTGAAGTAGAAACTGAGGTTGAGTTGTTAGTCCAAGTAAAAGTTGCACCACTTATTGAAGTATAAGCACTTGTTTTTGCAACCCTAATATCATGAGGACCACTAGCTTTTGCAACAGCTGCATTAACAGTTAAAAGAGGAGCAACATTAGTGCCTGCAGCAGCATCACTCCCACTAGCCAAATCCACATAATAAATTGCCATATTAATTCACCAAAAAATTTCTATAATCTAAACTTTTTCAACTTTAATGGATAAAGTAACTTTTGTTACTGTTGCTGCTGAATCAATGTTAAACCCAATTACGTCTCCCGCACTAACACTTGTCGTCCATCCGGTTAAAGTTGAATCAGTATTTTTTTGAACCGAACTTAGAGTTGGTTTTGCACTTGCAGTAATTGTATTAGCAACTGTTGGAGGAGAATTTGCATATGCACTCTTCCAAACATCTAAAACAATACTTCCGCTTTGATCAGCTAGTAACGTCCAAGATTTTATTATACAATCATAAGGGATTTGAACATACCCTGCAACACCGGTTGTAATCGCACTAGATCCCCCATCTATTGTTACTCCAAAACTTTGGGTAGAGAGTTCATTAACACTAACATCCGTTCCATTTTCTCTAAAAATTATTCCGCTTGCGTTTGCAACCGAACTCAAACCAACAAGTCCAACACCAACAGCAGCAGCGCCAATCGCAGCTTTTTTTAGAGAATTACGTTTAGTTAAATCCACTGAGTTTTTTAAATCAACCATTCAAAATACCTTTTTATTAAACTAAATAAAAACTTTGGGATATATAATCATTTACTAATACCTAAAACCCTTTATGTTGGGCATAATTAGGGCTATTAAATCAAATTAACCAGAGTAAAAGCTCAAATTATTAAAATTAGAGCAATGTTGTTTCGGAGTTTAGAACGAATGTAGAAGAAATTGTTGTTGGCGGACTTAAATTAAAGGTAACTGCTTGTACTTTTGGAAAATAAATATCAGAAACTGCAACAAAACTTAATCCACAAACTTTTGGAAAGTAAATATCTGAAACTGCAACAAAACTAATTGCTTGAATTTGTGGGTCCGCCATAATTATGCACTCACATCATCGTTCCTTAAAGTTAATTTAACTTGCGCATATCTAGCTGGTGCAGGAGTAAATGGACAATTTATTTTTACTTCCGTCCAATCAGGCGAGGCAGCATCTTGATCAAATGAAGTAACACTCATCCTAATCTCTGCGGTTTGATAATTCGGAGCTGTGTCAGTTTTTGTTTTATCAACCATGCTCGTGCCCCAAGTTTGAATTGAAGCCAAATTAAATTGGGTAACAAACTGAATAGAACCTAAATCATATACAGGGGACCAAATTACTCCACTTGTTCCGCTTGTTAATTCAAAAAACCCAGTTGTCCCATTCTTTGTAACATTCCCATCCGGATTGTACCAACCAGAATTATCCGCACTCGCAGAAATAATCCATTTAGAATCAGGATTATAATTCGCCCCTCGTGCAATACTACTATAAGGATACGCACCATAATCCCCAGTGCTTGACAAAAAGAAAACATTATTTGCAGGATCAATCATATTTGGATTTGTTGAAAAACCTTGTAACTCAGAACTAATTGCTTGAACTGCCTCCAAAGTCGTATATGTTGTATTGTAAATGTAAAGTAAATTTGTGCAATTATAATAACTATTATAATTACAAGTGCCTCCTGGATTAACATTACCTGCATGCCTATACCCTGTAGTGCAAGTGTGGAAAATATTTCTATAAGCTCCAATCAATGAACCATAGGTTATCATGATATAAATTCCATGCCCGCAATTGTAAAATGTATTATAGATTGCATTAATCATTCCAGTCCCTGCAGACACCCCTCCTTTTATTGCAAAATCTGAAAAATCTTTGAAAGTACAATAAGAAATATTAAGCGTTGAAAGATTACCGGTGCCTGCAGCTATGCTAATCCCAACGGTGTTATCCGTAGACCCATACAATTCTAAATAGGATAAATTGTGAACTTTCCCCACATTTGCCATAAGTTTAATTAGTCCCACTGTAGCAGAATTAACATTATGATTTTTTATAATCCACTTTCCGCCAGTAGAATGTTTTGTCATATCCAGATTATTTGAACTAAGTGACACCCCATCAATAGCTGATCCAGTCCCAATTAATCCAGCACCATCAAGAACAACCACTCCATCAGCGTACAAATAATAAGTTTTAGCGGCCAAAGTTATTCGCTCATTATAAGAACCCGAACCAACAATTAATGAATCCCCTGTAGCCATCGCAGTAATCCCTGCTTGAATAGTTAACTTTGGTCCAGTTGTTCCACTGACAAAAATTTGTGAAGTCCCATCATAAGTATTACTTCCACTTTTGTTTACATACAAAATTGCCATTTAAACATCACAAAATCTTATCATAATAATGTTGTTTCTGAATTAAAACTTGCTGTTTTAATTGTAGTTGGAGGACTTGAATTAAAATTAAATCCCACAAGTTTAGGGTTATAATTTGGAACGCTCATCACAAAACTAAATCCACTTAGTTTAGGATAATAATCTATTGCAACGGAAGTAAAACTAAATGCTTGTAATTGAGGGTCACTCATAACTATGCACTCACATCATCGCTTCTGAATGTTACTTTTAGTTGAGCATATCTCGCAGCAATAGCAGAAGCAAACGGCATGTTCATTTTTACTTCAGTCCAATTTAAACTACCATCATTTTGATTAAAAGAATTCAAACTCGCCCTAACTTCAACAGTTTGATAATTTGGAGCAGTATCCGTGTTTGTTTTATCAAGCATATTTGTTCCCCATGTTTGAACTGCAGCAATATTAAGTTGAGTTAACAATTGAACACTCCCCAAATCATAAACTGGAGACCAAATCACTCCACTTGTTCCGCTTGAAAGTTCAAAATTATTTGAAGTACCATTCTTTGTAACATTACCGTCAGGATTGTACCAACCACTACCAGGACCACTAGTATCAATAGTGCCCGTAATAACCCATTTAGAATCAGGATTGTACCCTGACCCTCTTGCAATACTACTATAAGGATAAGCACCGTAATCCCCAGTGCTTGAAAGGAAAAATACCCCATTAGCGGGATCAACTAATCCGGGGTCTGAATCAAAACCATTTAATTCACAACCAACAGCTTGAGCAGCTGCAAGTGTTGCATAGTTTAATGAAGCACCTACTTTTAAAATTAGAGTTGCCCAATTATAATGACTATTGAAATTAACTAATGCTCCTGGAGCACCAGCTGTTTTTGAAATATCAATTCCACAAGTATGAAATAGATTATTATAACACCAACCCATCAAACCATTACCTGCACTCATTACACAACCATAACCACAATTATAAAAAGTACTATAAGTAACATAAAGCGTTGGAGAAACACCACCCCCAGTTGCTACTGGCAATATTCCATATCCAGAGTATCCGCTAAAAATACAATTCCTAATTACAATGGGGTGTCCTTGATAAGCAGATGCTGGGGAAAATCCTGTTGTATTATTTACATTTCCATAAAGTTCCATATCTGAAATATATGAAGTTGCTGAAGGCGGATTTGCTGATGCAGTTATTACTAGTGTTGGAGAAACTGCTGCATTTCCGTTGTAGTTTTTGATAACCCATTTTCCGCCAGTTGGAGCTTTAGCAATTACCATATAATTTGCTGCGGCTAAATTTGTAAAACTTAGTGCTGAACCAGTTCCAAGTAAACCAGCACCATCCATTACAACTACTCCATCAGCATATAAAGTAAGACCTTTTACTGTTGTTGCTACTCTTTCATTATAACTTCCAGAACCAACATAAATTACATCAAGATTTGAAGCAGCAGTAACCATAGCTTGAATTGTCAGTTTCGGTCCTGTAGTTCCACTAACAAAAGTTTGGGAATTTCCATCATAAGTGTCGCTTCCACTTTTGTTTACGTACCAAGTAACCATTTAAACATCACAAAATCTTTATCATAATAACATTGTTTCTGAATTAAAACTTGCTGTTTTAATTGAAGTGGGTGGAGATAAATTAAGAGTTAGCGCTTGGAGTTTTGGGTTATTAAAATCAATCAAAGAACTTTGAGTGGAAAGAATACAAATTGCCCCAAGCTTTGGATTATTTACATTAGTTAAAGTAGAAGTATAATTAATTGTAATTGCCATTAATTGAGGATCACTCATGATTATGCACCAACATCATCGCTTCTAAAAGTTAAACGAACTTGAACATACCTTCCACTCATAGCAGTAAAAGGACAATTAGATTTAACTTCCGTCCAATCAGGCGAGGCAGCATCTTGATTAAAAGAGTTCACACTCGCACGAACTTCAGCAGTTTGATAATTCGGCCTAGAGTCTGTTTTATTAGTGTCAATCATACTCGTACTCCAAGTTTGAATTGAAGCCAAATTTAATTGAGTAACAAACTGAATCGAACCAATATCATAAACTGGAGACCAAATAACTCCGCTTGTTCCGCTTGTTAATTCAAAAAACCCAGTTGTCCCATTCTTTGTAATATTTCCATCAGAACAATACCAAGCATTCGTATTTGGGGTTGCAGAAATAACCCAAGAAGAATCTGGATTATAAGATGCACCACGAGTCATTGCACTATACGGATAGGCCCCATAGTTACCTGAAGCTGACAAGAAAAATACTCCGTTAGCAGGATCAATTAAATTTGGATTAGAAGAAGAACCATTTAGTTCAGAATTAATTGCCTGAACAGAAGCAAGAGTTGTATAATTAGTACTGCCAACCGTCAAGAGGTTTGTACAATTGTAATAGCAGTTTCTTTCAAGATACGCCCCCGGATTTGATGCAGTCTTTGTTCCGCTAGTGCAAGTGTGGAAAATATTATACCTATGAAGACAAGTGCCTGCAGCGGAAACTGAATTATAAATTCCGTAAGTACAATTGTAAAAAGTATTAAATTGAATAATATCGGGACCAGTGTTAAAACTCGGATTATTGTAAAACCCATAATTAGAAAACCCAGAGAAAACACAATTAGCCACATACCAATTTGGAGTACCATAAACATTACTCATCCCAATTGCACTGTTTAGATTTCCATACAAGGTTACATTGCTTATGTTAATTTGAGTAGAAGTATTGTTGTTGTCGGAGGCATTAGTAATTAATCCTGAAGAAATGGAACTAACATTATAGTTTTGAATAATCCACGCTCCCCCATTAGGGTGTGCAGACATGTTAAATGAATTACTAGTTGAAGAAAATGCAAATCTAATTAGCAAGGTATTTCCTGTGCCGGAAAGGGAAGCCCCGTCCAAAACAACAACTCCATCCGCATACAAGTAGGAGTTAGAAGACGAAGCGAAAGAAGGAGTGGTTAATCGTTCTGCATAAGTCCCACTGCCAACAATCAAAGTGTCCCCATTCACGGACATTAAATTTAATCCCCCTTGAATTGTCAAATATGCTGCGGTTGCACTACTTCCACCTGCTTGGTATGCACTAAAAGAAACTGTTGCATCCCCAATACCACTTGCCTTTGTTAAAGTCCCACTCGCAGTCGGAACATTTGAACCAGTACAAAACAAATAACCAGAAATACTCCCCGCACTACCTGACACTGTGGCACCAACCACCGTGTAAGTAATAGAATTATTAGTATACGTTGCGCCAGTAGTAGGGGTAATTGTTAGCCCACTAACAGTAAATACTCTAGTTGCATTAAATCCACTTTTGTTTACATACCAAGTTGCCATTCATTATCACTTCAAATTAATACTTTCAACTATTTTAAATTTGCATTTGAACTTATTGTTAGTTCACTTGCAAAAAATGTTACGCCCATTTCGCTTAATGGCCCTGACCAGAAAGTAAATGCTTTAAGCACGGGGGCTTGATCATTTTGCAAATTAAAACTCTTCAATGAAGGAACTATTTCTGTTTGTAAGTTAAATGCTTTCAATTGAGGATTAACCATAATCATGCCTCCGCATCATCGGATCTAAATGTTAATCTTAATTGAACAAATCTTCCAACAATTGGACTAATTGGTTGCTCGGTTTTAACTTCAGTCCACGCAGGAGAAACAGCATTTTGTGCAAAAGTGACTCCACTCCCTCTAATTTCTACTGTTTGATAATTAGGTTTTGTATCAGTTTTTGTTGTATCAATCATGCTTACCCCCCATGTTTGATCAACAGCTAAATTAATTCTTCTAATCGCTTGAACACTAGTCAAATCATAAACTGGAGAAACAACAACTCCAACTGAACCACTTGACAATTCCAAAAAACCAGTAGAACCATTCTTTGCAACACTACCATCGCTACAATACCAACCACTATTATCAGCAACACTACCTACAACCCAACTAGCATCAGAATTATTTGAACCAGTAGTAAAACCAAAAGGAATTGCCCCTTGAGAGCGCCCCAAAGAAGAAATAACTTTCTTATACAAAATGCTTCTAGCAGAATCAATAAACTGTGGATCCTCCACAATACTTGTTAATTCATAACCCGCTGCTTGTGCATCTTCAAGAGTGGTATAAGTAGAAGCAACTTTTTTCCAGTTTGTTATAGAATGAAATTGATTTTTGTCACTAATAACCCCAGTTACATCTCGAACAATATTCCAAGCAGTTACAAATGTAGAAAAGATATTGTTTGAAAGAATCACATAATTTGAATAAGTCGTAGTTGATGAGGGATTGTCATAATAAATTGCGGTTGTGCCATTGTAGAAAGTACAATTGTATATTCGATAGGTTTTTGTTGCTTGCCCCGTACTATAATGATAAACTGCAGTTGGAAATCCCGAGAAAATACAATTGCCCATTGTTACGGCTGAGTTTGGGGCAGTAGAAGTATAATAGTACAAACCATACTGGTTTGAATTACTATACAGTTCAACATTACTAATAATTGCAGTTACATTCGAGGACCCATAATTAGTAATTAATGAATCAGCACTATAATTTTGAATTATCCATTTTCCACCAGTATCATTAACTGCACTTATAGTTTGAGTAGAAGATTGAACATTAAACATAGTAATGGCCGGGCCATAACTTAACCCAGTCCCGTCTAAAATAACGGTCCCATCTGCATTCAAACTGCAAACGGCACCAGTTCCTGAAAAAGAAATTTTTTCATTATATGCTCCCGAACCAACAATAACATTAGTGCCCGAAACTGTTGCTGCACTTAATCCTGCTTGAATTGTTAATTTTGCAGATGTAGAAGAAAACCCATTATTAGAGTCTGAACCGGATTTGTTTACATAAATTACTCCATTCCAACAAGAATTAAATGTGGAACCAGAGTTATCACAATTTGCACCTAAAGCCTTCCATCCGGAGTAAGAATATCTGCTCCCATAAGTCCAACCATTCACATTAGTATAAGTGTTATTTGCAAAAACATTACTCCCCATACCTGCGGCATTACTTGAAATAAAATTAGAAGTACAATTAGTCACTGTATTCCCAGTAAAATTCATTCCGCTCATATTACCGTTGAATGTTATTGCGGTTGGATTGTTTGTATATGTACTCCCAAATATGGCATACGATCCCCCCGCAGTGTATAATGCGGATGTCAAAAAATTAGTGAATGTACAGCCGGTTTGGTTGTAGACCAAATAGTTACCTGCACTGCTGTTTACCCCATAAGTGTTAGCGTTACTTGTAAAAGTTGTATTTGCAAAAGTTATTGTTTGAGCAGCCGTTGCTCCAAGAGTCACTAAACTTGCTCCAGAGTATTTTTTAAATTCCCAAGTCCCACTTGTACTTGGTTTTGATTGAAAAGTTATTGCTCTGCCTCCGGTGGTTGTGCTTATTGCTACTGCGGGAGTGGTTAGCGCCCCAATTGTTCCGTCAAGAATTACAACCCCTGATGCATTAAATATTAAACTTGTGTCCCCAATAACTAATTTTTCATTATATGTTCCTGCCGCAACTTCTATAGTATCATTTGCACTTGCAACACTTATCCCTTTTGAAATTGTCAAGTAAGGATTTCCACTACTCCCATCCCCAGTAGTATCATTCCCTGTTGTTGAAATATATTTAGTAGCCATTCCAACTCACTCAAATTATCCTTGAAATTAGTATTTTACAAATAAAAAAAATTTAAGTCAGTAGACCTAAATTTCTAAGTGCTTTTACAACTTGTTTTATTGTATACCCATCAAAAGTGGATGCATCATTTACTGCAGTACCTGAACCAGCTACAAATGTTGCTGCAGCTCCGGAGGTTGTTGGCTTTACTACTGGAGTTGCATTAAAGAAACCAATTTTGTCTGCGCTTGGATCTGTTGCAATTAAATTTATGCTTGTTGTAGTTCCTTTAACTTGAAAAGCACCAACTGTTGAAGAAGTACTTGGAAGACTGTTTACTACTAACCCGCAGGAAATAGAAGATTGCCCACTTCCACCAGCAACTGTTAAAGTACCTGAACTAAAAGTTAATCCGGAATTAGCTAATCTTCCTTCAGCAGTTCCAACAGGAATTGTTGTTGAAGAAAGAGCGGAATCAACTAAAGCTATTTCTTTTCTTGCAGCACCAGTGGTGATTGTTGCATACAATTTATCGGTTTGAAATTCAACTGCCCCAACTTCGGGGGTATCCATTACTGTTCCGGAGGTAAACTTTAATGGAGCTGTTCCTGCAGCAGTTGTACCTGCCCTTAAATTTAATGTTCCTTCAGAAGTAGTAGAGTTACTTCTAAGAATTACTCCGCTTGCATTTGCTACTGAACTCAAGCCAACTAAACCAACCCCAATAGCTGCAGCACCAATAGCTGCTTTCTTCAGGGAATCTCTTTTAGAAACATCAATTGTTTCAGGAATAGTTAATTCTTTCTCTACTTCACTAGACATTCAATCACCACAAAAAAGAAGGAATACTTCTCGAATTAATAATAACCTCGAAGTATATAATCTTTTTCCCCCCAAGAATATGAGCCCAATATATTGGACATATTTTGCAGGAATAAACATAGTTAAAAGGATTAAAAAAAAGCCAAAAGTATACTCCCCCCAAAAAAAGAAGCTTTTTATACTTCAAAGCAATTAAACTAATAAGTAAAAATGGTGAAAATAAATGGATCAAAAACTTAAGAGAAACCTTTTGATGGGTTTAGTAATATTACTTATTGCAGGAGTATCATTCAGTATTGGATTTACAATGAACTCTACTCCCCCAACAGGATCAATACCAGTTTATTCAGGAACTGGAGACGTATGGAATCCTTCATCTACTGGAAGTTTAGCTGGAACTCCCCTTGCAGGAATAACAATTAAACCTGACCAAAATGCAATTTGCTTTCCAACAGAAGTCTCAGAATGTGACAAAAATATTATTTGGGACGGAAACAATCTAATAATTAGCAGTAACTAAAAAAAACAAGAATAATTTTTAATTGTGAGAAAGATTTACCATGCATACTAAAGCACAAGGAACAACTGAATATTTAGTTATTATTGGAGTAGTAGTAGTGCTTGCACTTGTAGTAGTAGGAATATCATTTGGACTACTCTCAGGCAGTAGCGATGCTAATGCCAAACAAACAAGATTATTTTGGGCTTCCCAAGAAGTTGCAATCACTGATGCAATAGCTGACTCAGCAGGAAATGCAACACTTGTAATACGAAATAATACTATTGATTCAATTACAATAAATTATATAATCTCTGACGGAACTAATTCACAAATTGTTTCTTCAGATAGAAACACAATATATCGTGGAGAAAAAGGAACTTACAATTTTACTGGATTTGCTGCATGTACTGGGACTACAAAGACCTATGACTTGGCAATTAATTACAACTCAGGGTATGGACTTGCAAAAAGCACTTCAACTAATCCGTTGGTAATTGATTGCAGAAGCGGAGCATCCAATTCAGCAAATTTTGATTTCCCCCTAATTACAAACCCAATAACTGGAGCATTCCCAGTATACGATGGAACTCAATCAGGGTGGGTTGAATCAGGAAATAATGCTGGAGGAGTAACAATTAATCCTGATGCAAATGCATTATGCTTTAATGGAAGTACTTGCGATGCAAACATTTCACAAATAGATGGAAACTTAGTTTTCGCAGTTAATTAACAGAAACTAATTCTATAATCTTTTTCCCAAATTCTGACTGCCGGCAAAACTACAGCTCGCCATAAAGTTTACTTTATGGACGCAAGCAAATCCTTGATTTGCTTTGTTGCGTGCGCCGTGCCTGCACTAGCGCCGGCAAAACACTCTCCAAATGTTTATATGGGGTTAGAAGGAATAGATGTAACATCGGGTTTTGTGATGGAAAAACAATTAATTGTCAAATTAACAAAGACTTTTGAAGATTTTGCGCATAAGAAAGACGGCGTTGAATTTTGGTTTGCGAGAGATTTGCAAACTCTTTTAGGGTATGACAAATGGGAAAATTTTTCAACAGTTATTGAGAAGGCTAAAGAATCATGCAAGAATTCAGGATTTGACGCAAAGAACCATTTTCCCGACGTTAGGAAAATGGTAGGGCTTGGATCTGGTTCCGAAAGAGAAATTTTAGATTACACACTAACTCGGTATGCTTGTTATTTAATAGCACAAAACGGAGACCCAAGAAAAGAAGAGATTGCTTTTGCGCAAAGTTATTTTGCTATCCAAACAAGAAAACAAGAATTAATTGAACAAAGAATTAAACTCGTTGAAAGAGTACAAGCAAGAAAAAAATTAACAGAATCAGAGACAGAACTATCAAAACTCATTTATGAACGAGGAGTTGATGCTGACGGGTTTGCAAGAATTCGAAGCAAAGGAGATTTTGCACTATTTGGAGGAAATGACACAAACCAAATGAAACAAAAATTAAGTATTCCAAAAAACAGACCATTAGCTGATTTTTTGCCAACTGTAACAATTGCTGCAAAAAACTTGGCGACAGAGCTAACCAACTTCAATGTAAAACAAAACGATTTGGAAGGAGAAGTAAAAATATCCTCAGAACACATAAAAAATAACAAAGAAATGCGAAATGTTTTAGCAAAAAACAAAATTATTCCTGAAAACTTACCTGCTGAAGAAGACCTTAAAAAACTAGAACGAAATGTAAAAAAAGATGAGAAAAAGCTTTACTCAAAAATAAACAAATCAAAATAATTAATCCTTTTTCTCTTCTTCCACAGGTTTCTTTCTTTTCCAAAGTCCAAATCCATCAAAGATACTGATTTCAAATAACAAATACAATGGAAGGAATAATATTGTTTGACCAATTACATCCATTGGAGTGAATGGGCAAAATATTACAAACGCAAATATGGCAACAGCAACCATGGGCCTTTGTTTTGCTAATTTGTCCCGATTAATCCATCCCTTCTTTATTACATACCTCAACGGAATTGGAAACAAAAAGATTAATCCTGTTCCGAAAGAAACTGTTAGAATTGTTGTTAAAAGATTTCCATAATCCCAAAGAGAAGTAATTCCAATTGCTTTGTTTAATTCAACAAAATAGGGAACAACAAATTTAGTATAAGTTACTGCTCCAACAATTATTCCTGCTAAGAATAAAAATAAACCAAAAATAGAAGATTTTATTGCAAATTCTTTTTCTTCCTTATAGAGCGCACCCCACGCATAAGACATAAAACTAATTACTGCCAAGGGAGCATACAAAAGTAAACCCGCTAAAACCCCGGTTTCCATTAGAGCCATAAATGAATTAACAGGATTAATACTAACTACTTCAACAGATCCAACAAGGGAAACGAGAAACTTAGCTAGGTCCATTGAAAAGAACAAGCCAATGCAAAGCGCTAACACGAGCGCAATTGCATTAGCAATTAATAGATTTCGCACAAAATCACTTTTTCTTTGCTTTTGTTTTTACTGCTTTGCCTTCACTAGCGTCAGCAAAAGCTTTCTTTGCTTCACCAAGTGATTTAGCCCACTCAATTACTTTTGGTGCTCCGAAAAGCAATATTACTGCTAAAACAACTATGATTAGCACTGTGTCTGTTATTCCAAACATTGATAATTCCTCCAATAAAACTAACACAAAGTAACTCTTTTCTTATTAAAAAGACTTACCATCAACTATTTCGCAAGAGTGTTATCGTACATTTCTTTTACTTCTGTTGCACTTAGTGGTCTTCTCCAAATGGATAGATCTTGAATTGAACCAGTAAAATAATTATTTGTATTTACTCCATCAAAGTTTGCCCCAATGTATAATGGAGAAGTGTTTGTGAAATCTACTCCTTCAACTAAAGAACACAAGTCCTTTTCCACTAGTTTACCATCAATAAATCTCTGGCAATTACCAAAGTGATCTACCGAATAAACTAAGAAGTGATAATTTGATGCTGTGCTAGGGATACTTGCGTCATACACTACTTTTTCCCCATCAGCTAGTTTTAGAGATACTTCTGAAGATTGTTTAGTGTAAACTCCAAACCCAACCGAGTTTGTATTTGTATCCATTTTGGATAAGATTGTGGAGTTTTCTTTTGGAGAATATTTTACCCATAAAGCAATTGTAAACCCTTGTTTTGGTGCAAAGTTTAACAAAGAATTATTTTCGACTTTAATGTACCCATTCCCATTGAAATTAATTGCTTTCTTTCCCCACATACCATCAATATAATTTACTGAAGTTGCTTGTCCGTCCAAACCATTACCGCTTGAATCAAAAGTGTCCCCGTTAAAGTGCCACATTGCGGCTAAACCAGCAGCAACATAATTGTCTTTTTCCACTACTTGATTATTAATTGTAACCACATTACTATCTGCTTCAATTGCACCTGAAGAAGTTCTTGGGACAACACTAGGAGTTGGATTGAGTAAGAAATTTAGTCCCATAACAAGAACAGCTAATACAATTAGAATAACAAAAGCAATTCCCAAATATTCCAAAATTTTATTCCCAGTAACCTTCATACAAACCACTTAAACTAACTTTTAATTTTCTAGACTCTTTAAACTATTAATAACAAACTACTATCCACTTTGTCCACTTGATATAAGTGAATCCAACTATAAAAATGTTTTGAGAGAGAAAACCCCCAAAAAATAATCAACTAATTACACTAGTTGATTTAATGCTTGCCCCGGAATTTATCCCGGTCCCTTGTAAAACAAAAAACTTAATCGCCATTGCTTTTGGATAACCTGGATAAAGATAAGTATTTCTAAAATGCATTGACGCAACTTTTGGATAATTTGGAGGAACATAATTATTCTTGAATTTAATTGCTTTAAACTTTGGCCACCCAAAATTCAAATTTGCATTTGTATGGAAAGCCAAAAGCTTGGGATACCCGGGATAAGTATAGTTGTTTAGGGTGTTAAACGCCAATAATTTTGGATAGTTTGGAGGAACATAATTATTGTTAATTGCAAAACCTTTGAGAGTTGCGGTTGGGATTAGCCAAAAATTCAACGCTTTTACTCTTAACCCTGAACTTTGTGTTTGAAAATTAATTCCTTTAACTTGAGGAGTTCTATCTGTTTGAAAATTAAGCCCTTTTATTGTTGGATTAGACATTCAAATCACGCTGAGACATCGTCAGTTCTAAGAGTCAATCTTACTTGAATAAATCTTCCAGAAACTGGAGTTATGGGCATTTCCAATTTTACTTCAGTCCAAGCAATAGTTCCATCATCTTGATTAAATGAAGTACCACTACCCCTCACTTCAATTGTTTGGTAATTTGGTTTTGTGTCAGAAGTAGTTGTATCAACCATTGTTGTCCCCCAGGTTTGATCAACAGCAAGATTGATTTGTTTAATTGCTTGAACACTTCCAAAATCATATACAGGGGACCAAATTACCCCCGCCGTTCCACCAATTAACTCAAAAAATCCAGTTGTGCCATTCTTGCCAACATTTCCATCAGGATTATACCATCCTGAATTATCATGCCCTGCATCAGGAATAATATTCCAATTACTTTGCGGATCATAAGCTTGTCCTCTTGCGTAACCAAAAGGGATTGCTCCTTGAGTAGATGAAATACTTGAAGCAGTTGTCAAATAAAATATTTCATTCGCAGGATCAGCAAAATTTGGATTAGCAGAAATACTACTTGCATCAAAACCAACGGCTTGCCAAGCTGCCAAAGTAGCATAAGTGCCCCCGCCAGTAATCCAACCACTTGTGATTGAATAATAATGATTTTTAATTATTATTGCCGATGCAAGGTTAGCATTTGAAGTGCCTGTCCTAAAGGCATAAGTACAATTTGAAACAATATTATTCATAAAAACTATCGGGAATGCGGCTTGATTTGCAAAAGTTTGATATAACGCATATCCACAATTGTAAAAGGTGTTATTTACAACCGTATTAATAACTGTAGAATTATTTGCGGATAAATAAATCGCATAATTTGCTCCACTAAATCCAGAAAACAAACAATTTTGAATTATTGTAGGGGCAGTGTATACTGTGTTATAAATTGCAGCAGTTTGTCCATTAGAATAAAACTCTACCCCTTGTACTGATAAGGTAGTAAGAACAGGAGTATTCAAATAAAGCAGATACGACCCAATATGATTCTTTATTATTAATTTTCCACCTGTCGAATAAGGAGCAAAGGATTTGGTTTGTGTCCCTGCAATGTTAATCGTTATTGCATTTCCTGAAGCAAGACTTGTCCCATCAAGAATTACAGTCCCATCAAAATAAATTGTTCCATTGAAAGTAGAAGGGATAGTTATTTTTTCATTATACGTCCCGCTTCCTATCACTAATGCGTCTCCAGTAGTTGTAAGAAGATTTGCCCCTGCTTGAATAGTTAATTTTGCTAGTGCGGCGGTTGTTCCATTGTTTGAATCCGAACCGGATTTGTTTACATAATATGTTGCCATTTTTCTTTTTCACCTAATTATGCTTGAACATTATTATTTCTTAATGTGATTCTAAATTGAATGTATTGCCCTGTAATGGAGGGAGTTATTGTTCCATTGTATCTTACTTCTGTCCAACTTGGAGAAGCATCTCCTTGATTGTATGTTGAGTTACTTACTCTTACTTCCATTGTTTGTGCATTTGGTTGAGTATCAGTTCCAGTTGTGTCCACCATATTTGTTGGCCAATATTGAACCGTTGCTAAATTTATTCTTGAAAAAGTTGCTACCCCACTCAAATTATATACTGGCGACCAAAGAACTCCTGCAGTCCCGCCAGAGAGTTCAAAAGATCCTGTTGTTCCACTTTTTGTAATATTTCCGTCGGGGTTGTACCAACCCGAATTATCTGCCGTGCCCGTAATAATCCACTTTGAATCAGAATCATTTCCTGCCCCTCTTGATAAACCAAAAGGATAAGCTCCAACTTTCGGACCCAAAGGAGAAACTGTTTCTAAAAAGAAAACTTCATTTGCAGGATCTGTAAGGGTTGGATCTTCAAAAATACTTCCCTGTTCAAATCCTGCTACTTGTGCTTGTGCCAGAGTAGTGTATGTGTTAGCAACATTTCTCCAATTTGTAATATTATAAAACTGATTATTAAAAGAAACTAACGTTGCATTTGTAGCAGATACTTGGTACCAAGCGGTTGTAATATTTGAGAAAATATTATTCCACATGTAGGTTAAATGAGTTTGAGGTGCATAGAATCCAGTTCCACACCCATAAAATGTATTATAGTAAATACTACTTGTTGCAGAATATCCACTATTTGATTGAACTGCATAAGTGAATGCTCCGCTAAAAACACAATAACTCATATTTATTGCACAAGTTTGTCCTCCCCCACCATAACAAGATACTCCAATAGTATTAGTTGGAGAATACCTAAAAACACAATTGTTCAAATAATAAACTGTAGTTGTATTAACCGCTAAATATAACAATGCGGCTCCAACATTATTTTGGAAAATCCATTGACCGCCAGTAGTATATGCTCCAATAGTATACGAGGTTCCTGCTCCCCCAGACATTTGGAAAAGATACCCACTACCAAATCCACTACCATCTACAATAACTGTTCCGTCAGCATAAAAGTTTCTTAGAGTGGAAGAAGGTCTTTCGTTGTACAACCCCGAACCCACAATTATTGTGTCTCCGGATGCAGAACCTGTAATCGCTCCGCTAATTGTTAACTTTGGCCCAGTTATTCCACTAACAAAAGTTTGAGAAGTACCATCATAGGAGTCACTTCCACTTTTGTTTACATATTTTATTGCCATTTTTATTTTTCACCTAATTATGCTTGAACACCATTATTTCTCATTGTTAATCTAACTTGGAAATATCTCCCGCTCACTGCAGAGATTGCAACATTGTATTTTACTTCAACCCAACTTATTACTCCATCATTCTGATTAAAAGTACTACCACTTGCACGAAGTTCTACGGTTTGATAATTTGGACGAACATCACTTGCAGTTGCATCAACCATATTTGTCGGCCAATATTGAGTAGAAGCTAAATCAACTTCAGTCACTGTTACACTATTTCCTAAATCATAAATTGGAGAATATAACACTGCAACATTCCCATTTGTTAACTCAAAGAATCCTGTTGTTCCATTCTTAGTTGCATTTCCATCCGGATTATACCAACCAGAATTATCTGCGGTCCCAGTAATATTCCAAGTTGAACCAACATCATTTGCTGCACCCAAAGTAAAACCAAATGGATACGCTCCAATATCCGCCCCAACAGGAGAAACAACTTTTGGATAAAATATTCCATTCGAGGGGTCAGTTAATTGAGGATCTACTGAAACTGAGTTTACTTCAAAACCTGCGGCTTGAATCAATGCTAAAGAATCATAGTCTTGATTATAGGGATGCCATTTGGAAACGTTGTACTCATGATTATTAATGGTAGTTGGCATAAGGGAGGTAGAAAAACTTAAGTACCACGCGTAAGTACAAGTGTGGAGCATATTTTGATAAAAATTATTTTCCATTCTAACAGTCCCATAAAGAGCATACGTGAGATTATAGAAAGTATTATTGTAAATACTATTAGTACTGCTTGGAGCTTGTCCTTGTCCTCCAACAGCACCAATCCCAGTACCTCCAAAAGTACTATTAGAAAAAACACAATGGTGTATTGCTAAATAATTATAACCTGCAGTGCCTGCGTAAATACCATACGTATTTCCAAATTGCATATTAAACGTACAACTTGAAATGTAAAAATAAGCAACAGTGTTTGTTCCAGTTCCGGCAGAATATATAATGGAGGTACCAATATTATTTTGGAAAACCCACTGCCCCCCAGTTGAAGCAGCTGCAATAGATAAAGCAAAAGTAGCATTTCCAGACCATGACAGAAGCGGACCAGAAGAAAGAGAATAACCATCCCATATAACAATTCCATCCGCTAACAAAGTTGTGGTTTTATTTGCAATAGAACATTTTTCATTATAAAGACCACTCCCGACAATAAGGGTATCATTAGTAGCAAGTAAATTAATTCCGGCTTGAATAGTCAATTTTGCTAAAGCCGCAGTAGTGCCATTATTTGCATTATCCCCACTTTTGTTTACGTAATATGTTGCCATTTTTATTTTTCACCATGTACTTATTGCTACTCTTTTCCAAGAATTGGTTGCGACACAAATGTAAACGTAATTTGCATCCCAACAAATATCTCCTTGTGTTCCTGCTGCTGTTGCACTTGCAGGAGTTTTTGCGGTTCTTATTCTTATTCCATCATCTAAAATATCTAGTTTTCTTGTTGGAGCATTTGTTCCAATTCCTACTCTATTATTCAAAGCATCAGTATAAATCAAATACTGATCGCCCACACTTTTTACATTAAATGAATCAGCAGCAGCATTTCCAAGTCCACTATTAACCACTAAACCTTTTGAAATGGTGGATTGCGCTGTTCCCCCAGTTATTGTTAAATATTTATTTGTATAATCCCAAGTAAAGTTTGCATTTCCTGAGATTGCACTTGGACCTATTCCGTAAGCAATTTGATTGTTCGCAATTGTTGGAGCAACATTAAGGAAACCTTCAACTGGATAATTTACCCCTCTGCTTCTGAAAACTAATCCTGAAGCATTAGCTACTCCTGACAAGCCAATTACTCCAACACCAATTGCCCCTGCAATTAGTGCTTTTTTCTTTAGTGATTCTCTAAAATCTAAATCGGGTGTATCAACTGGAGTTGAACCGAAGAATTGTTTCTTTTTCTTTTCGATGTATTCTTCAAGATCCATCGCTAATCACCGTATTACCATTTTCGTCAATATACATTTTTCCCAAATTATTATCTAATGAAGTAATAGTTATTGAGGGATTAGATTTGTAAACATTAAGATCCATTGTTACTGGATTTGTTAATCCTGCTCCGCCCCCTCCGCAAGTTCCCCAACTTAATGCACCGCTAACTATTTTCAGACAATTACCATCTTGTCCGGTGTAATCTGGTAAACTTGATCCTCCTTGGCATGCTTGAACTTCTCCCTGCGCTACACACACTACATTATTTATTCCTTCAAAATTCCAAGTAACATTATCTTTTTTTCCCAACACTAATGCTTCTCCTCCAGAGATTAATTTTTGGGTTTGATTTAGCGGAGAGTAATAAAATAATATTTTGTCATACGCACAACCATTACTTGTTGGACATACTCCAATATCCGGAAAGAAAATTGCTTTTTGTTCTTTTGGATTAAATACAATTCCATTTCCACTAATTGTGAATTCATTTTCATCAACTTTGTAACCAATTAAACGCAAACCAAACTCAGTATTGTTTGTTAAAACAAAAACAGCATCCCCGTTTTCATCAACCATCGCATCTGCTAACGCAATTGTTTGAGTACTCCAATATTGTTTATTTTGAATAGAAGTCAAGTTTGGACTTTTTGCTCCTCCCTCAAAAACTGTAACAAACAAAGTTATTGCAGCAATAGAAATTACAATTATTACAACTACAATTGTTAAGTATTCAGTTATCCCTTGCGCCCTCTCCGATACCCGCGCTCTATTCCCAACAAAACCCATGCGTAATATTAGTCTTAAGTAGTTAAAAAAGGTTTTCTTAATGAACAAACTTGAAGTATGCTGGGGAAAAAAAATTCAAGGCAAGACTTAAATACTTCCTAAACACATCTCTTAGTATGACACCAAGAAAAAGAGTATCAATAGGGCAACACATTGGTTACTTGCCAGGAATACACCCTGCACTCATGCCTGCGTCAAATGGATTAACTGCAGCACATAAAAGTCAAATACGAGAGGTGCTTAGAAGAACAAAAAATGCGCGTAAACCCTCAACAGCCATAATGGAAGAAACTACGGCTAGAGCTAGACCAACAATGAAACTTTCAGGAAAAGCACTCTTAGCAAGAGCAAGATTTGATAGAGCAATGAATGAAATAAAAAGGTTAATGGCAGAGTACGCTAAACTTACTGGAAAATCAGAAAGATCAATTTTTTATTCACACAATAAAGCAACGGATATTTATGGAGAATTAAACAAGTTAAGTGTAAATAATACTTTCCACATTACAATTGGCTCAAACCACATTGCGGCAGCTAAACAAATACTGGAAGTAGCTAAAAAAAGATTACAAGAAGCAAAAGCTAAAGCTAATTAGTTCTTCTCGTACCATTTTAGTGCTTTCTTTAATGTACTTTCAATAAACTTTAGTTTGAATTTAACATATTTTTTTCCTTCTTTTGAATGCAAGTGCGAAGCTTTCTTTTTAAGTTGCGCGTATTGTTCTCTAACTTTTTTATGCGCACGAAGGTATTCTCTAAAAGCTAATGCAATTTCTATTTCTCCAGAACCAAAATAAGTTAAATGTAAGTGAACTAATCTTGGAACTCCCTTAAAATCCACATAATATCTTCTGTGAAAGTGTCTCTTCTTTCGCATTGTATGATCATATAAGAATCCACTCTCGTGCAAAATTTTCTTTGCTTTAGAAAAATTCTTTTTATCTACTTCCACAATAATATCCAATATTCCTTTTCCACCCAAAGTTGGAACGGAGGTGGAACCAATGTGGTGAACTTCTACATTTTGAAACGCATTTAAGCGTTTTAGAACAAATCTTTTTTGTTGCAAAAAGAGTTTTGGAAAAGAAGGACTATAAGACTTGAACTTATACCTGTTTGAAATTGCATTCTCTAAGGAAGTCATACTATTCAAAAGAGCAAATCAAAATATAAAGTATTTCTAAATCAAACAAAAACAAATTCCGCCCACTTGACAAATAAATTAATAAAGGGGGTCTAATACAAGTAGGGTATGAGTACACCATTAAGAAGAACAGTTAGAAATGCAAAATTCGCTTTAGCACCTTCTGTAAAAAGACGAGTACAAGCACTTACACAGCCAACTACTAAAAGAACAAGAGTTCTTCCAGCAGTAAGAGTAATTGTAAGAGCAAAATTAATGGGAAGCGCAGCAAATAGAGAAGCGCGAATAAAAGAACTGGAAAAAGAATATGGCAGAATAAATAAGAGACTTTCAGCTATTGAGGGCAAAAAAGGAACTGAAGAACTGCGAGGAAAACTAATTACTCAATCAATGAGACTCCACTCTAGGTTATTAGAAATAAGAAATCCTAAAGCAGCAAAAAGAAAAGCTTAAACATAACTAATTCTTTTGTTTTTGAATTAATTACCTGAGAAGTTTATCTATTTTTGAAGCAAAAATAAAATCATTTCTTGATAATCCTTCCAATTGGTTTGTTTGTAAGTACACTTCTACTTTTTCATTTTGAAGAAGAATTTTTGGATTTTGATTTTCTTGACTAGCAATCATTGCTATTTTATTTGCAAAAGCTAAACCTGAAACTAACGAAGGAAAAGCATACTCTTTAAGTAAAAAATCATCCTCAATTCTCCAACCCCAAACTTGTTTTAATAACTCATCAATTTCATCCTCGTTGAGCAAAAACATTCTCCCCTCATCCATCTCGCACTTTATTTCTGATAAATCAACCATAACGAAAAATTACAACAGAAAAGTAGTAAAAGGTTAGCTCCAAACAAAAAGTAATAAATACTCCCGAAAGAGTAACTATTTACACATGGAATACTTTGACGAAGTGTCTGAGAAAGACATTGAACAAACTGCAAGAGCAATAACTGCCTCAAAAGGAAGAGCAGTTTTAATTGTTCACCCTTTTGACCCATCAAACAGAGAAATGCATCCGAATACGGCTTATGAACAAAAAACCAGGGAATATGAAACTGCCCTAGTTAATGCTATGAAAGCTACTAAGCTCCCAATCTTACTTTTTGAAGAGTATCCAGTTATTGAAAAAACAAGGAAAAGACTTGCAAAAGCAGGAGTTAAAGCGTTAATTCTTCCAACCAAAAAAGGATTTTGCATGCTTAATGAAAGAAATGACAATTCTTTTTCCCGAGAACCAATAATTAGATTACTTGCTTCATTTGGATTAAGACATGCATTTATCGGCGGATCGTATACCGAAAGCAACTATGCTCAGGAGGTTTGGGAACACGAAGCAAAACTAGGAGCAAAAAGAACTGTCCCCTCAATAAAAACTGTTTCCAAAGGATGCGCAGGAGGACTTTATTGGGATTTAATTAGATCAGGACAATTTGAAGCAATCAGATTAATGCCAAATCTTTTGTTTGGAGACAAACCAAAACGAATCAAAACAAAAACAAATGTAATTGACAGAAGAAGAACTGTGATTACAAGAAAATTTCAAAGACAAATTAACGCACACTTATTTAAAAGATAAATCTTGTTAAGAAAGTTAATTTCCTTTTTTCTTTTTTGAAGGAAACATTCGATGCATTTCTTCTCTCGCACCTTTTGCAACTAACAAAGAAGCAAATTCGGAAGTGGATAATTTTGTACCGCTTCTAAGTCTGGCCAACTCTAACAACCTAACTGCGGGCGTACTAGTGCTTAAACGCATTTTTATTCGAGAAGGATTTTTTCTTTTTTTAGGAAGAACCATGTGCAAACACAGGAAATTGGAATTAATAAATTTACTTTTTTCACGGGGGATACACAAAAGCATAAAAATATTCCAAGAGCCTCCAAAATGTTAAGTTTATAATCTAGAAAGTTGTTCTTTTCTGATATGGCTAAAGCAAAAGAAACTCAAACAGAGAATGCACTCATAACGATGCTAATGAATAATCTTAAGGATAATTTCATCGGCAAAATGAGCGCGATGATTAAAGAAAAAATAAAAAAAGCAGAAAAAATGACCATTGAACTTGCGTTAAGCATGATTTTTTTTCTAATGGCAATTTTGTTCATTTTAGGAGCACTAATGTTTTTCTTAAGAGAATATTTCTTGTTGACTTATTCATTAAGTTTTTTCGCAACAGGAGTAGTTGCAATAATAGTTTCGTACGTATTGTACAAATTCGCAACTAAAGAATAATTTTTATAAAATCCCGGGGGATATATTATGGCAAAAGGAAATATAATAAAAAACACAGAAAAAAAAGCTGCTAAAGCAATAGCTGCTTCAAAGAAAAAAGCTAAAGCTGCATTAGCTGCTGCTAAAGCTAAATTCAATAAAACACACGCTGCAATCGATAAAAAAATCGAAACCCACCCAGACAAGGCAGTACTTGTTGCTGGAGCACTTGGAGCAGCAATAGGCGGAATAGCAGTATATAGTCTACTAAAAGGAAAGAAGAAACAATAAATATTTTTTGGCCGGCCAATTGGTCGGCTAATCTATTTTTTTTAAAACAATTTTTTTAACTGAACAGAAGGATAACAATAACTCTATTTATTGGACACTTTTTAAAATTCAAAAAAAATAAGAATTAAAGATTTTCAACCCAAGTTTATCGAGTTTTAGAATATTTTTCTTCTCTTTTGTTTTGTAAAACACGATTCAACCTAGTTGGAGAACCTTGTCTTTTTGAAACATTTCTTTTCCCTTCAGGCATAGTACAATTACGAAGAACTTTGAAGTTAATAAAGACTCTGTTGAAAATAATTAACCTAAAAAGAAAAGGCATTTTCTAATAAATTACCCCCTCTTCGTAGTCACAAGCTAAGCTGAACCAAACTTGCCCAAGAAACCCAAAACACCCAAAAGTGCTTTTTCCAAAAGAATAAACAACTCCGCTAATTAAAATCAAAGTTATTATTGTTCCACATATATATTATTTCCCAGAATTTTATTTAACTCATTAAACTGATTTACATCTTTTATGAAAAACTCCATGTATCCTTTGCTTGTAAATTCATTCTCAATAATAGTATATACGCGCGGTTCGTAACCTGCAAACCAATTAACTCGCGCAATTGATTTTGGTAAAAGCAATTTACCTTTCTTATTAAAATAAATTGAGCTTATGGAATTTGACAAAGGAGAGTTTTTTGACAAAACATCATTCTCAATCAAATAATTCTCCAACTCCTTAGTAGGCGTAAGGAAATAGTTATAAGTTTCAACTTCGGGCTCCGCTTTTCCTAAAAATGAATCAAGCATGAAAAAAGGAAGCACTAAAAGATACTCTGGCTCACTAACGATACTAGAAGTTCCTTTGCTTAATAACTTAGCCCCAAAATTTTTTTCCAAATAATCCCCAAAAGTGGTTTTTTCATAAAAAGTAAAAAAAGGAAAAGAGCTTTTTAGTTTTGGTAAAATATTCCCTTTGTAGGGTTGAACAAGAATGTGTACTTCTGAAGAGTTGGACAAAATGTACCCTAATATTTCTTTTGAATGCGGCCAAATCTCTTCCATTCTCACAGGGTAAGTAAGCCCATAATTAAGAGAATCACTAACCGTAAGTGCTTTGTAATACCAAGAAGAAACCTTTGAATCCAAATTGTAATCCTCTGGATGCACTAAAAATGGAGCTTTCCCATCACGAGGCACTGATACAAAAAAATCTGATTTTTTTTCGGAGTTACTCTTAAAATAAAAAACCCAATCATCAACCTGGAGAAGCGTTTTCTCAGGGACCAATGCATAAACCTCTTCAGATTCAAAGGCAAACGCACATTCAAGCGCTTTTTTTTCAGCAACTTCCTTAGAACTTATTTCCTCTTGAGCTGACACAAAAAACCCCCCTAATAAAACCACAATTAAAAGCAAGGACAATCTACTAAATAAAACAATTGTTTTCATCAAATTACAACCAACAGCAATGGTAGTTTATTGTATATAAGTATTTTGGATTAACTCTCTAACTTATTTTAATGTAATTAAGAGATTTGAAAAATAAAGTTTGGTACATAATAATCTTTCAGCGGAGCAAACAATTTTCTTTGTATTTTTGAACTATTTCTTTTACAAAAGCAGGAGTGGTTTTTAGATCATAACCTGAGATTATACGAATAGCAATTTCATCAACTGACAAAATGCCCTTAAAGAGAGCACTCTTTAGTTCTGTGTTTTGTGCAAGTGCTTTGAAAATAAAACTTTCCAAATCCTTTGGTTGATGTTTAACCATACAAAAAAAGAATAAAGTTTTTCTTTTGGAAGTTAAGTTTGCACAATAGATTTAATTACTTTGAAGTAATTATTCATGAGAAGGATAGAACATGGAAATTGAAACAAAGAACTTTAGCATCAGATCGTTAAAAATCAAGGATGCCCAAACCTTGTTGCAAAAACTTAATTTATCCCATAAGGATAGCATTCAAAAAATTATTAGGGCAACTCCCCCCTATTCACTTGATACAGCTAAAAAATATATTGAGTTTCAAATTGAGAAATCAAAGGAAGAGCCGGAAAATTGTATAGTAGTAGGAATCTTTCACAAGAATGAAGATCTGGTTGGACTCATCGAGTTAAAGCACATTAGTTATTCCAAGGGCAGTGCAGAACTTAATTATTGGAATGAAGAGAAATATTTAGAACAAATATATCAAGCAATAAATGATTTCAAGAACTATTGTTCAAAAAAATTAGGCATCCATAACTTTAATTAATTTTGACAAGGTTGAATTAAATGAAAATTAAAAAATCCGGAATTGCTTTAGATATTGATGAAACATTATCCAATACTGCCTTGCATTGGTTTAGTTCAATGATTAAACTATTTGGAACCCCTGAGAAACTTACGGCAAAAGAAATGATAATTAAATACAAATATACAAAACATGTCCCTTATTGGCAAACTAAAGAAGCGCAAGAGTGGTTGAACTCACAAAGAATGAGCAATAACATGCAAAGAGAGATTCCCTTAATTAAAAATTCTAACCACTCGGTTGAAAAAATAAATAAAATTATTCCAATAGTTGCATACCTTACAGTGCGCCCAAACTCCGTTGAAAAGGGAACAAAAGACTGGCTACTTAAACATAACTTCCCTGTTGCAAAAATAATATGCAGACCGGATAATATTGCTTTTTCTGACGGAAATAAATGGAAAGCAAAAATGCTTACGGAACTTTACCCAAAAGTACTCGGAATTATTGATGACAACCCAGAGCTATTAACATTTTTACCCACGGATTACAAAGGAACTATTTTTGTTTATGGATCAGAACACATTGAAACTAAACTTAATGCAATTCCTTGCAAGGATTGGAAAACTACATTAGAAGAAGTGCAAAGAGTTTTTCATTTAGAAAAGAAGGAATTTAAACAATAAGTTTAATATACTGCAAAAGCATGAATAACTGCAAAACGGGATTAGCATGGAAGGAAAAGTAACAATTCTTGGAGTAAAATACTTACAAAGTGGACTTACTCAATCCGGAGAGAATGGAGTAAAAGTTTTTGAAAAAATTTCAATAACATGCAATTTAGCTTGGGCTCCAATAGAAGCACTAAAAGGAATTGGAACAAATAAAATAACAAGTGCATTTAACGAAATCAAAAAATGTAATCCCGATGACACTGATATAATTGTGAACATTCAGCAAAGATATTCTTTAGCAGAAATAAAAAAAATTCTTAAACTAAAACAAACAAAAGAAGAAAACTTACCCAATTTCCATTTCAATCCCACTTAAAGATTTTGAAGTATTCCTTAAATACGGCACCCAGTGTGAGCGAAAAGTGGAAGCAAAAACTTTCGAAGAAGCGATTAAAAAAATTGGTGAAAAAGAAATTAATAAACTTTTAAAATTAAGTAAAAAACTAAAAGAACACTCTACACCAAATACTTTGGATTTAATGTACACAATAAAATACCGTGAAAAACAAGTGCTAAAAATATTAGGCTAACTTTAGCGGAGCAAGCAATTCGCTTTGTATTTTGCAATTATTTTTTTAGTGAATGCAGGGGTGGATTTAATTCCATAATCTGCAATCATTTTTTTAGTAATTTCATCAACGGACATTGTACCCTTAAAGAGAGCACTTTTTAGCGCAGTATTTTGCGCAAGCGCTTTGAAAATAAATCCTTCCAAATCCTTGGGTTGATGCTTAACCATACACACTTTTTACTTTCAAAGTATTAATAATTACCTAAGACAAAAAAGAAATAGAGTTTTTCCTTTGGATAAAAAGAATTCGTGAAGGAAATAACGCACATTGTAGGGCACTTTTTCCAATACAAAGAGTTTTATTTAAAGAAAAAGTAGAATAGTTATGCCTGTTTTAAGAATTGCCCGAAGGAGAAAAAAACTTCTTCATTTGAATGAAAGAAGGAAACGTTCGCTTGTAAAAGAAGAATTAGTTAAACGAAGAATGTACGCAGAGGATTTTTCTAAAATTACTGTTGAAGCGAAAAGAGCTTTTGTCAAAGAACGAACGTTAATTAAAAGAATGAATCAATTTGCTGCAAAGGATGAAACACTCGAACTCTTTATTGGACTTTACAAAGAAATGCGTAATCAACTTGGGAATTTAACTGGGAAAAAAGTTCTTACGATTTCTGAAAGATCGGATTTTATTAGATTTTTAACTGAAGGAGAAAAAGCAAATGTAACTCCTTTATCCTTTCGTGGAGGAACTTTTCAAGAAATGAATCTTTCACACATTGCAGGAAAAATGGATTGCATTGTTGCCAATGCTGTTTTTGAGAGAGATGCATTTTTTTACACGGCAATGGATTTTCCTGCTTCAATTAGATTTAATGATAGATCAGAAAATTTAAAAGCAACTGTTAAAGAAAGAATGACCACTCTTGGGAAAATGCGCGAAGCACTAAAAATTGGAGGCAAAGTAATTATCACCGGAACCTCAAGCAAAACCATGTTCAAACCCCAAGAAATAGCACAAGCTGGATTTAGAATAATCAAACTAAACCAACCCGATATGACTTCACATGGAAGAACCATAACGGTTTTTGAGAAAATCAAATAAGGAACAATCTGTTTCTTTAGGAAAAACTCTATTGTTATGTTTTAAATCACTACATAACATGGCTTTGGCCCAAGGTTTGATCCCAAAAAGCACTTTTAACCCATTTCTTTTTCTCCATCTTCACAACTAATACACACATTTTCTAGGACACTTTGTACCCATGGGTTGAAATTGAAATTAAAAAATGCCCCCAAAACCAAGGGGCTAAAACTACCCACTTTGCAGCCACCAGATTTGATCCACGGGTTGTTGGATATAGCCCTAAGCCCTCGTTCACTCTTGTTCCCGACCGCCCACTTCCCCAGCCAGTCAAAATCCTAATTTTTGCCCCACAATCCCTTTGAGCCATAAAGGAATCAAAGTTTAGGAACTGGACTAAGTAATCAAGGCCAATTCCCGGCAATAGCTTTGCCCCGCAGCTCGTTTACCCTGGCCCTGCGGCAAACTCTTTTCCCACCCACAGGAATCTTTATACATAACAATTAATGCCGCCTTAAAGATTCATGCCACTTTTAAGAGCATGGCACACTTCCACTAATAAATTATTGCAGGCATATTTGAGAAAATACCCAAATATTGTGAAGGAATTTTAAAGGATAACGATGATTATACTGTATCCTGGAGGGTGGTTTTTGGGCCATTTTGAAGAGGAAAAAGGACAGAATGTGTCAAATTGGCAAAATAAGCACTTTTAGCAAAATACGGGATAATTTTATGTGAGTTTCGCGCGAAAAAATTTATGTGACCGGCTGTCTAGACTTTGATTTGGACCTAGTAGTGGAACTGAGTGAAGGGATTCCAAAGAAGTGAGGGCTAGTTATGTATCAAAAATTATTTTATTGGCAGACCTCCAACAAAATACAACCACAAATTTACTGCCAATAAAACTAGATTAAAAACGCCTAAACAAATCTGCACTTTATTATTCCAACGTATACTTGAACTTAAACCCATATTAATTTCCAATTGTTGCTTGCTCAAAACAAGTTGTTCAAAGTTATTTGCTGTTTGGGCATCCTCTGTCAAACTATGCCTATATTCATTATTAAAGTTTGGCAAGGCATTGTGCCAATATGTTGCTCGCTCTTCCCACACACCCCTATCTTTTTTTGCTTGATCTAACGTTTTTTTGTCTAATTCAACCATTCAAAACACCTCTTTGTACAAATAAAAGAAAGGTTACTTATATTAGTTTCTTAAGTGTTTTGCCGGTGGTGAGAAAAAAGTGAGTGTTAAAAATATTTTTTCTTGACGAGAGTTAAATATGTCCTATAAAATGTGATATTATTAGTTTCTTTTATTTTTGATTGACCGCTGGTTGTGGGCGATACATAGCACCGTCGATGTTATCGGAAACTGCGTGAATATAATTAGTTTCAATCTCTTTTAGGGAAATTATTGCTTTTTCTATTTCTGCTTTAAACTCCTCAGTTATCAGATGAACTTCAACATCAACCTCAGGAACTTCTTTACCAGTAACTTCTTTGCCAGCATTTCGAGTTAGAGCTATGACCCCTAAATCAGTCTCTTTTCCAACACTACTAACCCTCTCCGAGATTTTTTTTGCGTTGAACACACGAAAAAGAA
Source organism: archaeon (assembly GCA_041661245.1). GTDB lineage: Archaea > Iainarchaeota > Iainarchaeia > Iainarchaeales > JAAZKV01 > JAAZKV01. Next base: position 235,202 of record JBAZUY010000002.1, read on the forward strand.
CCTCCCCGAGAGAAGCACTAGTCGAATATTTATTCTTTGTTATTTCTGGAAAAGATAATCTTTGGCCCTCCCCAATTATTGAAAAACCCAAATAATCTTTAGCCGTTAATTGCCCATTTCCTGTAACTTCAAATATGTGCGTCCCGCTGCTGTCAATCCCCGCAATGATTAAAGAAACCATTTCTTCAAAATTAAGCTGGAACAATTTTATCCTTTCATCAAGATCTTTAAATAATTCAATTGGCAAGGGACAACCTTTAGAATAAAACTGTTTAAACTTTAAACCTCTTGAGTTCAAAAATTTTTCTTCAACAAGCTTTCGAAATTGAAACTGAGAATAAATCTTACAAAGCTCAGCTAGATTAGCAACAGTTAAATTTTCTCCTGAAGGGGCATCCTTAGTAGCATTATTGATTATTTCAATACAATCTTCAGTTTGCCCTGAAAACATAATAACAACATTTTTAAGATAACGAACCTTAGAGGCGTGCTCAAAATTGACAGACGTAGACTGTTGCCGATCAGCACAAAAAACAATCTTCGGCCCTTCAGTATTGTTTTCACTTATTGCGGCAATACAAACAGTCATACCATCACACCTTATCTTTTCCTTTCCTTTTCTCCAAAAGATACTTCGAACTCACGCCATACAATAACAAAAACAAGCATAAACCAATTCTTAATTCTTTGTAACCAAAATCACCACAACCAAAAGAATTAAATGTAAGTAAATTCAATTAAATTTATGAAAAAGACCCACTTCGCAATACTTGTCATTGCAGTCATTGTAATTTTAATTTCAATAGGACTCTCAGGATACTCGGCATATTTAGGATCACAAAATAGTTCGTTTTTATCAAAACAAATAGAATTTGACAATAATGTTAACGCAGCACTTGTTTATCAAAATTCATTGCAACAGGCAACAATTAGAGCTTTAATAGACATAAATAATTCTCTGCAACTTGAATCTGAATCGCATTTTGAACAAATAATGGACTCCCTTGACAATTCAGTCTTAATGATAATGTCTGGTCCTGCAAATGCTAGTGATTCAACTCAACAAGACATCATATTTGTTGATGCCCAAGGAAATTCCTGGAAAATAGGAACGGGTTTCAGTATAAATAAAAGAGGAACAATTATGACTGCACGACATGTTGTAGAAAATTCTCCTTTAGTAAGAATAGTATTAAAAGACGGAACATGGATTAACGTCCCAAATAAGGACATCTATTTACACACCCAAGCGGACTTAGCAATACTTGACATAAATTCAGGACTTCCACCAGTTAATTTAATTAAAACTGGCGTCATTTCAACTGGAGCTGAAATTGGATTTATCGGATTTCCATTGGGAAATGACAGTGTACTTACCCGAACAAAAACTAAAGGAAATGTATCAGCATTATTCAATTATGCATATAACGGACATAAAATTCCAGCATATGTAATAAACTCATTTGTAAATCATGGAAACAGCGGCGGACCCTTATTTTCTATGAAGACTGGAGAAGTCATTGGTTTGATTAATGCAGTGCACGCAGAAACCAATGGGATAGGAGTAGCCACTATTCTAGACCAAGGGTACATTCCAGCCCAATTTGTAAATTGACTTACCTACTATAGTGAGCCACTATTCAAACAACCAATAAAAAAGTAAGCACTATTCCAAAATCCCTTTTATCTCAATTAAATCAGTAATCACGTAGTCCGCTCCTACTAAGTGAGCGTTAGAGTCCGTATCAGCACAGTTTTCATTTTCAAAGCGTATTCTTTTACCCGAGTAGTTTTTGTTGTTTCATTTCAGCAGACATTCTTTCCATGTATTCTTCTCGAGACATTACTAACCTTAGTTCCAAAAATCTATGGTAAAAATGATCAAAAATGTGCCTAATTTCTGGTTCGGAAAGTTTTCGCCCTTTCTCACGAATTAAAAGTTCATTGATAAGGACTCCAGAGAATTGCCCGATATCCTTTGACTCTTGATCTGTAAAAGTCATTAATTTTCTTTCTTCTGATTCTTTCATCATGGCCTCTGACATAAACCCATGTTTTTTTAGACCCATCAAATCATTCATAGCATCACTAACCATTAAATGGTTCCAAATAGCTAGTCTAATTTCAAGAGCCCTTGCTTTTTTTTCTTCAGGTAGACGACGAATCGTTTTGTCCACAGTTTCTTCAAAAAGTCTAATCACTCTTCGCGAAGATGCCTCATCTTTTCTTTGTTTTTGTTTCCACTTTTTCACATATTTTTTATCCATGCCCACTCTATACAAATCAGGATTGAATCTTCCCGCCCTGATCTCGGTATCAGTCGATAAAACTGAATGCAAATAAGAATCCGCAGACATTGCGGCCTGTTCAAGTACTTGCTCTGGTGATCGAGCCACCCCATAATTCTCCGTGAGCAATGCTTTTCGTTTAGGATCTAAATTGTATGCAATCATTGAATTAAAGGCGAATTTAATACTGTGATTAAGCGGGTACTTCGCAAGCCACTGTTGTCTCAATACTCGACCAAGTTTTGGATCTTTATACGATGCAATAAGATCAGCCCTTAATTGTCCGGGCTCAATTTTGGGCATAGTTGGTTTTGCTTTCTTTTTCCTGCCCATGAAAAGAACCGGCAAGTTTCTTTTCCCCTTTGAAAACATTCTTGAAAAAAAATTTTGCATAAATAAAAGTAATTTCTTTGAACTATTTAAGGTTTAGTTTAAGCCTTTATCTTACTCAAATAATCTCTTTTATCTCCATTAAATCCTTTATCACAAAATCCGCCCCAACTAAGTGAGCGTTAGTATTATTTTTTGGAGTCCGTATCAGCACTGTTTTCATTCCTACTTTGCGTGCACCTTTGACATCATTCTCTGGGTCGTCTCCAACGAAGAGAGTATCGGAAGCAACGCATCCGAGTTTGTGTAAAGCAATGTGAAATATTGGTGAGCGTGGTTTCTCCGCACCAACTTCATTAGAAGTTACAATACAATCAAGGTATGTAGAAATGCCTAATGCTGCTATCTTTTTTAGTTGAGCATAAGTAGTCATGTTTGTTGCAATACCAACTTTAATTTTCTTTTCCTTCAAATAAGAAAGCAACTCAATTAATCCATCCCTAGGCTTAATGTTCGCAAGGAACACTTTCCAATACTCTTCATACAACTCTATTGTTTCTGGGGCAGAAGGCTTACCTAACTTCTTTTCAATTATCCTTTGAAAATAAAGAGTACGAGAATGATAAGCTGGAAGAGAAGAAAGTTCCTCCATGAAATGCTTACGAGCAGAAGAATACAACTCTAAAAACTCTTCCTTGGAAGTAGAAATAATTCCTTTTGATTTTACTGCAACTGCTTCCAAAGCTTTTTCATGCGCAGGAACATAATCATACAACGTATCATCCAAATCAAAAAGAACAGCTTTCATAAACAACAATGAAGCGTATGTTGTACTTTAAACTTCTGGCGCTAGATGGCAAGTGCGTTACCATGTTTTTCAACTAGTCTTTGCCACAACCTTCGCTGTTTTGGATCAGGAATGATTTTTTCAAGTTGAGCACTAATTATTTGAACAGCTAGTTTTTCTTCAGTCTTAGTTAACTCTGCTCGTCCATTAGTTGATGCTAGCCAAGAAGAAACTGCGGTAAGGTACTTCACCCTTTCTTCAGCAGGGACCTTAACGGCAACTCGCTTAAGAGAACTATGAATTGAATCAACTAATTCTTTCTTACTGTCAGCAAACCAAACATGGGATTTTGCTAGTTCCAAAACATCCTTGAGTGGAAGTTTGTATCTCTTAGCAAACTTTTCCTGCAACTCAGGATTAACTAGTATTCGTTTCCAACCAGCAAGTCCAACTCGTTGTTGAATAAGATTAAACCTTTCCTGATAAGTTATCTTAAACCTAGTTCCTTTCCCAAAATAGAACTCAGACAAAGAAGGCCTTTTCCTTGGTTTAGTTTTGGCTTTCATCACAAAGACTAAACTTTGAAATATATAAAAGTGAGTGTTAAATATTTTGGCATTTTCCATAAGTCTTATATTTTCAAACAACCTAATTGAAGAATGGATTTTGCAGAAAAGAGCCCCAGGGACTTAGAATTGATTTTTGTTAAGAGACAACGAGAATTATTTGCCATTGGGCGAGATCTTTCATCCACTTATGGCGCAGGAGGCGCAAATCAACACTTAGACAAAACTATTTCAGATTTAGTAGAAATAGCAAAAGAGCTCACTAAAAGAAGAATCCGCGTGCCCTTAGATATTTCCATCCAGCACCCAGTTATTCAAAAAAGAATACTCAAAGCCATTAGTAAAACCACTTTACTAACTGCCATGGCTCTTCAAAAAAGACCAAGACGAACTAGAGAAGTACAAACGGAGTTTAGTGCTTTCCCAAAAGCCACTAAAATACGCAGAAGATTAAAGTGAGTGTTAAACTTTTTTACTCAAACCCATTTTTCTCCAAAAACTTTGTTAATTTAGAATAGTTTTCATCACTGAAATCATTAATGAACAGTATTCTTTCCAAATTAAGTTTTTCTCCAAGTATTTTAGAAATATTTTCAAGAAGAACTTTTTTAGAAAATGTTGTGGTCAGAGCAACAATCCTTGCCCCTGCTCTTAATCCCGCAACTATTCCGCTAGGAGCATCTTCAAACACAATTGAACTTTCACAATTAATTCCAATTTGTTTCGCAGAGTGCAAGTAAATATCAGGATAAGGTTTGTGCCTTGCAACAGTATCCGAACGAAAGATTTTGTTATTAAATAATTCACTTATCTTTAATCTCTTATCAATAAGATCAAAGTACTCTTTGTTGCATGCGGTAGCAATTGCTACAGGCAAAGGATAGTTCAGAAGTAGTTTTGAGTAAAAACCCAAAAAGCCTTTCATATAAGGAATTTCCTCTTCATAGAAATGTTTTTTGTTTTCTCTTCGTAAAGAATCAAACTCACTCCCACTAATAGGCACTTTATGGTACTTGACTAATATTTCCATTCCTTCAACATCTGACTTTCCAACCATTAATGGTTTTACTGCATCCCTATCATATTTCTTCCCAAAAGTCTCCAAAAGCAATGCACAAGCCTTGTCATTATAGGGCTCACTATCAATAACTACCCCATCAAGATCAAACAAAAAACCTTCAAGTTTCATAAGCAATCAACTCAATTGAAATATATAAAAGTGAGTGCTAATCTTTTTTTATAAACCCAAACATTTAAATTCATTGTTTGAGTTATTGTCCATATGGTTGATATTCCTAAGTTTAATGGAACTGGCATGGCGCTTGCAAGAGAGGTTAGTGAGTGGGTTAATGCACAATTGTCTCCAACACAAATGACTGTTGTTGGTTTGCTTAGATTGGGATCTAGAACTCCAATGCAGGTTTTAGAGAGAGGAAAATTTGCCCCTATTTTGGGTTGTTATGATAAATCAATAATCATAGCTTCAATTATGAAAGATCATGGGTATGATTCAAGAATAATATTGCAACAGGTTTTATCCGAAGGGAAACCGATTAGTTGTCATTTTGCAGTTGATGCAAAACGAGATGCTGAAAGAATTGGAATTGACCCGCATCCTTTTAGAACAGATTTTTATCCAAATGGAGTTCCTGAAAATGTTCCAGGAAAGATGACTTCTCCTTTTGAAGGAAAACAAGAAGTGGTTTATAGAAAAGTTAAGGAACACCAAGTGAACGGAAATCACTGGAATACCCCCGGATACAAGTTAGCTGGATTAAGAACCGGCTTAGGTGTTTTAACTGCAGCAGGCGTACCAAAAGTAACTTTTGCAAAATTCGCTTGGGGCAGAATAAAAGGCCCAAAAAATAAGAGTGTAAAAAAGGGAAGTTTAAGCGAAAGAGCTGCAAGAGTTGCCCAACGAAAGAAATAGAAACCAATTCTTGAAAAAAAATAATCTTCTAATCTTTTCAACCATTGTAAAATATGTCCAAGTAATAGTGTTATTATTTAATTATCCTAATTATTCTTTCTACAACTCTACTCATTTGGAAGGAACTCAAAGCCCCAACTTTGTAAAATATAATTGATTTATCCGCAGTAAAGATTTTATTTGCTCGAATGTAACTTGCCCCATCCAACTTTCCACCCATAATATCAGAATCATTTAGTGGAATAACATAAGAGTCATGAACCACTTGCCCGGTTATTTGACACACAATTAAGTCATCCCCTTCCAAAGTAGCAATAATTAAAGCAGGCCGTTTTTTTGTTGCAGATAAATCCGTGAAAGGAAAAGGCAATACAACTATATCCCCTTTTACAAGTTCTTCCATCGCTTATCCTCTTCTTTTAAGTTCCAAATTTTTCCTAATGACTTTTCACTAGCAAATGCTGAGCCAAATCTTTCTTCAATTTCATCAAATTTTCTTAGTTCTACGTGATCATCAAAATTAAGAACCGCTATTTTTGAGCCAGTTTCAAACCCCTTTTTCCCACGAAGAAGCTTTCCAATAGAAAACTGCCCCTTCTCGGTTATTGTTACACTCTTAATGTCAATCAAACCCACAAAAACCACCATGTAAGATAAGTAAGAAAAGTAATAAAAATGAATGTTTTGTAAAAACAAGTCAATTGTTTTAGGAAGCATAAAAGAAACTTAATTTTGTTATTTAAAAATAGCACAGAGAGTAGTTTGCCGCAGCAACTTTCCAAAGTTACCTTTTTCTTTGTGCTTTTAATTTTGTGTGAAGATCCATTCTTCGAGCCTGCGCAGTACGTAGTCTTTTTGCGCGTTCAACAAAGTATTCAGCAGTTGTTTTGATAGCGTCGTTAATTAATTCATTATTACGAATATGTCTTCTTACTTTAAACCCTGCTTCAACGATTACCACTCGTTCTTTTTCTCCTTTTCTCATAACCCCAAGTAAGTTATCATTCCCAAAAAAGGGACGATTTTCTTTTCTTAAGAGATTTACTTTTTGATGAGAATTATCTTTAAGCCCCATTATTGTAAGAGAGTTTAATTCGTAATTTCCAAAGATTTTTGTATTAAGCCCGCGTTCTAATGAATAAGGAGTTGAGGTTAAGGCATGAATCCATCCCTTGTTCCCCATAATGATTGGTTTTAGTGTTTCCATTGAGATTGCTCTAAACCCGCTAAACTCTGCAGGGTAAGACACCCCTCTGTTAATTAAATCAAATTCAGATACCGCCATTTTTGCTTGGCCTTTGAGTACGGGCGCAGTTAACGCCTTAATATTGGATGGGTTAAAGCTCGCTGCATCTGCATCAACACTAACCACTACGTTTGCCCTTTCTTTGTGAGCAAATTTAACCCCTTCAATGAATGCATGCCCTTTGTTCGCTTCAGCAAGAGTAACCACTCTTGCCCCAAGAGCTTTTGCAACTCCCGCAGTATTATCAGTACAACCATTTGCCACAATTAAAAAATCAGAAATCGCTCCCGCCCTTTTTGAAAGTTTTAAAGAATTAATTACTCGTGCCATTTCCTGCTCTTCGTTGTGTGCAGGAACAATAACAAAAACATTTGAACTCATACAAGTAACACTAACTTCAAACTACTTTAATCTTTCTCAACACCACTAAAATATGTCCAAGAAACAATGTGAAATTATATTTCACATGCAACACAAAAGCAACGCTTTTGTTATGAGCAGTGGCTTTTCTGGACCCGTTCCCAGCGGAGTACATGGCCCAACAAATTGTTAATATTGTCTAGAGTATTTAGCAACTTCTGCTTTGTTTGGAATGTAAATTCCATTAACCTTTTTGCCCAAGGGTTTTTTTGCAGTTATTACAAAGAAGTGTGAGTGAGTGAATTGTCTTTCTTCATCTTCCATTATTCTTTGCACCGCTTCTTTTGCTCCTCTTGATCCATTCGCATCCCCGTTTCTTTGAGCGGTTTCCATTTGTTGCCACCTACCCCCGTTTATCATTGAGTTCTTTACAGCATCCTCAGCAGCTTTGCCGCCCCTTGTTCTTGCCTGCTCCAATGTTCTTTCAGTATCCATTGCACGCATTGCGTTCTCCATGCTTGACTCCGTGCCAAGATTAAAAGCCTGTTCTATACTAAATGGTTTTACGCTTACTTCAAAACCAGCTTTTCTTAACTCTGAAGGAATTTGTCTAGACACATGGTATTGCTCAACAGTGGCAAACCTTGCCCCCGGTTTAAGTGTTCGCATTAGTTCTTTACAAATCGCATTTCTTTTTTCATAGGATAAGTGTTGTAACAAGAAGTGAGCATATATGTGAGAATATTGATTAGGTTTCCCTGACTTTAGTTGCAAGAGTGCATCCTTAACACTAATAACCAAATTACCAGGTTTATGCTTAACACCCAAATGTTCCAAGTAGTCTCGAAAACGTATTTCCAAATGATCGCTCGCAGTAATCCTCATTCGAGAATGCTTTAATGCTAAATCAACTGCTTTCTTTCCATGCGGGCCAGTCCCAAGTTCCAAAACTTCACGAGGCGTCATTCTCTTTTTGAGAAAAGCTTGTCTCCACTTTGCATGCTCTCGCCCTTGGTTAACATTCAAATTTGTTCCAAGAGGTTTCCTTTTAGGCATAACAAACTCTCCTTTAGTTCATTGATATTCTTCCCAATAGTGAGTTTGGCATTGGATGCCTCATTCTCATCATTGTTTCAGTTACATCACAATATTTCTTGAATAAGTCTTCCCCAAGAACGGTGAATAATTCGGAGCTATCCACTTCGGCAAGGAGTTCCACCATTTTGAGTTTAGGAACAACCGCATCTCTATTCAATTGAGTTAGGTTTTGTCTTTGTTCTTTTAAGTAAGTATAAGTATCTTGAAATCTACTTCCTTTCGCTCTTTTGTCTACTGGGAAGTTATCCATTATTTTTAATCCATGATCTATTAGTTCAATCAAATGAGCTTTTTTTACAGGAGTTTGAATTGCAACATTTGCACCAAGATCAGTGATAAGCATTTTGTGTTTGAGCACCCGTAGTGCATCTGCTTTAACAGAAGCAGGTATTTTCATTTCCCCAATAACTAATCTATCCACTTCAGTAAGTCTTCTAAGACTAATAGTGTTAATTCTTTTGTCCCCAAGTTTTCCTCGAACAGAATTTAGTGGAGCTTTTTTATACTTCCGCATGGCTTTGTCAAGAATGGAATCATATCTTTTCATTATTCCCAAAGCTCTTTGTAAAACCATAAACAACTAAACTCTTCTGAAGAATAAAAACTTAACTTGAGTATTTGAAAATATGCTCAAGAAAAGTTTGAATTAACTTTTTTTAGGTTGAGATAAAACTAGCCCAGGGATTAGAGTTTTCTCATGCCCATAAGCGTATGGTTCTACTTTTCCAAAATATTTTGAACAAAATTCAACAAGCGTAGGAATTGGTATTCTCGCATCAACTTGGTTTACAATAAAAACCCCATTTGGTTTTAGAATTCTCCCAACTTCTTTAAGCACATGCTCGCTTCCTTCATATTTTCCTGAACTGTGAAAAAGATCAAGTCCCCTATATCCACCAAGAACAAATCGACTTGTGGTAACACAATCAAATTCCTCCCCTCTAAAAGGAAGTTTTTTCAACGCATCCCCCTCAACCACTTCCCTAACCCCCATTGCACGAGAGACATCACACAGTTTACGATCAAATTCAAAATTCACTGCACGCGCACCTCTTTCTTGCAAAAACCTTGATAAAATTCCTGTTGCTCCCGCAATGTCAAGAAAAGATTTCCCTTTTGGTTTTCCAACTTTTTTAACTATTTGTTCCACTAAGCCATGGTAAATAGTCAAAGTTCTTCCCGCGGGAGAGAAAGAATCAACAACAAGATTTCTTTTTCTTGCTAAATCCAAAGCCGTTCTTGAGATCCCTTTTTTTGCATCAAACTTTTCTAGTGCTTTATGAACCTCAGATTTTATTAGAGCCATAAGTAACTTATCCAAAAGAACTACTTTAATCTTTCCTCAAAATGAATTGGCCCACCATAAAGTGAACCAATCCCAAAAAATAGACTTTACATTCCAAAGAATTTTAGTACACCGTATACTATTACTCCAGGCCAGAAAATGGATTTAATTATTCCAATTATTATTCCCCAAAAATCAGGTGCAGTTGTAATGAAGTAAACTAGTGCCCCAAGAAAGCCAAGTCCGTATATTGCGCCTCCGCATCCAGGACCAGTAGAGCAACTCTTAGTAGAGCATTGCAGTTCACCCTCGTCGCACCCTTTATCTATTTTGGCACCAATTGCTTTTCCAATCGCGTCCCATGTAGGTTCTTTCTTTTGTTTTGCTTTCATTAAAACACCTCTTGCAAAAATTAATCCTTTCTAAAATAAAAGCTTAACTCCCTCTTTCCCATCGTACTCTTAACTGTGACTCAAACTATTTTGTTTAGTAAATAAACTTCTAACATAAAAGAAGGTAATTATTGCTAATACCCCCAAAAGTGTTTCAGTTGGAAGAAGCCCCCAAGTTTGTGAGATAAAAACAAACAAAGCATCCATGAAAGTATGATAAGCTATTGCAAATACTAATAGCCATTTTTTGTTTAGTACAACTGCGCTAAAGACAATCATTGTAAATCCTATTTGCATTACTATGACCCAAATTCTTTCAATAAGCCCAAAGAACACATACCCTGGAGATTGATTGATTACGGAATCTACTTGAGCATTTATCTTCTCAAGTTGTGCATTAGTTAGGGTTCCATCCATTGAAGCATTAATGTCTTGTATTTGTGTTTGAGTTAAAGGAGTTAGCATTGTGTAAGAAACAAGTGAAATTAACAAGATTACTCCGACAAATATACATTCTCCAAAGCCCCACCCAGTTCCAAATAGTAAAGCACTTTCTTTAGTTGGATTAAGAACTTTCTTCTTGTAATACCTTTTGAAAATTAAGTATCTTCCAATTTCTTCAAACAATCCTGCTAAGAGTCCTAAAAATATTGAAAGTACTGCAAGTTCAAGAGTTTGGTTTTGTAAAAAAGAAATGCTTTTCATGAAAGGAGCTTGAATTAACAATACAAGCGGAGTGTGAAACAATTGTACTACAAAAAAGAATACTGCTCCGTAAATAAATGGTTTCCAAGGGACATTTAGTTTTTTTGTAAGTATTTTTCCTAAAACAAATGGAATAATTATTATGAGTACTATTACAACCAAATATGCCAGAACTACCATCCAATCCATAGTATCAAATCTCCATTTCCAAGTATTAACCTGCTTACTTTTTCTCCAAAATGAACTATTCCTCAAAAATGAATAGTTCATCAATTTTTGCTTTGAGCACTTTACTCACATTGTGTGCTAATTGGAGAGAGGGGTTGTATTTGCCTTGTTCTAAAAATACAATTGTCTCTCTTCGTACTCCGACTTTGTCAGCGAGTTCTTCTTGGGTCAAATTTTGTTTTGCCCTATATTCCTTTATTTTTGTTTTCATAGTTCTCGCCTTTCAAGGATTATGTTTGAAATTGCTTTTGCAAGTAGACCAACTAAAAGTGCAGCAACTAAAAATAAATCCACTTGGATGGATTTTGTTACAGCGCTTGTTGCTGCCTGGTAAGCGATTCCGATTGCAAGGACAGCAACCATTGCCCAAGCCGCATTTCTTTCAGCAATAGATTCAATTTTGTGTTCTCTTTCATCTCTTTTGAGTTTAATCATCATATCTACTGTGTCAATAACTAATATTGCTGCCCAAATAAGTGTAACAAGTAATCTGGTGTTTGAATCAAAGATTGGCACCATTTGGATTGCAAAAACAATAGCAACCATTACTGCAAGATAAATCCAACCTTGCCAAGTTTTTGGAACTAATCCCCATCCACCATATTTTCTTCTTTCGAACCATTCAGGTTTTCCAATCATAATTACCACCAAAACAAGTGTTAGAATTACTTAACACCATGTTAGATATATGTAACATCTAGTATTTAAGCCTTTTGGTAAAGTTTACATTAACTTCAAAAATTAATAAGACCTAAGTTTTTTCCCACAACACAAAAATAGAATTTTAACGTTTCATCATTTGAGTTAATCTTTTTCTTCTTCTTTTAGTTGCGCTTATTGCTTCCTGCATTCGTTTTGTTTTTACTGGTTTAACCCATGGGCCAAGTTCACGTAGGATTCCTCGCGACAAAAGCATTTTTGCCCCTTCATACCTAGTTAATCCCATAAAAGGCACTAGTTTCAAATCCCCATACTTCTTTATCATTACCCTTAATGTTCTCTTTTCAAGTTCTGAAGCAATTCCTTTTCGGTTTAGTTTTCCTGATAATGGAGTACCATCAAGATACCTAAAGGGATATACTGCTTGTTCAACATGCCCGCCAGAAGAAGTATAACTAATGAATCCTGCCCGTGCCCCTTCTTTTAATGGATGCGCTGTAAGCACTTCTCGCAAAGCAGGACTCGAAAAAAACATTGGGTCCGCAAAACTTCCAAACCCAACCTTAAAATCAAAGTGAACACTTTCTAGTTTGCCATCTGGAGAATTACTCGCAAGCGTACTCATCTTCAACCCAGGAATTCTATTTTTTACCATAATTAAATACGATTTTACTAGATTATTAAATTATCTTGATTAAAGATGGAAAGACTAAATTAACCCCACAATCTTTTCAATCACCATCAAAATATGTCCAAGAAACTGGGTTCCGACCTATAATCCCAAATCATCAAGTCTTAGGGATATGCGTTGAGCGGAATAGGAAGCATCAGAAAAGGCCTTATAAATTTCATGATAATCTCTTTCTATTTGAGTTAGTTTTAGACCCCAACTTTGAGTCGGTCTAAAAGGAGCAATAGTTTTTCCCCCAAGACGCTCAATACGGCGAAGATATTCAAATTCAGGAGTAATTAGTTCACAGAGTTCATGAATGAGAATTCTTGCTCGTTTTGCAGCAATCTTTCTTTCGCTCACACTCATCCTACTTGTCACAGAAAGAGAACTTTGCATTAGCCCTTGTAATTCCCTTGTTTTAGGCACAACTTCATTAACTAGTTTTTTCTTTAACCTGATTCTTCCAGTCCTTAATTTTCTTAAGATCCTTGCTTGCACCAATCGAGGCCGTTCTTTGAATCTTTTTGATTTTGAAATAAACCCCTCTATGCGCGCCTCTTTAACTGATTTAAGTAGAAAACTGCCCATTACAGATTAACTCAAAAGTAGAATAAAATTCTTTGCTAAGACAAAACAAAAAGATTTATTCTTCCAAAGAATAGAAAAGATGCATTCAGGCAAAGAAATTTAAGAAGAAGATAAAAGTACAAGTAATATTCTTTAAAAATAAATTTCAACCAATAAAAATGTATTACACTCGATGTACTAATCCTGCTTCGCCAGTTTTATCCACAATAAACTGTCTGTCTCTTTTTATATCTGCAACTTTTTTGAGAATAAAATAAGTTGGCCCATGAGAGGCTTCAAGGTCTTCAGGAGATAAGAATGCTTCGTCAAAAACTTCTTCCATCACAAATCAATCATTTCTTTTTTCGCGCCAAGGATTTTTTGGATGGGAGTAATTGAGGATAATTGTTTGCATTATGCACCGCAAAAGTAGCAAACGGATGAATGAGTTGAGTTGGAACATTTACAGCAGAAGCTAGTCTTATCTCTGTTGCACCAGTAACCGGATTTGTAAAAGGAGTTGGTACTTTTTGGGTTAGTTTTGTTTGAACAAAAAGTTCTAGTCCTGGTTTTCGATGATTTACAATTTCCCTAAACTCCGGTAATTTAGTCAGTTCAACAAATTTTGCTCGAAGTAACTCAAATCGAACTGGAGTCATTCCAAGGGAAGCATTTCTCTTAATGAAATCTGCTTTTGCAGTTTCATATTCCACTGCTTTCAAAATTGGTTTTAGTTTTCTTCTGGCTTCTTTTCTTGCAAGTGCTTTGAGTTGTTTAGCTCTTTCTTTAGGATCTACTCTAGTAATCCAAGTTCTTTCTTCCCGCATAATTGCTTGATGGATTGGATCCGTAACATTAGCAAATGGATTTGCTGCATTCACTGGATTTCTTCTAGCCATAATATATACCCTCAATTCAACTACTTAATCTTTTCTCCAAAAAGAGAAAGGCATAACAATTTTAGCGTCTTACTCTAATTTTCTTCCCAGCTTTAAGTGCAAGTCCTAGTCTTTGAACTGGTGATGGGGGACGAGCTCTTACTTTGCGTACTTTGGAATAATGATTTATTCCTTGAAGAACTTGTCTTGCAGAAATTACTTGTTTACTCCGTTCGATTTTCATTCCCCTTCTTTTGAGTTGATTCATTCGATCATCAGTCATCCAAAGTGAGGGAACAAGCATTGCTTTTGGAGAAACTTTAAGTAACTCCCTTAAAGCAATTCGCTCAACATTTAATGCAATTCCTTTTTTTTCAAAATAATGTTGATCCCCGTAAACCCTACTAGATTCATTCTTTTCAAAATGAGATTGGAATGGAAAGAATTCATAAACAAATAAAGGTTTTCCCATTAGTTTATCATTTACTCGCATTTGGTTTATTCTCTCCAAACCATTTTTTCCAACAAGCGCTATTAATTCTTCATCAGAATAGCTATGATAACTTACTTGCCCTAAATGAGTGCTATGTGCCGCAACATCTGTCGAGAATCTATTACTAGAAAATCTACTAATGGCTTCTTGCATGGAAGGATTAGTAAAAAAGAAAGGGTTTGAAACAGACCCCCTTGTCATCCAAATATCAAAATCAAGTTTTGAAGAAGTATTACTCTTTTGAGGAACCACTAAAAATCCAGGGACTTTCTCAACCATAAATCAACTTACTCCATTCCAACTTATTTAATCTTTCCATTGAATTATAAAAATTGTCCAAGTAATTGAGTTTTTAGTTTCTCCTATCCGAGAGTTCAGTTAGTGTTCTTAGTGTGTGAAGTAATTTTGGTTTTACTTCACCGTAAGTTTTTCTATATACAAACGCAGCATCTTCGCCAAGAGCATCCCAAAGTAACCCAAAGTTTATTTGTTTTAAAATTTGAATCGTATTCATATCAGGCACTACTTCTTTGCCAGGAGTTTTCCTCACCCTACTTAATGCAATTGTAAGTTGATCAGGTTTAAACCCAACTTGTTCCAATTCAACTATTCGTCTATGACTAAGTTTCTCAACATCCAAAGTGGCTTTTCTTATTGCATCAGCATAAACCTCTTTACTCATTTCCATTCCACCCATACTCTTAGCACCATATACTGAAAGTAGTTGCCCTTCATGCAGCACTTTTAGCCCTGCACTTTTTTGCTCAGGAGTAGCATGTAATCCACTCACAATGAATCTATCCACTTGTCCAATGACTGAAGCAGTAGCCACATCAAGTCCTTTTTCTCGCTTGATTTTAACAAAATCAGTTAAGGATACATGAGTAGTTTTTGCAATGAACTCTTCCGTTCGTTTAACTAGCCTTGAAGATAATGCATCAAATTCTTTTCGTTTACTATTAGCATAAAGAAGATCGAGTTCTTTTCTCTCAACTGTAGTTCTTACAAAGTTTCTTCCCACTTGTACTTCTCTTTTTTGAGCAGGGCCTAATTGAATTTTACGCATAATTAACTCAACTCTTTTGTAATATAAAAATGTACCAGTTATTCTTTTGGCAAAATATTTTATTTTCTAATTACTATGGCTACTGGGTAATTTGTTTCAGATACATCCTTGGCTTTGTTTTGTTTCATCCATTCTTCAACATAGGGTTTAACGAAGGGATCTCTTGAAATATTCTCAATGGCAATTTGCATTCTTTTTTGTTGAGTGGATCTAAGTTTTATTGCGTCAGAGGAGGACGTTTCAAGTTGTCTTGGAGATAAACGAACAATGTGCGCTCTGAGTCCGACTGATTTTGCCACTTGGGCAACAGTATTTGCGTTGAAGAATCCTTGAATAGAAATTATTCTTCCTCTTGGCGTTAGTACTCTTTTTGCTTCGTTCAAATACTCAGCAACCGTTTGCATTCTTTGTGATGGATGTCTGTTAATAGAAATGTCAAGTACAAAGAAACTATCAAAAATAAGGTTCATGCTTGCCGAGGGTGCTTTTTTTAGTTCAGCAAAAGAACAACCCTTAACCAGTTTTAGGTTTTCTGGAGAAGTACTTAAAGAATGTCTTCTTAGAGTTTCTTCTTCCCTTAGTTCCAAATCACTTGCTAAAAAAGTTCTTCCCCCTCTTTTCTTTTGAGACCGCAATGCTTGATTGACAATCCCGTTAGGGTGTTTTCCCGCTCCTGCTTCAAAAACCTTTAATCTCTTTAACATAAAAAACTCACTCTCTTTTTGAAATGCCCTTTATTTCTTCCCCTTTTCTAATGATTGTACTTCGCTCGGGATTATTTCTGCCCATTTGTGTAAGTTTAACCAATTTGCAAAGTTAAATACTATTGAGTAACTTGGTACTCTTTTACCAACTTTTGACCATAAAGCATTTGAGATTGCTTCAGCACTCGGAACTTCTTTACGCTGGTAATTCGCAAACACTTCCCCGTAAGTAGAAACCAGTAGATCGTACATTTTTGGAGTCATTCCTTTTTCTTGCTGTCTTTGTATGAATGCATTCTTCTCTGTTTCATAATCATAAACCGCAGGAGGTTTATTTGCTTTTCTAACAAAACGCGCTTTCTTTCCAGTTCTTTTTGCCCAATTATCTTTCATTTTTGTTTTCTTAGATTCCTTTCTTTGTCTAATAATTTCTTCTCGATTTTGAATAAAATAATCCAAGGATTCTTGAGGGATTCTTATTCTATTATCCAATCCTCTTTCAGGGTTCGCTTTTATTACTCCTTGCTTTATCCACTTAAAGTAAGTAATCATTGGAATAGTAACTCCTTTAGATTTGAGGTATTCTCTTGCTTGAATAGTGTTGAGCCCCATTTGTCTTTGTATAATTATTTGAGCAATTTTTGGAGGAATTCGTATTTCTTTTCCACCATTAGGCCCACTAAAATACAAGCACTGTTTTAGTAGTCCTCTTTCAAGGGTTAGATTTGCCAGAAATGGTTTTTCATTCATTCCGATTTCTGCGGCAAGAGTTTTTGTTGTGTGCCAGGAGAGTATATTCTTTAATCTTGTAGAGAACTTTGCAAGATCAGCAAAGTATATTTTTCCAAATCCTTTCTTTTTCTCTCGTTTAATTACTCCTTGTTTTTCTGCTTCGGCCAAGAATTGCCCGAATGCAATATTCACAGTTGACCCCATTAATTGTTTTGCAAGCAAATATGCTTCGCTTGGCCCAAGGTTTAGTTCTCGTTCTTTAGAAAATCTAACTAGTTCTTCCCTAGTAAAAACTTCTCGTTTTTTTCCTTCTACCCCTGCAGGAGTAATTTTTCCCTCATTAATAAAGAATCTTAAAGTTCGCCCACTATCCCCTAATTCCTGTGCAGCTTGTTTTTGAGTAAACTGTTTTTGTTTTGATATTCCAATTACATCCTTAAACTCATCCCTAATTGTTCTTTGCATTGCAGCCCTTCGATTAATCCTATGATTTAAAGGAACTGACAAATAGGAATTTATTCTTGAAATTCTTCTAGGAGTAGTTAGTTTCATTTTAGTACCTATAAGAAGAAAGTTACTTAGTTATTAAATACTTAATTAGCTAAAAAAAATTAAGTTTACTTTTCTAAATGAAGTTAATTTATTCTTTTCTAAGTGCAACTTATTTTCGCACGGGGGTTTGTACCCCTAAGCGTGCTTGTACTCCGCAGGGTAAGCTTGTTGAGCTGCTTTTGAGGCATTACTTATTGCATGGTCTGAAGCAACATCCGATAAAAATAGGTCTCTAAAAAAGAATAACGCTGCTTCTCTTCCGTGATTTTGCATTAATTCGTATGCGGTTTTGAACGCTTTCTTTCCTTGGTTCACTCCATAACTATATTCAGGAGTATCATATTTTCCAGCATACACTTTGTTCGCACGAGCAAATACTTTTTCCCTAATTCGGGGGGTTTCCTCTAAACCACTAAACAAGTCAAGTGCTACTGAGAGGGTTTCTTGATAGCTTGGATTGTAACTTTTCCCGCTCAAAGAGGAAACTAAGTGAGTTAGTTCGTGAACTGCATTCTCTCTTACCCAACGCATGTCGCAGTACTTTGTGTTAAGGAAAGCATAATTTGCAAATTCCCACGCAGGAGTAGGTCTTTTTGCATTTGCTCCTAGTTCCTGGGTAAGCAAAACAAATTCTCTTTCTGGCAAAAAAATGACTCGCCCAACAAGAGCATCAATAAGAGCACGCGGGTTTTTATCACTAACCAAAAGTTTATTTCTAATCTTCTCAATTGCTTCTGGAGGAAGTATCTCAATAACATTAAATGCACTCTTTCTAAGTCTCTTACTGTGCGCTTCTTTCAAGAATTCCCTTCTTTTAGCAACGAGCCCTCTTGCAAATAATATTTTTCTTCGAGTTGCTAAGACTCCTTTGCGGTGAGCTTTAACCACTCGCGCTTTTCTTCTTAGTTCCCTCTCTTCAACTTTACTTGCTTGTTCTTGTTTAATCTCCGCTTGAACAGATTCCCACGAGTCCCCCACATGGATTCCTTGCATAACTTGAAGAGAACTTTTATGAGCATTTGATTTCTTAATCATACAAATCTAACTACAATAGAACTACTTTAATCTTTTCCATTATCAAAAATAATTCCAACCAAGGCGAATTTAGTAATATTTAAATAGTTGACCTGCGTTCTTGTTTTTATGGCAAAGAAAAAAATAAAGGATATGTCTGAAAAGGATTGGGAAGCTTGGGGCAAGGCCTTTGGCAAGAAAATGGAAAAGAAAGGGGAAAAGTTTGGAGATAAAATGGAAGCTTGGGGAGAGAGTTTTGGAGAGGACTTTGAGTGCAAAGCAAATAATTTCGAGTGTCACTGGTCAAGCAAACTTGGATTTTTTAGTATTTTGGGCCCGTTATTTGGAAGTATTTTTGGAATTATTTTCTTGATAGTCACAATTTTTGTTCTGAATGTGATTAACATTTTCATTGGAAGTACTTTTGTTAGTGCGTTAACTACTTTTTTTAGTTCAAACATAGTTTGGTTCTTTGTGGTATCCATATTATTAGGTTACGGCAAGTATTTGACGAAGAATATTAAATTATTAAGACCAATTCTTTCCCCTTTGGTTGGAACCGGAGGATGTATTTTTACCCTTTGGATTTTAGGAAACATTTTCCTTGCAATTAACGTTTCAGCAAAGATTGCTATTATTGACACAGTGGCAAACTTATTACTTACAAACCTAATTAATATTTTCATTGTATTTGTAGTATTTGCTTATATGATGCAACTACTCTGGATAGTTGTTAGAGAAATATATTGGTAAAAATTAGTTGGAATTATAAAAAAAGTTAGTTTAATTATTCCTTCCGCTTTCTTCTTGTGCTTGTGCAACATCTATTTGTCTTTGCAAGTTAACGTATTCATCATAGTTTTCTTTTCCAAGTAAGAAATAGAACTTGGTATCAGCTATGACTCGTAGTCTTGTTGTGAGTTCATTACTTGGGATAACTCTGCTTTGTTTGTTCCCAATTAATCTTAATTGGTTTTCAAGAAAAGCTAAATGCTCAGGAACCCGTAGTTTTTCTCTTTTTTCAGCAGGAAACGTCCCAAGGGAATTAACAGCATCAATAAGCACTTTTCTTAGAAGAACTGTGTCAACAGGTTCTCTTAACAAAGAAGAGGAATAAAGATCCGACAGTACTCCTCTCTTTTTTGCCACACTAATTGCTTCTTTTCTTTTTTCTTCCGACAGGGGCAATTCCTTTAGAATTACTCTATCCACTTCAAGTAATCTCCTTAAACTAATTTTATCCGAGACTTGTGCAGAGGATCTAGTTGTAGATAACTGGAATCGTTTGTCATATTTTCGAAAAACACTAACTCCTGCTTGAACTGCTTTCCTTCGAATTGGGTTCATAATAAAAGTACTCCGCTCAAGAATAAAAACTTACCCAAAACAAAGAGAGTTCACTTTAGTTCAGCAATTATTACCACATAGTTTTTGCCATATTTTTTTGCACACTTTGGACAAGTGGTGTACCACATGAACATTTTTTTCATTGAGAGCTTTTTTTTCTTTAAGTAAGTTTCAAAATCTGCGCCCCATTTTCCAGTGTCTTCAAATGGTCCTTCGTATACTTTGCTTGCAAACTTTCCACTCAATGTAACATTCTCAAGTCCAGTAACTTTCTTATCCACAGCTAAATACAAATCCATACCCCACTTTGAAGTGTGGTAAGATAAGCCCATATTGTTCAAACACTTTGCCCCAGATTCCCCTATTTTTTTCATTAAATTAGTTATTACTCCTCCAAAATTTAGAGGCATATAAAAGAAAGTGAATACTTTTCCTTTTACGAATTTTTTGTTCTTCCAAACAAGTATCTTTTCATTCCATGGTTTGGGATTAAACTTTGGGCAACAAACTTCCATTCCAGAACAAGGAATTCCTAATTAATAAATTTAACCCTTTTTGGATAATATCCCCTATTTGTTTAACTCGATTTAGTTTGTTACACTATTTTACTAAGATTATTTATAAACCCCCGAAGTGGAAGTTCTTTACCATGGAGGTGGTTAGTGTTCGTAATATTAGATTAGAAACAGATAGACTGATTCTGCGAGATTTGCAGGAAAAGGATGCGGTTTTCGTCGCGAAGGGGTTGGCCCCGCTTAGCGTTACGCGTTTCCTTGCAAAAGTTCCGCACCCATATGAATTGCACCACGCGGTGGACTTCATAAAAAAGACTAATGCAGACATGCAAAGTGAAAAGCGCGAAGGGTATCCTTTAGCTATCACTCTCAAACCAGAAATGTGCTTAGCCTAGACTACTCCTCTTGACGCACTAATAGGTGTTGTTGACTTAAAGGACGTAAGTATCCACAACAGCAATTCCGAGTTAGGGTATTGGTTGAGCGAAGAATTTTGGCGCCAAGGTATAATGACTGAGGCAGCTAAAAGAGTAATCGATTTCGGTTTTACCGATCTTGGGCTAGCCAGGATTAATGTGTATGCCGCAACCGATAACATTGCTTCAAATGCAACCATTAAGAAGCTCGGTTTTACTTTTGAGGGTATGCAAAAAAAAGCAACTCGTTCAAAGGCAACTGGACAACTATACGACCGTAACGCCTATGGAATGCTTAAAGAGGACTGGGAAAAAAATTACAGCACACCAAAAAGGGATTAATTTCCCTTTTTGGAAAGAAAATATTTCTTACTATTCTCACCACACAAACCATAAATACTTCTTAGCAAGTAATTAATTATGAGTCAAGTCAGATTATCCAAACCGGATAAGAGTTTATTGTCAAAGTATGGGAAGAAAAATGGAAAACCTTTTTTGCGACAATTAATAGGCCCAAGTAATTATGGGCGCAATATTACTCCAAGAATTTTAAAAATTGCAAAAGTTGCACAGGATGTGGATAGGCATCGTGTTGGGGCTTATTTTGCTGAACAAAAAGTTTTGTTTAATCCATTCGCTCCAAAAACAATTCCTACCCCAAGAACTCCAAAAGGAACAAAAGATGTTTTTGCTGAAATCTCAGCCCGCGCAAGTGAATGGGACACCTTGTACTTAGAATCAAAAGGACAACATTTTGCTCTTCCCTTAATGGAAAGTAAAAGCTCTCCACTAGTTAGTATTTCAGAGAGTTTTGATAAGTACGCAAAAGTTAGAAAACCTGCTTTGTGCCAAGCATTAGTTAGTGGGACTGATTTAGTTGGAGGACACGAACTTCAGCAATTACTTAGAACCTCAAGAATGATTCGCCATGCAGAATCTTCCCCAAAGTACTCCGTAGTTTGGAATGAATTAAAGTTTGCAAGACTAACTTGCGAGAACATGATGCTTGAAGGATTAAAGGATAGACATGCTTTTGGTCTTTCACCCGAGCTTTCAAATTTTTTAGGAAATATGCTTACAGTTACCAAAGCAATTCATCAAAAGCTTGCTCCGTTAAAATAGTAAATTTATTTTTTTATTTCGTCGCCTACAGCAGTGCACTCTATTTCTATTAGTGCTCCAATGGGTAATTGCTTTACTGCGAGTGCTACTCTTGCAGGATATTCTTCTGTAAAGTGTTTAGCATAAATTTCGTTTACTACGCCATAATCCTTTATGTCAGCTAAGAATACTCTTACTTTAACCACGTTTTTTAGTGTCCAACCAACTTCACTTAAAACATTTTTAATGTTTGCTAGTGTTTGTTCTGTCTCAGCTTCAATTCCCCCTTCAGCTAATTTTCCAGTTGAAGGATTAACTCCAATTTGCCCGGATAGTTCCATTTGGTACTTTGAATTAAACAAAATAGCTTGTGAATAAGGCCCAACTGCTTTTGGTGCAAGGGGAGAAGAAATAATTGTTTTCATAATGAAGTAACTCGTCCTAAGAATAAAAACTTAACCGTAACTCAAGTAAAATTCAAATAAAAAAATAGATATTGCCCCCAAAATGGGGACAATTTTAAAAATTAGGTTTAGTAATTACTTCTTGGTTTTTTGTGGTTTTGGTAGCAATCTCTACAATAAACCGGTCTTGATGCATCTGGTTTGAAGGGAACTTCTGTTTCCTTTCCGCAGTCTGCGCATGTTGCTTTGAACATTTCTCTATTAAAACTATCTTTTACTCCATCAGCCATATATATTTCACCATTTTTAATTCAAATCACTTGATTTGATACTTAATTTACATTAACGAGGTATTAAATAGGGAACAAAAAGTTATTTTCTGGCTTTAACTAAGGATTTTGAAGTAGTAGAAGCCCCACTTGGTCCAACGTAATAAGGCCTTCTTTTTTTGAAAATATATATTATGGGAGTAAACATCTCTGCTGGTTCTTTCACTATTCCCATATCAATAAATGATTGAATTTGGGCTTGAGCCAGTCCTTTTTTATTAACCGCATTTTCAAACATCCATTGTCGCAACATGGGGTTTGATCGATCTCGTATCGCTTCATGCGGGGAGTTCATTGCTTGAGAATCTTTCATTTCAATTGTATGAAGTTCAAGCCCCAAGTGATCCGCATAAATCTTATGGTTTGCTAAACCTTGTTTGTTATCAATAACAATTATTCTTCCACCGGGAACTAAAGCGTCTTTGCATTTTTTCAAAAATTCAGTTTGCAATTGAAGTCTTGCATAAGCATCAAGCCCTGCCCCTAAATTGTTTATTAGATAGGAACTAAAAATAACATGCTGACTATTTGGTTTTAATGATTCAAGTGCGCGAAAAATATCTGCCTGTTGTACTTTTAGTGAACGAGGTTTTTTTCCACCAATACGCATTAGAGTTGCATTTAAGTCCACTGATTCTTTGTCCACTCCAAGAAATTCTCTGTGTTTTAAGTGAGGAGATTTCTCTGCTTTGAGTGCTTTTTCAACTAAAGCATAAGGAAAAGGACTGCACCCTCCTTCAAAAACCATGAACTTGGGTTTTCGTTTAGGCATTTTTTTTAGCATTTCTTCGAAGGCCTGTTGTTGTTTTTGGGAGAACACAAAATTTCTTCCAACTTGAATTTCTCTTTTCGTTGCAGGACCTAAATGAATTGCACACATAAGCAAGTTACTTTTTCTTAAAATAAAAGCTTAACCTTTGCATAGAGTTTTTTTCTCTATGCAAGGCAAAAGGAAAATTTTTCTTATATGTGCGGAAAGTATTTCTCCATTTCCCATTCAGTTACCTGAATATTATATTCTTCCCATTCCTCTTCTTTTATTTCAATGTATTTTTTAAAGAATTTTTCTCCAAGTACTTCTTTAAACAAAGTGTCTTTTTTTAGTTCTTCAAGTGCTAATTGAAGTGAACCGGGAAGTGTTTCTATGTGTAGTTTCTTTCTATCCTCTTCGCACAAATCATATGCACTTTCTTCTTCTAGCGGAGCAGGGATTTCCATTTTTTTCTCAATTCCTTCAAGGCCCGCGTAAAGCATTACTGCAAATGCTAAGTATGGGTTACAACTTGGATCGGGACACCTTAGTTCTGCTCTGCAACTATTCTCTCTTCCCGGAGAGATTCTCGGAATTCTTATGAGTGCACTTCTATTGTTTTGTCCCCAACAAATATTTACTGGGGCTTCATACCCAGGAACTAATCGCTTATATGAATTCACAGTTGGAGCAAGTATTGCACTCATCGCTTTCACGTGCGCTAGTTGTCCTGCAATAAAGTGTTTTGCAGTTTTGCTTAATTTGTGTTTATCCGTTTCGTCATAGAAAATATTTTTTCCAGTTTTAACATCAAACAAACTTTGGTGTACGTGCATTCCGCTTCCATTTTCACCAAATACTGGTTTTGGCATAAAGCTTGCAAACAGTCCGTGTTTTGGAGCAATGCTTTTTACCACATATTTGAAAGTGATTGCATTATCAGCGGTACTTACTGCCGAACCATATTTGAAATCTATTTCGTGTTGGGAGGGAGCAACTTCGTGATGGCTAGCTTCCACAATTATTCCCAAGGATTGTAATCCAAATACAATATCTTTTCGAACGTCTTCAGCTGCATCCTTGGGAGCGAAATCAAAGTATCCTGCCCCATCATGCATTTTTGGTCGAACTACCCCTTCTTCGTTTTTTGGAAACAAAAAGAATTCAAGTTCCGGCCCAACCATATACTCGTATCCCATTTTGTAGGCTTTCTCCATTGCTTTCTTTAAAATGTAACGCGGGTTTATTTCAAGTGGTTCTCCATTTGGTCTATGTACATCACAAATTATTCTTGCAATAGCTCCTTCTCCGTTCTTCCAAGGAATTACTCCAAAGGTACTTTCATCAGGTGCAAGGTACATATCGCTCTCACTTATTCTTGCAAATCCTTCAATACTGCTTCCATCAAACCAAATTCCTTTTTCCATTGCTTCCCCAAGTCTATCAACTGGGATTGTTACGCATTTTATTCCGCCTAGTAAATCAGAGAACATTAATTGAACGAGTTTAACATCCGCTTCAATTGCTTTCTCCATTATTCCTTTCTTGCTTATCATAAATCCAACCACCTTTTTACAAAAGAACGTTAAACGCGTTTATATCATTATATCAATTTTACATAGTCATTTGTTAATTCAAAAGCCAAATACAAGCGCATTCGTTTATAATTACTTCCATTTTATCAATTATATTATGCAAATGGATGATATTAATCAGAAAATTCTTAATGCGTTACTTGAAAACTCTCGTCTTTCTTATCGGCAAATAGCAAAGAACACTGGAATTAGTGCTGCAACCGTAATGAATAGAATTAAGTCCCTTGAAGAAGAGGGAGTGATTAAGGGTTACTCTACTTTGATTGATTATGATAAATTGGGTTTTGAATTTAATGTTATTATTGAAGTGAGAGTTTCTCACGGTAACTTGGCCGAGGTTGAAAAAAAACTTTCTGCAGATTATAATGTTGTAGCGGTTTATGATGCAACCGGAGATTTTGATGTTACTTTAATTGGGAGATTCAAAAATAGAAAACAACTTGACGCGTATGTAAAGAAGATTCAAACTTTTCCAAACATTGAACGAACTTCAACAAGATTAATTCTAAAAACAATTAAAGAAGAACCTTTGAAACTTTAGAGATTAGTTTTGGAAGGAGAAATTACCACAATTCAATTTATTCTTTTTCAAAAACTCCATATGCACAATTGTGCACACAAACTAAGCACTTAATGCATTTTGAGGAATCAATTTTTGGTGCTTCAAAATCTTTTTGAGAAATAGCTTTTTTTGGGCATGCCTTAACCATTGGACATCTATGATCTTGTGGGCATCTTGAGGAAATTACATTAATCATAATCAACTAGCTTAGGGGAAATGTTATTAAGTATATTCCCAAAGGAACTTGGCGACTAAGTCATTTTACGCTTTTCCCATTTGTCTAGACCTTGAAATTGCTTTTTCCTTTAAGAGTGTACCAAGCACCATCATTACATCTATTTGCCTTAAGTGAGGGTATTTAGTTGCGATGAACATGTAGGCATCTGAAATAAGTTGGTGGCTTGAAACAAATCCTTTTGATCGATCAAGTCTGCGTACAAGATACTCTGCAATTTCTTTATCCGTCCCTGTTAGTCGTTTAAGTGCCGCTTTAACTTGAATTGGATTTGGCGCAGATCTATACCCTGGATTAAAATGAATCCGATTGATTGATTTTTGACCTGCCCTAGCTGGCGATCCTCGGTCAGTATTTCTTTTTCCTCTAAAAAGATCCATTCTTTGCGGGCCCATACTTATTATGGCACACTTTGTTAAATAAAAACTTTTTCTATCCCCCCAAAAATTAAAAGAGAAAGAAATTACTAGAACCAATTATTTTCCCTTAAACTCTAAAGCACAGGAGTTAATGCAATACCTTTTTTTGCTTACAGTTGGGCCGTCCTTAAACAAGTGTCCTAAGTGGGACCCGCACTTTTTGCATTTAACCTCAGTTCGTTTCATAAAGTGACTATTGTCTTCAACTAGTTCTACGTTTTTTGCATTATCAAAACTTGGCCAACCCGTACCTGAGTCAAATTTGGCTTTGGAATTAAATAGTTCTGCTCCGCAATTTGCACATTCATAATTTCCTTTTTGTTTATTGTGAAGTAGTTCTCCTGAGAAAGGCGGTTCAGTCCCTTTCTTTTGCATTACTTCAATTTGCTCAGGGGTTAGTTTTTTCATAGAGTAATTTTATGCAACATTCAATATTTAGTTCTTTCCAAAGCAGTTCTTTTGAGTTTGCAATTCGCTTGAGTTTGCATTTCTTTCCAAAATAGTTCTTTTCAGTTTTTAATTCATTCTTCTTTGATCCATTTCTCTTCTTAACCCAATTATTTCTATTTCCATCTCGTGCAATCTTCGTTGTATTGCACGAATATTAAATTCAAGTCCTTTAGATTGTAAGTATTGAGTTGACCAAATTAATCTTTCCTTTTCTTGTTGTTTTCTTTTAATTACTGATTTAATCGCCCCAGTTTTTACAAGTTTTGCATCACGTTGGTTTCTTTTCTCTTCCATTTTCCTTAGCCACTCTACTCCTTTTTGAGTGAGAACAAACACTCCCCGTCTTTCTTGTTTTGCAATTTGGTTAACAAATCCCAAATCCCTTAAACTTCTTACCGCATAATCCACTGTTTTTTTAGGTACTTGTAAAGCGCTTGATAGTTCAATTATGCTTAACCCTCTTGTGAGTGGAGACCAATGTAAGAATCGAGCCACGTTGTGTGCGGAGGCAACATAGGCTAAGGGAAGTTTTTGAGTTTGTTCTAGTTTAGTTTGTGCGTATCGTTTTGATGCTTTTAGTTTTCCTTCTTTTTTTAATAATCTAGTTAAACGAGTTATTCCTTTTTCAGAGACTCCTAAACGTTTAGCGAGCCAAGCATTTGACTTGTCCGCGTTTTGGAGAATAAAATTTGATCTAGCTTCTCGCTGCATTTGTTCAAAACTCACTCCGTGGTGAAGTTTAATTGCAGTGCTCATCCAGGGTTGGGAAACAGGTAGACCAGTAGAAGAAACAAATTCTCTTCGAAGTTGGCTAAATGGAACAAGTCTTTTTTGGGAAGCAAAATCAGCTGCTTTCTTTTTTAGAGCATTCATTTGTGCAGGAGGTAAATGTAGGGGCATACTAATTAAACCGTAAAAGTACTACTTTAATCTTTCTTCACTTAAATTAAATGTTTTTAATGCCAAAAAACTCTTTTTTAGAAAAACTTGTTTTTAGAATAGGTTTTCATTTCCCTAAACAATTTCACAACTTTATCATACATTTTTTTGTCATCAATTATTTCTTTTTCAAGTTTGCTTTTGTTTTTCTTTTGCTTTAATCTCTCCACTACCACGCCATATTTTTCTTCTAAAAGAATTGTTTGGTTTGGCTTTGGTAAAAAAGTAAGGAGTTTTGAAACATCCAAATTAATCCTTGCAAGTTTCAAATCCACTAAAAAGGTTATGTAGTATCTGTCACAGATTACTGTCTTTTTGCTAGAAAGTTTTTTTTGAATTGTAATTGAGTTAAGTATTACCCCATCAAGATAACGAATTAATTCTTCTTCAGGGGTTTTACATTTTATTTTAGAAAGTACTTTTGGAGGAGTCTTAAGGTAGAACCATCCTTTTTCCTTTGCAAGTTTTTTGCATAAGTAGGTTTTGCCTACCCCGTCCGCGCCTTCAACAACAATTAATTTTGGTTTCATAAAAGAAGAGCCCCAATATAGAACCTTACTTTCTTTCATCCAGACTAAGGTATTTTTTTGTTTCATTAATTGTAGTTTCGTATGCTGGTCTAATGAGTTTGCCTTGTATGATTTCTTCAATTCGGTGAGCACTCCACCCTGCAACTCTGCTCATTGCAAATATTGGAGTGTATAGTTCTTTTGGAAGTCCAATCATTTCGTAAACAAACCCTGAGTAAAAATCCACATTTATGCATACTATTTTTCCTTTTTTTTCATTTACAATTCTAGGCGCAAGTTTTGCAACTATTTGATATAATTCAAATTCCTTTTCTCGCCCAAATCTCTTTGCAAGCATTCTTGCTTTTTCTTCAAACACTATTACTCTTGGATCTGAAATAGTATATACTGCATGTCCAATTCCATATATCTTTCCTGTTTTGTCTCCAGCTTTCTTTTCAAGTATTAAATTCAAATATTCCCCAATCTCTTCTTCATTAGTCCAATCCTTAACATTTTCTTTAACATCTTTCATCATCCCAATTACTGCTTCGTTTGCCCCGCCATGCAAGTGTCCTGAAAGAGAACCTATTCCTGCACAAATACTCATGTAAGTATTTGCCCCGGATGAAGAAACACACCTTGTAGAAAAAGTTGAATTATTTCCCCCGCCGTGCTCCGCGTGGAGTATTAACGCAAGGTCAAATATTTTTGCAACTTCTTTGTCAGGCACTTTTCCATTAAGCATGTAAAGAAAGTTCTCCGCAATAGAGAGTCCTTTTTTTGGGGGAAGTAATTTTGCTTTCCCTTTTGCTTTAATAGTAAGATAACTATAAGCAACAATTGTTGGAAACTTAGCGATTAAATCAATGCATTGTAAAATTATTTCGTCAAGGTTAGTGGAATTTGGTTTTTCGTTTAATAAGTACATTGCAGAAACAATAGTGTGTAATGCACCCATCACATCCTCGTTTTTTGAATTGTAAGGCAATCTCTTTTTTAGTACTCTTGAAAGTTTTCTTCGTTTCTCAAGCATTTTTGTAAATGCTTTCAAATCCTTCTTTGTTGGAAGTTCATTTGTAAGTAAAAGATAAACTATTTCTTCAAACCCAAATCTATCCTCAGTTTCTATTTGACCCACTATTTTGTTAACATCGTACCCGCAGTAGAGTAATTTTCCATCCACTGCAATAATTTTTCCTTCCTTTTCCTCATGCCCCAATACTTGTCCTTTACTAGTAATTCCAACAACAACCCCTAGTCCATTTTCATATCGCAGTCCGGGAACAATATTTTTCTCATGTATGAGTTCTTGAGATATTTTATCCCCCTTGATTGCAAGAGACCTAACTTTTTGGAGTATTTTTTCTTCCGAAACCATGCAAAAATTAGAATACAAAGAGCAGAAAAAGGATTAGGATTGCATTAATTTGGCTTTCCTGCACGCCCCCTTATATGCTGTTGCCCCCATAATATGTATGGTTGGTGGAAAGAAATGGTTGATACAAAAAAAGCTTCTGCAAGAAAACAAATGGAACAAAATGCTTCTGATGCAAATTTAGAAAGAGCTCAAGCTGCTGAACGATATTGGCTAAAAGGAAACAAAACTTCAATGGAACAAAACATTATTGATGCTGGAAGGGTTGGAGCAAAACCTAAAGTTTTTGTAGAGAAAGAAGCAACTAAAGAAAAAAAATAATAAAATACCTTTTTTTAATTAATTAGGTTATTCTAATTCAATTTCCCTCTGATGCATAACCTTTAAGTTTTCATTAGAAGTTTATTTTGTAATATGTCACAAAAACCAACTGGGCAAGATAGAGTGAACTTTAAACTAAACATTGCCCTAAAATGCATCAATACTATTAAGGAAACCCAAAATAAGCCCGTTTCAAAATCTTCTCAAAAGAGAATTGAATCAAACAAAAAAAGAATTGCAAATACTAAAAAGCAACTCGTTTTTCTCTCTACTCACGCAAGGGATAAAGTCACTAGGTTTTATGCTTCAAATGCATTAAAAGAAATTGCTCAAAAAGTAATGGAATAACTCCCCAATAAGCAACTTACTTTGGATTTTCCATTCTAAGAATTGCTCGCCCGGTAGAAAAAGTAATTACCCCTTTTGCCCCAGTTTTTGAATCCGTAAACTCTTGTGAGATCAAAAATGTTTTACCAGTTTTTTGTTCGTGAGGAACTTTTGGGTTACTTATTGCAAGTTTTGTTGATTCAGGTGTTTTAGTAATCTCTTGAGTCATTCTTGCAATAATTTTTTCTAAAAGAGATTTTGCAGTAGGAACACTTACTCTTCCTTGTTCTATTTGTTTTTCAAGTGCTTTTGCAGCATCCATAAATCCATAGCTTCTTGCTGCGGCTTGCATTACTTTGTAATGTGGAAGTTTCGCAACAGTTTTGCCTTTCATCCCTTTAACATTACGAGTGATTCGCATGTTTCGCTTGTACATTTCTCTTAATAACCATCCTGGCTTTCTTCCTAATGAATTAAGTGAAACTGAATCAGCTGTTTGTTTAAGTTGAGGTTTTGCTTTTCTTGCTCTCCCTCCACCAAGCGGAAGAAATTCGTGAAGGATTCTATTTCGTGGAATCATATTAACTAATAAGTCACTTTAGTTTTATATGAGTTTTGTTGAGTTATTTTATTATGCCTTATTTTGTTTACCTTCTCGAATGCAAAGATCACTCTTTCTATTGCGGTTACACAAAAGACATTAATCGAAGAATTAAAGAACATGGAAAAGGAATCGGATCTAAATACACAAGAGCAAGAAGACCAATAACACTAAGGTATGTAGAAGATCAACCAACTTTAAGTGCAGCTCTAAAGCGAGAGCATGCAATTAAACAATTTTCAAGGAAACAAAAAGAAAATCTAATACTTTCAAAGAACTAAACAAACCCCAAGAACTAATTTTCACTCACAAAACTATCTTTTGCTTTCGTAATACTTAAACAGTTCTGCCATTTGGTTTGGAGTTAAATTTTTTTGTTTTGCAACAATTTTTCTTAAAGTATTAA
This sequence comes from archaeon, assembly GCA_041661245.1. GTDB lineage: Archaea > Iainarchaeota > Iainarchaeia > Iainarchaeales > JAAZKV01 > JAAZKV01. The sequence goes on from JBAZUY010000002.1 coordinate 266,361, forward strand.
TTTCTTCACTTGCAGCATGCTTCTTTGCAACAACTTTCTCTTCTTCTCCAACCCTTTCCTTTACTTCCCCAAGTGCTTTTTGTAAAGCTTCATGTTTTTGTGCAGCTATTCTTCTCATTGCTTCTGCGGTAAGTGGAATTTCAACTGGAGCTCCATTTGATCTCAAAGTGTAACTAGCAACATTGTCAGTTATTCCGTTAAACTTTAACCTTGATCGGTCATAAATCCCTGATCGTGCTTGTTGTACAGTTCTTGCATTTTCAGGAATTGCAAAAAACCCATTTAGTACTTCCAAAGCTTTTTTTACAGGAGGAACAACTTCGCTTGTTTGTCTAAGCGCAGCAAATTCTTTTTCAATTGGTTTAGTCAATGCCCCGACAATTCTTGATCCCTCAGTAAGCCCTCTTGCATTTGCTACTTGCTTGTGATAGTCAGAAAAGAATTGTAATGGAGTTACACTGGATTTGTATGCGTGCACTTGAGGACTTTCTTTAGCTCGTGCCTTTAGTTTAAGTGCTTGTATTTTTCTCGCAATTTCTTCCCTTGTTTTTGGAATTCTTGCTAACGTTGCTTTACTAACTCGAGTTCCTTTTCCTCTTGCGTCAAAGAAAATTATTTCATTTGCTCTCTCAACTACGCGTAAAGATGCGTTTCCAGTTTTTGCTATCGCTGCGCCTTTAACTAATTTTTCAGTTGCAAACCTTTCTCTAGCAGGGAGAGTAATTCTTTTCATAAAATAGTTATTGACTTGGGAGTTAATAATTCTTTTCTAAGGCACTAACTAACCGCAATTAGTACTAGAACTTAGAGTTGCATTTTTGAAAAGAAGTAACTTCCAATAAATAGGAATATTGCACTTACCACTATTAGTACCAAAAAATCCAAGCCTAACCCAAATTGAGCCGTTCCAGATAATGTTCCCCTTAATGCATCTACTCCGTAAGTTAATGGATTTAGTTTTACAATTAATCCTAACGGTTCTGGAAGTCCGCTCATTGGGAATAATGCCCCTGATAAGAAAAACAAAGGCATTAGTAAAAAATTAATTATTAACTGGAAGGCTTGCATATCTTGCATTGTGGAAGCAAGAGCTGTTCCTAGTGCAGTGAATAATAGGGCAATAATAAACATTGCAAGTATTGCAACCGGAAGCATCCATAAGTTTGCAACTTGGAAACCAAAAAGCATTGCAATTACTAAAACAATTAATCCTTGGAATACTGCTACTGTTGCTCCGCCAATTGTTCTCCCCACCATTATGTTTATTCTTGGTACTGGGGAAACTAGCATTTCTTTTAAGAATCCAAATTGTCTATCCCAAATAACTTCAATCCCTGTAAATGTTGCTGAGAACAAAATAGTCATTCCAATTATCCCGGGAGCAATAAACTCTAAGTAATTTCCTCCCCCTGCTGCTGCAAAGATTGGCCCAAACCCAAATCCAAGTGCTAAAAGGAATAGGATAGGTTGCCCTAGCGCACCTATTACTCTTGCTTTTGATCTAAAATATTTTTTTACTTGTCTTTGCCAAAGAACATATAATTCCATCATAATCTCAAATCCGTTTCACTTCTTCTCATTGTTTTCATTTATCAAAATACTTTCTAGCTTCTTCCTCTTCCCGCCCAAACTTTGTGCATTCTTAAAAAACTATTCTCTGCTTCTTGTGCGCGTATTTCTTTTCCTGTAAGTTTAATGAATGCATCTTCAAGTGTTTTTGTTTTAGTTTTTGCTTTGAGTTCTTTTGATGTCCCTTGAGCAACTATTTTTCCATGATCAATAACCGCAATCCTATTTGCAACTTTTTCAGCTTCTTCCATGTAGTGAGTAGTAAAGAAAATTGTTATTCCTTCTTTCTTGTTTAGTTCTTGTATGTATCCCCAAATGTGATTTCGAGTTTGCGGATCAAGTCCAATTGTTGGTTCATCAAGGAAAAAGATTTTTGGATGGTGTAATAATCCTCTTGCAATCTCAAGTCTTCTTTTCATTCCCCCCGAAAAGTTTTTTACAAAATCATTCTTTCTATCCCATAACTCAACTATTTTTAATAATTCTTCAATTCTTTTTCTTCTTAGCTCCGTAGGAACATGGTAGAGTACTCCGTGTATTTCCAAATTTTCAAAAGCGGTTAAGTCATCATCAAGAGAAGGATCCTGGAATATTATTCCAAAACTTTTTCTTACTTGATCAGGTTGTACTGAAGGATCAAATCCATTCAAATTTAGTTCTCCTTTGTCAGAATTTAGTAAAGTTGTAAGCATTTTTATGGTAGTTGATTTTCCTGCTCCATTTGGCCCAAGGAAAGCAAATATTTCTCCTTCTTTAACTGAGAAAGTAATATTGTCAACAGCAACAAGTTTTCCAAAACTCTTTGATAAGTTCTTTACAACAATAATTTCTTTAGGCATAACATAGACTGACATTAAATGAGATTATAAATCTTCATTTTGGAAAAAGGGAGGAGTTTTGTAAGTTCTAAAAAGGAAATCAAATAGAATTTTGCCTGAAGAGAATTAAGAGGAATTAGTATTTGATTTTGATGAACTCTCGTTTTAGTTCACCATAAGAAGTATTGAATCTGTTTAGTGCATTTCTAACTTTTTCATCCGCTTGATGAGGAGCCATTAGTCTTGTGTGGGAGTGGAGTTCTTCAAGTGCATGCATTGCATTCAAGTATTCTGCAGCAGTTGGTTCGGGTGTGAGTATGCGCCTCCCTTCGTAATCCACTGCGGGTTTTCTTCGCCCTTGCATAAAGTCAAGCAGTCCTTCTACTTGTGCTTTTTGATTTATTCTTACTATTCCAAGCAATTCTCGTACTGTGTCCCCATTTTTTTTCAAAAAGATTTCAAAGGATTTTCTTTGATTAGGATACCAAAAGTCTACTAATGATCTTAATTTTATTGGAGGTTCTTCTCCTGCCCTAATTGCTTCTTTTATTTTTCTAACTGTTTCTCTGCGAACTTGGGCTAGGAACTCTTGGTAAGTTGCTCTTTTTTCTTCAAAGAATCTTTTCTTTGCTTGTTGTATTCCGTCCCATCCTTCTCGTTGAAATGCATCAAGTGTGCTAAGGGATTGTAATTGTTGGTCAATATTCGCATCCACGTGTGAGAGTACTTGTTCGTTTGAAACAAGTTCTGCTCTTCCAACAGTTGTGTTTCTTGGTTTCATTGGAGCGGAAGTTTCAACAAAATTTCTTGCGCTTCTTACGGCTTGTTCAGAAAACACTCCTGGGTTTTCCATTACCATTCTCGCCATGTTGTGTACGTGTACTCGCATTTGATTAAAGTCAGAACCCACATCAGAAAAAGCAGCTTGTTTGAATTGTCTTTGAGGAATGTATGGTTCATGATAAACCGGTTTTTCTCTTTTTTCTTCTTTCCCCCAAGTGGCTTCTCTTTGTTCGGCAAGTCTTTTGTTAAAAGCTGAATGAGGATTGTTTCGTTCTTCCCAATTCCCATAATAAGGAATAGGCATTCTGCTTCGAAACTTAGTCATAATAAAAATACTGATAAGGAACTAAATAAGCTTTTTCTTCAGCAGAGATTTTTAGTAATTAGTTTGTGTAAACTAAGTTTACATCCCTAATTGTTGCAAACGCTTGCGGGAAATAATTTCCATCTGGAAATTGATAAAGCTGAGGATACAACGCATATTGCAAATACCTACTCCCATCAATCGAATCCAAATTAATTCTACTATTCGAATCAGGATAAGTTAAAGACGACCAAGCAGGATTAGCAGAACAAGTAGAATCAACACAACCCCTATACTTTGCACCAATCCGCGAAGCACCTTTATTGAAAATTTCTTTTACCTCATTAGAATCCAAAGCACGATTCCAAATTGCAACCTCATCAAGAGTACCGTTCAAATATCTTGAACAGCAACCAACTCCCAATCTAACTGCATCTGTTCTGCCTGCACAAACCCCACTTGCATAAGCAACAGTATTAGCCAAAACCCCATCAACATAAATACTCAAAGTTGTTGAACTCACAGTAAACGCCACATGATACCATTTCCCGGCAATTGCTTTAATTTTACTATTCAATTGTGTCCGGCCACTAAAAGCACAACTCGCGCCATATACTGAAACTTCAAAATTTCCATCCCCACTATAAGACCCCGCATATAAATTCCAAGCCCCATAATCCGAGTCAGCACGTTTTGTTAAAAACTCTCCAACTTCTCCCAAAGTATTTGTTTTAACCCAACCCGCAACAGTAATTGAAGAAGGATTAAGACTTGTAGAATTTGGAACAGTGACATATTGATTACTTCCATTAAATGTTCTTGCATTTGTATTCCACAACCCAGTTGCCACTGTCGGACTATTTGCATAAGTTCCATTATTTGCATAAACACTTGAATCATTTGCAGTTGTTCCGTTTGCTTCATTTAAATGCCAAAGTCCAACTAATCCATTGTTCAAATCTTTTTCAATTGTAGGTTCAATTTGCGTTCCATAAATGTGTCCGTTCTTATCCAAACCATTATTCGAGTTCAAAACCAAATAATTAAAATCCGTTCCAACAGGATTCATTGTTCCAAGATTTGTATCAATGATTCTAGAAACATAATTCGAATCCATTAACCCACGATTATAATCCAACGCAATCTCTGTCGCACTCAAAGCACGATCATAAATTTTGACCTCATCAATCGAACCCTTATAAGGTCTGTCTCCATTCATCCAATTTCCTATGTAAAAACTATATGGAGTTCCCCAAGCCCCAATACTGCTTTGCGAAACACCTGGGCCCGCACTTACACCATCAATAAAAATATTAATTGTACCATTGCTATATACCCCAGTCAAATAATACCAACGATTATCTTGTAAAGTATTTGTTGAGACAGCAGTTTGCCAATCCACCCCGTCCCCAATATAAAAATAGGCTTTTCTATCATTACTTACTATCAACGCATACCCATGAGTAGAATTGTCTATTTTTGTTGCAACTTCTGAATAAGCCGCTGGAGTCCCGTTTAATTTAACCCATGCAGATATAGTTAGGCTCCCTGTCATTGCCAGATTAGCACCTGTCGAACTAACATAATCATTCACTCCATCAAAGTACCCCGCATTAGTATCCCATAATCCTTGCGCATTAGTATCTGCCCCATTAGTCAAAGTCCCAGTATTTCCTCTTGCCGAATCAAAAACTGTTGTTCCGTTTTTCGAATCAAATTTATAATAAGCAACCAAATTATTATCAGTCCAATTACCTCTTCCGTTTTGTTCAGTTCCACTTGTAGAATTAAATATTGCAGTCATTTCATCAGTGGATAGTGCTTTACTATAAATTCTAAAATCATCCATTGTTCCAGTTAAACGATTAAATCTTAAAAATCCAATAGCAGGATAATTATTTCCAGGAACTGGAGTATTTATCATCCCTGTTTTATCCGCAGATCTTTTTACATTATCCACCCAAATATTAGAAGTCCCCGAACCAGTATTATCAAATTTAAAAACAATCCAATGCCAAGCACCATCATGAATATTTGTTCCAGATGCAGTAAAATCATCTCCAAATCTATACCAACCTAAATCTCCCGCTGATGGATAACCATATTCCATATCTGACCAAGTTTCATTCCCTGCATTATAACTACCATACTCAAAAAGTGTTTCTCTTCTTGTGGAGGTTGTTTTGAACCAAAACGCAAAAGTTCTGCTTGTACTTCCAGAAGGCAATACTGCTAGTGGCACATTAATGTCATCTGAGGTACCATTAAACAAAAACGCACCAGTTCCAACTCTTGAAGAAGAAGTACTTAATAGGGAAGTATTCCTAGAAGAGTTTCCATCAATTCTACTCACACTATCTGTTACAACTTTATTCGCTGCATTATCATTCATCTTATAGTGCGCAACAAGACCATCAATTCTCACAGTACCGTCATTAATGTTCCAGTCCAATTGTCCAAAGTTTTTTATTGAACCAAACCTGGTCGCATAAGTAGAATAACTTCCGGAATTAAAATCAGAACTCGTTCCAAAGTAAACATTCCTAAATTGTGAAACATACGGAATTGTATAATTAACATTTCTGTCTGTTGCAGTTCCACGATTCCCAGAACCATCAACACAATTCACATCCCAAAAATAATCCCCCTCACCAAACAAACCCAAATTCCCATCCAAAGTAACATTCACCAAATTAGACATCAAAGAATAATTCCCATCAACCAAAACATCATCAACATACAAATTACAATCACTCACACTACCAGCATCATCAAAATTAAAAACAAAATTCACATTCATATCAACTGGATTAAAAACAACATTCGGAGCCGGACTAACCAAAGTAACAACCGGCGCAACAACATCCAAAACAACTGAATTCAAAGAATTATAATCAGCAAGTTTAGTTGCATCCACACTAATATTCTCACAACTAAAACCCAAATCATTCACAACTTGAGATTTACTCAAACCATACTTCGTCAAATAAGTAATCGTAACACTCGCACTCGTCTTTTGCCCAACAGTACAACTACTCAAAGTAAAAACCCTAAAAACTTTCTCACTCGTCATATTCAACTGTTGTGAAAAAGAATTCGAATCATTTCCAACCTGCACTCTCGTAACAGTAATAGACTCCGCATCATTATTTTTAATTCCTAAAAAATAATTTCCTGTTTGAGAATTCAAAGAAGCATTAGTAATCGAAATCAAACCAGTCTTACTAGAAATCTCACTCGCAGTAGAAGAAGTACTAGAACCAGAACCAACCTGCGACACCACTATCCCAACAACAACCAACGACAAAACAACAACAACCGCAATAATCACAAGATACTCAACAGTACCCTGGCCTGCTGCCCAGGGCAGGCCCTGTGCCTTAATGGGTACCTGCCCTCGCTCAGAAGCGAGGACCTGTCCCCGCAAGGGGGCATGTGCACGAGTAAGTGTCTGCTCCGCACTATGTGCTCGAGCATTAGAGAAATGGGATAAATCCATTACTCCATAACTAGTTTTGGATATAAATACTTTATGGAGAGAACCAATTTCAAACTAAGCGTATTAAAAAAAGCGTTCCTTTTTTATTCTCTTTATGGTTTTATTTTGTTATGCGTAAAGCTTCAACAAAAAAATCCAGGGCATTGGCTAATCCAATATTGAAGGGGTACTCTTTACCTGACATAGCTAAACATTTGCCGGTTGCATCCCAAGGGTTAATGCTTAAGCGTGGTCAATTAATGATGGATTTGCGAGCAAACCCATTAAGCATTTATTTTGCGCATCAAAAAGAAATCCAAAGTTTACTCACTGTTAAAGAAAGAACAGCTCCTTTGAGAGCAGAGGTGAAGAGTAGTGTTCTTGCTTCCATTAAACCAAAACGAGGAAGTTTCTTTCCAAGTGAGGCAGTTCTAACTCAGCTTGTAGAAAATATTAATTCTTTTTCAGAAGGACAATTAATTGACCTATTAAAAAAGAAAGAACAAATGACAAAAGAACAATTTAGTGAACTTGTACTTAATTCAAAACCAAGACAAACTGAATTCAAATTGAAGTAAGACTAACTGTCTAAAAGTTATTCTCTTAACTAAATTGTTTCTTTTAATTAGCACTAAGCTTTTCCAATCCAATATGGATCAATTAGGAATATGTTTGTTCCTCTTTGTTTTTTTATGGCTCCAACTAATTGGAGTTCTTGTAATATTTTTCCTGCTTCGTGCCGAGTGAGAGCAAGTCTAGCTTCCCCAGTTAAATGAGTATAGATTTCTTCAAGTGAAGCAGGTTGGGCTTTTTGAAGTAACATATTAACCGCTATTTGTTTTGCTCTGTAGTCTGCAGACTTTTTATCTTCCCCCATCCCAATGTGTCTAAGTAATTCATCAGCACGATAAGTTTGTGTTTGCAAGGGCGCAAAGTTCTTTAACATTGGAGAATCTTGAGTAACTCTTTTTACTGCCCCTCCAGCACCCACTTGTTTTTGGGGAGCTTTTGTAGGAGTGACTCCTAGCCCAGGAATTATTGGAGTTCTTTGAGAGGATTTATTTTTTTTTATTAACTTTTGTTTTCTTTCTCTTGCCCATCTTGCTCTTTTTTCATTTAGTAATCTTTCATGTACTGCATTTTCTCTTCTAGTTTGGGCACCAGAATCTTTTTTATGAATTTCTTGTATTAGTAAATCCATTGTCTGGGGAGACATTTTCCATTGCTTAGCCAAACCCTCAACGGATTCCCCTTGTAAGTATCTTTTTGTAATCCATCTTTTTGCATGCTCTGCTCGGAGGAGTTTTGCTTGAGCCACTCTTTGTGCTACAACCTCTGGAGCGTGCTTTTGAACAAATTTCTTTTGAGCCACTTTTTGTTTAAGTTCGTCCAAATTAAAAGATAATTCCTGTTGAAGAGGATTGGGTCTGGCAGTTCTTGGTCGCATAAAATACATTAGTGCACTCGTTCTTTTTATTACTTTCTTAAAGGAAAAAATTAGTTTTATGCACAACCAGTAATTAGTCCATCCTTAACAGTAATAGTCATCCCGGCAGTACATGTGCCTGTGTAACCTGCGGTACCGTCAGATGATTTGTAACCTTGCGCTTTGAGTGCTCCATTAACATCAAGGGCAGTTGTTGGAGAAGTGATTCCAATCCCAACATTTCCACTTGAATCAACCGTAAGTCTTTGAGTATTTGTTGTTCCATTATAAGACCAAATATTAAAACTATTAGTACTTGGCATTAATCCAACCCCCCACGAAGGAGTCGTTGGTGCAGGAGCAGCAGTTGGATAATAAGCTGTTGCTGAATAGTCTGTTTCTGCACTTCTGGTAAATCTTCCAATGGCATTTGCCCCTGACGCTCCCACTACATGAAGCATATTACTGGGATTAGTTGTTCCAATTCCAACATTTCCATTACTATTGATTGTCATTGCAGTAAATCTTCCATTTGCAACATTTGAAACATTAAAACCGATTGGCCAAGACGCAGCATTAGCATTCCCAATAATTGTTGAAGAAAAATTCCAAGCATTCGCAGCAACACTATTATCCCCAGTTCCAATAAAAAAATTATGAGCCCCAGTTGCACCAGTTGGAGAATCCTGAACAGCAATCGCAGGAACTCCCCCCGTCCCAAGGGGCCTTACAGTAACTTGAGTAGAATTATTTCCCGACAAAGGCTGAATAATTAAATGAGAAGTATTAGGCGCAGTCCCATTACTATTATTCACAAACAAAGTAGATTTTGTAGTACTGCCAGTACCCAAAGTAATGTCTCCATTTACATCCAATCTGTTAGTAGGGACAGTTGTTCCAATCCCAACATTTCCGCTAGAATCCAAAATCATTTTTTGGTTTCCCAAAATATTCCAATTATGATTTAGTCCTTCATAAATATTTTTTGAACCAAAACTAAAAGCTGTTGAATAATTCCCGATTATTATTTGCGATAACTCGGAAGAAGTTCCTCCATCCACACTTCTTATCACATTTACTTCACTAAGAACATTGTCCGCGGGAACTATCCCTGTTGCCCAAGAAGAAGTACTTAACGTTGCATTACTCCCCACAAACGCTGACACTGTTGTGCCTGTTCCTTCATTACAATGCGCTCCCCAAATTAATCCATTATTCCAAGGCGCTTGAGCAAGATTTGCTTGTATCCCGACTCCACTATTATAAAGTGTTTGAATTTCTGCTACAGACAGGGCTCTAGTAAAAACTAAAGGTTCATCGATTGAACCAGGAAACATTGTGGTAGGGTCAGCATTAGTGCCCATATTAATATATGCATAATTTGTTTGAGCGGCTGCATTAGTCGCAGTTAAAATAGAACTTCCATTATTTTTGTACAAAACAAATGAACTACCAGATCTTGTTAAACAAAAGAAATTCCAAGAAGAAGTGGTTTGCCCGCCAACCCACCCTAATGAAACTCCATTTAATTGGATATTTAACCTATCAACATTTGGTTGATATATTATTCCGTTGTCAGTTTCTCGAAGTCTACCAAATCCTAAAAGCACATTTGGATAATTTGTATATTTACTTGTACCATTTAGTTTTGCCCAAACACAAACACTATAATCCCCTGATAAATTAGCTGAGTTTGGTGCGGTCGCATATGCTTTTGTTCCATTAAAGTTTAGGTCATAACCCAACCCACCAAGACGAGTACTCATTGTGGTTAAACTCAAAATATCATTTGTTGAAGTTCGAGTTAATCTTGAATAATAATTTGTATCAGGATTAATCAAAGTTACTTGTGCATTTGCTTTTGAAATATTCAAATCAGTAGTCAAAGGATTAGTAAACACCCCCCCGCCAGAACTTGAAATGTTTAAATCAGAAATTTTGTAACACGCATTAGCATCACACAAATAATTCCCGTCAGCTCTAAGGTTACCGGCAGTATTCAAATCAATTTGAAAAATATTTAAATCATTAATAATCCCGGCCGTCCAAGAATTTGTATCACTTGAATTTCCGCATTGTCCAACATCCCCATTGTTCACACAAACAAGAGCAGTTGGTTGCCCATCAAACATCGCAATAGAAACATTACTTTGCTTTTCAATAACCAAATCATTCACAGAAGAATTCTTCTCAAGACCACTAGCACTACGATACTTAAAACTCAAACCATCAAGAGAACAAGTACTACCATTAGTAACACAAGCCTCCTGCCGAGCAATAAAAACAACCTTCTTCCCACCACGAGGAACTAAAGGAGTAGTCTCTGTAAACTCCCTCTCCAACCCATTAGCACGATAACCTAAAAGAGTAATATCTTCTCCCGTATTATTAGTAACAACAAAAAAAGTATCCCCAACTTGATCCGCACCAACCTCACTCAAACCCACAGGCTGCGACTGCCAAAGTAATTTATTAGAGCTCAAAGAAGCATCACTACTCGAACCAAGAAAACCAGAAAGAACCCCAACAACAACTAAACTCAAAACAACAACCACCCCAATAATGACCAAATACTCAACGGTGGACTGCGCTTTCCTTGAAAGACCCATGATAGATACAAGTAATAAGACTATAAAAACATTTACTTGAATTAAGGATAATAAATAAAATCAAGCTTCAATTATTCCATGTTTCTTTTTTAATACTCCGTGTGCATATTTGTTTGGAAAAACTTTTTTGAGTGCTTCAAGCATTGCGTGATCTGAAATTACAAGTGCTTCGATTTTGCCTAATTTTCTTTTAACAAATTTGCTTTCAATTTTCATTTTTCCATTCAACCCCTTTGTTTCCCTTGTGGAGGAACTAAATAGGGAACTTCCTCTTCTTCCTCACACAAGGGGTTTTTTCCCCAATACCACAATGAGTCAAAACTTCATTCGTGGAGTAAGTTCGATTAATTGGGGAAAACAATATGCACCGAACAGTTTTTACAAATATCGTTTCAGAAGGGTATTTCTTTGACGATTGCCAAAGAAAAAGGTATTATTTGTACTAAAGTTAAAGAATTATACAAAATTAGAGATTTCCAAAAAAAATCACCCCCAATTAAATGCATTATATCCATTCAAAACACTACTTTCCAGCGAATTTCGTTTCTTGACGTAACTCTTTTAACTCTTTCCCCTAACAAAGTTGTTTCTGGTGAGCATGAGTTCTTTATATAAGGGTCCTGAGTTGAGACAATGGCAAGTGGAAGCTATTGATGCTTGGGAAAAACATCACGTTGGAATCATTCAAGCGGTTCCGGGAGCAGGAAAAACTATTCTTGCAGTAAAAATGTTAACTCAAAAACTTGACACTGAAGATAATATAAAAATTTTAATTGTTTGCCCAAGATTAACTTTAATCCAACAATGGGTGGATTCAATTACTGAATACTCTAATATTAAGCCAAGTGAAATTTATGAAGTTTCAAGTAATAACGAATCAAAGGCTTATGTTTGTGCGCAAGACAAATTAAGTAAGTACAAGGTTTTCATTTCTACTTTCCACCAAATCAAGCAATTCTTTAACGAGTGCAAATGGAAGGATCACAATTGGTTCTTAATCGTTGATGAAATGCACAACACTACGGAGAATTACAAGTTCCCTAATGCCCCAATCAAATACAAGCTTGGACTTAGTGCAACTCCAAAAAAGAAAGGAAAAGATGCTGATTTTAATTTAGGAGGAATAGTTTACACTTATGCTTTTTCACAAGCCCTAGCGGATAAAATTATTCTTGATCCAGTAATCAAAATTGTTTTCTACTCTGTTAACAAGCAACTCTTCAAAAAGATTCAAAACGAGAAAGATGCTACTGGCGATTTAGTTGAAAGCGCTTATGATGATTTCTTGCCGGATGAAGAACTTGAAGAAGCTCACAAAGAATTTGTAAGTAAGAAAGGCACTCTAGCTCAACACGAAGAAAACCCTCACAGCGAAGAAGCCGTTTCAAACGAAGAAGCGGATGTTTTTACTTCAAAGAGTACTGATTTTGTTGGAATTCAAAAAATACTTGAAGGTCAATTTAATATTGGAAAAAAGGACAGTCTTCAAACTTTAGTTTTTGTTAATAGAATAAAAAAAGCTGATCTCTTGAATAGAATGCTTGCTGAAAGATTTAGCGAAAAAGTTTCTCACTCCTATCACTCAAAATCAGAGAAATACAATACAAAGAATCACTTCAATAACTTAAAACAAGATTTTGCTGAAGGAAAGTTTAATGTTTTAATTTCAGTTGGAACTTTAGGAGAAGGAATTGATTTTCCATACGCGTCTCACGGAATAATTGCTTCCCCAATCTATAACCCTACTTCCTTTGTTCAAAAAGTTGGAAGACTATTACGATCCTATAAGGACCACAAGAAAGCAACAATTTACTATTATGTTCCATCTGAATTAATCACTAGACTTTTAACGGATGAAAAGATTGAGCCAAATTATTTCAAAGCAGTAATTAAAATCGCTGACGAAAATAAGGACTTATATTTCGTTGATCGAAAAAGTCTAAAAGAAGAACAAGGGTCAATGGCGGACCTATTGATTCAAGGTGCTGCTTATGAAAGAAACGAGGATATTAAGAGAATCAAAATACCTCACGACCTTGATTCAATTATGCGTTTCTTTAAGCGGGTTTATCCTGAGAACTTAAAAGATTGGAGAAAATTTTACGCTGACCAAATAGAAGAACAAAAAGCGGAAGTAGAAAAAGTAAAGAAAAAGAACAAGAAAACTGTTTCACAAGCTATTGTTGAAAAAGAAGCGGACCAACCAGAAGTCGAGTTTGTTCCAAAGGACATTGATTTTACTCCACTAAGAAACGAACTTGCAAAGAATCATTCAATTATTCTTTCTTCAGCAAGAACCCTTTCCTCAAACCTTGCTTGTATTACTTCTCTTCAAAAGAAATTTAATGGCAGAAAGTTTAAGGAATTTGAAAATGTAAAATTCTTTGTTAAAGAAGCACTAAAGCAAAAAATTATTACTAAAATCAAGTACGGTCACGAACTTGAAAAAATCTCTGCTGAAGAAAAGAGTGTTTTATCTCTTTCAGAACAAGAAATGCTAATCAACATGGTTTCAGCTGAACTTACTGATTTTTGCTCTAAACAAAAAGAACTTGAGAAAGTACTTACCACTCTTAATTCATCAATTGCGCTTCTAGAAAAGCATGCAAAATCTACTGGAAACTCAGTGGACCAAAAAGTAATAACTGAAAGAATTAGTGGAATGAATAGAGTAGGTAAAGCTTTCTTTGATCTTCAATCTTTATTCCTTGATGAACTTGACCTAGCGGACCTTGCAAAGAATGTTTCAAGTAATGAAAAGAAATTCTTCTTAACTATTGGAAAGGATATTTTCTTAACAAAACAAATGGCTAGAAAGTTCTCCTATCCCGAAGACTTTGGTTTGAGCAGATGGAGAGAGGAAAAAGAAGCACCCGTTATTGTAATTACTCTTAGCCCAATTGAAAAGTTTGCTAAAAAACTAATGCACTTAATGATTGAAAAAGAAAAGGAAAGCGGAGAGTATTTCTCGCTACTAACTGATTGGGCAAAACTAAGAACAGAAATATGCACTGAACTAAAAATATCCCCCCAAAAGGATGAAGAAATCTTAAAAGAACTTGAAAAACATAAATGCGAAAAAGAATTCTCATTTGAAAAACTATTCTTTGTAAGTGAAGCCATCAAAAGACAACACAAAAAATAATGATGACAGGCCATCAAAAGACAAAAGAAATGATTTTCTTTTGCAGGCAAAAAAAGTAATTTTTTTTTAGCAAGCTATTTTTCTAATTAGCAAGTTCTATTTTCCCAAGTTAACCAAGGATAGCTTGCTCCGCGGCAAATACTCCAAGTGCCAGTGCTGTATTTATTTCCTGAAACTAAGTTCCAAGTTCCCCAGCTTGATATGGGAGCATTAGCGTCATAATAGAATGCACTAACTCCACCCATTGCATCAGTAATTGTTGTGCACCCAGTTCCCCCACCAGAGTAACAAGTGCTTGCACTATCTCCAACAACATCATACCAACGTCCCAAAGTAATTGTTCCAGGAGAGTGACTTCCAATTAATCCACCAGCAACACTTCCACCAGTTACTCGTCCTGTTGAAAAATCATAAAGAACATTTCCTTGGAAATTATATCCAACCAATCCTCCAACATTTGCACCAGTGCTTGTAACATTTCCGGTTGCATAAGAAAGTCTAGTAGCTGCACTAGTCCCAGAATTATACCCAATTAATCCCCCAACTGAAGAAATTCCTGAGACGGCACTTGTGGAATAACAATTTATCACAGTCCCAGTTCCATTAATTATTCCTCCAAGCCCTCCAACATACGTCCCCCCAGACACTATTCCAGTAGAGAATGAACTTGAAACTGTTCCCCAATTTCCTCCAAATACTCCTCCCTGATCATATCCCGCAGAATTTCCAACAACATTTCCTGAGAACGAACAATTAGTAATTGTACTTGATCCGCGATTCATCCCAACAAGCCCTCCGCTAAACCAATTCCCCCAAACATTTGTATCAACTAATTTTACTCCCGAAACTGAGGCACTTGAATCATTAAGTCCAAATAAAGCTTGGTAACTTGTTGCTGAGCGATTAATAACCAGTCCGCTTATTGTATGATTTCCACCTGTTAAAGATCCAGTAAAAGGTATATCATCCCCTCCACCGTCATAAGTTCCATTCGGACCAACTCCACTCACTGGAATAAATCCCGCACTAGAGTTCCAAGTATTTGTTCCGTAACAATTAATGTCATTCATTAAAGTATACGCGCCAGAACGATTAGCACTAATATTTTGAAGTTCGGTACAAGTAGTAATTTGTAATGGATCGGCGTTTACATCCAGTCTCCAAGTTGAGTTTGAATCACCTTTGTTTAAGGAAGAATCATAACAAGTTACATTCCAATCAAAGTACAAATCACTAGAAAATATTTTGTTAATTGTGTTTACTCCACTAACAAGCCCTGTTGTTTTATTTGTATCACTCACTCCACTAATGAATAATTCACATCTTGAAATTGTTGAAGCATCCGTTACATTAAAATTAAAATCAATCGTTCTGCTTGCTGATGCAGTTCCTGTTGCAGGACTTGAAAGATAAACTACTGGAGAGGTTGTATCGGGAATTATTACCGGAACTATATTTACTTGATCAGTTTGATTTGCATCAGAAATACAATTTACACTTATTTGCATTGAAACTTTTTTTTCTAATCCATATTCAGACAACCCATAAATTGTGATATTACAAGTTTTTGATTTTCCCAAGTCACTTGATAAACAAGCACAAGCATTTCCAATTGAGTTTAATTCAAAAGATTTTTTTGAACCGTGGGGGAGAGAATAACCTGTCCCATAATTTGAGTCAATTCCATCCGCGGTTATGTGAGTTATCGAAAAAGTACCTCCAGTATTGTTTGAAAGAGAAACTAATCCTCTTCCATTCAAATCAACAACAGAATCAAGGATACTTATTCCCCCAGAGGATTGGGAAAGTTTTGTTGAACTATTTGAAATCGTGGTTGAGGGCGAAGAAACAAGAGTGCTTATTAGAGAAACCATTACAAGGCCAATAACAACAATAACAGCAATCATCACAAGGTATTCTATTGTGCCTTGCGCCCGAATGGATGCTTGCTCCCGCTCACTTTGAATTTTTTTGTTCAATTGATTCACCAATTTAATCTAAACAATTAACACTCAATTTGACTTATAATCATTTCTCCTCACTTCAATATTTATGTTCCATTACATGCTTGCTCCGCTCGAGGATTATTCAGATCCTGCTTTTCGTACTCTTTGTTTTAACCATGGAGCGGATTTAACTTTCACTGAAATGACTAGAGTTGAAGGGTTAATTAGAAACAATAAACCCACTTTAGCAAAAATAAGGGTTTGCGATTCTACTCCTGTTGAAGTTCAATTACTTGCAAGTAATGATGAACAATTAGAAAAATATCTTTCCTCATTTACTCCCTTTGATGGATTTAAGGGTTTTAATTTGAATTTGAGTTGTCCAAGTAGAGAGATAATGCAAGTTGGTCGCGGGGCAGCAATGGTGAAAAGATTATCCAAAGTTCAAAAATTGGTTTCCATATTCACAAAACACAATTTCCCAGTTTCATTAAAACTTAGACTTGGAATGAATGAGTATGAACAAAATTACAAGGTTTACTTAAAATTAATCCAAGGAGTAGATGCCGAGTATTATATTGTTCATGCAAAACATGGAATGCAAACCTCACAAGAGGACACTAATTATTCCATTCTGCCTGAGTGTATTGATGCAGCTAAATCCAAGGGAAGAGAAGTTATTGCCAATGGAGGAATTGATTCTCGCGAGAAAGTAGACCTATTAAAAAAAATGGGGGCTGGAGGAGTAATGATTGGAAGAGCCGCCATGAATAACCCCTCTATTTTTGATTTATTAAAAGGAAAAAAATTTCCAACTAGAGAAGTAATTAAAGCAGAATATTTAGCTCTTGTTGAAAAGTATAATTCTCCAGAGAAGTATAAAGAAAATTTGCTTGCTCTTTGGAGATAAAATTTAGTGCCTTCTTCTAGGACTGGGTTTTTGTTTAAACACTCTGCTTTGTATTGCTTTTTCTCGTGCAAATCTTTTAGGAAAAACGTACTTGTTTCTTTTTAGGGGGAGAAGCATTTCGGTTTTGAAAAACCCCCCTTCAAATAACTTATCAATTGTGCCTTTTAATTTAGGCATTTCTTTTATCATTTCCCTTCGGATAACATCCAAAGTTACTTCTTTTCCAATAAATTTAGAGTTTCTTCTATACACAGCAGCATCAAACCAATCCGCTATTGCCAACAATTTTGATTCTTTATGCGCACTAATTTTTGCTTCATGAGAAAGGTTTTGCAAAGCTTCAATCTTTGGAATACTCTTTGGGTAAGGTTTCACTGCGTGCCGATGATGGTTAACTCCAATGAGTGCGGAGTAAGGATTTGTTTGTGAAACATGAATCGCAGTATCCGTAGGATGCTGACTCATTACGGCCCTATCCGCATCATTAAATATTCCTTTTTTCTTAAGAATTTTGTCCGGAACCTCTAATTTTCCAACATCATGTCTTGGCCCGGCAAATAATAAAGCCCGTGGATTTAGCCCTAAATATTTTGCTATTTCCATTGCAAGAAAAGTAGTTCGAATAGAATGTGAATAAGTAACAAGATCTTTTTTCTTAAGTCTTAATAAATCTCGAACAATGTAAGCTCGATCTTTTGAAGTTAATTGGTACTCATCAAATAGAGTTTCAAGTGCAGGAATTCTTTCGTACATCTTCAGATGAGTTGTTCCAAAGTAAATAAACTTATGTGGTCATTTCAAAAAAGAAATAATTTTGGAGCAGTATAAAGAATTAAAAAGGAGTTTAGGTTATTTTATTAATAGAGATAAAATGAACACAATTTTGCCTTTTGATTTAGAAATGGGAATTATTGCGGGACTTGCTGTAGCTGTAGCTGGTTATTTGAAAGCTTACGCTAAAACGGATGAAAAGGGAAATAGAGAAGCCTTTAGCTTGGATAAGTTTGCAACAACAGTTATTCTCGGAGCGTTCATTGGCGGGGGCTTATCAGTTATTAGCCTTCAAGATGATGCAGTAATGATGTTTCTTTCAACTGCAGGAATAACAGTTATTATTGAAGATGTTATTGTAGCACTATTAAGACTTGAAAAAAAGAAAGAAGTTACTCCTGCCCCTGTTACTAAAAAATAAAACCTAAAAATAATTCCCCCAAGTATAATATCAAATCAAAAACCTCTCCTTCTTTACCCACCAACAAGTATTTATTCAAGTTCTTCCTTTTCTACCATAAAGAGTTTTGGTGAGCACTTGCATAAAAATTTTTTACATTTAACCCCCCACTTCAAGGGATTGCTTGAAAATAAAGTTGTTGTTGTAACTGGGGCAGGGAGTGGATTTGGGGAAGCTATTGCTCTTGGGTTTACTTTTGCTGGAGCAAAAATCGGAGTACTGGATGTTAACGAGAATGCTGTTAAAGAAGTTGTAAAAAAAATTAACTCAGAATTTCCAAACTCTGCATTCCCAATGGTTGCTAGTGTTACGGATGAAACTAAACTTCAAAAAGCCTACTCAGATCTTGAAAAAAAACTTGGCTCAGTTGATGTATTAGTTAATTGTGCAGGGATTGCAAAACTTGGTTTAATTGATTCTCTTTCTTCTGCGGACATTAAACTTAGCACGGATGTTAACATTAATGGTTATTTCCTTAACGCTATGATTGCTTCAAAATACATGGTTAAGAAAAAATCTGGTTGTATTCTAAACATCTCTTCAGCTTCTGCAAGAATGGCTTCAGAAAAGTCTTCGCTTTATGGAGTTGCTAAAGAGGCCCAATGCATGATGACTAGACTTTGGGCAATGGACCTTGGAAAATATAATATTAGAGTTAATTCTATTCTTCCTGGAGATTTATACGGTGATCCTGAACTTGGAATTACTTCAAGTATTTGGAATCAAGCTTATTTTGAAAAAAAAGCCGTGGATAAGGGAATTGTTAAATCAAGTGATCCTAGACTTGGTGGAAAAACTCTTAACCCTGAAATTAGAGCACTCGTGGTAAGCTACTATGCTAAACGAACTGTTCTTGGAAAACCAATCCATTATTCTGACATCATGGGGCAAATAATTTTGCTTTGTTCTGATCTTTCTTCAAAAATCACTGGTGAATCCATTGCTTTAACAGCAGGAAACCCCGGGGCTTTCTCAAAGTAAAAGACCCAAGTATTATTTCAATTTCTAATTTACTATCACCCCCGCACTCATCGGACTAAACTCTTATTTTAAGAATAATCCAAATTCTTTTTCCAAAACACCAACTCTACTTGCCCCCTAAACTTCAAGAAGCGGAAGTGTTGAGGTCTGCCCCAGTAAAGGAATAATTGGGGTAAATGGGGTATTTCTTCCACTATTTATTTTCAATAAAAAAACGATTTTCCCCCATAGCAAAATGGTTTCTTCCATTAATGCCACAAATATGAAAAAGATAAACAACTCAAGAAAAAAAATAAAAAAACTAAAAAAAGATCTACAATTTTACCAAAAAATAAGAATTAGTGTCCGCCCAACCCCAAGGCTTTTCGCCCATCGGACAGACACCTTTTCTTTTCGGCTATTTTGTAAGAATCCACTGTGTGTGTTGGAAGAGTCTTCTATCAAAATTAACGCGTGTAATCCATCTCGGACTACGTTCCACTATTCCCTTTGGGACTAGTAGTGTCTTACGCTTATCTTATCGTTTGTTTCTCTTACCCAGTTAGCCAGAGTATTCTTATCAAGGATCTCTGAAACTACTTGCTCTAGGTAGAAGTTTTGGCTCTTCTTCGCAACTACAGCTTCATCTGCTTTAACGAATTTCATCCAGTTCATACTAACTACTACACCCAAACTATATTTAAACAAGTAGCTTTAAAAAGAGTACTAGCTATACAATGTATAGTCATGGACAAAATAACCCATTTAGGCATTTTGAATGGTTTTGAAGAGTGTTAAAGTTTGAATTGTAAGGGAGTTTGTGTAAAATTTTTTAGGTTTTGGTGAAATTATGGGAAAATCAATTGAAAAAATAAATCCACTTGAAAAAGCTCTTGGAATGGTTGGAAAAAAATACGATTTGTTAATTCTTGAAACTATTTTCAAACGTAACAAGCGCGCGGGGTTTAATCAAATGCTTAAAGAAGTTCCTGGAATCAACCCCCGAATCCTCTCTCTCAGACTTAAAGACTTGGAGTCAAATAAACTCCTAACAAAAAACTTAATCCTGTCTGCCCCTGTCAAAACTGAGTATGCCCTAACTCAAAAATCAGAAGAACTCATTGAGATAATTGAAAAGTTAAAAAATTGGGTCGGAAAATACTAGAAACACTTTGTTTCTAAAGGAAATACTCTCTTCCGCAGGAGATTTTTTTCTTTAACCCCCCTTAAGTTTTTATACCTCCTCGAAGTTAATATGTCTTAGAGTGATTGTCTTTGATTCGTAGACTTTTTAGTAAATTTAGTTTGATGTTCAAATCAAGAAGACCCGCTCAACCTGCAGGCATTTCTCTTGAAGAGTATAACGCCCTAAAAAGAAAGCACGGGCTTGCAACTCCTGAACAAAGAGCCACTATAGCACAACCACAAGAGCACTCGCCAAGCATTGGGAAAATTATTCCAAAAAAACCTCTCCCAAAAGAGGCCCCAAAAATTGACCCGAAGAGAATTAAGCCGGGGTTTTAATTTAACAAACCTAAACTAATCAATAAACCTAAACTAATTATTCCCCCAATCAACAAAATTTTCTCAAGACCAGAATCAAAACTTTCCTTTGTTTAAAGAAACCCAGCTGGTTTCAAAGATACCTTTATTTACTCCTTTGCTGTTTATTTGTCATGCGTTTTTCAAAAAATTATTCAAAAGAGAAATACTTTTCCAACCCGAAAAGAATTCTTTCTGAAAACCTTGCAAGCTTTTTTGTATTCGAAGAAAGCATCCTGCTAATCTTAATTGTTATTCAAGCATACAAACTATTGGGAATAGGGTTTGTTAATGGAACAATCCAACTCTTTACTACCCCCTTGCTTTTGCAAAATGAGCTTTGGTTCATTGGAAGTATTTTATTCTTCACAATTGGTTATGTAGTTGTTGCATTGCGTGATGAGAGTGTCCAAATCATTCACAAGAATTTATTTAAAGTTCTTTTCTTAGCAGCAAAAGCCAAAGCACAAAATACTACAAAAGAACAATTAGTTTTTGTTCTTGGAGAAGTCCTATTCGCTTCCATCCTTGCCATTAGCATCTTTCTTTATCTTGATCCTGAAATAAATATTGTTCCAGCACCTTACAATTATATTGCATTTGCTTTCTTCTTAGGGCTATGTCTTTTACTTTTCTCCCACACAAAGCAATACAGAATGTTTGTTTATGGGCCAACTCCAATTCAAAAAAGATTATACCATGGAAAACATGAACTTAAAAGAATCAGTAATTCAAGAACTGGCTCAATTAGAGTTGTTCCAAAGAAACGATACGATAGAAAAAACTACTAACTAATTACTTCCCATAAATACTAAAAAAGCATGCAGTTGATTGTCAATATTATCTAAATCCTGAAAAACAACTAAAAAAAGTATGGCAAAACTCTTTTTCCTTAAGACAAAAAATTTATTTAAAAAAATAAGCCTGTGACGGAATCCGCCTCCGTGACCGCCCCATTACCAATGGGGTGCACTAACTGGCTATGCTACACAGGCATTAACTGAATTAGTCTTTAGCAATCCTTAAATTAGTAATCTTTTTACTTTAGCTAAAGTCTATTACGTCCCCGTATTTTACGCTCATTGCATTTCCGCGTACGAAGATTGTCCCTTCTTCTCCGCTATTGAGTTCGGATACGGTTCTTGATCCTTGTTTTAAATCAGATATTCTAACAGTTCCTTTTCCAAGTTGTGCACTCATACTTTTTCTAATTCTCCCTGACACAACTGTTCCTGAAATCATTGTTTCGGCTCCAACATATACTCCACTTACCTCAATAGTTCCAGATACACTTACTTTTACTGGCGCAGCTTCTTCTAATCCAAGTTTTTTTCTTGCTGTTGAAGAAAATTTTGGAACGTAACCATTGCTCATTTTTTCGCTAGCAACATCAAGTTCATCGCTTTGATTATACTCGATTTTTGAATTATTAGATTTGTTTTCCACCGGCGCATCATCATCTCTTTGCCCAGGTTTTAACATGTCAAGTCTTCTTAATTTTGGTTTTTCTTCTTCAAGAGCTTGCGCTTTTCGTGTATCAATTGACTCTACACCTAAATCAGGTTCGTATTCGTAAGGTTCTTCGCTTTCTTGTTCAGAAATTTCTTTGAATTCTTTATTGAAGTCAGCAGTTTCTTTTAAGTGATCCATTCTTAATTTATCAAAAGGACTAACATATTTTGATTTAGATAATTTTTTTTTCTCTTCAAGAGATTTTGCATGATGAGGAACACAAACGCCTAAGTCTTTTTTTCGCCCATGTACTGGTTCTTCTTTCTTTTTTCCTTTTAAGAAATCAAATAGTCCCATTTTCTCAATTCTCCCTAATAACTTTAATTAACTTTGTGTAATATATAAAGATAAGAAAGGAATAAAAACTGCTTTTCCCAACGAATTCACCGTTTTTCATTTCACCCTACAATCGTATGGGCAAGTCGTGCTAGTTTCCCCAACTTTTGAATCACAATCCGTATCCCCACAAGATTTTAATGTGCAATCAGCTGAACAAGATTTGTAGGTTTCAGTGGATTCGCAAACTTTATTTGGACAAACTGCAGCAACTGGACAATCAGCAGGACAATTTTTTGAATTTTCCCCCAAACTTATTTCACAATCATTATTTGGACAAGTATATGTTGTCACAACTGGGCAATCACTTGGGCAAGATTTAGAGGTTTCTGCCCCGTTACAAGTGCCATCCCCACAAAAAGTTTGAGGAGAAACAATAATTTCTGAGTTATAATCACTAATATTTTTTAATGCACATCCTTGTGGACAATATCGGTCTATATTATCCCACCATTGTGAGTTGTAATCACAATACTCTTGAGTGTCTAAGCATCTACCATAATTGAAAACATCCGTGTCTGTTCCAAACAAACAATTTGAGGAAGTTGATTTAGCACTTTTTCCAACTAACCAGCATTGTTGAACTAAAGGATTTGTCGAATTACAAGTAACACTCGCATCAGCAATTAAATTATTTGGAATGATATAAGTTTCCATAACTTTTGACAAAGTCATTCTTCTTTTTCCAGTTGGATCTTTTTCATACAAAAACTTAAGCCAAGTTTCAAAAGGAACTTCTGAATGTCCACCATTAGATGCATCTACCGCAGGACATTCTGCCGCACCTAAACTAGCAGGAACTCCATCACATCCTTCAACTTCAAGAGTGTGAGTAATATACCCATAAATTTCATTTGGGTTAAGAGTCATGTATTGATCTATTTTAAGTTGTACTCCTCCACAACCTGAATAATCTCCAAAGTAATTTGGTTTTCCGGCAATGGAAAGTATTTGTTTTGAATTTGGATACATTTGCTTTAGTGCACGAGAGGTTCTTCCTTCAACCCGAGTGATTCCAATATTATATTTGTAATCTGCTGGAAGCCAAGTAGTACAAGAAGTTGTTCCGGATTGAACTTTATATGGCGCAACTAATTGTTCATATTTTACTGCGTCATCTGAACCATATTGTGATCTTTCATTTCCGCCAGTAGTATCACATTCTTGATTATGAATTCCTATTTCATGCCCTTGTGCTTGCCATGCATGAACTAAATTAATTCTATTTTGATCTTCTAAAATATAATCTACTACCCCTGGCCAAAAGAATATACTTAACGGAGTTTTGTACTTGTTTGCAAGCTCAACCATTTTTACCATTCCGCCCCAAGTTTCTTCGTGTATTGCTAAAACTGAATAAGGTAAATTATCAGGATAACAATCAGTAGAACAATTTGCAGCAGTTTCTTCTAAATCACATTTTCCATTTCCACAACTTAATTGAGCAATTACTCCGCTAGAACCCTCTTCAATATAAACTGGGTTTTTTCCAAGTGTTAAACTAACTTGCCCATTTGAAACAACTTTATTTTCTGTATCAAAGAAAGTTGAGTAACTTTCTCCAGAGTTTTGCAACAATAACCCATTTTCAAAATGTGGTACACTTTGAGTAATCTTCACACCCGAGATTTGTCCAACATTTAGAGTAACTTGTTTTATTGTAGCAGTTGGTTCGTTCCAATAATCCCACCAAGCAACATAAGTAACTTTACCTGTTGTTGCATTTACAAACTTGTACGCATAAACATTTGTTGGAAGTCCTGCAATTGTTTGAATATTACCCCAATCACTTCCTTCAAGTTTTTCACTCATTAATTTGTAAGAATAATATCCTAATTTTTTTACTCCTTCACCCAAGTCATCACTACCAACACCATCATAAATTAATCCTGAGTGATCCCAGTATCCATTAATATTATCAAATCCCTCATAAAATCCAAATGCAGGAAATAATTTTTTTACTCCTTTTGATAATCCATAAATATATCTTTTTGTATAATCACTTGCTTGATCTGCTTCGGAATGATATCCACCCAATTGTGTACAAGTGTTTCCCCCTTTCCCGCCAGCAAGACAAATTCTTCCAGAATATGCAGTCATTTCAGTTATCCATATTGGTAAATTTGAAGAAAATCCTGCATTAGAAAGTTTATTTCTAATATGATCATAAACATTTTGTCCATTCTTTGGATCTATTAAACGATAATCCCCATTACTATCCCCATACCAATGGAAATCAAATCCATCCATGCATTGCCCATCAAGTTCATTTATTATTGGTAGATAATATCTATCAAAAGTCTCAATGTACGCGTAATTTGTAAGAGTGCCTGTTCCTGGAACTCCCCCATTAATAACGAATGCATTTGAATTAGCATCTTTTATTCCTGAATACATTGCGCACATAAACTTTGCAAATCCACTTCCAAGATTTGGAGCTAAAGTTGGTTCATTTGAAACTTGCCAATAAAGTAAAGGATATTGTTTGAAATGATCAATTGTTGCTTGCGACGGATATTCATCATCACCAAGAACGTAACAATTTGGTGCTGCAACAACACAACCGTAATCATTATCTCCATCATATCTTTCAACAACAAGTCTAACGTATTCACTTGCTTTTTGAGAAGAAATAGGTTGCCAAGTTACATTACCCTTAGTATCAGATACAAATCTATCCGCAGTAATAGTAGTAGTATTTTCAAAATTCATTAAACGAAATCCATCCCAACCCAAAAAGAGTTCATCATTATTCAACTCCGCCCCAGTTTTTGACAAAGCATGTTTGAACTTATACTCATTTTTACTTATGTCTGGTTGAACCATTACCCAAGTAAGTATTCCTTCCCTTGGCCATTTTATTCCAACATATTCTGCATCAGAATAAGATCCATTTACTATTGCAGGGTGAAAACCAAAAGGACTATCTTCAAAATTGCCTGTAGAAGAAACAACTGGATTAGTACAACTTACAGAACAACATTTATTGGAATCCGTTGCACTTAACCAATTTTCATTACAAGTTTGTGTAGAAGTACAAATATTCCCATTTTGAACAGAACAAGTTTGCCCTTGGGGATTAAAAATACAAGTTTGTGAATTAGGATCGTAAGTTCCTTGAGTACAAACATTAGTTACTGGAGGAGCATATTCACAAGTTTGAGTTGAAGAGTTATACACTCCTTGAGAACAAATAACTTGCACTTGCGGAGAAACAACACACTTATTCAAACTGGAATCATAACTCCCTTGAGAACAAACCATTTGAACAATTGGAACAACCAAGCACTTATCTAAATTTGAATCATAAACCCCAATCGAACAATTAATTTCTTGTTCCGGAACTATTTCACACTTTTGTGTAGTTGAATTAAAAGTTCCTTGAGAACAAACTCCCACAATTGGAGGAGTGTATTCACATTTAGTTTTACTTAAATTCAAAATCCCAGTTGTACAAAAGTAATTCACATCAGGAACAACAATGCATTTTCCAAAAGTAGAATCAAACGCCCCAATTGAACAAGAATAACTAATCTCGGGAATGCCCTCACATTGGTTTGTTTTTTTATTAAACGCACCAGATAAACAAGCTATTTTTTCGCCTTTACTTAATTCTTGAGCATAAATGCACAAGACTCTTTTTGAATCTTTTGAAACCCACACATTGATTGCTGCATTCATATCCCTATTTGCATAAGAAACTCTATATCCTTCGTTAAAATCTGAGTTAGCTCCGCAATTATTTGCAATTTCAGTTTTCAAATCAGCAATTAATTTTGAATCAAAATAAACGGATTTAACTTTGACGTCTTCGTATTGAGTTGAGAACGCTTTTACAGAAGCAGTTTTATCAGCCACAGAAATCGGATTTGGCTCAGTACAGCCAACTAAAAAAAAGATAAACAATAGTAGGAATATTATTGGCAAGTGGTTTTTGTTCATCCTTTTTCACCAGAAAACTAACAATATTTTTCAGCAATCTTACCAAGTAGGGGCAGTTTGTATTTTTCACCCTTTAGTACTTTTATTAAACAAAATACTGCAACTAAGAAATAAACTAATCCAATTCCCATTGATAGAAATAATACTCCAAATCCTATTAGCATTCCAACAATTGCGCCAATTACTGGAATTATTCCTAAGAGAGTTATTACTATTAGGGACACAAATCCTCCAATAAAAAAGATTACATAGAAGATTAATCCTAAAAAAATTGATTGTAAAGAATGGAATCTAGCTAAATCATTCTCTCCTTTTTTGAATAAGAAAAATAGAACTACTCCGATTAGTGGGAATAAATAGGATACAGCTGAGAGTAACTTTGCAGTATTAGCATCAATTTGTATTGAAGAAAGATTAACGCTTGTTGAAGCAGGAGTTTCTACTACTGCAATTTTTTCTTTACTCACTACACTCGCGCTCTTTTTAGTTGCTGCCAAATTAATCCACTCCAAATACTTAACACAAATAAGGAATTGAAATATTTAAAGCTTATTACTTGAATTTTTAGAGTTTAAAGCCTTTTTTCTGCGCTCTTTTTGTGCCCCATTAAGCCTTCAACACTAGCAAGTTTAGCTGCAGCCCGAATAAGCTTTTTGTCAGTTTTTGCCACATTTTGAATTGTAACAATTTTAACAAAATCCCTAACGGATAATCCCCCAGTATAGCGTGCGGATTTACTTGTGGGAAGCGTGTGATTTGGCCCTAAGCAATAATCCCCTAAACTTTCTGCACTTTTTTCTCCAACAAAAAGGGAACCGTAATTGTAAAATCTGTCCAAGCAAACCTTTTGGTTTGCGGGACCCACAAAGCCAGGCTTTGTTCGGTCCAGGATTTTGGAAGTATTTTTAAGTTGAAGTTCCAAGTGTTCAGGAGCAATTTCATTTGCCATTTTTATTGCAGTTTCCAAATCCTTTACTACCGTAATTGAACTCTTTGTAATTGCTTGCGAAGCAATACCGCGAGTGCTTAACTCTTTGAGCTGTTTTTCAAGTTCAACTTTAACAGCATTAGCTAGTCTTTGTGAAGTAGTAATCAAATTTGCGCGAGCATTAGTATCGTGTTCCGCTTGTGCAAGTAAATCCGCTGCAATTAATTCAGCGTCCCCACTTTCATCAGCAACAACAAGTACTTCGCTTGGCCCTGCAATAAAATCTATTCCAACAGTCCCATAAACTTCTTTCTTAGCTTCTGCAACATATTTGTTTCCAGGACCAACAATTTTATCCACTTGTGGAACTTGAGTAGTCCCATAAGCAAGAGCACCAATTGCCTGTACTCCACCAATGTTAAATATCTTTTCCGCACCAGCTATATTAGCAGCAACAATCACAACAGGTTTTATGTTTGGTGAACAAACAATTACTTCCTTTACACCCGCAACTTTTGCAGGAATAACAGTCATTAGTGCAGTTGAAGGGAGAGGATAATTCCCCCCAGGAACATAACATCCAACTTTTTGTAAAGGAATTACTTTTTGTTCTAAAACTCCAAAAGAAGTTTTCATTTTAAACGATTTGTTTTGCTTCATTTGAGCACTCGCAAAATTTTTGATATTCTTTGCAGCGTACTTCAATGCCTCAATTGTTTCTTTATCCACTTTCAAGTACGCTTCTTTTATTTGCGCAGGAGTTAATTCAAACCTCTCAGAATTATTCTTATCAAAAAATATGTTGTACTCAAGTACTGCCTTATCCCCATTCACGCGCACATTTTCAAGTATTTCTTTTACAGTACTCATTTTCCCACCCTAACACTAATGTTATTTTTACGCATAAATCCTTTTATTTCGCTCACTTGGTATTTTCCATAATGTAGTATTGACGCAATTATCGCAGCATCAGCTTTTCCTTTAACAAACACTTCAGAAATGTCCGTTAGCTCTCCTGCCCCTCCAGAAGCTATTATTGGAATACTCAAAGTTTCAGAAAGCAATCTTGTTAGTTCAAGGTCATAACCTCTTTTTGTACCATCCCTATCCATTGAAGTGAGTAAAATTTCCCCAGCCCCAAGTGCTTGTACTTCTTTCGCCCAAAGTAACACATCTTTTCCAGTTCCTTCTTTACCAGATCGGATAAATACTTCCCAAGATTCTCCTCTTCTTTTTGCATCAATTGCAACAACAATACATTGACTCCCAAATATTTGTGAAGCTTCCTTAATTAATCCCGGATTAGTAACCGCAGTTGTATTAAGAGCAACTTTGTCCGCTCCAGCATTAAGCAAGTTTCGAATATCCTCAACAGTTCTAATTCCGCCACCCACTGTTAGCGGAATAAAAATGGTATTTGAAACTTCTCTAACTACACTCAACATAGTTTCTCTTTTTTCAATTGAAGCAGTGATATCAAGAAATACTATTTCGTCTGCTCCGCTAAGATAATATTTTTTTGCAAGTTCTACAGGATCCCCAGCATACTCCAAACCAAGAAAGTTTTTTCCTTTTACCACTTTTCCATCTTTTACATCAAGACAAGGAATTATTCTTTTCGACAACATCCACCCACCTCC
Source organism: archaeon (assembly GCA_041661245.1). GTDB lineage: Archaea > Iainarchaeota > Iainarchaeia > Iainarchaeales > JAAZKV01 > JAAZKV01. Next base: position 295,440 of record JBAZUY010000002.1, read on the forward strand.
GTAAAATATCAAGTCCATATTCTCCACTTTTCTCAGGGTGAAATTGGACAGCAAAAACATTATCTTTCTCTACTGCACTTGTAAAATTCACATAATTATCAGTTCTACCTAAAATAATCTCTTCCTTTTTTGGAACAACATAATAGGAGTTCACAAAGTAAGCAAAGCCATTATCAAGTAATCCCTTCTGAACTGGATTAACTTCATTCCACCCTACTTGAGGAACTTTTCCTTTTGTGAATTTCACAACTTCCCCTTTAAACACTCCAAGCCCTTTCACTCCCGCACTTTCTTCACTTTTTTCAAACAAAATTTGAAGTCCCAAACAAATTCCAAAATAGGGTTTGCCCTTTGAAATAGCTCCAACAATAGCCAAATCAAGTCCTTTGCTTCGCAAGTTTTCCATTATGAACCCAAATGAACCTACTCCTGGAAGAATTATTCCTTCCACACTTTCAACCTCTTTTGGTGTTGAAATGATTTTTGATTTTGCCCCAAGAAAATCAAGAGCGTTTTTTACGCTCTTTAAATTTCCCGCGCCGTAATCAATTATTCCAATCATTTTACAGCACCCCTTTTGTTGATGGTATTTCCCCACTTGCGCGAGGATCTATTTCGCATGCTTCCCTCATTGCTCGTGCAAATGCCTTGAACATGGCTTCAATTTTGTGGTGATCATTTCTTCCATTAAACAATTTGAATTGCAAGTTGAGTCCTGCATTTATTGCAAAACTATAGAAGAAATCTTCCACACATTCTGTGGCAAAGTCATTTACTCTCTCGGTTTCAAATTTAGCATCCATTACAAGATATGGTCTTCCAGAATAATCCACTGCACAAATGCACATTGTTTCATCCATTGGAAGTATTCTTTGTCCATACCTTTTGATTCCTTTTTTGTCCCCGATTGCTTTAGCAAATGCTTGCCCAAGAACTATGGCAACATCTTCAATAGTGTGGTGTGAATCAATATTTAGATCCCCGACACATTTTACATTCAAATCAAACAAACCGTGTTTGGCAAATAAATCAAGCATGTGATCCAAAAATCCAACCCCTGTAGAAATACTTCTTTTCCCACTTCCATCAATTTCTAGTTCGACAGCGATTGCCGTTTCACCGGTTTTTCTTTCAATTTTTGCAGTTCTCATTTTCCCGCCCCCCATATTTCTTTAACTGCTTCAATCACTTTATCACATTGTTCTTTTGTACCCACTCCAATCCTTAAACATCCTTTTAGTAATGGATCATTTGTTCTATTCCTAACAAGGATTCCTCGTTCTTTAAGTTTTGAATATACTTCGCCACATCTTTCACCAAAATCCCCCACCACAAAATTCGCTGAGGAGGGAAATACTTTGATTCCAATTTTTGAGAGTTGTTGAGAAACAATCGGCCTGTTTTTCTTAACTTCCGTTACATACTCCAAAACAAACTTTGAATCATTTAGTGCAGCACTTGCACAAATTAGTGCAACAGTGTTAACGCTATATGGAGAAATTGATTTCCTCAAATTTGCAATTATCTCTTTGTCTGAAACAATGTACCCTAATCTCAACCCAGCTAACCCATAGGCTTTGGAGAAAGTCCTTGTGACAAGTAAATTATCAAAGTCTTTAATCAACTCAATTGAACTTTTTCCATAGAACTCAAAGTAAGCTTCGTCAATCATTACGAGGGAGTCATTTGCTTTTGCTTTCTTTACAATTTCAATAATTTGTTTTTCCTCTATAGGGGTTCCTGTAGGATTGTTAGGATTTACGAGTACCACTACTTTTGTTTTATTTGAAATCCCACGCATTACTTGTTCAAATGGAAAACTCAAATCCGAATTGTATAGTACTTCTCTAATCTTTGCTCCAGCAAGTGTTGCGTAGAACTTGAACATTGCAAAGGTTGGAACTGGAATTATTACTTCTTCCCCTTTCTCAACATAGGTTTGCATTATTTGGTTAATCGCTTCATCCGTTCCATTCGTGAGTACAAGTTCATCAGAATCAACCCCAACATTTTTTGAAAGCTTTGAAAGAAAATTTCCATACTCTGGATAAACTGAGAGTTTATTCCCATCAATTGTTTGAAGTGCTTCAATTACTTTAGGAGAGCACCCGATTGTATTCTCATTAAAATCCAAACGAAGCATATTTTCTCTTCCTGCAGTTGGAGGAGAGTACGCTTCAAGTTGAATCACGGTTTGTTTTGGAAGTATCATACTAACTCACTCTCCAATTTAGAAACTGCTTTCTCTGAGTCAACAACAGTATCAATTACTGTTTTTGCCCCGCCAAGATATAGTCGTTCTTTTAGAGTATTGTTTTTTACAGTTGGAGGAATTACTCCAATTCCAGTCATTTGCGCACTTACGGCAGCTTTCATGTCATCAATACTATCGCCAAAATAACAACTAGGAATTTTTAATTTTTTTAGTGCAAGGTTTAAACCAAATGGATTTGGTTTTGGTTTGTCCCCCGTGTCTTCCATTGCAACAATTATTTCAAACAAATCAAATATTTGGAAGTATTTGAGAATAAACTCTGCTTCTGCTCTTGGCCTGCCAGTAAGTATCCCTAATTTATACTTCTTAGCCAAACTTTCAATACATGATTTAGGAAGTAATAATTTTTCCTTTGTAATAAATCCATCCCAGTTTTTACCCAAATAATATTCTTGGAATTTATCAATGATTTCTTGCTTTGGTACTTTCTTCCCTTTATCAAGTATTATTGCTTCAGATAAATCCCAATCATTATTGAGCCCTCCGCGTTCTTTGTATTTTTGTATTTCTTCAGGAGTTGGATAGAACCCAGTAAAGTCCTCCACTGTTTTTTGAATTGCTTGTCTATAGGATTGACTAACATCTACAAGCACTCCATCTATGTCAAAAATTACTGATTTGAACTTCATTCTCCCACCGTCCTAACTGTATTTTTCTTTTCGTTATCTCTTCTTTGATTTTCTTTTTCTACTTCACTAATACTTACTCCGTTGTTTGCCATGATTACAAACAAGAAGTATAAAAGATCTGCGCATTCCCAAACTAGTTCTTCTTTGTTTTTTGCAGTAATAACTTCCGCAGATTCTTCAATGAGTTTTCTCTTCAATAATAGTTCATCATCAAAGAGTTTCTTTGTGTAGGACCCTTCAGGAGAGTTTTTCTTTCTATCAAGAACTTTATCATAAAGTGCTTGCAAGTCAAACTTTTTTTCTGTTCCAAAGCAACTGTATTGCCCAGTTTCACAAGCAACTCCGCTCCCGTCAGGAAGGTTTCCTTTTTGTTTAACCATGAAAACTAAAGCATCTTTATCACAATCAGTTTTCACTTCAACTAACTCTTGCACATTGCCACTAGTTGCACCTTTTTGGAATACTCCTTTTCTGCTTCTACTACAAGTCCAAACTTTTCCAGTCTCCAGAGTTTTTGCCAAACTTTCTTTGCTTGAATATACTAGCGAAAGAACTGTCCCATTTTTTTCCTGAATTATTGTCGGAATTAAGTTATTTTGCTTTTCAAAATCAAGCACTTCAATAAATGCTTGCTCTGCACTAAACTTTCCGGCATAAACTGCAAGTCCAGTTACTGCATCCACTCCGAGTTTGTCAAGTTCTTTAATTTCTTCAATTGAATTAATTCCCCCTGCAAGAGAAATTTTGTTTTTAGTTACTTTTTGAAGTTCTTTAACAGTTTCTAAATCTGCACCCATAAGCAATCCTTCTTTTTCCACGCAAGTGTATAGAAATTCACCACAGTACTCATCTAGTTCTTTAGCCATTTGCACAGGAGTGATATTTGTTTGAGTTTGCCAACCCGCGATTGTGACTTTTCCATTTCTTGCATCAAGTGCAACAATTATTTTTTCTTTCCCAATTGCATTTGCAAGTTCAATCAAGAACTCTTTATTTGCTTTTGTTCCTATTATCACTTTTTTTGCACCAGCTTTCACTAGTTGCACTGCTTTGTCAACCGTTCTAACTCCCCCGCCAACTCTGCAAGGCGCGATTTTGCATAACTCTTTTACAAGTTCAAAATTGTCCCCCTTTCCTAAGGCATTATCCAAATCAATTAATTGAACTGTTGCATATTTTGAGTATTGCTCCGCAAATACTAAAGGATTTTCAAGTTCAATTAATTTCTTTTCCCCTTTCTCAAGTTGAACAAGTTTTCCATTCATTAAATCAATTGTCGGAATTATCATTCTCTCACCCCCACAAGAACTACATTTGATTCCATTAGTTTATCATAAACCATTAGCCCCGCTTCTCTTGCGCTTCTCCCTGAAGAGACAATATCTATTACAAAAGTAGCGATTCCAACTTTAGCCGCGGTTTCAACTGAACCAGTAAGGAATATTTTATCAAAAGAAACTCCCTTCTTCTCTAATTTGGCTAAATACTTATTTGCAATTGATTTGTATTTGGAACTAATAGCAACTGTTTGCTTAACCGAATTTTTGTCCAAGTTATTGAGTTCTCCCCCAATTGGTCCAAGTAAACAAAGTGTTGGTTTCCCAAACATTGCCCCCTCTTGCACCCAAGGGATCGTTTGAATTGCAACTGTTTCGCACGAAGGGTTTTTTAGTTGGTATTCACAAAAAAGATCTTCTCCAGTGAGCCCAACACATTTAGTTCCTTTTTTAGAAATGCATTCAACAAAGAAAGCCACATCCTCCCCGCGAACAATCATTTTTTGATTAGGCAATGCTTCAAGTTGAGTTTTGTATTCAGTAAGTCCAGAGTTCTTTGGAAGTATTACAAGAGCATCTTTAGGAATAATCGAAGTAATACTTATTTGAGAATTTTGTTCTTGAACTATAGAATCAGTTTTAGAGTCGATGGGCTAATGAATCACTTTGTAGCATTTGAATTTGCATTTCACTTGTTTTTCCATTCATAATTCATCAACCTCCGTTGAATAAAAATAATTTTTGAATCGGCGATATCCACCAAATTCAATTTTACCCCATCACCATTTGTTTAATTTTGTCAAGTTCTTTTAGTGAAACCATTTCTTGTTTTCCAGTTTCAATGTTTTTGATTGCAATTGAATTTGCTTTGAGTTCGTCTTCTCCAATTATTCCAACAAACCTGTATCCTTTCTTTTCTGCAAACTCAATATTTTTTCCAACACTTTTTCCCACAAGGTCCGGTTCAACAAATATCCCTTGCGCTCTAAGTGCGTTTGATGTTTCAAATAATTCATTTCCTTTTAATCCAAGTCCAACAAGAACCATTCCTTCCATTTTTACTTTAAATCCTGTTTCTTTTAAGTAATCAAATATTCTACTTACTCCCAGTCCAATTCCAACAGCAGGAGTAGGTTGTCCTCCATAGAGTGCAACTAATTTATCAAATCTTCCCCCTCCACCAACAGAAGGACCATTATCTAATTTTACTTCAAATACAATTCCAGTATAATATTCAAATCCTCGAGCTAATCTTGCATCAAATTCAACAAAATCTAAATTGTTTGCTTTGCACATCGTCACAAATTCTTTTATTTCTTTTACTCCCGCAGTTTCTGCACCAATAATATTCTCAATTGCAGTTAGAGAGTTTTGTTCAATTAAATCAACAACTTCAGAATCAATTCCTTGTTCACTAAGCATTGCTTTGACTTCTTTTTTATCCATTTTATCAAGTTTATCAAGTGCTCTCATTGCTTCTACTTCTTTTCCTTTTGCATATTTTCCTAAAACTTCTTCGAGTAACTTTCGTGAATTAAAAACTACTTTTGGTTTAAGTCCAAGTTTTGAAAAACAATCTCTAACTAAAAACATTATTTCTAGTTCTGCACTAAGACCTGCAACACCCAAAATATCTACATCCGCTTGGTAGAATGCACGATATCTTTTTGCTTGAGGTCTATCATATCTATAAACTTCTCCGATTTGGTATCGTTTGAATGGCATTTTTAGTTGGTTTGTTGCGGCTACTCTTGCAAGTGAAGCAGTAAATTCAAATCTAAGTGCAAGTTCTCTATCTGATTTATCTTTGAAGTAATATATTTCTTCTTTAATTGCTTCTCCAGCCGCACCCTTGATTTTGAATAAGTCAAAGTTTTCTACAGCAGGAGTGTAAAGTGGTAAGCACCCATAAGATGCAAATACTTTTCTAAAAGTTCCTTCAATTGTTTCTTGAATTAAAGCATCAGAACCAATTAAGTCCCTCATTCCTCTTACGGTTTGTAGTTCCATTTAGAAGTCACCCAAATAATTAGAAAGGTCTAGACCGAGATTTGCACTCGGGTCAGAAGATCCACAGTCTTCTATGCTAGCTGCTGCACCATCCAGACCAGATGATTTATTTTGTACCTCTTTTGATGTACAAATATTTAGCCCTTCGGCAAGCTTATAAAAATTGGTTTTTTGCCGAGTGCTAACGCTAAAAGTTTTGAAACTAAAGTAGATGAATATACTCACTTTTTGCGTTCATAACTAATTATCCTCACCTTTACTTTTTAAATCTTAGTATTGGAGAATCTGTCCAGGATTTTGAGTCATTCATCCGCAATTGACTTTTAAAAGCATTTAGCAGTAACTTTTCATAATGCGCCCCTATAGTATAGTGGATTAGTATGATAGCTTGCGGAGCTATAGACTTGGGTTCGATTCCCAGTGGGGGCATCAAAAGAAACACTTTTAATTAGTTTTAACCTCGATTAAACCAGAGTGAGAATGATGCCTGCCCCAATGGTAACTAATTTAGCCAAGTTCTGGATGGATGAAATAGGAGTCACGCATATTCTTTTTTTTCAGCGCACTGAATTTGATGATAAAGATGTTGAAGAGTACATTAAAACTGCACAAAGTTTTTCAGGCGGAAAACCAAGTCTTGTTTTGATTGATTATAGTAATATTAGTTATCTTTCTTTAGGCGCATTGAAACGTTTTGTGAGTCCGGATTTAATTAGATTAACAACTGCAGCAGCATTAGTTGTAAATTCTTCTTCCCCTTTTGTTGCAGGAGCAATAACTTTTTTGATGACGTTAACCAAGGAACCTTTTCCAATGAAAGTGTTTACTAATGAAAAAGAGGGAATGGATTGGTTGTTAACATTTAGGAAATAATTAGACTTGCCCTTATTAAACTAAATAATTTTATTCCCCAAGAACAATTGCCTGCCCTCGACTATTCACCTAAAACAAGGGTTTTGTCCTCAAGGATTAGTAAGCTTTTTTCAACTTGAGTAACCATTGAGCCTTTTGTTTCTTTTAATCCAGGGTAAGTGTGTAAGCACCCAGATTTCATTAGTTCCTTTAATCCAACGCTTACTTGGAAGCTTTCAAGGTTTAATTTTTCAGTTTCTTTTCTTAACCATCGCTCAGCAAAGGGGAGTTCTCCAAACTTTTTAATTATCTCAATTAGTTTTCTAGAAGTTGGATTTCTTACCCCGAATGTTTTTTCTAAAGAAAATATTTCTACTCCTTGTGCTTCGTTTACTTGCCCAACTCCAGTTGAAGCAAATGGCTCAATTGCAATTGCTCCTTCTTCTAGAGTTTCGCTGCTTCCCCCTTTGTGGTTTGGAATGCTTGGAGCTGCATGAATATTATTTTTTCCTAAGCCGTGTCCTCCAAGATTGTAAATTGGATTAAATCCTTTTGATTTTAAAGTACGTTCAATTTCTGCACCAATCTTTTCTACAGGTTTTCCAAAACTAGCAACACTAATCGCATTTTCTAGAGCAAGTTCGTTTGCTTCTATTTGTTTAGCAAATTTATTATCTAAATTAATTGTAATTGCTCCGTCGCAAATGTACCCGTCAACTGCCACCCCAATATCAACTTTCATTAAATCAGTTTCTTTTAGTAAATAAATATCATTCCATTTTGGAGTATAATGTGCTGCTTCTTCATTAATGCTTAAGTTAATTGGAAATGCTGCCTTAGCACCTTCACTAACAATAAATCCTTCAACTTCTTCAGCTAAATTAAATAAATTAGTTTCTGCTTTTGCTTTCTTTTGAGCTAGTTTAATTGCACTCGCCCAAATAGTACCGGCTTTTTTGTGGGAATTGATTTGATTTGTTTCCATAATTAAATCATTAAATGGTTAAGTATTAAAGAGTACTTTTTGATAGTAAAAACTACTCAAAATTAGTTTACATAAACCACATTCACATCTCTAATGGATGCAAATGCTTGCGGGAAAATATTCCCGTCAGGGAAAGTGTAAAGAGTTGGATACAATGCGTATTGCAAGTATTGACTTCCATCAATTGCATCCAAATTAATTCTACTATTCGAATCAGGATAAGTTAAAGACGACCAAGCAGGATTAGTTGAACAAGTTGAATCAGAACAACCACGATACTTTGCCCCAATCCGCGAAGCACCCTTGTTAAATAATTCTTTAACTGAATTAGCATCAAGAGCACGATTCCAAATAGCAAAATCCTCCATACTTCCATTAAAATAAGGGCCTGACCCATTAGTATATGACGCCAAATAATAATACCCTGTATTTCCCGACGGAATTCCAGTAAAAGAATTTATTCCCTCAAGAACCCCATTTAGATATATCTTTGTTCCAAGAGAACCCCAAGTGACAACAACATGATACCATCGGTTTGAGTCAAACACATTTGTTTTTGTATACGCATTATACTGTGTTCCACTTCTTTGATTCCTAAAACCAATTGTTCCATCTGAAGCAAGATTATGAAAAACCGCAAAGTCATTGCTTGAAGCCACTTTATCAAACAGTGTTTGAGAAGAGGAGGCACTATTCAAAACTACTGGTGACTTGAACCAAAAGGATATTGCTCCATTAGGATCCATCGTATTATATCCTGTACGCAAGCAAGTATTTGTTCCATTAAAATAATACGCTTGTGTACCCCAAAGCCCAGCAACAGAAACTGACGGATTTGTGCATTGAGCCCCTGTTCGTGCATAAACACTAGAATCAGCAACATCCCCATTCAAATGATACAAACCCATTAAACCAAAATTCAAATCTTTTTCTATCGTTGGTTCAATTTGCGTTCCATAATTATACCCGTTCTTATCCAAACCATTATTCGAATTCAAAACCAAATAATTAAAATCAGTAACCCCATAACCAGAATTAGTATCAACAATTCTAGAAACATAATTCGAATCAAACAAACCACGATTATAATCCGCTTGAACTTCAGATGCAGTTAGTACTTTTTTATACACTTTAATTTCATCTATTGCACCTTGCCAGTAACTTGCGTCCCACCCACGACCAACTAACCAGCCATCAGAATTTGCAGGAAGATTTAATGCAAAATCTGACGAGGTTGCCACTAGAATGCCATCTTGGTATATTTTTATATACTGTCCATCATAGGTTGCAGCGGCATGAACCCATTTGGCTGCAGGTAAATTTATTGGACTATCAACATAATGCCAACCAGGAGAATAAAATCCTGCAGAGAGCTTATGATTTGGCCCCCCTGGACTCCCCATCCCAAGATAAAAATAAACTTTTCCTGAACCCGCATAAACCCCACTAAATATCCCGTCATAATTTGTATTTGCTGTCTTTGTTGTATTAACCCATCCAGAAACACTAAACGCATTCGTAAAAGCTAAACTTGAACTATTTGGAATAGATACCAAATCATTTACTCCATCCAAATACAAAGCATTAGTATCCCATAACCCTCTTGCATTTGTATCCGCACCATTAGTCAAAGTCCCAGTATTTCCTCTTGCAGAATCAAAAACAGTTGTTCCGTTTTTCGAATCAAATTTATAATAAGCAACCAAATTATTATCAGTCCAATCACCTCTTCCGTTTTGTTCAGTTCCATTTCCAGAATTGTAAATTGCATTTACATCAATGGCACTCAAAGCTTTTTGATAAACTCTAACATCATCAATTAAACCATTAAAAAGAAGCTGGGTATCGTTCTGAAATAATCCAATCAAACTGGTTGAAAGCGCATTTACGTTAAATGATCTCCAGTCAACTTTACCCGCATCAACTTGTAAAATGACTCCTGAATATCCTGAATTTGTAGCAACAGTACCAGCTAAACTCCCATCCAAGTATAAATACAAAGTTGCACCATCTCGTATTGCCACAACATGATGCCAAAGATTATCAGTTACACTTGCAGCAGACACAATTCCTGCAGATTGAGTAAAACTTCCTGCACACGAAGATACAATCCGCCCATTACTTGAAGTTTTTATCCAAGCAGAAAAACTATAAACCGTGTTTCCATTACCATTTGTAAAACCAAAAGGCAATGAAATATAATCGCTCGTCCCATTAAAGTTAAAATCATTATTTATTTTCCCAGTTGTGGATATCAAGCTAGTATTTCTAACTGAAGTTCCAGTATACCCGCCAACACTATCAACAACTGTTGTGTTTGCTGCGTTGTCATTCATTTTGTAGTGTGCTATTAATCCATCAATTCTGTTAGTCCCATCATTAACATTCCAATCAAGTTCTCCCATTGGTTTAATCGGAGGATTAATAACTGAAGAATTCAAAAAATAACCCCCAGCATTAAAATCACTCTTTGAAGAAAAATAAACATTCCTTGTAAGTAAATTATCAT
>JBAZUY010000003.1:0-203582 GCA_041661245.1 archaeon
AATTAGAATCACTATTCACAAGCACGCTAGTAATCGTAATCGCATCAGCGTCATTATTCTTAACACTCACAAAAAAATTCCCATCAACAGAATTCAACGAAACATTACTAACCGCAAGCAAACCAGTTTTACTAGAAATTTCATTTGCAGTACTTGAAACATTTGCTCCGCTTTGAGTTTGAGTAATAACAACTCCCACAACAACCAAACTCAAAACAACAACAACCGCAATAATCACAAGATACTCGACTGTACCCTGGCCTGCTGCCCAGGACAGGCCCTGTGCTGTTGCCTGTGCCCCGCGGGGTACCTGCGCCTCAAAAGGTGCACAGGACAGGCCCTGCCCTCGCTCAGAAGCGAGGACCTGTACCCGCCTGCACCCAGATGGGTGATTGGGGGCTTGAGCATTTTCCCAAAAAGTATTTCTTTTATTTGATTTCATAAAACTCACTAAAAAATATTATTTTCAAATTTAATTTAAAGTTTAGGATTCCCGCTTAATGATGGTCTTAGTATTACTCTATAATTTCTTTTTCCTTTGATTGAAACGGCATAGTCTTTTCCTGAAACGTTATTTATTTTTGCAGTCATTGTTTCACTTAGTTCTTCAGGTAGTTCTTTTTCGCTTCCAAGCACTACCCCAACTCCGCGGTTTTGCAGTCTTGTTATCACAGTTATTGCTTTTTCTTCATTTGTTGAAAACAAGTCATCAATTTTTGGAATTATTACGCTGCAATTTAATGATTGTCCTTCTGAAACGCTTTTTGTGATTTGTCTTAGAATAGTATTAATGAATAAAACATTTTCCTCTTGAGATAAAGTTTTAGTATCAATTAATAGGGCTCTTCCTATTTTCCCAGGAACTGTTTTTGTTAGTTCTTGTGCAGGAGTAGCAAGTCCAAATAATCCAGTAAATGTTTTGTCAATTACTCGCATTATTCTTTCAGCCCTTAGCACTTCATATTCGCTTAGCTCTTTTGTTTGTAATAATTTTCCAATTGCTTCTTGGGGAGTATCTACTCTCATTGAGAAACAAATTAGAGAAAGATTTTTTTGGAATTCTTCATCCCCAAAACCAATTAAATCCAGTAAGAAAAATAAATCCACATCTTTTAATGAAATTTTTATTGAAGATTTTACGGTTAGTTGTCTCATTGGAAATCCAATTGGTTCAAATTCAACTAACTCATCACGAAGAGCCATTGCTTCAGGACTTGCTGAACCCAATTGGTCAAAATAATCTTCCTTATCAAAAATTATTGTAGGAATATTTTCAAGCAAAAGATTTTCAGTGAGAATATAGGAAGCATATTCCAAAGCCGAACCTTGTCCAACTATTAGTGTTCTTTTTAAGTTTGAAGATTGCTCTCTCATTATTTCTCTTGTTTTGCTTAACCCTAATTGTATTACTCTTGTTGAATCTTGTTGTTCGTTTTCATTTTGAGTCAGATCCATTTTTGATAATTCGCCAGTTCTTTGCCCGCCGATTAATGTTTTTATTACAAATGGGTCCCCGAGTATTGGAGCGTATTCTACTTTAGGCACTGAAGATAATTCTTTAATGTCGAGTGAAGATGCTCTTGCGAGATCTACAATTGTCGAAGAATTTTCGTCGATTTTTTGTATTGCAATATCTATTTTTCTTACAAAATCTTCTTGTCTGAAATCAATGTAGAATGGATCAAAGGAAAGAAAAAATATTTTTCCAGTTTTTCCGCCAAGAGTTTTTTCAACTCCAAAACAAGGTTTTGGCAAGGTTGAAATAAATGCTTCCATTTGCCCTCGAGCAAAAAATGCTTTGTATCCTTCGATAACCGCACCCATTCTTTTTCCATCACGTTTGTCATAGATTATAACTAAAAAAAAGTTTTCAGGATTTGAAAGTATCTCTACTTCATGCCCGTAAGTAGTTCCAGAGAATACTGTTTCCCACGGACCGTAGTCTATCTTAAAATCCATTTTCTCGCCTGTTTAATTTTTATTGTTCACGATAATTAAGTGTTTCTTAATATTTATTCCTTTCCCGAGAGTGAAAATTCATTTTGTTTGAAAGAAAGCAACAATTAAATACCAAAAAGCCCTTACTTTATTGTCTTTAATAGTGCGTGATTTTAATGATTAACGAACAAGTAATGGCAGATACTGTGCAAAGAATGCTTGAGGCAGGAATCGATGAACCCACTGTTCTTTCGACTTTAGTAGATACAGGCCTTACTCAAGAAGAAGCTGCAAGTATTATTCAAAAAGTTAAGGCTCCTAAAGCACCTGTCCAGGAAGAAATAATTCAACAACAACAGGATGTTCAGATGTTACGAAATGTTGTCGAAACTCAGGCACAAGAACAAGATTTACAGCAAACCCAAACCCACAACATGTTAAACATGCATGAGCAAAAAATTGATGATGTTAGCAAGAAAGTGGATGAAGTAAAACAAGTAATTAAGGATCAAGCTTCTCCAGCTGACCCTTCACTTAATTATAGAATTTCTAATTTAGAGAACAAAATGGAAGAAATTAATGCCGGTTCAAAAGCAATGCTTGATTTAATGCAAAAGATACTTGAAACTGATAGAAAAGTATTAACTGAACTCGAATCAAAGAAATAATTTAGTTAAAGTTTTCTTAATTAAAAAATAGTTGCTTTTTATTTCATTCCAAGTATTTCTTTTAGTTCAGTAAAAAAGTTTTTTGCGATTTGCGGGGATTTGTGTAAAGCCCCTTTGTAATTATATTCAGTATCGGGAGCTTGGACTAAATATTCAGCAGCTTGTTTTGAAAATCCTTTTGCATAACTCTCAAGTTTTACATCCGGGTAACTTCCATCTATTTTCTTAAAATCTTCCCAAGCAACTTTGGTTTGTTTTTTTGCAGGAGTGTAGAGTAGTGTAATGAAAGCAATTGCTAAGAAAACAAATCCCGGCCATTCAAGTCCAACTGACATGAATAGCATTGCAATCATGAATGAAACAATGCATAGATAAAAGTTCATCGTAACACCAAGAAATTAATTTTACTCCATTGGCATTCCGCCGCCCATTCCACCAAGTAACCCAGCATAAGGATCAGCAGGAGCTTCTTCTTTTCCTAGCCCTAAAAAGTATGCAATTGCCAAGAATCCAAATACTGCAACTATCCAGTATTCTTTCATTCCAATTCCATTTATCATATAAAGAACAAATACTGCAAATAATAATAGTAAACTTGCTTTAACATCCTTGGATGCAAGTATTAGTATCATTGTTGCCCCAACTACTATCCAAAATTCTCCAAGTTGTATAGCAAACCCTAATAGAGCAACTGAAACTACGAATGTAAACAAGTCCATATTTTAGCACCGTTCTTACTTTGGTTTTGGTACTCTTTCGAGTAAATCTTTTCCAAATATTGACCAAAGGAATAATATGAATGGAACCCAAATTAGTTCAGGGAAACTGTAAAACAATAAAAACATTATTACTACGGCCAAAATTATTCCTAGTTTTGCCCCAACTTGTTTTTTTGCCCAAGCATAAATCCAAAGGAAATAAACAATAAATAAAATTAGTGCAATTGTTAAGAATAAATCTTCGCCTGTAAGAGCTCCAGCAAAATCTATTTCCAAAAATACCATTTCATTCGCCTTCATTTATTTTACTCAAATCACTTGTTCGCTAAATATTATACGGTTTGGCCTGCAAAAACTACAATAAACTCATCTTATCGTTTTACTCTAAATACTATTGTTTTTTGTTGAATTAAAACCTTTCCCCTAAGCATTATCGCTTTGGTTTAAATATATCCAGTGCAGTTTTTGATCCCCAAGTAATTATACTGAATATTCCCATTCCAAATAATGTAATTGCAAACCAGCCTGTTGCTCCAATCCACCACCATTTTAGAACAAGGAAGTAAATTAGTATACAAGAAATAATTAAAGTAAGTACTCCGTTTCCCAAGTACCCTTGTACTGTTCTGTAGATTACAAATATTAAAATTATTTTGATTATAATATCAATTGGAGGAAATATGTACATTAGTACAGGTAAGAGAAATATTGCCCCGACCATTAAACCGAGTGCAATAAAAATAAAGTTTCCGCGGTCGTTCATCATAGGCACCTTTACATCATTCCTCTCATTCTTCTCATTTCTACCATTTTGTGTTGTCTTTCCTTAAAATCAAGCCCGTGCGGCGCACCAGGAGGTTCTTCTCCACCCATATTCTGCTCCATCATTGCTTGGGGAGCTAAAATGAAGAAATCCATTAGTAATTGAGAGATACCAAACATTACTAGCATGTAGAGCACGTAAATTCCACCAAAATAAATAAAGTAATCGAATATTATGAAGTAAGAGAGCACTACTATGATTAGTATTGCTATTGGTCCTTTTCCAAGGTGCTGAGTAACATAGGAAACAATTGTTAGTAAAACAAATATTTTTAGTACGAGGGTCATGTCCCCGATTAATCCGTCAAGGAATAACATGAATGGAAGCATCCCACTTAAGAAATTCACTGGAATCATTTTCTCAAAGCTCATATTTAGTAGGATTTTGTGATATAAAAGAGTTGCTCTTTGTTTTTGGTTAAAGTAAAACAACTAAAGCACTTAGTAAATTAATGAAGTAGTACTAATCGTTAATTTATTTATTGCCCAACTAGTTCTAGTTCTTTTGAAGCTAGGTTTGTTGTTGATCCTGAAGTATTTTCTAGCACTGCTGGATTCCACCAGAATGATGTATCGCTTCCGTCACTTGAAACACAAATCTTTCCTTCGCTTACTGCATTGAATAGTCCTTCAAGTGAATTAATGTATTGATTTGAAACTGATCCGTTAGCACTATTGTAGTTCATTCCGTTTATTCCATTTAATTGTACATTTGAAGAGAACTCTGAATTTGGTGTCCAAAATGTAACGCCGGGATCTATTGCATTTAGTAAGTATTGTGAATTGTCATTTGCTGGAACGAACATTAATGTCTTTAGGTACATGTTTCCAGATCTTGAGGCATCATTGAATTCGAATCCGTAAGCAACATCAGAGAGTTCTGACAATCTGTAATCTGGAGAATTATTGTATGCTTCCACTGCATTTGTTCCATAGAAGTCTCTACTTCTTGCAGCACCAGTCCAGTAGGATAAGTTTCCTCCAGTTGTTACTGCATTCTTTGTATTTTCTACGCTAAATGCCATGTTTCCGCTTGTTCCGTTTAGTGTGTATTTTGCAATTACTGGAATTGCGTATGTTGGAGTTAGTGCAATTGTTGCATCATTGTTTGACATGCTTATTGCTGCAACTTGTCCGCGTGTTCCAACTGAGGAATTTACTGCATCAAAATCTGTTTGTGTTACTACTGTAACATTTGTTACTCCGTTACTTGATCCGCTTTCGAATGTATTTACTTCTCCGTCAGTAGTACTAATTGCAACTCTTTCATCATTTGAATTTGTGTAAGTGCTTCCGTATCCTTGTCTTCCCCCAACTTCTCCCAATGGCCCATCAAATGGCATTCTGTATAATGGAGAATCCACGCTTGGAGATTTAACTAATAATAATACTATCTCGATTGTTGTAGTATTTCCATCCACTACTTGGAATGCATCAGGTGCATCAAGATTAATCCACACATCGTAAAGTCCAGGTTGGAAGTCATTTGTTCCAAGGAATTTTTTCTTGATTTTATAATTTCCTGAAGTAATGTAATCAAATACTTCTTTATCAAATTGATTTACACTTAGTTTTGTGAACACTTGTGTTTCGTAGTATGCTTTAAAGTCTCTAATGAAATCATCAGTGAATGCATCTTTTGTCAAGTATGCCCCGAAGTTAATTGTATTATATAATTCGGATTCGTTTCCAATTTTAGTTGTATAAGTTGGTGCATCAAGTGCTGCAACATAGTACATTAATCCAGGTATTCCGCTTATTGCTCTTGTTGTTTGTGGTATCCAACAACCATTATTTACTTCTCTGTTTAGGAATGCTCTTGTAATTGGAATTCTATTTCCTCCAAGACCATTAATTACTGCTGTAAAATAATATACTCCATTATATTTTGGAGTATCCATTTCCATTGTTACTTCAGTAGTTCCGCTTGGCACGGTCCATGAATCTCCTTTTCCGTAAATATCTGAAACTGGTTCTCCTTGTGACTTTAGAGAATATGTCATGTATGTTGTTGCATCTGCACCAGTATTATTTTGCACTTTGATTGTAACTGTTGTTCGATCATCAATAGTTGCTACAGTAATATCTTTTATTCCCATTGCGCCTGGAACAATATCTATTGTTTGACTATTTAATTGGTCAATTGATGATTGTATTTCTTGTTCCATCATATCGGGTGGACAAACAAAGTTGCTTCCGTTCATTTTCAAGAATTCATCTAGTGCTCCAAGTTTTTTGATTAATGCAATATTGAATTGTGTTGCATCACAATAAACATAATCGGGGTTTGTATAATCGCAAGTGTCTGCGTTAATCTTATCCCAATCCCAACTTAGTTTTACTTTTGGTAAAGCATCAGGGCCAGTTGATCCAGTTAGTGCACCCATGTAACATGAATTTGCTTTCTTAATGTATGCTTCTTCGCCAGTTGGTTCTCCGCTTATTACTCTCATGTGATATTTTTGTGCATAATTCGTTTCGCTAATTCCTGAGCACATTCCTGAATTAATATCGTTTCCTATCCAATAATTTCCAAATGTTGCTTCTCTGCAAAATACATCATAATCATATTCTGAGCCTGAACTTGTAGTAGTTGTTGTAGTTGAACCATAGGGAACGTGTACTGCTTGTCCGTGATTGTGTACTGTTGCATTAATTGTTAGAGTTCCGTATCTTGGTTGGGGATCATTTAATCCACCATTTGTAAAATCAATTCCTGCGGTTTCAACTGAACTATAAAATGAATCTTCAAAGTTCCAAGCAGGACTAATTCCTTCAAGTGTAAATCCTAGTTCTCCAGCATCAGAAGGAACTTCTCGCACTGCATTACTATCTGAATTTGCTGTTGAAGTTACTCCCACTGTTGTTCCTGCTAGTAAGATTGTGAAATCAGTGTAAGGCACTGTTTGGAAATGATCCGCACACTTGTATCCGCCTTGACTACCCATTATGTATCCGCCAATTAGTGCGCCAAGAATTGTTGCATACATTTGAACATTACTTCCACTGCCTGTCCCTGTTGTTGTAGCAGGAGTAGCGAAACTTAATTTTGAAACTTTTTGATTATTTGCACTCAAATCTCCTTTAGAGTACATTGCGTTAATTAAAGATTGGTTGAGTGGTGCAGGATGTGCAGTAGTTGTTGCTCCCCAACCATTAGTTGTATTTTGTGTCATTAAACCTGTTGGCTGTTCCCAAGTATAAGAAAGGCTAGGAGTAGTAACAAATTTACCCATACTTCCTGACCAAATCGCTAATCTTCCAGTGTAACTATTTTCATAAGAAGATATTGCAGAGGATGAACTTGATATTGTAGAACTAGGAGGACCATTAAACGTAAAACTTTTTCCACTACCTTGAACTCCAGGAGCACCTTGGTAATATTGTGTTCTTGCAGTTCCATTTACTGGCGCACCGAATCCATCATAAGTTTGTGTCGTTCTAATATTCCAAGTATTTCCATTTGGAGAAGTTATGTTTCCATAATCACTAATAACAGTATAAGGTTTATCGCCAATTCCTGAAGTAGTCATAACTGAGTATACTTCGCCACTATCTTTGTACGCCAACACAGTTCCACGAGGAGTAGTAGTAGCAGTAAGCTCTTGGCCATCTGTTGAATAATAAGTTTGCCCAGCTGGCTCACCACTTAATCTTGCTTGTTGTGTTTTTTCAAGAGTCTGCTTATCAGCTCGTTCTTGGTCAGTAAGTTTACTATCATCAGTAGCATCATCAGTTGACGAAGGATGGTATGCGCTTCCAATCATGTTTCCTAGTGCTGCCCCCATCATTGCGCCAGAGATTGCCCTAGTCCATGAGAAATCATCGTCGTGTTTTCCAAATGTACATTCATCAGCTTTTACTTGTACGGTTTCGGAAAGCATTTTGTTTGTAATTATTACTGAGTCACGTGATCCACTTCCAACTAATTGTAATTCAAATTTATTTAATGAAAAATATTTTCCGTCTGCTTCAGTGAATGCAACTGGTAATTCTCCAATGTAACTAAATCCGCTTGTTCCGCGTACTCTTGCATGAACCGTTACTCCGTAAGATCCAGGAAGGGATGGATTGTATACTTCAATATCTTCTGATTTGTTTTGTAATGTAAATGCTTTTTTGCTTAAAGTAATTTTTCCATCTGTTCCGCCTGAGCATCCACCGTCATTTCTGCATAATACTACATCAATCATTTGCCCTAAGCATTTTGTTGTGTCAATTGTTACTTTACTTTTTTCAGTGAATGCAACTGGTGCTGCGTCAGAAGTAATACTCATACATTCTTTTAGGTTTACAACGTTTGTTGTGTATGTTATTGTTGCAGGATTTGCTTTTATTGTTCTATCCAAGAATTTTGCTTCAAAGCTTAATTGAATTGGTACGCTTGTTCCAGTTGCTTCAATTCCTGGTGCGAATGTCATTGTTCCAAATAATTTCTCCCCAGCTTTTACTTTATCAAGTAGTTTTCTTTTTCCACCGTCAAGTGCACTTCTTCCCACACTTGCTCCAGTAGAACTTCGTACGCTTACTTCAGCAATTCCTGGTATTTCTGTTGGAGAAGTTACTGTTAAGTTTTCAAGTTCAACATTAGTGTTATCTGTTGCGCATGCGTTTAGTATTTCAAAATCAAATCTGCTTTGTGCTCTTTCAGTAGTTTTTGTTGTTGTTCCGGGTTTAATTGCTAAACAAGATTCATCAGTATTTGCTTCACTTGAAACATTTAGAGTTAATGGAATATTTACATCGTAAGTAAGTGAAGAATCCATTGTTTCAAATTCAATTAATACTGTGCCAGTCAAATTTATTGGTTCAAGGAAGTTAGATTGAGTAATTCCATTTGCTAATCTGATTCTTAGTAGTTGCACATCAAGTGTATCTTCTGCATTAATTGTTCTGTCTTGTGTACTAATTTCTCCAATGTACGCATTTAGTGCTTCTTGGTTTATTACTTCACTAAACTTTGAATCAATTGTTACGCTTTTTAGTTTAAGTTGTTGTTTTGAAAGGTTGGCAAAACTTACTTCTTTAATTTCTTCTCTTTTTGAAAAAGTATTTAACTCAACTAGTAATTGCTCTGGTGAAGCCACAATTAATTGATCTGAAACTGTTAGAGAGTACATTTGTCTTGCGTAACCATCTGCTCTTATTTCAATTAGTGCTTTTGAGTTAGCAAATAATGCTCCGGAATCAACTATTGCTTTTCCTGCGTGATCAGTTATTTTTGAATCAATTGGGTATTGTTCGTATCCAGGATCTTTTGCGTAAGTGTTTACTGTTGCATTTGGCAAATACAATCCTTTATCATCATAAACTGTTACTTCTATCGGAACATTAATTAACGCTGTAATAAATTGAGGAGTTATACTTACTACAAAATCTTTTTGTTTTACTATTGAGAATGAAACTTCTTTCGAATAAATTATATTCCCTTCGGATTTGAGTTCAAATACTAATGCATCTGCTCCTTCTTTTAGTCCTTCAATAGTTAGAGTTGAATCAATTGTTTGGTTTGTTTCAAATGAATTAATTGCAATTCCTTCTGCTTTGTATAGTGAAGAATTTGCAGGAGAAGTTGCTTGACCAAGGGAATCTTTTATTGCGTATTGTTTAATCTTAATTCTCTTCTCGCCTGCACCCGAAAGGGTGTCGCTAGCGTCGCCAAGAACTCGAATATTCATATAAATTGGTTTCTTTGATGTAGAGTAATCTATTCCAGAATTATTTATTAGTACAAAGTGGTAAGTGTATTCATTTATTTGTCTTAGCCCATATGGAGAAGCGATGTATAAATCTTCAGCTTTTGAGTATAACCATTCAGAAGTGAAACAAAATCCTTCAACGCACTCTGCTTCTGTTCCAACATAGTAAACATTTGAAGAGTATGTGTCAGCATAGAATTCTTGTTGTGCTGTGCTTAAGGGTTTTCTTGTATTATCAAATTGTCCTCTGTAAAAGAATTGTAGTTCTCTGTTTGGAGAAGCTGTTTTTTTAATGCTAAACCATACTTTTACTTCTCTTGTTCCTTTTCCAAAATTATTCCATTTAACATTTACCCATTTTGCAAGTCCATCAGTTGTATTTGCTCCGTCGTAAGCGTATCCTTTTGTTGGGTCATAAGTTACTCCCCTTGTTTCACTATCTTTCCCCGCACTTTGTACTGAATCTATTTGCATTACATCGTTTTCAAGTAAAGTTTCTTTTCCTGCTCTAAAATGGAATATTACATCATCATAAGCTTGGTCGGAATTAATATTGAATTTTGCATAATACTTTTTGCCCGCAGCCATTGTTTGTACTACTGCGTCATTTTCATTGTAAAGTCCAATAAAATCAATTGAACTATCAGAAATTTGTTTTAACATTTTTACATTAAGCGTGTAAGTTTTGTTTGGCCATAGTTCAATTGGAACTGTGTAATAATCTTCATACGTTTCTGCTTTTATTCGAACATAAACCGTTTGTCCAGCTTTTATTTCTCTAGTTACTTTTCCATTTTCCATTGATATTAATCCGGCAAGTCCGTGTGAATCACTCATTAATCCGTCAACTGTGAGTATTTCTGCTGTTCCGTTTACATTTGCACCGGCTTCGTCCGTTGCGTTAACAATTATTTTTGCTAACCCTACTTGCATTTCTGCAGTGAATTCATTTAATCTGTCAAGTGCAATTGTTTTTTCCGCTGATGAACCAAAGAACATTCCTTTTATTGCGTATGCGTAAACTACTCCATCAACTTTTCCTGCTAAGAAAGTTGCTTCTCCGTTTAAATCAGTTAGAGAATAATTTTTTGCTTGGTAGAGTTCTACTATTCCATCATTTTCTTTATACTTTAACATTACTTTTGCATTAAGCACTGGCTCTCCGTCTTGATCAATTACTTTTACTTTTACTTTTCCTGCATTAAGCGTTGTGATTTTTTCAAGGGCTATTATAAAGTTAATATCTCCTGCCAAGTTTTGAGTTACTTCTTTTGGAAAGTACCCGCCGTTTAAATCACCAAGTTTTTTTGCTGCAAAAATATAATTTCCTAAATCATTAAATGCGAATGAAACATTTCCGCTAGCATCAGTTGTGTTTGAAGATATTTCTACTCCGCGAGAATCTTTTAAATTCACTATTGCATTTGCAATTGAAGAATTATTAGAAACATCCACTACGCGTATACTTACTCTTGATTTTATTGTTTTTGAAACACTCATTACTATTTCTGTTTGGCTGTTTACTGTAACACTTTGAGAGGAGATTCCGTATTTGTTTGAAGGATCGCTTACTGAAACATAGTATGTATCTGCTTGTACTTGTAAACTTGCTTCGGAAGCAGTTTTTGTTTCTGTTTGGTATTCATTTTTTCCGTTAATTTTTATTTTAAAACTTGTATCATTTACTGGGTATCCATCTGCCCTAATTTTTACTTTTAGCGTTGTTGTTGGTTGTTCTGCTACTTCTAAGTATAAATCAAATAAAGTTGAAGTTATTTTGTAGGATTTTTCTTTGTATTTTGAACTATGTGGTGTTGCAAGTAAACTACATCCAACTGGTTCTGTTACATTTAATGGATTTGAACCATCATATACTCCGTTTGCAGGAGTTGGCAATAATGTTGAGTTTTCGCAGGAGAAAGAAAGAGAAATATTCTCTCGAACAGTTACTCCTGATGCATTTTTAATAAATATTTGTTTTAGTTTTGGTGTTGATGGCAAAACGGGAGCACTTAAAGTAATTTTTTCATTTAAATTTGATCCAACATCAAAAGAATCATGGAAATATCCTTTACTTACATTAATATCAATTATTAATTGTTGTCCGCTCTTAAGTCCGCTAAATGTTGCAACTCCATCTGCATCAGTTCGGATATTAAAGTCTTTTACAACTTTTCCATTTTCTTCAACGCTTGCAAAAATTAGTGTATCAAAAACTGGAGTGCCGTTTTGAGTTACAACTGAGAAAGTTGCATCGTACATTTGGTTTGAACTAAGTAAAAGAAATACCCCAAATACTAATAATAAAAATAGAACTATTAAAAATAATAAAAAGCTTGGGATAACAGAATCAACTGCGTCAATTACTCCGTTAACGGGTATTTTTGTGTCTACTTTGTCCCAGAACCCATACCATTTCTCTTCAAGAGAATAGTAAAAATCCTTCAATCCTTCAAGAACCATACAAACACTAACCCAATAATAAAGACTGCTTTTGAAGTATTTAAACTTTTTATCAAAAGATTTTCTTTTGATAAATTAAAAAACAATTTTTGTTTTTTAATATAATTTAATTATTTTTTCTCTTAAATTATTAAATGTGTCCAACATATTGAGTAAACAATCCATTCTAATTTTTATCTTGCTGAAATACAACTGTTATCCTTAGCATTAATGTTTGAGATTAACTCTTCTCTTAATCCAGTGTTATTCCAGTAGTATTCTCCGCCGATTACACATACTTTTTCAGCTTTAACATCATCCAGCACATCTTGTAAGTTGCTTATTGCTTGTCCAGCTCTGCTTACTGAGATAACATTTCCGTTGCCCATTGTACTTTCAAATACAGCTGAGTCTTTTGATCCAGTTATCTTTAGTAATGTTTCACTGTCTTGTGGTGCAAAGAAACTTCCATAGAATGAAGCTGTTCCAGCTAATTGTGCCATTGGCCAGTATAATCCGTATCCGTCATAACCTGATAAGTTGTTGCTTGCTTTTGAATCAAGTGAATTATAGAATGCTTTCATTGGTGTTCCGTCGAAAGTTGCACATCCTTCTCCGATTCCGCTCCATGAAATGAATGAAGCTCCTGTTTCTTGTGACTGTCCATTTACTTCTGCTGAGTAGAATGCGAATGCATCAGTTGAACTGTTTCTTGTAATGTTTAAGATTAATGGTACTGCCACACTTGGAGTTATTACAAAGTCAACATCGTCCCCTGTTCTTGAAATGCTTAACACATTTCCTTTAGTTGGACTAGTATTTAGTAATGCGAATGCACTATTTCCTTTGATTACGGATACTCCTACATTAGCTATTCCATTACTGCTTGAGTTTGGTTGGGCCATTATATTATTTGCTCCGTCTTTTGCAATTAAGAAAATGTCTTCAGTTTTTTGTATGTAATTTGAACCATATCCTTGTCTTCCATTGTCGCTAGCCATTCCAACTATTCCATCGAATGGAACATCATAAATTGGAGAGTCTGGTTCTGGGTCTCCTTGTGGTGAAAGAGTTAGTTTAATTGATTCAATATTATTGTTGTCCCATTCCCATGAGTTGTTTGCGAAAGTTACAATTAATCTTGCATCGTACTTTCCTGCTTCCCATGCAGCTGGTTTATTTGGCCATTCAACTGTGAACTTTTCACTCAAGAATAGTTCTCTTATTCCATTGCTTGAGTAATCAGGACCAACGTTAGCTACTTGCATTAAGTATGCATCTAAATCATTCTTGAAATCATTACTGAATCCGTCTCTGATTAGGTTTGCTTTGAAGCTAATGTATTCGAGTACTTTTGCTCCGCTTCCGCTTAATTGATTATTTGCGGACAATACTTTTTCGAAGTAATCTTTCTTTGTTTCGTATTTCTGGCAAGCTACTGCTCCGCTTGCTCCAAGTACTAATGCTGTTTGCATTGTATCATTTGTTGAATTATAATTTCCGCATCCTGCGCATAGCTCTGGAGTTGCAGTAATATCAATATCAAATGTTCCTTCTCCAACTGCATTCTTATCCACGTTGCAAGTGTATACTGCTCCGCTTAGTGAAGTACCAACAGTTAGTGTCTTTGTTTGTGAAGCACACACATTAGTTATTTCTTCTCCGCCGTGTACACTTACTTTGAAAGTTACAGTTGCAGGCATTGCTAAATTGTTATTTGATTCAACTGTTGCACTGATTAACGCACCAGTTGTTGTTTGTTTTGCTTCAACTGAAGTAATTCCAACATCTAAAGAAGTTTCACTTAACTTAGCAGTCTTTACTGAAACGTAATCAATTGCTTGTGGGCATTGGTTTAGTGAAGTTGTGTTAAAGAATTCTCTTAGTTTAACTAATTTCTTTAGTGTTTCTATTCCGAATTGTGTTGTATCACAATAAATGTAATCGTCAGGAGTTGTTTCTTTTAAGTCACATTCTTGTGCATCTATCTTTGAATAATCCCATGAAAGTAATATCTTTGGTAGTGCACTGTTTCCAGTACTTCCTTTCTTTCCATCAACATCACAATTACTTAGTGTAGTTGGTGGGCAAGTGAAAGTCTTTGGTCCGCAGTCCACATATTCCCATGAATCGAATAGTAAGTGGAATTTCTTTTCGTATGATCTTGTTTCTTTTACTTGTAAATCTTCTTGTTTAATTTCTGCAGTACTATCATTGTCAGTCAATGGTGGTTGTAGTAATCCGCTAAGTCCGCCTTTCTTATTGCTCTTTAGTTCTCCTCTTGCTTTAGCTTGCGCTTTAACATAATCATAATTGTAATCTGTTGCGTAAATATTTTCTGTCCCAGTAACAGTTAGTATTCCAATAAATGGTTCATACATGCTTCTATTAGTTGCTTTACTTTCGTTTGTGAATGTTAGTTCGTATTCTTCTACTTGCCCCATTGTTGCGCTTAGTGCTTGTGGGTTGAATAAAGAATTACCCATGTAATTTCCGCCAGTTGCAGCTGTATTTGTTCCACTACTTGCGCCAGTGCCTGTAGCACTTGTTCCTGTTGGTGTTGTTGCAGTAGTTGCTGTTGTTGCTGGACTTCCACTATATGAATCATAATCATAAATTTTTTCTCCAACACTTAATTGTATTCCATCAGGACTAGTTAGTGTTGTTTCGTCTATTGTAACTAAGGGTACTGTGAAAGTTGATGAATAATCAACAGTTGTGTTTGATGCTTGTAGCCATTGTGTTAGCATTCCAATTAACGCACCGCCAAGAGCACTTCCGCCCATTGATCCAGTGAACCCTGAGATTAATAATCCTCCAAGACCTGAATTCATTCCACCGAATAATCCTCCGCCGCCATAACCAGCCGAAGCACTATTTGCAGTAGTTGCAAGAATGAAATTAGCAGTAACTGTTGGGTCAGTAGAACCCCATGAAACAATATTCCCATTTCCAATATCTGCAGCAATTTGCGCGCCAGTTAATGGAGAAGGTGTCCAAACATTACCAGTAGTTGAATTAGCTCTTGTATCTTTATAGTAAACAGATTGTACACTTGTAGCAGGATCTAAATCCACTCTATAAAATAAAACTCCGCTAGAATCTTTATAATATTTTACAGTTGAACCAGCAGCAGGAGTATACTGTGTATAATCTGGAATTATAACAATGCTTCCCCCGATATATGAATTAAATAAATCAGCACCTTGTGCATTCTTTTGCCCAGTATAAGTTGCTAACAACTTATCATTCGCACCATAATATTCGATTGTCTTTCCATCAGCCGCAAGCTTTGAACTTACAACTTTGTATCCGCCAATTGTAGATTTATCTGACAAAGGTGGAAGGATTGGTGAAGTGCTTACTGCAGGAGTTGTGCCGGTAGTAGCATTTAGTAAAGGATCTGTCGGGTATGATTTAAGAGTTCCATTTTTAACTCCGTTAATTAAATACTCCGCAGACACTCCTTTTGGAGTCCATGTTCTTTGTCCTTGAGGTGCACTTAAGTCAACAGCGTATACTTTTTCAACATTTCTTGCATCAACTTCAACTTTGTAATAAACTTCACTTAAAATTGTCTTGTAATATCTTGTCACAGAGTGTGAGATACAGCAAGTACCAGCAACAGGAAGTGGAAGTTCTTTCTTTATTGTTCCAGTTGGGCAAGTTGTTTGCTGTGCGTAATAAGTTGAAGCTTCTCCTTTTGTTGTATCCGCATACTTTGCACATTCATTAGCAGTTGCTTCAATTCCGGCCATTGCAGTAGCTATATTCACAAGTGATACTTTAGGAGTTGGATTCGCTTTTGCAGCAGTTACTGCATTTTGCACAACAGCAGGAGCATTTGCAGCAGGAGTTTCGTCCGATAAATCATATCCGACATAGTAAGAGCAACATTTTCCTGTAGTTAATCCTAATTCAACTAATTCAATTTCATCATCTAAACATTCTGTAGGATTTGGATAGTAGTAAGAAATCCAGTCAGGGTCTGCATAATCATACTGTTCGCATTCTTCCTTCTCGCTTATGCTTTTGTCTAAGGCTTGTACTGTTACACAGTTAGTTGTATAATCTTTAGTGCATCCGTCTAATTTAGTTTTTGTTTTATCCAAATCTCCATTTGCTTCAGTTTCTTTTCCAATAAGTGCTCTTACATTTTTGTTTACATCTTCGATTGTTTTGTTGCTTTCTTCAACAATTGTTTTATTGAAATCAGCTATTAATTTATTTCTGTCACTTTTATAAGTTTCAAGTGCTGTTTTGCCTTCTTCAAGTGTTTGACCTTGATCAATTTTTGCTTTGAATGCAGCAAATTCTTTTTCAATTTCTGCTTGTTTGTCAGTACATTGCTTTTGAATATTTTGTAGAGTTGTATCGAGTCTAGTAATTTGAGCATTTACTTTAGTATTGAAATCAAGTTTGTTTGTTTGAGCAAGAGTAACTGTTTCTTTTAAGCACCCAACTGCACTTGCACAATCCTTATTTGAAGCGTTGGTTATTGCTTGAGGAGAAGTACTTAATGTAGTTGCTTCAGCAATTATTTTGTTATAAGCCTCAATTGTTTTTCCAGCATTTGTTTTTAATATATTTTGGTCGGTAACCACGGTTGCTTTTGCTGCTGAGCAATCTGTTGCAAGTCTTTGTTTTAATTGAGTTTTAATGTCATTATTTAGTGCACTTAAATTTCTGCATGTTGAATTGCTTGTTAGCGCTCCAATTAAAGGTATTCCTGATGTACTTGGACTGCATCTTTCATCGAATAAACTATCCATCCAGTCAGGCAATATTTTTCCGCTTCCAATATATCCGCCTAGTGCTCCAGCAAGTGCGTATTTCCATAAGTCACTCATATCGTAGGGGATTACTCCACTTACTTTTGCGCCTGTGTTTTTCTGTACACAATTATTAGTTAAGTATCCTCTATCTAGTCCATCAAATTCATTGTATGGTGAATCATATACATCATATTCGTATCTAGATAATGCGAAGCATCCTTCTGAATCTAAAATTGCTTTTACATTTCCTAGTAATTCAAGTGTTGTTCCTGCTTTTCTTCCGTAAACTAAAATATTATATGCTCCTGGTATGTCCCCTTTGTTTCTTGTTACAGTTACATCTTTACTTGCTCCGCTTGCAAGTGTAAATACTTTGTTTGATAATTGTAATTCTCCGCCTTCTATTTGGAAGTCAGCACTTGTTTTGCATGTGTTTTGGATTGAGAAGCTTGCTGTTCCTTCTGAAGGTAGTGTAATTAAATCTGATCCGATTACTATACATTGTTGTATATTTTCAACTGATAAATCGTATTTCATTTCTGCAGTTAATTTTTGATCTTTTGAATCTGTTTTGTTTTTTGCTTCAAATACAATGCTTCCAGTAGCACTTCCAGTTGCTCCGCCATATGGAGTGAATTTTAGTGTTACTGGTACTTTTTCTCCAGGGTTAATTATTGTTTTAAATATTCTTGCATATCCTGTTCCAAGTTCTACTTGTACAGTGCTTGATTGTGCATTCATTGTTCCAAATATACTCTCTCCAGTTGTGATTGTTGCACCTAAATTAGTTAGTGCTACTGGCTTTCCGTCAACAATACAATTGTTCTTTACTTCTAGAGATGTTTCAATTTGTGATCCTTGTGTTGTTCCAACCCAGTTGCTTTGTGTTATTTCAAGGCATGATGCATTGTCAACATCTTTTCCAAGTCCTACTCTGATTTTTGCGTCAATATCTTTTGCCCAATCCTTTGTTCCTGCTCCAACCGTAATTGTAAACGTTCCGTCAATATCATCAGCTTGTGGAATTATTGTTGCTGAGATTACTTTGAAATCAATTTCTTCGAAGTCTTGTGAAGCTATTTTCTTTCCAACGAATGAATCAAACCAGGATTCTATTTGTGCTTCGTTTAGTAGTCCTTTTAGTTTTCCGCTTAGTGTAATTGATTTAATTGTTAAATCCATTCCTGTGTTGTTTTCAATTTTTACTGTTTTAGTATCTTGTGGCTTTGATTGAGGATTTACTGTGAATGTCAAGCTTTCAGGAGTAACTTTAATTACATCTTGGGAGATTGTGAATTCTTTTACAAATGTTTCGTATTCTGGTTTTTCAATTCTCAGAGTTAGTTTTTCTCCAGGTAATGAAGCTGGTATTTGTATTGTTGCTGTTCCAAGTTTGTTTGTTAATTGTTCAAGTAATTTTGTCCCAAATCTATCATAGATTTTTACGATTGCATTTTCTATTTCTAAGTTAGTAGAAGAATTGAATGCTTTTACTGTTAATAGGTCTGCTCTTCCAGATACTATTTGTGGCATGTCGTTACTAAATTCTCCGCCTTTCATGTACTTTACATTCATTTTCTTGTCTGATCCAACTGTGATTGTAAATGCTTTTTCGAACACTAATGAGTTTTCTTCTCTCAATCTTAGTTTGATTGTTGCAGCCCCTGTTTTTTGGGGTGTAACATTTAGTGTAATGAAATCAATTGATGTTCCTTTTTCAAATTTAGGAGTATCAATCCACTCTGTTTTGTATCCGTTAATTGTTCCATTTACTGGTGCGTGCATTGGAGTTATTAGTGAGTAATTTCCAATGTACAAGTTTTCTTCAGGGTTTTCAATTAGTACTTTTGCTTTTTCAAATGAAATTAAAGAGTTATTCATTACCTTGATTGAGACATTGTATGCTGAATTGTTCTTTGCTTCAAATCCGTCTGTGAATGATTGTGTAAAGTTTTCAGGATCCGTGTATGTTGCTGTTATACAGAATGATTTTTCGTCATTTACTTTTTCGCATAGTGTTTCAGTTCCAACTGTAGCGTATGCTTCTTTTGTTGATGCGTAGAGTTCTTGTTTTACACTTGAGTTTTGACTAGTTCCAAGTTCTGAATCAACTGGGTCTCTTTCGTATCTTCCATCAAGTATTCCCCATGCTCTGTATCCAATATCAAGTCTTTCTTCTGCTTGTGCAGTTTGTCTTACTTTTACTTTTATTCCAACAAGTATTTTTCCAGGAACGTATCCGCCCTCAACCCATTTGATTTCTGCCCATTTACTTTCTTCAAGGTTAGTGTATTGTCCGTCTGTTGTGTATCCTCTTGGTTTGTTGTATGTTGCCCCAGTTGTAATTAGTTTCTTCCCGGATGCGTCAACACTTTTAATAAAAATTTTGTCAAGTTCTGTTTTTGTAATATTATCCTTTCCAACTCTTACAAAGAATCCTAATTCGTCGTATGATTTTGGCGCGGTTACTTCAAATAAAGCGTCATATTCTTTTCCTGCTTCAACACTCATTACACTTGTGTCGCCTTTGTAAAGTCCAAGGTATCTTACTACCAATTGTTCTACTGGTGGCTTTGATAACACTGCGTTAAATATTATTGTTCCGTCTCCAATTATTTGTTTTGGTAGTGTAGTATATGATTCGTATCCTTCTTTTTTGATTACTGCGTATACTTTCTTATCCGCTTTTACATTGAATTCAATTGATCCGTCAGCATTTTCAATTACTTTCTTTCCGCTTACTGTGTCTGCTTGGTATTCATCAAATAATTGTACTTCTGAGAATTGTAATGGGAGTCCATCATTATCTTTTACATTTACTATTACTTTTCCAAGTGGTAAATCAAGTTTTACAACTAGTTCGGTACTTGCTGTTGTTGCATTAAATGCAGTGTTAGCACTCCATCCTGAATATGATGCTTTGAATGCAAATGCTTTGTAAGTTTCGCCTGTCTTTGAATTACTTACTGGGTTCCAAATTACATATCCATTGTAATCAGTTACTTTTTCTGCGTAAGATAGTTTGTAAGAATCTTCAGCATTTTCTGCAAATAGCGCTACTTTTGCATATGGAACTGCTTTTCCATCTTGGTCAATTACTCTAACAGTTAATTTGTTTCCGCATTGTCCGTTGTCTTTTATCATTGATAAAGTTAGATTTGCTCCAACGTTTGCATCAACTGCTTTATCACAGTATCCATCTTTTGTTGCAATTATTCTGTATGCTGCATCTTTTGCTATTTCAAATAATGCTGAACCGTCAGCGTTTGAATCAAGTGCAATTACTGGAGAAATTGTTGTTGATGAAATTTTTTCATTTAATACTACGTGTACTCCGCTTAGTAGTGTACTTCCTTCTTTTACTGTTGTGTTAATGTATCCAATGAAGTTTTTTTCCATTTCAATTGTTGTGCTTTGTGTTCCAGTTGATTTGGATAGGGTTACAACTGAAGAGGATTTTGCTTTGTATCCTTTTTCCATTTGTACTTTGAATGTATAATCTCCTTCAGGCAGAGTAAATGTTGCTTGTCCGTTTGAAGTAGTTTTTGAATCTGTTGAAATGTAAGTATTACTTCCCTTGTAAGCGTAAACTGTTATGGATTCTACAACTGGTTGACTTTGGTATTTTAGGTTTACAGAAACGTTAATCATTTCCACTGGCGCTTTTGTTTGTAAAGTAAATTTATTTGTAGAAGAAGTTAGTGGGTAAGTTGCTGTGGCATATAGCGGAGAATCAACTTGTACTGAGAGTGTTCCGCATTCTTCTGCTAAAGAAACATTTGCTGTTCCGCCGTAAATTGTATCAGTTTTTGGATCAACTGAATCAGTTCTTCCCGAGGAGCAAATATAAGTTAAATCAATTTTTCCAGTTGCAAGTGAACCATCATCTAGTTCAAATCTCATTGTTTTACTTGCACTAAAGTGAACATTTCCTAAATTTATTTTTATTTCAGCTGATTTTTCAATTGCATCAAGTGTAATTGGATTAGTTGTTTGTTTTCCATCTTTTTCTGCAGTTACATTAACTGTAGAACTAAATGGTAAATTTATTGGATCTATTGATCCGAAATCATCAGAAGTGTATTCTTGTGTCATTCCTTCAATTGTTACAACTGCGCCCGATATCCCTCTTCCGTCCTCATCAACAACAGATAATTTCAGAGTGGATTGAGTAGTAGTTATTCCTCCAACTAGAACTAATCCTACTAAGAGTAAAAACAAAAATAAAACGATTAAAAATAAAGCAAAACTAGGAATAATATTGTCAATTGGATCAATTAATTTGTAAACTGGTACGTGTTCATCAACCTTGTCCCAAAGGGCATACCATTTTTCTTCGCCCATATAGTACAGATCTTTGAGTTTTTCCCCAACACCCATTTTCAACCACTATGTAAATTCTTTCTAATTAACTTACTAACTATCGCTAGCGAACTTGCTATAAAAATTACGTTCGCGCTATATAAATACCTTTCTCTCGACCTTGTTTTGATTAATTTTCATTAAAAAAACAACTTTTTTTCCGAAAAAAAATTAAATTTTTGCAAAAAAATAATTTTTATAAAAAGTTCGGGTTTTCCCTATGCAAATCCAGTCTTATCTGCGCATTAATCCTGAAATATCCCCAATTAAACTTCCAATTGATTTTCCTTGAGTTACGTTCATCCCCAAAAAGTCTTTTGGCCAGTATTCCAATATTGTTGGAAGACTCATTTCGATTGCAACCGCAAGAATTATTGCAAAAATAAGAAGTATTGCAATTGTCTTTACGCTTTCCATATAATTTTTTTTATTAAAAAAATCGTCTTGTAAAACAAATCCCAATTTTGTCCCTGCGTAAGTAGCAAGTATAAGTGGGATTATGTAAAGAAAGATTGCTGCATTTTTTTCAGCGCCTAGTTGCAGTCCCAAAAATATGCTCGGTAGGAATGCAAAGTAACCAAAGAAAACTATTCCTGCTAAAAAATAACCTGCTACTGACATTGTGAATGGTATTTCCACAAAAAATGTTTCTGTTGGAGTGAAATAAGAATATGAAAATCCAAGCAATAAAGCAATCATGCTTAGTAGTACTAGTGCAATTGCGCGTTTGTCCAAAGTTAATCACTTGTTTGAATAAAAGGATTCTTTTGTTTGTTTAAGAACTTTTAATTTAAAAAATCTAAAACAAAATTCAAGGAGCGCGAGTTAGTTTATCGGATTAAGTTTGCTTCGTTCCAAACAATTGTGCTGTCTTGTGTTGCGCATGCATCTCCAGCCACTACTGCAGTTCGTATCTTGTCCATTGTAACAACATCTTTCTCACTTGGATTAATTCTTAGTTCAAGTGGAGTAGCACCTTGTTGTTGTAATTTTATTTCTGCTTGTCCGCTAGCATTATTTCCAAGTACTAACGCTGTTCCCACTATTCTTCCGCCAGCCACTCCAGTTGCTATACTTAGTGCTCCGTTTTGTGGGTAATAGTACATTCCTTTTAATGATTGTGGATTTTGTGATTTTTGTACTGCCATTGTGTAAGTTTTATTTACAGCATTTAATCTTCCTGTTCCTTGCAGCATTCCGTTAGTAGCATACCAATTGATTAATTGAGTTGGGAATGTGAATGAGTTTTGTTGTCCAAGTCCGTAAGTAATTCCAACTTCTCCAGCATTTAGTGCTGCGTCTAGTTTTACAGGAATTGTTTTGTAGAAGTTTAATTTTCCATCTTTGTATTCGAAGATTGTTCCTCGAGTATTATTCATTAATAGTCCTTCTTGTGGAATAACGTTTTCGTTAAATCCGCCTACAAGTAATGCATTCTTTGTTGCATTTACTGCCCCTTTAATGTCTCTAACAGTTGATAAGTTTACATCCATTGTTTTTGCATCAGCATCTGATTTAGAATAATCATAATCGAATTCTGCAGAGTATTGTCCTACTGTTGCACTTTCTTTTATTGCTCCAGTGAACTCTAGTCTTAAATCATTGTAATTTGCTGAAGTAGTAAACAAATCCGCTTTTGGTCTTGCTTTAACATCAGTTATTGCAGTTAATAGTAAATCATTTCCTAAAACTCCAGTACTGAATAATGCAAGTTTGTGGATTTGATTCAACTTACCGTTTGCTTGATATACTTTTTCAATATCTGCTTTGTCCATATTTGCAGTATAGTAAATTCCTTTTACTAATTTTGAGTGTGTGCTCATCCATGCGAATGCATCCACATTCAAATCGGTTGAAGTTTGACCGCACCAGTTAGTAATTATGCAATTCTTTCCGTTAGTTGTGCAAGTAGTGTTCCCATTAACAATTCTATTCAATTCAGCATATGATTTAAGAGACAGATAATATTTGTCAGCGTTTACTTCTGTCATTGCAAGTGTTTTTGTGAAGTATTCTTTGAATGTATCGTTCTTGTCAACTTCAAGTAGGATGCTATTGTAATCCTTTGCGCCTATTGCATCTACCTCTAGCACTGCAACCATGTCTCCAAGAGCTGTTCCTGTTTTGTCAATGATATTTTTAGTTTTTTCAGGAGTTAGTGAAGTTGATTTTATCTTGTAATCTTCAGCTAGTAATTCTTTAGTGTCTTTCTTTGCAAATTTGAGTTTATCAGTTCCGCAAATACTCATATCATAAACCATTGCTTCTTTGTATAATGTGGATAATTTAGCGTTTGTTGTCTGAGCGCTTATTGTACCGTCTGCTTTTGCTTCTTTTACTTTATTCTTTATCTCAAAGAATTTGTTTAGTGCGAATGCTTGTAACATTTCTCCATTACAGAAGTATTGTGAGCAATCAATTGAGTTAGCAATACTTGTTAATGAAGTTTCTTTTATTTTGTCAAATCCGTATGTAATGTAATTGTTATCTACTCCGCATTTGCTTTGTGTTTCTACTGGCTTAACTGGTTCAGTCCCATTTCCTGCGAGTACACATTCATCTGGAGTTCCTTGGTATGTATAGCCTTGTTTTGTGTATATTACATCTAAAATCCAAGTTAATTCTTGTGACTCGAAGTTTACTTTTCTTGATACTTTTCCGCTTATTGGCATTGTTAAGTGTACACATTTTGCAGTCATGCTTGACCGGTTAATTTCTACCATTAAGTTGTGTCCTCTTGTGTTTTGCATTAGGCTTCCTGATGCATTTGCTCCAAGATTTGGTGTTGGAGAAATTACTATTGTTGCTCCGCCTAATTTTTCAGCAGGGATTTTTGTTAATATATCAATACTATCAAGTAATCCGCAGTTCTTTGATGCTTCGCCCGCAGTGTCCGTATTCTTTGTTGTGTCTTTGTTTCTATAATATGAATAATCGTTTGATGGATATATTCCGCTTGATTGATTTGGTGCCGGACCTATTTTTAGTGCTGCTGGTTCTGCAATGTATAAGTAATCGTTTCCATTTGTGTATCTGTCTTCAGGTATTTCTCCTTGTGTTCCTCGCGCCTTCCAGTAGTCCATTATCTTTAGTGCGTTAGAATTTTGACAGTCTTTTGGTTTTGCTTGTGGATCTCCCCAATTGAATGCTGAGTCAAGTATTTCACTCCATCTCCAAATATCTTCTAATTGGATCGGGAATTCTTGGCATTGTCCTACTCCGTATTGGTTTTGGTAGCTTACATTTAATTTTCCGTAAACGTTAATTCTTGAATCTGATTGTGTTAACCAGTTTCTCATATCTCCAAGTGCTTGGAATGGACCGTATTGTCCGCTTTGTGAATTGAATAATTTTGCTTGTGGAATGTATTGAGTTGATGGGTATACTTGGAAGTCTACTTTTTCAATTGTTCCGCTTGCACCTTGTTGTAAACTTCTAAACCATACGCTTGTTCCTTGTATTAGTGAGCATGCATTTGTTGGGCAACCGCTTTGTTGCATTTCTCCTCCGCCTACGTAACCGTAAAGTGAAGATGTTGATCCTGTTAATGGATATCCGCTATTGTAGTATTGTGATTCAAGTCCCATTTGGAAGTAGGGTTGTTGTTGGTAACCTGCTGTTGCTTGTGGAGCTGAGCATTCAATTGTAACTAAATTACTTCTATTCAATTGTACTCCTGTATCGTAACATCTATTGTAAACAGAGTATTTTTGTGGTTTTAGTATTACTGAGTTCATGCTTAGCTTTGTAACATTTGTTGAAATACAATCTGTGTCAGTGTCTCCTAATCTTCTTACTACTACACTAACATCACTAACTTTTTTCTTTGATTCAACTGAGTTTGCTGGTTTTGCATTTACAACAACTTTGTATTTTCCAAGTACATATCCTGGTAATACTGTTACTGTGGTGTCAGAATCTTTACTTATTGTGAACTTTTCTTCTGAAACATTTATTCTTGCATCAGGATCTAAATCAATGTCAACATCTGTTGCGCAACTGTTTTTGATTGTGAATGAACTTTGTTCGTAACTTACAGTTTGTGTTCCGCCATTTTGGCCTACTGTGTTTTGGCCCATTCCACTCTGGCCCATCCCACTAAATCCATTTTGGTATCCTGTTCCGTATCCTGCTCCGCCGTATCCCATCATACTCATTCCAGACATTGTGTTTGAACCGTATCCGTATGGGGAACTTTGTCTAAATCCGCCATAATTTTGTGCATAAGATGAAAGGTCTGATTGCATTACTCTACCGTACCCTAAATTCCATGGGGCAATGTCTAGTAGTACTCCGCCTGCAGGCTGTACTATTTCAATACACTTTGAAATGTTACTCATTGTAATATTTGTCTTTACAGTGCTTTCTGTCTTTTCTTCAGTCAAATCGTCAGTAATATTTTTTCCAATTATTGAAATTGTAAATGCTTGTGTTCCGCTTGCAACAACTGTGCTTGGAGTAAAATTAATTGTTAATACACTTTCTGCATCTTTTTCAAGGAAATCAGCTATTTTTACGTATTGATCGCTTAGGGCTGTACTACTAAATCCTGCTCCGCTTAATGTAATTGTTCCAAATTTACTTGCTTCGCTTAGTTTTGCTTGTAAATTCTTTAGTGCAATTTTTGTTGATTCTGCTGTACATTGATTTGTTAGTGTAATAGTTTTGCTTTGTGAAGCATCTGATGTAATAAAATCAAGTGTATTAGGAGTAACTGTTAAGCATTTTGCACTGTCAAGGAATCCTGGCATTGATAAATGGATTGAAACTGGTATTTCGTTTAAGTATGTTTGAGTTGTTCCAGTAACTTCTGTTTCAATTACAATTGTTCCTGTTACATCTTTTGGTGCATTAAGTCTTGATGCAGCACTATTTACTTTAAGTGAGAGTGAATAATTTCTATCTTTTCCAGTATCAATTACTGTATTCGCAATTGTTTCATTGAATTTTGCATCAAGGTAAGTTTTCATGTCTCCGTTGATTTGTACATCAGTTATTTTTAGTGAACTTGCAGTGTTATTTTGTAATATAATACTTGTATCAAGTGCTGTTACTTCGCCTATCTTTAGTGTTTCCTCAATTGTTGGAGGAGTAATTGTTAGTATTGCACTGTCAACTTCTTTGTCAAGTTCTAGTGTGTCATATCCTTCTTTCATTACTTTGAAATTGATTGTTTGCCCAATTTCTGGTGCAGCAAGTTCGTATTTTGCAAGTCCGTCAGATCCAGTAGTAGTATTAGCAATTAGTGTTCCGCTTGATCGAATTTCAATTAATGCTCCTTCCAAGGAATCATTTCCATCTTTTGCTTCAAAGAAAAGAGTGTTTGTAATGTAAGGGATTATTACTTTTGGAACTAAATCAAATGTGAATTTCTTGTTTGCTTTCACATTTAGTGTTACAGTGTCTTCAAATTCTGTTTTTGTGGATGAGTTAATTGTAAATTTTATTCCTTCTGTTCCGCTTGTTGTTGCATTAAATAATATTTTTACTTGCATTGGAGCATCTATTCCGATTGTTCCAAGGTTAATTGTTTTTTCTGTTGATTCGTTTCCATTAACTAAAATTGCATTAATATCAATTCCTTTTCCTGCTATTGTTAGTACGGATCCGCTAAGTGCTCTTCCGCTATAATTAGTAAAATCAGCTGTTAGTAAGTATTGTGTTCCTTTTGTTGCTTCTGTTGATGAATTTACATAAACTGTTTTTCCAGTGTTGCTTCCGCTTTGTGTTTGTAAAGTGTATGATTTACAAAATGAAGTAGTGCATGCTGTGCTTGCCCCAAATGTTAGTACTCTTTTCTTTGCTGCAGAGTATAAATCATTTTGTGCGGCAATTGTTGATGTTGGGTCTCTTAAAGTTGAACTTCCTTTTGCCCATCCTCTATAATATAAGGCAAGTTCTGCATTTGGATTTGTTTCAGTTACTGAAATATCTGCTTCAACTTCGTAAGTTCCTTCTTGAGGATTTTTCCAAACTGAGTTAGCCCATTTTGCTTCGCCTGTTGTTAAGTTCTTAGTGTCATTTGTGTAACCGTTTGGAGGAGAATATGTGTCCCCTTGGGTTATTCTTCCAGATGAATCTACTCTAGTTAATCTTAATCCGTCTTCTTCCATTAAGTTTGTAACATTAGCTGTTTCTTTTCCTGTTCGTAAGTGTAATCCTGCTTCTGAGAATATTCCTTTTGGTACTTGTAGTACTGCTTTTACAGTGTAAGTTCCTGCTGCGATTGTTGATGCGGCAGTTGCTGTTCCAGTGGATGTTACTTCGCTACTTCCGCTGTATATTCCAACTAGTGAAGTTGTCAAGTTTGCAGTTGGCTTTAGTAGTATAATATCTTTTACAGTTGTTGCACTTGCTGTTGGATTGAATGCTGTTGTAAAATATTTTGAGTATCCAGTTGATTCAACAACAAAGTATACTTTTTTATCTGCTCTAATTGTAAAACTTGCAATTCCTTCAGTGCTTGTTATTTGTGTTGTTCCTTCGGAAACTGAGGTAAAGAAATTTATTGCTCTCACAGTTACTCCGCTTAATGGCTTCTTTTCAGAATCCATTACTTTTAATTGAACAATTCCTTCCCCAATATCAAATGTTATTTCTAAAGTTGTTTGTGTTCTTGGAACTATTTGTACGCTTTGTGAATTAACGCTTCCAAAATTTTCTTTTGAAATAGTTGCCATGTATGAAGTTGCTGGTTCTAAATTGAAGAATTCTGCTTCTCCAGTAGCACCAGTAGTTTTTTCTCCAACAATTGGTTGTGCCGGATCAATTTTCTTAAGTATTACTCTTGCATTATCAATTGGATTTTTCTTTGAATCAGTTACTTTTACCATTAATGAATTATTATTAGTTGAATCTGCTTTTGTAAGTAAAATTGTTTTTTCTTGTCCTGCGCTCACTCCGGTGCTAGTTGCAACAATGTAATCTGGATGATCAACTGTAATATTGTATGTTGCACCTTCAGCTACTCTGAAAGTTAATTGACCTGTTGCTCCAGTTATTTGTGCTTGGAAATCATTTGCATTTGTAGATAAAGTTAACTTTACTTCTGCGCCTGAAACTGATTGCCCTGATGTTTGATCTTTAATAGTTACAAATATTGCGGATGATGAAACTTTTTTTAGTTGTACATTAAATGTAGTAAGAGTATCTTTTGTTACTGCTTGTGTATCTGCAAGTAAATTTCCTTGGTAGGTTTGGAAGTTTCCGTCATTATCAGTTACTAAAACGTAATAACTTTTTATTGGAACTGAAGTGAATTGAACTAGTCCTGTTGTTGAAGAGTACAAATTTATTGGAGTTGTTCCATCTGAAGGAACAAGTGATACTTTTAGTCCTGCAGGAGGCAAAATTGTGCTTCCTTCTATTGCTAAATTTACATTTACTGTGCCTGTTACTATTACTTGTTGTTCAACTGTTACTGCCCCATTTCCTGAGAATGAAGCTGTTCCTGAAACTACATTATAATTTTGTAAACTTAATACTTCAATTTCTGTACAAGATCTATTTACTGATGCAGTGAAACTCCCGTTAGCATAAGTTGCAGTATTTTCTGTTGTGTCCCCTTTACATCTGTAAATTACTGTTCCACTTCCTGCAGGAATTAGTGCTCCTGAAGCAGTTCTTAGATACACTGCTTTTGAAATTGTTGTGTCTTGGAGTGAGAGAGTAAAATCTTCTTCCATGTTTCCATTTAATGTTATTTCTTGAGGAGAGGAATTGTACCCATCTTTATCAACTTTCACAGAGTATGTTCCGTTTTCTAAAAAGAAAGTTACTTTTCCATCAGAGAGAGTAGTTAGTGTTCCTTTTGGAGTGTCTCCAGAAAGTACTACTACTGTTGCTCCTTCAACTGGTTGATTATCAGTTCCAACAACAGTTAATGTTAAACTTGAAGAATTTGAAGAAGTTAGTAATACAATTAACAAAAAGAGCAATAGAATTACTATTATTATTGCTAATGGAAATGAAGGAACTCCTTTATCTTCCAAAGAATCTACTACTGTGCCAAAAACTGGAACTTTTTCAGAAATAGAATCAACAAGCCCATACCATTTGTCTTCAAATGAGTAATATCCTTCTTTTAGTGATTCAATAACAGTCATTATAACCACTTACCAACCCAAAATACTCCGAATAACACTTGTTCACTGTAATACTATACCATTCCAACCTTTATTAACTTAACTTTGACCAGAGTTTTCCTTTTCAATTTATATTTTTTTAAAAAATAAAGATATTTGCCAAAAGTTTAGTAGCGTTATGGATTTCCACAGGAAGTGGGAGAACTACTGCACTTTGGAAGTGCCGCTTTATCAATATCTTTATCGTTTTTTATTCGTGTGAAGTGTTCATTAGTAATTCTTATTTTGTAAATATCACTTTTTGCTTGTTCAAATGTTCCACGTACGATGTATTTTGGATTGTTTTCAACAAAAACAATATCTGCATACACCGCATGAATTTTTGCACACCTTAGTAATCCAAGGTTTGTTGTCCCTTCAATTTGATATTGAGCTTCTGCAGCGGGGGAAATTGAAATAGTGTTAAATCCACAACCTGCAATAGGATTTGTTCTTGGTGAATTGCCGGGCATGAGTTGGTTATCTTTATCGTAAAATGTAGGATCGTCAGTAGTAAATCCTCCAGCGGCTTTTGCTTGGGCGCATATTAAATCTGAGCCATATGCTGAAAGCCCATCAAATCCAGTATTGCTTCCCCCAATTAAATATTTTGTTACTCCTGCAGGGTATCCACTTGAAAGTGGTGCAAGGTCTGCTTTTTCCGATCCTGTTGTTGGGCAAGCTTGTGTCCAAGTAGAAAATTTTGTTCCTTGAGGATTTGCTCGTGGTTGGCATTTTCCATCGCCACTACAAAATCCTAATTGATAATCATCAAGTTCATTTCCAACGGATTTAATTGCAAGTGCGGATTTTCTTGCTTCATAAAGTGCTTTAAAGAATCTTAAGGGAATGTAAACACGTAGTTCAGTTCTTGGAAGTATTGCCATTTTTATTTCTTCTTGAGTAACAAGATCTTTTACAATTATTCGAGGGAGGGCTTCGTATTCTTCATCTGTTAAATTATTTAATGGAATATTAAAATAAAATGTTCCAACCGGGCAACTAGTATCATCGCATCCAACTACTTCTAAAAAATCAAGTCCTTTATTTTTTTCTTTTTCCATTGAGGTAACAATTGATCTTCTCAAGAGATCTTTTGCATTTGCTGATTTATCACTTAAATAAATACTAAACTTTCCGTAAGTTCCTTCATTAAATTGTTCAATTGTTCTGTCAGCAACATAAGCTATTGCTGCATCAAATTTTTGTCCAGTAGTAGTGCCGCTTTTAGCATCCCCTGTTAAGAGAATTGTGCTTTCGAAGGTTTGTTTTATTTCATCCCAACTAAAATTCTCGCTTCCGTTACGAATAGTAAAAAGAGGGAAACCTGTTTCGTCTCTTAGTTCTACATCTGAGTAAGTCAAATAATCTTCTAATTTGTCTCTGAAATTAAAATTAAAACTTTGTATTGCGTCCGCTCTTGCAAGGTTTGCTGCGTCCGCTAATTGGTAATTATTTAACATAGAGTAAATTTGTCTGCTTGTTTTTTCTTCAGTCGTAACAAGAGTACTCGTCAAAACAACCGAAGTCATAATTAGGATCATTGCAACAATCGCCGAGAACATGTTAAACCCGCGAGAGTTTGCGTTTAAAGAAAAGAATGAAACGAGAGAGACTCGTTTAGAAATAAATTTTTTTGAACCCATCTTTTCACTTTGAGGAAAGAATATCTTTGGAAGTTAAAAAGCTTAACCGTTAAATGAAAACTAAACTAATGTATTCAGTTTAATTGGTCAGGGCAAACACTTTTTGCTTGTGCAGGGGATTGTTCAAACGCATAATCCCAAGTGCCTAAATCATCAAGGAATCTGTTGATTTCGTCAGTATTTGCTTTAGGGAACATTTGTTTAACAATATCCGCATTCACTTTCTTAACAGGAGCTTTTTCTAATGCAGTAAATGCAATTACTAACTTATCATGCAACCAAGTCCCTTTGTCTTTAGATTCTGCTTGTATCATATCTGAAGAGTACTCTTTACGCCCGAGTTGTGTTGTTGCAATAGTGAATGCTAATGATTCTCCTCCAGGGTATGCCCAATTATTAATTTTAATTTGTTTTGTATTTGTTTTGCAGTTAAATCCAATTGCACCGGTATTTCTTGATACAACATTTTGTAAATCCGCAAACATGTATCTCAATACTGGTCCATCAATTTTTTCAAATTGTGAACTATCTTTGCTATAGTATGCGTTGTACATTTCACCTTTAGTCTTAATTGCATCCATGAGTTTTGT
The DNA here is from genome assembly GCA_041661245.1 of archaeon. GTDB lineage: Archaea > Iainarchaeota > Iainarchaeia > Iainarchaeales > JAAZKV01 > JAAZKV01. The sequence goes on from JBAZUY010000003.1 coordinate 31,785, forward strand.
TTTTGAAGTTACTAATGGATATACTCCAAGTGGTCGCTCTTCAGGAGTTTTATTGTCGTTTTCTGCATTAGCAGTGGAAGTAAGAATATTTTCTGGTTTAACAATGTCAGTTGATTCAATTTTTCTAATTAAAGGATTTTTCAATGGATCAATTGTGATTACATATTTTTGTCCAGCTGTAATAATAGTGTCAGACATTTTGTAAGTATCTAAACCAAGTTGTTTTGCAGTGTCGCTCATTGTAGAATCAAATGCTTCTGTTCCAACTGCATTTGCAAGCATTCCGCATCCAGCTCCCCAAGCCATTACTCCAAGTGCTCTTGCACTAAGAAGACTCTTAAACTTTTGAGCAAGTGTAGCAGTTTTATCTATTTTTCCAGAAGCTTCAACTGCTTTTCCATCAATTACTCCGCTTATTGCAGTTTTAATTTCTTTTGCAGTAGCTTCAATTCTTCCGGAAGATTTTAATTCGGCAGCAATTGGAGCTTGTAAAGAAGTTTTAATATCTTCAACTAGTTTTCCAACCGGAGTTCCCTTAACTGCTGGATTCTCTCCAATTTGGTACATACCTGCTCTTCCAGCAGAAAATGTTTTTGAAGCTTCTTCGCTTGTAACATAAGAACTAGTATTTATTGAAGATTTCGCGGTAGAAATCATTGACGCTCTCTTTGCAGGATCTAATCCTGGAAGAATTTCATCAATACTTTTTCCGATTACTCCAGATAAATCATCAGCGCTATTTACTGTAGTATTAAGCATTCCATCTTTAACATATCCTCCATTAGTTAGAGCAGCAGTTATTTTTTCATCAAGTACCCCTGGAGATATTGAAAGTTTTGCTTTAAGTATATCTTTCATTGGAGTGCCATCTTTGAATAGTTTCTTCATTTCGTCTGCATCTCCGAAAATGGATTCCATTTTTACTGTTGTTGGTGTTGTTGACCCCGCAACGGCAACTGGAGTGTCCAAGTATTTAGTAAATCCAGTGTCTCCTTTTGAAATCATATCTTTCATAACTGCATCAATATTTGTTTCAAGAGAAGTGTCTACTCCGCCATATATTTTTCCAGTAACATCTTTCCCAATATATTTTGTAGAGAATACTGGTCTGTTTACTGTTCTTTCCCACATGTCAGCATATTTATCTTTTAGTCCTTTAGCAAATCCTTCTTTTACTTTTGGAGTATAAGTAGTATCTATAAAATTCTTAATGTTTGCCTTGAGTTGATCTGCACGACCAGGAGTAGTAATTTTTGTCCAGTCTACTGAGTCTTCAATTGATTTAGTTGCTTGTTCAGCATACATCTTTGCCATGTCATCTGCCCATTTGTCAATATTTGTTGGGTTTACTCCGCTTGCAAATCTTGTCCAAATTGTTGGTCTGAATGGAGTTGCTAAGAATCCTGTTGCTCCGCCAACACCTATTGCTTTTGCTTGAATTTCTGTCGCACTGTAATCTTGGATTACGGCAGGTTCTGTTGAAAAGAAACTTACTTTAGGAATATTTCCAATTACTTTTCCGATTTGTATTGCATTTAAGAAGAGGTTAACAACACCAGTAACCGCATTTATTGCCGTTTCAATTCCTTGCATTATTGTTCTTCCGGCAGAAGAAGCTGTCGCAGCGTCTCTTAATCCTTTAACTGTTACTATTGGAACACTACAGTCCATTATTGCATTATATGCTGCACTGCCCATTCCCCCAGTACTATTACATACTGCGGAAGTAATCATACATCCCAATAGGTACTTTTCTATTGCTGTAGTTTGTCCTTTTTTGTTTATTTCTTCTTGTGCGGAGGACGTTTCAGTTCCGCTTGTAAGTGCTTTGTCTAACTTTCCTTGTCTCTTTAATGCATCAACATATTTTTGCCAATATATTGCTTGCGGATCTTCATCTGACCACATTGGTATAAATGAATAAACTTTTTCAGTTTTTATCTCCCCAGAGGTTATTTTTACTGCAAGGTCGTAAGGATGTATTGTTCCTGTTGAAATTGTAATTATTTTCTTAGCGCCCTCTCCAGGGTTTTCATTTGTTTCAGGAGTTATTCCTACTTGGAATTTTAATCCATTTGCTTGAACAACTGAGTTCTTTGCATCAGCTGGTTTGTTTTCTTCACTTGTTGTGCTTGCGCAAATCTTTATGTTTCTATAATACTTATAATCTTGTGTTGTTTGCCAAGCTTGTAAGTCAATTTGGTTATTTACACTTGCTCTTGATTCCAAGTTTCCTCCAAGAACATCATACTGGTAAAATAATTTTCCATCTTCGCTGAATTTAGTAATTGAATTAGGGGGCGCTTGTGGTCCTGCGAAACTTGCAACTTCAACTTTTTCTTCAGTGGAACTTACTTGTGCATTTGTTGGTTTAGTACTTGTTGCAGCTGTTGTTGGAGTTGTTCCATTTCCAGTTGCTGGACTTTTAATTAATGGATCTTTTGTTGGAATTTGTGTTGTAGTAGTATTAGTTGTTGTTTGGTCAGTAGCAGTAGCAGTTGTTCCTTTTATTAGTACACTTGGAACATTTTTCGAGTCGTCCGCTTTAATTGTAATTTTTTTTACTCCCAAGAATTCTTTTGCTTCAATTAAAACTGGTTCAACATCAAAGAATAATTTTTCTTTTATTGTAGAATAAACTGTTGCTTGTACGCATCCTTCATTTCCTGCGCCGAATGCTAGAGTTGGTGATTGTATTTCAAGTGTTCTTTTTCCTAAACTTGGATTCTTTAATTGTACACAAGTATAATTTGCTCCGTCTTGTTTTAGACAGTTCTTTCCAAATGATCCATTTAATGAATCCGCAACCATTGTTGCAATTGAATCTACGAATGCTGCTTTTGCAGCTTTGTCAGCTGATCTTACTGTGCTTTCATCAATTCTAACTGTAATTGTTTTTCTTTCTCCGCCAGTTAAACATACTTCTGCCAAAGAATCAGATAATCCTGCTTGAACGAATTTAATTGTATTCCCATTTCCGCTTGCAACTCTTGTGTCAGTCTTAAATCTTAGAGCAGAAACCTTTTTTGCGATGTCTTGTAATAGTGTGTCAGAAGTAATTGTTGTTACCCATGCTCCAAGGTTTTGATTTGGAGTTAATCCTTTGTCAATTGGATTGAAGTTTACAATATTTTGCATTGAATCTGCACATTGTCCTGTCTTTAGTCTTGCCCCGCTAACGTCTCCAAGTGCTCTTACTGAAATTATTGGATTCATTGCATCAAGGCCGTCCACATTTGCTCTAAATGCTCCGTCTAATTGTATCTTGTAATATCCGCATCCGTATATTCCTCTATCAAGGAATATTGCTTTTGGATATCCTGCTAGTGCTCTTTGTGTAATTGTAGTTGAGTCCACTATTTCTTGGATTACTGTATATCCTCCGCTTCCACTTGTTTCTCTAAATGGAGAATCTGATGCAGTTACATCCACGTTATTCATTTCGGATTCTAAGAGTTGTGCACTTAATGCATCGTTTTGTAAGTATAAATCAAAGGATTCGTTTTGCATTCCGATTTGTGCAAATGTACAATATCCTTGTGTTTCGCATCCGAAAGTTTCTGTTAAATTTTTCTTATCGTATCCTTTTGATCTTGCGTTTTTAATTACTTGATTTATTTTTGCTGAAATATATTTAGCAGCGTTAGTTGCATCACAATATGCTTCGCCGCAATTAGCATTTTCTGAGATTGTTGGAATTAATATTTTTGTTTCTATTCCTTTTCCGCCATCACAAATTACTGCATCTACTGTTTTTGCTTTTACGTGTTCTGTTGCTAAGTCTCTTCCGGATAATACACTAATCTTTAATGTGTCACTAGTTACTGGGGTTCCGCTCATTTCTGAAATTCCATTTATTACTATTGGATAATTTGGTCGTTTGATGTTACTTGAAGGAGTGATTACTGTTAATGGGATTTGCATTGCCATTCCAGGCATTATGCTTACTTGTGGTACTGCCATTATCATTGGGTTCATCATTTGTTGTACTCCAATTACTTGTAATTGTACTTTTGCTTGTCCTGCAGGAGTAACTGTCACTAGTCTAATTGGTTCTGCACAAGTGTTTCTTACTTCTATTTTTCTTGCAATTTGTCCTCCGCCTTCGTCAGGCATTGAGAATTCTAGAGAATCAACAGGATAAGCTTTCAAACAATTGTATCCTGAGTAATATACTATTACATCAATTAATCCTAGTGTTTGATTTGTATTTGTGTAATTATTGTAGTAACTTGAGCTAGTGTTTGGATTATAATTTGCAAGAGCATTTTGTCCGTTATTAAAGTTTGAATAATAATCGTATCTATCATTTTGAGCGGATCTATTATTTAGTTGTCCCATTTTTCCAGTTATTGTAATTCTTCCTCTTACTGGTTCTGATAACTTTGAACTTGATTTTGCAAACACTACTTTTGTTGGCATTGTTTGTCCGCGTTCTAAATTTACTGTTCCTGGTGGTTCAACACTTAATTGTATATTTCCTGCATTGCCGTATTCTTTGTCAACAGCAAATGTGATTCCTTCTACTGGGAAGGAGGAAATATTTGTTACAAATAATGGTTGTGCTGCTACTGCTGGTTCAGTTGAGCTTCTTTGAGCCATCCATAAACTTATTTGTGGAGGGTAACTTAGCGCAAATGCAGGATTAATTATTTTTACGTTTACACTAACGCTTTTCTTTAAGTAATTTGAATCATAAGCAATTTCGTACCCAAGTGTTTGTTCTCTTGCATTTGCTCTTTCAATTAAATTGTTTGCAGTGATTGTAATGTTTTTTGTTTCGCCTTGTTGTAAATCAATGTCGTCAGATCCAACTATAACATATGAATCTCCGCCTTTCTTTTTTGCTCTTTTTGTTAAGAATACTGCTTGGTCACAATTGTTTGTTACTTCAACTATTTCTGAATCATTTGAACCTGCCGTTCCAAGTAAATTTATTGTTACGCTTGTAGGGTCAATTACTAAGCAACTTGGATCAAGTTTTCTATTGTAAGACATTGTGATTGTAGAACTTACTTTTGTTGAGAACTTTCCTTCAAGTAATCCTGTAATGTCAAGTGTTGCACTTTCTTCAGCACTATCATTTGCTTCGCCAGTATAAACTATTGTTATTTGTACGCTTTGTTTTTGTCCGCTGCTTAAAGCTGGAGGAACAACTGTAGTAATTTTGAATTTTCCAGCATCTGTTGTTGATACACTTTCTCCAACAGTTTGTTCAGAAGTTACTTCATTATTTGTTTGAACACTAATGTTTTGTACTGTGAATTCAGAATTGTTTACAAGGTCTCCTGTAAGTATCATTGATTTTTGGCCTAGTGGAATTTTTGCTTCAAATGTTTCAGGGAACGTTAGTACTGTTTGTGTAGAAATTAGTAATGGAACTGTTTGTGTTGCATAGGTTGCTAAACTTACTTCTACTGTGTAAAGTCCAATACTCAAATCGTTTTGTATTCTGTAATATCCATTTTTTCCTTTTCCATCAGTTGCTTCACCAATCATACTTTTTGCAACTTTTCCGTCTTTGTCAATTATTTTTACAAGCGCGTTTTCTACTCCTTTTAATCCTTCATCAGTTACTCGCACTGTGAAATTTTTTCCTGCCATTACTTGTTTTTCAGATAGTTCAACTAGTAATTGTTTTTCTTGAACAACTTTGAATAGCACATCTTTAGTTAGTTCAGTTTGCCCAGTTACTGTGATTGTTATTTTTGCAGCCCCATTTTCAGTTCCTTTAAAATAAAATCTTAGTTTTTGTTTTCCATCTTTTGTTAGTGATGCGGCTGTGGAAGCGGACTTATTTCCAAGTATTGCGTTTGCGTCTTCTCTTACAAAGTTAAAGTTTCCTGTTTGAGTGGAAGTGAAATCAATGTTGGAATCAGAACTTACTTTTACTTGCACATAATCAGATTCAAGAGAAGTTAGTTCTACTTCAAGTCCGTAGATTTTGTTTTTTAGCGCTTCAAATCCTTCTGCTTTAATGAATGTCTCATCTTCATCTACAAAGTTTGTGCTTACACAAATATTTCCTGTACATTCTGGAAGTGATTCGTATAATGTTAAATCTTGCGTTAAAATATCCGCGTATAATCCCATTTTGCTTTCAGTAAATTGTTTTATTCCAAGAGTAAGGTCTTCAGGAGTTCGGTAGTATTCTCCTTGTACGCTTGCCCATGCTCTGTACTTTAATTGTACTTTTCCTTCACTATAGTCTTCTGCTCTTACTTTTACTTTTACAACATTTGTTCCTCGAGGTAGTGAGAGTGTTGCTTCAACCCATTTGTTTTTTTCGCCTTGTGCTCCAACATTTGCTCTGTCAACTACTTCGTTTCCCGGAACTGGTGTGGGAGAATAAGATTTAGAATAATTTATTGTTGCGTTTTGCATGGATAAATCAAATATTGCGAATTTTTCTGATTCGGCAAATGCAACATTATCCGCACCTACTCTGAAATATACTCCACCGTTTTGTGCTGCATTAGGATAAGCTACATTAAATTTTATAAAATAAAATGCCCCGGGAGTGATTCCTTTTACTTCGTCCCCATTTTCATTTTCTATTCCTGCAAATTCAATTGTTGGAGCAAGTGCATTTGCTTCCTTATTGTACACTATTACTTCAACGTAATCTTTTCCTTTTACTGTTACATTTTCAGTGAATAAATTTCCATCTTCCGTAGTCACTTGTACTTCTACTACTTCTCTTTGTTCTGAATCAAAGAATATGCTTGAATTTGAAATATTTCCATCGTAGAGTGCTGTTCCGTCAAGCCCACTCACTTTTGCAGTTCCATAAATTGCTTTTCCAAATAAATCCAAGAATTTCATTTCAACTACGTTTGGTTTTTTCTCCATGTTGATATATACTTTCTTTTCAACTTCTCCTTGTTTTATTTCAACAATTGTGCTTCCTTGCATTACATCCGTGGATCCAATTATTGTGTAAGTTTTTCCACTCTCAACTACTACTGGCACGTATCCTGCAAAGCTTGTTACTAGTCCGCTTAATCCAGATGGAAGGAAATTTCCATCCTTAATTTCAATTAGATTAATGTTTACTCCGTTTAAGTTTACTCCAAATTTATCTAATGCATAAATATCTAATCTTGCAGAATTTGTTGCAGTTACTTTTTGTAGCATTACTTTTACTTCTTCAGTCGAGGCAATGTCAACTAATTCTCTTCCTGCTAAATATCCTTCTTTTGAAGCTGTAACAAATATTTTTCCATTAGCATCAAGTCCTTCAAATACTGCTCCGCTTATTGTAGAGGTAGATTCAGCGTATTTTACTCCGTTGTCTCCATAAATTCCAACTATTGCCCCATCAAGTGTTAATCCGAGTGAAGCATCAACAACACTTACTGTTAATTTTTGTCCGCCTTGTTTTAATATTACTGTAACACTTTTTTCTTTTTCTCGTATAGTTAACCCTGCACCTTCTTTATCTGAATCATAAGTCAAATATCCTTTCTTTTCAACTATTACTCTTAATGATACTCCTGCTGTTACTTCCCCCATTATTAGTCCTTGTCTTGTGAAGTCACTTAGTACTGGTAAGTCTTTTGCTTTTTCATAAATTTTTACTGTTGCATCGTCAATTGATTTTCCATCAGCATCAACAACAGATAATGCAAGTGTTGCTTTTCCAACGTAAGATTGAGTAGATGGAGTGAGTTCAACTTGATTTATTTCGCCGGAATTAAATGTCATTGTTTGAACATATTCATTATATCCTTCTGCGGTTACTTTCAAACTAAATGCAGTTGCGGATGGAATTGATTTAATATAAACTCCATTAGTGTCTTCATCGAAACTATAACTTAAATCGTTTGAGCTTGCAATTATTGTTGCTCCGCGAACAATTGTTTTTGTTTCTGAATCAATTAGTCTTATTTTTGCTTCTATTCCTTCAACATTTTGTTGGAAGGATATTCGTGGAATAACTCCAACACCTACCGTAAACTCTAGTGTTTTTGGTTGATATCCTTCAAGGGATGCTAAAATATTTATCTTTTCCCCGCTATAAAGCGCACGGTTGAGGATTATTTTTTCGCCATCACTTCTTATTCCTTCAAAAAGAATATTGTCTTTTCCATCTTTTATTAGTAAATCCACATTAGTCAGAGAATTTCCTTGGGAATCCTTTAGTGAAATACTTAATTCGGATATGTCTCCCCCTCTGTAAGTTAAAACAACTGTTAAAAGAATCAAAATAGCTACTATAATTGCTATTGTTACTACAAAGCTTGGAACTCCTTTGTTTTCAAAGAAATCAGAATAAGCGTAAACTGGAAGTCCCTTGGAATCCAAAAAGTCAAGTGCGTCAAAGTACTTATCTTCGGCTTTAGTATATATTTCAGCGAGCTTTTCAGTAATCAACTAACCAACACCCAAAAAACTATTCAAAAAACACTTCTTAACTATTAATAATTACTGTTTCTGACTTATTAAACCTTTTTGGTGACCGTAAAAATGGTAACGGCATTGATTAAACTCAAAAAATACGGGTAAATAACCAAAAATAATATATTTTAACAAAACTATTCCGTGCGTTTTAATCTTTTTTGAGCATTTTTTAATTGTTCTTCCCATTTTTGAACTTCTTGGGCAACTAGTTTTCGTTCAAGAGAAGGAATAGGATATTCCAGAATTGTATTTAATTGTTTAATGCGCTCTCTTGCAGATCCATTTTGGATTTCGGGTCCAGCCAGCACGTCGTCACGCAAGCGTAAAGTGCCTTTTCTTGCAATTCTTGACGCAGCCACTATAGATGGTACGCGTTTAGCCAGTTCTACCGCTTCAACTCGAACTTCTTTTCTTTTTTCACTAGCCTCTTTTAATTCAGATAACCTTCGCAACAACAAGGAATTATTAAGTATATTTCCTTTCATTTTTTTCTTCCCCTGTTTTTTTCTTTTGCAGCCCAAGTAAACCAAAGCACATAAACTAAAACAATGTAAATGAATAAAACAATTCTAAATAATACATCGTGCGCAAGTTCTACTACCGGCCCTTGTTGCGTTAAAATAAAATTTACGGTTATCCAAATTCTTGCAAGATTAAAAACTACTCCCGCAACTATTGCTGCGCCGATTCCAATTAATTTTTTATTCCAATTCACTCCAAAACTTGCAAGTATTGCGCTAATTAATATTATTATTTCTAATATGCCAGTGCATAACCATGAAATAATTATTTGTTTGTCGCTTGCAAAAAAAGAATAACATTCTCCAGCAGCATAATCCGTAAACCAAGAAAATTCATTGCAGGTAATAACACTTGCATTTTGCGTTTGTACTCCTTGCAGAGAAAGTAATACTTGTACCGCACTTCCAGTTGCTGATTTAAAAAATATTTGCGGGATGAACCCAATAATTGCAGTTATGAGTAAATATGAAACCAAAAAACCTAATACAAAGAAAACAAATTGTTTCTTTTTATCCGTTCGAACCGCATCCTCTTCTTTTGAAAGAAAGTTTTTGAACTTATCAAAAATACTAACTTCTTTTTTGGGCGCAGAATGCACTTTTCGTTTTATTACCATAATTACTAAAGAGTTTTAGTAAAATATAAATCCAACTGTATGGGCAAAATCCCTTGCTCGCAAGTCTTTTATATCTCAAATCCCTAAATGGAACAACAGCGTTTAACAAAAGTTATAATACTCTGTGAAATAAAAAGTTTGATATTTATGAAGATTGGCGGATTCAAAGTAGGAGACTTCGTTGTAAAAGACGTTGGTGGAAAACGTGCTCTAATTTTTGACTGTAAGAATTGTGTTTACTCGGCAAGTATTGCTGAGGACCATCATTGTAGGTTTCACACAATAAAGATTTTGCAAGAAGTTGAAGCGGATAGAGTTGTTTTGGCAGAAGTTTATGAAAGAGTTTACGAGGATGTTCAAACAAAAATGTTAATGGAAGTAGCTAATTTATCCCAAAAATTAGCAATTAATGGAGTTTGGAGTTATAATCACTTAGGAAGACCAGGAAAAGAATGCGAAGCACTTTTCCCAGAGCGTCATCAAATTATTGTTAGAGTTGCAAATGATTTGATTAGTTATGATCCTCTTTTGGCATACTTGACTTTATTGCAAGAGTATAGAAAAGAGGAAGAGAAAGTAAAGCAAGGAAATCCGCAATACGCACAATGCACTGAACCATATATTGCGACTCTTCTTGAGTTAAGAAATCAGTTTGATGCAACTTTATTAGTCATTAGAGCAAAAAAAATTCTTACTGAATTACGCGAAATGCCTGAGACTACTCAAATTTACAAATCTCTTTTTGAGGCAGATATTAAACCAAGTTTCATCGGTTCAAAGCTTTCTTTTTCAGGAATGGAAAATTACGAACTCGTTGATGAATATGCAGTTAAAGAATCCTCTGTTCAAATTTTGGCGGATAGTGGAAAAGTAGAAAAGTTGTATTATGTTAATCCTCCGGAATATTCTTTAGCACCCGACCAATATTTTGTTTTAAGTAAAACTAGAGAAATTGTTGCATCCTATAAACCGGGAAAAACTTCTCTTTCAACTGTTGCTACTTCAAGAAAATATTTCGAGAGATTGTACGCTTCAACAATAAAAGAAGTTGCAGCATTTAGTCATATTCAATTATCTCCAGAGGACATGGATTCACTATCAAGAGTAGTTGCGCGTTATACTGTAGGATATGGAATTTTAGAAATATTACTCAATGATAGAAAAATTACTGATATTTATTTAGATTCACCAATTGGTTCAAGACCGATTTATGTTGTTCACGCGGATTATGGACAATGCCAAACAAATATTACTTTTACAGAAAACGAAGCTAACTCTTTAATTTCAAAATTAAGAGCGATGAGTGCAAGACCTTTTGATGAAGCTCATCCGGTTCTTGATTTTGATTTGTCTGATCTTGAAACTCGTGTTGCAGTAATTGGTCCTCCGCTTACTCCCTCATCATATGGTTTTGCTTTTAGATTACACAAAATGACTCCTTGGACTCTTGAACAATTCATTGATAATAATTATGTGAATCCACTTGCTGCAGGGCTATTAAGTTTCTTTATTGATATGCAAACAACAACATTAATTGCCGGTTCAAGAGGAAGTGGAAAAACTTCTTTACTTCAAGCGGTAATGCTTGAGATTCCACAAAACTCTAGAATTATTGTTCAGGAAGATACACTAGAACTTCCCGTACCATACATGCGTGAAATTGGTTTTAATATTCAAAGATTAAAAACTCGTTCTCCAATTAGTGTTTCAAAAACTGATTCGGAAGTTGATCCTGCAGAAGCTTTACGTACTGCGCTTAGACTTGGTGATTCTGCTTTAATTTTAGGAGAAGTAAGAAGTAAAGAAGCAAAAGTTTTATACGAAGCAATGCGTGTTGGTGCCGCAGGCAATGTTGTAATGGGAACAATTCACGCAGATAGTGCTTACTCTGTTTGGGATAGAGTTGTAAACGATTTAGGTGTTCCAACTACTTCATTTAAGGCAACTGATCTTGTTGTTGTTGCAAGACCCATTAGATTTAAGGGAAGTTTAAAGAGAGTTAGAAGAGTTGTTGAGATTACTGAAGTTAAGAAACACTGGAATATTGATCCTTCAAACGAAGGAGGATTACTTGACTTAATGAAATATGATGCTGCAAAGGACACTTTAGAATTAATGGAAGATAATCTCAAAGAAAGTGATTTGTTCCAAAAGATTCAGAAAACTAGCGGTTTAAGTGTTAGTGATATTTGGGCTGAAATTAGATTACGCGGAAACGCAAAATTGTTTTTAGTTGAACAAAAAAATGCTCTTTCACTTCCTTCACTCATTGAAGCCGAGAATACTTCTTCAGCAACAAACAAATTACTTTTAATGAAAGAAGAAATGATTGAAGAGGAAGGAAAAGTAAATTACGAACAACTATTAGGTCAATGGAAGAATTGGGTTTCGACTATGTTAATTCCAAGACTTCAAAAAGCAAAACCTGTAAAGAAAGAAGAAGAATAAAATAAACTAATTCATTATTAGGGAGTTGACTAAACTTGAAAATCATGACTAAATATGTTGCATTTCTACGCGGCATAAATGTCGGAGGAAACAATTTAATCAAAATGGATAATCTGCGAGAAGAGTTTAAAAAAATGAATTTTCAATCTGTTGAAACATACATCCAAAGTGGCAATGTTATTTTTCAGTCAAATATATTAAATAAAACTAAAATAGAAAAAAAGATCGAGAGCACACTTTCAAATACTTTTAAGTATAATGCAAAAATTTTAGTACGATCACAAAAGGATATTGAAAATGTTATTTTACATTTCCCAAAAATTTTTGACAACTCAGAATGGAAACATAACATCATATTTTTAAGCGACAAGATTGATTCAAAAGACATTTTAACAAAACTTGAAACCAAACCGGATATTGAAATTAATTCCTATCACAAAGGAGTATTGTTTTGGTCAGCAAAAAATGATACAATAACTAAATCAAATATGCTGAAACTTTCTTCACGAGAAGAATACAAAGAAATGACTGTTCGAAACATTAACACCACAAGAAAAATTTTTGAACTGATGAAAAAGTAGGGGTATTTACTAAAGAAATCAAGATTAAAAAAAGAATTTTTTCTTTTACCTTAGTCTTACAGCCTCAAGAACATGAATGCGGACAGGTCCCATCAACACCATTTCCTTCACTACCCGTACCTAAAGAACAATCAAATGCGCCAATATTAGAAATATTAGGACATTGAGAAACTAGCAAAATATTTCCTCCATTTCCTCCAATCCCACTATATGCGCTACCACCAGGCACATTACAATCCCCAGTTTCTGTTAATGCACCTGTTAATGATATATTTCCCCCATTTCCTGCTGATAAATAATAATCTGTATAGGCTAAATCATAACCCCCTTTGGCTGAAATATTTTCAACAATTGAATTAACAATATTTACTGTTCCCCCAACCCCAAGAGAACTAACAGGTCTCATCCAATTGACACCCAAACCAGGATCAAATGGACTGCCATCGGCAGTTATATTATTTGCTGTGGAATCAGTTAAACTTATTATTCCCCCATTACCCGAAGTCGCATAAGTGTGAGCGGTAGAATTGTAACCATTTGAACTTATTGTTGTTGCACTACTGTTTCTTAGAGTAATAGTGCCCCCAGTTCCATTAGAATAAAACCCAGTTCCTCCATTTGAGGTAATTGCATCGGCTGTAGAATCATTCAAATCAACTTGTGCACCTGCCCCTGCGTAATCCCACACATCCCCTTGTCCTCCTCCACTTGAAGAAATTGAACCAACATTTGAACGCAAAAGAGAAACCCTTCCCCCATTACCTGAATGTGTGCCACTCAAAGAAAACCCATCTCCTCCATTAGAGTATATTGAGCCAGAGTTAGAATCCGTAAGAATTACTCTCCCTCCATTCCCCCCATCTCCACCACCCGAATAGGTAACAGCCGTACCTCCATGAGTATCAATTGAACCTAAAGTGCTGAATGAAGCAATAACATCTCCTCCAACTCCCGGCCCCCAAGAAAGTTCATAATTTCCACCATAAGTATTTACATTACCTACAATCGAATTTTGGAGAAAAACTAATCCTCCATTACCTCCAGAACCATTGTATTCGTTAGCTAAATCTCCATTTCCCCCATAAGTATTTACAGTCCCAGTAACATTTGAATCAATAAAATAAATATTGCCTCCATCCCCCGCATCATAATTAGCATTTTGACCAAGTGCAAAAACATTTCCAACAACAATAATATTATTCAAATTTAAATCCGTGTATGCATTTGCTCCGTCACCCGAACCACTAGCACTAATATTTCCAGTTATTCTACAATAATTTCCATTAAGGTTAACATCATTCGCAGCAATTGTTAAAGAACAAATTAAATTTGTTGTCAAAATATAATTTTCCCCAGAATTCAATGAAACAGGACAACTTGAAATTTCAGTATATCCAACAGGCGTTTCAATTTCTCCACACGAATGACCAACAGGAGGAACAACAACTCCTCCGCCAGAATTTGTTTCTTCAACAAAATTTCCCGAAGGAATTACAATATTAGTACAATCAATTGTAATATTCTCAAAATCCGCACTCTTACCTAAACCGCTTGAACTAGTAAAATAAATTTTCACAGAATAAACCTTTTTTGTCCCATCACAAACAACAATATCACTCAACTTAAAACCCAACTGAGAACCCATCACAACAGAATCAGAAAAATTATGATCAACACCACCAACACTAATCTTATTTATTGTAATTGTCTCAGAACCCATGTTCTTCAACACAAGCAACCCATTTTGATCCAAACCAGCAACACTCTCAACAATACTAATGCCGTCCACACCGGTTTTCAATTTAATTTCAGATGCAGTAGAGGAAACATTAGAACTAGAACTCATTTGTTGCATTACAAGTCCAACAACAACAAGAGAAATAACAATAACAATAGCAAGAATAACCAAATACTCAATAGTACCCTGGCCTGACGCACAGAGCAGGCCTTGTCCATGCAAGCGGGTCTGTGCTCCCCCGAATGTTTGTCTCCTTTGGAAGACTTGCGCAGAATTTTTGGGAGAAACAACTCTTTCGGCCACATTAAGCCAAGCCCTAAACCAGTATATAAGAATTTGGATAAAACAGAAACTTGTAAGAAATTTTATAAGGAAGATTTAACCAAAAATTACTATCGTAGCCTTACAGCTTCTAAGTTTCTAATAGCAGAAGCGCTTATTCCGAATTTAGCCGCAGTGTATTTGGAGAATTCTACCGCTCTCATTGGGTCACCGTGGTCTACTAAAACTTTTTTTGGTTTTGGTTTTAGTGATGCAACGTAGGAAGTTAATTGATTAAAGTCCGCGTGTCCTGAGAATCCATCAATTGTTTCTATTCTCATTTTAACTTCTATTTTCTTTGTTTTTCCATTATCAGAAATTGGGAAAGTTTTAAGTCCTTGTTGTATTTTTCTTCCAAATGTTCCTTCAGCTAAGTATCCAACGAATACTAAAGTATTAGCAGGGTTTTCTGCAAGTTTATAAAAATAATCCATTACTGGTCCGCCGTTCATCATTCCACTAGTAGTAACAATTACAGCCCCGCTTCCGTTACAAATTTTTTCTCTATCATCTTTTTTTGCTTCTTTAAATAATGGAGAATCAAATGGAGAGTCATTTGTTAAAATTCTTTTTTCAAGTGACTGTCGCAAGTATTCAGGGTAAGCAGTGTGTATTGCACTCGCTTGACGTACCATTCCATCAACGTAAATATTATTTTTTTCGTTTAGTAATCCTTGTTTGTAAAAGCTTTCAATTACCATGCAAAGTTCTTGTCCTCTTCCAACTCCAAATACAGGGATTAATACATTTCCGCCAAATTGAGTTGTTTCTTGAATAATTTCTAAGAGTTTTTGTTCAGCATCTTGTTTTGACATTTGGATTGCATCTTTTGATCCGTAAGTACTTTCAATAATTAAAGTTTCAATTCTTGGGTATTTAATATCAATATTATCAAATAATCTTGTCGGACCGTATTTTATATCTCCGGAGTAAACTAAATTGTGCATTCCTTCTCCTATGTTTAAGTGAACTGAAGCAGATCCTAAAATGTGTGCTGCATTGTGTAAAGTTAATCTCATATCAGGAGCAATATCAGTTACTTCTCTGTATTCTCTTGTGATTGTGTGCATCAGAGTATTTTTTACATCCTCTTGAGTGTAGGGTGCATTTTTATCATTTGCAAGTGTTACATCAATGTAATCAAATTGAAGTAAAGTCATTAGGTCTCTTGTTGGTTCAGTACAATAAACTGGTCCATCAAATCCCATTCGAAACATGTATGGCAGTAAACCTGCGTGATCAGTGTGCGCGTGTGAAATGATTATTGCATCAATTTCGCTTAGTGGATAACCAAGTGCATCAATGTATGGGTACGGATCATCAAAACTATGGTTTAATCCAACATCCATTATTACTTTTGTGCTTTGTGTTTCAATTAACATGCAGCTTCTTCCAACTTCTCTAAATCCGCCTAAAGCAGTTAGTCTAATCCATTGTCTTTTTGTTTCAACTTTTTCAGCGTAAATTTCTTCTGCAGTTTTTAATAAGAATTTTTTTCTTTCGTCCGCGTATTTGTATAAGTGTTTTCTAATTCCATTTAATATTTCTGATTTTTCTATTGGAGCTCTCAAGATTCTTGGAGTCCATCCTGTTTCAAGTATTATTCGCTTGGATAATTCTCCGCCTTTTCCAATAACAAGTCCTTTTTTTACTGCTTCAATTACCACTTCACAAAATGGTTCTTCAAAATAAATATCCCTTACATCTGCTTCTTTTGGGATCATTTCCAAAATTTGTTTTTTAGCTTGTTCAGGATTTGATAAAAGTGATTTGTCGGTTCGAATATTTACTCTTTTCTTTAGTTCGAAAGCAATTTTAGAAACAAGGTTTTCTGTTCCAAAGAACGCGGCAGGGTTTCTTGTGTAGATAACTACTTCCGGCCCTTCCATTTCTATTTTTGTTACTTGGCAGACGCTTGGAATTATTCTTTTAGCTATCTCGTTTATTTCGTCAAGTATTTGTATTTTCTGTACCATAATTAATCAATTTTTTTAATGTGAGTTAAGTCTGTAGTCAATGACTTTATTTTCAAAACAATTTTGGATAATTAAAGAAAAATACTTTGCAAAATTACATTTTTTGCGGTTTTGCAAAATTTATTTTTACTTTAGATATTGTTTTTTCTACATCTTTTGCATCAAGTTGTCTGTATCCTTGACTGTCAATTATTACTGCTGAAATTGTTTTTCCACCAGTGTAAATATCTCTATTTTTTGAAGCCATTACTGCTCTTACTGCTAGTAAAAGTGCTTCGTCTTCGTTCATTGCTTCTTTAAAGTCAGCATCAAGTATTGAAATTGCAAAATCGCTTCCTGAACCAGTAACACCGTATCTTTTCTTATCCGCTATACTTCCAACAGGATCTATTTCATATAGTTCTGCTTTGTTATTTACTCCGCCAATTAATGGCATGAACATAAATGGGTAATATCTGTTTCCGTTTAACACGTTTGATAAAAGTGAAGCTACTGCTTTTGGAGTAATTTTTACTCCTCTTTCAACTTCGTATAAAGCTGCTTGTGCTTTTAAGAATCTAATAATTGCTAATGCGTCCCCTACTCCGCCTGAAATAGTTAATGCAACATAGTCAGTAATCGCATAGATTTTTTGTGCATCTTCATCGGCCACAACGTTTCCCATTGTTGCTTGTTGGTCAGCTGCAAGTAAAACAAATCCATTTCCTACTACTCCAACAGTAGTAGTCCCAGTTTTTTTGTGTTTGAATTCTTGATTAGGATTAACAGGAGTATTAGTTGAAGTAAATTTTGTTCGTTCACTAATCATACTAATTGGAAGTCCTTCTATTTCTCTATAATGATTCATAAACACCAACATCCTTTCTTGTTTCTTTTAACTCTTATTTATAAAAATTAAAGGCTAGTAAAATAAAAGCAGTTTCTAACAAACTTGAGTTTAATAACCTTTAAAAAGCTTGTGAATGGGGGCAAAAGGAAGGAACTTGGCCCACAAGAAATAGAATTAATCCCTATAAGTTCATTCAAATAATTCGTTTTGATTAATTAAATGCTTGTGCCCAATTATAGAACACTTGCTCCGCATCTTTGTTTCTTATCGACTGGCCCAATGAATTTCCATGACTTATGGGATTATGTAAAGTGCTATGCCACCAATACCCATAGGAAATTATCCCCGTAATATTAAGATCCGTGTTATTTGTTGCTCTTAAGAATCCTTCATATACTAAAGCTTGCTCTTTGAAATCACTTTGGTATTCTCCATTAGGGTATGATTTATCAGGTTCAATCCATCCTTTTTTCATCGCACCATCAAAGGAGGGCATTAACAATAAAATAAACAATTCTTTATTTTCAAATTGCTTAAATTTTTCATTCGAAAAATGCTCTTTCCAAACGTTTTGTATTGCATTAACATCTTCCTTTGTATCTTTTAATAGTCCACTAACCCCCGTATCCTCAACTATACAATCAACTTTACTAACATAATTTAACGTATCTAAGTTCCAAATTGCGCCCCAAGAACAAATTTTCCCGCTAAATTTTTCTCTAACTTTTGGAAGCAATTTTTCGTATGCGGCATTACTAGCTTCAACATCCTTAAAATAATCTAGTTGGATATCTCTAGAATTAATTATTAAATAATCAACGCCTGCATTCTGTGCTTTAGTTGCATTTTCAAGAATTATTTTTTCCCATTCACTAAATAACCCGTTAATTTTTTCTTTACTAGCATTTTCGTAATCCACGTAATTTCTTGCCCCATTTTCTCCGGCATATAAATTAGTTATTAACATTGTTTTTAGAGTATTTTTATTTGCTTCGTGTATTATATTTTTCAATTCAAAAGAAGACATCTCTCTTGCCCCAGCCCATACTGGCGGCCTTTGTATTGTTCCATCCGCTTTTAGCTGTGCAAAATCAGTTACTAAAACTAATTCGCCTCCAATCGCATTAATTCGTTTCATGCTTGTTTCTAAAACTTCTTGGCCTGTATTTTCCTCACAAACTTTTGGTTCTCCGATACAAAACTTCCCATAAACATCATGCATCCCAACCCCCATCAATAATTTCTTTTTTGATACAGGGGGAACTCCAGAGATGTAGTCTAATTTTTTTGGAACAAACGAAGTAGTGTCATATTCTGTTTCGGGGGGAGTAACAACATCAATTATTTGATCCACTGGAAGTATTGGAGCAGGAATAATTGAACCTAAATTATTTGAATCCGCATTAGTTCCAGTCGAATCTACTCCATTTGGAACACTTGGTCTATCCCAAGAAGCTCCTTTTTCACACCAAGGAGGCCAAGGCCCACTCCAATCATTTGGAGGGCAAACACAACCGCTTAACAAAACAAGCAATAGAAAAGCTGCTAAAAAAGATAGTTTCTTCATATTAATCTAAATACTTTTAAGTATAAAAAACAAATCTTAGATTGAAAACAAACTAATTCATTAACTAGAGTGTTTTTTATATTGTTAGCTTGATTTTTAATTTAGTTAACATGACTAAAATTATTCTTGCTTCTACTTCCCCGCAAAGATTCAATTTAATGAATCAACTAGGGATTAAGTTTGAAGCAATTCCAAGTAACTTTGATGAAGAGAGTGTAAAAAAGACTGCCCCGAAAGTTTATGTTAAAAAACTTGCAAAATTTAAAGCAGAGTTTGTTTCAAATAAAGTTAATGAAGGAATAATTATCGGAGTTGACACAATTATTGTTCTCGGCAAAGAAATAATTGGTAAACCAAAAGATGAAGAAGCCGCAAGATTGACTTTAAGAAAACTTAGCGGGAAAACTCATAAAGCAATTAGTGGAATTTGTGTAATTAACAAATATTCAAATCAAACTATAACAAAAGCCGTTGTTACGAATGTAAAGTTCAGAAAGCTTAACGAGAAACTAATTACTCAATACATTCAGAGTAAAGAGCCTTTAAACAAAGCTGGAAGTTATGGTATCCAAGGAAAAGGCGCAATTTTAGTTGAAGAAATAAAAGGAGATTATAACAATATTGTAGGACTTCCACTTATTACTCTTTCAAAAATACTTGAGCAAATGAAAGTAATGTGAATTACTTCTTTGCTTAGCATCCAAGGAATTTAGTTTTAAAAACAAATTAAATAATCATAATCTCCTTTGTTATAACCAGAAGGGTTTGTTTCTTTTTGCCTCTCCCAATATCCCCAAATTTTTCTGAGGACACCATTTCAAGAATAAACTTTTTCCCACTTATTTCAAAGTACCTTGGAGCAACTCTTCCTGTCCCGCTTGACCAAGTTATTTGCTTTTTCTCTTTCTCATTAGAAATCCTAAATTTATACGTTTTTATCAAAAGCTTTTTATTAAACTTAGGCACCTCTTTATCTGTTCCTAAGAAAGTTAATGAGAAATCAGGAAATAAAATATTTTTTGATTTTGAGAAATCAATTACTTTTGCATATTTCCCTAAACAGGAATCCTTAATCTTTTTGATAACAATTTTATTTTCAGGCATAACAATACTAAAATGGCGTATGAAGTATAAAAAGTAAATCCCCCCTCCCAGACTTGCACCGGGGGTATCTCGGTTTCCGCACCAGAAAGAATTTTTTTTCTTCCATGGGATTATAGATACTACAGCCGAGCGTTTTAGCTGCTAAACTAAGGGGGGATAAGGAGCTTTGCTTACTTGTCCTTAATCAATTGGTTGCGAGAGTGTTTTTTAAAGCTTTTGAGTGGGTTTGTTTTGCTAAGGGATTTAAAAAAATTGAATTGTTTTGATTAAAAAAAAAGAAAAGTTTGGGGTTTTTGCCCCAAACTCTTATTAAATTTTTACTGGTCTTTTGGTGCGTCAGGAGATATTGTTACTTTTTTAGCCATTATTATTCCTGGTACGCTTGATTTTGAGTTATAGATTTGTACTAGCAGAGTATATTCTCCGTTTGGTAGTTTTTCGTACAAGAATGAATTGTTTACGGATAGTAAATCATTCACTATGTTGCCTGCGTTTATTGATTGTGCGTAGCTTGATAGATCTACAACTTCGTTTTTATCATTTAACATTATTGCAACAATTACTTTGCTTGATAATGTTGTTCCGCTAACTTTGTATGAAAATTCATCTACTGCTGTTCCGTATGAATCAAGAGTGACTTTTGTTATTTCTCCTGCTGTAACAGTATAGTTCATTATTTTTTTAGCGTTTTCTATTGTTTGCAATTCGTCAGGTCCTATTCGGATAGTTTTAGTCAAATATACGCTTGACTTTGCTGATCCGGAGTTATAGAACTTGGCTACAACAGTGTATGTTCCTGGAGAAAGTTTTTCATACAAGAATACACTTGTTAGTATTTCAAATTGCATTTCTTTTATGTCGCTTACTGAAACTGATGGATTGTATGAACTTACATCCATTACTTCATTTTTATCATTAAGTACTTCTGCTGAGAATTCTTTTGAAACAGATTCGTCTGTTATAGCTTGGTTTTCAAGTCTTAGTTTGAATTCATCAATAGTTGTTCCGGAAGTATCTAATTTTATTGATTCTAAAAGTACTTTTACTTGTCCTAAAGTAATTGATTCAGTAGGAGTAAAAGTTTCTACTTTTCTTGGGTAGATTATTACTTTGTCTGCATCTGGTCCGATTGTGATTTTCTTTGTTAAGAAAGTATTTGTTGTTGTTGAACCATCATTATAGAATCCTATTTTTAGTGTGTATGTTCCTGGAGAAAGTTTTTCATACAAGAAAGTACTTGTTAGGCTTTCAAATTGTAGTTCTTTCATTCCACTAATTGAGAGAGATGGTTGGTATGTACTTGCATCAACAACTTCATTACTGTCGTTGAGTACACTCATTGAGATTTTCTTTGAGATTGATTGTTCAACATCAGTTTCGTTGTCTGCTCTTAATTTTATACTGTCAATTCCAGTACCGTAACTATCTAATTCAATTTCCGCTATACTCAAATAAATATTTCCTACTTTTACTCGATCAATTGCTGCTTGTGCTGTAACGTTTACATCAACAGCTGTGTTTGTATCTGTTGTTTGGTTTGTATCAGCAGGAGGGGTTACTATTGTATTATTATCCACTGGAGGATTAACAACAGAATTATTGTCTGCTGGAGGATTTACCACAGTATTAGTATCAGCTGGTGGTACTACTCCGTTAGTATCTTGTCCTTCTTTTATTACACAAATTACTTTTTGGGTGTTTGAATCAATCCACACTGTCATTTTTAGTTGTGTAGCTGAATCTGTTATTCTTACTCTCCAATAGTCCTTAACCGCCATTGGTATTTCACATTGAGTTGAAACTTCGCTTTGCATTGCATTAAAATCGATTGCATTTATTTGTACTACTTTAATATCTGCATTTGGGTGTTGTGAAAGAAATCCTTGTACTGACGAATCAAGTTTTGCTATGTCCGCAGCATTAAATCCCCCTGTGCATCCAAAAAATAAGAGTGCAATTCCTATTAGCACTATGCTTGTCATTAATGTCCTATTCAATTTAATTCCCCCTTAAAACTGATACAAGAAAGATTATTGGCATTAAAAAGCTTTCAGTAGAGCTTAAGCGGGAGAAAATTAGCAAATTAGAATCCAGAACTGGGTTATTTTTTCTTTTTCTTGGCCTTAGCGGATTTTTTAATTAAGTTTCTTCTTTTAATTTTGAGGAGTTTTTGTTTTTCTCGTTTTAAAACGAATTTAGAAATTATTATTGGCCAAATAAGGGTTACAAATATTCCTGAAATAAAAAAAGTTACTTGTGAAATTAACCCGGTTGAAAAGTATGCAATTAGCCCTATTGCCCCAAGTCCTCCAAGTCCAAAAAATACCGCAATTATTGATTGGGTTTTTGTTTGAGGAAGAATCAAAATGTCTTTTACTTGCGTGTGTCGGTAGATTGCATATCCTGCAAAATATCCTAAAAGAGCAAAAGATCCATAAAATTCTGCTGGAACGAACAAGTAACAGATTATTACTATAACAAAAAATAAAACTACCAAAAATTCTTCTTTTATTCTTGTTATATGGAACTGCATTTTGTTTAATTTGTGTTCAAGCTTGAATACGAACCACCCTATTAGAGTTCCAAGTAGTAATCCTGCTAATACATCAGTCAAGAAATGAACTCCCAAATATAATCTTGAAAGCCCAGTAAGTAATGCTAGTCCAATTAGTATGTACGCATATTTGTTTTGTATTTCTTTACTAAAATAAGCAAATGACGCCATTGCACTCGCAATTGTTGAATGCCCTGATGGCATTGAGGGAGTGAACTCCGGTTCCAGTTGTAAAATCCCAATTGGTCTTGGTCGTCCAATAATGTATTTTAATGTTCCTGAAAAAAAACTTGCAAATAAAACTAGTGAGACTATTTTGAAACTTTGTTTTTCTTTTCCTAACCAAAAAAGTATAGATCCAAGAACAAACCATAGTCCAGGATGGCCAAAATACGTTGCCCCTTTGAAAAATAAATCAAGCAAGGGAAAAGAAAATGATTGGAGGAATTGATTTACCATTATTTCTTCAAAAACCATTTTTCTTCACAACCCACAAAGTGTCCAGGAAATTGGGTTAATCCCAACTTCATTAACAAAATTTATTCTTTAACGTCTTTTGGAACTTTTTTCTTTAGTCTTCCCATTCCAGGTATTTCGATTTGAGAATAATCAACAAGTAACCCACTTGCTTTGAGACATTTTTTCATAGCATATACTCTGCAAAAATCAGCCACTTCTTTTTGCTGGTTTTTTTGCAGTTCAGGTATTTGGGAAATTTCATTTATTGTTTTTGAGATTGTTCTTGAATTAATTTCTTCAAGTACTTTTACTGAATCTCCTTTTGTAAGCCCTAGTTCAGCAATAGCTTTGTCAAGTTTATCAAGTGCAACTTTTTTTCGTAAGTTAAATTCAACTTTATTATCAACGCTTGTAGTTAAACTAGCTAAAAATTCAGCTACTGTCAAGGGATCAGTCTTTTCAGTAATAGTTTGTTTTTTGATTGCTTTCCAATCATCATAATTTGCAATAAATTGTATACTTCCTTCCATCCTTCACACCTTCCGCTTAATCTAGTTTAGCCACTATTGTAGCATAACTAATTTGCATTCATTTTGTTTAAAAGGATTCTCCCTCAAAAAGGTTTTTATAGGGTCGATTGATTTTGAACAAGAAAGAATTGAAAGCAGATTTTTCCCATAAAAAATATGGGTTCTTTGAAGATGCATCTATTCAGATTTGCGAGTGGAATAAAAAAGCTCTAAGAGGAGAGGGGCATTGCTATAAACAGGATTTTTACGGAGCGGACACAATTAGTTGTCACCAAATCGCACCAACCACTTTTTGGTGTAACAATTCTTGTATTTTTTGCTGGAGACCAAAAGAATACATGGGAAGCACTCCGGATAATACAGTGGATCCAAAAAAAATGATTGACGGTTTAATTGAAGAACGAAAAAAACTAATTAGCGGTTTTGGAGGACATGATAAAGTAAGTAAAGAAACTTTCAATCGTGCGCTTAACACAAAACATTGGGCGATTTCACTTAGCGGAGAACCAACTTTGTACAAGCGTTTGCCAGAACTTGTTAGACTTCTAAAAAAAAGAAAAGGAACTGAAACTGTTTTCATTGTGAGTAATGGAGAGAACCCGAACATGATTAAAAAAATGTGGAAAAGCGATTCTCTTCCAACTCAATTATATCTATCAATGGTTGCACCAAATGAAAAATTATTCAAGAGTATTACTTGCAATAAAGAAAAAGATGGTTGGAAGAAATATCTAAAATCACTCGCAATTCTCTCACTCTTGCCAACAAGAAGCGTTATTCGTTTAACTTTAATTAAAGAGTTAAATGATTCTGAGGATACAATTAAGGAATTCGCAACTGTTTTAGAAGCAGTTAAGGCAGATTTTATTGAGGTTAAATCCTATATGTGGCTAGGGTATTCAAGACAAAGATTGGGAGAACACAATACTCCTTCATTTGAGTACACAAAAGATTTTACAAATAAACTTCTTTCATTAATGCCTTCATATAAATTTGAAAGCGAGAAAGAGAATTCAAGAATAATTTTGTTAAAAAACAAAAAGTCAAAGTATAAAACAAAAATAATAAACCGAGATTAGAAGTATAATTTCAATTTACTTTTCTTGAACTAATTTATTAAATTCAAAATTTATTTTACGCACGTTGCTTTCGCAGTGTTTTCAAGTGTAGTGAGTGAAGCATCTTCGAGACTGTTTGTTGCATATAACTTCTCTTCCGGCCAGAAGAAGTATTCTCTATCTCCAAGAGAAGATACACAAATATTTTTCGCTTCCACTCCTTTTAGTAAATCAGTTAATGACGCAGGAGTAGAATTTGCACTCTTATCATTGTATAACATTCCGCTTATTCCATTTAGGGCCACTGGATTGTTTACTCCCTTTATATCACTTGAAGAATAAATTTGCCCATTTAGTGGTTTTAGTAAATCAAAAGCATCCATTAGGGGAGAATATGCAATTGTTTTCAAATAAGTTTTTCCACTTACTTGCGCAGTTGGTAAGAGTACTCCATATTGCTTGTTTTCCCCATAATCAGGAGCTTTGTAATAAAAGTTTGAAAGTGGAACTCCTGCCAAGTCCGTGCAGTCTCCGACAGCGGACAAAAGGAACATATTGCTAAACGTAGAATTAATTGGTTGATTATTTCTCTTTATAGAGTAAGTGTAGAATGTTTGTTCTCCTTGTGTGCCTTGAATTTCAAATAATAATGGAGTTGCTACACTTGCGAATTGTTTTATGTACGAATTTTCATCACGCATTGTTTTCGGAT
This sequence comes from archaeon, assembly GCA_041661245.1. Taxonomy (GTDB): domain Archaea; phylum Iainarchaeota; class Iainarchaeia; order Iainarchaeales; family JAAZKV01; genus JAAZKV01. The sequence goes on from JBAZUY010000003.1 coordinate 57,203, forward strand.
TGTAATTATATTTCAAATCAAGTAATTTTCCTCGCATTGAAGGAAGAGCATTTAGTGTAAAGAAGTCTTCCACTTTTGAATAATTTATTTTTACAAGCGAATTGTTTTGTTGAGAATCAATGTACACCCCGCTGCTTTTTGAAATATCAAAATTGCCTCCATTACTAATTGAAGAACCATAACTAGTTCTCGATCCGCTCGCACTCAGCCCAACAAGCCCATCAATTGGCATATAATATAATGGACTATAAGAACTATTCACAGGATCGAGAGAATATAACTCAACCACAATTCTTGCTTGAGGATTAGATCCATCAAATATTTTTGCAGTATCTTCAAAATTAATTAGCATTCGCACTCTGTATTTTCCAGCATCAGGAAGCACCCACTTTGTGTTTGAATTTAATGAATTTGCTTGTGAACTATAATATATTCTGTCTTTATCACTAAAGTATCTTCTTGCTCCTTGGTTTGGATCCATAAATGATGGGCCTGCTTGCATTATTGCAGTAGTGAATCTGTTAACAAAGTCGTATTGGAAGTCTGTTCCATATCCATCCCGCATTAGGTTTACATTAAAGTCCACTAATTTAATTAGTTCTTGAGCATTGTTTACTCTCTCAGTGTCACTAAAAAAGTATTCCCAAGTTGTTTGGGGAGAATCTTCAACAAAATAATATAATGCAGGCTTTCCATCGTAAAATCTTGTAGTTAGCGGCAAGTAACAAAAGTTTCCTGCATCTTGTGTTTCTCCAGTGTAAGGCAATCCTGTTTCAGGGTTAGAAATAAATGGTCTAACCGCAGTTAGTATTTTTTGCGCAGGATTTTCGGGGCACTGAGGATTTACTGTTTCGAGAAAATTAGAAAGTGAGCCAAGTTTTTTGCTTAATAGTATTGTTAGTTGTGTTGCATCAAGGTATGGTTCGTCTAAATTATTTTCACCAACTATTGCATTTGTTACACTTCTCTGAGCATTTGCTCCGCCAGCCAAAGAACCAATTCCTTTCACGCTATTCCAATCCCAGGACATGATTACTTTGGGTATTCCTTCGCTTCCGCTTTTTCCTCTCATTAATCCATCCGTACAATCATTTTCTGCAATAGGAACATAATTATTTCCCGCTCTTGGCATTGAATTAAACTTAAAGTGATATTTTACTTTCATTTCTTCTACGCTCGAATCAGTAACATTGAACGGACCAAAATTATTTCCAGATAGTTCTGTTGGATTTGCATGAATGTGTTTTGTAATATTAAATTCCACTGTGCCGTAAGAATTATTTTTTAATCCAGAATTAGCAAATTTTATTCCAGTTTCTTGACTTTCAAATACATCAAATACTTTTGCATCAGAGTGATCCCAAACAGCAGTAACTCCAGGAGTTGAAACATTAATTTGTTTTCCATCTTGAACTAAATTAATTATGTAATCGGGAACCGTTAGTGAGACTTGATTTGAACAATTTTCTTTTAAACCATCACTTGACTCCAAAGTAGTTGTTGATTCTTCAAAAGAAACTTTATTTTCTTTAGTTACATTATTTTCTTCGGTTCTAATTGGAGAAGCACTTCCTGTTGCAAAAGTATTTGCAGTAGTGTAAACTCCACCTGCATAAGCTCCATTTACAAATCCATTAATTATTGCCGTAGAAATTAATCCAGTCATTCTTTTTTTATTAAACTCTTCACTAAAAGTTATTCCTACTGAATTATCATAAGTTGAACCAAGCGAAGCTTCTTTTTCTTGTTGACTTAACCAATCAGCTGCATCGATTGCTGGATCAAGAGCTGCATTTAAAGCAATCAAATTTTGATTGACTACCCCGACCTTTGCCACAACATCGGCAAGACTTGTTTTGGCTGTATTAGTTGCAGTAGTAACTGTTGGAAGTTCAGTTTGTCTCCACATGTCATATCCTTGGAGTCCAACAGTTAGCATTCCTAATGCAACAAGTGGAGCATATGCAGTGTTCATAGCAGTAAGCTGAGCGGCCACTGCATTATCCGCACCCCAATAAAGTGAAACTGGTTGAGTAAGCGCACAACATCCAGGAATTTTTGAAACAACACAACCTCCAGTAAGTTGACCTGCGGATGTAGTAAGTGATGCCTTAGCTGAAGTCACAAATCCTTGTGCTGTACTGTGCACTGAAGTCAATGACGCAGCAAGTTCAATAATTCCAACAGCTAACGAGGCATAACCAGTAACTTTATCCAAATCACTTTGTTCTTGCGCAATCATTTGGGTTAGTTCATCATCAGCTTCAGCAGCTGTAGACATTGCTTGTTGACCAAGCAGAATTGCATTTGCTGTTTCAGTTTTTGCTAGTAAAAGATAATTCTTTGCCGAAGCATCTTCTTTTGAAGCAGAACTAAAGTCATCAACGGAAGCAGACGCAAGAGCTAATCTTAGATAATTATTTACTTTTGCAGCACTTTCTTTAAGTTCTCCTATTTTTTGCACAGTAGCATTTGTTTTACTCGATGCAGCAGAAGGATTAATATCTGCAATTGGATCGGCAAGTGCAGCAGTCGAATCATATATGCTTTTTGCGTTTAATGCATATTCTGTTAGTAATATACCTGAAGCCGTGTCCTCCATAGTTGAAGCTGACGCTGCGTTCGCTGATGCAACAGTACATGAGGAAGTTGCAGCGGTTTGATAAGCAGCACAAGCCGCTCTTGCAGTGTAGGTTGCTTCCCCAACTGTTGTTGCCCCATAATATAATGACCCTGCATTTGTAGCAAGTTGAGTATAAGTGGAAGCAATATCCACATTCTTAAAATTATTATAAGAATCTGATTTTGTAACAAGATCCTCTATTGACTCTTGTGCAGTCGCTCCAGAATCTTGCGCAGCAAGAGTACTTGCATTCAGTGCTGTGCCAGCCAAATAAGCAGTTTTTATCAACGCATTTTTTTGCATAGATGATTGTTGTGCTGCTGCTCGAATATTGTCAAGCGCATATAATGTGTTTACTAGTGAGGCTTGGTATTTCCCGCTTCCTGAGTATCTATCAGGATTTGTTGCTAAATCATTCCACCAACTTTTTGTTCCAGCATATTGCGTAATTGCTGCACCAAGTGAAGTGTCCCCAGTTATCCCCAAAGAACTTTTGTAAACTGAACAAATGCTCGCACTTACTGGCACTTCTTCTGCGAGGGTTTTGTTTGTTAATCTTGCAGAGTCTCTTGCGCCCCCAATTAAGGAAATAACATATTTGTCAGGAACTATTATTGCATCAGAATTTGGTTCTACGATTACTAATTTGTCATCAACAAATACTTTTTCTATTCCCGGTGCTCGAGCATAAATTGTTGCGCCGTATGCTCCTGCAATTTCTCCGCGAGTTATTCTAATTGTTTTTGTTGCATTGCTTCCCGTATTAAGTGAAAAAAACATTTGAGAAACATCTATTCCTCCCTCGCTTCCGCTTGCACAATTTGGGTTATTATCACAAATACTAATTTCTACTCTGCTTGATGCACAAGAAGAAACATCAATGGTTAGATTTGCAGAATCTTGGTCAGCAGGGATAACAACTTTTTCAGGAGTTAGTTTAATGCATTGTTCTAAATTATCAATTACTACATCAAAATCTAATTTTGCAGTGCTTGTCCCTAAACCAAAATTAACAAAAAAGGAAGCCGTTTGTCCTGAATATTCTTTGAAGGGAGTAAAAATTATTTTCACATTATATTCTCCTTGTGGGATTGTATTGTAAACAGATTTTGCATAAGGGGTAAGCACTGAAGAATTTTTGTAGAGTTCGTTAAATCTTATTTCCACATTTCCCATTCTTTCGCTTTGCCACGCTAAATCTGCAAGTAAATCCGAAGGAACATCACAAAGTACTCTCATTCTTGTATTTAGTTCCAGTGCTCCAAAGTGAGTGGATTCACGAATTGTTGTTTTTTCAAATGCAATGCATCCACTTTGAACAAATTCCTGGAAAATAAATTCTGCAGGGATATCAATTATTGCAGTATCGTTTTCATCATTAGTAATTACAAATTCAAATTCTAAATCAATTGAGTCTCCGTTTGGAAAAATATACTCCCCAGTATTTTCATCATAGTATCCTTCAAGATTCATATCTTCAGTTGGCTTAAAAGAAAAATGAATGCCCCCATTTTCATCAATGGAAACATCACTTGGAGATACTTTTATGGATGTTATTCTTCCGCGGGAATCTTTGATTGTAAATTCAACTTTTCTATTTCCGCTTATTACTCCGTTCGTATTAATAGTAGAGTAAACTGTGTTGTTTGGATTTCCTTGCAGAGTTAATTTGTTTCCATCCATTGTAAACGAATCAATTAGTTTTCCATCTTTGGATAGTGTTACATGTCCTTGAAGTTTATCTCCGTTTGGATCAAGAAAGAAAGGTCCTCCTTTTTGTCCAAGTAAGTTTAGAACTAAAAAAAGTGCTATTACTAGAACTAGTAAAATTAATGCAATGGAAGTAATTTTTCTAACAGTGAGCCCAAAAAGTATTGGCTCCTCAGCAGAAGTTGTATTTGAAGTGTCCTCTTCTTCTGCATAATAGTTTTCTCGCGCGTTATTCATTTTTCTTCAACCTAAAAAAGTATCAATATGAGGTTTTTTTGATTTAAATACTTTAAGGATTGGTAAAAATACCTTTTTTTAATTGCCAAATCTGATTTGGATAGTGAAAGTTAATTAGTTTAAGCAATCTCTGCCTTGTGCGTTAGGTATTTGCTCTATTAGTGATTGTAAATAATCTGGGTTCCAGAATACTTTCATATTTTCGGCTTGGCTTTGAGTTACACACATTTGGTTGTTTGAAATTCTGTCAAATACTCCTTTCAGAGTAGTGTAATCGTTAACTCCTTGTTGATCGTAGTACTTTAAGAAAACCGCTTGTCCAGAAACCCCATTAACCAACTCTTCCACAGAGTATAATCGTAAATTATTATTATCAGGAGAAGATAAGTAAATTGGATTTAGTGATTCTAGTACGTTTGGTGTAAAGAATACTGTTGCAAGGCTTATAGTCCCTGCATTCCTTCCACTTGGCCAAGATAGTTTTCTAAGATTATTATCCATGTATTGGTCTGTAAAAGTATATTCTTGGTTTCCTGCAAAGTCTTGGCACTTTGTTTTTCCAATTGTTGAGGATATCATTGTCCATTTCTTTGTCATACTTGTTGTTGCATCAAATCCGTTAAGTTTGTATTTTGCTTCTACCGGACCTACTGCTGGAGAAGTAATATTCATTATTACTGGACCTGGTTGTGCTGGATAAAATTTAAGTACTTTTGAACTATTTGTGTAATCAAGGACTATTCCATTGTTTAGTCTGCTTAGATTGTTTTCAGTTTGGTAATTTATTTTTACAAGAGCGCTATTTGATTTCCCTAAATCTGCCAGTCCAGGAGCTAATGATAAATCTAATGTATTGTCAGGAAGTATTCCTGCTCCGTATCCGTCTCTGACATTTATTCCATTTTCTATTCCCACAAGTCCGTCAAATGGTGTTTCATAGAATGGATTGTAGTTTGGTGCTTCGCGGTATAAAGTTAGATTTACAAATATCTCTGCATTAAGGTTAGTTCCATCAAACATACTATGCACGTTAGGATCAATATAATTGACGTCAATTTCTACACTATACACTCCTCCTTTTGGAAGATTAGTATCTTCAATTATATTTCCGTTTGGATCTCGCATTCTAAAGTGTAATTTGTTTTCAGTAATAAATTTGTCATATCCTACATTCGTTAAACTTGAAAGGAAACTGTTTGAGGAATTGAATAAAGCTGTGGAATTATACTTGTTGTAATCCGCAAGGAATTTATCAGAATAATTATCCCTAATTAAGTAGGAATAAAATCTTGTTAATCTTGGGATTAGTTCATCTTTAACATTTACTCTTGCATCTTGAATTAATGGAAGTTTTTTGAATAATTCTGTTGTGAATTGTGTTGCATCACAATAAATGTAATCATCATTTGTAGAGTCGCAAGTATTTGTAGTTATCATGTTCCAATCCCAATTGAATCTTACTCTTGGAGCAAATTCTTTTCCAGTGAGTCCTGCTTGTCCATCAGCAGTGTAACAGTTGCTAGGGTTTCCAACTAAGTGCATTTGGAATGTTCTTGAAGTTTTTACTCCTCCAACCCAATCTTGCACGGTCATTGTTGCATATTCGCTTCCGAGTAAATTTACTTTTGAATAATTTACATCAATTATTTTGCTTGAAATTTCTGGAATCCCAATATACTGTGCATAAACGGATCCATTTCTTAAGAACATATTAATTCCAGGAGGAACTGATGCGGGGTCAAGTTTGTATTTTATCATTCCACTATCATCGTATTCTACCAAAGGATCAGCAGGATCTTCAAGCGGAGGACCATCTTTTGGAAAGTCTGTGTAAACTACATCTCTTTCTCCTTTTTCCATTGGAATGAATCCCATTGCTTCTACGCACACTACTCCCATTAAGTATCCATTATCCATTTCCCAAGTGTCTCCTGCTTCGTGCCCGGCATATTCTGTAATGTCACTCCATTGTGGAACTGGAGTTGCTTCATAAGATCCAAGTTTTTTTGGAGGTCCTTCGATTGGAACAATATTGTAATCTTTTTCCCAGATTTGTTGTACTTCTTGTTGCCAATTAAATATTCTCGCTTTTTCTATGTGAGTGTTAAAAGTACAGCTATTCCATCGTTTACCCAATCCAATAAATCCGCTTCCTTCTGTTGTTCCTCTTGAGTGATAAACATACGCATAAGGTGCACTTTCTCCTTCTCCAGCAACAACAGTTCCATCAGCCTCAGTGCCTATTGATCCTTCCCCATCAATTCTTGTGTCTTGGCACTGATGTGTTTCTAATACTTGCATTCTAATAAATCCTTTTTCTCCCCCGCCTGTCCAAAGTGGCCCGTCTTCAATTGATCCTGCCCAGTTCGGTGGTCTTTCTGCTGCAACATAGGGACTGTTCAATGCATCTTGGTGGCATGTTTCTATCGGGAAAGTTATTGGACCAAGTAATCCAGGAGGGTATAATGAATAAATATCTCCATCTTGAGCATTCTTTGGATCCCCTTTTGGGTCGGTTGAAGAGGTTTCAGTAAAAGATACTTTTCCAACTGGAGAATTAATTGTGGATAAATATTGTTCCGCACTCTTTGAATATCCTTCTAAGTTCATATCGGGTTCGGGTTTTGGAGTTGGTTCATATGCTGCAGTTTTCTTAATCATAGAATCACACATTTCTTGAGTAATTTCTCCGAATAAGAAATCACTTGGAGTCGCACTTGTTGGACTTGCACAATCTTTTCCTTTTTGACCAAGCTCTTGCGCCCAAGTAACTCCATTAATTAATGATTCAATTGCGGAACCCGTAACTCTTGGATGCAATAAATAAATTGTTGGAACTCCTGGTTTGTGATAAACTATTGAAACACTATTTGTTGAGAGATCTACTTTTGGATAGAAATTATCTTTTCTTCCAACTGTGTCTTTATTTTCTACTTGCACATTAACTTTGTCAACTACTCGTAAATCTACTAGAGGGCTGCTTAAAACAAATGGTGAACTTGGATCACTCATTATTACATCAATTGCTGCAACTTTACTTGACCGGCCCTGTCCGCTTGCATACACTTCAAGAGGATAAGCTCCAAGTAAACCATTCTTTGCTTGCACGGTTGGAGTTCCATCAAGTGCAATAGTAATTGTTTGCCCTTTATTAATGTCAAATGATTTGGGAGTTGCTTGTATCTCTGTTGTAAGTGCAATTCTTCTTACGCCCTCACAAGCCAAATCTTCAGGGTAATAAACTGATAAAGAATTATTTCGCGCATCAATTACATTTACATCTAACTTAACTGCAGGGAATGGGTGAGTCGCAAGGTAGTTTGAATCAACAATAACTCCGCCAATTTTTATTTTTACACATTCAATAGGATCCGGAACTGGATCAGGGAATGCTTTTGTTGTAATAACTTCAAGTCTTGCAGGAGTAGAGTTATTTACATCCACTGCAGTAAAAATAATTTTTGTTCCAGCTGTAATATTTGTCGCATCAAATGCAAGTGTCGCGTAACCGTTTTCATCTGTTTTTCCATTGTAAATACTGCTTGTTGCACCTTCAATTGTTGCATACCAATCTGCACGTGTTCCTTTTTTTGCTTTAGTCATCCCATCAACGGAGAGTACTTTTATTACAAAGAATGGATAAAATGCTTTTTCGTAAATAACATTGTTTGTTTGTGTTGCAACGATTATAATGTTCAAATCATTTCTGTTTCTTACTTCAAATCTTACAAAGTTGTTTGTGTTTCCTTCAGTAGAAGCAAGTTCATTTACTGATCCTTGCATTTTTTGTAGTTTTTCAAATACTTTTATTGCTCCGTAAGCTGAGGCTTTTGTAGTCAAGTCAAATTCTTTTAGGTTTGTTTGGGCTAAAGGATTAAGTGCAACTTGTGCACTTGTAACATTTTTATCCCCTGCAAAAAGTAATCTGTTTTGTCCGGATTGTTCAACAGTCATTGTTAAGTTTGCATCCCCAATAGCTTCATCAGTTAAATTTTCCACTATTGTTTGTAGTTTGTAACTTTCCCCAAGCAATAGTACTTGTGTTGTTTCACTTAATGGAATTGGATTATCATCAGCGTGTTTTAAGTAATTTGAGAATAAAAATGCTGGACAGTTTAATCCCATACAAAATGATTTTCCTATTTCAAATTCTTTTGAATAAGGAAGACTCATTGTTGTTTGGGTATTTGTGTCCCCAAATCTTGATTGCCAAAATATTTTTGTTTTTCCAGTAGCATTTATATCTACGCTAACTTCAACAATTATTGGAATCATTTGTAGTCCAGTTTGCATTCCAAGTCTTACATTCAATTGTTTTGCATTAGAATCTCCAGTTGAAATCAAATAAGGATTTGTATCTTTTGAAGGATTTATTTCAAAGCCTTCTAGTTTTGATGAAAGAACAGAAACATATCCTTCTTTGGAAGCCGTGTACCCCAAAGTAAATGGATTATGCGCTAAAAGTATTGGGATTTCTTGTGGACCCACGTAAAAGTTTGCAAGTACATTTTTATCTTCTTCTTTGTTTAAAACTAAATCAAATAATAAATAATATTTTTCCCCAGGCATTATTCTTGAGGCAGTTGTTTCGTTTAGAGTCAAAGGATTATTTACATACACTTGTCTTAGCATCATTTGAGTTTCTTTTTGATTAGGAAGAGAAGTTTGTTTTCGTAAATATACTGTTTTTTCTTGTGAACCGCGTTTTAGCTTGTAAACAAAACTCTCAGTAGGAATATAATTTTCATCAATAACAGCCAGTTTTACTTTTTGTTCAGCTTTTAGAGTATTTGAATCATAAAAAAATCGTGTTGTTCTTCCTTCATAGGTTTTAACAAAATTCCCGCTTGAATTTTGAACATAGAACTGCACAAGCGCATTTGTTTTTCCTTCATCATCAACTAAATTAAATTTAATTGTGCTTCTCCCAGTAATCATTCTTAGAACTATTTCTTTTGTTGTTCCGCTTACATATATTCCGCTTTGTTCTCCTTCATCAGTATCCGTTTTTGCTGTTATTTTGTAAGTTCCGCTTGGTAACCCCTTGTATTGTGTTACTCCATTAACATCAGTTAGTGCCGCTTTGTCAAAGTATCCATCAAATGTAGAAAGGTATAACACGGTTTGTACGTTTGAAACTGGGACGTTAATATCATTAATTACTTTTACTTTTAGTGTTGTTCCCCCTTGTTTCATTGCAACAAGCTGTGGAGAATCCGTTCTTGTTCTTAGTTCTATTGGAACTAATTTTGTTTCGTAATTATTTGCTTTGATTATTGCAGTGAATGTTTTGTTATTAGTATCTGTTACTGGGCTTGGGCCAATTATTCCAGCTAGCGTTGAAGAAAGAGGCATCCAATAATTTGTATCATTTCCTTTTGTAAAAAATATTTTTGCTTCTGCTCCGCCGACCCCAGTGTTACCATCTTTTAGTGAAAGGTAAATCATTTTTGTTGTATCAACAATAGGAACTATGCTTGAAAAGTAAACATTAACATCCTTGGGTTTATTTGCAATTATTGAAAATGCTCCGCTTGCTTGTGCTCCATTTGAAACGGCACTATAAGAGTAACTTCCTTCATTAAATTCTTTAGTAACTTGCCCATTTGCTAACGTGTAGAGCGTGTATTCCTTATCATCGGAATCAGTAACAGTGATTATTGCATCTGATTGAAGTCCCATTGGGCTATTTGCAGTGAATATTGCTGTTCCCAAAGTAACTGGTTTTTCAAGAACAATTTTTTTTGTATTCTCAGTACTATTTAGAGTAACTGTTTTTTCATTAAACAATTGCGCAGTTGCTTTTAATTGTACAAGCGTACATCCGCTTGGAACCACAGTTTTGAATCCTTGGGTTCCTTGCGTATTTAATGGATTAGTTGTTTTCACTATTTGTTTATTTGAATCATTTCCTTTAATGCAAGTGAGTTCAAGTCCTGCTGTTTGAATTAAGTTTTGCAGGGAATCCACTACGGTTACGTTTACTTCACGAGTGGGTACTTCAAGTGGGCTTAGGCTAATTGTCTGACTTTTTTCATCAGAAAAATCAAGAGTTATGCTTGATGCTTTGTAAGATTGCTTTGCAACATATACATCAACTGCAGTATCACATGCGGTGAATGCAACTTTTCCTTCAGCATTAGTCAATAATTGAATTCCTTCCTCGCTACAACCCATTGAAAGTTCTACGCTTGCCCCTTCAATTGGAGTTCCCACTTTGTTTAGTACTAATACTTCAACATCATAAGTCGGAGTAGTATTCAAGAACAAAAATGCTCCTGCGCCAAGTATTAAGAGTAATAAAAATAATAAAAAAAGAATAAAACTTGGAATTATTCTATCCACTTGATCAGTTACTGATAAAACTGGAACGAAATTATTTACCCATTCAAGCAAGTCGTACCATTTGTCTTCAAAAAAAGAATAAATCCCCAAACAAACCACTTGTAGAATAATGAAGAATAATGCTTTTTTATTTAATAAAGCTATGCCTGGAAGGAAAAGAGTAAAGAAGAAAGAAGTTTGGTTTATTTTTTTGTTATTAAATAAATTCCAACTGCAACTAAAATAAATGCTAACAAAGTACTCAATTGAGGATCAATTATTTGAATGTCAAGCATTTCAAGTCCTGAAAAAAGAAAAAATACTGCCACGAAGAGCACTACTATTCCTGTCTGTACATCCTTTTCAGCCATTTTTATCCCTAGTAATAATATATACTATCCCCACAAACCCTTATAAAAATCTTTCCTTCACCGTACAAAGTGACTAAAACCGGTCTTTTGCCATATACAAGCACTATTACAAAAAAAACTCCTACCTCACTTACTGCTGTGCATCAAAATAGCACAACTTGTGCGCAAGCAGCAAACTATTTGCCCATAAAGCGCCAGCATTTTATCTACAAAAGGCCACACTTTGCCCGCAAAGCGCCTGTACTTTGCATCGGCAAAGCGCCTGTGCTTCGCCGATAACGTCGGCAAAGGGCTCACCCTTTGTCGGCAAAGCGCCTGTACTTTGCATCGGCAAAGCACTTTAGGAAGGTTTATAACCCCCTTTCCCAAATAATTAGTTATAAAGGCAATGAAACTTCAAGTACTTTTTCTTAAAAAAAATAGTCTTGTTTTTTTATAGCTTTTTGTAAAAACTTAAGGTGAAAATAATGGAAGGAAGAAGATTCGGAAATAGACCATCATTCGGTGGACCAAGAGAAATGCACAAGGCTACATGCTCTGACTGCGGAACAGAAACTGAAGTACCGTTCAAACCAATTGAAGGAAGACCAGTTTACTGTAGAGACTGCTACCAGAAGCACAAGAATGATAGACCAGCAAGACCTGGATTCAGAGACAATAGATCTAACGATAACGACTCTGAAGAACAGTAAAATTCTAACTAATACTTAGAAGAAAAGGGCATGTAAAAGTGCCCTCTATTTTTATTTTTTTTAATTTTTTTCCTTGCGAAAGCAAGGATTTAAACAGCAGGTATTAAACACAATAAAGTGCAAAAGAAAAAAAATTAAATGAACTAAAAAAAGAATAAATTAAAAAAAATAGATTCAATTAGGATAATTATTCTTTATCCCAATTGAATGTTTGTGCTAACGCACCTCTGTCAGCAAAGTGTTTTGCTGCTTCAAGTATCATTTCTAAATTCATTAGTCTTTTTGATGGGTAAGTTCCTTTTTTTCCACCAACAACTAATTCCATTGCATCTTTTTGTACAGTGAATTTATTTGACAATGACCATTTCTTTCCTTTAACGTAAGCATAAGCAACGTATTTTGAGTTTTGTCCGCCCCCAATAACCATGTAGTTTTGAGAGTCTTTTTCAAGAATAACAGCAGTTTTATTTTCTCCGTTTATTCTATCAATAGCTTCTTTTACTTGTATTAATTCAGTGCACTTTGACACAATATCTTCATTACTTTTACTAGACAAATCTTCTTCAATTATTTTAGTTACGAACAACATAAACCCACCTATGACTAACTCTCAATTCGTGCATATTATATTACGCACGGTTAGACAAAAAAAATAGAAAAAAAGAAAAAAAGCCTCGAAGAAGCCTTACCTCAAAAGAAAGCCTCTGGAGGGATTCGGACCCCCGACATTCTGCTTACAAAGCAGACGCTCTACCACTGAGCCACAGAGGCAACATCTTTGTGTTGCTATTACTGAAGTTTGATTTGGTTACTTTTTAAAAGGTTCTCATCGGGCAAAATTCTCAATTATTATTGAACAAAACAGTTTGTTTCACAATTTCCATCAGAAGTAACTACTTCCATTCTTGGTTGATAACATCCAGTAGCATCAGGTCTTAGTTCCATTCCTTCTTCTGCACAACTCGCTCGCAAGGTTTTACACTTATCAAGGCATAAACTTATGGACGGATTTATTTCTTCAACTGTATTCGTATCCTCACCCACGTTAACCAATGGGGGAAAAACATTATTTTGTGAGTTAGTGTCTCTAGCAAGAATATTGGAATCAAAAGAATTTGTGTCAATTGAATTAAAATCCCCAGTAACTAAATCATTAGAATTTTGGTTAAAAATCAAATTAGGGATTCTTGCGCTCATTATTAAAAATAGAACAATAATAATGACTAAAATTAATATTAACGCAATTGACTGAGTGGAGAATCTTTTTTTGTGCAATTTATCACTACTCAAAATAAAGTCCTTAACTCGTATATAAATTAACTGTCTTTGTTGGCAAAGCATTTTATTATTTTTGTTTTTAAATTCTTCCAACCTTAACCATTTAATGCAAAGCACACCAAAGTTAACAAAAAAACAAGAATCGGACTTTTGCCTTGCTTGCGGGGAATGTTGTAAAAGATATTGTATTACGGTTTTGCCCGAAGAAGCAAACAAAATCTCAAAATCATTAGGTAAAACTAGAAAGGATTTCTTGGAAAATGATTGTGTGTTGAATGTAAAACTTTTTTTAAAAACTACTCCGGGAGTATTAACATACCCTTCAACATTTTTTCCAAAAAGAATTTTTGATTTATTAAAAAAAGAAATCGGCTCAGTCGGCGAGAGTTATTTTATTGTCCCCCAAGTGGTGTTAAAACGCGAGGAAAAGAAAACATTTAAGTTTAAAGATAAAAAGTCAATTATTGAGACTAGAAATGCATGCAAATTTATTCGCCCAGAAAATAATTGTGATATTTATGAGGCAAGACCTGCCCCTTGCAGATTATTTCCATTTATTGCAATGCCTGGGTTAAGGGAACAATATCCTTTTTGTGAATTGTTCCAAAAAACATACAAAGATCTTTCTATTGAATCAAAAATATATTATTCAAAGGTCCAAGATTACTTTAAAGAAATTGACAACAAAAGTTTCACTTCTTTTTGGCGAACTCCCCCAACAAGCGGAGCAATATTTTTGCAAGATAAAGAAATTGGAACTATTTCGCTTGAAGAACTCGAATTAATGATGCCAAAAAAACAAAAATAGGTTTGGTTAAAGTCAATATTATTTTAGGAGTACTCAGAAAGCAACAATATTTTTTTCGCTTCAACATATTTTCTTTCCTGAGAAGTTGTTTTTGTAATTAAATCTTTTTTATCAGAAACATATTTTTCGGTTAGATACGCAATTGTGTCACTAAAAGTTTTTCTTTCTTCAGAACTAAATGCTAGTTGGGCATCCATATCCCCACTCAAAAAATCACGAGGGATAACATTTGCATCAAGAGCTTGATTAATTTTTTCTGTTTGATTTGATTCTCCCGCCTCTATTGAAAAGGAATCATTTATTTGTACAATTATACCTGCAAAAAGCGCAAATGCAATTTCTCGAGGGTAAGTTGCTGTGGAGGGTTTTAAATTGTACAAATAATCTTCTTTCACTTTAAGCCATTCTAAATCATCACGTATTGAATAGTAATAATCATCATCAAGTGTTGTTTCTGGAGTTGGCTTGTTTTGATCCACCATATCGATTAGACCGTTTATTGCATAAACATTATCCGCGTGTACTTGTTTTGCATATTCCGCTTTGTCAGAAGCTTCTACTGAAGTTTGTGGAATGAATAGCAAAAGTATTGCAAATATAATTACAATTAAGAGAGCAATAAAAAAAAATGGTTTTGACTTTATTAGAGCCGACATTTCACTAAAAGAAAATTCTCTCTTTTTAGTATACACAATTTTTTTGTTTTGTTTCATTTATTCTCACTTCAATAATCGAAAAAGATTGTTGTTTTAAACGCAGTGGTTTTAATGGAAAAACAAGCACAAAAATCTTTTATACTAAAGAAAGTATTCTTTCAATATGCCTTTTGGTTTAGAATACACTGGAGAGTTTTCTTCTTTCGGAGTTGGAATGCTTTGGATTCTTTACTCGTTTGCATTTTTCTTTATTTTTACTTATCTTGCTTTACGGGGAGAAGAGGGAGCTTGGAGAACCTCTCTAAAAATAACGATTTATTCGCTTTTCTTTAATCTTTGTCTTGTTTGGATTAATTTTCCACCACTACTCACCGCAATTTCTGGTATCGCCGCGTATTTGGTGATGAATAAGGCAATTACTCACATGGACATGAATGCTTTTGTTAAAACAACTATTATTGTTTACATTAATTTTTTTATTATGCTTAACATTCCTGACTTTTTATTATTGTTTTACACTATTTTTTCAATGTATTATTTTTATGCACAAAGTGAAGCCAGGTTACAAAAAAATTCTTTTCCCGGCCAAATGTCTCTTCCCCAAATGCCTGGAATGGGAATGTAAATTACAAAATAAGTTTAATCTAAATAATACCCTGACCGGGATTCGGACCCGGGTTAATGCCTAATTCCATTTTTCGCTTCAAATCTATCGAGCTTGCGAAGATAGATTTTTCGCACCCAACAAAATCTTGGATTTTGTGTGACTGAGAAGGCACTGTGCTTGACCGCTGCACTATCAGGGCAATCTTGCTTGAGGCAACTTTGTTGCAATAAATAAAATTGCTTTGATTAGGTTTATATTGGTTATTGGCTTACTTTTATCAGCATGAAAATTAAAGCAATTTTACTTGATCTTGATGGTACTCTAATTGATTCCATTCCTTTGATTATGGCCAGTGACAAGGATGCTATTGAAGAGTTTGGTTTTAAAGTGTCTCACCAAAAAATGAGAGAGCTTTCAATGCTTCACTCAAGAGATATTGCATATTATTTAATGGATTCAACTAAAAAAGTGTTTAATATTTTTGATTTTATTGATTACCGAAGAAAAAGTTTTTTACATTCGCTGAAAAAACACAAAGCAAATAAGTTATGGTTTAAGGATTCAAAACAATTTATTCAAGATATGAGTAAAAATTATCCCTTAGCAGTTATTACTGGTTCGAGAAATGTTTTTGTTAACGAAGTATTTGATAAAAAAACTCGTTCTTGTCTAAACTGCGTGATTACAAGTGACGATGTCGAACACAAAAAGCCGGATATTGAACCGTTGCTTAAAGCCATTACAAGAATGAGACTAAACAAAGAAGAAGTTATTTTTATTGGAGATTCTATTCAGGATGGACTAATGTGTCAGAGGTTGGGTGTAAAATTTATTGCAAAACTTGGGGGAATTAGCACTGAAAATAATTTAAGAAAGTTTAATCCTATTTTTATTGCAAAAGATTTTTGTGAGATAAAAAGATTCGTTGAATTATTAGAAGATATATAAAAAAAACTTATTCAGTTATCTTTTTTGGAAGGGGTTTAAGTTTGCCCTCTTTTGTTAAAACATTTTCATCAATTAACAGCATTTTTTCTTCAACCAACGCCAAATTTATTTGCGTGTCTTTGCAACCGTCCCGTAAAAGTAATACTGCTTGAGGAATTACATTAATTTGTTTTGTTAATTCAAATGCCATTACTGCTTCATGAAAACAAGCTATTCCGATTGCTGCTTTTGGTTTGTATTTTTCAAGAACTTTTTTTACCATGCTTCCCCCAGGAACCATGAATACTTGTTTGTAACCAAGTTTTTTTGCAAGTTTCATTACTTTGTCAATATCGCATGCCCCGCATTCTTTGCAGTGAAATCCTTCATCATCACTAGTTGCTTTGCAGACTTTTATGTTTCTTGAACAGTGCGGCAAAAATATTGCTCGTTCAGCAAAAGGAACTTTCTTAAAATCTGGTTCAAATGCAACATTTCTTAATTCAACGTGCGCAAACTGAACTAACGCGTCACTTAACCCTAAAGATTTTCCAATATTTTCAGCAGCAGTAGCCGCATTTAAGTGTGCTCCCGCATCAACTGCTTTTGCAGCGGCAATCCTAATTTTCTCGTAAATACTTTCAACCATAACTATAAAGAAAACAAATATGCAAATAATTATAAAAGTGGGTACAAAAGAAAATTAGAAAAAATAAGTGCCACTGGGCGGATTCGCACCGCCGGCCTCATGATTATGAGTCATGCGATCTAACTGCTGATCTACAGTGGCAGAAGGGTTCCGCCCCTTCAGGACGTGTGCCCCCTCGCTTAGCTCGGTGACACGGGCTTAAACTACCTTTGTAGTCTAAGAGACTCAATAATTAATTCGCCCTTGAAAAGGTTTTAATACTTGCTTTTGGACCTAAAAAATCAGAATTAAGCGTCAGGATTGTTCATTCTGCTTTTAACGATTAAATTATCTCCGTGAAGAATTACCCTGTCAGCGTACCCGATAAAGAGTGAAGTTTCCAGTACTCCGGGAATTTTTTTTGCCTGGTAATCAAGGTCCTCTATTTCAAATATATCATCAAATGCTAAATCGACAAAATAGTGCCCTGTTTCGCTCATTACTGGTTTGCCATTTATTTTTCTTAGTTCTGGATCACCCATGTTCATTAGTTGCGCAATTGTTTTGTTTATTGCAAAAGCACTTGTTTCAAGGCACATTTTCCCAGAGAGTTTATTCACAAAATCTTTTTCCTGAGCAATAACAATCATCTCAGCAGCATCTTGAGCAATCATCTTATCACGAATCAAAGAAGTTGTTTCGTTTGAAATATAATTAAAGTCTTCATCTACTTGGTCAACAAAATCAAAAGCTAAATCCACTTCCACATCGTCAAGTGAAACTGTGGGAATTCGAAGTTGTGAACAAAGAATTCCCATTGTGTGAGAGGTTGGAACAACACTAATTTTCAAACCATTTTGTAAAGTATATAATGCAAGTTTTTTTAAGAAGGCTTCATTGGTTGGACCTGTTCCAAAAGAAACTATGGATTTATTTAACACGTATTTTTCCAGTAGTGCTTCTATTCGATCGTTAGTAATCATTTTCTCACTAGATTCTTTACTCATTTCTTGAATAAAAAGCATTCTATTTGCTTAACTCAAGGCGCATTGCCATGCAATCTACTTTTTCTCCGTGCTGAACTTCAGAGTATTTTGACGTTTCTTCAAAACCAATTTTTTTGTAAATACTTATTGCGGAGGGATTATCAGCTCGAACAGCAAGTACAACAGAAGTTACTGTGGGTCTTTTTTTTGCAATGGAAATTATTTCAGATAACACTTGTGATGCAATTCCTTCTTTTTGATAAAATGTCCTTGTTTGGAGCCCTTCAACTACGATGTAAGTTTTTTTTGTATTACCTCTTTGAAAAAACTCTACTCGAGCAACTTTTCTATCCTTATCCCAAACCCCTATTTTTCCTTTAATTTTTCCAAAAGAATCTTGCGAAAATGCCACTACTTGTTTAAGCCCTTTTCTAGTAGTGTGTCCCAATTCTCTTGTCCAAAATTGTCTAATTAATTTTTTTCCTTTAATTGCTCTCCCATTAGTACTCATGCTTACGCTTGAAACTTTTCCTTTGATAGTAGTTCTATAATGAGACATAATAATGACTTGGTTTTATTGTATTTATTCTTTTCTCCAAACCACTTTCACATCATCTGTTCTTTGTTTTGGAAGTATTTCTGAACTAGACATATTTGTTTTTGCCCCATTTACGTGCATTACTAGCCCTGTCCAAGCAATCATTGCGGCGTTGTCAACCATTACTGAATTAGGCGGAACAAATAATTTTGCGCCCCTTTCTTCACACATTTTTCCCACCATTTCTTGTAATGCTTTTGAACAACCTACTCCTCCGCCTAAAACTACTTCTCTTTTTTCAGTGTGGGCTAGTGCTCGTTCTGTTACTTCGGTTAGCATTGCAAATGAAGTGTGGAGTGCAGAGTAAACCAAATCTTCTTTTGTAAAAACCTTTCCATTTATTTCTTTTCCAATTAGTGGAATTTTGTTTACTATGTTTGTTAATAATCCGCTAAAAGCCAAGTCCATTCCTTTTACAGTGTAAGGTAGTTCAATGTATTTTCGTGGTGAAGCCGTTGCTTCACTACGCAAATGAAACCTGCTTGTTTCATTGCGCCCGAAAACCGATTGGTTTTCTTGGCGCTCCGCAAAACCAGTTGGTTTTGCTTGGTTTCCTTCAAAATACATTTTGTCTAAAACTGAGCCTGCAGGGAAACCTAATCCTAGTTCCCTCCCAAATGCATCTAAAAAATTTCCAATCCCCACGTCAAGTGTTTCTCCAAATACTCTATAGTATCCATTTTCATAACAAATGATTTGGGTATTTGCTCCGCTTGCATATAACATTACTGGATCTTTTGCTCCACAAAGTTTTCTTCCAATCTCCACATGTGCTACACAGTGATTTACTCCAATTATTGGTTTAGTTATTTTTAGTGCAATTTGTCTAGAAAATATTGCTCCGCATCGTAAGGCGTTTCCAATTCCCGGCCCTTGCGAGAATGCCACAAGATCAATATCTGCTAAAGTAATATTTGCTTTTTTTAAAGCCGAATCAAGAACACTTGGAGCAACTTTAAAATGGTGCTCTGCTAGTTCTCGCGGAATCATTCCCCCACTCGTTGTGGTATAAGAATCTTTTTCATTTGAGAGAATATTGCAAGTAGCACTAGCATAATTTGTTTTATTCAAATCAGATTCAACTATTGCTGCCCCAAAAGTGTGGGCTGTGCTTTCTATTGCAAGACATTTCATAAATCACACCAAGTATTTCATTAATCGCCAGCTAGCCCGCTAAAAAAATAAATATACTCCTATTGCAAACAAATCATAGAGTACGTGCCCGAAGTAGTTTTGTATTAAGGATTTGTTTTTCTTAAACCAGTAAGCCAATATTAGCCCCAATATAAATACCCCAGTAAATTCTGCGATTGAACCATAACCAAAATGTGCAACAGTAAATAGTAAAGTTGAAGGAATTACCCCAATTCGGCTTACAAGAAATGCTCTGAAAAAGAATTCTTCAATAAAAAGGATTGGCAAAAGGGAAACAAAATAAATTAGTGCATTGTTTTGTACTGATTCTTTTACAACTTGATCCACTTTAGCCAAATCATTTATTCCAAGAATACTTACTAATCCAATAATCAAAAAGAAAGCTATTACCAGAAACACAAAAAGCATTAACGATCCAACTAATTCTTTCTTTACCCCTTGGAACTTTGGAAATAATATTTTGTGTATTTCTTCCCAAGAATTTTTTTTAATTACTTTTAGCCAAAAAAAGGGAAATATTACCATTAGTGCAAGTAAGAGATAAGTAAAATATTCAACCATGAATAAGGTAGGGGTTTTGTTAATTTAAAGGTTAGCCAAAACGTTAAAATCAAATAATTAATTAAGGATTTATTTAAAATCTGTCTCTTATAAAAAATGTAAATGAAAGAAGAATTTTTTGAGGGAAAAGATTTTGAAAATGGCGAATTTAAAGCATTAATGCCAAAGTATTATCCCCAAAAATACAAAAAATATATTCAACAAGAAACTAGATTATTGAGAATTAAAGTTAAAAATGCAAATCGAATACTTGAGGCAGGAGTAGGAATCGGGAGATTAATCCCCGAATTATCCCCTCTAGTCAATGAATTTATTGGTATTGACAACGCCAAGTTAATGCTCAAAAAAGCAAAGGAGATCTCAAAAACTTTCCAAAATGCCAAAATTCTCCGAGCAGAATTGGAAAAGTTGGGAGATACTTTTCAAGAAAACTATTTTGATTTTAGTCTTTGCGTTTGGAATACTCTTGGAAATGTAAAAGACGAAGTTACGGTATTGAAAGAAATGTCAAAAGTTACTTCAAAAAGTATTTTTATAACCGTTTATTATAAGGGAACACTAAAGGATCGGGAAAATTGGTACAAAACAGTGGGCGTAAAGATTTCTAAAATTGATGAGAAAAATGAGATATTTTATTCCCAGAGTGGACTAAAATCAAAATCTTATAGTTTAGAGGATATTGAAAAAATTGCAAAAAGGGCCGGACTCAAAATTAAGGATTATAAAATTCTTGGCAAAGTTATTCTGTGGGTTGAATTGACAAGAAGGAATTGAAAACAAAAATCTTCTCCAAATGAAAAGGCAAAGGAGAAATAATAATTATTAGAAAAAGTGAAAAAGAAGTTCTTTACTTCTTTTCCATGTATCCGCATTTTCCGCATGCGTTTCTGTCTTTGTGGGTTGCCATGAATACTCCTGGTCCGCATTTTGGGCAGAATTTTGATTTTCTTTTAACTACTCCTGTTGAAGTGTCGTATCTTTCTGATTTTGATATTTTTTTTTCAGTTTTTTCAGCCATTGTTCATCACCGGGTAAATTTATTTCTTAAATGCTGCTGGAGCGTCAGCGTCAGCATTAGCTTCTGCTTTCTTTTCTTCTCCAAAGTTTCTTTTAATTATGTATTTTGGTTCTGTTTTCTTTAAATCAGCAACTGAAGAATACACTCTTGCGTATACTTTTGCTTTTGCTGAACCAAATTTTGATTTTACTTGTGTAATTGCAATTGTTTCAACAGCTGTGTTTAGTAAAGCTGAGAGTTTTTCTCGAATTAATTGTTTTGAAGGAATTGTTTTTTCGTGCATATCGGCAGTTACTTCAGTTCTCTTCAATAATTCGTTTTTCTTTTTGTCTAATATTTTCAAATCCATACCTTCACCTTTCAAAAATAATTTTTATCGACTTAGTCTTAGAGCGAATTTTCCTCGTCTTGTTATTCCCATTTTTTTAGCTAGTTCTGATTGTTCAGGATTTGTTATTACAACATATCCTCTCCAAAATGTAGTGAACGTTTTTTCATTACAGTTAGGGCAAACGTCCCCTTCTTCTACAATGAATCTACAATTTCTGCATGCTTTTTCTTTCAACATCAAAATCGCCTTCTATAATCATTTATTAATTTTCATTTGTTAAATTACTTTTTATCCTCTTTTGGTTTAGCTTTAGATTCTTTTCCTTGGATTGGCTCTTTCTTTCCAGAAGATCCTTTTTCTTCCTTCTTTGCTTTACCTTCTTTTGTTCCTTTTTCGTCTATTCTTCCCCAGTCAGATTTTCCTAGGAATGGTTGTCTCATTGTAAGTCCAATCTTTGAACTTGAAGTATCTCCTTTTAGAGCCACAGTTACAATTCTTGCTAAAACATTATCTTCAGGAACTAATTTCTTGTCAGTTTTCTTTCCAACAAATCCTGGTAATTTAGCATCATAATTAATGAAGTCATCCATTATTTGACTTACGTGGATTAATCCTTCAATTGGCCCAACTCTAACGAAAGCACCAAATTCTGTTGCTTCTGTAATTGTTCCTCTTGTTATTTCTTGTACGTGTGGTTTGTATGTAAGCATTTCTATTTCTGCTTCGTAGTAAGCTGATCCGTCACCAGGTATTACGTGTCCTACTCCAACTTCGCCAATTCCAGTGATTGCAATTATTACACCATATTCTTCTTTTATTCTTCCTTCGTAATCTTCTCTGCAAATATCTAGTAATGAGTCTTTTATTTTAGTTCCAAGTTTCTTAGGGGGAACTCTTACTTTGTCAATAATTTTTGTTTTATAGAACATTTGCTCACCTTCACAATGAAATAAATCTAAAAATTAACTAAAATCCTTAATACTTCGCTCACCAAAAGTTAGCCTTACCACTAAGGCAGGAATAATTAATTAACAAAAGGTCATGTTTAAAAACCATCACTTTCGGGTCAAAAATCACTCATTCATTCCAAAATATGTCCAGGATATTGGGTAATTCCACACAATTACTCTTCAATTACGTCCCCCGTATCAATGTAAGTTAAGCTTCGAATAAAAACAGTTTTCCCGCCAGCCCGTTTCACCCTTATGCGTAGTTCGCGGTCATTTGTAGCAATTACATAGTCTTTACTTAGTTCAACTAGTTCAGAATCAACATCTTCCATTGTGCTATCAAGCACTTTAACACAATTATTCTTGAGTACTTCTTCAACAATCCTTGCTTCGTTTCTCACTTTTTTATCATCCTTAGAAAGTCCTTTTAGTTCGTAAATAACTCTGCTTAAAGTGTAATACTCCGCAGGAACTTTTTGATTTATTTGATCAAATCCATGAATTTTGTGTCTCACCATTGTGAGAAGAAAATTAGTATCAAGTAAAATTTTTATTTTAGCCAAATTCAAACACTTCCAGGAGGATTATTTTTTTTCTTCAAGTTCAAATAGTTCATAAAAAAATGCCAAATATCAATTCCTCCAAAAACAACTATTCCAATAATTATCAGAATGTAGAATGGAATTCCTAGAAATACCCCCCAACCCCAAAAACTATAATAAGGGGCTATTTTTCCCACTAAAATAAAATAGCTCAAAATAAAATGAACAACTAAAATCAGCATCAAAAATAAAGGCATTGAAAAGAATTTTTTATTTTTAATTAGTTTAATCAAAGCATAAATCAAAAGCATTATGCCTAGTGCAACTCCCGCAGACAAAGCTAAAGGAACACCACCAAAAACAACTATTGCATAAGCTAAACCCTCATTAGTTGTTGGCAACAAATTACTAGCAAATACAAAAGGAATTAAAAAAAAAGTACTTAGCAAAACAACTAAAGTTTTATTCATAAAAACAACCAACAAAAAATAATTACATTACTTCCCCGTATGCGATTAGTCTCCATTGTCCGTTTATGTTTTTGCTTAGTGCAACTTTTTCATTCTTCTCAGCAATTACTTCTGTTTTCAAGTTTAGTAAGCAACTCTTCTGGTCAGTTTTCAAAACAAATCCAACAACTGTATTTGTTCCGATTGTGATTACTATCGGATCAGTTACTTTGATTATAACTTTTTCTTTTTGGTTTTGTTCAATCATTCTTTCAAACAAAGTTAATTTCAAATTTAATTCTTTTACTGGTTGAGGAAGTGTTCCTACTTTTGCTGCGATTTGTCCTCTTAATCTATCATTTTGTGCCATGCTTGGATCAAGATCAGTTCCAATTGCAAGTAATCCGCCAGGTCTTGCAGAAGTTAGCATTCCGCCATCAATTGCAATACTCAGTACTTTTGTTTTTGTTCGGCCTTCTAAGCCAGGTGCAAGTTCTATTTCGTCTCCAACGTTTACGATTCCTTGTGTGATACTTCCCCCAATTACTGCTCCGCGTAAGTCTTTTGTTTTTGTTCCTGGTTTATTAATATCAAAACTTCTTGCAACAAACATTTTCAAAGGTTTTTCAAGTTCGTGTGCTGGAGTTGGAATATAAGTTTCAATTGCTTCTATTAGTGAATCAATATTTACTCCAAAGTTTGCAACTGTTGGAACTATCGGAGAATCTTTGTATCCGTAACTGTCCATAAAATTTCTAATTGCTTTATAATTTTCAAGTGCTTGTTCTTTTGTAATTAAATCAACTTTGTTTTGTGCTACAACTACTTTGTCTACTCCAGCAAACTTTAGTGCCATTAAGTGTTCGATAGTTCTTGGTTGTGGACAAGGTTCGTTTGATGCAATTACTAGTACTGCTCCGTTCATTAGTGCTGCTCCAGATAACATCGTTGTCATTAGTGTTTCATGTCCTGGCGCATCAACAAAACTAACGTTTCTTTTTGAAATAACTTCAGCAGGTTTTCCAGCATATTCTGCTTTGTTATTGTAAACAATTCCGCTTGAAGTTTTTAATTTAAAAAAAGTTACATCCGCATAACCTAACCTAATTGAGATTCCTCTTTTCATTTCTTCACTGTGCGTATCACACCATTTTCCAGTTAGTGCTTTAGTAAGACTAGTTTTACCATGATCAACGTGACCAATCATTCCAATATTTATTTCTGGTTGCAATACTTCTTTTGTTTTTTTAGAATGCGTTTCAGGAGAGCATTCTTTTTTTTCATCAATCACTTTGTGACTTGCACTAACTGAATGCTCGTGTACTTTGTGCTCTTCAGGGGATTTATGCTCCGCAGAGGGTTTGTGCTCCGCGTGAACATGCACTTTTTCTACAGGGGAGTGCTGAATAGTATCGACCGACTTTTCAGCAACAACACTTTTTTCTGTTTTCTTTTTTGTAGCTCTAACTTTTTTTACGGCGTCCGCTGGAATTTCTTTTGTAGTTTTGTGAAGAGTCTTATCCACTGCACCCGCAGGGTGTTCTTCAGTACTTTTCTTTTTTGTTCCAACCAACATTCTCACCAAAGTTATTACTAATAAAGTGCATGTACTTTAGTACGCACACTTTAATTCAAGCACATTTTAGTGCCCGCTATACTGCCTGCACTTTTAGTGCTTGCACTAATTCCGCAGAATTAGTGTCTTGCTTTTTTCTTTGTTGCTTCTCCGATTTCTGCACTTCCTGCCATTTCAAGACTTTTCTTAATTAATCTTTCTTTAGCAGTTAATCCGTCATCGCCTTTTGGTTCTACTTTTGCAAGTACAACTGAAATATCAACTGAACCGGGTTTTGTAATTATTGCATTTAATTGTGCAAGTTCATTACTTACAGTGTTTCCTCTTACAGAGATTCTTTTTCTTTCTCCTTTTTTTGTTCCTCTAAATCCTGGAGCTCGGCCTGTAAAGATTTTCTTTCGAACTGGTCCTTGTACGGATACGTTCATTGGGAAACCTTGTTTATCGCTTCCTCCGGTTATTTTTGCTTCGTAACCAGGCAATGCTAATTCATCTAGCTTGATTACTTCGCCTATTTTCTTCCCAGAGAACAAGTCTTGTTCTGTGGTAGCCATGTAGGCTTTTCCTGTTTTTTGGTCGCTTATTACTACTTTCATTTCATTCTCCCCCATTAAAGTCTTAAAATAAACCTTTATCAATCATTTCATTTGCTCTTTTTTGTGCTTATTCTCCCTCTGTTGCTTGTTTACTCTTAATTAGAGTAAGTAATTTCTTTTCATCTTCGCTAAAATCCGATAAATATTTTTCAAGATCACAGTATTGTTTTACAGGGATGCAAGAAAACAAATGTTCTCCTTCGCTAATGTTTCTTCCAACATTTCCCCCATCAATTGAAACCGCAAGTTCATCTCCTCGCTTTGCTTCTTTTACTGCTTTTCCATCATTTTGTAGTCCTTGAATTGTCCCAATAATTTCCCCAGTTTTGTTCATTACTCTCCAACCATCTCTTAATTTCCCTTCAAGTATTTTTACCCCAACTATTGCGGGTTTTGTGTTTCTAAATACTTTTCCTCGTATTATTTCAAATTCTACAGGCCAAACTAAGCAAGCAAGTTCGTTTGACTTAGCTGCTCGCTTTGATTCATCAACCCAAGTTCTATAATTTTCAATTAAATGATAAATTACTTTTTCATTATATTCTTATTCCTCTTTTTTCTGCTTCAAGAGTTGCATCTTTATCTACTTCAACATTAAATCCTAATACTACTCCAAGTAATGGATCTTCGCATTGTAATGAAGCTGCTTCCATAATATCTTTTCTAGTAATATTCCCAATGTCAGCTTTTCTAAGCAAGAATCCTTCTTTTTTTAGTAAATTTATCATTGCTTCTTGTGATCCTATTGCATCTGCTTTTACAATTAATCCTTTATTGTCAGAAGCGTAGTGTGTTTCTTTAAATTCCATTTTTAGTTCTTCAACTTCTTTTCCAGTTTTTATTCCGGTTAAAGTTGATCCTGCCAAAACGTCATCAAGTCCGGGTGCTGAAATTTTTACTCCAGTTGCAGCCGATACACTTTTCACTGACGAAAATTTTTCTTTTGTTAGTCTCATTTCTTGTAATGGCTTTGGTTCAAGTAGTACTCTTATTTTTGTAACAATTACTCCTTTTCTTCCAATAACTGCGATTTCATCATTTACTTTTAGTGTTCCTTGGTAAAGTATTACATCAATTGTTTTTCCAAGTCCCTTTTCTTCTTTTGATTCCAAAACCGCAGCTTTTGCAGCTTCATCAATACTTATTTCTAATTTTTTTTCTAAATATCTTTGTGATAATCCTGATAAAAGAGTAATTAGTTCAGCAAGTCCTTCTTTTGTGTGCGCGGATACAGGAACAATGGGTATTTGTTTTCCAAACGCACATCTATCAAACCTTTCTCCTTCGAATCCATACTTGTATAAATCTCCGACTAGAGTGTAAAGTTTTTCATCAAATAATTGTTGACTTCTAGGGTTGTGTGTTTTCAAATTATCAAGAAAATTTCCTTCTTTTGAAGAATAAAATGGCATTAAATCTATTTTTGTCATTGCGATTACAAATGGAACTTTAAATGCGCGTAAGATTTCAATAGCTTCAACAGTTTGTGGTTGTATTCCTTGCATTGCATCAATTACAAGTATCGCAAGGTCCGCAATTCCTCCTCCGCGTTTTCTTAAGTTTGTAAATGCTTCATGCCCAGGAGTGTCAATAAATAATAATCCAGGAATTGTTAAATTGAATCCGTATTTTTTAATTAACGATCCTGCAACTTCTTGGATTATATCTATTGGAACTTCTGTTGCCCCAATGTGCTGTGTAATAGCTCCAGCTTCTTTAGCACAAACTCTTGTGTTTCTTATTGCATCAAGAAGGGAAGTTTTGCCATGATCAACATGTCCCAGAACGGTAATTATTGGCTGTCTAATCATACTAATCATCTTCTTTACTTTTTTATTTTTCTCACCAAGTAATTTTAATAAAAATAATTTTTAAATTAATTTTCTCTTTACCATTCACAAATAATTATTTATTCTTTTCGTCTTTTTCTATTTGTTCAACACTTTTGTTTGCATATTTTTTCCAAAGTTTTGGTGAACTGTCAACATCACTTATTTGTTCAACGTCTTGATTGTATGAAAATAATTCTTCTGTTTTAAAAAATCTTGAGATTTCATATTTTGCTACTTCTTCATTTGCTGAAGTGTGAATATTTGTTTCAAATTCACTTTCAATTTTTTTACAAATTTCAATTACATTTTTACCAAAAACAACCATTAATACACAGGGAACTTTCATTCCTTCTTTTAATGAATTAATTTTACCTAAATCTTGTTCTTTATTAATTTTATTCTTTAAACCATGGATGTCAAGCAATTGGGTTTTGATTCCTTCAATGTTTAGGCCTGCTTGTTCTATTTTGCTAATAATTTGGCCAAGCAACTTATCATTTACAGCGCTTGGCTTTACTATTATTAGTGCATGCAAGTTTTTCGCCTTCTCTTTTTATTGAGTGCTTCCTCGCAGTTTTCTAATGTGACTAGCATCCTGATGTAGGATGTGAATGTCATTTACTGTTGGATAATTATGTAATTCACTTGGCTGGAACCATAAAGCGATTTCTACTTTTGCTTCATCTTTTGCTCCGCTTGCGTGTACTACATTTCTAACAGCTTGGTTTACTTCGTCAGAGTAAGCAAAGCTTACGTGCGCGAAGTCTCCGCGTATTGTTCCTGGTTGTGCTGACTTTGGTTCTGTTGGCCCGCATATTTTTCTAACTACTTCTACAGCGTCAACTCCTTCTAGCACAACTGCAACAACTGGGCCCATTGTGATTAAACCCATTAAGCCGTTGAATACTTTTTCCCCTCTTCGAACTTTTATATCCGAATAGTGTTTTGCAGCAAATTCTTCATCTATCCAAACCATTTTCATTCCAACGATTTTTAGTCCAACGGTTTCAAAGCGTTTTAGGATTTCTCCAGTCAACCCTCTTTGAACTCCGTCAGGTTTTACAGAAGTAATGTTCTGTCAACCACAGTTCATCACTTCCCTTCCTTTGCTTCCTTTTCTCTTGCAGACATTAAAGTTTTCTTTAGCTTGTTATAGCTTTCAGTCCATCTTGTCTTTGTTGGTTTTCTTCCCATTTGTATTTGGTTCTTCTCACACTTGTTAGAGCAAAAATAAAATACTGTACCTTCTCTTTTAACGTACATTTTTCCTCCACCAATTGGAAGGTCAGAACCGCAAAAACTACATTTAACCATATTCTTCACCATCTTATCCCCCGCGGGGATCCTTCCCTTTAGTTTCTTGACCTAATTTCTTTTGCTTCTCTTTCTGTGTCTAGCAAAATAATTATGTCTCCTTTTTGTATACTTCCTCTTGCATTTCTTCTTTTTACTCTTCCTTTTTCAGGTCCGTCCATTATTTTGCAGAGGATTTGTGTTACTTCTCCGTGAACACCGGTTTTTTTTACAACTTCTACAACTTCTGCAGGAGTTCCTCTTTCATCGCCAGCCATAATCGTTCACCTTTATTTCCTTAATTCAGCAATTTTTTTTGCTAAATCTTTGAATTCTTTATCCATGTCTGATTCAGTTATTGCGATTGATGCAGTTGCAGTTCTAAGTGCAGCTTTTTCACCTAAGTCTTTTTTTGTTGCAATATAACTGAAAGGGATTTGTTTTTCGTCGCAAAGTAATGGTAAGTGCATTACGATTTCCTTTGGATTTACGTCTTCAGCAATTACTACGAATTTTGCTGTTCCTCTTTCGATTGCTTTAGTTACTTCGTTAATTCCTGCTTTGATTTTTCCTTTCTTAGCAGTTTTTTCGAGCAAATCAATAGTTTGATCTCTCAATTCATCCGTTAGTTGTACCTTAATATAGTCCGCCATCTAAAATCTCCTCCGCGTCAATTGTCTAAAACAACGAAAAAGCCCCGCTTTCGCGAAACAACCTCCGCTGATTAAACATCAGCTTCATCGGCATAAAATAAGCCTTGAAACTAAAATAATACCTCAAAGAAAAGTTTAAAAAGGTGGGTTTGGGGGGTTGGAAAAGGAAGAATTTGAAAGATATTTTGTTAATTTTTTGTTAAATAGTTTCAGTTCCGTGACCTAAATTATATAACTGAATGGCTTCATTTGACGTTAAAGCTCTGGAATAAAATCTCACATCATCCATAAACCCATTTAAAGTGTAAGTGAAATTATAATATGATCCAAAATACCAATCTCCTGACATGTCGCCTGTATTTGAACCAGAAACTAAGAAAGAATTTGAATCAATATAAAATGTGTAATTACTTCCTGTTCTTGTTAACCCAACAAAATGCCAATTGCCGTCATTAACTTTAACAGGATAATCTGTCGGAGTAGTCAACCAATCGGATCCATCATAAAAAGATAATTTTCCATCAATAACACTATCGTAATCTACTTGCATGTTTCCTGCAAAAGAACCGTTTAATAATGAAAATAAAGCTGGTCGAGAATCAATTTCATTAATTTTAACCCACCCAAAGAATGAAAATTCGCCAGTCCCAAAGTCTAACTCGGTTGTATGAGGAATACTAATCCCTCCACTACTTCCGTCAAAACTCAAAGCTTTATTTACTTTTGAAGTAGTTAACAAATTAGTATTCTGTTGAACCGTACCATCATTTGTTCCTTTACTATCAACAACAATCGCAGTAGTATTTGAATCATCATTCATTAAATAATGCGCAATCAAGTTAGTCCCTAAACTACCCACTTCACTTTCAGTGCCAGAACCAGAGTTATATAACGCCAAAATTTCAGAAGAATTTAAATCTCTTGAATAAATTCGAACATCATCTATTTCTCCTTCCCAATAAGTCCCTGAGTGAGTTGGATTTCCAGTCCCAATTAACAAGACTTCATCAGTAAATGATTCAGGCGCATTACCTGTAATAACAACGTGGTGCCATGTTCCTGCGTTGAACGCAGGAATAATTCCGTCTCCATCTACCCCTCCAGGAAATGCCCCCCCTATTTCTTTGCCATCCCAATATACTTTTCCACTCGAATCAGGAAGAGCATCCAAATAAATTCTACTCCCTGATTCAAACCTCAAATATATTCTTGGAGAGGATGCTGCGCCCCAATGAATTAAAGGTTGTTGCCAATCTGAACCTTCGCTGCCTAAAGTGGACTTGAACCAAAGAGAGATAGAAAATTCCGTGTACGTTCCGGGGATTGCAGAAGAAGTAACGTAGTCACTACTTCCATTAAAACTCAAAGCTTTTCCAATTTTTGAAGTTGTTAAGACATTTGTATTTTGTTGTGCAGCCCCAGCCAAATTATTCCCAGAACTATCAAGCACCGCAGTCGGATTAACATCATCATTCATTGTGTAATGCGCGACAAGCCCTGTTCCTAGCGAACCGCTCTCGCTTTCTGTTCCGGAACCGGAATTATACAGCGCAGCTATTTCAGTTGAGCTTAGGTTGCGATCGTAAATACGAACATCGTCAATACTCCCAGAAAATACTTGCCCCCACCCGTTCCAACCAAAAGTTACTTGCTTATCAGAAGCATCAGTAAACCTTGTTGCTGTTTGTTCTCCCTGATATACCCCATCAACATACAATTTAGTAAGATGATTTGTTTCAGCATATGTCCCACACACATAATGCCAAGCGGAATCATTAACAGGATTAATTGAAAATACTGAATGATCCCCATAATCTTGAGTATCCCACCTTATTCTTCCATCAGGATACATCAAAAAACCACCCAATATACTATCATCGCTACCAGCAGAATTTCTTACCATTACCATGGATTGATACTCTGAACCGCCCGCACCAGTTTTTACCCAACCACAAATAGAAAAACTATTTTGATACAAACTTAATGAAGAGTTATCAGGAGTTGCAATATAATCCGTGCTTCCATTAAAACTCAAAGCTTTTCCAATTTTTGAAGAAGTCATTTCGTTTGTATCTCGAACCGAGGTTCCGTCATTTGTTCCTTTGCTGTCAACAACTACTTTATCACCAGCATCATCATTCATCAAATAATGCGCAACTAAATTCGTATTCAAAGAACCACTTTCGCTCTCAGTTCCAGAACCAGAATTATAAATTGCCAAAATTTCGTTTTGATCTAGTGCTTGATCATAAATTCTTAAATCATCTAGACTTATAGGAGCAAAACGATAAACCAAAGAAGCCCTGCCGGAATAAATTGGACTAGTGTTAGTTCCAACAGTCCCTGTTACACTAGTGGTGCTGTCTAAATCACCATTAAGATATACTTTCATTTCATTATTTCCTGCATCCAAAACATAAGCAACATGATACCAAGTATTATCTAACAAAGTTGCAGTACTTGAATCATATCCTTCAGGACTTGTCCCCGCATGATAAGTTTCAATAACCCGAGCATTGCTTACTCCCGTATAAGTAATATATGCAATTCCTGTTTTTTCAAAAATTGTTCCCCTATCATCAGTATAATCTCCATTAATTTTAAGCCATAACGAAATAGATTTTGGAGTACTCCAATTTGTCCCCGTATCAGAAATACTTATGTAATCATCTGTTCCATTAAAACTCAAAGCTTTATTTACTTTTGAAGTAGTTAACAAATTAGTATTTTGCTGCGCAACTCCAACAAAATTATTTCCAGAACTATCAAGCACCGCAGTCGGATTATTATCGTCATTCATTTTGAAGTGTGCAACAAGTCCAGAAATTCCTGCAGGTTCGCCCACTACTACAGGGGCCTGTGGAGTGTATCCTGCGAGTTTACTTGGGTCCACATTAACTGTTTCACAAGCAAAAGAAAGCCCACTCAACTTTTGCGTTTTAATCAAACCATATTTTGTAGTATATGTAATAATAATATCCGCACTAGTCTTTTGTCCGTTTACACAAGTTCCAGTTGTTGGAATTTTAAAAACTTTTTCTGCAGAAAGCGGCAATTGCTCAAAAAAAGAATTAGTATCATTTCCAACAGAAACACTATTAATTATTGTTACATCAGGATCATTATTCCTAATCCCTAAAAAATAATTTCCATCAACAGAATTAAATGAAGCATCAGTAATTGAAATCAAACTGCTCTTGGAAGAAATCTCAGACGCAGTAGAAGAAACGTTAGAAGATGAACCAACTTGTTGCATTACTAAACCAACAACAACAAGCGAAATAACAACAACAATAGCAAGAATAACCAAATACTCAATTGTTCCTTGTGCCCGAATGGGTGCGTTTACCCGCACCTTAGTAAGAACCATGTTCTTAGAGAGGATTTTTTAATATAAATAAGTATCCTTTGCAACAGCCCCCCCGAAATAGACCCTATCAATCTTTTGATGGGATACTTAGTTCCATCATCATTTCGGGTTTTTGGGCGTCAAGTGTAGGGTTAGTTGTACTAACTGGTTTGAATCCTATTCTTTTTCTTGCTTCAATTGCACGAAGATTAGTTTTTAGCACGTTAAGTCGGATGCTTTTTACTCCGACTCGTTTTGCTAGCTCGCTTAGTTCTTGGATTACTTGGCGTTGCAATCCTTCTTCTCGAAAACTTGGTTTTGTTAAACTGTCGCTAAGAAAAAAGTATCTCGCCCCGTGTTCTGGTTTTACTTCAGCAAATACAGATTCTGAAATAACTTTTTTTTGCGCATCTTTAATTAGTATGTTCCCAGAAATAGTTCTGGTTCTTTGCAAAGTAGAATAATTTACAAAACTTGTTAATCCTTGTCGAGTAGTGTGAGTTAGTTCCCTAGAGTACATTTCACTTCTTTCCCCTTCGGTCAATCTTTGGAATAAAAACTGTACTTGCCCCGCACCTTTAACCTTGCCTTTTCCAGCTTGTCTTCTTTTTTGCAAGTTTTGCCTAAATGTACTAAGAGTTTTATTCATAAGAATAAACACATTTTATTATTCCATTATCTTTTCCTTCAATATTAGCATATCCGATTCCGTCAAAGTGCACTATTCCTTTTGCATCCTTTTCGTACACTTTAGATAGTTGGCTTAATATGGACTCTGAAGTAAATCCTCTTTTTATTGATCCATCACTCATTAATATTTCAACATCAATTAATGCATCTACCCATGAAAGTACTGGATTCTCAGTTTTCATGTATGAAACAAACATTGCTTTTCCGCCGTATTCGCTTACTTCAGTAATTTTTGCATTGAACGCTTTTTTGAATCGAACAGGAGCATCTTTTTTACTCTTATAACGCATTAATTCTTTTTTATCCACAAATACTTTCGCTAAACCAGAATCAAATTTAACAGTTTCTCCATAGCATTCTCCTTCTCCGCTTGAAACATTATAAACTTCTAGTGGAATTGCTTCTTCAAAGAATGGGTAAGAATTTACTTCTCCAATAAATGTTTTGTTTGCCGCAGCAATTGCTTCGGCAGATATTTTTACTTCTTTTAAACTTAAACCAGAATCAAGAATTATTTTTCTTATTGCGCGTGGATCAAATCCTCTTCTTCTAAATGCTTTTATTGTTGCAAGTCTTGGATCATCATCGCGTGTAAGTCCTTGTTTTTCCATTAAAACTTTTATTTTACTTTTTGATAACACCATGTCTCCGAGTTTTGATATTTTTCCATTAAAATAATTGTGTGGAACAGTCCAACCAAAATGATCAAATAAAAACTTTTGTTTGTCCGCATTAGTTAAGTGTTCTTGTCCGCGTATAATTAAATTTACGTTCATATCGTGATCATCAACTGCGCATGCTAAGTTGTATGATGGCCAAACGTGTTTATTTTTTACGTTTGGATTTGTGTGATCAATATTATCCACTACTTTTGCTGCCCACCAATCTCTTTCACTTGGATCAGGATTGTTTAAATCAGTTTTAATTCTAACAACTGCTTCTTCTTCTTTTATTTCGTGCGCTAGCATTTTTTTCCATTGAATTAATTGTTCAGTCGGTTTTTTTTCTCTGCAAGGGCATGCCTTTTTATCCCAAATTAATTTTCGCCAACTCTCGCTTTCGCATGAACAAACATACGCCATCCCATCAGTTAATAATTTTTCTAAAACTTCATAATATCTTTCAAGTCTATCGCTTGATCTGTTTGTTTCGTGAAATTTTATTCCAAGCCAGTCAAAATCTCGTTTGAATTCTGCTTCTGCTCCTTCCATTGGAGTTTTTACTTTTGGATCCGTATCATCAAATCTTAAAATTAATTTTCCGCCATATTTTTTTACATACTCATCAGTGAGTACTCCTGGTCTTGCGTGTCCAAAGTGCATTACTCCGCTTGGGTTTGGTGCAACTCTTGTAATTAATTTAGTTCCAGGCGTCATCCATTCTAAATCAGGGAGAGTTTTTTCTTTTTCTACGTGTTTTAGTTCCCATCCTTCAGCAGTAAATTTAGAATATTCAGAATTTAGTGAATCCTTGTGCATTTTGTTTACTTCGCCAACTGTTTTTGCAATTAGTGGCGCAACTTCTTTTAAATCAACTTCCGGAAATAGTGCTTTTACTTTTCCAACAACTGCCCCAATTTGTGACTTGCCTTCATGCTCAAATGCATTCTTTACAGCGTATTTGTAAGCAACTGCGTGGATTTCTTCAGTAGTACTCATAATGAAAATTAGATTTGTTAAGGTTTAAGAGTTTTGTTATAAGCCGTAAACTCTCTAAAAATAGAGTAAGTTATTTTGATTTATTGGCCCTTAACTTCTTAAGTAGCTCTAAATCGGAAAGTTGCATCCAATCTTTGGGTATTGCTAATTGAAGTGATTCATTTCCCGCATATTCTTCAAGAAATTTACTCTTCCAATTAGACTGCTCCTTCATTCGCATTAATAAGTCCGCGGCTAAAACTTTTCTAAGAAGTACATATTGAGAGACTGACCTCGCAGGAACACTAGCAGGCAAATGATATCGCTCTTGACGAGTCTTACCATTAACAAGTTTTCCACTAACTTTTAAAGCCATAGAAATCAATTAGTAATTCTTTGCGTCTTTCCAATTTTTGTCAAAATAGTGTAATAGTGCATTTGCCATTGGCTGGTGTTCGTTTAGTATTGTAAAATGATAATCTGGTTTTTGTTTCTTGAAATCACTTATTGCCATCACAATTTTTTTTCCATCAATAATAAACGCGTTGAGTCCGTGATTGAATTGTTTTACTTCGCAGCAATCTTTTAGTCTCTTTGAAGGGAATGTGTTTAGTAATTTTATTGTAACATTATTTGCTTTTGCTCTTTTTAGTGCATCATGAATAATATCATGGTCATCAGTAATTTCTGTTAATCCTTGTATTGATTTTCCTGCTTTTAATAATTCTTGCCCCAAGATTCTTTCAAAGTCTTGTTTGTCTTTTACTTTCATCACTTTTTCGCCGGTTTCATCTTTTCCAACATTTACAAAAATATTTTCTTTAACTTCAGTAGCTTCTTTTTCAAGTAATTCTAGCTGATTCTTTTTTCCAATTAATAAAAGATCTATTGCTTTTTGTGCTTCAACTGCACGATATAATTTTGGTCTCCCTTTTATTTCTATAATCAGATTTTTTTCCATTAATTTTTCTAAAACATCATACACTCTTGTTTTTGGAACTTGAGCAGTTCTTGAAATGTGCGGTGCTTCTGCTTCTTTTAAAGAAAATAGTGTGCTTAGTGTTTTTGCTTCGTATTCTGTTAATCCAAGTTTTTCAAGGAGTGTGTATGCTTCAGCTGAATTATTCATTTCCAACCACCAAAATGCATCTTAGTTATACATATATTACGTACAAACCAGTATATAAATTTACTTTAAAACGTTAATTAGGGTCTTTAGACTGACGTTTTGCATGTAAAAAAAATTAGACCTGTCTAAAGGTCAAAAAAGGGCAAGAAAAAGAAAGGAGTACTCTAGTCCCTTCTTGGTCTTCTGCTTCTATTTCCGCTTCTTGCAAGTTTTTTTGCTTGATATGCTTTTCTTGCTTTTTCTTCTTGTACTTCGTCGATTTCTTGTTCGAATTCGTTTACTTGTGAACTAAATGCAGCTCTGTCAAGTTCTTTTCTTTCAACTAGTACTTCTCTTGTAATTAAGTAGAATAATAGTGCAAGTGATTTTCTTCCTTTGTTGTTTGCTGGCACTACTAAATCAACATTTCCAACTGGAGAATCGCTTCCTGCGATTGCTATTACTGGAATGTGTATTTCGCTTGCTTCTTTTAGTGCTTGTGCATCAGCGATTGGATCTGTTATTAGTATAACTTTTGGTTCGTGGAATAATCTTGCTTGAGGGTTTGTGAATGTTCCTGGAATGAATCTTCCAATGAATTCTTTTGCCCCAATCATTGCAGCTGCTTTTCTTGCTGGTTTGTGACCGTATAATCTTCTAGCAACAATTGCAACATCTTTTGCGTCGTATTTTGCAAGCATTTTTGCAATCATTCTGATTCTTTTGTCAATTGTTTCAATGTTGAATACCATTAACCCGTCTTTTCTTTTCTTGAAAATGTATCTTCTCATTTCGCCTGTTTTGAATTTAGTCCCAATATGAACTCCACTTTTCAGGTATGTTTCTATGTCGATTAACAGATCTTTTCCTTTATAGAACTCTGTATCGTCAATTTCTTGTCTATTGTCTTTTTCAATTCTTTCTTCCATAGTATCACTCTTTCAACATCTAACAAATATCATTTTCTATTTTTGGAATTTCATTACGTCATCCATTATGTTTGCGTGTGTTAGTAAAACTTTTCTACAACAATATCGCTTTACACCTAAGTCGTCAAGAACTTTTCCAGCTTGTTCCCCTTTAGTCGTTCTTTCTTCAAATTCGGAGTATAAACCAGCTAATGGTTTTCCGCACGAAAAACATCTTATTGGAACAATCATTTTCCCACCACAAACATCCATCTAACTTTTTTCCACAAATATGGAAAAAATGAAAGCAAAAGCTTTCATCTTTTACTTCTTTGCTTAATCTTTCTTGCTTTTCTACCTAATGGTTTCTTTGTTTCTACTCTTCTTACATCATCAACAAGCAAGTACCGATCGTATGCAATGAATAAATCTTTGTATTTTTTGCCTTTTGCTTTTACTATTGCTTTTGCAATACATGATCGTACTGCTATTGCTTGACTCATGAATCCTGAGCCGTTAACTGAAATATCAATATTGAATTCTTTTATTACGTCCCCAGCTAGTCTTACTGGCTCCATTATTAATTCTCTAATGTATCCTGCTGCGTAAGCGTTAATATTTATTTTGTTAATTTTTATTGTTCCGTTTCCTTTGTAGATTACTGCTCTTGCTGCAGCACTTTTCTTTTTTGCCTTAACTGTCATTCCTGCTTTTTTTGCTGCAGGTTTTATTGTTTTCTTTTCGTCTTCCATTCATTCACCTTTCAAAACTCTTGATAATTACCATCTTCCGCCTAATGCTTCAGCGATTTCTTTCATTGACATGTATCCATATCTTTCATTGCACTTGAATTCTTCAAATGTCATTGCTTTTTCTTTAGCAAGTTCTTTTGGAACAGTATTAAATACTTCTAAGTTTTTGATTAATCTTTCTTTTGCACTTTTCTTTGTTGGAAGCATGTTTCTTACCATTCTTCTAAACATTCTGTCCGGAACTCTTGAGTATTTTGGTCCGAAGTGTGGATTTGATTTTATAGCAGCATCTACTCTTCTTTTGTATTTTTCCATTATACTTTCAGTATTACCTACTACTACTGCATCTTGTGCATTTAGTACAGTTACTTGTTCGCCTTTAATTAAAGCTTTTGCAACTTTTGTTGCTATTCTTCCTGCTACTAATCCTTTTGCGTCCACTATCATAATCTAACACCATTTTCAAATATCATTTATCCAATTATTACTAAGTCGCTTGCTTTTACTTTTGCTGCTTTTTCTGCGAAGTCTTTTAATAAAACAAATTCTCCTTTCTTGTTGATTTTTGTTTTTGCACTTTCGCTTGCTGCTACTGCAACTATAACCGCTTTTTGTTCCATTTCTCCATCAGAAAGTATTTTTCCAGGAACTATAATTGTTTTTCCTTTATTTAAAGCAACCATTTTGTTTACGTGCTCTATACTTACTGTTAAAGCGTTTCTTGTTGGAGAATCCATTCTACTAGCAAGGTCTGCCCATATTTCTTTCTTTGTTGCTTTTGCTGCTTTTTCTAAACTCGCAATGAGTTTTATTGTTTCCAATTTCTTTGCCATAATTTTTTCACTTCTCTTTTGTAAATATAACTTTTATGCAGGGGAAGAGATTCGAACTCTCGAAAGCACTAAGCTACAGGATTTCCTTTCCAAATCAACTCTCGCATTTACGCTTGTGGCGTTAAATGGAACTTAAGTCCTGCCCCTTTGACCGCTCGGGAACCCCTGCTTTAGTTATTCCAATGCTCGTACTCGCTTTGCGAGTAATTGTACTTGCTTGCAAGTACGCTTCCTTTACATTTTCTTTACTTGTTCGTCTACTTCATCAAGTCTTGAAACTATTTGGTCAACTGCTGCGTCAAGTAATTCTTTTGCAGTTAATTGCCCTGTTGTTTCAATTGATAAAATGAAATCTGTTTTGCTAAAATCTACTATTACTCCGTGTTTTCTTAAAATATCCAAGTGTTGGTTTTGGTGTTCTGTATTATAAGGGTCAGAGAAGAAAAGTTTTCCTGCTTTTACTTCTACGCTTCCTTTTGGCATTTCTGCTAGTATTGCTTTAGTATCATAACTTTTGTCATTGTTAATTTCTAGTACTTCATTGTATGAAACGATTGCGGGCTGGTACTTTGCGTGTTCTGCACCAGTGTTCATTATTGCAGTCATTTCTAACTTTAAGTTTTGATCTTTTCCTAATTTTGTAAGTAATATTTTTTTATCAATGATTTCTATTTTGGGGTCTGTGCATTTAATGTCTTTACTTGTTACTGCGCAGGGCCCAGTTTTTTCTAAAACTAATTTTACACTGTCTCCGCTCTTGTAAGTTTTAACATCTGTTTTTATTGGCATTAATCCAAGTCTATTAGCCAACATTTCATCAAATATTACTGAATCGTTTTCGTAAATGTGAACTGAATCTATTGCAAGGCATGGAACTTTTGTCATTACTGCTCTTCTTAGAGTATTTAGGAATATGTGATTTGTTCCTTTAACAAGGTACTTTGAAACATTTTCTTTTTCGTGTACTTTCTTAATATCCATAAACATCCGTCCAATTTTTCTTTTCACATTTAACTAATTATTTTACTTCTCAGCTTTTCCTCTGAATTTCTTTTGTTTTCTACATCCGTCGTGCGGGTGTGGAGTAACATTTTCAATTGATAAAATTCTTAATCCATTTCTTGTAATTGATCTAATTGCTGCTTCTGCTCCAGTTCCTGGTGAAGGTGCTTTATTTCCGCCTCTTCCTCTTACTTTAACATAAACTTCTCTAATTCCTTTTTCTCTTGCTGCATTTGCAATATTTTCGGCTAACTTCATTGCAACGTATGGAGATCCTTCTTTGTGTTGTGCTTTTGTTTCCATTCCGCCTGTTGCTTTTGCAATTGTTTCAGCACCAGTTAAGTCAGTTAGTAACAACATTGTATTGTTGTGTGTTGCTAACACGTGTACTATTCCTCTTGTTTCTGCCATTTTTCATCAACTCTCAAATATTATTCCTTAGCTTCAACAACTGTTTCAGTTGGTTTTGCATCTTCGAATTCTTTCTTTAATTCGTTTTCTTTTTCTTCTGGTTTTCCTTTTACTGCTTTTTTATTTGATTGTTTCTTCATTTCAAACATCATTTCTTTTCCGTACCAAGTAACTTTGTTTTCTTCATCTGCTTGTACAATATAACTTGGTTTGTCTACTCTCTTTCCATTAATTGCAACGTGTCCGTGTACAATGAATTGTCTTGCTTGTTTTGGAGTATTAGCAAGTCCTTTTCTCCACACTATTGTTTGTAATCTTCTTTCAAGTAGTGTTTCTGGAGTTAAAACTAATACATCATCAAGTGATGGGCTTGCATTTAATATTCCCATTTTTTTCATTGAATCAAGTAATTCTTTTTCTCTCTTCAATCTATTTTCAAGACCTAAAGCAAGTAATTTTCTTGCTGTTGCTCTTTTTGATCTGATTATAGTTTCTGCTCTATAAAGTTCTCTTTTGTTCTTTAAACCGTAAACTTTTTTCAAATCTCTTTCCTTCTCTATTCTTTCTTTTTGGAAAGCTTTTCTTGGAGTTTGGTATTGTTTTCTTTTTTTTCGAGGGTCACCCATAATCAATCACATCAATATTATTTCTTTGCAGGAGCTGCAGATTTTGCTGGTGCTGCCGGCTTGCCTACATCTTTCTTAGTTACACTTACAGTTCCGCCTTTGCCTCTGTGTTTAGACTTTGTCTTTTGTCCTCTTACAGGCAATCCCCACATGTGTCTTAGACCCACATAGGATTTAATTTCAGCAAGTCTTGTTAAGTCGTTTCTTAATGAGAATGCTAAATCGTTCATTGTCAAGTGTTTGTTTACTCCAGTTTCAACATCTTTTTGTCTATTTAATGTCCAAGTTGGTAACTTGTGTTTTTCAGGAGCAAGTATTACTTCTTCAAGTTTCTTTATTTCTTCAGGTGTTAATTCACCAAGTCTTTTATTTTTAGAAACTTTTGCTTCTTTTCTAAATTCGTTAGCCATTATTCCGCCAACTCTTTGTCCTATTCCTTTTATTCCCTGAAGTCCAGATTCAACGCTTTTTGTGCCGTCAAGATCTTTTCCTATTACACGAACGATATAATTGAATTCTACCATTTTTAATCAACTCATCAAATATAATTTATTTCTTCAAAGCTTTTAGAGCTTTTACTACGCCTTCGTGGCTTTCTTCTTCTTTTACTTTAGCCATTTCGTTTATTGGAAATAAGTGTAGCACGTTGCATTGTTTTCTTTTTGCTTTTGCCCCATCAACAAGAACTTTTCCCGCCTTTGGTTTTGAAAGAACTACTACAGTTCTTCCTGCTTCTCTTCCTTTTGTTTTGATGCAAACTTGTCCTATTTCCATAAATACAACTCCATTAATTCTTTTATTCTAAGTCAGCTCTTTTCATTGCTTGTTTTACATATTTTCTATACTTGTCATCAACGTCATCCATTTTCTTTACGCCTGCAAGTACTTTTCCCATTTCTGTGAATACTGCTTCTCTTGCTTCGCCTGAAAGTATTCCGCCGAACGGAGCACTTGGTCTTTTTTCAGTTTTACTGAATTTTGCAAGTCCACTCTTTGTTTCGTGTGGAACTCCGTGAAGTGTTCTTCCTGTAATTGAGCAATTTCTTTTTTTGTGCTTTCCTTTAAAGTATTCTCTTTTTGTTCCACTAGCGCTCTTTCTAGTTTTGTATTGCATTCTTCGTTTTCCAGGTGCTACCATGTTAAATCACATTTTCCTTTTTTTAAATATCATTTTTTCTTAATAAATTTGTCATATCCTTTATCAATATAATTCATCAAAATTGCTGCAATCAAATAATAAAAGAAATATATTTTGTAGTACCCTGCAGTCATACCTAGTCCAACTGGAATCCAGCTCAAGGGATTCAACAAGAAAAAATTGTTGAATGTTGGCAATGGAATTATTGAAACCAATAGTTGTCCGCCATACAATGTACCAAGGAACCAAAACGCTATCAAAAATGCAGGCATTGTAAATAAACTCAACTTCATGTTTGAGTTCATCATTTCCATGTTTTGCTGCATGATTCGTGATTGCAATTCCTCTATCTCTTTTTTATTTTTGTCAGCCTCCTTTAATAACTCATTAAATTTTTTCTGATCTTCTTTTATTTTTGTCTGAAATGCTTTCATTTTTTCTTTGTCAATAAGTTTTCTTTGAAGTACTTTTGACAGTGCTGCAAGTGCAACCGTTATGCAAAATATTATTATTGCAGGTTCCAATTACTAAACACCTAAAAATGCTCACCAGCACTAACTATTTTCTTAAAGGCAAAGTTTTAAAAGGTACTTAATGACCTTTCAAAAATTGCTCTAAAAATATAACTCTTTTCACATCTCCCCAATTAAACCCATTATAATGGCTCATTTATGCTATTTTTCCCAAGTATTTTGCAAGTGTTTCTTGCTGTGTTTTTGCTATTTCTTCGTAAAATCTATAAATTATTCCTACTGTTAGTAATATTCCTGTTCCGCTTGCTATTCCTGCTAGTACGAAGTCTCCCCCACCAGCTAAAATCGCAACGAATATTGATCCTAAAATTGTAATTGGAGGAATGTATCTTTCAAGTACTTTCTCAATAACTCTTTTGTCTTTTCTAAATCCTGGTATTTGCATTCCACTTCTTTCAAGTTGCGCTGCAACTGCTTCTGTACTTTGGTTTCCCATTTGTACCCAGAACCATCCGAATACAACACATGCAATTATTAGTAATATCATGAATACTCCTGATTGGATTAAAGCATTTACAGTTGCAGTTGTTATTCCTTCAACAACAACTCCGGCAATTAAGCTTCCTCCACCAGTATTTACTGCGTGAAATAATTGACTATTTCCAATGCTTGGGAACATTGTTGCCCAGGCTATTGCATCAAATATTGGTCCAACGATTGGTATTTTTTCAACAAACATTGCCCAAAGTCTCATATTCATGAATAATGCTGAGGCTAAAATTACTGGCATGTTACTAACGTATAAGAATTTTACAGGATATCTTCCGCCTGTCCCTCTATAACCCATTGTTATTGGAATGTTTACGTGCATTCCTTCTGCGAATACAACTACTAAGAATATTGCAAGTACTCCGACTAAAGGAAGTAGTACTAACCAATCCCCCGGTGTTGCAACAAAAAACTGGAAAAGCATTCCTCCTTGAGTAATGTCCCCAATTGGGAATCTAAATGTATTCCAAAATAGTCCTGCTGTTACTCCTGCTGCAATGAATAAACTTATTCCGGATCCAATTCCGTACTTTGAAACTATTTCATCTAAATATAAAAGTATTAGTGATCCGAATGCTATTTGTAGTAAAATTATTGGCAACATTCCTGGTGAAGGAACAATTAATCCGCTTCCAACGTAAATGAATGCTTCAACAAAGCACAATAATATTGCAAGTAATTTTTGTAGTTGTTGGAATTTTGCTCTTCCTTCTTGGCTTCCAATATCAAGATTGATTAATTTTGCACCCAAGAATAATTGTAAGAAAATTGATGCCATTACTATTGGACCAATTCCTGCAGTGATTACTGTTCCGATTTCACTTGCAAGTAATAATTGCGCCATAGCCAATTGTTGGTTTTGTGTTGCTCCAGGAGCAAGACCAAATAAAACAATTCTTGATAGTACTAAGAAAATAATTAGTGCTAAGAAAGTCCACATCATTTTTTCTTTGAATGGAACTTCTTTTTCAGGTTTTTTAATCTCAGGCAGGTATTGGGATATTCCTACTAATGTGTCAATTATAGCACCCAACAAATTCACCCAAATATTTAATTCTAATTTTGTTTTATCAAATTTTTCTTATCAAAATAACCAAAATTGTGTTTTTATTCCTTCGCTTTTGTTTTTCACGCTTGAATCTTTCACTAATTCTGATTTGCTCAAGCTCCCCTCTTTAAGAGCTTTAAAAAATATTATTCCTACAAAATGACTTTCATTTTGTAACATAAAAAATCCAAATCCCAAGGCTTGGCCCTAGTTGGATTTTTTATTCCTTGTCTTCTTCGTCTGCACTTTCGAATTCAAGGTCTTCATCATCTTCGCCAACAAGTTTTTCTTCTTGTACGAAATCTTTCTTTGCGAAATCAAATTTTCCGCCAGCTTTGATGATTTTTGCTATTGCTCCTTTTGAAGCATTTATTTTCAATACAATTTTGTGAGTTGTTTCTCCTTGAGAAAGAACTTTACCAAATTCGCTTTTTGTTGTAATAATATATTTTTCGCCTTCTTTTGTTGCTTTTCCTTTTGCAACTAAATCATCTAAAATTAAATCAAGTTTGCCTAAAGCGATTGCATCCATTTTTGGAGCAATTATTTTCATTCTGTACATTCTTGGTTTTAATCTGCCTGCTGAGTGGAATCTGTGTTTGTTTGTTCCTGCTTTTCCTCTTCCGCCTCTTCCTCCGGCTCCTCTTCTATTTTTTGTGTTTCCTGCACCCATTGTTCGCTGTCCGCGTTTCTTGTTCTTTTTTCTTTTTACTCTGTCAGTCATATTCTTCACCTTTGCATTTCACACAATTAAATATTACTTATTAATTTACATCATTCTTAATACTAAGTCATTAATTTTGTCGCTTCTATTTC
The DNA here is from genome assembly GCA_041661245.1 of archaeon. Lineage (GTDB taxonomy): Archaea > Iainarchaeota > Iainarchaeia > Iainarchaeales > JAAZKV01 > JAAZKV01. The sequence continues at coordinate 101,944 of JBAZUY010000003.1, forward strand.
CTGCTGCTCCGCCTAATTTGAATGGCATTTTGATTCCTTTTCTTTCGTATCCGCCTTTTGGTGGGCTCATTTTGAAAAGGTTTCTAATTCCAGCTTCTGCAGGAGATTTTCCTTTTGCAAGTTCTGCAACAACTTTTTTAGCGTCAACTTTTTGTCCCTCTTTTAATGGTAAGGCTTTCTTTTCAATTAATACTTTTAATGTTGCTTCACTTATTTTTCCGTAAGTTGCGTAATCTTGAGCAGTTTTAATCATTTTTGTAGTTTGTTCGTTTTCTTGGAAGATGCTTAAATTATTTACTCTTTTTAGGTTAAGCAACTCAAGTGTTTTTGAAATATCTGGAGCAATATTTACTGTCCCTCTAATTCTGATTACCGCATACATACTTTCACCACTCAACTTTCAAATTTCATTTCTAAATATTATTTGTTTTACATTTGCCTGCAAATGATCACATTTGATTTCTTGTTTCTTTTTGTACTTTTCTTTCAACATCTTTTGATGCCTTCATTTTTCCTGTTTGTGATAATGCATCAACAGCTGCTTGTGCGAAGTTCAGTGAGATTGTTGATCTTCCTGATGTTCTTCCCCAAACATTCTTTATTCCTGCAAGTTCCATTACTGGTCTTATTGCTTTACCTACTGCAAGTCCAGTTCCTTTTGGTGCTGGCATTAATACTACTCTTACACTTCCGCTGTGTCCTTCAACTTTGAAAGGTAATGAGTGTTTATCTTCAGTTGCTTGTTCTTCCCAACTTCCGCTTCCTCTGAAAACTCTTACTAAATTTAATTTTGCAATTCTTTTTGCTTTGTTTATTGCAGGGAATCTGTCTGCATCTTTTCCAGTTCCGATTCCAACGTAACCGTTTTTGTTTCCAATTAATATTTCTGCTCTGTAAGAGTATTTTCTTCCCGCTCTTGTTACTCTAGTAGTTCTTGCAACATAAAGTAAGTGATCACTTAATGTTAATAATGAATCAACAATTTCTGGTTCCAAAATCTTTAATCCTTTTTCGTATATTTCTTCAAGGTTAGTAATTTTTCCGCTTTTTACTGCTCTGCCAAGTTCTGTTTTTGGTGTCCAGTTAGTTAATACTAATTGCTTTTCACTTAGTTCTCTTTCAATTCTTTCAATTTCAGTTTCAACAGCTCTGTCTCTTCTACCAGGTCTTCCGCTTTTTGCGCCTTTTCCACCTTTAGCATTAGCATCTTGTCTTCTATTCATGCTTTCACCTTCGCAATTTCACTCTTTGCTTTTTCGAAAGCTTTGTTGAACTCTCCAAGAGCCATTCCAGCTTTTGTATATTTAGTAAACATAGCTTTTGCTTTATCGCCTAATTTCTTTGCGTAAGAGTCAAGCATTTTTCCGTTTAATCTATCTTCGCTTGGTACTGCACTCATATCAAATGGAACAACTGCTCCACCATCTGCTGCTCCTTTAACTACAGCAAATATTACGCTTCCGTGAGATGGGTGTTTTCTCCCAATATCAAGAACGCATGCTTGTGCTCCAATTTTCTTTCCTAAATAAAATCCAACTAAATATGCACTAGGAGTGTTGTTTGTTCCGTACCATCCGAATTGTTCCAAATCAGTTGAGTCAACACTAGCGATTGTTATGTCCCCCTTAGGATCAAACTTTACTGCTTGAGCGATTATTCTTGTATTTGTTTTTCTAACAACTATTCTGATTTTTCTTGATCTAACAAGTGCAAGTCTTTTTGAGTAATCTGTTTTTCCTTCTTTTCTTCTTCGGAATTTTGTTTCGTAAGTTGTAGTAATAGTCATTTCTTCGCCCCCTCAACGTAATCTACTAAATGTTTTTTTCCTCTGAAATAATTTCCTTTAACCATTTTGTATAATTTACTGTATCCCAAATTATTCACACTTTCTGCGTGTGTTGTTTTTAATTCTTTAAGTGTTCTTCTTTGTGATCTTACTCTTCCAATCCAGCTTAGTCTTTGTCTAGTTCTAGTTTTCTTTGTTCCAGCTCTGTTTCCTTTTCCTCTTCCTCTTCCTTTGTCTTTTTGTACTTGTCTAATTCTTGCTCTTCCCATTGATTGTTTCTTTGATGGTCTCTTTTGAATTACTCTTTCTGCAATTAATGATCTAACATCATCTTTTGTCATTGCTTCCGCAACTTTACTTACATTAGCCGGGTCTATGTATACTCTTCCTTCCCCGATTTTTAATATTATTGCTGCGAGTTCTTTTGCTTTTGCTGATTCCATCAAATTCACCTAAATTTTAATTTAATACCCAAATTCCTTTCTTATTTGCTTCAGTTATCAATTCATTTCTTTTTCTTTTTCCGATTGTTGCAGACAATTTTGCTGCTTGTGTTTTTGAATCTATTTTTTCAAGATCATTAAAATTACAAACTAATACTTCTTTGTATCCACTAGGGTGTATTCCTCTCACTTCTACACATCCTCTATAACCAATTTTTGGTCTAAATCCGTGTTCAATTCCTTTATCAAGATCAATTCCGTGTGGCATTCTCCACTTGTCCCATTTTGCAATGGATTTTCTTCTAATGTTTTTCTTTCCGAATCTTCCTCTGAAAACTGGATGAGATGTTTTTAATTTATTAAGCAGCATTTGTGTTTTGTAAGCTTCATTACTTTTTTTCTTATTTTCTTTTTTAACGTATTGAATAAATTTTTTAGCAGGGGCAGTTTTTTTAGTTTCTGCTTTAGTCTCAACCTTAGTATCAACTTTCTTTTCTTCTTTAGCTACACTTGCAGCTTTTTCTGCGTGTTCTTTTTTTACTGTTTTTTCTGCCATAAAATCACACTCAAATTATAAAATTTATTCTCTTCCTCTTATTACTTCAACGAATTTTCCTTTATGTGCATCAATATTCCCAGTTGCAACAATATAAATTCCATCCTGGTATCTTCTTATATCCTTGTTTCTAACTTTTGTTTTTCTTTCAAGGTTTGAAGCAGTTTGCCCAACATCTTCTTTGTTGTTTCCGCTAACTGTAATGTCTTGTCCTTTGATTTCAACTTTTGTTGCACCAAATATTTTTGCTTTTCTTGGGAATTTTTCTCCTAAGAAATTTTTAATATTAACATTTTCTTTGTCAACTTGTATTGCCATTGGAAAGTGTGAGTAAACAACTTTCAAATCGTATTTGTATCCTGCAATTAATCCTTCAGCCATATTTTTTATGTGTGAAACAATTGTTTCAACTAAAACATCTGTTTGTTTGTTCTTTGGATGTCCTTCAACAAGAATACTGTTTCCTTTTACACTAAGAGTAACTCTGTGAGTTTTGAATTTTTTACTTATTGTTCCTTTTGGGCCTTTTAGCGTCAAGTAGTCGCTGTCCTTTAGGTCAACTTGTATTTCGTTTGGCATTTTTAATGTTTTTACAATGCTTTCAGTCATAAATATTCACTCTCAATTTTTTTCTAATACATGAATGCGATTAATCTTCCGCCAAGTCCTTTTGATTTAGCTTCTGTGTGTGTCATTAGTCCGCTTGGTGTTGACACTACAATGAAACCAACATCTCTTGCAGGCAAGTATCTCTTTTCGTATTTTTCGAATTCAGTTTTCTTTACTGCATATCTTGGTTTGATTGCTTTAATTTCATTTAATTTTCCACTTAATTTAACTTTAATTGTAATTACCCCTTTTTCATCTAACTTATCATAGCTTTCGATATAACCATTTCCTTTAGCTATGTCAAGAACTTCTGCAAGGAAATTTGAGGCTGGCTTTAATACGCAATCTGCTTTTGAAGCAGCTTCAGCGTTCCTTATTTTTGTTAATGCATCTACAATTGGATCATTTTGTGCCATATCATCACCTCAGTACTTTTCCCAACCTAGGTCTGTTGCTCTTTCTTTAAAGCATCTTCTACAAATTCCTAAGCCATATTTTCTAATTTGTCCTTTTCTTGAGCCGCAAATCTTACATTCTCTTACTCCAACGCTTCTTTTCTTCATTTTGTCGTTTTTGGACTTTTGTTTTTTTGCTACTTCAACTTTTGCGCCACTCATAATCTAACACCATTTTTCAAATATAATTATTCAACGATTGCTCCAACACTTTGTGCAAATTCTATTGCTTCTTGTGTTGTTACTCTTTGTTTCTTTCCTACTCTTGTTTGCTTTAATTTTCTTAATTTTACTCTGTATCCTTTTTTCTTTAGAGATACTAAAACATCAAATCCTTTTATTCCTAATTTTGGATCATATTTTGCGCCTGGTAAATCAATATATTCTCTTACTCCGAAACCAAAGTTTCCAGTTCGATCAAAACTTTTTGCAGGGATTTTATTCATTTTTGCAACTAATGCTTTTTTCAAAAACTCAACTGCATCATTTCCTCTTAATGTAACTACAAGTCCAATTGGAACTCCCGGTCTTAATCCCCAGTCAGGTATTCTTGCAACACATAATCTTTGTGCAGCTTTTTTTCCAGTAATAATTTGTATGATTTGCTGTGCTTTCTTCATTTCGTCTGGTTCAGCACCTACACCCATATTTACTACTACTTTGTCCAATAATACTTGTTGCATAAATACCATCTCATCCTTTCAATTATTCTAAATCCTCTAGTTCTGATTTTGTTTTTCCAATAACGAAAACATTTTCTGCTACTGTTTCAAATTCTACTTTGCCTGAAGTTAATTTTACAAGTTCTGCTCTTCTTGCAGTCCCTGGAACAATTTCTTTAATTGTTGCAATTTCTGAAGAGTGAGCTCCTTTTGTTACGTACGCGATTGCTCCTTCTTTGTAGTCAAGTACGCTTTCTACTTTTCCTTCAGGAAGCTTTAATTTTACACTGTCTCCAACGTTTGCTTTTAATCCAATAAATGTTCGTCCATCATCTGTTGTGAATTGAATTCCTTTTGAAGTCATCATTTTCTTTGCAATTCTGCTTACTTTTTCCTTCAAATCTTTTTCAGATACTTTTACTGTTAATCTTCCTTTAGTATCGTAAACTACTCTTAAAAATACTTTTTGTTTTTCGATTGAAACAACATCAAATAATCCTACAGGTAATTGGTGTGCTTTTCTAACAACTCCATTTACTTTTACTTCCCCTTTTTGTAAAGCGTGTTTTGCTTCTTTAAGTGTAGATACAACTTTTGCAAAGTCTCTAATTACAAGGCCTAAAGGCATTGCTGTTTCGCTTGTGTGCGGACCAGCTTTTGTTCTGATTGACCAGAAATTATCTTTTCTGTTAATGTGAACAGCTTTTGGTGCACTTATTGCTTTTGATTTTTTGTTTTCTCCTTTGCGACTCATTGCTTCTCACTTTCCTTTGATTTTTCTTTCTTTGCAGTTCGTTTTCTGTCTGTTCGGTCAATATCAATTACTAATACATTCGATGCGTCAACTTTAACTGGTATTTCTTTTCCATTACTTTTCTTAATTATTAATTTTTCAATGAAAATTTTTCTTGCGCCTCGATCAACTGAAGTTATTTTTCCTTCTTTTCCGTTGAATGATCCTCTTAATACTTTTACAGTGTCTCCTTTTCTTAGAGTAATTGATCTTCTGCCAAGTTCTTTTTGTAATTTTTCATCCAAGTGAGCTGCAACTTGTTTTGCTGCTTTGTGCATTGGCATGTCATACATTTCTTTTCTTGACTTGTTTGGCTTTTTACTCATCATCAACACCTTAAATCAATATCATTATACTACTGAAGGAGCAAGTCCAACAATTTTTGGGAATCTTTCTCCAACTTCTTTTGCAACGCATCCTTTAATTTCACTTGCTTTTGGTAATCCTTCTTCATCCACTAAAACTACTGCGTTATCATCAAATTTAACTCTTATTCCACTTGGTCTTCTAAATTCTTGTCTTGTTCTAATTATAACTGCTCTTTCAATTTTTCCTTTCATTTCAGGTTTTCCTTTTTTAACAACAACATTTACTAAGCATCCGATTCCTGCGCTTGGATATTGTTTTTTCCTACTCTTGTATCCGAATACTGAAATAATATCAACTTCTTTTGCTCCTGAATTGTCAGCGCAAAGTATTCTGCTGTGAAGTGTTAACGCATTGTTATTTGGGATACTCATTGCTCTCATCATTAATCACCGATAAATTTCAATCTTATTATTGTGTACTTCCTTTCAATACTTCCATAACTACAAATGATTTTGTTTTACTAATTCTTCTTGTTTCTCCAATTTTCACTATGTCTCCTTCTTTTGCATTTATGCTTGCAGGATTATGTGCTGCGATTTTTGACTTTGTTTTCATGTATCTTTCGTACTTTGCTAAATATTGTGTTAATATTCTTTCAACGGAAACTGTTTTGTTTGCTTTTGCACTAACAACTTTTCCTTCAAATATATTTCCTCTTATAGGGTAAACTACTTCTTTTCCGGCAACGGTTTCAACAACTTGTTGTGTTTTCTTTTCTTTTTTTGCTGCTTTTTCTGCCATAATCTTCACCCTCTATACTCTTTCACTCGATCTTCAGCTCGTTTTAATATATCATTCCCTTTAATCATCACTTTTTCATTTTCTAAATCAAATTCAAATTCACATTCTTTTTTTGGTAAAATAAATTTTTCATTCATTTTACTTTTATGCTTTCCAAGGACAATTATTGTGTTCAATGTTTCATCGAGCACTATTCCATTGATTCCTTCTCTAGCATTATCAGTGCTCTTAATCACTTTCACATTTAGTCCAATTATTTCATGTCCCAAAATGTTTTTGCTTGTGATCTCATAACACTTTCCTTTCATCTCCTTCATCCTCGTGCTTCTATCAAATCTTGTCTATAACCTTTGTTAATCAAAAAATCTACTACTCTGTCTTTGTGTTTTCCCTGTAGTTCAATAATATTATCTCTTACTGTTCCACCGCATGCAAATTTTTGTTTCATTTCTTTTCCTAATTCTTTTACTGTGTCCTTGTCGTCAATTCCGCCAATAACTGTAACAAACTTTGAAAATTTTCTTCTTATCACTTCAACTTTTATTTTTTGTTGTTCTTTCGCGATATTGTTTATGTCAAACAAATCCTTTGGTAGGCCGCTGATTTTGTCCACTTCTTGCATTTATTTCTTAGCCCCCTTTTTGTTTTTCATTGTCAGCGCTGTAAGTATTCTTGCAATTTCTCTTCTAATTTTTCTTATTTTGCCAGGTTTTTCACTTCTTGTTCCACTTGCAATTACTGCTCTTTCTTTAGCAAGTTCTTGCTTTAGTTCGATTGCTTTTTCGTTAAGTTCTTTTTCGTTTAACTTTAGCAATTCTTGGTGTTTTAGTGTCATAATCATCAAACCTTAATAATTCAATTTACTTTTTTCCTGCACCCTCGTGGTGTTCCTCTGCTTTTGCTTGTGGTGCTTGCACCGCTTCAACTTTATCAACTTTTCCAGTTTCTGTTACTGCTTCAACTAAAATGTTTTCAATTTTCTTTTCTGGAGTTTGTTCGGTTACATCCTTTTCAACAACTTTCATCCCAGTTATTACTTTTTTAATATCAACTTTATCAGGGAAGATTACATCCGGATGGATGATTCTTAATCTGATTCCTATTGCCCCAGCTTTTGGATATGCTGCTGCTTTTGCAAAATCAACTAACTTTGTTTGATTTCCAAGTTTCTTCATGTAACCATAAGCTATTCTTACTTTTCTCTTTCGTCCGCCTTTTCCGGATAATTTTCCTTTAACTACAAGTTCAACTCCTTGTGCACCTGCGTCAATTACATCTTTAACTAACTTGTAAGCAACACTTCTCCATTGGAATTCTCTATTAACCATTCCAGCCATTCTTTCAGCTAAAATCTTTGCGTTTAAGTTTGCGTTTTTAATTTCTTGTATTTCAATTTGTGGATTGTCAATTTTGTATTTGTTTGCAATAACATCAGTAAGTGTTTTTATTGTTGATCCGCCTTTTCCGATTGCAAATCCTGGTTTTGCTACGTGTAGAACAATTCTTGTAACTAATGGAGTTTTGATTATTTCCATATGTGAGAAACCTGCTCTATCAAGTTTCTTTGTTAAGTAATCTTCAAGTTCCATCTTGTTGAAATTTTTTTGTATGAATGTTCGTTCTATCATTTTTACACCTTAATAATTTTCATTTATTTTGTTTCCTGAACTATTACTTCTATGTTTGTTGCGTTTCTTCTTCTTGCTTTTCCTGCGATTCTTCCTTTTGATTGGTAACTGAATCTTGCAACTCCCATTGAAGCGAATGCGTGGATAATTGTTAATTTTTCTGCGTCAAGTCCTTTGTTGTCCGCGTTTGATTTTGCAAGTTCTAGTAATTTAATGAATTCTCTTGCTACCATTTCAGGGTATCTTCCGGATTTTACTCCTTGTCTTGAGTCACCTTTTCTGTGTGCAACTTTTTTATGGTATGTTTTTAATGGAAGGAATTCTTCGTGTGATTCAATTCTTTTCAATAAATCAATTACTTTGTTTACTGGTCTTGTTTTTATTTGATTGCATAATTCTGTTGAAAACTTTAATGAAATTGGTGCACTGCCGAAGTATGCTCTTGCAGTCTTGCTTTCTTTTCCAACTTCTGCTTGGTAATTTGCTGTGCTCATCATCATTCACGCTCAATTTTTTTCGCTGAATTATCCTCTTGCGGTTATTGCAGTTGAAGACTTTGTTGCCCCAATTCCTGCTTTTCCGTGTGATAATTTCTTTCTTGTTAATGCAAATTCTCCTAAGTAATGTCCTAACATTTTTTCGTTGATATCAACTTTTTCAAATTCTTTTCCTTTGTGTACTGCGAAACTTACTCCAATCATTGCTGGGATTACAACTAAATCTCTTCTGTGAGTTCTAATTGCTTTTGCTTTTGGTCCTGCAACTTTCTTGAAAGCATCAATTTTCTTCATTATTTTCTTGTCAATACCGCTGTTCTTTAATGCTCTTCTTGTTCTTGAAGGGCAAAGTGGTAAGAATTCTTCAAGAGTCATTGCTTGAAGTTCCTTAACTGTTTTTCCTCTGAATGTTGTTTCTTTTGCTGGTAATGCCATTTTTTACACCTTTAACATTTTCACTTTCACTAAATAAAAATAAATTATTGCAAGAGTCAACTCTTGCATAATCTTTAACTCTTCTTCAACCGTCCTGTTCTTGCTGAAGCGATTGCACCAACTTTTCTTCCAGGTGGAGCATTTCTTGATGTACTCTTTGATTTTCCTGGGTGGTGTGAAGCTCCTCCGAATGGGTGATCTACCGCATTCATCTTTACTCCTCTTACTCTTGGATACATCTTTCTTTTTGCTTTAAATGCAAAGAATGCGTTTCCTGCTTTAACCATTGGTTTGTCGGTTCTTCCACCGCATGAAACGTTTCCGATTGTTGCTCTACAATTTAATGGTAATGTTAGTAATGCTCCTGAGGGCATTCTAATTGTTGCACCCTTACTGTCTTTTGCAATTAATAATGAATATCCGCCACTTGACTTTACAAGTGTTCCGCCATCTCCGGCGATTTTTTCTAAATTATAAACTGGGCATCCTTCGGGTAAGTTTTCTAAGTATGAAACATTTCCTGTTACTATTTCTGCGCCTTTTCCTTGTTGTATTTTTTGTCCAACGTAAATTCCTTCAGCTGCTGGCAAGTATTCTTTCTTTCCATCAACGAAAACTATTTCAGCAACAATTGCATTTCTTCCATTTTCTTTAATTAAATCAGCAACTTCACCTTTGATTAATTCTTCAGTTTGGATAATGTATGTTGCGTTAATTCCTTTGTGCTTTGCCTTGAATGTATGTGATCCTTTTCCAGATCTTTGTGAGATTAATCGCTTACCCATAAAACTTCACCAAATAAAATTAATTTACAATACTCCTAATTTTGTTGCAAGTTCGCTTGCTTTGTTTTTCTTATCAAGTTTAATAATTGCTTTTTTTCTTCCTTTCATGTCTCTTACAACATTTATCTTAACAACTTTAACACCATAAGCTTCTTCAACTCTCTTTTTGATGTCTGTTTTTGAAGAATTATCATTTACTACAAATGTTATTTTGTTTTCTGCTTCTATCATTCCAACTGCTTTTTCAGTTACTAATGGGTAAAGTAAAACGTTCAAATCATCAATTGTTGCATTTGTTTTAATTGTAACTTTTTCTGCCATTTTTTCTTTTGCGTCTTTGTTCTTGTCTGATTTGTTTTTAATGTCAACCTTTTCTTGGTTTTTTGCAGTGCCTCTTTCGCTTTCTAATTGTTTCTTTTCTGCTTCTTTTAGTTTTACCATAAATATCACGTTTTAATTATTCTTTCTTAACAACAATTGTTTTCTTTGCATCTTTTGTTTCTTTCTTAGTTGCTTTGATTTCGCTGTCAGCTTTTGCGTTTTTTGTTTCTCTTGCACTTTTATTGTCTTTTGAACTTGAAGCTCTATCTTCTACTTCTTTTCCAAGTTCTTCAACTGCGCTTTTTGTGTAAACAACTAATCTTCCTGCTTCTGCTCCAGGAGCTAATAAATCAACGTTTAATGATGCTACTGTTACTGCATCTACTCCAGGCAAGTTTCTACTTGCTTTTAATACTGGTGAATTTTTTCCAGTTATAATTAGAACACTTTTCTTTTCTTTCCAAGTTCTTCCTCTTGATTTTCCTCTTCCTGCTCTTTTTCTTATTTTTCCGCGTGCGTTTTCTAAATCTTTTCCAACACCAACTTTTTCTAGAGCAGCTAAAACTTCTGCAGTTTTTGCAATTTCTTCTAATTTATCTTCAACTATAATTGGTAATTCTTTCTCAACTATAAATCTCATTTCAACTAATTTTTTGTTTGTTGTTGCTCCAATTGCACTCTTTAATGCAAGTCTTCTTTCTTTCTTGTTAATTTTTTCAACAATTGTTTCCCAAGCTTTTAATCCGTGTGCTCTTGTTCCGCCAACTGCGTTTGGAACTGCTGCAACTCTTCCGTATAATAGAGCTCCTCTATTTTGTAATCTTGGTAATCTTGCATGTTCAACGTTAATTGTTCTTCTGTAAGCTGGCACTCCTCTGTATCCAACGTATAATGCAGTGTTCATTTTTCCTGCTCTTTGATCATTTCCTTTTGGTTGTTTCTTTGTAGTTTGTAAAGCTAAAGCAGCTCTTTTGATTATTACTGGTCTAAATTCAGTAGCAAAAACACTAGGTAATTCCATAGTACTTTTTACTGTTCCATCAATTGCGTATACGTTTGCTTTTGCCATAAAAATCACTTTTTCATTTATTGATTGATTATAATTTTATCAACTGTTTGTAATTGTACTCCAACTTGTTGTGCTGGTCTGATACTCTTTCTTAATGCAACACATCTTTTTGCTGGTCCTGGTAATGAACCGAATATTAATGCATATTCGCCTGCAACCATTCCGAAGTTTTGGAATCCTGCTTTAGGATTTACTTCGCTAACGTTCTTTGAAAGTTTAATTAATTTCTTGTTTGTTTCTGTTCTGTTTTGGTATCCCATTTGTCCTGGTCTTGCTACAGTCCACATTACTGTATTAGGGTGCCATGGTCCGATTGATCCAACAACTCTTTGTTTTTTGTGTTTTGGTCTAAGTGTTCTAACGTGGAATCTTTTTACAGGTCCTTGGAATCCTTTTCCTTTTGTAACAGCTCTAACATCCAAAAAGTCTCCTTCTTTGAATGCTTCTTCAAGTGAAACTTCTTTTCCTAATTTTTCTTTAACATAAGCTAATTGTTGTTCTTTTGTTCCACCAATAAATATTTCTGAAATATCAGGAGTTTTCTTGAATGATGGTTTTGTGTGAACTAATAATGTAAAGTATTCAATGTCTGCAATTTCTTTTTCAAAATCAGCCATTGTGTAATTGTCTTTGTCAGAATCCGTTTCTTTCTTTGCACCAGTGTTTTGAGGTGTTTTAAAATTTAGAATTGTTCTCTTTAATTCTTTGTCAACATTTTCTGCGATTACATCGCTTAATACTTCAAATCCGATTTCTGCTTTTGCATAAGCTCTAACTGCGAATACTTTTAATGGAGGGCATTCAATAACAGTAGCAGGTGCTACAACTTCTTGATTGAATGATGGACTAGCTTTGTGAACGTTTTTTCCCATTACTTGTACCATTCCAACTTTATAACATAAAAAATTAAGAGGAGCGTTTTGTGTTCCATATCCCTTAAGTGAAGGAGTTTCTTTCTTTGATCTTACTCTTGGATAGTAAGAGATTGATCCTCTTCTTGGTGCATTAAATTCTGACATTGTGTTTCACTCTTTTAAATTTCAAATTCTTTCGAGTACACATTCTTTCCAAAAGTCCTTTTACAAACCTTTGAACCAGAAAAAAACAGAGTTTTTTTCGGTATTTGCTCTTTCTCAGTTGCTCACCAATACTGCTAAAAGAGTAGTGTACTCAATTGGTCATTTTATTTTGACCACTATAACATAAATCCTAAAACAAATCTTTATAAACCTACTTCCGAGGCCTTTCTTTTTAGAGCCTCAAAAGGGGTTTTTTCGAATTTTATTCTTTTGATTGCTCCACCCATTGTTGGTCTGTTTCTTTTGTTGTGGAGTTATTTCTTTCGCTTATAATTGCTGCTAAAAGTACCGCTGCAACAAGGATTAATAGTAATAATCCTAGTCCTCCAAAGTTAGCTCCGAAAGCAAATAATCCTGCAAATCCGCTTCCTGAAGGATTAATTTCTTGAGTTATTTCTTCCCCATTTGATTGGAAAGTAACTTTTCCATTACCTACTTTTAGTTCTCCGTTTGGAACTAAAACTAACTCATAACTTGTGCTTCCAGGAGCTGCACTAATTGTTTTAGTAATTGTTGCATACCCAGGCACAGTTACAATAGCCAATCCAACAAATGTTTTGTTTGTGGAATTATTTATTCCAAGAGTTAATAATAAATTGCCTGTATTTTGATCTTCTCTTGTGCTTGTTGTAAGTTTTACTTGATTTAGTGAACCATTTGCATTATTGGTTACTTGAGTTTTAACTAAAGATGGATAACATCCTTCAATTACTGGTCTGAATACTAATTCCCCAGTTTGTGCGAATATACTGAAATTTATTTCTCTGCTTATTGAAGTGTTTGCTGGAAGCACTATTACGCTTGGTTGAGCATCAACTGTCCCTTCAACGTATACTGTTGCTTTTGCATTTGTTCCATTTGAAATTGTTATTTTTGCAGTTCCATAATTTTGAACGGTTAATTGTGCTGGCGTAGAAATTGAAAAGCTACCGCAATTTGTGAGGTTCGAGTTTTGAGTTGGATTATCAACTATTGTTGTATTAAATGTTTTTGAGTAAATATCCTCAAATGAGCAACTTCGCCCATCAGTGAATACCCCTCTTACTTTGATTGAGTTATTAAAAATTTTATTTTGCGCAACATTTGGGGCAACAGCTTTTACTATTACATCAGATACTTGCCCTGAGAATACATATTTCTCGTTGTAATAATTGCTTAAATCAAGTCCATTGCTTGTTAATGCAACATCCGTTACTTCAAATCTTTTTGTGGAGTTGTTCTTCACACTAAAAGCTACTTTTGTTTCGCTTGCTTCATCCATTGTAAAGTCTCTTACAATTAAGTCAATGTCTCCACAATCAGAACTTGTGCTTCCGCTTGAGTAGTAATCCCCATTGTCATTTGAACCAGTATTTTGTACTGTTACTGAGAAGTTTTTTTGTCCAATATCATACATTGAGCAAGTTGCATTTCCTAAATTTCCTGAAACTTTTAGTGTTCCTGTTGTTGTTTGATTTGAGGATACAAATCCTGAATCCAAAGTCAGTGTAATATTTCTTGTTGAGTGCGCCGAAATTGGACTATCATAATCAACACTTCCAGATTTAATTAAAGAACTTGTAAACATTACATCCATACTTGAAACTGAAAATGAATTATCAGTATTATTTTCGATTGTGAAAGTTCTTGTGTTTGTTGTTCCTTCGTTGATTGTAATGTTTGTTGTATTTAGTTTTACTCCTGAACAAGAATTATCTTGCACATCAACGTAAGCTTCTGTTCTATCAAGTTCAGTACTTCCATTTAGTACCAATCCTTCCACTCTAAATCTTGTAAAATTTGTATTACTCCCCGTGTTGAATGCATTATCCCACACTATGGAATAAGTTCCAGTTGTAAGACTTTGGGATTTTTGCTCAGTTGTAAGGTAAGTACTCCAAGCATTAGTCGTTTCATTATATCTTGAAACTATTGCTTTTGCATTAATGTTTGAGGGACAATCGCTCCCTGAATATGAACTAACATAAAAAGTCACTCTTGTGTCAATGTCTTGACTGTAATCTGAGGCAACACTTGAATAGTAATCCCCTGTGGATCTTACTTCAGTATCTAAGCTACTAATATTTATGTTACAAGCAGCGTTTGCTCCGCTAATCAAAATTAAAATTAGAACTAAAATAGCACTCAGTCTTAACGATAGATCCATTTTCATTCAACCCCTAAAATTAACACTTCAAAAAATCAAAGTGCACATACTTCAGCAAATGCCAAAGTGTTTATGCTCCAAAAAATTGGAGTACAATACATACATTGCGTCGAAGGAGTATAAATACTTATCGCTTATTAACGGGAAGAAGTGAATTAAGTCAATTGTCGAGCTAACCCATTTTTGAGCTATTTTTTGCCTTTTGACAGTTTTCTTTTTGGCAAAGCAGTTTTAGGATTTGCCTTTGTTGATTTTGAAAGAAAAGAATACATTGCAACTAAAGCAAATGCTTCAATAAACATTGCGGCAACTTGTAATAGGATTGAAGGGATGGAAAGAACTATTACAACTGGATCAACTAAGAGTTGAATTACTTTTGAAAACGATGCTACTTGGCTAACTGAATTAAAACTCCCCATGTACACATTTAATGGAACCGAAATTATTCCCCCGACTACTCCAACAGCAATTCCTATAACGAAGAGGACTAAAAATATAGAAAGAACTTTTCCGCGAGTAATTTCCCAAGAACTTTTCAAACAATCAATTAATCCTTTTTTTCCTTCCACAAAAATTACTTGGGACATTGACAATCTTAACACATTGTAACAAATTATTACTAGATAAACTAAAAATAATAATAAAGCAACAAATAGTAACAATACTCCGAACAAAACTACAAGCATTGCAAGTAAATACTGCCCGCCTGCATACGAACTTGACATTGTGGAACTAATAAAAAATAGAATAAATGCAACAATTACTAATATTATTCCCGCAATTGGAACTAATAGAAATTTTAATTTGAAAATTGAAAAAAAGGAAGCAAAGGATGAAGCTATTCCAAGTAAAATTAGTTTTATTCCTCTTAAAATTGTAAATTGTTCCTGTTTTTTTCCTTTTGCTTTAAGTGCAAGTGCAAGTATAAAATAATTTATGAACGCTGCAACAAGAGAGGCTATTATTACAAGCACTCCAATAAATAATGCCGCATAAACAATCAATGACACTACTCCGCTAGGAGAAATATTTGGATTATTTAATACTGGCGCAAAAATTGAGTAAATTGCAAAACTTTCTAAAATATTTAAAACAATTAAGAAAATTGACCAAAATACTAAATATTTTATTGCACCTTTTTGTTTGAACGATTCAATAAAACTAAAAGTAAATATTTCTTTAAAGTCAAAATCCATTTTGTTCACAATCCTTTTTGCTATTAATATCACTCACGACTTGCTTTTATAGTTATCCAAATGCTTCGGATTCAATAACAAACAAGTTAATTTCTAAGAACTAATTAATTATCCTTTTACACAAATAACCGGCTTCAACTTAGCTACCTTCTCGCTTATGCCTGCTTGGTGCATTATTTCTACAACTGAGAGAATATTTTTGTAAGCACTTGGGGCTTCTTCAGGGAGCCCTTTTAGTGAACGCGCTTTAATTATTATTCCTTTTTTTGCTAGGTCAGAAACTATTTGTTCGCCAGTAAATTTTTCCAGCGCACTAGTTCTTGACATGCTTCTTCCTGCCCCGTGAATTGTTGAACCAAATGTTTCTTTCATTGCTTTGGTTGTCCCTTTTAAAATAAATGAATTAGTCCCCATGCTTCCACCAACTATTACTGGTTGCCCAACTTTTCTATATTTTAAAGGAACTTCAACATTATTTGGACCAAATCCTCTTGTACTGCCTTTTCTTTGAACCAGAACTTCTCTTTTTTTCCCATCAATTAAATGTTTTTCTAATTTTGCTGTATTGTGCCCAATATCATAAAATGTTTTTGTTTCTTTTTCATTAATTTCAAATACTTTTTCAAAAACTCTTTTTACTAGAACCCCAATTACTTGTCTATTTGCAAATGCTGCGTTTGACCCAGCTCTTATTGCTGAAAAATAATTTTGCCCTTCTTCGCTTTGTATTGGGGCACAAACTAAATCTCGTTCAGGAATCGAGAGATTATATTTTTTTACGGCACTATCAAGTATTGGCAAATAATCTGTTCCAATTTGGTGGCCTAAAGCACGTGAACCACAATGAATGCTTACAAAAGTTCCGCCTTCTTTTAGTCCGAATGCTTTTGCAGCTTTATCATCAAATATTTTTTCTATTTCTTGAACTTCACAATAATGGTTTCCCGAACCGAGTGTTCCCACTTGATCGCATGCTCTTTCTTTTGCTTTAGTTGAAACACTTTTCGAATCAACTCCTTTTATTTTTCCTTTCTCTTCCATCATTTGCAAATCTTTTTTATTTCCAAATCCTTCCTTTACAACATACTCTGCCCCTTTCTCAAGTAAATCATCCATTTCGTCAGGGTTTAATTTTAATTTACCCCCAATTCCAACTCCCGCAGGAATTGTTTTGAATAATTCTTCTGCAAGTTCTTTTTTCTTCTCAGAAATTTCTTTTGAAGTTAAAGGAACAACAAGCGAGTGGACTCCACAATTAATGTCAAATCCCGTGAAAGCAAAAGAAATAACCCCGTCTTTCAAATCAGATACTGAAACTCCACCAATTACCGCCCCATACCCCAAATGCACATCAGCCATGGCAAGAGTATTTTTTACTAATCCTGGCAAAGAAGAAGAATTGTAAATTTGTTTTAATGGATTATGGGCAGGATTACGTTTTTCATCTTGTTTCATTGTGTTAATTATATTTTCATCAGCAAATATTTTGCAAGGAACTTTCATTGTGCCTTGAACAGGAACTTCATAAGAATATTTTCCAATTTTATTAACAACCACCGGCAAAACACTCACTTCCACATTTTTAAAGAATCTAACAAGATATGCATAAATGAAAAGTGTTATAACCTTTAACGAAGACCTTGCGGTGATTCACGCATACCTTTGCGCGGACGGATATTTATGTAAAAGAAGTAAACGAAATCGATGGTACCGATTTGGGCTCAGAAATACTAATTTTACTTTACTTAAAGATTATCAAAAACGAGTTAAACAATATTTTGGAGTTGAACCACACATCACTGATGGACGATGCGATTTTACTTGTAAATCCGCATACTCCTTTTTAGTAAAAAATTTTAAATCATTTCATTCTTACGAATGGCTTTTTCCAAAACAAATGCCACGCAAATATTATGCTATTTGGCTACGCACTTTTTTTGATTGTGAGGCTTGGATTACAAAAATAAAAGGAAAAGACCGCAGTGTTTCACTTGAATGTGTAAATGAAAAAGGGATGATTGAGATAAAAAAGGTTTTGAAAAAACTCGGAATTAGGTCTACACTTAACAAAAGACAAACTAGAAATGTGTTTATATTAAAAATCTACGAGAGAAAGAACATAAGCAAATATCAGAAAATAATTAACTTTTTGCACCCCGAAAAGAAAGAAAATTTACAAAAGTCAATAGATACTTTCGTGAATTATTCCTGGAAATTCCCCAAAAACACAAAGTTGTTGAAAAACTTTGTAAAAGAAAAAATGATTGAAAAAACAATAATTGATAAATTTGGAAGAATTCGCTTTTGCTCAAACAGAAAAGTAAACCTTACAAAACTATCAAACTATTTGAAAAAATTTTATTTAATAAAATCTAAAGTGTCAAAAGCCAGACACAATGGGATTGGAACAAAATACTATGAACTTAGTATAGAGCAAAAAAAGGAGGTTCAGAAAGTTGTTGATAATGAATTAATAGCAAATTAAACGTCCACCACGCACTGCGCAATAAATGTTCCGTTTTTTTCTCCAGCAAATAATTCCGAGTAAGTTGCTGCTTTTGGATCAGTTCGAAGCGCGTGTTTGTTTCGGTTAATTTTTTCCCCAAAACAAGTGGCTTTTAGTGTAACCATTTCTTTTACATTCCCACTCGGGTCAACAACATTTTCTTTTCCAAGTTTTATTCTAAACTTTGAATAAAACATTTTCTTTTTATCTTTAATAAAAAGCAACTCATTTAGAAAACTCACTAATAGCGCACCATTATCAGTTGCATTTAATTCAAGTAAATGACTTTTTTTTGGCATAATAGTTCTTGTATCAACAATTATTTCAGTTAATGCAACTGCACATTCTTCAAATGCTTGACTAAGAGTAACTCCAGTTCCGCGTACGCCCACATCCGCTTGGTGCTCAAAGTGTTCATGCATAATTTATCATAGTTATTGTGTAACACAAAAGTATTAAATTCAACTGAAGAGTATTCTTTTTATGGTTATTAAAATTACTTCTCCTTCTCGAGTGTTCCTCTCCGGGCCCTTGACGATGTTTGCTAACAAAGAAACTGGGGATATTGACCCCACGGTGGTCAGAACAGTTAAAGCCATGATTAAAGTTTTGCGTAGGCAAGGCCATCAAGTATTTAGTGCACATGAATTAGAACAATGGGGGAAAGCAACAAAGGGATTAACTATCCCACAAATAATGAAAAGGGATTTTGCCGCAATTAATGCTGCAGAGTATGTTTTTATTTTACCTAACTGGAATGGAGAATACTCAATGGGCACTGCAATGCTTGAGATGGGCCCCATTGGAGCAAGACTTGATGCACTTGACCCTAAATATAGGCGCACTCGAACTGGCGAAAGATTAATTCCGCCCAAAGGAATCATTTATTTACACCACAAAGGGGCAAAAGAAGAAGCATACTTTAAGTACATTATTACAAAGTTACGTGCTGCCCACCCTAAGCACTTTGAATATTTAGAGTTTGAGAAGCCAAGCGATCTTGTTAGGATAGTTAGAGAACGAGCGCCCCCAATTTCAAAAACAAGAAAAACTCTTGGTAAATTAAGACTTGCAGCTTCACGGGCTATATTGAAAGGGAGAAATGTAAGATTCCCTGGCGGGGCAAAGTATTTTACTTCCAAACCAAGGAGAAGACCGATTTAGTTTAGATTCATTTTTTCTTTTTCTTTACCGCACTAAATCTTTTCATAGATTTGGATGAAGAATGTTTTTCTTTAACTATTGAGAAAACAAAATATATTGCTACTGCCGCCCAGATTAATTGCAGCGCCATAAATACTTGAGATTGTATTAGTAATGCATATACAAACAATAACATTGCCCCAATAAAGTTTAGTGAGTTAAATAATATTGTTCTTCGTTTAGTATGTTTTTTTACGTTTAAGGTGAATGCAAATAATAAAATTACCATTCCCGCTATTCCAATTAAATCAAACATCCAAACCATTGTTACCACTAGTACATTTTTTTATTAGGTTTTTTCATCCACTCTTTAAACGGGGCTTGTAATTCTTCATCACAAATTGCAATTGAGTTAACCAGTTTTGTGTGGGGCGCAAGTTTTAGATCCGCATAAATTTCTTTGTCCCCAAACCCCAATTTGTCAGCATCTTCTCGTGTGCAACCATAATATAAAATTTTTATTCTTGCCCACTCTATTGCAGCCAAGCACATTGGGCATGGTTCGCAAGTGGAATAAATTTCGCAATCACTTAAATCAAATTTTTTTAATTTCTTACTTGCTTTTCGAATTGCAGTTATTTCAGCGTGTGAAGTGGGATCATGTGTTTTTAGAACCAAGTTATGAGCAGTTGCAATTATTTTTCCTTTTCTTACAACTACTGCACCAAAGGGGCCACCCTCTCCTTTTCGCATTCCCTTGAAAGCTTCGTTTATTGCTACTTGCATGTAATCCGTTTGCATAAGAGAAATAGGAATTTAGAGTTTTTATACTTTGTTAGAAGAGGAAAACAAAATTAGATAGACAAATACATTAATAGTATACCTTAACAGTACCTATTTGTGAACTAAATGCCTGCGCTAAGAAACTTAAAGGAATACCATTTGAAAGCAATTGATTCAAAATTAGCACGAGGGATTACACTTCTTGAAAAACCAACTCTGGCTCAAAGAGAAAAACTTTTTTTGGTGTCCACAAAAAGAGATACTGTTCGTTCTCTTCGGGAAATTTTAGCTAATGCCCAACACTACGAGTTGGGCCCTCATCAAATAGAAATACTAAAATCATTAATTACAAGCGCCAGAAAAGCAAGAACAAGAGACGAAGTGGAACGCATATTAAGCAAAACTTGCGGGTTAAGAGTAAAAAAACACTAAAAGTCAAACAATACTAACAACGATTTTTTTTCTTTTCTCAAATCTTACTGCTTCTTTATATCCTGCTTCTCTTGCTAGGTGGTAAATTTTTTCTAAATAGGGTTCATTTTCCCCGTAATTGTGAAAATCAGTCCCGATTGTCAGGGGGATATTTCTTTTCTTTGCTTCTTTTAGTATCCATAAACTAGGATATTGTTCATGTCCTTTAACAAGTCCTCTCGCATTTATTTCTAGAACTATTTTTGATTTAGCAAGCAAATCCAAACAATCTTTTACTTCTTTAATATACCATTTTTCATTTTCAGAAAACAAAGAGTTATTTCTGTTATTTAACTTAATCACATCAAAATGCCCCACACAGTCAAACAATTCTGATTTTATCAATAATCTCATTTGTTTGAAGTATTCAAGAACATATTTTTTTGTTCCACCAAACTCTTCAATAAATTTTTTCCTATCACTTTCTTTGTCCCAAAAACCAGAAATCCCATTTTTTGTAAATATCGCGTGAATTGATCCAATAACCAAATCACAGGGTTTTTTTGAAATTTCTTTTTTGTACCATTCTTTGTATCCTTCAACCCAATCAAATTCGGCTCCAACACAAACATTAATTTTGGATTTATATTTTTCACTTAGTGCTTTCAAATTTTCAAAATGTCCTTCTTTGTAATTATCTTTACTGTACGGATCAAGGTTATTCGGACAAGGATAATGGTCAGTTATGCAAAGAAAATCAATTTTGTCTTTTATTGCTTCTTGTATTACTTGCTCGGGAGGCAATTTCCCATCAGATCCAGTGGAATGCACATGCATATTTATTTTTTGCATAAGCATTCTTGAGCCAAAACAAAATATATTCTTAACTCAGGGAGAAGATTTACCTAATAAATCCAAGAAATCTTTTGCATTAAGAATTTTCATTCCCCTAAACTCCTGCATTTTCAATAAGTGTTTATCCCCAGAAACAATATAATTCGCTTTTACTTCAAGAGCTACTTCAAGTACTTTGTTGTCATCCAAATCTTCACACGCAAGTACTTTTTCTTTAGGTTCAACAATTTCTAAAAATGCAAGAAAAAAATTTGCTCTTTCTTCAGCACCTTCTAAAGTCTCAGCAAAATCTCGAATTATTGAGTTTTTGTATTCTTGAATTAGATTATCTGAAGAATAAACTAGAAATTTACCCCCAAATGCAAAATCAATTATTTGTCTTGGATTTCCAAACCAAAAAGAAGCAGAAATCAGAATATTTGTATCAAGAACTACTTTTAGTCTTTCATCTTTCTGCGTTTGTGGATTATATCTACTACATCTTCTTCTTTTATTCCAAGAGCAGTAACTCTCTTGTTGCCGTCTGTTGCCAATTTGTCCCATCGCATCAATAACTCATCCTTTGAGGGAGTTTTTAATTTTTGTGCAACCAATTTGCCGCTGTTAGAGTCCATAGCAATTGCATCCCCTTTGTTTAGCCCAAGTGCTTCTCTTATTTTTTGAGGAACAACAAGTTGCCCCCTTGAACCCATTATTGCAATCTCAACCATTTTCAATCACTAGTAATATACGTCTAAAGATATTAATAAGATTATCTGAAAGTAAGAAAATCAGACTAAATAATAAAATGAGTCTAAAAAAGAAAATTAATCGTCTAAACCCCAATATTTTCATTGGATTATTTTGTCTTGCACATTACAATTAGATACATCATTAATACTTTCAGCCATGGTTGAACAAGTTAACTTTTCATAGTATACGTGCAAAGAATTATTTGAATCAATCCTATCTTTTCGATAATTAATAACAAACTCCGCCACCATAGTCTTTGGGGCTTGACTAATATTATTTTTAATTAAAAAAAATTTATTTGAACTCGGAAATAAAACAAATGAAACAACCGAGTTATCAGGGGCAATAACCTTCCCATCAACCTCAATTCTACCAAATTGTATTATTGCCTCCCCAACAGAATCCCCTGTGTTTTCAAAATGCATAACTAAATTATTTGAATCTGAACGCCATTGGAATGGGCCAGGGTTAAAAAGCGGTGTTATCAACGGCTCTTGAGAAGACAAAACATTCTGATTCACATTCGTAGTTGAAAAAAAATTAAGAGTATCTGCGTTTATTAGCCCCAAATTAATTGAAACAACTGAAACACCAAAACCAAATAATGTTCCGGATATAAATAAAATAAACACAATCTTTTTTATATGGGCATAAATCCACTTTTTATGGTCTTCAATTTTAAGATTCATACTAAAAATTAGTATTAGTTAGCCTTAAAATATTGAGTTCATACCCTGAGTTATTAAAGATTCGTCCCAATATCCAAGAAAAACTTGCTGGAACTTTTCGAAACAAAAACTCAACTTACAATTTAAAAAAAATATTTTACTTGAAGAGTTTCCCCTCCAAGTTTCTAAAAATTAGTTAATTTATCCCTTAAGATCAATTTCTAATTGAACAGTTTCAGGTATTTCTACTCTCATTACTCTTTTTAGAGTTCGTTCGTCTGCTTGTATGTCAATTAGTCTTTTGTGGATTCTCATTTGCCATTGTTCGTAGGATTCAGTTCCCCCACCACATGGACCTTTTCTTGTTGGAATGCACAGTTTTTTAGTTGGCAATGGGATTTTTCCTGAGTGTTTAGCTCCGGTACGGTCCGCAACGTCAATTATTTTGTTGCATATGTCCTCCAAGGTTTCAAAACTAGTACTACTTAACTTTATTCTTGCTGTCTGCATAAACACCCACTTCTCCATTTTATTTTATAACTATAAGGACGGATACTGGAAAAAGCTCCAGTACCCGTTTTTAATTGTTCCAGCTTAAGCTGGAGTTTACTATTTCTAGCAACTTTATGCTTTTTCTATTTCTAGTACAACTCCTGCTGCTACTGTTTGTCCCATATCTCTGATTGCGAATCTGCCCATTTGTGGGAATTCTGAGAATTTTTCGATACATAGTGGTTTTGTTGGAACAATCTTTACGATTGCTGCATCCCCAGTCTTTAAGAACTTAGGATTTTCTTCAACTACTGCACCTGTCTTAGGATCCATTCTCTTTCTTATTTCAGTCAAAGTCATTGACATTTGTACTGTGTGTACGTGGAACACTGGTGTGTACCCTACAGGTATTGCTGTTGGGTGGTTTAGTACAACGATTTGTGCAACGAAAGATTTAGCTACTGTTGGTGGACTAGTTACTGATCCAACAACATCTCCTCTTGCCATATCTTCTGCTGATAATCCTCTAATTGAGAATCCAATGTTGTTACCAGGTTTTGCGATTTGTAATTGTGTGTGGTGT
The DNA here is from genome assembly GCA_041661245.1 of archaeon. Classification (GTDB taxonomy): domain Archaea; phylum Iainarchaeota; class Iainarchaeia; order Iainarchaeales; family JAAZKV01; genus JAAZKV01. The sequence continues at coordinate 125,687 of JBAZUY010000003.1, forward strand.
TCTTCAAGAGATTTTACTTCTCCTGTTTTTCCACTTGGCATTACAATTACTTTATCGTTTGGTCTTAATACTCCAGTTTCTACTCTTCCAACTGGGATTGCTCCAACACCTTTAATACTGTATACATCTTGCAATGGAATTCTTAATGGTTTATCCATTGGTGATGGTGGTGCTTGTAAGTCATCCAAAGTTTCTAGCAAAGTTTTTCCAGTATACCATGGCATGTTAGTTGTTTTCTTAACAATATTATCTCCTTTCCATGCTGATACAGGAACAACTTTTATGTTGTCTAATTTGTATCCAGTTCCTGTTAGTAATTTTACCATTTCTGCTTTAACTTCTTCGAATCTTTTTTGATCGTAATTTACTTCATCCATTTTGTTAATTGCAACAACGATTTGTTTTATTCCCATAACTTGTGCTAAGAACGCGTGTTCTTTTGTTTGTGGTTGTGGTCCGTCTTTTGATGCACATACTAAAACAGCAACATCCGCTTGTGATGTTCCTGTAATCATGTTTTTAACAAAGTCTCTATGCCCAGGAGCATCGATAATTGTGAATTGATGATTCTTTGCTTCAAATTTCTTATAAGAAACATCGATTGTAACTCCTCTCTCTCTTTCTTCTTTTAGGTTATCCATTACGTACGCGAATACGAATGTTCCTTTTCCACGAGATTTAGCTTCTTCTTCAAGTTTTCTATATTCTTGTTCAGAAAGAGCTCCTCCATCATAAAGTAGTCTTCCTACCATTGTTGATTTACCATGATCAACGTGTCCAATAAAAACAACGTTAATTAAATCCTTTTCAGCCATATTTATTCCTCCAATGAACTTTGCTAAAGTTTGCAACGATACAAAAACCGTTTTGCTAACCTTATCGCATCTTGCTTCGCGTCATCCTGCGATTATAAGCCGTTCACCAGGCAACGCTATTACCAAAATCCTCACTAAAAAAGCTTTTAAAGGCTTAGGGTAAGCCTTGCCAAAAAGTGACTAATTGGACAAAGGAGACCTTGGAGGCATACTTATTTTAAGTTCCAGAGAAGTAAATGTATTTATGAGTCCAAGGAACATAATTAAGTCCAAAAGAGAGGGAAAATTTTACAATCAAGCTTCTATTTTTGCAAGTACCTGGGCAAAAAGAAGCAGAGCAAATGAATCTTTGAATGCAATTAGAAGAGAGAGACTCACACCGTTTGGAATTGTTGCTGTTGGGATAAAACCATTCAGAGGACTAGTTCGTTTGACTGAAGAGAAATGGATTGGAATTGAAAAAAGACACGGTGCAATTAGTAAAGCTCTTGAGAGAGTGAAACCAGAATCAACTCCTTTTGAACTTGTTAATCCAAAAGCACTCACTATTGGAAAGCAAAGTATTTTGGAAGGTTTTGATAAACCAACAGTCAAAGGATTATTGAATTTTTTCAGTTCTCAAAAACTAAAAGGCAAAAGGCCTTTTCCAAAAAATAGAGCAAATGCACAAAGAGAGGATTATTTTTTGGCAAAAAAATTTGCTTTTGATCCTTTGCACAAAAATAGGATTACTCCCCAATCACTTACAAATGCTTGGAATGAATTTTTGAATTTTTGTGAAACTAATGTAAACTCTCAAGTCCCAACTCAAGAGAGTGTTGCAGTTGTAGGAATTAGTCCGCTAGGAAAAATTAGGTTTGCAATTGTTGCTTCTGCTGAAGATGAGGCAAAAGAGCGCAATGTTCAAAAGCAAATTAATGCGCAAGAATTAAGTGCTCAGCGTAAGAAAGGACAACAAGAATTAGAATTACTTAAACTCAAAAAAAGAAAGTAAAATTAAGATAAAATTATTCCAATTACTACTCCAAAAATAAAAATCACAGGATTTAATTTCATTACTCTTCTTGAAACAAATAAATAAAATAAAACATTAACTCCTGCCCACAGAACAATATTTGTGAGTGTACCCGCACCTTGCATTGCAAATCCTAAAATAAATCCAAACCAACCAAAGAAACTTAGGTTAAATGTACTAAGCAGCATTGCTAAGAACGCACCTTGAATTATCCCAACAAAAAAATATTTTATCATAATAGAACTAGGGATTTTGAAATATAAAAATACTTACTTGAAGAAGAAAATTAAAAAAAGAAATTGTGAAGGGATTTCTCCCAACACAAAGTAATTAGTTTTATTATTTTTATTCTAGGAAGTATTGCCAATTCTTGATTTCGTCTGGCATTCCTTTTCTCTTTCTGATTTCTTTTACTGTAGCTAATTGAAGGTCTCTTGGAAGTAATTCGTATCCGTAGTATTCTGCGGTCCAAACAGCTCTTCCTTGTGTTGCTCCTCTCATAGCTGAAGAGAATCCAATTAATTCTTTTACTGGAGCTTTTCCAATAATAATTGATGAATCTCCTTCTTGTCTCATTTCAGTAATTTGTACTCTTCTTCCGCCAAGTTCTCTTGATGCTGAACCTAATTGGTCTTCAGGTACTGTTACTGTTAGTAATTGTTTTGGTTCGAATAAACTTGTTCCTGCTTGTAACATACATGCGTATATTCCTCTTGTCATTGCAGGCAATACTTGCGCTGGTCCTCTATGGATTGAGTCTTCGTGCAAAGTTGCATCTTCAAGATAAACGAATACTCCTTGTACTTTTTCTTTTGCAAGTGGTCCTTCGTTCATTGCGTCTTTGAATGCTTGGATTACAAGTTCTCTAATTTCGTGTAATGCACTAATTCCTCTTGTTCTGTCAATGATTGCGTTTGTTCCGTCAACGTGCCAGATTTTCTTTGAATCATCATTACTGAAACCATATTCTTGCATCTTTGCAATTGATTCAGCGTTCTTGAATTTTACTTTTCCAGTGAATGGCTTTTCAGCAAGTTTTGCATATATTGCTTCAGGCATTGGAACTACTTTTAATTTGAATTTGTTGTGTTTGTTTGGAGACTTTGCTTCAAGTATTTCACTTTCTCCAGCAATTCCCTCGTGGTAAACAACAATTGGCGCAGATGTTTGAATTTCAATCTTTGCATTGTTTGTTATTCTGTAGGTGTTAACTTCTAAGTGAAGTTCTCCCATTCCAGATAACAAGTGTTCTCCTGTTTCTTGGTTGATTGTTGTTCTCAAATTTGGATCTTCTTTTGATAATTTGTGCAAAGCTTCAATTAACTTTGGTAAATCTTTTGGATTCTTTGCTTCAATTGAAACTGTCATAACTGGTTCAGCGTTTGACATGAAACTTTCAAATGGTTTTAGTTCTTTGTCTGTTGCTACTGTTTCGCCAGCGTATACATCTTTTGTTCCAACTATTGCTGCAATGTTTCCTGCTTCAGCTTTAGAAATTGTAACAAATTCATTTCCCATGTATACTCCAACTTTTTGCACTTTTACTTCTCTATGTGCACCTAGTAAGTATACCATATCTCCAGGGTGTAGTGTTCCGGAATATACTCTTCCAGTTGCAACATCTCCTGCGTGAGGATCAACGGATACATCTGTAACAACCATTGAAATATTTCCACTTTGGTTACATGCTCTCATTGATTTAGCAGTGTCCGTTTCCATGTCTCCGCCCCAAATTTTCTTTATTCTGTAGTTTTGTGCAACCATTGGGTTTGGTAAGTGTTCTATTACCATTTGTAGTACAACTTCGTGTACTGGAGATAATTTTGCAAGTTCGTCTTGCTTATCGTTTTTCAAATAATCATAAACTTGTTTGAAGTTAATTCCACTTTTTTGCATATATGCGGCGCTTACTCCCCACTTTCTTTTTGCGCTTCCGAATCCAACTGTTCCTTTTTGGATTGAAACTTGCCATTCTTGTTTGAATTCTTCTGGCGCGTTTCTTTCAATTAAAGTATTAACTTTTGCAATTACTTTTACGAACTTTTCTTGCATTTGTTGTTCAGTTGCATTAAGTTCCTTAATTATTCTGTCAACTTTGTTAATGAATAAAACCGGCCTTACATATTCTCTCAAAGCTTGTCTAATTACTGTTTCTGTTTGTGGCATTACTCCTTCAACAGCATCAACTAATAATATTACTCCGTCAACCGCTCTCATTGCTCTAATAACTTCCCCTGTAAAGTCAACGTGTCCTGGTGTGTCAATTAAGTTTACTAAGTATTGTTGTTCTTTCCAATCAAATCCTAATGAAATATTTGCAGCGTTAATTGTAATTCCTCTTTCTTGTTCTTGATCTTCATAATCCATCATTTGCATTTCTCCAGCAAGTTTTGAATTAATTAATCCTGCTGCTGCGATTAAAGAATCAGATAATGTTGTTTTGCCGTGATCAATGTGGGCAACTGTTCCTATATTTCTAATATTTGCTCTGTTACTCATTAATTTTTCTACTGTTTCAACCATTGCTTCAGTTCGTCCCATATTCTCACCAAGTTTAAATAAAAAATACTCTCTTATTTTTCAAAGAGAATAAAAATAAATTGCAGAAAAGTTTCCTGCAGAAAATATCTCGCTTCTATCTTGAAGCTTTTGCTATTCTTTCAACTTCATCTTTTCTCTTTACTGAAGAGCTCTTAATATCATTTGCTGCTGCAGCAATGATTTCGTCAGCAAGTGCTTGTTGTGCGCTTACTTTTTTATTAAATGATCCGCCAAATCCACCTAGAGCTAAGTTCTTTACTGCTTCATCAAGTCTTTTTAGTGGTGAAACATCAACAGCTAAAGTGTATGCAACTCCACCTTTTTTTACTCTTGTTACATCTTCTCTTGGTGCTGAGTTTTCAATTGCTTTAATGTAAACTTGTATTGGGTTTTGTTTTGTTTGTTTTTCAATTATTTCAAACGCGCTCTCAACGATTTTCATTGCTTCCATTTTCTTTCCGCAACTTCCTCTTCCTCTAATAAATTTTCCAGATAATTTTCTTTTTCCTTGTCCTGATCGCATTATTTTATTTACTAATCTTTCAACGATATTCAAATTTGCCTTTTCGAATCTTCCTCTTGTTTTTCTTCCGAAAGTGTGAGGCATTATTACTGGGTCTAAATTAACGTAATTGTTCAAACTTAAATCGCTTATTATTACATCAGCAAATGACCATTTGTTGAATAATTTATAATCAGAGAATTGAGATTTTTTTCTTACAATTATTGGTTTTGATTCTGCTACTGGAGCTGTTGGAACTTCAGCTGTTTTTGGAGCAAAATCTTTTTTTACAACTTTTGCATTTGCAACTGGAGCTTTAGCTTCTTTTGCTTGCGCCGCGTGCGGTGCGTGTACTGCTACAGGTGCTTCAACTTTGCTTTCAATATTTTGTTCCATTTCAATTCATCCCCAATAAAGTTTTAAAAAAATAAAAGAGAGTATTTTATCACTTTGTCTTCTCCTTCTTTCCTGTTCTTAACATTTCTAGTGAAATTCCATTAACGTGTGTTACTCTGTACTTTACACCCCAAAGATCTCCTTTAGGTCCATTTTGAGCTCCACCAAGTCCTTCAACTATTACTTCATCGTGTTCATCAATAAATTTTATTGCTCCATCATATGGTGCAAGTGCAGTTAGTTCTTTTCCATTTTTAATTAATTGAACTCTTACACATTTTCTGATTCCTGAGTTTGGCTGCTTTGCTTCAACTCCTCTTTTTTCAAGAACAATTCCTTTTCCTTGAGGAGATCCTTCAAGTAAGTCTTTGTGAATATTATTTTTTGCTCTGTCTTTCTTGATGCATCTTACATCTTTCTTTTTCCACTTTATTCTCTTCTTTAACAAACTTGTTCCTGCGAATTCTCCATTACCCATTTAATCAACTCGTAAACCTAATTTCTCTATTTTACTTAAAACCAAAGAAAATACTCTTTCCTCTAGCTCACCAATAACTAATTTTCTTAAACCAAATCTTTTTAAAGGCTCTAGTATGGGACTCCAAAAAACTACTTTTTGCCCATTTCTAAGCAATAACCAAATCTAATCCAAAGTTCCTTTTGATTAGCTCTTTTACCCGTTTTATTCTTGCATTATTTTTGAATGCTTTTGATTTACTTGCCCCATCAATAGAAACTATTAACCGTCCGCCATTAACTTTTGACCCAGTATAATTTACTTCCAGGGCTTTTGCAAAAACATCTTCCGCTTTTTCGCAATAAGCAACTATTTCCACTCTTTTATTGAGCTTTTGTTCGAGTGTTTTAATATTAATTGCTGCTTTCCCAATGGCTTTTCCCATTTCTTTTTCAGGAACAAAGTAAGAAACTAATTGCCCTTCGATTAGACAGTCTTTTGCTGCAACGCCTGTTACTTTTTCAAGTGCGTTCATTAACAAAATGTCATCCATTGATAATTTCATAAAAAATCCTTCTTAATTTAAAATGTGTCCAAGTAATCCATTAGGATTACGGGACACGTAAAAGCTTAGCTTTTACTTTGTCCAGGAAAATGAGTTATAAAAAGAGTCCCTTTACAGAGACTCAAAACCCAATTTATTGTGTGCTTGTACTCAAATCATTGAGTAGCTTCCATAACTTTACTTTTACCAGCATCTAAAACTAATAAAGCTGATACAACAAATGGTTTTCCGCATACACTTCCAAGTACTAATCCGTTTTCAGGGTACTCGTAGTATTTTTTGCTTTCAACGTTTGCTATTTGTTTAATTGTTTCTTTGTCATTTTTTTGCATATTTTTGCACACGATTAATAATTCTCCTTCTCCACTCAACAATTTCTTTTGTGATTGGTCGTATCCGAAGATTACTTTTCCTGTGTCAACTGCTCTTCTAATTTCTTTGTTCAAATCCACTGCTACCATAAAATCACCATTGTATTTATAGCGCTTGGAGAAACTTTTTCAAGAAATAGTAAAACTATTCCCTTACTCCGCTAAACCAATTTCTTAGTTTAACTTCTCAAAGGCCTAAACTTAAAGTAAGTTCAATAAAGAGGATTTATAAAGATTGGGATTTGGTCGAAAAAAAGAAAAAATAGGAATCCCAATTTGGGATCCTACTTTGAAATAATTAGTTGTAAAACTATTTCATTAATAGTTCTACGTTTCCTGTTCCAACCTTAATTGGTTGTCCAACAATGATGTTTTCAACAACACCAGTTAGGTTTTCGCGTTCTCCCTTGAATGCTGCTTCAAGTAAGTGCTTTGTTGTTTCTTCAAATGCAGCTCTTGCGAATGGAGATGCTTTTCCTTTTGTTATTCCTGTTCTAACAATTCCTTTGATTTCTCCAGAGAAAGTCATTAGATCAGCTAGTAGCATTATGTGTCTTACATCAACTTTGATTCCGTTATCGTCAAGTACTTTCTTTAGTTCAGTAACAATTAAACTTCGTCCTGCTTCTATTCCAAGTACTTTTGATGTTTCAATTATATCGTTAGTAAATACTCTTTCAAGATTTACTCCTTCTAGTTTTAGTACTGCTTTAAGGTTACTTCCAGAGGTTTTTACTACGTATTCGTCACCATCTTTTACGATTAGTGTTTTTTCGATTCCTTTTACTCCGTGTACTTTTTCTTCTAAAAGTTTTAATAACTCTTTTCTAATTTTTAAGTATTCACTTTTCTTTTCTATTGCAAAGTGCACTGTGTCGTCTCTGTAAATTGCTTTGAAATCTTTTAGTCCTTTCTTTAATATTTCCGCAAGGTCATCTACTTTTAGTCCTAAGGGTTTTGTTTTGTCAGTTTGGATTTCAAGTGCGATTTTTAAACTTTCGAATTCTTCGTTCAATTTTACTACATCGCTTACTCTTACATCAATTAAAGATTTAGCAAACTTTTCTGCTTTTTCTTTGTCTTTCTTAATGTCATCAGACAAGTAGATTGTCATTGTTGGGTATTTTGCTTTACTTCGTCCATCAACAATTTCTTCAACTCTTTGAATTCCAGAACCAACAGAAACTTCGGCAGCTCCAGCAAAGTGCTTTGTTCTTAGTGTTAACTGTGTTCCTGGTTCTCCTAATGATTGTGCAGCAATTATTCCTACTGCTTCTCCAGGTTCAACGATTATTGAATTGTATTTTGCAAGTACTGCATCAGCTAGTATTCCTGCTTTTTCATTTGATAATTTGTATACTTCTGATAATGCAACTATTTCTTCAACCAATTTTTTTGGAAGAACAACTTGTTCCCAGTTTCTTTCTTTTTCTTCGTAAACTTTTTCTCCAGCTGGAAGTTCTTCGTCATCACTAGCTTCTATACCTTCGTCTATTTCAGGTGCTTTGTGTTTTTTCTTAGCGGATTTTATTTCTTGGACTTCAGCGTCTTTTTCAGCAACAGATTCAGTAGCAGCTTCTTCAGTTTCTACTTCTTCTTTTTCTTCTTCAGTAGCTTCTTCTTCTGCATCTTCTTCTTCGTGAACTTCTTCAACAACTTCTTCAATTTCTTCAACCATTTTCCGCTCACCTTCAATTTTTTTTACGCTGATTTTTTTATTTTAAATTTACAAAGCTCCTTTGTCTTTTAGTTTCTTGTATTCATCTTTAATGTCAATACTTACTCCGCCTTTTGTATTCATTGGGAATACTCCATCTTCACCATATTGGTATTGGATTAACATATTTGATGCTGTTCTTACAGTACCATCTGGGGAAGCCACTAAGTCTTTTAGTGCATTTGCAAGTCTTCTGTACAAGTATCCGGATACTTTTGTAGATACACCTGTATCAACTTCTCCCTGTCTTCCACCCATTGAGTGGTAGAAATATTCTTTTGCATTCAGTCCATCCAAGAAGTTTGACTTTATGAATCCTCCAGCCATTAATCCTACATCTCCTTTTTCGTTTGATGTGATTAATCTCTTTGCGAATCCTTTCTTTGGTCTTCCTTCACGAACAGATGCCTGACCCCAAAATCCAGCGATGTTCATTAAGTTGATTGAACTTCCTCTTGATTTTGCTAAGATCATGGAGATCGTGTTTAGTATCATTTCTTCGCCAATCACGTAGTGTAATTTTTCTTTCATGATTGCTTTTTCTACTTTTTCTTTTATTTCTGAAGATAATCTTACCATGTATATTTCGAAAGACTCGCTTAGAGTTCTTCCAGGAATTACTTCAAGTGTTCCTTTTTCGTACATTTCAACTAAAGCTTCTCCTTTCTTCATTGCTTCAGCTATTACTTTTCTCTTTAGTTCTTCAATTTCTTCAGTTACTTCATATTCTGCTAATGATGCAGTCATTCCTTTTTCTGTCAGGATTGATGCAGTTAGTCTGTTTACTCCGAAGTAAAATTCTTCAATTACTGTTGAAGGATATTCTCTGGCAAGAGTATCAACTAATTTTCCTCTTCCACCACTTAAAGCAGCAGAGTCAATTATTCCGCTTATTAGTTTTCCGTCAACAATTTTTACTTTATCCATTATTGCTGCGATTATTGGAGAATCTTCAGGAGTATATCCTGCGTCTTTGAATACTTTCCCAGTGTATGAATCAAATTCCATTGTCAAGTTCTTTGGCAATATTTGTGAGAAAATTAATTTCCCTGAATAATTTTTTCCTTTATCTGGTTTTGGTAGTTCAGTAATTCCAATTTCGTAAAGCATTTTCATTGCTTTTTCTTTTGACAATACTGTTTGTGGCATTGTTAGTGTGAAACATCCACTTACTCCATCTTCTTGCGGAGTTATTACTGGTGCTCCAAATCTTGGAGAAATTATTTGGTCTCTTACAAGCATTAATTTTCTTGCTTCTGTTTTTCCTTCTTCTGTTTGTGGAACGTGACAGTTCATTTCATCCCCATCAAAGTCCGCGTTGTACGGAAGGCAAGTGAATGGATTGATTCTGAATACTTTCCCAGGCATTATTCTTGCTGTGTGCGCCATCATTGATATTCTGTGTAGTGATGGTTGTCTGTTGAATAATACAATATCTCCATCTTGAATATTTCTTTCTACTCTGTATCCAATATCAAGTTCTTTAGAAATTTCTTCTCTATTTTCTTCGCTAACTTTTCTTCTTGTTCCGTTTGGTCGAATTACATAAACTGGTTTGTCACTTTTTTCAACCATTTTTTTCATTGTTTCTAAATTCCATTCTGTAACAAATTCAGGAACAGTTAATTCTTTTGCAGCTTCTTCAGGAACACCAAGTTCTGAGATTCCAATGTATGGATCAGGAACAATGATTGATCGAGCTGCGTGGTTAACTCTTTTTCCAGTTAAGTTGTATCTGAATCTTCCTTTTTTTCCTTTTAATCTTTGTATAATTGTTCTTAGTGGTCTTCCAGATCTGTGTTTTGCTGGAGGTACTCCTGCTGTGTTGTTATCAAAATATGTTGTTGTGTGATATTGTAGTAAGTCCCACAAGTCTTCAATAATTAGTTGTGGTGCTCCTGCTTCAATATTGTCTTTTAGTCTATTATTGATTCTAATAATATCAACTAATTTGTGTGTAAGATCATCTTCTGATTTTATTCCGCTTTCAAGTGTAATACTTGGTCTGATTGTGATTGGTGGAACTTGCAGAGTTGTTAGAATAAACCATTCTGGTTTGATTCTTGTTGTATCATAACCTAATAATTTAATATGTTCTTCTGGTATTTTTTCCACCCATTCTCTTATTTGTGTTGGGTATATTCTTTCTTTATTATAAAAGAAATTTGTTGGTTTGTCAAGAACTGTTTTTTGTACTACTGCGTTACAGTGTGGGCATTTCTTTACACTTTTTGCTTTAAGTATTATTCTTTTTGTATAATCCACTACTTTTCCTTTTGAAGCGATTTGTAATTTTTTTATTTGTTCGTCTGCTAATAATAAGTGTGAGCAGTCTTTACATGTTGCATTCATTAATAGTTCTAATCTTCTTCCAAATTCTGAGTGTATTACTGGTCTTTCAAATTCTAAGTGTCCAAAGTGTCCTGAGCAGTTTTTCATTGTTTGTCCGCATGTTTTACATTTTATTCCTGGATTAATTACACCTAAGTGGGGATCCATTAATCCTCCTTCCATTGGGTAACCGTCTTTATCGTAAGTTTCAGGAGTCTTTATTTCTATTGCACTCATCTTTCGAACTAATTCCGGATAGATGAAATTGAAATCTACACTACCAATTTTTTTCATTATCATGCGTGCTCACCTTTTTTTACTCCATTACTTTTCCTTATACACTCTAAATTTAATTAAATCAACTCTTCAACTTTATTACTAAACTTTGTCTACTAAGTTGATTTTTCCCATTATTCCTAGTGCTTTTAATTCTTCTAAAAGCAATTTGAATCCGTAGGACATTTCTACTGGATATACTGCTGTTGATTTACATAATGGGCAGTATCTCTTGTGTCTTATTTCATCGCTTACTGCGATTACTCCGCATTTTTCACATACAAGTTCTACTGTCTTATCTGAATCTTCAAGTAACTTTTCGTGCAGTAGCATTGCTGCTCCGTGCCCAACAAGTGTTTCGCCTTCCATTTCTCCGAATCTTAATCCGCCTTCTTTTTCTTTTCCTTCAGTTGGCTGTCTTGTTAATACTTGCACAGGTCCTCTTGCTCTTGCTTGTAACTTGTGTGTTACAACGTGGTATAATTTTTGTGTTGCAATTATTCCTTGGAAGATTTCTCCTTCAAGTCTTTTTCCTGTGATTCCATCATAGAAGACTTCCATTCCGTCTCCTCTGAATCCGTGTTCTCTTAATTTCTTTTCTAAATCTAACATTGGTGTTGAGTTGAATGGTGTTCCATCAACTATTGTTCCTGCTGCTGCCCCTGCTTTTCCAGCTAACATTTCAAGTAAGTGCCCCATAGTCATTCTTGATGGGATTGAGTGTGGGTTGATTATCAAATCTGGTTTTATTCCGTCAATTGTGAATGGCATGTCTTCTTCAGGAAGTATTGCTGCTACAACTCCTTTCTGTCCGTGTCTTGAAGCTATTTTATCTCCAACTGCTGGAATTAATGGAGTTCTTACTTTTACTTTTACAAGTCTTGATCCATCTTCTGCTTCTGTCATCATGATTGTGTCAACGTAACCTGGTTTTCCTTTTCTTACAGTCATTGAAGCATCTCTTCTTTTTTCTTCATCAACACCGAAGTCTGTCATTTCTTCAAAGAACCGAGGAGGAGATGTTTTTCCAATTATTGCTTCTTCTTCTCCAACGAATTGTTCAAGTTGAATTATTCCATCAGCACCTAATTTCTTGAAGTGTTCTTCTTCTAAGAATCCTACTTTTTCTTCGGTTGGTACTTCGAATTTATCTCTTTGTCCACCAGGATATCTTTGTTCTATTGTTTCGTAATTTCTAAAGTATGATGCTCTTGCAAGTCCTCTGTCGATTGCACCTTTATTCAAAATTATTGCATCCATTGTATTGAATCCGTAGTATGGTAGAATTGCAACTACAAAGTTTTGTGATTGTGGTCTTTTATCAAGTTCAATTAAATCCATTGTTTTTGTTTTTACTAAATTCTTTTCTGGATAGTATAATAAGTATGATTCAGTGTCGTGTCTGATTTTGTAATTGATTGCTCCAATTCCAATTGCCTGCTTGAACATTTTTGCTCCGTGCAGTGCTTTTCCTGCCATGTTGTGGTTAACGTATGGAATTAAACTTGAAATAACACTTAGTGTTGCTGCTCCGTCAATTTCTAAGTGAGTGTGTGCTTTTGTTATTTCTGCTTCTGTTTGTGCAACGAATGCGTTTTCTTCTTCTTCAGAATCTAAATATTCAATTACTCCCATGTCAAGGATTTGTTGGAATGTTAATTTTCCATCAGTTACTTGTTTTGCAAGTTCAGGAGTGTAAATGCTTTTTCCATTTTTTACTACGATAACTGGTCTTTGTAGTCTTCCAGCATCAGTGTTAATGTAAATTTCGTTTGTGTCTTTGTGGTGTGATACGTTTAATTGTTTAGCTAATTTATTGTCTCTTCTTGCTTCGATAATTATGTTAGTTAAGTCTTCTGGTTTTTCGTGAAACCCTATTAGTCTTCCGTTGATGTAAACCTTTGCTATTGCTGCCATCTTATACTCACCCACAATTTTTCATTTTTCACTGATTAAAAATAATTTTTTCCTTAAAAAAATAAAAGGAAAATTTTACAATTTCTTTAGTCTTACTCCTTGTTTGTGTAAGAATTCTTCAACTGGACTTTCGTTTGCTTCTGTTGTAACATCTGCCATGAAGCATAGGTTCTTTACAAGTCCACATTGTGGTCCATCAGGAGTTTCAATTGGATCAAGTCTTCCCCAGTGTGTTCCGTGAACATCACGAGCTTCGTATAATTCTCTTGTTTTTGATAATTGTGATTTTACTTTTCGTAAATCAGTTAATGGAGCTAAGTAATTTACTCTATCCATGAACTTTGCTACCCCAGTACTTCTTCCAATCCAGTTTCCTGTGCTCATTGCGAATTTGATTCTTTCTGAAACTGCCCCAGGTCTTACGATTGTTGAAATATTTAGTTTTCTTCTTCTTGTAACTGTTCTATCAATTTGGAATCTTATATCTTTTACAAAGTACTTGAATGAGTATCTGAATAAGTGTTCCATTAATTTTCCACTTAATTCTAATCTCTTGTTTGCGTAGTGATCTTTATCATCTTTTCCACGTAATTTGTATGCTCTTTCAATTGCTTTTGTTGCCATCATTGATAAGTAATATGCTTTTGCAAGTCTTGCTGGTTCGTCTTGCCCAATGTGTGGCAATAAGAATCCATCAATAACTTCTCTTGCTCTTCTTAATCTATAATCAATAACTTGTCCAGGAGCAACGAATTTACCGATTTTATCAAGTGCTTCTTCTTCAGTATTAATTTCGCATTCTTCCCAGTTTAATAGTAAATCATTTTGTATTTCTTTTTCTTCAGGGAATGCATCAAATATTTCTTTCTTTGTTTTTAGTCCTAGCGCTTTGAATAATGAAACTAAAGGTAATTTCTTTGGAGATGTTGGGAAAGATGCAAATAATAATCCTTCAGGAGTTCTAAGTAATCTTACTCTTCCTTTGAAAGCTCCTCTTGTTGAGATAACTTCAGAAACAACTCCTTTTTCTCCTTCAGAAATTAATACTCTGTCAGAAGCCAATACTTCTTGAGTCATTAATGCTTTTTCGCTTCCGTTTAAAATAAAGTATCCGCCGAAGTCTTTTGGGTCTTCTCCCATTTCCATTAATTCTTCAGGATTTTTTCCGTTTAACCAGCATAAATGAGATTTTGTCATTATTGGCAAATCTCCAATATAAGTTCTTCTTGCGTCTTGTTCTACATCTCTTCTGTAAAGTCTCATTGTTAAGTATAAAGGTCCTGCATATGTTCTGTTTCTTAGTCTTGCTTCCATTGGAGTGAATTCGTCTCTTGGACTTCCGTCAGCTTCAATTATTTTTGGTTTTTCAACTTCAATATCAGATAATTCAATTCTTACTTCTTCAATTTTTGGAACGATTGATGAATTTTCTTTTACAATGTCTTGTAATTTTTGGTCAATGAATTGATTGAATGAATCAATTTCCATTTGTGCAATATTTTTGTTCTTAAAATAAGAATCTATTAGTTCCCAAGACATCCAAACTCACCCTTTTCTCCAAAACTATTTTTTCTCAAAAAAACTTTTCACAGTTTTTCCAAGTATTAATATAATTTAATTTTTATACTACTCTTCGATAGTATGCTGATTGGCCTGCTGTTAATGAATCTCTAATTATTTTTACAACATCCCCTTTTTCTGGGCGAAGTAATTTTATAGCAGGATCAAGTTTATCGATTCTTGGCAAATCTACGCTTTTTATTCCAAGTTCAGCCATTAATTCAGCAACTTTTTCTTTTTTAACTAATACGTGTTCTGCAACTAAATAGTGTCTTTTTTGATCAACCAACATCTCACCAAAGATAATAATTTGAAAAGTGTATGCTGTTAGCAAGAAAATGTATTAACATCCTCTCACAATACCAAGCATCACCAAGCGACAATGGCTTTCACTAAGCCATTCAATTATAGAAAATAGAATTAGAAACCTTTAAAAGCGTTGAGGGTAGAGCTCCTAAAAATAAAGAAGTCCAAAAAAAGAAAAGGATCACGCTTTTTAGGGCGTGATCGCTTAGTTTAGAATCTATTTCCAAATTCCGCCAATTAAAGGCAATGCTTTTTGTGTTCCGCTTAATGCATTTAGTATGCATATAACGTACAGTATTAGCGCAGCCAGCCCTATTATTCCCATTAATGGAAGCATTATTAGAGCGCCTAGTCCCAATGTAACGATTGTTAGTATTGTTCCTAGAACTGCAACTATTATCATTACTATTGTTGCTACTACTTCAAGTACTATTACTTGTTTTGAATAAAATACTGCATATGCATCATCTTTCTTCATGAATATTATTATTAGTGGAACCACGATTGGTATCACTAAAGTAGACAGAATAGAAATTAATGCCAGCATTTTTGAGTCGTTAGCCATTTTTACAACCTCCCTTTAAGTAAATACTTTAAACAGTAGGCAAAAAGTGATATTTAATGGTTTCTAGTCCATCAAATCTGAAAATAATCAAGTCCCTTGGCAAGTTGGAACAAAAAGAGTTATTTCATTTTTTTTAATTGTTCAAAATAAGAATCCTCTATTTGACTTATTTCTTTTCGCTTATCCAGTCCTTCTCCAGGATAATGCCAAAACTTTACACTTTCTTCCCCAACTCTCCAGCAGAATAGTATTTCTTTTCCCTCAAATTTAGAATAAAAATCAATTTCCATTTTTTCAAGTTCCCGCATTATGCACCCTTGTCGAATTAAGTAGCCGAGTAAAGAATAAAGTTCAATATTTTTCTCATGAAAATTTTTATTAAGTTCAATTTCAAGCAAAAAGTTTTCCATTGAATCATCATCAAACTCTATTTTTGTGTTATCAATCAATGTGAGCTCTTCACTTAATTGCTGCACTCTTTCAACTTCAGGATGTATCTTCTTAATTAGTTCATTTGCTTGTTTTAAAGAAAAATACACTCGGGACATAATAATGTGTAATGCATAATAATTTTTAAAGCCCTCAAAAACAAGGACAACTAACCCGCACCCAAAATAAAGAAACAAAAAAAGAAAATTGCGCCTTTTGATAATTATATTAAACTGTTGGAGTAGAATCTGTTTAATGAAAGCAAATAAAAAAATCAATTCCTCCCGAGAACTTCTTAGCGGGGTTGGAGATATGCCTTGTGCTATTGCCGCAGTAAAAAACGGTGCAAACGCTGTTTATTTTGGAATCAAAGGGTACAATATGAGAGACCTTGGGACAAATTTTTCAGAGAAAGAATTACCTGCCCTAATGAAATATTTGCATGAAAATAAAGTTAAAGGATACTTGGCCCTTAATACAATAATTTATGATGATGAACTTAGTAAAGTTAAAAAAATACTAACCACTGCAAAAAAAGCAGGAGTTGATGCAGTAATCCTTTCAGACATGAGTGTTCTCCAAATTGCAAAAAAGTTAAAACTAGAAATTCATTTGAGTACTCAAGCAAGTGTTTCAAATGCATCCGCTCTTACACATTTTGCAAAACTTGGCGCAAAAAGAGTTGTTCTTGCAAGAGAACTTAACCTGGAACAAATAAAAAAAATTACAAAAGTCGCACACAAATTAAAAGTAAAAATTGAAATATTTATTCACGGAGCAATGTGCATTAGTGTTTCTGGTAGGTGCTTTTTGAGTCATGAAGCTTTTGGAAGAAGTGCTAACCGCGGAGAATGCTTGCAACCCTGCAGAAGAGCGTTTTTCCTTGACGGCACTGCACCAGATTACGAGAAAAAAGAAGTTTACCTTGAGGGAGATACGGTAATGTCTGCGAAGGATATGAAAACAATTGAATTTTTGGATAAAGTTATTGCTGCAGGAGTAGATTCATTAAAAATTGAAGGAAGAACAAAACCAAGTGATTACGTTGCGACTACAGTAAGATGCTATAGAGAAGCAATTGATTCAGTTGCTTCAAAAACTTTCACTCAAGAAAAAATCAAGAATTGGAATAATGAACTTGCAACTGTGTACAATAGAGGTTTTTCAAGCGGATTTTATTTTAATAAACCAACTGGAAAAGATTTGGCAAAAGGACAAGGAAGTTTCCAAACCCAAAAAAGAGTAAACGTAGGAATTGTAAATAATTATTTTTCAAAAATTAATGTTGCAGAAATTAAACTGTATGATACAACTGGAGAACTTTCAGTTGGAGATAAAATAATTATTGAAGGAGAGACAACTTTTATTGAGCAAACTGTTGATTCAATGCAACAGAATCACAAAACTGTTGCTATCGCAAAAGCCGGAGAAATGGTCGGAATTAAAGTTAAGGACCGAGTTAGACCAAATGACAAAGTGTTTGTAGTTAAAGAGAGAAAGCAAAATACTAAAGAACAAAACTAAGAAAACAAACAATAAAATACTTCTTTTACCTAAGATTCTCATGGATTTTGGTTTACCTAATTTTTTTGGCTTTGCTTATTCCCCAGATCAATTAAAACTTCTTTCACTCATTAAGGAATCAAATAAAAGAAATGGAAAAAAACTTGTTTTAATGAGCGCACCTGCATTTGTAGTCGATTTTGATTACAAGCCCTTTGTGCCATTAATGAAAGCCCTTGGGTTTGATAAAGTAACCGAACTTACTTTTGGTGCAAAAATAACCAACCAGCAATATCACAAATATATTAAATCAAATAAATCCGCTCAAGAAAAGTTTATTTCAAGTGTTTGCCCCGCATCAGTGGAACTAATTAAAAATCAATTTCCTGAAATGAAAAAATACTTGCTTCCTTTTGATTCCCCAATGGGTGCGATGAGCAAAATAGTAAAAAAAAGTTATCCAAAGCATAAAATAATTTTTCTTGCACCGTGTAATGCAAAAAAAATTGAAGCATCCAAGTATTTGGATAAAAAAGGAAAGAGATTAATTGAATTAGTACTTACTTTCTCCGAGATGAAACAAATTCTTGCTAAAGAAAAAGTAATCCCTGCACAAGTCTCTCACGGGTTTGATTCATTTTTTAATGATTACACTAAAATTTATCCTCTTGCAGGAGGACTTTGCGGCACAATGAACACTGCAGGAATTTTGGAAAAAAATGAAATGATTTCTTGCGACGGGTATGAAAGTATCAAGCGAGCATTTCGAAAAAAGAATTCAAAAAAAATATTTTTTGATTTATTGTTTTGCACAGGCGGCTGCATTGGCGGTCCAGGAGTTGCAACAAAACTTCCAATTTTCTTGCGAAAACAAAGAGTTCTTAATTATACAAAAATTGCAGCCAAAGAAAGCATGAAGGGAAAACAAGGAATTACCAAATACACTAAAGGAATTAGTTTTTCTCGCGAGCTTTAGGTTTTTCTTTATTCAAAACTCGTCTTAATGTGGCTAAGCGTTTCACTCTTGAGTCAATAGCTTGTTTTAAAACTCTTTCAATGTGGGCTGTTGTTGCGCCAGTTTGTTGAATAGAAGTCGCCCGAACTTTTCTAATTGCTCTTACGCGTTGCTTTGATTCCAAAAAAGCCTCTATTGCGATTGCTTTGTGTCTTTCAGCCAAGGGAACCCGAGGAGGAGTCTTTTTTCTAATTAACCCAAACATTCTTCTTCCCATAATACATAGTTCATTTTTTGTTCTTTTAAACATTTCCGCTAGTGCATATTTTATGATTTATCACGTTATTACTACTCCCGAATGTAATTTGTGCTGTACGTATTGTGGAGATAAAGCGTTTACTTGCGGGGAAGCATCTGCTTCAAAAAAGTTAAAATTTGAATCGGTTCCTTCAAGTCCAACTTACCCCCAAACGCAATTAAATGCTTTTTTAAAAAAAGACAAAGACAAACCTGTTTCACTTATTTTTTACGGTGGAGAACCACTACTCAACATTGATTTTGTTAAAAAAACAATTGATGCTCAAATCAAATACAAAACCGTAAAGAATTTTTTAATCCAAACAAATGGAACCCTATTACACAAATTGCCAAAGAAATATGTGAACAAATTTCATACAATTCTTGTTTCGATTGACGGCGGAAAAGAAACTACAAACCGAAATCGAGGGGAAGGAACTTGGGAAAAAGTTACAGAGAACTTAAAACTAATTAGAAAAAACGGATTTAGGGGAGAAATAATTGCAAGAATGGCAATCGAAGAACCAACAAAATTTTATGAAGACATACTTGAATTAGTTGAACCAAAATGCCCCGCGGGGCATAAGTTTACTAGTGTTCACTGGCAGCTTGATGCAAACATGTGGAACGATTATGAGAAAAGAAATTTTTCAAAGTGGAGTAAAGAGTATGACAAAGACATAACTAAACTTTCTGCATACTGGTTAAGCGAAGCAAAGAAAGGAAATGTTTTACGATTTTATCCATTTATTGGAGTTCTTGATTCTCTTTTGAACGGAACAGAATACTTTTTGCGATGTGGTTCAGGCGTTGGAAACTTTACTATTCTTCCAAATGGAAAAATTTCTTCTTGTCCGATTATGAGTGGAGTAAGAAAATATTATTTAGGGGATATTAAAACAGCAAAACCAGAAAAATTACCTTTCAAATTAAAAATTGGCGGAAAATGTCTTAAGTGCAGGGACTTTGACTTGTGCGGAGGAAGATGCTTGTATTCAAATATTGCCCCTCAATGGCCAACAAAAGGAATTGATGAATTATGCGACACAATAAAACATTTACTAAATGAAATGAAACAAATCACCCCAGAAGTTAAAGAGCTAATTAAAAATAAAAAAATAAAGAAAAAATTACAATTTCTTAAATACAATTGTTGCGAAATAATACCTTAACATAATTCATTTTGTAGCAATAATAATTGGGAGTTTATTTTTCCCAAATAAAAACTTGCATTTTCTTATATTATATCTTTGACAACTGGTAGTGGTTATTAACACGGGTTTTTTCACTTTATCTTTCTCAACTAGTAGTGCCATCTCTCCGCATTGTATTCGTTGATCTCCACCAGGAAAAGATCTAAAACACATACAAGATTCATTTGCCCTTTGTAACAAATGTATCCCTTCTGTTGTTAAGGAGTGTAATAATTCTCGCGATTTAGCATTAATATTTTTGTACTTAAAAAAAACTTTTTCAGCTTCTTTTTCTGAATCACAGCAACCAAAAAACCTTCTAACATTTTCATAATCTTTTTTAGTCAATTGTTTTACTGTTAATCCCCCACAGGAGTCAAATTCTTTTTCTGAAAAATATTCTGACTCCAAAACTAGTGAAACCAATTCACTTAGCCCAAATTCGTGCAAAAGACTTCTAAATGTTGAAGAGTATTTTTCTACTCCTTTTGAGGGAATATTATTGGACATTTTTGCACAAACATCATCAATTAATATTACAAATCTTACTCCTGGAGCATATATTTCTTCCACATTGTCTGAAAATGATTTCATTTGAAATACAGTAAACAGCTCACCCAATCCTGAAGAATATGAAGGAGCTTTACCAAAAATATAGGGCGCATGATATCCTCCGCCAAGAGTGTAATATATTGTGACGGGCTCATTTAATTTCATGGATTTTCTTACCGAATCAATTATGAATGAAGAATACTTCTCAGTGGCTTTTCTAGTTAAATAACAATATTTTTTTGAAGATAAAATTCTAAAAAACTCATTCTCAGGATTTAATACTACTCGCCGCTTTGATTTTGACTTAGAACTCAATTTTGAAAAGATATTATCCAAATAGTCTTTAACAATTAAATCAAACTTTGACATTCGCCCACCTAGTTTTTCTTTATCTTTGCTAAAAAGAATTGTTGAGTATCGTTGTCTTGAGGATAAAATCTAACACAATTCTCGCAGAGTTCATTTTTTCTAATTTTTATCCCAACAAGTAAATCATTAACATTAATTACTTCCGCAGTTTTTCTTTGTTCTAGTAATTGTAAAACTACTTGCTCATTTTCCTCAGGAGCAAATGAACATGTTGCATAAACCATTTCCCCATTTTTCTTTAGAAGATCAAATGCTGAAACTATTAATTCTTTTTGGGTTTGTGCTTTTCTTTCAACTAGTTTTTGACTCCATTCGCGTAGTGCTTCCCGATCTTTTCTAACCAAGCCTTCGCTTGAGCAGGGCGCGTCAAGCAGAATTTTGTCAAACTTTTCCCTATATTTTGAAGCAAGGTTTCGAAAATCAATTCTCTTTGTTTCAACATTAGTTAATCCATATTTTTTACAATTACCATCAAGGAATTTTATTCTTTCAGAGTTAACATCACAAGCAATTATCTTGCCCTTGTTGTTCATCAAATTACTCAATTGAATTGTTTTCATTCCTGGCGCTGCGCACGCATCAAGCACTAATTCTTTTTCTTTTGGAGCAAGTACAATAACAGGGAGCATTGCTGCTTTTTCTTGTAAAGAAATCTGTCCCGACTTAAATTCTTCTAAGTCCCCTGGTTTTTCCATTTCAATAAAAAATGCACGCTCGTTAAAAGAGTACTGACTAAACTTACCCCCTTTTGCCTCAAGAACTTTTTTGACTTCTCCCACAGAGATTTTGTTTGTATTTACCCAAAATGATTTTGGTTGTTTAACTTGGATGCACTCAAAAAATGATTCCCATTCTTTCCCAAGTAGTTTTTTGTATTTATTCAAGAACTCTTCAGGAAAGATTGTCTTTTCAGTAGCACCCATAACAAACAGAAATTAAAAAGAATTTAAGTAGATTTGTTTTCCTTATTTTATGGAGAATTTGTGTCTGTTAGGGTTTGATCTATTTGGTCAAGTGAGTTTGATATTCCGCTAATATCAGAACTAACGTCCCCTACTGTTTTGTTTGCTTCATCAGCTGAATTAATTTTAACCGAAGTATTTGTATCTGTTCCGCCTTGAGTGCAACCCAATAGGAATACACTGCATAGGAATAATGCCACTAATAAAATTGCGATTATTTGTTTCATATTTTCACCTTCATGCAAGCATGCTCAATAATACTTGTTTTAATATTTCTTCTCTAATTTCTTTTATTGTTGTTTTTACTGTGATTGCTTGTTCTTCAGTAAAATTTTCAACATTTTCTCTGATTAAAGTTTTTAGTGAATCAATTTTTGCTATTGCTTGGTTGAGTAAATCTGTTGCCGTTTGGAATTTTGCAGCGGAATTAGTATCCCCATTTTCGGTGTAATAATCTGCGATTCCTTGTGTTTTTGCAGCAGTTTTTTGTATGTCAATTCTAAGTGTTTCAAGCTTTAATGCAAGTCCTAGTAGCGCTGTTTGGTCCGAGATTATGCTTTTGTTTATTGAAGCATTTGAATCACTCATCTTTGTTGCACCTGCGCACTCAATAAATGCTAAACACCCATTGTCATTGAATCTTGTTAGTAGTTTTCCCCCAACTCTTTCGCAAGTAACGTATTTTTCTTCAGGTATTTGATTTTGGGTAGTGCAATTTTCTGAAAAATTATTATCTGAGTTTCTATTTAGGCAAAAGTATTCCATGCATCCTGTTGCGTTACTCTTTACAATTACTTGGCCGTCTTCTTGTTCACAACTTTGTTTTATTGCTCTAATCTTGTCAATGTCTTGTGCTAAACAAGTAGTTGTAGGACAACTTGTAGTGGACATTCCTTGTGCGCATTTTGTTGTAATGCATCCATTTTCATTTTCATAAGTTTGACATTCATTGTTTTGTCCATTGCATTGGTCATAAACTTGGAAGTTAATAACTGTAACAATTCCTCCGATACATTTAGGGGCCATGATTCCGGCAGTGTTGGTAGTAGTTGCTGTAGGGGCAACAACATTTGTTACTGCAGTTGCTACTTCAAGTAAAAAGTTTCCAGTAGTAGGACTTGTAGAGGAACTTGCTCCCCCGCTTGTTGAACTATTTGAATCAACTGTGCATTTTGTACTCATTGCCTGACAAGTGTTTCTTGCTTTTTCTTTCCAAAAAACATAAGGTCGGCAAAGGTCAGAACTTTCTTTGAATTCTTTTCCATTTGAGCACTTAAAGTAAACTGATTTGTAAGAATCTGCAGGGTAAATGTTGCCATTGTCACAAAATGGATGAGCGCATCCTCGTTCATCTGTTTTTGAAACTATTTTTCCATTAGGGCAATAAGGAGGAGAATATATTGGACAGGAAGGAATTTCTTTTGGAACACATTTTCCTCCAGCATCAGGATAATCTCCATCTAATTTACAAGCGTAACCTATAGGGCATTGTATTGCAGCTATTCCCCCGCAAAACTTTTCAGTAGAATTTGTATCACATTCGCCCTTGTAAATAATTGTTGCATTTTCAGCATTTGCTTGGCATTCGTTTCCGTAAGTTTTGATTACTTTTTCAGTAGCACATTTACACATTGCCCCAGTAGGACAAGTACATTCTTTTTGCACATAGGTTACCCCACAAACTGGCTCCCATTGTAAAGTACAAGCAATTGGAATTGATTCATTTATGTCAGTAGGATTTGTTTCGTTTGTATCGATTGAAGTTGTTTCATTTTCATCAATTAGTATTGGCTGTACACAATCAGCAGAACAGTTTGCATAATTTTCCCATTGTTCACAAACTTGATTTCCGCATTTTGAACAAATACTCGCCCCAATTAAAGGAGTTATTGCCCCATTATCATCAGTGCCGGTTGTAGGAATTGCGTTTAATCCGCCACAGCAAGCGTACCCTGGATAAACTGGCATTGATTGACCCTCAGTAACACAAGGAATGGTATTATTTTGGTCATTTGAATTGGAGTTATCATCAATAGCAAAAGCAAATACTGAGAAGATTGTAAGTAAAAGTAATAGACTTGAAATAATTCGGGAATCCATGTCAATGTATTGAGCTTTCTTATATTTAAACAATGTGTTTTTGCCCTACTTTCGCCAAAAGTTGATTTTTTAAAGAGTTAATGCATATACTAGTAATAATAACAAGGCAGGTTTTTTCCTGTATTGGTGGTATCATGAACATGAAACAAGAACTGGATGAACTAAAATACCAGTACGATAAAGCAGTTAGAGTTAAGGATAATTTACTCAAGAACATGGAACGAAGAAAGAAACTTAATTTGCTCGGCTCTGACGAAGAAGACTCTTTGAAGGATGATATTGCGGAAGCAACAAGACAAGCTGAGGATTTAAAGAAACAAATGCGTTCACTTGAATCAAGATTTGCAAGAGCAAGAACAATTGCTGAAACTAACGAAAGCTCACCTTGGAGCAGACAGTAATTAATTTCACTTTTTTGAATCAACTTTTTTGGCTGATTCATTTTTAACAAGTTTCTTCTTGGGTTAAGTATGCAATCTAAATTTTATAAAAAAGAAGGCACTCATTCTATCAAGTGTCTTGCTTGCAAACATTATTGTACTATTTCCACAAACGGTTTTGGTTTATGCGGTGCAAGAAAAAACGTGTCTAATAAACTAGAATTAATTACTTATTCAAAGCCTTGTTCTCTTGCATTGGATCCAATTGAGAAAAAACCTCTTTATCACTTTCTCCCAGGAAGTGAAACGATGAGCATTGGTTTTTTTGGATGTAATTTCAAATGTGATTTTTGTCAAAATTTTGATATTTCTTTTACTCGAGGAACTGCTGCAGAAAAAGCACTTATTGGCGCCGAGGAAGTAACTCCACAAAAATTAATTGAACTTGCGCTAAAGAGAAAAGCAAAAAGTATTGCAATTACTTATAATGAACCTGCTATTAGCGCGGAATATAATTTGGAATCATTTAAACTTGCACATGAAAATAAACTTAGCACCATTTACGTGAGTAATGGATATATTAGCGGGGAACAAATTAAATCTTTAATAAAAAAAGAAACTAAACTTGATGCAATTAATGTTGATCTTAAAAGTTTTAACTCAGAGTTTTATAGAAAAACTTGCGGGGGAGAACTTGAAAGTGTTCTTGATTGTATTAAATTAATTCATAAAAAAGGAATTCACATTGAGCTTACTACTTTAGTTATCCCTGGAAAAAATGATTCTCCCCTAGAACTCAAACAAATAGCGGATTTTATTGCAAGTATTGACAAAAATATTCCTTGGCATGTTAGTGCTTTTTTTCCAATGCACAAAATGACTAATATTTCGCCAACCTCCACAAGTGAAATTGCCAGCACTGTAAAAATTGGAAAAGAAAATGGACTAAATTTTGTTTATGGCGGAAACTTACACACAAGTGAATTTAGTAATACTTTTTGCCCAAATTGTAATAACCTTCTAATCAAAAGAGAAGGATACAATTGCGAAATAGTTGGACTTGGCGAAAAAGAAAAAAACAAGTGTAATAAGTGCGGAGCAAAAATTGAAGGGGTTTTTTAGATGGTTAAAGAAAATATTCGTCACCCAGTCCACGCAGGTTCTTTTTATCCAGCGGATAAAGAAGTTCTTACTGGGCTTGTTGAAGAATTTTTAGATGAAGCTAAAATTAAACTCCCAAAAGGTAAAAAAATTAAAGCACTTATTGTTCCGCATGCAGGATATAGTTATTCCGGGGGAGTAGCAGCATTTGCGTATAAACTCCTAGCTATTACAAAACCAAAAAGAATAATTTTGTTTGGACCAAGTCACAGAACTTATTTAGAAAATGCTTTTTCTTTCCAAGGCGCATGGGAAAGTCCAATTGAAGTAACAAAAGTTTTCCCAGCGGATTTACCAATAGTAGAAAATGATGCAGAGCATTCACTTGAAGTACAACTCCCTTTTTTGCAAATAACTTTAAAGGAATTTGAATTCACCCCCATTATTTACGGAGACATTGAGGCAAGAGAACTTGCAGATATTATTAATACCGCGTCAACTGATGAATCGGTTTTGATTGCGAGTTCTGATTTGAGCCACTACTTGACTTATGCAATGGCAAAGAAAACTGATCTCAATACAATTAATTCAATCTTAGAACTCGATTTAGATTCATTTATTAGTGACGGAGATGCTTGCGGAAAAATTGGAATTAATGCATTAATACTCCTTGCAAAAAAGTTTAATTGGAAGCCAATCTTGCTTGATTACAAAAACTCCGGAGATACTGCAGGAGATAAAAAACAAGTTGTAGGATATGCTTCAATTGCATTTTTAGAGTGAACTTTATGAATAAAGAAAAAGAATTTAATTTAACTTCCCTTGAAAAAAAAGCGTGTATTGAACTTGCAAGAAAATCAATTAATTATTTTTTCCACGATGAATCACAATTGAAATTAAACGAAACTGAAATTTCTCTTCTTCCAAAAAAACTTTTAGAAAAAAAAGCTTGTTTTATTACGTTAACAATTAAAGAATCAGGCGAAGCCAGTGGAGCAACGCGACACACTTCACGCGACCAAGCAAAACAAAGTTTTGCGGATCCAGAAAAGCAAAAGCTTTTCTCGGAGCCGGGATGGCGGCTCAGAGGGTGTATCGGCCACTTGAGTGCAATTCAACCATTGTACAAGGATATTATTGAAAATTCTCTTTCAGCAGCTTTTTCAGACCCAAGGTTTCCAGGAATCACTCAAAGCGAATTTAAGAATATAAAAATAGAGGTTTCTATTTTAACGGATCCGTTTGATTTTGAGTTCAAAACTTCAAAAGAACTTCTTAATTCATTAGTAGTGGGTAAAGATGGATTGATTATAAAAAAAGGTTATCACTCTGCAACTTTTCTTCCAAGTGTTTGGGATGAAATAAAATCCAAAGAAGAATTTCTATCACACTTATGTCAAAAAGCAGGACTATTGCCAAACGAATGGACAAAACAAGGAATAAAAGTACAAAAATATTATGCAATTAAAGCAAAAGAATAAGAAAAGTTATTTGAAAAATAACTAAGTTAGTTTTTCTTTTCTCTTTCTCCAAACAAAATTGTTCCAAGTCTTACAATTGTCGCGCCATATTGAATCGCAATTTTGTAATCACTACTCATTCCCATTGAGAGTTGGGGCACTCCAAGTTTTTGTTTTAATTCTTGCATTAGTTTAAAGTTCTCTTTTTCTTCCCCAATTTTTGGAACGCACATTAATCCAACTAGGTTTAAGTTATTTAATTTTCTAACCGTTTGAGCAAGTGCTTCAACTTTTTCGGGCCTAACTCCAGATTTTTGTTCTTCAAAGTTCACTTCAATCATTACGTCCATTATTTTGTTTTGCATAACTGCCGCAGAATTCACCTTGTTAGCAAGTTTTTCCGAATCTATTGTTTCGATGCAATCAAATAATTCCACCGCTTTTTTTGCCTTATTGCCCTGTAAATGCCCGATTAAATGCAACTTTGCGCCAAAAGAATGCAACTTTGGAAGGATAAAAGAGTACTTTTCTTCAGCTTCCAAAACATAGTTTTCACCAAATAAGCTTATTTTGGCATTTAATGCAGCTAAAACCTCTTCTTTTGGCTTTGTTTTGGTTGCAGCAAGTATTTTTACCCCAGAATTTACTTCCGAAGCTATTTTCAGGTATTTTTCTTTGTCAAACATAGGTTTCCCTTTTCTATATTATTATTACTAGAGGAGTATTTTACCCTTACTTAACCAGAAATTAGGGCAGTTTTTGATTTTGTTTAACCCCCAAGTCAAGTTATTTAAACAGTTGTTTTAAGTAAATAGAATAATAGAATTTGGTGATTTTAATGGGCAATACTTACACAATTATTTTAGATGATGGTGAAGATATCTTCACTAGTCTTGAAACTTTCACTAAAGAGAACAACATTATTTACGCTTCTTTTGTTTCAGTTAAAGGAGCAATTAAGGACTTTGATATTATTTCTCACGGACAAAAAGGAACTGTGGAAAAAGTTAATTATAAAAGAGAATTCGAAGTTAATGCTTTGAGCGGCAAAATTGAACTTAAAGGAAAAGAAGTTAGAGTTAAAATGAATGCTTTGATTTCTAGTTCTGGATTTACTCCAATTTCTGGAGAAATCTTAGGCGGAAAAGCAGCAGGCTCTCTTCAAATAACAATCAAATCAGTTGATATGAAGAAAATGATTGAAGCATAAAAACTTCAATCAACCCTAGTTTTATTTTGTTTTATCTTCCCGAAGAGAAAAGACGGGTTTTTTAAAGAAAAAGAGAGTATTACTTCTATGAGACAAGTATTAATTCTACTTTCACTACTTTTCATATTTTCACTCCTGAACGGATGTGATGAAAAACAACCCCCAACAAAGTATTTTGAAATAGTAACTGACGGCACTAGTTTTCATGAAATAATTGTTGTGCCAAGCGGAGAAGTTTTTGAAAAAATTGGCAAAAGTAATCTTGATTTCGAAAATCAAGTAAAAACATTTACAATTCAAAAAGAAATTGCAGAAAATTTATTCAACAAGTCAAAAGAGCTCATAAAAAATGGAATTGATTGCGAACAGGGGACAAAAGAAATAATTATTTTTGAAAATAACACTGTTACCAACAAGTGCTTTGACTCAAATGAATTTGATTTATTTTTTAAGGAAGTACAAAAAACGACAATAAACCAGAATAGTCAAAATAATTTTTTTATCCACTTAGTAACATACAAAAATAATAACGCATCCGATATGCATCTTCATTCAAACGGACTTTTGATTTCTACTTTTTATAAAGGCAACAAAATAGTGAGCGCCACAATGAAGACTATCCCAATTGAAAAAATAAACCAACTAAAAGAATCTACGCTAGATAGTCTTTTTACAAAAACCGACAATTGCACTCCGTTTGAATCAAATTATAATTACATTGAAATTCAAAAAGACGCAAACTATAACTATTATTACAATTGCCAAAATAATAGTATGGATAAAATAAATTATTTTATAAATACAACAATAGCACTTGGTGGATAAAATGAAAAAACTAATAACATTTGTATTTCTAACTGCCCTCCTTAGTTTCTGCAGCGCAATTGCAGTAATCCCCCCCGCAATTTATGTTGCAACACTTTCACTAACTGCATTTTTAGCCAATATTTTCATTACAATCGCAATCTTTATTGCTGCAAAAAGTTTTTCTAACAAAAACACCCTCTCTAAGGGACTAACGCAAAAAATAGGGTTTGGTCTAGAATTAATTGGAAAAACTGCACTCTTAATTATTTGCACTACCTTTGCAATAGCACTAATTAACCCGATCCTAATTAATGAAGCAATATTAACTGGGGGAATCGCCGCGGGTATGTGTGCAATAATCCTTTTTTTGTACAATTATAAGAAGCTCTCAATAAAAAACTCAGAATCAAGGAAAAGAATATTAAAAACAATCCTAGTTTTTTCCATATTTGTTTTTATTTCATCTTCAATTGGGGGATACTATTCAATAGAAACAAAAATACTTTTAGTTAATGGCCAGGAAGCAAATCAAACACAGAGTATGCAAAATAACTCCCCCCTTGCAGACATTGTTAGCGGATTTGTATCAAATCAAAGTCAAGTTGCATCAGCCCCAGAACAAGGCTTGCAAAAAGAAACTGCTCCACGCGCACAAATCCTAATTTTTAATCCGATTAATTCTGACGAGTGCAATATTAGTTCGAGTGAAAAAACTATTTCAATTAAACCCAAAACTAATTGTTTTTCAAGTGTGAACGAAATTCAGCAAAGAGTAATCTGCCCAATAATACTAAACGAAAGTGAATTTCTAAGCGGTTCAAAAATAACTTCCAGCGGATCATGCAGCGAAACGTACACTATTGAATAAAGTGATTTTATGATAAACGAAGAAATAATTAAACAGAACACAACTTTACTTAATTCCTTTCTTTCCAAAAACAAATTTAAACCGACTGATTGTGTTGTGCTTGAAAAGAATGAAAATTCATTCCTAGTCCCTCACGCAAAAGAATCCCCAAAAGAGTTCTTTAAAGAAATATTTTCTAGCACAGGCCCTTTTTGGCAGGCTTATAATGAAATGGGTTTGGGGGAGATTCCAAATGAAAAAGAATATTCCCTATTTATTAATAATGAATTATATTTTTGTACAAATATTCAAAACGAATATGTTTATACAATTGGTCCAAAAGAAAAATACGTTTACAAAAACTCCAAATTAGTTAAAACAAAACCTCTTTCAATAGATTATCTAATTAGAACATTAAGCGCACCATTAGACATTATTTCCCAGACAAATCAAACTATCATTAATGCTTTTAGAATAAACGAAATTCTCCCCGAAATAAGTGAGCAATTAAAAGAATCAGAAGAATATTGGGAAAGGACTAAAGATAAGCCAGATTTTGAAGCCCACGATGCAGAATATGCGCTCCAAAGAGCAGTGAAATGTATGAAATACTCTTTTCTTGTTTCACTAGCTTATTCATTAAACTTAAAACCAAGCGAGCAAATTAATCCACTGATTGAAAAAACAAAGCAAATCCACGAGTCAATAAAAAAGTTTCAAAAAGGAGAAACTCCTCCGCTAGACATAGGCTACTTTGGAGAAAACATTTATGACATTTCCAAAGAACGATTTTTTGATAAAACAAATCCACGAAAAGATTTTGTGCTTTTGGAATTACCAAATAACGAATGGATGATTCTTAGAGAAACCCTAAAAATTGTTTGCGCGAGATATTTAGCAATACAAAGAAAAGCATATTTATCGTTAGCAAAATCACTTTCTCTTGAAGAAAATATTTTTTATTTAACCACAAAAGAACTCCTTAAAATAAAGGAAAGTCCACTTAACGAAGTGGTTGGAATTATTGCCCAAAGAAAGGTGGATTTTGAACGAAACCTAAAAATTTCAACTCCAAACAAAATTATTTATGATTCAGAAAAATGGTTTTTTGAAAATGAGATTTTAGTCACAAAGAATGAAGAAATACACGGATTAAGTGTTGGGGCAAAAACCAAAGCCCAAGGAATTATTTCGATAGTAAGAAACGATGAAGATTTGAAAAAAGACTTTTTAGGAAAGATAATTGTCACAAGTTATTTTTCTCCAAACCTAGTGGTCACTTACAAAAGCGCTCTTGGCGTAATAAGCTCTGTTGGAGGATCTCTTTCGCATCCTGCAATTGTTGCAAGAGAAAAAAATCTTCCCTGCATTGTCCAAGCAAATATTGAAGGAATTAAAGAAGGCGATACAATAGAAATCGATGGCGAAAAAGGAATTGCACGAGTAATAAATAATTAAGAAGAAATTGAGCGAACAAAATTCAATCAGCTATTTCTTCTTGCATTTTGGGCATTCAATTATTTCACATTTTCCGCCAACTTCATCAAGGGGAACTTTGCTTCCACATTTTAGACAAACATTTTGCCCTTTAACTAAAGTATCAAGCGTTGGTTTTTTCTTTTCATCCATGAGAACATTTACCACTTTAGTGTTTTAATACTTAACTGAATTATTTTGCCCAAAAAAACACACTTACAAAATCTTTTATAGTAAAAAACCCAATATTAAGCATGGTTACTTCCATTCAAAAAAACTCCTCTCGCACAATCAAACAAACGCTTACAGCTCAAGTCCTACGCGAACAATCCCAAAGTTTCCCTATAGAGTGCAGGCGGGGGCAGGCCCATAAAGGACAAGCATCCGTGGAGTACATTATGCTTGTGGGCATTTGCCTTTTGATTATTACTTTTCTTTCAGCATATTCTTTTGTTTCATATTCCGATTCTGTAGCAAATAATCAAGTGCAAACCTCAATGAAGGTTTTAGAAAACGCGATTAATGAAGTTTATTCCTTAGGTGAAGGAAACAGCACTGTCGTAACAATCTCTTTGCCTTCCAACATTTCAAACATAATCATCCAAAATAAATCCTTATTAATTCAAACAACTTCTTTTGGAAGTACTTCTGATTCTTTAATTGAATTTGACAGTAATGTTTCTGGTTCTCTGCCCGCACTTGAAGGGACTTATGATGTGCAAGTCAAAAATGCTAATGGGGTTGTGAGCTTAAATGTTGTTTAATGAAAATGCCTCTACAAGTCGCGGACAGGTTTCCGCAGAAACTCTTGTTGCCGTAGCAATTGTTTTTCTTTTATTTGTAATAGTGCTTGCTTACAATTCAATGGTTGCGGATTCTTCAAATATTGTTGCAGAATCAGTAAAAAATAAATCAAATTGTTTAAAACTTTCCCAAATAATTTCAAAAGTTTATTCTAGCGGAGATGGGGCAAGCACAAATTTTAGTGCTGATTTTAATGCTCAAATATTTGCATCAGACAAAACTATTCGTGTTGGAGAAGAATCCTGCTCGTTTCTTGCAAATACAACAAATAAAAGTATTAGCGCGAATGATTATACTTTAAAAAACATAGATTGGAATGTCCTCATTTCATAAGGTGAAGAAAATGATACAAAATCACAAAATACGCGGGCAAATATCGAGCATTGATTTGCTTGTGGCAATTCTTCTTTTTGTACTTATTTTTTTCTCAATGCGAAACATTTGGATCGATAATTTATCCTCTGCATTAATTGAATCTGACAAATTTCAATTACAAGTTTTATCAAATGAAGCAATTGATTCTTTACTTAACACTCCCGGATACCCGCTGAGTTGGAATGCACAAAATGTAGAATTAATTGGACTTGCCGATAAACAAAATGTAATTAATTCAATAAAACTTGCTCAATTCAAGTCAATGAATTATGAAACCGCAAAAAGTAAATTAGGGTTGGGGCTATACGAGTTCTCATTTGATTTAAACTCAATAAATTCAGAATATAACGAGCATATTGGAAGCAATCTTGATTCAAACTCAAATGTATTTAGTATTACCCGAAAAGTAACTTACAAAGGGGTGGAAGCAAATGTTGTTTTTAAAATATCCACAAACTAAATCCGCTCCTGCAAAAGGATTTGTTTTTGTACTTGAAGCTGCAATCGCGCTTGTATTGTTTTTAATGATTCTTCAAGCGGTTTCTCTGCACACTAATTCTGGAAAGAATTCACTGCAAAATGAAACCTCAGCAAGTTCTCTTTCGAGTGCTCTTTCATTCCTCGATGAGAACGGATATGTTTTTTATGTAACTGATCAAAATATTAGCGCTGATGAAAAAATAACTCAAATCCATCAAAGAATTGTTTCCCTTCTTCCAAACAATTATTCAATAAGAACACAAATGAACGATTTTGAAGCGGATTTGAATAAATGCAAACAAAATCCAACTTTTAATAATTGTTTTACTGACCTTAACTCGTTTTCTCCAAGAGGAGAAGCCCTCCCAACAGAAAAAGAAATTATTCATCAAAGAATAATTTTAGCAAAAAAATCTTCTGCAAAAGAATGCTCAATCGGAGCAATATTTGCACCATACACAGGAACTAATCAACTCCCGCCAGAAGAACAAGTAAAGAATTTATTTTTCTCTTCGCAAAATTCGTCTCAAAAAGTAAACAATTTATTCTTTGCAGGCTATAGCGATAAAAATGATTTAAATATTTCATTTAATGTAAGTGTTACTCCACCAACTGATGCGGAGTGCGGCCAGACAATTAGAGCGGATTTGAACGCAACTATTTCTGCACCCGGAAGATATCCTGCAGACATTATGCTTGTACAAGATAAATCCGGCTCCATGAGTTGGGATGGTTTACTGAATCTTACTGACCCAAGAGATTTATTTGTCTTGGGTAATTATGTTTTTGTTGCTGATGGATCAAGCGGATTAAGAGACATCAATATACTTAATCCTCTTTCTCCAAATATTCTTGGTACTTACAATAGTTCTGGAACTGCATCAGGAGTTTATGTGTCAGGAAACACAGCATATCTTGCAGATGGATCAAGCGGACTCAACGTGGTTAATGTTACTAACAAATCCTCACCCTCCTCGCTTGGATCAATTAACACTATTGGTGCCAGTGATAAAGTTTTCACATCAGGAAATTATGCATATGTTGTTACAACAAGCAACGGATCAACTAATTATTTAGATTTAGAAGTTACTGGAACTACTAACACATCACTTACTATTGGAAAATCCACTCCTAATGGTTGGGCTGGACAATCTTTTGTTCCTGCTTCAAATACAATTTATGCTATTGGAATTAACGTAAAAAAAACTGGCTCTCCTTCAAGTGATCTTGTAGTTAGATTAAGATCTACTTTGCAAGGAGCAGATATTGCAACTGCAACAATTTCACGAAACTCAATCACTACTTCCTATGCTTGGTACACTGCTTCTTTTGCAAGTAATATTTCCTTAGACCCCACACAAGCATATTATATTGTCCTAACTACCGCAAGTTCAAGCAGCACAAAATATTACTCGTGGGCAGGAATTACTTCCAATCCTTATGCCGGGGGAAATTCATATCAAGAAACTTCCTCACTTGCAACTACGGATGCATTTTTTAGAACTTATCATCGTGCAAGAACTGGGTTAAATATAATTGATGTGTCAACGCCTGCTTCATTAGTGCATAAATCAAGCATTGCAGGATCTGACCCAAATGATATTTTTGTTTTGGACAACTATGCTTTCTTTTCTGACGGAACAAGCGGAGTAAAAATAATTGACATTACAACTCCAACTAATCCAATTCAAACTGGAAGCATCGCAACTACAAATGCAAATGGAATTTTTGTTGAAGGAAATACGCTTTATGTTGCGGATGGATCAGCTGGTCTTCGAATAATAAATGTCACAAATAAAAGTGCACCAAGTATTTTAGGAACTTACAACACGCCAGGAACCGCATATGATGTGTATTACTATTCGGATGGAAATGTATATGTTGCTGATGATTCCGCTTTAATTAGTATTAACGTAACAAATCCTGCAGCACCTAGCCTAGTAAATTCTTTTTCAACTCCATTTAATTATCAAAAAGTGCAAATCACAAACAATTTTGCATTACTCACTCCAGGGTATAATAGCGGAATGGTTTCTTTTAGCATTTTAACCGGACCGAAAATTGATCAGGCAAAAGAATCCGCGGTTTCATTTATTGACAATAACGGTTGGAAAGAAGTAGACAAAATGGGCATAGTTTCTTTTTCCACAAGCACGACAACTGATCAAACTCTTCTCATGCTTAGTGACACAAATAAAACAATTCTAAAAAATAAAATGAATTCTCTTGTTGCTAATGGATCTACTGCAATAGGAGATGCAATTTTAGCAGCAACTACTGAACTTTCAAGCAGCAGAGTAAAAATCGGAGAGTACAAATTCCAAGTTTTGTTAAGTGATGGACAAAGTAATTCAGGATCTGATCCAATCGCTGCAGCACAAGATGCCGCAACTAAAAATATCAAAATTTACACAATCGGTTTTGGTTCAGATGCGGATGAAGTCACTCTTGAAAGCATCGCCTCAATCACGGATGCTAACTATTACAAGGCAAATGACATTAATGCCTTGCAAGGGATTTATGCATTAATCGCAACGGATATTGGGGAATACTTATCAATGGCTTCAAGCAAAGCATATGATTCAAATATTGTAATACCCGTTGATCAATGTGATTTTATTACAAATGATGGAAATGGGATTTGCACAGCAATTGGAGACAAGAATTATTTAGTGTATAATATTAGTTTAATTGATCCGACTCACCCTTGGGCGGATTATTATGAAATGAATATTCCTTGTGATAATTCCGCGGCATGCAAAACAACTCAACTAATTTTGCCAGGAAGCGGAACTAGCTTTAATTGGAGTGATTCTAACCACTCTCCAAGAGACCCCTTTGTTTGGGACACTAATAAAACAATTAATTTTAAGTATAAGGATTTAGGAGTCACAATAACTAATGCATTCATTAACGAAGATAACAGAATTACTCTCGATGCTAATGCATATAACTCAGGGTTATTGAGCACCCCTGCTTCCACTCTTGATTTCTATTTAGATGATCCAAATACAGGAACTTTGCTTAAACAAGAAATAGTTCCAACGCTTAATGCGGCCCAATATACTTTGTATCTCGGAGAAGAATTTACAAACCAGGGTTGGATTTATGCAATAATCAATAAATCAAAAACAATTTCTGAATGCCCAGGAAATAACATTGCTTCAATTTATTGTACTGGATCTCCAAGAACTCAATATTATGTGCTTGATGTTTGGATGTGGGGGAAATAAAATGAATAATAAAGGATTATTGTTCACGGTAATGACTCTATTCTTGGGAATTACATTACTTTCCTCAATTATCACTCTTGAGGACATCTCTAGGGATTCATTTTCTATTAAAGAAATTGCAGCACTTTCAGTAAGCTCTGAGAGGTTCAATAATATTTCTAATCAGTTAATTGACTTGGATAAAACGGGATATGCAAAAAACGTTATGGAACGTACTCTCCCGTTTGAATATGGATTGAACAAGGATTCAAACAGCCTCACAATTACCCAACAATTTCCTTTTAGCCAGGCAAAGTATGATGCTTTTTTTGATGCAATAAATATTGCAGATATTTTCTTTAGTGATCAAAACCGATTGCATGCGTTTGATGGTTTAATTATAGATATTAATTCCCCAAAGAACTCTGCTTGGGGAGGAAGTAAGAATAGCATTAACTTCTTGATTAATCCTTTTTGTTATGAATATATTGTGAACTCTTCAAAAGAAGTTCAATTTAGTAAGAGTTCCAGTACCAATTGTTCTGCCCCTTTTACAAGTTCTTCAATAAAAAGAATTGACATTAATATTTTGGTTAACTCGGGTGATGATTATAATTCTCTTTTGTGTAATGGCTCTTCATGCCCTCAAACTTCTTTCAATCCTTTAAGTTCAAATCCTTATTACAAAATCACAGTTATTGATACAACTTGCACTTCTTGCAACTTGTCTCAAAAAACTGCTTCTGCGCATTTTAATGCAGGATCTGATTTTAATGTTACTCTGGCTTGTATTGGACCCTCATGCACTTCCACCCCCGTAATAATAAAAGAATCTTCGCTTGACTTTAACATTTCCAATACTTCAGGAAAAATCAAGGACATTATCACAACAATTACCTTCAACAATTATCCCTCAGAGTTCTTTGCACAGGACATAAATTTGAGTGTACTCTCCCAAGTCAGTGGAAACCTAAAAAGCACCCAATAGAGTAGCACATTTTACCAAAGAGTATTGTTTATATTAATGAAAAGAGTAAGATGAAGTATGCCCCTAGCGAATGATTTGCAAAAAAAGAAAGAATCCTTAGTGGAAAAGTTTGTAAGGATTGTACTTAGAAAAAAACCTGCCCAGTCGAAAGAAACCCAACAAGGGGACACAGCAGTAACTCAAAACAAATCTGCCAAAATTAAACAAACTAATGCAAAACAAACAAAGACACTCGGCAAAAAAAATAATCTAAAAAAGAGAAAATCAATTAAAAAAACAAAGAAACCCCTAAAGACCAGTGCAAAAAAGAATCAAAAGGGAAGAATATTGAAAAAAATAAAAAAGACTAACAAAAAAATACCCGCTACTCAACCTAAAATAAAATCTACTTCCCCTATAACTATCGAACCCCCACAGGAGATTGAGTCTATTCAAATCAACACACTTGCCCCAAGTTCCAAAAGCGATTCAACTTTTACTGAACTTGAAGAAGAAGCACTCAAAACAAAAAGAGAAAACGAACTTAAAGCAGAAGCAAAAAACTCTGTTCGAGAAAAAGAGCAAATCGAAGAACTTGGAAAAAAAATTTGCTTAAACTGTAAAACAACTGATTTTGATAGAGTTCTCAGCGCAGTGCAAAAGTATGGAAGCGTTGAGGCGGCAAAACTAAGGAAAGAGTTAAACATTCCTGAAAAACAATTTGCTATTTGTTATACTATCCTGCAAAAAAACGGGGAAATAAAATTAGAATATCCTCTTGTAGGAAGAATGAAACTTGTGGCAGTAACTAAGAATAAAACAGATGATTAATCGAGGTGGATTTTGTGGCTATACAAAGAAAAAAAGACAAAGGGAAAAAAACTGAACTTAAAGAAATCAAAACGCCTTTGAACGCCCAAGACACCTTCCCGAAAGGATTTGATTTATCCTTAATCCAGCATTTTTATGAAGCCTACTCTACGGAGGCTGACGGAGTTAGCGCGGATGTTAATATTATTGAACAAAAAAAATCTTTTGTAAAAGAATATTTCTTAAATTTCCCAAATTATGGAGAGGGAACTGAGTCCCTCTTGAAAAATTTGAAGAACACTCTCATAATGGAGACTTCTATTCAAACCGAAAATCTTGCCAATCCAAAGCACTTAGAAGCAATGAAAGAAAAACTTTCATCAAGAGCACAAAGCCTGCTCTCAAAGGAACTTCCTTCAATGGGAATCGAGGAGAAAAAAACATTAATTGGATTACTTTTGCAGGAAATGCTGGGAATTGGAAAAATTGAGTTCTTAATCGCAGATGGTAATTTAGAAGAGATTGTTGTTAACTCAAGCAAGGAACCTGCTTGGGTTTATCACAAAAAATATGGTTGGTTACAAACTAATGTTTCAATTCCAACCGAAGCAGATATTCAAAATTATGGAAGTATCATTGCAAGAAGAGTAGGAAAACAAATTACTACTCTCAACCCATTACTTGATGCACACTTGACTAGCGGGGATCGTGTTAATGCAACTCTATTCCCAATTTCTAATAAAGGAAACACATTAACTATTAGAAGATTTAGAAGAGATCCTTGGACTGTAACTGATTTAATTGGAAACAATACAGTAAGCGCAGAAATGATGGCTTTGATTTGGGAAGCAATGGAATATGAATTAAATATCATTTTCTCCGGGGGCACTGCTTCTGGAAAAACAACTATCCTAGGAATTTGTTTGCCATTTATTCAAGCAAATAATAGAATATTAAGTATTGAAGATACAAGAGAACTTCAAGCTCCTGATTTTTTGCATTGGGTTCCTCTTACTACAAGAGAAGCTAATCCTGAAGGAAAGGGTGCCGTTTCAATGCTGGATCTTTTAGTTAATTCTCTAAGAATGAGACCTGATAGAATAATTGTAGGAGAAATTAGAAGAAAGGAAGAAGCAGAGGTAATGTTTGAAGGAATGCACACGGGACACAGTGTTTATACTACTGTTCACGCTAATACTGCAGATGAAACAATTACAAGACTAACAAATCCCCCAGTAAATATTCCTGTTAACATGCTTGATTCAGTTCACTTAAATGTTGTAATGTTTAGAAACAGAAGACTGGGAGTTAGAAGAGTACTCCAGGTTGCTGAATTCATTTTAGAAAAAAGAGGAGGAAATGATCAAACCGTTAGAGCAAATGTTTTGTTTAGATGGAGAGGAAGCGATGATAAAATAGTAAAAGCAAATGAAAGTATTAGATTAATGGATGAATTAACTCTCCATACGGGACTTTCAAAAGAGAAAGTTATTTCTCAAATTAATGAAAAACAAAAAATCCTTGAATGGATGGTTAAATTCAAAATTAGGGCAGTTAATGATGTTGGAAAAGTAGTTGCCCAATATTACAAAGATCCCGAAAGTGTTCTTTCTCTTGTAAGAAATGATAAACCTTGGGAGGATATGTGAATGGAAGTAGTTCCTTTTCTCCCTTTGCCTTTTCCTGCTGCAAAAAAAGTTGCAAAACCGTTTATGGGCTTAGGAGAAAAAATTTCAAAACTATTTCCTTCGCTCGCCTTAGACCTGGATCAGGCTGAGATTGATTCTTCAGTTGATGAATATTGCTCAATAATGGTATTTAGTTTTTTTACTTACTTCCTATTATTTTGGTTTGTCTCAGCACTAGTACTAGGAAAATTTGTATACGCAAGCATAAATTTTTTGACAATCCAAATCCCCCAATCCATTCTTGTTGGATTAGCAATTGGATTAGTTATTGGATTTCTTATTTTTATTCAAATGGCTGCTTATCCAAAAATTAAAATTAAAAAGAAAGTGCGCAAAATCGATTCAAACTTAATTTATGCATTAAGAACAATGCTTGTTCAATTAAAAAGCGGAGTAAGTTTATTTGACTCTCTTTGCATGATTGCTTATTCAAAAAGATACGGGGAACTTGGAAACGAAATAAAAAAAGCGGTGGATAATATTACCTCAGGAATGCCTCAAGATCAAGCACTTGCCCAACTTGGGGACAGGAACCCAAGCGTTTACCTAAAAAAAGTTTTATGGCAAATAGTTAACGGAATGAAAGCAGGAGCGGATGTTTCGGATATTTTAGCAGAAAGTGTTTCTTCAATTACACGAGAACAACAAATTGATATTGAAAAATACGGAAACAGTTTACGGATTTTATCCTTAATGTATCTAATGATCGGAGTAATCATTCCCGCGCTTGGATTAACTTTTATGATTGTAATTGGTTCGTTTCCAAGAATACAAATAACTGAAATCACCTTTTGGTTCTTTTTGGGGGTAATTTTATTATCAGAATTCATGTTCATGGGAATAATGAAATCAAAGCGACCAAGTTTAATGAGTAATTAACGTAGTAGTGCATGTAAAGGGATAAATATGATTTATGAACGAATTTCACTTTTAATTCCAAAAAAAATACGAAATTGGATTAATGCACAATTAGAGTACTCAAACCTAGATATCCCTACTGAAAAATTCACAGGCTTTATTGTGGGAATTTCTTTTGCAGCAAGTATTCTTGCAAGCGCACTAGCATTTCTTTTGCTCAAAATAAATCCATTACTTGTTTTTGTTCTTGTATTTTTTATAGTTTTGGGAGCAATTCTTTTCCTTTTAACAAATTCCGCGGATTCTGAAGGAAGAATTGTGGAAAAAATATTGCCGGATGCACTTGAACTAATTGCAACAAATATTAAATCAGGACTTACTACCGAAAGAGCTCTTCTTGTTAGTGCAAGACCAGAATTTGGAGCACTAAGTAAAGAACTAAAGTATGCTAGTAAGAGTATCTTGAGCGGGGAAAGAATTGAAGATGCACTACTTGCTATTTCAAAAAAAATTAAGAGTAATGTTTTGGATAGAACTCTTTGGCTAATAGCTGAAGGAATTAGAAACGGAGGGCAAATTGCAAATTTACTTATTCAAATGAGTAATGATCTTCGTGAGGAAAACGCACTAAAAAGCGAAGTTGGAGCGAACATTAGTATGTACGTTATGCTCATTTTCTTTTCAGCGGCATTTGGAGCCCCCATATTATTTGGAATTAGCAGTTTTATTGTGGGGGTATTATCCGAACAAACTTCCCAATCCACTATCCCTGCAGAAATGAGTGAACAACTTTCAGCAAAAAGCCCCGCCTTAGGGTTACTAGGAAAATCAACTAGCACTATTACTGAGAGTTTTATTGTGTTTTTCGTAGAAATGACTCTTTTCCTAACGTGTATCTTTGCATCGATTATACTAGGGATAATTAATACAGGAAATGAAAAAGGAGGAGTAAAATATTTTATTCCAATTTTAATTATTTCTTTTGCACTCTTTTTCCTAACAAGAATAATTGTTGCTTCAATGTTTGGCGGAATGATTAGATAAAACCAAGAAATAACCTTCAAAAAACTAAGTACAATTAGACCAATTCTTTAATGAATAATTCACTTTTTTATATTGAAGAAACTTTGTCACAGAATTGTGAAAGTGTATCAATGAATACCTTGCTTGTTGAATCAGTTGCAAGAAAAACTCCTTGTATTTCCCATTCGCCTATTTTTTGAGAAAGAGAGTGCGTAAATTTTTCAACTGACACTTCAGTGTTGTAAACAAGTAACGTTGTTAATGAATCAACTATAACAAATTTTTTATCATTTCCAATTTTTTTTACTGCTTTCTCAATCGCAATACTCAAATCAACTAAATCACTTGGGGATGCAAGGTACACTGCTTGTTTTCCTTTTAGTTTAACACTATCAATCATTTCAGTTACTGCATCAACGTAAGTAATATTTTCTCTAGGAATCCCTTCTCTTTCCAAAACTTTGTCAAGATCATAACTGCTCTTGTTTACTGTAACACAAATTCCTTTTGCCCCAGTATCTAAAAAGTGTTTTACTAATCTTGCATACCTTACTTCGTATTGGTCTTTTGGCATCAAAAGTATTGCGCTAAAAGGTTTGTCAAATTCCTTAAGTGCTTCTTCAATTTTAAGATCAATGTGCCTCTTTGGGCTAAGTAGCTCCATTATTTCAAGGTCTTCTGAATCCCGTGTAGAAATAACTTTCTTAGGTTCCGTAACAGGAGTTTTTTTAATTTCGTTTTTTGCCATAAATAATCCTTTCAATAATCATTTTAAAAACAAAAGTTTAACACTCAACTAAACCAAAAACATTACTCATATACTTCGTGTTTTGAGAGCACTTCTATTCCTTTTTTTGTAATAATAATTGGGTGGGATTGTTCGCTTATTTTTGTACTTCTCATTTTTAGTACAGCAATACTTCTAACAAATTGATCTTTTATTTTTTTGTGATAAAGTAAAATTACTCCGTCAGCAACATATTCTTCAAGTCCAAATAAATCATTATCCCCAGCACCTGCAGAAGACTCATTTGTAATAATTGCTGTACACCCTGTGGCTTTAATCATTTTTCCTAATCCGAGTATTTGTTTTCTTGCTTCAAGTTCTTCTTTGAAATATAACCTAAAAATTACTCCCGGGTCAATTACTAATCTTTTTGCCCCAATTCTTGTAATTGTATCCTGAATTAAATCTTTTAATTTGTCAAAATCGTATAAATCAACAGCAATAATTTCTACTTTTTTTTCTTTTAATAATCCTTCAAAATCCCATCCCATTAGAGAGGACATCTTAAGCACATCTTCTTTTGTTTCTTCTAAGGAAATAAACACTCCTGGTTCGTTAAATTTTTTTGCCCCAAAGTAAATGAATGACATGCACATTATTGTTTTGCCTGAACCGGGGTCCCCACTAATTACGACCAAGTTTTCCCTTGGAATTCCCCCATTTAAGAGTGCGTCAAGACCGGGAATTCCGGTTTTTACTCTGTCAACATCTTCCATAGGGATCAGCTTTAACTAGATATAGAGGTTGCTCTAAGTGCTTTTAAAATGTTGGATTTTCAAAACTCGAAAAAAGGATTGATTTTACTTAGAAAGGAATCTTTTTAAAGACAAAATGAGTAATAGTTGCAACTGCTTAAAGCTCTTTAATGGGCAAGAGCACAACTTTAAGGGAGGTATAAATATGTTTGATAATAAAGCACAATCAGCTTTGGAATACTTAATGACTTACGGGTGGGCTCTAATTGTAATCGCAATTGTTATAGGAGTTTTAATCTTCGTAACAGGAAGCGCAACTGGAGGAGTAACTTGCCAGAGTCAGAGTACTAATATGGTATTGAAAGAATCTAGTGTATCAGCCGCTAATGGTGTTGGAATAACACTAATGAATGCAACAGGCGGAGACATAACTGCAATTGCAGCTTCTAGCACAGCTTTTGGAGGAACCGCAGTAATAAAAACTGGGTCACCATTGGTAGTAGGAACAGCAGCAGTTAAGAACACTACTTTCACAGTAACAGGATTAACTGTAGCAGCAGGAAATCTAAGCAACGGAAAAATTGATGTAAACTACACAACTGCCGGCGGATTACCAGCAACAGCAGTAATTAACTGTTCAGGAACAGTAGCATAAATATAACTTAATTTTTTGGGGCGGCGAAGTCGCTGCTTCCAAATTCTTTTTTTAAAAAAATCCAAAAATAATTTCAGTAAATTACTTAACTTACTAGTTGAAAATAAACTTAATTCATTTTCGCGGAGCATACTGCCACAATTAGTCTAATTCTTTTTCGTAGTGCCTGCACTACTCCAATTAATCAAGTTCTTTTTCGTAGTGACCGCGTGTAAATGAGGCAAACTTTTTGTGCATGCTTTTACCTTGCATTTTTAGTGAAACATATTCAATTGCAAACAAAGAATCCTTTTCGTTTGTTGCACGTAAATCAATCCCTACACAAAAAAAGTCACTAAACTTGTCAAGTTCGTAAAGCATGTCAACTGGCACAGGATTAAAGATTCTTAAAAGCCCAGTAGAATCAAAAGTTACTTTGTATTCAAATCCTTTTCGATCAACTAGTAAATGCTCTCCTTCGCTTATTACTCCGCTCTTAGAGTATGCCTTTGAAGTCATTAACAAAGGGTAAAAGAAAGCTAAAGGAATCAAGTTCTCTTTGAAAGTGGAAGTTGTTAATTGTGCAAGGGATTGCTCAACTGAAGGAATAACTTTTTCTGCACCCAAATCAAGAAATAATTTTACAGTTAAAGAGTTGAATGCATTAAGTTCTTGTCCAACCCAAAATACTTTATCTTTATTTTTTTTCTTTTCAGAAATACACTGGTAAAGTACTCCCATATTGGAAGCAACAATACTCTCTGTTCGAACAATTTGCAAAAAGTTACCAAGCTCCATTGAGGATTGAATATTAGGAGATTTAACAAAAACTTTCTTTTGGGGAAATAATTTTTTAAGTGAAGAAACTCTTTCTTTACCGGAACAATGAAGCACAACTGTACTGCACCCAACAAACGAATTCACTGAAGAGATGATTGGTTCAGTTAATTCATCTACAAAAACAACAACATCCCCTTTTTTAGAATCATCATGAACTGCAGGAGTACTTTCTTTTAAAACTGAAAGCAACGTACCCAACTTGTCCAGGAATTTGAGTTCGTCAATTTCTTTTCTATTTTTTTCAAACAAATGTTTTGCAAGTTCCTCTTGAATAGTGTTTTTGAATTCTTTTAATTTACTTAACGGAACAAAAGGTTTTCCTTTAACTTCGCAACTAAACTCGCCCGGCTCAAAAAATTCCCCAGATTTGAATACTTTTTCCTTAATAAGAGAAGCATTTGTTTCAGAAGTTTTGCTTTCCTCAATCATAAATCCCGAATCAACTTTTACTTTGAGTCCGTTAACTTCTGCAACTGCACTAAGGGTTTGCCCAGTTACTGCAAACACTCGCAAATTGTATTTGATTTGAGTGGTGTTTTTTAGTGAAGAGAAAGCCATGTTTGCTAACGCACTACTTGAAGTAAAATAAAGTTCTTGACCAATTTGAACAAATGGTCTTTTTCCAGTTTCAATAAAAACAAATTGACCAATAAAAGCATTAGGTATTTCCTTTTCCCCTAAGAATATTTTTTTAATTTCAAACTCTTCT
Source organism: archaeon (assembly GCA_041661245.1). Taxonomy (GTDB): domain Archaea; phylum Iainarchaeota; class Iainarchaeia; order Iainarchaeales; family JAAZKV01; genus JAAZKV01. The sequence goes on from JBAZUY010000003.1 coordinate 170,544, forward strand.
CCGCCATCTTTGTAAATTGCAGTTAATTTATCCCACTGTCTTATGTCACTAAGTAAGTGAAGTTTTAACATTCCTTGATTGAATGCAATTATTTTTGCAGCCAATATTCCTTTGTGGGCAGGAGTGTCTTCGTTAACCATTTGAGTTTCACTAAAAAGATGCCCCCTTGTGGGTTCACGAGAAAACGCAACTTTCATCAAAGCCTCATCATTTTTGGATAATTGTTTATCTTTTTCACTTTTTACAAAACAATCATCAATCGCTTTTCTATAAGCTCTAGCAACAGCAGCAACGTAACTTATCCCCTTTAATCTCCCCTCAACTTTGAATGAATCAATTCCTGCTTTAACAAGTGCCGGCACTTCATGAATTGTGTTAAGATCTTTCATCGAAAGTAAAAATTTTGGTTCTTTTCTTTCATTGCTTCCTTTTTCATGTAATTCGTAACTTAATCTGCAAGGTTGTAAGCACATTCCTCGGTTTCCAGATTTATTGAAAACAAATGAACTAAACAAACATTGACCAGAATATGCAAAACAAAGCGCCCCGTGAACAAATACTTCAATTGACACTCCTCTTTTTTGCATTGCTTGCTTTATTTCAGTTACTTCCAGTAAAGATAATTCTCTCGCAAGAACAATTTTTTTTGCACCAAGGTCAGCAAGCATGTGTGCCCCGTCAATACTAGTACAAGTTGTTTGAGTAGAAGCATGAATCTCAAGGTCTGGCAAAAGATCATGTAACGCCTTCATTAATCCTAAATCTTGAATAATAATCGCATCAATTCCTGCGCAGTATGCATTTTTTGCAACTTCTATTGCTTCCTTAAGTTCAGAGTCTTTAAGTAGAATATTCATTGCAAGGTATGCTTTTTTTCCATAAAAGTGAGTAAAATCAACTGCTTGTTTAATTTCTTCTTCGTCAAAGTTCTTAGCAGGAATTCTTGCGTTAAATCTTTTTGAACCAAAATAAACCGCGTCTGCTCCGTTAAGCACTCCCGCCTTAAGCATATCCATTGTTCCTGCCGGTAAAATTAATTCAGGTTTATTCATAAAATTCACTAGATAAAATATAAAACAAAGTAATTAAAAATTAAGAAAATCTTGAACTTAAAATTTGTCCAACATAATGTGAGCGCCTCCTCCGGGATTTGAACCCGGGTCGCACCCGTGACAGGGGTGAATCCTAGACCGCTGGACGAAAGAGGCAGCACAATAACTAGAAGCTCCTTTGAAGACTTCTAAAATATTTAGGTCAAGTGAAGGTTTTTATTTGTTGTTAATGGGGTTAAATTTCACCCAAAAAAACTAATTCACGCCTCTCACAGATTTGTTTATAACCCCCAAAAAGCTAAATTTTATACATGAAAGCACCGATTCCAAAAAGACTTCTTTCAAGAAGTATTTTAGCTCTTGGAGAAAGAAGACAAGCTTCGATTTTGCGTAGAACCGAAGTTTTAGCTGATGCATTTCATGCCGAAACAAAAGAGCTTGCACAAGAAGTTGATGCAATTTGTCACACTAAAATAAAAAATAGAACTGACTTAGATGCCGCAAGAATTAATTTAAGCCAGTTGATTAATCGAAGACAAAAACTAAAACAACGACTCACAAGAGTAGTTGGAAATGTGCATAAACATTTTGAAGAATTTTCTCCGCTAGATAAACACAAGCATTCAAGTGAAAACAGAGTGGAATCCACTTTTCATGCTGTTGCCCGCCAACTTGAATCTCTTAATAACCAAATTGAACGAGCACACAATGACCTTTATTTAGCCCAACACAAAGTCACTGAAAAAGAAAGGAATGCATTGACATGGGGAGAGTAATTCAACTTCAAGTTGGGGGATTTGACAAGAACTTTTCTTACTTAGTTATTGGAAAAACTAATGAATCAATTTTAATAGATCCTACAGGAGACGCAGGAATAATTGAGAATGCAATTAAAGAAAATAAAACAAAAGTGAAGCTCATCCTTTTTACTCATTCTCACCCAGACCACTGCGAGCTTGCAGAACATTTTTCATCACAAGGAATTGAAATATTTTTTCCAAAAAATGAAGACTTAGGAAAAATTACTTCTTTTGACTTGAACGGAATGAAAATTGAGTGCATCGCAACTCCGGGCCACACTAAAGACAGCGTTGTGTATATCATTGGGAAGAATATTTTTACAGGAGACACTTTATTTGTTCGCGGAGTAGGTACAACCGCATACGGGGGAGATGATTTTTTACTAGAAAAAACTCTTGCTTTTCTTTTCGAACTTGACCCCACACTAGCTCTTTGGCCGGGACATAATTATGGAGGCATAAGTTCAACACTTAAAGAAGCATTAAATAATTCTCACATTCGCCCTAGCAAAAAAACGCATGAACTCATCAAAAAAATGGTGGAAGAATATAACTTGAAACATTCAACAAAAAAGAAGTTTTAACTAAATCTTAGTCTTGAAATATAAACTATTATTGCCCCAAATATGGCAGTAATTAATTGTACTATTCCAAATGCTGTTAAGAAGACAATTGGAACTAATGATTGTGTCATTAAAATAAATGCAATACTAAACAAGAAAATTGTTTTTGCCATTGAGCCAATTATTGCAGAGAGTAAGTAATTTTTCTTTGATTCTGTAAAGAGTTTTCGCATTATAAGCATGATGATTAAATTTCCAATCCAAATGAATGGAAGCATGTAAACAACGTGGTAAGTTAGTGAACCAAATACATATCCACTTGCAAATACTGCAATACTTGGAATTATTGAAAGCACCAAGATTTTTTTGGATTTGTAATCAATTGAAGATTTAATTAATAGAGCATTAACTAGTGTTCCAAGTATTATTTGTTGAGTGATTAGAAAAGGAAAAATAAATAACCCGAGCAAGTAGAGAAAAAGTACTTTGTTTTCGTTTGACACTTTAAATCCAAAAAAGTATTTATTTTCAAACGCTAGTTCTGCCATGACTTAGTTAAAGTTTTTGTTTTAATTAAGCTTTTCGCTTGAACAAATTTGATTTGATTCAAAATTAGGGTGATTTTGGTACTCCCGAAAAAAAGGGAGTACTATTTCACTTTTTATTTAAGCAATTATTATTCTTCCTTTTGCTTTTGTTTCTTCTGTTCCGAATTTTTCAAATACTAAATCTGATCCTGCAGGGCAGTCTTCTTTATTTATTCCTTCCACCATTAGAACAACTTGAGCACCAACTTTTGTACAGCATCCATCTCCAGATTTTGATTCAACACTTACTACTACTGAACCATTCTTTCCTTGCATTTTCATTTTCTTTGCTACAGCCCCCTCGACTAGTTTGGCTATAACACATACTGCATCCATTCCCACAAATTTCTCAGCTTTAATTACTTTAATTTTTCCCCTTGTGTGTGAAGCTGCATTAGTACCATTCATACTTGCAAATGTTAACGAACTTAGACTCATAAAATCACCCTAAAAAATGCTCTTGATTCCCTATTGGAAAGGCAAATTTCCAGTACAAGTAAACTGCTTTTTGGTTAATAAACTTTTTCCCACTAGAAAGTAAACAAAAGAGAAAAACTAGCTATAGAAAGCAAACAACCCTAAGAACTTAGTCTAATTCAAGTTTGATTGGGCAATGATCTGAACCCATAATACTTGCAAGGATACTGCTGTTAATTACTCTTGGACGCATTTTTTTGCTCACAACAAAGTAATCTAACCTCCATCCAACATTTCTTTTCCTTGCATCCGCGCGGTAAGTCCAATAAGTGTAATTGCCCCCTTCTTTTGTGAACTCTCTTAGAGTATCAATATGCCCATTATTTAAAAAAGAGCCAAACCACGCGCGTTCTTCTTTTGTGAACCCTGCATTTCCTTCATTTTGTTTAGGATTTGCTAAATCAATCTCTTTATGGGCGACATTTAAGTCCCCGGCAAGCACTATTGGTTTTTTTTCTTCTAGTTTTTTGCAGAAGTTATCAAATGCTTTATTGAATTCAATTTTGTAGTCAAGTCTTGTGAGTTCGCGGTTAGCGTTTGGAAAGTATGCGTTAATTAAATAAAAGTCCTTAAACTCAAGCGTATGGACTCTTCCTTCAGAATCAAATTTTTTTTCTCCAATTCCTTGAATAATATTTAAGGGTTTTATTTTTGTGAGAGTTGTAACTCCGCTGTACCCTTTTTTTTCACTAAAAGAGTTAATTACACTGTACTCGGACAGCATATTAGGTTTCTCAAAAAGTCCTTGTTGAGTAAAGTCAAGTTCTTTTGGCATTTTTTCTTTTGATGCTTTGACTTCTTGAAAACAGTATACCTCGGCGTTCTCTTTTTGTATAAATTCAAAGAGTCCTTTTTTTGCCAAGGCGTTAATGCCTGCAACGTTCCACGAAACTATTTGCATAAGCATAATCCCTTCTAAATAGTAAAAGGTTTTTTACTTTGGCAACGTATGTCCCCAAGTTTTGAGGGCTTCTTTGAGTGCTGGGCAAGTTTTTGCTTTTTCTTCAACACTTATCTTATCCAAATAAGCTTCAACTGCTGCACGCATTGCAACTGCTCCAGCATAACTTCCTTGTGGGTGTCCGTGTACTCCCCCGCCAAGTTGTATCATAATGTTTGTTCCAACCATCTTGAATATTTGATCAACTATTCCTGGGTGTAATCCTCCGCTAGATACAGGGAATACGCTTTTGTGTCCGTACCAGTCTTGTGCTTCGCAGTGCATTCGCACATTTGCTTTACTTTTTTTAGTAGTTAGTAATTCTTGGCACGCCAATACTTCGTCTCTTGGACTAACTAGTTTTCCAATGCTAGTTCCAATGTGTAATTGATCTACCCCGATTAATCTTGAAAATTTTGCTACACATTCCATTGAGAACCCGTGATCAGGATTTCTTGTCATCGCACCATGCATTGCCCGATGTGCATGTATTGCAAGTCCTAAGTCTTCACATTCTTCGCGTAATGAATTTACTGCAGTCCAACCAGAAGCAATTACATCAATCATTACGTATTCTCCGCCTTGTTTTTTAACGAATCTTGCTCGATCAATCATTTCTTCAACAGTGGGAGCAGTCACATTAATTAAGTAAGATTTTTTTTCGCCAGTTACTTTTTCTGCCTTATCTCTTGCTTTAAGGGATTTTTCTACTCTTTTCTTGAATGGATTAAATTTTTGATTTGTTAAATTTTCATCATCTTTTAATAAATCAAGTCCGCCTGTCCAAATATCGTATCCTACTTGTACGTGTTCTTCTGTAGTCATTCCTACTTTTGGTTTTGCAACGGATAACATTAAGGGTCTTTTTTCTGCGCCAAATATTTTTCTTATTCCTTCTATTCCAAATTGTGGTCCGCGATATTTTTTTACCATTGTTTTTGTGAACATTATATCTTGCAGTCTTAATGCGTCTACGGCTTTCATCCCAAATACATTTCCTGCAATTGATGCAAGTATTTGCCCAGGATTTTCCATTTCAAAATGATCTTCAGGGTAAGCGATTTTTATCCAATATCCTTCAGAAGCGTGTTCTATACTGTATACTCTTGCAGCTACTTTTCTAACGTGTGGGTATTTTCCCCAAATATCAAGGTCTGACCAAGTGCCTACACTTGATTCGCTGGCAACTGCCCCAAATGCTCTTTCTGGTTTTTCCCAGTCTGGAACTTTAACTTTGAATGTAGCAATTACATCTTTGTTGTTTGGTTTGTACCCTAAATCAACAAAATCTTCATATCCAGCCATTTTCACTCACCCGCAATTTGAGATTACTAAAACCTTGATTTGATGAGGAAGTCTTACTATAAAAGAGTTAGCTTTTCGAAAAATAAATCAAGAGGGTTTTGAAGTAAACCTAAAGCGAATTAGGTTTTTTTGGTTTGGGTAAATAAATTCGATTTTTAGAAACTTTAATATCGGTCCAATTAAATAGTGCTCTTATTATTCGTTGGTTTAAATCAACTTGAAAATACTGTAAATGCGCAGGAAAAACAACGTTTCTAATTTTTGGCAAGGTGTAAATAACAGCTTTACCATTTTTTAGTGATTCCACTACCCCAAAACGAAATCCTTGAATGGCAAAAGATTTTCCGCTTTCTAGCCCTACAAAAAATTCTTTTGTTATTGGGGGCCAATACGGCGAACCGGCTACTGCAAGCATTCGTTCTTGAGAATATTGCTTTGCGCGTTGTTCTTTTGTAGATTTTTCTAACAACCTAGCTATTGCCGGCTGAACTTTGACTTGCTTTGTTTTCATTTTAACTACTTTTGCTAGTCTTTTTCTCTTTTTATTTCCCTCACGTAATCTTCTTTGCAAGGAAAATGTGCTTTCAACCTTTCCAATAGTTTTCATTGAATCACTTTTTAAAAAAATAATTAATTGGAGTAAAAATTAGTTCACTCCAATTATTTTTTATTAATTTTTTATTGAGGTAGTTTTCCGTCACCAAGAGCGGGTGTTGTTAATGGAACACTTGCCTTGTAGTATTCTTTTTCCGTGTATCCTAGCATTCCTGCAAAGAAATTGTTTGGAATTTGTTGGATTGTTACATTGTAGGATTGTACTGCTTCAATGTATCTTCCTCTTGCAACAGTGATTCTATTTTGTGTCCCTGCTACTTCATCCATTAGCATAGTAAAATTACCATTTGCTTGTAGTGTAGGGTATGCTTCTGTTGTTGCTATTGCACTAACAAATGTTGCCATTGATTGGTTCATTTCGTACCCGGCAGCTTCCCTATCTAATTGTGTTCCTGCATTCAACCATTTTGTTCTTGCTTCGGTTACATCTTTAACGAATTTTGTTTCAACGCTTACTGAACTTCCAAGTATTGAAGTTAGATTCGGAATTAAATCCGCTTGTCTTTGGTATTGGTTTTCTACTTCACTCCAAGAAGATTTTACTGCATTATCTTTCACAACCATTCCGTTATACGCACCAAACATTAGTGCGATTAGTATTACTACGATAACTAGAACTAATCCTATTGCACCTATTCCAATCCACTTCAAATCCATTTTAATTCCTCCAATAAAAATAATTACTACTAAAGTAATTTCTAATATTCTTCTTTTAATGCTTTTCTGCCTGCGGTTTATCTGCCTGCGGTTTATCTGCCTGCGGTTTATCTGCTTGCTCCTCCGCCTCCAAATCCTCCTCCGCCAAAAGAGCCCCCTCCGCCATGAAATCCTCCTCCGAATCCACCAGAATGGTGACCTCCACTAAACCCTGAAGTTCCCATTAGAATAAAGAGCAAAATTATCGCAGCAAAATTAAAGTATCCTCCATACGGGTGTGGGATAACTAAACCCAAAATAAAAAATAGGACCATTAATCCAATTAGACCTACTTTTAGAAGCAATCCTTTTACGATTCCCTCTTTTTTTACGTTTAGCACTGTGGAAACTACAATTGAGCTTCCAATAATGAGTAGTACTCCAACAAAGACTATTAGGATTATTCCAAAAAATATCAAACTAAAAATTAATTCTCCAACATCAGTTGTCGGGGAAACTGTTTTTCCAACTTCTGCTTTATTTTTATAAATTTCATTAACATAAACCAAAGTCGCATCAATTATTCCTTGGGGAACATTTCCTGCGTCTCGATTTGGAACATAATATTCATCAAGTATTCTCCCAACTTTTGAATCTGGTAAAATTCCTTCAAGTCCATATCCTGTAACAACTGCTATTTTATTTTCTGCTTTCCCGTAAACAATTACTAGCCCATTATCGGTTTCTTTTTTTCCAACTCCCCACGTTTGACCTAATTGCACAGCATAATCAATTGGAGCATAACCATCAAAACTATTCACAGTAACAACAACTGCTTCAGCAGTTGTTTCGTTTCGAAGTTGGGTAAGATAATTTCTTAGTTGAGAAATTTGTTCGCTACTAAAAATTCCCGCATAATCATTTACATAAAGGTCCGTGTACGCGGGAAAAGCAGCAAAAGAAAAAGAAATTAGTAAACAAAAAGCAATTAACAGGAAAAATATTTTTTTCATAATTAACATTAAGTTAGGTTAGTTAAATAGTTTTGGGTGGCTAACTAATTTGTGAACAATACGGGTAATTATCAGTCCCTGTTGTGAAAGTATAAGCATTTACACAATAAGTTGTTCCACAATTGCAACTTGCCCCATTCCAATCAGAGTAGTAATTAGCATTTACATCTGAAAAAGTTCCTCCTTGGGGTTTAGCTACGTTGGTAATAAAATTATTTAATTTAAGGGTGTGCCCTGTGCCACTTAGTAAAATACTTCGTGTAGAAGAATTAACAAATCGGTTTCTTTGGATATTAAGGGCATTAATGGTTAAAGTGGAATAAGCTATTGCATAACTATTGTCTCTAAAATTGTTGTCCAAAATTTGATACCCTGAATGTGTATTACTTCCCGTACCATATAACATAATTCCATTTGCTCTATTATTTATTGAATTTCTCAAAAAGTTATTGTCTGTTAAACTGCCGCTTGCAGCATAAACATATAATCCGCTTCCCCCTTTCACTCCAGGATTAGAAAGATTACAATCAGACACAACATTATGAGAGCCTGTAAGATAGATTGCATTTCCTGCTATGTTCTGGTCGCCCAAAGTAAGATTAGAGAGAGTATTATAGGACCTAACAGTTATCCCGTTCACCGAGTTTTGAAAATTATTATCATTTGATATTGTTAAATAATCCCCTGCCAAGTATATCCCATATTGTGACGAATTCTTTAATTGGTTTCGCCTAATCACAAGCAAACTCGCAGCTGTAGTGGAATATGAGATCCCATAAGTGCTATCGTTGAAATTATTATCAGTAATATTGTAGTTTGAGTGAGTCATATTTGTGCTTCCATTTAATGCAAGCGCGTTTGCACGATTATTTGCTTCAATCCGATAAAAGTTATTGTCTGAAATATTTGCATATGCGTACACTGTCATGCCTGCCCCAGATTTTGTCCCAGATTTGGAAAAGTTACAATCTTGGATTAAATTGTGTGAACCGTATAAATCCATTCCTGTAACCGAATCACTTGCATCATTGTTTGCAATTGTAAAATAGTTTGCGCTACTGCCTAGCAAAGAAATTCCCGCAGTAGAACTATTTCTTGCTTGATTTCTCAAAATATTCCAACTATTTCCGCTTACGTAGTAAAGTATAACTCCGTATCCACTATTGTTCAAATTATTGTCCGTTATGTTATAGTTATAATGAGTTCTTGCGACATTGTCCCCATACATGTAAATTGCATTGTTACGATTTTCAATCGTATTGCGATAAAAATTATTGTCGTATAAATGTATTCCGTTTGCCATCACATAAATTCCATTACCTGCTTTTGTACCAACTAAGGATAAATTAGAATCAGACACAACATTATGAGAGCCAGTGAAATAGATTACTGTGCCTGTAATGTTTTGGTCGCCTAAATTAAGATTTGATAAGTTAGTATAAGACCCTAATTGGATTCCGTTAACGGAATTGTGGAAACTGTTATCGTTTGTCACAGTAAAATAACTTCCATTTGCAATAGAAATTCCATACTGGGTATTTCCTCTAAATTGATTCCCTCGAAAATCAAAATTGTTTCCAATACAGTTGTATACAAATGCACCATAATTGTTGTTGTTAAAATTGTTATCAACTAATGAATAATAAGAATGCGATCTAGCAGCAGAATCCGCATACAAATAAATTGCGTTTGCACGATTCTCAATAGTATTTCGTAAAAAATTATTATCAGACAAATTTGCCCCCGGAGCATAAACGTATACCCCTGAGCCTGCTTTCGCTCCAGGATTTGTTAAGTTACAATCAGACACAACATTGTGCGAACCCGTTAAGTAAATTGCATTACCTGGAATATTCTGTGGACCTAAATTTAGGTTTGACAAAGTATTGTAAGATCTTAACTGAATCCCATTAGTGGAGTTTTGAAAGTTGTTATCATTTGTTATTGTAGTATAATCCCCAAGTAGATAAATTGAATATTGAGTACTATTGGCTAATTGATTTCTCCGAATATTAAAATAATTGTCCACAGTTGTTGCATAACTTATTGCATAAGTATTGTTGCTTAAGTTATTATCCAAAATATTGTAATAACTGTGCGATCTTGCAACATTATCTCCATAAAAATGCATTGCGTTTGCACGATTCTCAATAGTATTTCTTAGGAAATTATTATCCACCAAGTTTAACCCAGGCGCATAAACATCGATCCCTTTACCAGATCTTGCCCCGGTCTTTGTAAAGTTTGAATCAGAAATAAGCGTGTGTGATCCAGTCAGATATACCCCCGTAGCAGAATCAGAAAAATCATTGTTTGAAATCAAATGGTAATTTCCCGTAATATTAATTGCAGACCCCGAATTATTTTTGAGTTGGTTTCGTTGTAAATTAAAATAATTCATGCTAGTACCTGAATACGACAAAGCGTTGGTATTGTCGTTTAGATTATTGTCAAGGAAATTAAAATAAGTTTGAATTCTTGCAGCATTATCTCCAGTAACATTTATTGCATTAGCTCTGTTTGCAATACTATTTCGTAAAAAGTTAACATCTGTTAATGCAGTTGTAACTTGGTAAGTATAAATTCCTGCCCCTGCTTTCACCCCAGTTTTTGAAAAATTGTTATCAGAAACGCTACTGTGTGAACTATAGAGGTAAAGCGAGGCGCTTCCATAATCAAATACCCCGCAATTTTTTATTTCAATATAATTTTTGTTATTGACATAAATCCCATATGCGCCGCTCCCCGAAATTATTGCGTCGTGACAATCCAGGGTAAGTGGGTTTCCTGCAACACCTGACGCATTGAATTGTATTGCTCCTGTTGCACCCCCAGCAAGAGAATAATTTCCATAACAAAAATTAGTATCCGCACTCAAAAGAATACCGTTATAGGGAACAGTGCATGCATCAATGTGAATTGTGTTTGTGCTTGAATCCATTCCTGATTTGTTTCCGTCACTCACATTAACATCAATGTAATAGTCTCCGCTCACTGCCGAAGAATCAATCAACCATTCGTAAGAACAAGTTCGTTCTCTCAAATAATTTCCATCACTAAAACAAGTACTCAATAAATTTACGTCATTAATTTTAGTTTCGTTTGTCCCTCTCAAAGTGGAATAGTAAATGTTTGCATCCAAACTATCCACTACTCCGTCAGGGTCATAAACATTAAAATCAATCACTAGGGACCCAGAGTATGTTCCGCTGTGCGGAGAAGAATAACGAACAACTGGTGCACGATTTGGAATCACAAAAGAATAATTTAAATCAGATTGAACACAAGTGCCATATACATTGCAACAATTCACATTCCAGTTATAATTACTCCAATTTCCGGCCAAATTTGTTTTATAAAAACCATATTCTCCGCTAAGATTTCCAGAAATATTTTGATCCGTTCCTCCGTTTAACCAGAGAGTGCAGTAATTTACATCACTGCCGGAAACATTGAAAATAAAATTAACATCAGTAACCAATACTTCAGAAGAATTAGCTGGACTCAGTAAAGAAACTCCTGCAGACTCAATCAAACTAGCAACTGCTCCACAATCTACAACTAATGGTTGCCCTGTAACACTTTTATCCAATCCATTTGTTCTATAGTGAATTACTACTTCAAAGGATTTTCTTTGTGAATCACACGAGGGCAAACTCCCAAACCAAAAAGTCTCAGACTGACCTAAACTCAGTACTTTATTTGACAAACTTTTACTAACTCCCCCAATATCCACACTAACAAGTTCTACTAAATCGGCTGAAAGACTCTTGATATTTAATTTTCCATCTCCTTCAGAATCAATTAATGCATCCCCGACTCCTACTGTTTGAGATAACCAAAACATTTTGCTTTGTTTTGCAGTAGTGTCATCAACTGAATTAAAGTTTCCACCAAGTATTAGACCAACTACTATTAATGAAAGTACTACTACGACTGCGATTATTACAAGGTATTCAATAGTTCCCTGTCCTGCGGTACAGGGCAGGCCCTGCCCCCGCATTAAGCATTGTGAACTTTGGGATGAATACATACTTGGATAAAAAATATTAAGAGGCATTAATAGAGATACGTTCAATGAATATATTAAATAGAATACTAAGCCGACTTTTGCCGGCTTAATTAAATTAGAAACTATTTTTAGTACTTTTTCTTTGGCAAAGCAAACGTAGAGCGTTTGCGTGCTTCAGAAAAGACTATGGTCTTTTCTTTGGTCCAAGTAAATTTTAGAAATTTACGGGACCCAGAAAAAGTTGTTCACTTTTTCTTTGGTCGTTGGATAGTAGTTGAACTATCTTTTGTTACATTAAACGATCCGCCTGATTTTGGTTCGGATTTGATTTCTTTTGCTAATTGGTTAATACTTTTTTCTCTAACAGTATTAGTTCCGCTAACTGCATCCCCGTCAATAATGGCTCCGCTCACATGAGCGTGACCTTTTTTGTGTCCTGGATTTTCGTAACCTTCACTCTCATGATCGTGATTGCAATTTTCATCATGAACGTGCTCGTGATGTTCGTGATTACAATTTGGTCCGTGCACGTGCTCTGATTTTTCCCCAGTTATTGTTTCCGTTTTTGGTAATGTTTTTCCTTCTTTGAATTCTAATTTAACTCCAAGCTCCAAAGCAAGTTCTTTGATTGCTTCGTTTACTTTTGTCAAGTTCTTGAATGCGTCTCCTTCGAGAGTAATTACTAGTGTATCAGAATTGTATTCTTTTATAGTTCCAGGAATTCTTTCGTAATACTTTGAGTACAATTGTTCTGAAATTTCTTTTTTATCTTTGTATTCTTTTTCTAATCTTACGTGGTATTCCACATCTCTTCCTGCTAATGGGTGGTTGAAATCTATTCTTACTCTTCCGGATCCAACACTTTGTACTTTCCCTATTGCATTTCCTATTCTTACAACAAGTCCAGGGTAGGGGTTTATTTTTTGTTCAAGAAAATTTTGTAATGGAGTTACTCTTATTGCTTCGTCTAGTCTTTCTCCGAATGCATCTTTTGGTAAGAGTTTTACTACGCGTTCTTCTCCTTCTTTCATTTCTTCTAGTGCGCGTTCTACAAGTGGCATTAGTTCTTTTTGTCCGGTAATTATTGTTAATGGACCGTATTTTTTCCCTGTTTGTAATATTCCCATTTCGCTTGCAATTTTTTCATCAGTTGTTTCAAATACAGCGTTTCCTAAGAGTTCTTTTCCAGTGAATGTTGCACTTACCATTCTTTTCTTTGTTTCAACCATTGTAGCCACCTATACTAGCAGTTTTGTATTTAGACCGCTTATTTGAGAAGTATTGTCGAAGGTTTTTAAACGTATACAGAGACTAATTTCTATAGTCATCAATAAGATGACTATTTGCAAAAATAATATTTTTGCCGCATATTAGGACGGAACTTGGTGTTTATGGATAAATCAACAATGGTTAAGGGTCTTGGAATTTTCATTCTTGTAGTAATGGCTTTCAGTATGATTGCCGGAGCTTTTTTAATGGCGGACAGAGGAAGTAACCCTGATCAAACTACTGATCCTAATACCAATTTGCCTGAACCTAATGCAACTGTTTTTAGTTATTCAATGAGTTTTGACGCTAACGCAGTTAAAGATTTGAGTTCAATTAGAGTGGGCGCAATTACTTCAGTTCTTGATAAAGCAAGTATTGATGCCAAGGTTTTGAAAGTTGATGGAGTTTCAAAAGTTTCTTCACAGTTCAAAAAAACTACTCCTGATGCTAATGACTGGGTTTATTTAGCGGATGTTGCACTAAAGAAAACCGCTGACGCACAAAGTGTTGCCAGTGCTATTGGGGACTTGAATGTATTCGATAAAAATCAAGGATTTGATGCAATGAAATTAATTACTATTTCAGTCCCGAGCTCAATAATGCTTCACAATGTGGATTTGAATATTGATAGAAATTATTCTTTCCCATCCACTACTCTTTCTACTCTTGCACAAATGAGTACTACTGCTGGAGACGAACTTCTTGTTTCAGGATCAATTCAATTACAAGGTAGCGCAGTCATTTCTCTTAATTTAATAGAAGAACAAAACTTAACTAAACAAAAACTTTACGAAGAGTTTCTAAGACAAATGCAAATTGATCAAAATAAACCAATTGACACTAATGCATCAAACAATGATTTGAATACGCAGAGTGTTAACTAAAATACAATTTAAATAAAAAAGAAAACATAAAATTACTCATGTTTCTAACCCGAGTAATTTTTTAGAATCAAAACAACTATTTCTTAAGTTCAATAATCGCTTCAGCAGCCAACTCCGTTTGGCAAGGGGATACGCTAGTGTCCTGTCATTAGACAGGACGAAGAGAATTTATTTCTTAAGTTCAATAATCGCTTCAGCAATATCGCCGTTTGCTGCTTCAAGTGCTTTTTTTGCATTTTCTTTTGAGCAACCAGTTTGCTCAGCAACCATTGCAATATCTTCGTCTGGAACTCCGCTTTCTTCAATCGCATTTCCTGCAATTGTGTATGTTTTGTTTCCCTGCATTTCTATGCTTTGAACTTGAGGGTTTTCAATTCTAAGTTTTTTTCCATTATTCAAAAATATTATTACTTCTTTCGCATCAAGTTCGTCGTTCTTGATTCCCATCCTTTTCATCATTTGACCCATTTGTTTTGGATTAATTCCGCCTGGAAACATATACTAGCACCTCAACTCAATTATTTGTTAATTCGGTAATGTTTTTAAGCTTCAACTCATTACTCTAATTGTTGTTTGTGGTTTCTATGCACGGAGTTATTGCCTCTATAAAAGATTTTGATAAAACTTTCCCAAAGTGCCCTAAGGATGGGGAACGGAGAAAGTCTCTTGAAAGGTATTTTGCAATTAATGGAGTAATAAAAGCTCACGAAGTTGATAAGGATTGGCCGAAAATTACTTACCCTAATACTGAGGTTCTTGAATCAAAATTAAAAGAAGCTAAAGAGAAAAAAAAGTCTTATTCTACTAAGCTTAGCGAGTGGAAAAGACAGCACTTAAACGCAGCAATGTATCATCAAGTTAATCAAGTAAAGAAATTAGCTGAACCAATTTATTGGAAGCACTTAGCAAAAACAGTTATTGATGCGGATTATAAAAAAGATGCTGAATCTGTAAAACTTCCTGCGCACTTAGTTGCGGATAAAAAATGGCAACCCATGGTGAAAATGTTTGTCAATGATATCGAATACAGAAAGCAATTAGCTGAAACTGTTAATACTTCAATTGTTTATAGCAAGGATAAAAAAGTTGCAAAGTTTGCTGATGAATTACAAGGATTTAGAATGGGTGCTGCGGACAAACAAGTAAAGGATCTTGAAGAAAAACTTTCAGAACTAGACAGCACCGAAAGGGCTCTAAAAGAAATGCAAAAATGGGCAAAGGAATAGAGTTAATAATTATAAAAACAACTACTCTGTATGGCCAAATCAAATTCATCTCGTGCACAGGGCACTATTGAATATTTAGTTATTCTTGCAGTAATTGTTGTACTTTCTCTTGTAGTAGTTTCGCTAATGACAACTATTTTCGTTTCCCCAGCAGAACAAATTACTAGTACTACAAACAAACTCGGATCAATGAATGGATCTATTAGTATTGTAGATGCAACAACTGATTCTAGTGGAGAAGGAGTCGTAACTTTTAGCAACAGATCTGGAGAAAATTTAGTTATCACAAAAATAAATATTGACGGCACAGATAATACTTATTCAAGTTCGTTACCTTCAGGAAATGAAAGAAATTTTTCAATAGCTTCGTTAGTTGGTTGTGATGGTTCCAAAAAATCTTATTCAGTAATAATTTATTATACCGCAGAATCCGGTTTAACAAAACAACTAAACTTGGGGCAAATACAAATTAATTGTTCGGAAGATTCTACTCCAAGTAAACCTCCTGAAGAGCACACTAATTGTATTCCTTCAGGAAAAGGAACTCTTGCAAAACCAAAAATTATTTGTGATTGTAACGGATTGCAAAATATTAATAATCACACAGATTGGAATTATGCACTTGGGCAAGATATTAATTGTTATGAAACAAGAAATTGGAATGAAACTATTGACGGGAACTTTGGTTTTCGCCCAATCTCTGATTTTAGTGGATCGCTCGACGGGAAAGGAAAAAAAATTGACTACCTTTTTGTAAACAACATAATTGACAGAGAATCCCCTGATGCAGGTTTGTTTGTAAATACAGCCCAAGGCTCTGCTATTTCAAATTTATCAATGGAGAATGCAGCAATTACCGGAAATAATTTTACTTCAATTTTAGTTGGAGGAATGATGGGAAGTAACTCCTCAATAAATAATGTGCATGTTAGCGGAAGAATTGATGCTTATGATGTAATGGGTGGAATCGCTTCTGAAAACTTTGCAGACATAAATAACTCTTCTGCGGCAGTTACTCTAAATAATATTAATTCAAGCGGTTTTTGCAAACTCGGAGGACTAGTAGGCGAAAGCTGGTCAGGAACAATTTCCCAGTGTCATTCCTCAGGAAGCGTGTCTTGTGTGACAAATTATGGAAACTATGCGGGAGGATTAGTTGGAGAATTTAGAGGAGGAACACTAGTTGATTCGTACACAACTGCGGATGTTAATGGAGATGCAATTGTCGGAGGACTAGTGGGATCTATTGATGATGGAACAATTATTCGCTCTTATTCAAGCGGTAAAGTATTTGCAGGTTCTCAAATGCTCGTTGGTGGAATAGCTGGAGAAGTAGGATATGGAACAATAATTGATTCTTACACGACAAGTCAAATCCTTGGTTTTGGTTATGCTGCAGGGGCATTTATTGGAAGAAATTATGGAACCAACAATATTACTAATAGTTATTGGGACATTACGCGGGTAGGAAGTTCTACTGGATGTGGGCTTGGAGATTGCACGGGTGCAAGCGGAAAAAATAATGCAAACTCTCAGCCGAATTATTTCTTTGACGGAAATAATCCCCCAATGGGACCAAAACCAACAAAATGGGATTTTACAACAATTTGGAACGATAACAACACAACTCAACAATACCCAACACTAAAATAAAAGTTTTTTAGCCCGCTAAATATCTTGAGCAAATCTTAACAAATACCCGTCAGGATCACAAACTAAAAATTCTTTACAAACAAATATTTTGTTCTTAACACGATACTTGTTAACCTGGGGTTTAACGTACAGAGGGTAATTTTTCTTTTCTAATTTTTTTAATAAAACATCCAGACTAGTTGTTTCAAATTGAAAATTAATTCCTCTGCCCAAGGGTTTTTCCATTTTGCCAGTTTGCCAACACCCATTACCTTCCTCCAACATTATTTGACTTCCTTCAAAAGACAAAAAAACAAATTTATTTTCTTCACGTTCATACTCAAGTTTGAATCCCAAAGTGTTAACATAAAAATCAAGACTTTTTTCCAAGTTAAAAACACTTAATTCGGGAATTAATTTATTGAATTTCATAATAGAATTTTACCTCAACCAACTTTTATTTGTTACTTCAAACAAAAAAACTGTTGCATTGCTCAATCACTGGCAAAACAGCTCTGTTTTGCATAGGTCAAAAACTTTCAGTTCGCGACCACCGGCAAAACATTTATGTTTTGCGAGCGTTCAACCCTTTGGGGGTTGACCACCGGCAAAACACTCCCTCGGGGGTTTTTAAAGACAAAAAATAGGAGTGTTGTTACTTTGAATACAAGTCCCTCGAAAGGGACCTGCTTAATTCAAATTGAGGTGTTTTGTATGGTTGGATCAAGAATAATAAGATTCGTAGAATGTACTGGAATGAGAGTACCAAATTTTTCATATGTGAAACTTTAGGATTTAATGGAGTAAGAGTAGCACAATTTTAATCAAACTCACCCTGCGATTTATTCTGCTACTCTCCCTCCTTCTAACTCCCCACACACAAAATTAAGGTTTTTTTACCTAGAACAAAAAATAAAAGTAATTAAAAAATAGGAGATGAAAATATGAACGAAAATAACACCGAGCATAGTGCGCCAATAAAGAAAGTAAAGGTTGGTGCAATAGAAGTTGCTGTTTGGGAGAACTCTTCCAAGGATGGAAAAAAGTTTTTCACAACAACAATGGAAAGAAACTACAAGGCCGGAGAAGAGTGGAAGAAAACGAGTTCCTTAAGGACTGACGATTTACCAAAAGCAATTTTAGCTTTACAAGAAGCTTATCACTTTGCTGCAGTGAAAAACTCAGATTAGTTTTTCACGATGCAAACTCCGAGAGTTTGCTGCAGTCAAAAATAACGATTTTTGACGTCGCAAAAGCAAAGCTTTTGCCGCAGTGAAAAACTTTGAATAACTGTTTTTCACATCAGAAAAAGAACACTTTTGTAAAAGTAAAAAAACAAATTAGTTCAATTTGTCCCGTCTAGTTTTTTGACTTTTGCATAAATTGTTTCATAACCTTCCAAACACACTACTCCTTAGCAATACTCCCCGAAAACAAATGTTCTACAATAAAGTCTTTTGTTAAGAATTCAACTAAGAATTGCTTTTTGGCAGAAGTTAAAAAGTTAATTTATTTTTCTTTTTTCATTAATTTCTTTTAAATTTTCTTTGTACCAATCAACTGTTTTCTTGATTCCCTCTTCCATTGTTATTTTTGGAAAGTAACCAATTTTTTTTATCGCAGATATATCAAGTTCTACTTCTTGGGGCTGTGCTATTTCTTGAGGATAAAATCCTTTTTTCCCTTGGCCTACAAGTTTTATTATCAAATCCGCGACGTAAGATACTTTTACCCCTTTGCCTGCAGACAAGTCATACGTTTTATTTTTTTGTTTCATGGCAAGTATTACCCCATCAATAAAATCGTCAATGTAAGTAAAATCCAAAGTTTTGTTCTCTTTTCCAAATATCTTTAATTCTTCTCCATTAAGTGCATTTAGAATAAAAATGTCCATTAGTCTTTTTGTTTCGTCATTGAACGGGCCGTATACTGTTGAAGGACGAATAATTACATACTCCATTCCATAGCATTGGCTGTATCCTTTTACAAGTTCTTCCCCATAAAGTTTTGTTGCAGTGTACGGATTTTTTTCAGCACTTAGTACTCTTGAGGAACTAGTAAAAACTATTTTTGGGATGTTATTTTTTCTGCAAAACTCCAAAACCTCTTCAGTTCCCCGGGAGTTATTTTCAAATCCTAACGAAGGGTTTTCAATAATCTTATTTATTTTGCAAAATGAAGCTAAGTGAATGCACACATCCGCTTTTTCGTTTAATTTTGTTTTTCCCATGTCTAGAATATTTTTGCTTTCTCTTAGATCTACAAGTAGTACCGCTTTGTGTCCTTCGCTTTGTAAACGTTTAAGTAAAAAACTTCCAATAAGCCCTTTATGACCAGTGAGTACGAAGTTCATACAAGTATTACAAATCTAATGCGTTAAAAACAGGGCTAGTACAAAAATGGACTAACCTAATTTTCCCCAAAATTTGCACCACTAACTTAATAAAACCCAAAAGAGACAGGTATTTGAGTGAAAATGATGACTACTAAAAATATTACGCTTGTTTATCCTGTTGCAGGACTTAGCTCCAGGTTTGGAGGAAAAGTAAAACAATTTGCTCCAGTTGGACCAAATGGAGAAACCCTCATTGAGGTTTCCCTTAATCAAGCACTAAAATCTAATTTTAAAAAAATAGTTTTTATTGTTGGAGAGAAGACCGAAAATTTATTCAAAGAAAAATTTGGAAGTAGTTACAAAGGAATACCAATTTTTTATGCAAAACAATCTTTCAACCCAAGTGAACGAGATAAACCTTGGGGGACTTGCGAGGCAATTTTATGCGCAAAAAGTTTAATCAACGAACCATTTGTGTTTTGCAACGGGGATGATTTATACGGAGAAAATACATTTAGAATAATTACTGATTGGGTAAATAAAACTAATTCCCCCGCGGCAGTAGGATTTGATTTGAACGCATGCGTTCCAGAAAATGGATCTGTGAATAGAGCAATTTTTTCAGTTAATAAAGAAAATTATGTTACAGAACTTGTCGAAACAATCGGAATTGATAGAAGTAAATTAAAAGAATTAAATCCAACAAATAAAAGTTTGTGCAGCATGAATATTTTTGCCTTGCTTCCAAGCACGCTTGATTTACTTGAAACAAAAATGAATGAATTCAAAAACAAGCACAAAGGTGACCGAAAAAGCGAGTGTTATTTGCCAGTAGAATTATCAAACTTAATTAAGGAAAACAAAATTAAATTAAAATTACTTTACACTTCCGACAAGTGGCTTGGAGTGACAAACCCTGAAGACGAAGAAGGCGTCAGAAAAGAATTAGCACTAATTCCATAGTATTAAAATAACTAAAATCAGCAATAAATAATGCAAAAAGGATCCTGCTCGCAAAGAACACAAGGTCGGCCCTGTGCAACAGCACAGGTCCTCGCTTCTGATCGAGGGCAGGGCCTGTCCCGGGCAGCAGCACAGGGCCTGTCTTGGACTTCAGGCCAAGGAACTATTGAATACTTGGTTATTCTTGCAGTAATTGTAGTATTGAGTCTTGTCGTGGTCTCTTTAGTGACAACTATTTTCTCATCTCCGGCAGGAACCATTTCATCCGCGACAAACAAACTCAATTCAATGAGTAGCGCGATATCAATAATGGACTCAATAACAGATTCCCAGGGGGGGACAGTTTTTAGATTAAAAAATAATTCAGGAGAAAAAGTAACACTAACAAAAGTAACAATTGATGGAGTAGAAAATGATTTTTCTGAAACAATTAATCTAAACGATGCAAAAACATTCTCGCTAAATTCATTAGTTAGTTGTTCAAACGAGAAAAAAACTTACACTGTAATAATATATTACACCACACAAAACGGATTAACAAAACAACTAAACCTAGGCGAAAGACAAATTGACTGCACAACACAAATTACTACCCCTCCAAATGCAATTCCAACAACAAGTTGTTTTGAAACCGGAAGCGGAACACTCATTGACCCAAAAATTATTTGTGATTGTAATGGATTACAAAATATTAATAATCACACAGACTGGGATTATGCTTTAGGATCTGACATTAATTGTTATGAAACAAGAAATTGGAATTTTTTAGGAGGAAAATATTTGGGTTTTTCACCAATAACTAGTTTATCAAAAACCCTTGATGGAAAAAATCACACAATTAATGGATTGTACATGAATCATTCCCCAGGAGATGTTTCAGCACTAGTTCTAACTCTTGAAAGTGGTGCAAAAATTTCAAATCTTAATTTATCAGATGCAAATTACATAGGGTACCAAACTTTTGGTTTAATTAGTGACAACTCAGGGGATGTGAACAATGTTAATTTTTCAGGAAATTTAAATTCTGATTATGAAATTGCAGGATTAGTAGCAGCAAATTACTTAGGGGGCACAATAAGAAACTCTTCAACAAATGTAACTTTAAAAAATAACCAAACTGATGTGGGAATGGGAGGACTTGTAATATACAATGGAGGAGACATTTACAACAGTCATGCAACTGGAAGTGCAGATGCAAAAGGAATAATGAATGAAGGGGGGCTTGCAGCTCAAAATGCTAACAGTGGAAGAATCTACAATTCATATGCATCAATGAATTTTAACAACATTGGGGGCTCTCCAAATATGACAGGTGGAGGACTAGTAGGAATTAACACAGGAAATATTCTCAATTCATATTCTACAAGTATTATTTATTCTACCAATGCACAAGTACCTCTAGGGGGGCTTGTTGGAGAATCATCAGGAGGAGACATCAATAATTCATACGCAGCAGGAAGTATTACTTGCACTACGGCCCAATGTGTAAATGTTGCTGTTGGAGGACTTGTAGGACGAAATTCTTCAAGGATTTATGATTCATTTACTGCCACAGCACTTTCATTAAATCCAAGCACGACTACAAAAGGTGCATTTGTAGGGCTTCTAGAATATTCATGGTCAATAACAAATTCTTTTTTTGACATAAACAAAACCGTGCTTATTACTTGCGATGGAAGTATTCGCGCAGGATGTACTGGAAAAAATGCAACAAACACCGAACCAAACTATTTCTTTGACGGAAACAATTCTCCAATGGGGCCAAAACCAACAAAATGGGATTTTACAACAATTTGGAACGACAACAACACAACTCAACAATACCCAACACTAAAATAAACCGTTCATCTAATCAAGTTCCTCAACTTCGCGGCAAATCACTCCGCGTAGGTTTTTAATCCTCTTTTAGGAAAAATCATTTTATGAGTTATAACATAAGCGAGCTTGTGCTTAAGGCCAATGGATTTACTGAATTTAATCCAATGCAAAAGAAAGCAATTGCTCAAGGGTTTAACAAAAACTTGGTTGTCTCAGCCCCTACCGCAAGTGGAAAAACAATTGTTGCAGAACTTTTCATGCTTGAAGAAGTATTAAACAAAAATAAAAAAGTTATTTACACTTGTCCTTTGCGTGCACTTGCAAGTGAACATTATTCAGATTTTAAAAAAAAGTATTCTCCACAAGGAAAGGATTCAAGAATTAAATTCGCAGTTTCTACAGGCGATTTGGATTCCTCAAGTTCTTATCTAAAGAACTTTGACGTGATCATGACAACTTACGAAAAACTTGCCTCCCTTCTTCGCCATAAAGCAGAATGGCTGGAACAAGTTGGAGGGATTATTATTGATGAAATTCACGAACTTGATTCCGATAGGGGGCCAGTACTTGAAATTGCGCTTACTCAAATGAGAATCAATAACCCAAAACTTAATGTTTTAGGATTGAGCGCAACTATTCCAAATTCAAAAGAATTATCCACTTGGCTAAAAGCAGAACTAGTGGAGAGTGACTATCGCCCAACTAAACTTCGAGAAGGAGTATTATTTGAAAAAATAGTGGAATACAATGACAACAGTACAGAAAATGGAGAACTTGAAACAATTATTGAAGAAAATCTAAAAAACAAAAAACAACTCTTGGTTTTTATGAACGCACGAAAGCGAGCAGAGCAAATGGCTCAAAAAATGACTTTACTCACAAAAAAATTTACTGCAGAAAAAGAAATTGCGGAGTTAAATAGTACTGCAAAAAAAGTTTTAGAAGTACTCGAGTCCCCAACAGAGCAATGTTCCTCTTTAGCAGAAGCAATTAAATGTGGAAGTGCATTCCATCATGCGGGTTTAATGAATGAACAAAGAGAACTTGTTGAAGAAAATTTTAGAAGTGGAAAAATAAAAATCTTGTGCGCAACTCCAACACTCGCGGCAGGAGTTAATACTCCCGCAGACATTGTAATCATTCCTTCGCTTTATAGGTTTGAAAAATTTGGAATGGAATTAATTTCAGTTCGCGAGTATAAACAAATGGCTGGGAGAAGTGGCCGACCAAAGTTTTCCACTGAAGGGAAAAGTATTATTGTTTCAAGCGGGGAAGACCAAAAAGAAATGTTTTTGAATAAATTTGTTAATGGAAAAACTGAAGCTATTGAATCTAAACTTTCAATCATCCCGATTTTACGTACGCATGTACTTGCACTAATCGCAACAAATTATATTTCGGACATAAAAAGTATTGAAACTTTTTTTGAGGGCACTCTTTATGCTCATCAACTCCAAAACATGGCGGAGTTACTTGATAATGTACTTGAGATTGTAGAAGATTTGACTGAATATGGGTTTGTTGAAAAAAAAGAAAATAAATTTTATGCTACCCAATTAGGAAAAAGAGTTTCTGATTTATTTTTGGATCCTGACAGTGCATTTGAATTAATTACTGCATTAAAAGCAAAAAAAACATTTACTTCATTTTCTTATCTTTACGCATGGGTAAATTGCAGTGAGTTCTCTCCGCTGTTAAGACCAAGCAAAAATATTCGCGCAGCACTAATGGAAGAAATGACTAACCGAGTAGATGAATTACCTTTTTCTCAAGAAAAGATATTATTTGAAACTGATTCAACTGAAAAGTTTTTTTCAAGTTTAATGCTTGAGTATTGGATTAAAGAAAAAAAAGAACAGGAATTATTCAAAGAATTTGCTCTTGCGCCAGGAACTTTATTTGGAAAGAATCAAATAATTGAGTGGCTTGCTTATTCCACTATTGAACTCTCAAAAGTTCTAAACCAAGAGCGACATATAGTTGCTACACAAAAATTGAGCAAGAGAGTAAAGTATGGAGTTAAAGAAGAGCTACTTTTGCTTGTTGAACTTAAAGGAATTGGAAGAGTAAGAGCAAGAAAACTATTTAATGCAGGAATAAAACGCCCAAGCGAAATTAAAACAAATATTCACAAAGTAGAGGCTTTACTTGGAAAAGCAGTTGCAGACCAACTAGGAAAACAACTCTTACCCGTAAATCAAAATTCCCCTTTAGAAAAGATTCAAAACAAAGAGAGTCTAACCCAATTTAGCCAAGAAAAACTACCCTGATATTAAAGGACAATTTTGTCCTTCAGGGTAAAATGTATTGCATTTTACGATGCCTCGCAAAGCACAGCTTTGTAAGGTAATAGCTATCAAAAGACAATATTTGTGTCTTTTGATATAAAGTAAGTTTTATTAACGTCAAAACCTACTTATTTAGCTATTAATAAAACAAAAAGGGATTAGAAAATGGGGTTTTTCAAGAATATTTATTACTTTTTCGAGGACAAATGGTATGACTCACTAGACCGGATAAACAATGTTATTCCAATTTACAAATTAATTGACCCAGTTGATAAAGTAGTTCCGAGTTTTATTCTTTTTTTGTTAAGTCTTTTCTTTATTATAGTCCTAATGGGTTACTTAATCCAGTTTTCTTCAGGCTATGAAATTAAAGTTACTGCGCTTGATGCAACATTAAAAACTCCGATTAGCGGGGTAAGTGTTTTAGGGACAATTGGTCTTGATGAAACGGATTTCGAGGAACAAACGGATTCGCTTGGAGAAACAACAATTTATTTCTCACCCCCCTCAAAAAATACCTATGAACTTATTTTACAATTACTATTCAACGAACAAGAATCTATCCCACTCTTAATTTCTGCTGAAAAAACGGGATATAACTCAATAAAGAGCCAATCAATCACTCTAGATGGAAGAGAAATCTCTCTTTCGCTTACAAAAGCAAGTTCTTCTTTGGAAGGAGTAAATTACAAGGATTCGGAAACAGTTTTGCTTGTTGATTCACTAACAGAACAGCCAATAGTTGACTCAACTAACGCAGCGTATATTAAATTCAAATGTAATAATAAAATAACTTTGACAAGAACTGTTTATGATGAAGATGATTCAGTACGGGATGGAGAATTTGTTTTAAACGAACAAAAGTGTGAGTTTGTAATTACCGAAGCTTACGCCCCAGGGTATGAAACAGATTCTGTTTCAAAAAAGATTCCAATAAACAACACAGGCACTTTCCAAGTCGCATTAACTAAACCTATTTCAGATAATCCCAACGGAATAGCTAAAATAATTATTTCAGAACTTGATGGAGTTGCAAAAAAAGGAGTTGGAGGAATACGAGTCGTACTAACTAGCCCTGCCGCAACTACTCCAATTACTACAAACGCAAATGGAATTGCTCAAGCGGAAGTTTTGCCAGGGAATTATAATATTACAATTAACGATGCAAATTTTTATGAAATAAAACCTTCAGATAATCATAATTTAGCAGTTAGCAAAGGAGATACTAACACAATTGAAATCACTATTCAAAGAATTCGCCCAGAAGATGCAAGAAGGGTATACCTAAAAGTCATTGAATCAGAAGATAATAATACAGTGGCTAACGCAAGAGTAGAACTTGTTTTTTTAACTGCGGATAGCAACGGAAATTATACTGGAATTTTACCAAACGGAGCAGTTTCTTTTGATGATGGCCCAAAGAGTTATACTGATGCAAACGGATTATTTCAAAGAAGCGGATTCTCAGTAAAGAGCGCAGGCACTGTAGCCGCAATTGTGCACAAAGCGGGTTACCTTTACCAAGTATTCAGACCAGAAATGCTTCTTCCAGGAAATTCTTCCCCACAAATAATTACAATTACTAAAGCAAACGAATCAAACAGTGGTTCAGCAAAAATAATTGTTAAATCAATGGAACCAACTAGACCTCTTGTTCATGCAAAAGCATTTTTGTATTATGACTTGGTAGCAGATGGAAAAGTAATTAGCGGAATCCAATTAAACAGAGATGGAAATTTGACTGATGCCGCGGGGGCAGCTTATTATTATGACTTAAAAGCCGGAGCGGATCAAAATTATTCTGCAAGAGCCAGTTTTGAATTAAATACCTCAAAAAGAACTCCTACTCAAACTCTTGATGCAAATGAACAAATAATCTTTAATGTGGTTGTTGATATTAATTCAAGATTTTTACAATTATCTTTTGTTGACGCCCTAACTGGGGAAACAATTTCTCAAATTCCTGCAAATTCAAATGTGTCAGTATTTAGTTCAAGCGATGCAGAGTTCAATAATTTAACTTTCATGGAAAAAATCACTCCCTCAGCAGGGGTTTTCAAGAGTGCAGGGTATGAAAAAACTCAAAGAGTTAAAGTTAAAATAAAAATTCCCGGGTACATAGACAATTCACTTGAAGTAGATGGAACAAAAAGCAATCTTGCAATTGGCCCGAATGTATTCAAAATAAAATTATACCCTGATTCAATGGCAACAGAGAAAGTAAATATTTACTTTGATGACATATACTCTGAAAGTGATAATGTTTGGAAAGGAGTTTCAACAGCAACACTCCTTCAACAAGCCTCAACTTATTACGCAAAGTTTGATGTAGTGGCAGGCAAAGACACTAATTATTTGGATCTACTAGCATTATCAAGAATAACTGGCCCTGCGGAAATGAAACAAATTATTTTCTCAATTGCTTTTAGAGAACAAGCAGATTTATTCACTTGCACAACAACTGCGCTTGACGCAGATTTAACTCATGACATTAATTATTATTTCCCAACTAGCGCTAATTGCAAAACAGTAAACGGAGAAAATAAACAGTCAGGAATTGAGTGGAAAGAAACTTATTTGCCTAAAGGAACTTATTCATTTGCAGTTAAATTCACTATTTTAAGTACTGCGCAAAACAATGAGAAAATAAAGTTTAATTACAGAGCAAAGGTTATTGATTTAAATGGAGCATTTGAAACTCCTTTGCATGCAATAGAATTTGATATTAACCAACCGCTGAAATCCGGAATGTATTTTGGAGTAAGTTTAAACAACTCCACAGTCCCTCTCAAAGCATACTCTTCAGACACTAATGCTTTCACTAATTCAACTAACCTGGGAGTTTTTGCGCTAGTGCAAAACTCTGCAAGAGTTACAATGTATAATAAAACCCAAAAACCGTTAACTAATGGAACTATTGAAATATACACTTTCGACGGGGCTAGCAACATGGATAACCTAAATTCGTTATTAGCAACTAAGGGGAATGGTTCTTTGAAAATCAATTTAACAGACGGAAATGAAGTTAACAAACAAACATTTAGCGAAGTTTCAGTAGGAGCATTTAGTTCCAAAACTTTCGCGTTTATAGTTTCTCCAAAGAGTTATAACTCTCAAAACTGGATTGTTATTGTTGCAACTTTTGGTTCAGCAAAATACAAAGTGCTTTTAGATACAGCAACTAGCGGAAGAGGTCTACTTATTGACGCAGAGTTCTTGGCAGGAGTAGAAAACCAATTGTTTGATGGGAGAATATACGAAAGAGGAAATACTTCCACTCAAATTTCATTAAGCAGAGTTGATGTGGCAGTTTATCGTAATTGTACAAGCCCAAATAAAATCGGAGTGCCAATAGAGAATAATGTTGATATAAACGGAGATTACTTCTCAGTAAGAATACCAGGAGTATACAACGCACGAAGGGATTGCGTAGTAGTGACCGCTCTTGCAAGTAGCACAGAATACAGCTTTTCACCATTAGTACGAGAGATTTTTGCAACCTATGCAGGAACAAGCGATCCTTCTCTTTCTTGTGTAGACATCACTTTAGAGAATGCAACTGATGAAACAAAGGATATTTTCTTGGATTGGAATAAAACAGCAAAGATTATTGTTAGAAATAATTGTAGCAAACAAGTAAAGGTTTTCATTAGTTCAGATATTGCTTGCAGCTCAATTGATTCAACATTATGCACAAGCGAAAGAATAATTTCTGCAGGAGCTAGCGCAGCATATGTTTTAACAGGAATAAATAACTCCTTCACTCCTTTTGCTGTTAAACCAAATTATTCAGATATTCTTGGAGCATTCCCAGTTTATGTTAAAGCCAAATATTCAGATGCACAAGCCTCAAAGAAATATGCGATAGCACAATCACTTGATGTTCATTTAACTAATCCAAAACAATGTTTCGCCATCTCAAAAGACCTTTTTGATTTTACCGCAACTAGTACAGGAAAAATAGATTTCAATATTATAAGCGATTGCCAATATACTCTATTTGGAGATTATTATATCCCCCGAGCAGTTTTAGATTCATTCGGGTATGATTTAAATTATCCCGTTCCAAGAGTAAATTCAGCAGTTACTTTCCATCCAAAGCTTATTGTTTCAGGGAAATCATTTGATACTAATTACGAAACAAGAACAACAAGTTCTACTTGGGCAAATAACATGATTCAACCCGATGCAGCAAATTCTGTCGTGGATGGAAATTTAAGATTGTATAAGGGATTACATGTTGATTTGAATAGTGTTCCCGGAACAATAACTAAACTGCAATACCGCTGGTTTGATAAAAATAACTTGAAGTTCAATGATGCCTCCCCTTTTGGAGCAGCTATTGACGGAAACATAAAAATAACTTACCGGGACGGAAGTGTTCAATTCATTAAACCTCGAACAAACTTTGAGTTTACCCCCGGAATTAAATGTAAATCCGTTTCTCCTTTGCCTGAAGAAATATGCGAATTAGACCAAGAAACTAGCCCTGATTTCGCAGGAAGAGATTGGGCGGCATTTGGATTGTTTTACATAGTTCCTCCAACTACAAAACAAATGCGATCCATTGATTTCAATATTCTTGGAAATAAGATTAGCACAAATTTAGAAATAAGCATTTGGCCATTTGTTACTTACACAGAAACCGTGCCTGTTGTTGTTCAATCAGGAACAATTGCGGACAGTGAAATTGATTTGAATTCGTTCGTAATTTACCCTATGGAAGGAGTAACTTATTTATTAAAAGAAATAAAAGATGCAAATGAATTTACTGCAGCAGCATTTACAGCAAAAACAAATCCAACAGCATATGTTAGTTCCGATAATCCAAAGGTTCTTGTTTGGATAGAAGCTAATTATCTTAAAGCGAAATACATTGGAACAGATATTTCACAATTTAACGATAAATCCATTGATCTTTCTTTAATAAAAATTGACGGCAAAGGAATAAATTATGGAAATATTAGAATAATTGATTACGTTGACACAAAAGTTAACGGCGGAAAAGAAGTAAGCGGAGCAAGTTAATGAATTGTGTGATTAAAGCAAAAGAAATGATTTTTATAAAAAATGAAATAAGTGAATTTTATGAATAAAAAAATAATAGTTTTGGCAGTTCTGCTAGTGTTACTTGCTAGTTTTTGTCAAGCTCTAACTCCGCAAGATTTGGAATGGAATGGAAGCATAAATGTATATTTAAGTAAAAGCACTTTTTCAGCGGATGAAAATATTACAGGGTTTGTTATTTTGAATAACACTCAAGATTACCCAATGATTGGAACAAAACTAGTATTTCAAATAGCACAAGGAGAATATTCTTATCCTTCTGAACTTGCAAATGATAACTTGCTTTCAGAAACCTCTATTTCAGATATTTGGGTTCTCCCAAGATTAATGAAAAGAATTGATTTTTCACTGCCAAAACAATCTCCCGGAGAGTACCGTTTAGACCTTTACTCTTGGATTCTAAAATCCAAATACATTGGATCAAGCAGCATTCTACTAAGCCCTAATTCAACAACTTTTACTGTTAGCGGAACACCAGTAAACACAAACAATGTTATTATTGACAGAAAAAAAACTGTTTTTGGAAATGATTCTCAAAAAATAGCTGGGCCGTATAGTTTCCCAATTAATCCAGAAGGAAAAATAAATGGGACAGTAGTTGTAAAAAATAATTCATCTTCACAAGTAAGCGGCTTAAAACTTGCTTTATCAATGTGTGATTGGGCAATTGTATTTTGTTCTGAACCAAAAGAACAATTCTTTGATGTACCCTCACTTGGCGCAAATGAAACAAAAGAAATTCAAGTTAGTCTTATCTCCCCAAGCATTCCTTCAGCTTATGAAATTAACATTAAATTAGTTAAAGAAAATCAAATTTTGTCAATGTACAAAAACAGAGTCATTGTTTCTGGCGGAACTGCAAAGATAAGAAAAGTTTTCATCCAAGGGTTAGAAGACAAAAATTATTCACTTACTGCAATAATTACTGGGAGTCCTGATCACTTTTCTAATCCAGTTTTTGAAAACTTTCAATTAACAAAACAACTTTTTAATAATGGAAGTATTGTTTCTGAAGACTCGGTTACAATAGACAAACTTAGTACAGGAGACATAAATAGTTTCTCATTTCCCGCAAAAACATCTTACTTTGACAAAGCCTGTTTTAGAATAATAAAAGAGAACAAAACATACGAAGAAGAATGTTTTTCAGTTCCTTTAAGTGAAATACAAGCTAGTTACGACGAACAATACCCAAAGGCAGTCGAAGTTAGCTGGAAATACAATGAACTAAATTCTGTTCTGACACTGTATTTGAAAAAGGACAGGCTTAACTCAAGGTTTAAACTTATTTCATCAGACAAAACAATACTTGAAGAAAATGTTATCCAAAAAGGAAATTTCCAAAAGGATATTCCTATTCAAAAAAGCGATTTGACTTTAATTGTTGATGATTTTGATGCGAAAGACCAGCAAGTATTCACAATTAATTTAGTTTCAACTAATGAAAAGATAACTTCAACTCAAAACCCTATTGATTTGAACAACTCTTCACAATTTGTTTTATGCAAAGATACTTTATGCAATAGTAATGAAACTTGTGATGGACCGGCATATCTTTCAGCAAACGGGACTTGCTGCACTACTAAATGTGTTGCTTCAATTAACTCCCAAAATAGTGACTCTCAAATACCATTAATATTAGTTATAGCCTTAGTATTAGGCATAGTTGCAATTCTTGTGGGAGTAAATGCAGTAAAGGAGTTGAAAAAATGAATAAAAAAATAATTACTCTGCTTTCATTGCTTTTCATACTAAATTTTGCTTTTTCTGCGGAAGTAGTGCACTGTTGGAGTATTCCAAGCATGCCAAAAACAGCTAATGCTTCTTTTACACCAGAAAGCTGTGCGGTGTCAGGAAACTATAATGTAAACGGAACTAATTACACTTGGTTTGTAACTCCTGGCGCAAAAATAAAAGCAACTAACTTTGGAACATTTAATTACAATTGTGATGATGGCGCAAGTCAAACAGCAGGAACTTATGCCACATTAGATACTGGGGGCGCACTTCACGTAGCAACTAATGCCTCAAACAAAGAAGCTTTACCTGTTGGATTAAGATATTGTGAAGGCTCTGGAGAAAGCATGCACCAAGGATCAGTAATTGGATATGGTAACCAAGGTTCATTAGAATATTCTATTGGAACAAATCTATTAGGTGGACAATCTTACAAATTAAATGTAATGAATCACCCTCTCGCAGGGCACTTTGGGGATCAACCATATGAAGTCAAAAGTGAAAATTATTTTGTTGGAACTCCCTCATTATTAGTTCTAGCACCAACTGTATTATCAGAAAACTTTGATTCTAAAAACGGGTTTTATGAAAAAGAAATTTTCTTTACACTAGTTAACAAATCTCCTTTAACTAATTTAATTTCTTCTTACAAAATACAATGCCCTGCAGGAATAAATTGTACAATTGACAATAACTATTCAGACAAAAATTGGCCAATAAAACCACTTAACGGAGTAATGATTATTTCAGGAAAAGTAATGGTGGATAAAAATATTTTACCAACTTCATTCACAGTTGGATTAGATCTTAATTACACTGTAAAAGATTTCAACGGACACCCTTATTGCCAACAATATTATTTTAATTCAACAAAATCTGTTCCAACAACTTTGAATTTTGGACTTTTAGATCAGCAAGATTTCCAAGTTAAATTAAAATCTGATTACGAACAAACTAATTGTATTGGAGAAGACGGAATGATTGGACAGACTGGAGAAAAGTATGCACCAAGAGTAAATTTAGTATTTGGTGGAACAACAACTGGCCCAAGAATTGACATTGATGAATGCAGCGCAAAAAGTATTCTTGAACAAACTACACAAACAACAACTTATCTTTTGTATAATGAAGCACTTAACCAAGATCCAAATTATCCTGCTTGCCCTTGCGATACCAGCCCAACTACTCAAGATTGTGTGTCGGGAGACTTAACTGATGGGGTTTCAACATTTTCTTCAACAACGCTAGTAAGTGGAAACACGATTACTGTTCACAATGGAACTACTACTGCCACAACTTATACTGGAAAAGCTTGCACCGACAAGAAAGTTATTCAGGCTACGGGAGATACACGTTATGATGGATATATTACCCAAGGCACTTCTGAAGGAACTCCCACTGGGCCAGGCACAGCAATAGATAACCCTAATTGGGTGTTTTGTTCTCAAAAAGAATTCCTTGTAATGACTGCTGCAAGAATTGGTAAAGTTGCTTCATTAAGAGAACAAATTGCAAGAACAACGGATAACCCAACAAAACTAGCTCTTGCACTTGAAGCATCAAGGTATGCTACTTTTGAAGCAGCAATAAGAACACAAGATTTATCACAAGCATCAATTGATGCGGCAGTAAATCAAATTAATGACAACGCAGCAGGAAATATGTTTTCAAATCTTGGGCTTTCAAGATATTTACCAGATAACTCAGATCCAATTAACCAGTATGCTCGATTGAAAAATATTTACAAACACAACGGAGTTACATTTAACATTTCCTCAGCAAAAGCAGGAACTTATAGGTTTGAAATTGATATTAATGGA
>JBAZUY010000004.1:0-6712 GCA_041661245.1 archaeon
TCTCCGAACCGGACGAGGACGGCATCCGGTGGCTCCCCACTAGTGCGTGGCTGGACCCATGACGTGAGGGCAGCCGGCGTGGAGGCGTCGGCTCAGACGCCCTCTTCGGGGAAGAACCACACGACAGAGCCCTCTGGCAGCTCGACCCTGACCCGATCGGTCAGTGCCAGCCCCTCCTTCCGCAGTCCTTCGATCACCGACGCCGATGGCTCTCGGTAATCGGGCGCGTCCGGGCCCTTCGCACCCCACATCACATCGGTGACCCGATCCGACCAGTCCTGAAGCTCTGATCTCAGGGAGGTGGAGAGCGGAAGTGCGTCAACGTCAGCGTCGGATGCCCACAACGGGAACGCGGTGTAGTCCCACATCACCTTTACCGAGACCGGCTCCACAGAGGCGAGGTTAAGCAACCGCCGACCTCATGATCGGAGTGGCATGACCCGCGCTGCTCATCCCAGATCTGCCGGGATGCGCCGCCGCTCAGCCGAAGCGGGATGCGAGGTCGCGGGCCTCGGCCTCCGTGTAGTCGCCGCTGATCTGGAACTGATCTGCTTCGAACCCAGGTTGTTGAATCTCGGGTGACGAAACGACCACACCGTCGATGACGATTGCGATCTGGCCCGATGGACAATCGAGCGCCCGATTGAAACAGTGCGCCGCTGACCCGTTGAACACGCGGAGCGCATCAGAGGAAAGAGTCAGTGCGATCGACCACACGGTTCGTCCTGGATGATGCCCCGCGGGGTGGTGTAGGTCGGCGTCGGGTTGAGCTGCTCGACGTCGACAGTGTGGCTCAGGCTGTGACGGCCAGGGGCGCCTCCTCGATCAGGGTCTGGGTCGGGGGCTCCGCGTAGAGCTTCGCCATGGAGTCTTCGGAGAGGTAGCGGCGCTCCGCGACGGCCCATTCGTCGTGGGTCTCGAGCACGACGGCGGTGACCAAGCGGGCGACGGAGGCGTCGTTCGGGAAGATGCCCACGACGTTGGTGCGGCGCTTGATCTCGCCGTTGACGCGCTCGAGGGGGTTGGTGGACCAGATCTTGCGCCAGTGGGCCTGCGGGAAGTGCGTGAACGCGAGGAGGTCCTCGGCGGCGTCGGTGAGCATGGCGGCGATGTCGGGGAACCGGTCCTCGAGCATGCGGACGACCTCACCGAGCTGGGAGCGGACGTGCTCTGGGTCGGGTTGGGCGAAGATCGTGCGCACGGCGGCGGCGACCATCTCGGTGGAGGCCTTCGGTACGCGGCTGAGCACGTTCTCCGTTAACCGGCCCTCGAGCAGTGGCCCCATCGGGGCGTCGGGAGGGTCCACCCGCTGTGGGTGGCGCGGTCGGATACTCGGATTGGAGGGAGGCGTCGATGGTCATCCGCGTGACCCGTGTCGACGGGGTTCACCGATTGGCTGGCGATGCCGGGCTGGTGGAGATCGGCAACCGGTGGCTGGCCCATCTCGAGGCTCGACAGTTCTCGGCGGCGACGGTGCGTGGTTACGCCTACGACTTGGTGGTCCTGGCCCGGTTCCTCGACGAGGCCGGGGTTCGGTGGCGTGAGCTTGTCCCGTCTGATGTGTTCGACTGGTTGGAGTGGCAGGCCCGACCGGGCTCGGCGGCCCGGCATCGGGTCGTCCGACTCGGTGAGGGTCGTGGGGCTGCGCCGGCGACGATGAACCGCCGGGTCGCGGCGGCCAGAGGCCTCTTCGAGTTCGCGGTGATGAGCGGCGAGGTCGCCGTGAACCCGGTCCCGGCGCCTCGACGATCGAGCGGACTGCGGGCTCGCCGTCGTGGTCTGCTCGGCTATCTCGGGGCCCGACGGCCAGCGGCGCCAGCTCGTCTGGTGCGCCAGGACCGCCCGCTGCCGGAGAGCCTCGACGCCGAGGACATCGAGGTGTTCCTATCGGACCTGAACACCCATCGAGACCGGGCGATCACGTTGGCGATGCTGCTCGGCGGGCTGCGGGCAAGCGAGGTTCGCAGCCTGCGCCTCGCCGATGTCGACATGGGGATGCGTCAGGTGAGGGTGACCGGCAAAGGGGCCAAGCAGCGGATCGTGCCGATCGACCGGGCCTTCTTCGGTGAGGTTCGCGCCTATCTCGATCGGGAACGACCCGAGGGTCTGTCGACACCCGAGTGTTTCGTGGTGCTGCGCGGCCCGACCGCCGGCCAGGCGATGACCGAGGCGGGGCTTCGGAAGATCTTCCGGGTCCACCGGGCCCGGACGGGAGCGATCCGGGTTCGGCCTCATCGCTTGCGGCACACGTTCGGGACCGATCTCGCCGGCGCTGGCATTGACTTGTTGGTGCTTCGGGAGCTGATGGGCCACGCCCACGTGGAGACGACCGCCGCGTACGTTCACCTCGCGCCCGAGACGATCGCGGCGGAGTGGGCCCGGGCCAAGCAGTCCGACCGGTGACCGCCCTGGCCCTCATCGAAGACGAGCGAGTTGACGTGCTCGGCGACTACGAGCGTTTCGTGGACTCGATCGCCGTGAACAGCGCGCAGCGCTCCCAGCGCAAGTTGGCTGCACACCGGTTCATGCAACGACACGGTGACCTCGATAGCTGGATGACCCGGCCAACGGGCACGCGCCTGGTCGATCTGCACCGGTTGAAGGCGTGGCCATGGTTGACCTGGCTGCTCGTCGATCGACGGCTTCGGGCCGATCTGGAGCTCCTGTTGGCCAAGCCGCCTGGTGTTGATGTCGGACTGTGGTGGACCCTCGCCAACGATGCCGACGTCGCCCCCGCGACTGAGGTCGCAGCGAACCTCGGGTGGAGCCCGAACTGGACCCGCCAGGTGCTGCGGCACACCGCTCCGGTGTTGTGCTTGTGGCTCGACAAGACCCTCCCCGAGCTGACCGACAGTGACTTCGACACCGCTGTCGCCGAGGCGAGCACGGTCAACGTTGCAGCAACGACCGCTGACCGGTTCGGGAAGCGGGCCGCCGCGCTGCGTCAGGTCTGCTTTCAACAGGGCCTCGTAGACCGGCCTCCGCGTGATCCTCGACCACCAGCGCGGAGCGCGGTCGATCACGCTGCCGACATCCCGCAACCGGCGATCCGCCGGGATGTCGTCCGCTACGCCCAGCACATCACCACCACGTTGCGACCCACGACCGGCAAGGGCCGGATCAAGGCCATTCGGGTGCTCTGCGACTGGCTCGCCGACCAGCACCCTGACGTCGCCCGCCTCGATCAGCTCGACCGGACTCGCCACATCGAACCGTTCCTGGCGTGGGCCAGGACCCGACCGTGGCGAGGAGCGAACGGGACCGGCAGGACCGTCGGTCTCACCGTGTTCCACCAAGACGTCATCGATCTGCGCGTGTTCTTCGAAGACATCGCCGAATGGGGATGGCCCAGCGCCCCGCAGCGCCGGCTGCTGTTCCTTGGTGACATCCCTCGCATGCCCGACGCCATGCCCCGTGCGCTTCCCCCCGGCGTCGACCGCGACGTGATGGCTGCTGTCGCCCGGCTTGATGACCGCTTCGCTCGTGTCGGCATCGGCCTGCTCCGAGCGACCGGGATGCGTGTCGGCGAGCTGCTCGATCTCGAGCTCGACTGCATCGTCGACTTCGACAACCGCGGGACCTGGCTACGCGTTCCGATCGGCAAGCTCGGCACC
The DNA here is from genome assembly GCA_041661245.1 of archaeon. Taxonomy (GTDB): domain Archaea; phylum Iainarchaeota; class Iainarchaeia; order Iainarchaeales; family JAAZKV01; genus JAAZKV01. The sequence continues at coordinate 3,615 of JBAZUY010000004.1, forward strand.
GAGCGCATGGTCCCCCTCGACCCCGACACGATCGAGCTCTTCGATGAGTGGACCCGACACCGAGGCCCTCACCGCTCGCTGCCGCACCCCCGTGACGGGCACGCCACGGACTTCGTGTTCTGCGAACGCGGTCGCCGCCTCGGCAAGCATCGTCTCAGCCAAGGCCTCCACGCCGCCGTCGCGAGCGCCGGTCTCACCGACCACGCGGGCCGGCCCTTACACGTGACCCTTCACCAGCTCAGGCACACCTTCGGCACCAGTCTCGTGAACGCCGGCATGAACCTGCCCGCTCTCATGGCCCTCCTCGGCCACGTCACCCCCGAGATGACCTTGCGCTACGCCAAGCTCGCGTCACCGACCATCCGCGACGCCTACGAGACCGCCATGACCAAGGTCAACGGACGGCGACCGCTGTTCGTGATCCCCGCTGGCGCCAGCACCGCGATCCCCGCCAAGGTCGACTGGCTCCACAGCGAGATGCTCAAGACACGCGTCGCCCACGGGTTCTGCTCACGCGACCCGATCGCAGGAGCGTGCGGCTACGCCAACATCTGCGAGCAATGCGACAACTACGTGCCCGACCCCGATCGGCACGACGTCCTCGCCGGACAACTCGCCGACATCACCACCCTTCGCGACGACGCCCGCAGCCGAGGCTGGGCCGACGAGACCGCCCGCCACGACCGCGTCGCAAACGCCCTGGAACGGCACCTCCGCCGGATCGATCGGAGACCCGCTGATGACTGACCGCTTGACTCCGACCATGAGGGCCGGTCAATGCGCATGAAGTGGACGCGGCAGCGCTGCCAGGCGGCGCCGATGAACACCGACGCGATGGCGGCCTTGAGGCCGAGGTGGTGATCGGAGATCACCAGCTGCACCCCGTGGAGCCCTCGGGCGCGGAGGCCCTGCAGGAACGCGGTCCAGAACGCCCCGTCCTCTGAGTCGCCGACGGCGACGCCGAGGACTTCTCGGTCGCCGGTGCAGGTGACGCCGGTGGCGATCACCACGGCCCGGGACACGACCCGGCCGTTGACGCGGCCCTTGATGTAGGTGGCGTCGGCGAACACGTAGGGGAACTCGACGTGGTCGAGTGGCCGGTTCCGGAACGCGTCGAGGTCACCGTCGAGCTGGGCGCAGATCCTGCTCACTTCGCTCTTGGAGATCCCCGAGCCGACACCGAGGGCCTGGACGAGGTCGTCGACCTTGCGGGTCGAGATGCCATGCACGTAGGCCTCCATCACCACCGCGAACAGGGCCCGGTCGATCCGCCGGCGCCGCTCGAGCAGCGACGGGAAGAACGACCCCTCGCGGAGCTTGGGGATCTTCAGTTCCAGGTCCCCGGCCTTGGTCGACAACAGCCGGGGCCGGTGCCCATTGCGTTGTGTCGTGCGCGCCTCGCTGCGCTCATGCGGTGCGGCGCCGATGACCGCGGTCGCTTCGGCCTCGATCAGCTGCTGGAGGATCCACTCCAGCGACGCGCGGATGGTGTCGGTCATCTCACCGGCCTTGAGCGCGGCGAGCAGGTCGGACAGGTCAGACTCAGTGAGGGCCACCGGTGTGTTCTCCTCTTCGTGATCCGGGCAAGGAACACGTCGAGCCTCATGCCGGTGGCCCACCCACGTGGTGGACCCTCTACGCCGACCTACACCACTTCACGGGACGTCCCCCCTCGGACCGAGCGACGCCATTGCGTTCAGCACAACCTCCACTGTTGCCGCACGCTTGCCGAGTACCTGGATCCCTTCTCGCGAGTCCGTGCCGAGGTCCCAGATCTACTGGTCGCCCTCGATCGGCTCAGACCCAATTGGCGGGTAGCGGTCAGCGATGATGCGCGTCACGCGTTGGAGGACTACCAGGCGGATCGGGAAGGGGGAACACATCCCGCCCTTACGAACTCCGACTTCCGGTGCGCGACGGTCGCCATTCCGGAATTGCTCACGATCCTCATGCCTTACGTACCACCCGGTCACTCTCTTCGCGGCCGACGATCGCCCGTCGGACGCATGGATCTAGGCATCTGGCCGGTTAGCTGGTGGGACCGCGTCGGCTGGGTGTTGGAGCGCCGATCAGCGGAGGAGACAATCCTCTTCGCTCGTTGAGCGGCGCAGGTTCTTCCGCCCGTGGGCGACGGCGAACGTGATCGGCAGGAATGGGTCAGTCTCGGTGGCCTCCTGTTCCGATCGCCAGTCAACCGACGAGCGGATACCCGTGATCGGCGACTGCCCGGTGGAACTCGCGGCGCCGAGCCGAGCTATTGGGAACGACGATGAAGTTGTCGATCCGACGATGGCAAGTCTTGAAGGGAAGTCCGCGCCGCCGCCAACGATCTCGTTCGATCGCCAAGACGTCCGGAGCCGGCACCCACCCTCTGCTGCTGAGCATGAGCACGGTCGCGTCACCGGTTGGCCACGTCACCGCTCTGCCGCCCCGGCTCTCAGCGCGACGAGGCCACCGCCACGAATTGTCATCCCCAACCTGCGAGCTCCCGTCGTTAGCGTGTCGAGGGTGGCGGACGATCTCACCCCACCGCGATCCAAGGGGAGGGACACCGCTCGCGGCTTGGCAAAGGCAGGCATCTCCGCCGTCCCAACGCTCGGGGGACCTGCCGCCGAGCTCTTCGATCTCATCGTGCCCAGCTCGCTGGAACAGCGCCGACAGCGGTGGTTCCAGCTCGTCGCGGAGCACATCCGGGCTCTCGAGGGTAAAGGCATCGACCTTGAAGCGCTCTCGACCGATGAGGGCTTCATCACGGTCGTCATCGAGGCCAGCAAAGCGGCCCTGGGAACCCACATCGAGGGGAAGCTTCAACTACTCGCGAACTGCGTCGAGAGCGCAGCCCTCCCCGAGAACAACGACGACTTCATCGCCATGCGGTTCCTCCAGTACGTGGAGGAGCTCAGTCCCGAGCACTTCGTTGTCCTCACCTACCTCGCCGACCCCTACCGCTGGTACGAACGGAACGGCATCGAGCGACCAGCCATCACCGGCCCACGCCGGGCTGCGCTCGACAACGCCGAGCTGCCCGTGGAAGGCGACGTGCTCGAGCTCGTACTCGCCGACCTGGATCAGCGCGGATTGGCGAACGTCGGTGGTCT
>JBAZUY010000005.1:0-4587 GCA_041661245.1 archaeon
GATTTTAATTATTTGGTTTTGAATTCGAATAATGGTTTGGATAAGAACGGGTATAATTATGGAACGCAAATTGAACCAACGATAGAAAAAGATTTGAATTTTGGTTTAGTTGGGTTATGGCATTTGAATGAAGCAAGCGGAACTACTGCAAATGATTCAAGTGTTTATGGGAATAATGGGACTTATACTAATAGTCCGACTTTAGCAACAGGGCTTTGGGATACAAATGCAAGAACGTTTGATGGGGTAAATGATTATATTACAATTCCAAGTTCATCAAGTTTAAACACGGGATCAAATATAACTCTCTCTTTTTGGGCAAAACCAACCTCTTTTACTTTAACTAGTTCTGGGGATATGATTACAATAATAACAAAAGGTGTAAATGCTGATGCGGCAATGGATTATTTTATTGGACTAACTTCGAGCGGCTATCTAAGAATATACTTCTACTCTGGCGGGGTGTGGAACGGAGTAGAGGTGGCTTCGGCAAATCCATTAACATTGAATCGTTGGAATTATATTACTGTGACTTTTACAGGGAGTACTGGGAAATTAAATGTTTATATTAATGGGGCGCTTAACAAAACCTCTACTTTGGTTGTGGGTTCAATACAATCAAGTGCAGGCCCTCTAAAAATCGGGACATATAATCCTGGAGGATATTATTCAAATTATTTCCCTGGTCAGCTTGAAGACGTTGCTATTTGGAATCGTGCTCTTGATGCTAATGAAATAAAAGAAATTTTCAATAAAGGGTCGTCAAGAATTGGTGTGAAGTATAGAAGTTGTGAGTCGAGTTCTTCTTGTACGAGTGCTTGGAGTGCGTTGAGTTATTTTTCAACAAGTAACCAACTTTCTTTAGATTCTCTTGATGGCAATCAATTCATGCAATATGCTTTGTATCCTTCGCTTTATCAATTTCCTGACGGAAATTATTTCCCAACTGCATTTGCAACAATCAGAGATGTAAATTTAGTTTATACAAACTAAAAATAAATATTTTTTTATTTTAAGAAAGGCTTTTGCTAAAAAGAGTTTATTGATTTCCTTTTTCTTTTATTCTTTTATCAATTAAATCCCGAACTTGAGAGAGGGTAGTGAATTCGAGTGGATTAATTGAATCAATAACAAATTTTAATTCCTTTAATTGTTCGGTTGTAGCAGCTCTTGTTCGCATATCTTCTATTTGGGCTTCAAGCAAAATTACTTTCTGTTTTAATGCATCCACGTCCGCGCTATTTGCGCCGCCAGTTTGAACAGCTGCGGGAGCGTTAACTACTTTGTCTTCCAAAGTTTTGATTTTCTTATTTAATACAACTAAATTTCTTCCCAAAATCTTTTCATTTCTAACCAAGTACTTTATTTTTTGAGTGATTAAAAGCAAACTTGAATTAAGAGCACGAATATCCTCTCTGATTCCTCCCTGAGTAGGAGCTCCGCCTATGGAAGATTGCATAGGTTGTTGCATTTGTTGTCCTTGCGGACTAGGTGCGCCTTGAGCGGAACCTCCTGAACGATCTGGTCTTGGCATAAGTATCTTGCATATAGAAAGAGATTTGATACTTAAAAACATTATGTCTGGGGAAGTATTCTTCAAAACAGAAGGGGTTTTTTGGGGTCAGAAAGTCACTCTTTTAATCATTTAGCTCGAGAGTATTATTTATGGCTAAAGAAAAAGCACTATTGCTTGATGCAACTTACTTTGATACAAACGGGGAATCAAGAATCTCGCTTTTCGTTGGAAAAGAAAACGAATACCAGTGGATTTGTGATAAAACCTTTCGGCCTTATTTATATGTCTTAACAGGAAAAGAAGAAATACAAAAGACCACAACTGAACTAAAGAACTTTACTTTTGGGGACTTTGAGAAATTTAACGTTTTAAGTGTGACTGAAACAAAAATGCAAGTAAATGGAAAAATTGCACTCAAAGTAGAATTCAAGCGCGTGACTCATTTAGTGCAAGCAAGAAAACTACTCTCAGAACTTGGATTTGAAAAATACGAATATGATGTTCCTTATTCAAAAAGATACTTACTCGATAAAAGACTCCAACCAGGGAATTGGGTAGAATTTGATGTTTTGGGAGAAGAAGAAATTAAAGGAGAAGTTATTGAAACTACTTCAAAAGAAAAAACATTTACTTCTGGAGAAGAAGAGGAAGAGAATGCAGCAGGGATAGTTGGAAAAACAAAACTAATTCAAAATATTACTCCCCTAGACGGGGAATTTGAAGGACGTGCAATTGCATTTGATCTTGAAACAAAAGTTGGAAAAAAATTTGCAATAGGGGCAGAACCAATACTAATGGTTTCATTTGTTGCGGATGATTTGGGACAAAAACATACAAAATATGAAAAAGTAATCTCTTACAACACTACGAAAGTCCCTGGGCTAGAACTAGTGGATTCAGAGAAAGAAATAATTGACGAAATAAACACTGAATTAAACAATCCAAAAAATGGTTATATTGTTACTTACAACGGAGACAACTTTGACTTTGCTTATACTAAAGACCGAGCAAGAAAACTAAAAGTGGATTTTAAGGTAAATGGATTTGAACCAAAAATAGTTCGAAAAGGAATGGATAATGCTACAAGACTCCAAGGGATACAACACATTGATTCATTCCAAATAATCAAATTCTTACAACGAACAGGCGCAATAAACGCTGTCAAATTAGATATTGAAAGTGTTTCCGAAAAAGTATTTGGAGTTTACAAGGAAAAAGTATTTCCTAAAGAAATAACTGAGGCGTGGGAAAGTGGGGATAAGAAACAACTTGAAAGATTAGTTGATTACAATTTAAAAGATTCTCAAACTGCACTACGAATTGCAAAAGAATTCTTGCCTTTATTTGTTGAAATATCAAAACTAACTTCTCAAACTCTGTACGAAACCACAAGAAATTCTACTTCACAAATGGTTGAAGATTTATTAATGAAAGAAGCGCACTTACGAGAAATAATTGCACCAAACAAACCAAAAGAAAACCAAGTACAAGAACGAACTGCAAATCCAATAAAAGGGGCGTTTGTAAAAGAACCAATTGCGGGACTACACGAAGCAATTGCAGTTCTTGACTTTGCCTCACTTTATCCAAGCATAATAATCTCACACAACATTTCCCCAGATACATTAAATTGTTCGCATCCCGAATGCAAGGAAAAAAATAGCTCTCCTGATGGAACTTGGTTTTGTACAAAAGAAAAAGGACTATTTTCTGAAATACTTGGAAGACTAATTAAACAAAGATTAATTTTGAAGAAAGAATACAAGCGAAAGAAAAAAGAGGAAGGGATTGATGACAAAATATTATTTGCAAAACAATGGGCGCTAAAGATTATTCTAAATTCTGCATATGGGTACTTGGGTTATCCAAGAGCTAGATGGTACTCAAGAGAATGTGCTAGTGCAATAACTGCATTTGCAAGAGGATACATCCAAGAAACAATAGCTAAAGCTGAAAATTCTGGATTTAAAGTACTTTACGGGGACACGGATTCAAATTTCTTGCAAATGGGAAACAAAACAAAAAAAGATGTAGAAGATTTCACAGAAAAAGTAAACAAAGAACTCCCTGAAGGAATGGAACTAGAAATTGATGGATTTTATAAACGAGGAATATTTGTTACAAAAAAAGAAGGGGGCGCTGCTAAAAAAAGATACGCTCTAATGGATGAAAAAGGAAATCTCAAAATAGTTGGGTTTGAATATGTTAGAAGAGATTGGTGCCTACTTGCACGCGAAACTCAAAAGAAAGTAATTGAACTTGTACTAAAAGAAGGAAATCCAACTGAGGCTGCTAAATTTGTTCAAGGAGTAATTAAAGAATTAAAAGAAGGAAAAGTTGCTAAAAAAGATCTTGTGATAATGACTTTACTTCAAAGAGATATCAAAGATTATGATTCAATTGGACCGCACGTTGCTGCTGCGGAAAAAGCAATCAAACGCGGAAAAGAACTTGGAGTTGGATCCATGCTTTCTTTCATTGTTACAAAGGGGAAGGAGAAAGCAAGTATATCTGACAAAGCAGAACTTGAAGAATACGTAGAAGAAGGAAACTATGACGCGGAGTATTATTTGGAAAACCAGGTTTTACCTGCGGTGATTAAGATAATGGCAGAACTCGGATACTCAAGAGAAGATTTACTTCACGGCGGCAAACAAACTGGGTTAAGTGCTTGGAGCTAGATTTGTGTCTACCTTTTTGTTAAACTAATGTTTTTATAGGGCTTTAGCGTTATTTTACTATGTTTTCTAGGGGTAACTTTGCTCAAGGCCTGTCCTGGGCAAAAGCACAGGGCCTGTCTTGGACGTCAGGCCAAGGTACTGTCGAGTATCTTGTGATTATTGCGGTTGTTGTTGTTCTCTCACTTGTTGTTGTGGGGGTTGTTATTACTCAGACTCAAAGTGGGGTGAATGTTTCTAGTACTGCGAGTGAGATTTCTTCTAAGACTGGTTTGCTTGCGGTTAGTAATGTTTCGTTGAATTCTGTTGATGGGAATTTTTTTGTGAGTGTTAAGAATAATGACGCTGATGCGATTACGATTACTAGCGTGCTTGTGAATAGTGATTCTAATT